>CAVPRQ010000020.1:0-198636 GCA_963707855.1 uncultured Thermoleophilia bacterium
TTACGAGTTCGGCTTTCGCGGAAATCTGCATTCGGATTTCCCGCCGTACCCGCTGTGGGAGTTCGAGTCGAACCGGCTCCCCCTTTTAGCGATCGACGCGATGGCACGCAAAATCTATTCAGGGACGCTTCACACGTTCCCAGCCTGGAGAGCGTCTGCCACTCGCCCCAGAGCCGCGGCGTCAGTTCCGCCTCGCTCGGCACGTCGCTGGTGATCGCCGTGGCTTTGTTCGACCAGTAGGGCGCGTGCAGGGTCTGAAAACCGTTGCCGCTCAACACGCCCAAATCGCCGCGGAAGGACTGGCCCGCGGCAGGATTCCAGCCGAGGACAGACAACGGAACGCTGAACTCGTAGCGGCCGTTGCCGTCGGTCGCCAGTTGCACGTGTTGACTGATGTTCTCGACCGCGTCGAGCGTGATCGTCCGCCAGGGGCTGCTGAAGGCGACGGGCTCCTTCGTCCCCGGAACCACGGCTCGGTACAGCACGGCCCGCGTCTGCCCTTTGACCGTCGTCACCAGCAGCCGGAGATCTCCGGCCACCGGCCGATCGCGCTGGGGATCCGCTTTTGGATCAGTTCCCAACATCACGTCCAGGCAGCCGCCCGTCTTGAATACCCGCGGGCCAACGCCCTGAGCTACTGGCTCTACCTGGCGGGGGCGGTACTCCTGTTCTCCAGCTTCGTCTTCGGCGGTGCTCCCAACACAGGGTGGTTCAGCTACGCGCCGCTCACCCAGAAGCTCTACTCGGCTCACAACGGGGTGGACTTCTGGATCGTCTCCCTGCTGGCCCTGGGGATCTCGTCGATCATCGGGGCCATCAACGTGATCGTGACGGTGCTGCGCCTGCGCGCACCGGGGGATGCGTCTGGGGATGGTGCCGCTCTTCGTGTACACCAACTTCATAAACGGCTTCCTCATCCTCCTGGCCATCCCCAGCCTGACCGCCGGCCTGGTGATGCTGTACCTGGACCGCCACTTCGGCACGGCGTTCTTCAACGCTACCGAGGGTGGCGACCCCGTCATATGGCAGCACTTGTTCTGGTTCTTCGGCCACCCGGAGGTCTACATCCTCATCCTGCCGGTGTTCGGCATCATGTCGGAGGTGGTGCCGGTCTTCTCGCGCAAGCCGCTCTTCGGGCGTCGATCATGATGGCGATGGTGATGGTCATCGGCTTCTTGGGCTTCTTCGTGTGGGCCCATCACATGTTCCCCACGGGCCTGGGGTCGATCTTCAACATCATCTTCGCCGGCTCGACCATGGTGATCGCCGTGCCCACCGGCGTGAAGATCTTCAACTGGCTGGCCACCATGTGGGGAGGAGCCCTGCGTTTCAACACCCCCCTCTACTTCACGTCGGGCTTCATCGCCCTGTTCACGATCGGTGGCCTCACCGGGGTCACCCCCGGCGGCGTGCCCTTCGACTGGCAGGTGTCGGACAGCTACTACCTGGTGGCCCACTTCCACAACACCCTGTTCGGGGGGACCCTGTTCGGCGTCATGGCCGGCGTGTTCTACTGGTTCCCGAAGGTCACCGGCCGTCTGACCGACGAGAAGCTGGGCAAGCTGTTTCTGGTTCCTCTTCATCGGGTTCATACCTCACGTTCATGCCCCTGTACGCGTGGGGCTGCTCGGGATGCCCCGCCGCGTGTTCACCTGGGCGCCCGGATGCGGCTGGGAACCGTACAACCTGCTCTCCTAGCTCGGCGGTTTCGTCATCGCCGCGGGGTCGGCTAGTGCTCCTCTGGAACCTCGTGCGCAGCTGCGGACGGCGACCCGCGGGGGACGACCCCTGGGATGCCTGGACCCTCGAGTGGGCCACCAGCTCGCCTCCGCCCGCCTACAACTTCGCCACCCTGCCGCCAATACGGAGCGCCCGCCCACTGTGGGACCTCGCACATCCGCCGGAGGGCGTCGAGTCGGAGGGCGGCGGGCTGGTCGGAGCGGCCACGGGCGCCGGGGGCGCCGCGGCCCTGTCCGGTGGGTGGACGCCGCTCGCGCCGGAGTCGGAACAGCGGACCGCAGTCCCCTTCTGGACCGCCGTCGCGCTCCTCGTCACGGGCGCCGGCTTGCTCAGCTCGCCGGCCGTCATCGTCCTCGGCGCCGTCTTCCTGCTCGTCACGCTCGCCGTTTGGATGACGGCGCCGTGGGTCGAGCCCCATCTCGTGCCCGCGCCCGGCCAGCGGTTCTCCTTCATCGGCGTGGGCATGCTCGCCTTCGTCGGCTCGGAGACCGTCTTCTTCGCCTCTCTCATCGCCGCCGACATCCACCTTCGCGTCCACGCCGACCTTCTCTCCGCGGGCTCGGGACCCTCGACGTCACCTTCCCGGCCGTGAACACGGTGGTGCTGCTCCTGAGCGGCGTCATGGCGCACTACGCCCAGGTCGCCTACCGGGAGGCACGCCGGCAGGCCTTCTTCGGCCTCCTCGTCCTTACCGTGGTCCTCGGGGCAGCGTTCCTCGCCGGCCAGGCGTGGGAGTACGGGCACGCGGGTTTCGGCCTCGCGGACAGCCTGACGGCCTCGGGCTTCTACGTCCTGACCGGCTTCCACGGTCTGCACGTCGCCTGCGGTATCGCGGTGCTCGTGTTCCTCTTCTTCCGCGCCCTGCGCGAGCGCCGGCGCGGGTCCGGCACGTTCTCGGCGGGGACCGCCGGCATGGTCGACGCCGGTACCTACTACTGGCACTTCGTCGACGCCGTCTGGGTGGCGGTGTTCGTTGTGGTCTACCTGCTGTGAGGCGATGAGGCGCCGGGTACGAAGAAGGTGGATGGCCGATCTCGGCGCGCTCGGAGCGGCGACAGCGATGCTGGCGGCCGTCGCGGGGGCCGGCATGATCGCCGCGCCGCCGGCGGCGGCGCACGCCGAGCTCGACGACTCGGACCCCGCTGCCGGGTCGCGCCTCGACCAGTCACCTGCCTCAGTCACGCTCACGTTCAGCGAAGACCCGGACACGACGTTGTCCCTGGTCCGCATCGTCGACAGCGCCGGCACCGCCGTCCCCGGCGCCTCCGACGCGCTGCCGGTCCCCGGCGCGCCCGCGCAGCTGAGAGTCACGCTGGGGGAGGATCTTCCGCGAGGCGTCTACACGGTCAACTGGCTCGTCGTCTCGGCCGAGGACGGCCACGTCGAGGACGGCCTCTTCACCTTCGGCGTGCGCGAGACGCCCTCGCCCGGCAGCGAGGTGGAGGTCGTCCTGCGGCACACCTCGACGTGGACCAGCGTCTTCGGCGCCCTCGGCCGCTGGCTCCTCTACGTCGGGCTGGCGGGGCTGGTCGGGGCGGCGTCGACGGGGCTGTTCGTCCTGGGTGGCCGGTTGCCGCAGGGCGGCGCGAAGCTGCTCTACGCCGCGCTGCTCATGGCCGCCGCGGGCGTCTGCACGATGGTCGCGACCGAGAGGGTCCTCGTCGGGGTGCCGTCGCTGCTGCCCCTCTTCGTCACTCGCGAGGGTCAGTTCCTGCTGTGGCTCGGCGCCGCGCTCGTCATTTGCGCCGTCGCCGTCGTCGCCTTCGACGTCTGGCCGGGCCGCGCGGCTCTGATCGCGATCGGTGTGACGGCCGCGTTCGCCATGCTGGCGCATGCGCGGGCGGGCCATGCCGCGGCGACGCAGGAACTGCCGTCACTGAACGTCGTCGTGCAGTGGGTCCACATGATGGCCGTCGGCGTCTGGGTCGGGGGTCTTGCCTGGCTGCTCGTCGGCCTGCGCGGCGCGGATCCCCCCGTGCGCGCGCGAGCGGCGCGCGCGTTCTCGCGCGTAGCCACTCTCGCGCTGGTCGTCGTCCTGGCGAGCGGCGGCGCGCGCGCGCTCGTCGAGCTGGGTGCGCCGGGCGAGCTCCTCAGTAGCAGCTACGGCGCCGGCCTGCTGGTGAAGGTCGGTCTCGTCGTCGTGGTCGTCGCCCTCGGCGCCGTCAATCACTTCCGGCTGGTGCCTGCTCTGGCGACCGGTGGTGTCACGTACCGTCCCTTCCGCATCAACGCGAGAGTGGAGCTCGTCATCGCCGCTGGGGTCCTGGCGGCGACGGCGGTGCTTGTGGGCCTGTCGCCGCCCCTCTGAGCGCCGGCGCCGTCCCGAGCACCGAGCCGAGCAGGATCAGCGGCAGCCCCACGGCGATGCCCGCGGTGAACGGCTCGCCCATCAGCACGACGCCGAGCAGGACCGCCACCAGCGGGTTGACATAGGTGATCACCGTGGCGCGGGCGGGCCCGACCTCGTGGATGAGCGCGAAGAAGACCGCGAACGCCGAGCACCGTGCAGACGAGGGCCAGCGTGACCACGGCCGCCACCGTCTCCGCCGACACCGACCCGGGCGAGTCGAGCAGCCCCGGCGGCGTGTAGATGGCGGCGGTGATCACCAGCGAGGCGGCGACGACGGCGAGGTTCGGGAGTCCGCGCAGACGCCGGCTGATGATGAGCGGGCCGGTCGCGTAGCAGAGGGCGACGACGATGACCTCGGCCATGGCCAGCGGGTCGCTGTCGCCGACGTCGATCCCGACCAGGGCGGCGACGCCCCCGAAGCCGATCACCAGCCCCGCGAGGCGCCGCGCGTCGAGGCGCTCGGCCACGCCGGCCAGGCGATACACCACCGCGCCGAGCAGCGGGACGGCGGCGACGAGCAGACCGGCGAGCGAGCTCGAGATGCGCTGCTCGGCGTGGAAGAGCAGCAGCCACGGCACGGCGATCTCGATGAGCGTGTAGGCCGTCACCCACCGCCAGCGCGCGAGGAGCAGCCCGAGGGCGCCGCGACGGAACGCGAACGGCGCGAGCAGGAGCGCCGCCGGTGCGGTGCGCCAGAACACGAGCGCCGCCGGCGACAGCTCCTCCACGGCGACGCGGATCAGCAGGTACGGGATGCCCCAGATCACGCACAGCGAGACGAACAGCGTCCAGCCCTTGCGACTGATGGTGTCTCCCCCTCTCGCGTCTCCGGCCCGAGGAGCCGACCCTCAGGCGCCGCTGCCCGGTACGGGGGAGAGGTGCTCGTGCACCGCGAGCCAGCGGCCGTCCCGCTCACGGACGAACACGATCGTCTCGCGCTCCGTGGACGTCTCGTCCCCGTCGAGAGTCCGCACCGCGCCCTCGATCGTGTGGGTGAACACCGCGACCTCGCCCCAGACCTGCACGTGCTGGTCGGACGAGCGGCCGGAGAGCACGCGGAAGCCGTCCTCGCGCTCCCAGCGTGCCCATTCCTTCTCGTACTCCTCCCTGGACCCGAGCCGTTCCGGCGAGGTGTGGAACACGAAGGTGGCCTCGGGATGGAAGGCGGCGAAGTAGGCCTGCGTGTCGTGGGCGCCGTAGGCGGTCACGACCGCCTCGGCGGCGCGCATGACCTCGGACGCGGCTGATTCGTCACTCATGGTCCCCCCTCGCTTCGGTCTGATCGACGGCGCGGCCTCCGGATCGCCGGGCCGCCCGCCGTCCCTCTGCCCACCGATTCTACTCAGCTCGAGGCCCGGCCGTTGTGGCGATCGGTCAGGGTGGGCCGGGGCCGTCGCAGGAATCCTCCGCCGCAGCGTTGTACACAGTACGCACACCATCGTCTGCGAGGAGAGGGGGAGGGATGCGACGGTCGCGCGGGGGCGCGGGGGTCATCATCACGCTTGTCCTGCTGGCGCCGCTGCTGCTCCCGGCGCTCGCCGGGGCGGCCGACGATTCATACGTCGGCACCTACGAAGGCTGGGGGGAGGGGACGGGCACGGGCGGCGGCAAGGCGACGTCCAAGGTCACGATCTGGGTCGAGGACCTCGGCGACCAGGTCCGCTTCACGATCAAGGCTCACAGGATCGGCGTAGCCTTCCCCGCAGAAGGACCGGAGCAGTGGCAGGGCGACGACACGCTCGTCGTGCCCATCAACGTCAAGAAGCCAGGTGTCAAGGTCAAGGCGAGCATCACGCTGGAGCGCGACGGCGAGAACTGGATCCTCATGGGCAACGGCTCCGGCAAGGTGGTGACGTACAAGGGCAAGGGCGGCGTCGTCGCTGTGAGGGTCGCGACGGGTGTCAAGGTCCCGGACCTCGCGGACCAGGTCAACGGCGGGCTCGAAGCCATCTTCGGTGGCCCGCCTGAGCCCGAGGCCGTCCCGAAGGCGGCCACGGAGGGCGGCAAGCTCAAGCCGCCGCCGCCACCGGCGCAGGTCGAGCAGATCCCGGAGGCCTCCACACTACTCCCTTGCCCGCGCCACGCCGCCGATCCCTGAAGACGACAAGTGGTATGCCGCGATCATGCTCATCGGGGGTCATGTTCATTCTGTTCTTCTTCCTGGTCTTCATCTGAGGGGCGCCGCTATGGACGACTTCATCACCATTTACTACTGGATCCGGCTCGCGGTGCTCGGCGCGGTGACGCTGCTGGCGCTGGCGAGCGCCATCCGCATGAGCGCGCGCCGCCCCTACAAGGCGTGGCGCGAAGTCGTGTTCGCCGTTATGGCAGTCGTGCTCTTCGTCGCCCTCTCGGCGATCGTCGGCGTGACCTTCGGCCCCCTCTGGGCCGGTGTCTGTGCTCTCGTCGGCGTGGCGATCGGCTACCTCGCCAGTCGTGGTCCGCGCGTCGTGAGCAAGGACGGGCGAGCCAGGCTGCGTCGCTCGCCTGTCGTGACCTGGGTATGGTTCGTCGCCGTCGTGCTCGTGACGGCAGCGCTGCTCTTCGCCGAGTCGTACACGTTCGCTCTCTCGATGCTGCTGCTGGCCTTCGCCGTCGGCGTCGTGATAGGCGAGACGGTCGCCTTGCTGAGAGGCGCGAAGGAGGCGGGAGCCACGGCGTCGTTGCCGGAGCCGGAAACCGGCGCCGCCTGACACCACTGACGAAGGACGACGCGGCCGCCGCGCGCGGGGCGCGCGGCGGCCGCGTCGGGGCACCATCAGCTGAGGCGCGCTCCCGGCCCTGGGTGTCCGCGCCGCGGCGGTCAAGTGGCGGGTGCGGCCGCGGCGCGAGCCGCGGCCGCACCCGCCACCCTTCCCTGGGCGATGGCCGCCGCCGCGGTTTCCGCGCCGACGACCGATCCGGCGAGCCACGGTCCGAGCACCGGGGTCCCGGCCGCGGCCGGCGCGCCCGCGCCGGCCACGGGCTCGAGGGACGTGTCGGCCGCCAGCACGAGCGAACCGCGGGCGACCGACTGGTAGGCAAGGTCGTCGGCAGGCCGTGTCCCAGCCGAGATGCACACGAGGTCGCACTCGTGCCGGACGATCCTGGGCGGACCGTCGCCGCCGAGGCGCAGGGACAGCGCCGACACGGAGCCGATCCCGTGGGCCCGCGCGCCCTCGACTCCGGTGAGGAGCGCGATGCCCGCCGCCTCGGCGTCGCGCGCAAGGCTCCGCCGGATCGCCTGCGGCGGCCGGCAGTCGGCCACGCAGGCGATCTCGACGCCGGCGTCGCGCAGGTCCCGCGCGACGAGGTGACCTTCGTCGTTCGTCGTGACGACGACGGCTCGCGAGCCGGGCGCCACTTCGTATCGGTGAAGAAGGAGGGCGGCGCCGCCAGCGGACATGACGCCGGGCAGGTCCCAGCCGGCGAACGGCAGGCCACGGTCGTACCCGCCGGTCGCGAGGACGACCGCGGCCGGCCGCACGAGCAACAGGTCCGGCCGGCGGTCGACGGCGAGCACGCCTTCCTCGTACCAGGCGATCGCCTCGGCGGCGGTGAGCGTCTCGATTCCGGCGTGACCGCGCACCCGGCCGACCAGGGTTCTCATCGCCTGGGCGTCGGGCGCGTCGGCGAGCCGTCCGCCGAGCCGTTCGTCCTGCTCGACAAGGAGGACGGCGGCCCCCTCCTCGGCGGCGGCGACGGCGGCGCTGAGCCCGGCCGCGCCGCCGCCGACGACCAGCACGGCGATGTCGTCACGCCGCTGGCAACGCGCTGTGGCGAGTCGCCGCGCCGCCTCGAGGCTCGGCGGACGCCCCTGGCCGGCGACGTGCGCGAGTCCGCGCTCGAACGCGGCGAACAGCCGCGGCGAGCGCCGGAACCAGCGGTAGTAGAACCCCGGCGGCATCAGCGGGGCCAGCGCCTCAGCGACGCGGAGCAGGTCGGTGCCGGCGTCCGGCCACGCGTGCTCGCGCGCGACGCGCATGCCTGCTTGCACGGGCGTCACGCAGGTGCGTACGCCCGGAAGCCCGTCGACGCGCATCGCGCAGGCCGAGCAGTGCCCGCGGCCGCAGCGGTAGCCCCGCGGACGGTGGTACTTCGCGCTCCGGCCGAAGACGCGCACGCCGTTCGCGAACAGCGCCGCGGCGACGCTGTCGCCCTGGCGCGCCGTCAGCGTGCGTCCCTCGAACACGAACTCGAGGTCGCCGCGTCTCACGGCCGCTCGCCTCCCGGCCTCACGCCCGGCCTCACGGAGTCCCTCCCGCGGCAGGCGCCACGACGAGGGACGTCTCGCGGATGAGTCGGCCCGTCGCGAAGCGCGCGAGGCCGAAGGGCGCGAGCGTGGGCGGCGTCCGTCCCGTGGCGATCAGCTCCGCCATGAGCGCCGCCGCCGCCGGGGCGCCGACGAAGCCGTAGACCCAGCCGCAGTCGAGGTAGAACCCGTCGACCTGCGGCGCCCGTCCGAGGATCGGCGCCACGTCGGCCGTCTGCGAGACGAGGCCCGACCAGTGACGCATCATGCGGACGCCGGCGAGCCTGGGGAAGAGGCGTACGAACTTGGTCGCCATGTCCCGTGCCCCGTCGAGTGTGGACCGGATGCTCGTGCTCGGGACCGGGTGCTCCGGCTCCGTCCCGCCGACGAACTCGCCCCTCGTGGTCTGGTGGCAGTAGCCCATGATCGCCGGCGAGCTGACGGCGGGGCGGAGAAAGGGAGTCAGCGGTTCGGTCACCATGGCCTCGAGGCGAAAGGTCTCGACCGGCACGTCGACGCCGGCGAGGCGCGCGATCTCGCGCGCCTGTCCCCCGGCGGCGTCGACGACGACCCCGGTCGAGACACGACCGCGATCGGTGGCGACCGCGCGAACGGCGCCCTCGGTGACCTCGATGCCGGTCACGGTCGTGTATGGGTGGATCTCGACCCCTCGCCGCGCGGCGGCCTGCGCGTACGCCCACAAAGTGGCGTCGTGATGGGCGAAACCAGCGTCGCGCTGGAAGACGCCTCCGGCGACCATGTCCGGGTCAAGGGCGGGGCAGCGCCGCAGGACGTCGTCGCACCCGAGCAGTTCGACGTGGAGACCGTGACGGCGCTGCAGCTGCACGTTCCGCGCGCACGCCGCGACCGCGGATTCCGTCGAGGCCAGCACGAGGTAGCCGGCCCTGGTGAAGAGGACGTTGAAGTCGAGCTCGGCCGAGAGCGTCTGCCAGCGGCGCAGGCTGTCGTCGAAGAGCCCGATCCACTCGTCGGTCGCGAAGGCCGAACGGATCATCTCGCCGTTGCGCCCGCTGGCGCCGGCCCCCGGGTACACGGCCTCCAGCACAGCGATGCGTCCGAACTCCCGCTGCGCCAGCTCATAGGCGAGCGCGATGCCCTGCAGGCCGCCGCCCACGATGACGGCGTCGTAGGCGGCCGCGAGCCCGTGCGAGGTGGCCCCGGGCATGACGGGCCGGGCGGCGGCGCCGCGTCCGTCGCCGGCGTGCGAGCGATCGCCTCCGCGGCGCCGGCTCACGTCTCGTCCTTCGCCGCGAGCGTACCGAGCCTCACCGGCGAGACTGGCGGCCGGCGCGGCGGGGCCGGCACCTCGTCGATGGGCACGCCGGTCAGGTCGGCGATCAGCTGCCTGATGCTCTCCAGGCACGTCTTGCCCTGACAGGGACCCGTGCAGGCGCCTGTGTAGCGCTTGAGCGTCTCGAGGTCGCCGTACCCCTCGGAGAACGCGCGCTCGACGTCACCGACGGTCACGTCCCTGCACAGGCAGAGGATGGTCTTGGGCATCGCCCTCCCGCTTCGTCGCCGGCGGCCGACGCGACAAGCCTACGGGAGCTGCCCGGCCACGCATAGCCCTTCGCCGCCCGCCGGGTGCTAGGCTTGTGCTGCCCGTCGCCGTGCGCCCAAGGAGGGCCCGTGGACTTCTTCGAGACGATCGCCGCCCGCTACAGCGTGCGCGGCTACAAGCCCGACCCGGTGCCGGACGAGCTGCTCGAGAAGGTGCTCGAGGCGGCCCGCCGGGCGCCGACGGCGGCCAACCGGCAGCCCTTCCGGCTCGTCGTCGTCCGCACCGAGGGGCGCGAGGACGAGCTCAGGCGCGTGTACGGGAGCCGCTGGTTCACGCAGGCGCCGCTCGTGATCGCCGTCGTCGCCGTGCCCGGCGAGGCCTGGCGGCGCATGGACGACAAGCCCTACGACGAGGTCGACGCGACGATCGCCATGGACCACCTGATCCTCGCCGCCGCGAGTCTCGGCCTGGGCACCTGCTGGATCGCTGCCTTCGACCCGGCCGCGGCGCGTGACGTGCTCGGGCTGCCGGACGACGTCGAGCCCGTCGCCTTCACGCCGCTCGGCTGGCCCGACAAGGCGCGGGCCGACACCGACCGCCGTCCGCTGGACGAGCTGGTCCGCCGCGAGCGCTGGTAGTCGCGCCGGGCAGGAACCCCCGCCGCGGCGCCGAAACAGTCCTGCGGGGTTGCCGGCCACCAGTGCTCCTTTGGCTCGCTCAAACTGGTCCTTCTCAGCGTGCGGCAACCCCTTTTCTTCGCCCTTCTTCGGCGCGGCCAGGAGCGGCGCGAAGCGACGACGGAGGCCGCGCGAGGCCGACGGGCCGACCGGTCGCTCGGGTTGACTTGCCACGTCAGCCGTCCATAATCGGCCCTTGGTCTGCGGCGAGCGGAATGAGGAGCGGCCCAGACACATGATCGTCTTCGAGAACGTCACCAAGATCTACGATCCGGACGTGGTCGGCCTCCAGGACTTCACCTGCCACATCGGCAAGGGGGAGTTCGTCTTTCTGGTGGGGGCCTCCGGCTCGGGCAAGTCGACCCTCATCAAGCTCGTGCTCAAGGAGCTCGAGCCGGGTGAGGGCCGCCTCCTCGTCGCCGGCCGCAACCTCGGCACCCTCCCGCGCCGCAAGGTGCCGCTGCTGCGGCGCAACATCGGCTGCGTCTTCCAGGACTTCAAGCTCCTGCCCAACAAGACTGTCTACGAGAACGTCGCGTACGCCCTCGAGGTCGTGGGAGAGCCACGGCGGTCGATCCGGCGCAAGGTGCCGGAGATCCTGAACCTCGTCGGCCTGGGCGACAAGACGAACAGCCTGCCGCACGAGATCTCCGGCGGTGAGCAGCAGCGGGTGTCTGTGGCGCGCGCGTTCGTGAACCACCCCCCGCTGCTTCTCGCCGACGAGCCGACGGGGAACATCGACCCCGAGACCGCGGTCGGCATCATGCAGCTCCTGGTCCGCATCAACCGCACCGGCACGACCGTGCTGATCGCCACCCACGACCGCGAGATGGTCAACCGCATGCGCCGGCGCGTGCTGCAGCTCGACACCGGTCGGCTCGTCCGTGACGAGCGTCGCGGCTCGTACGACCAGTTCCCCGACGAGCCCGAGGAAGGCATCTGAGATGCGCCTGGGTTTCTTCCTCGCCGAGGCCCTCGGGTCCCTGCGGCGCAACTGGGTCATGACCATGGCGGCCGTGATCACCGTGTTCATCTCGACGGCGATCCTCGGCCTCGTGCTCGTCACGGACTCGAACCTCGAGCAGGGCGCGACCAGCCTCAAGAACAGGATCATGATCGAGGTCTTCATCAAGGACGAGACGACGCCGCAGCAGCAGGAGGCCTTCGAGAACAAGGTCACGGCCATGCCCGAGGTCAAGGAGATCAGGTTCGTCAGCAAGGAGGAGGCGCTCGACCGCTTCCGCAAGAGCTTCGGCGAGCGCATCACCGCGAGCCTGCCGATCAACCCGCTGCCGGCGTCCTACGAGGTCTACGTCAAGGACGCCGACCAGGTCGACATCGTCGCCGCGCGCTTCTACGACGAGCCCATCGTCTCGCACACGCCGGGCACCAAGGACGGCGTCCAGTACGCCGCTCAGACGGTGCGCCGCATGCTGGGCACGATCGACCTCATCGAGAAGGGGATGTGGGGGGCGACGGTGCTCTTCTCGGCGGCCGCGATCCTGCTCATCTCGACCACGGTGCGCCTGTCGATCTTCGCCCGCCGACGCGAGGTCGAGATCATGCGCCTCGTCGGGGCCACCAACTGGTTCATCCGCTGGCCGTTCGTCTTCGAGGGCTTCATCGCCGGCCTCATCGGCGCGGTCATGGGCGCTCTCTCCGTCTACGCCGCGAACTGGGCTCTCGTGAACTGGCTCGAGAGCTCGGCGCTCGACTACCTCAGCCTGTACAAGTACCCCCTCTGGTGGGAGGGATCGGGCTGGCCGCTCGGCCTGCTGCCGACCCTTGCGCTGCTCGGCGGCGCGCTGGGCGCCGTGGGCAGCATGGTCGCCCTGCGCCGCTACCTGCGCACGTGACGCCACGGCGGCCGCTTACAGGAAGCGGCCGCTCTGCCGAAGAAGGTTAATGACCGCCATGACGCTGCCGCGCCCCCTCATCCTTGCAGCGCTCCTCGTGGCCCTCATCGCCGGGCTTGTCCCGGCGAGCGCCGGCGCGCTGACGGCCAGCCAGGCGCAGGACGAGCTCTCGCGCACCCGCCAGCAGATCGTCCTCATGCAGGAGCGCGTCGCCGCCGCGCGCGAGCGCGCCTGCCAGTCTCGGCGCCCAGATCCACGACATCGACGCGCGGCTGGGCCGGGTCGAAGGCGAGCTCGCCGAGACGAGCGCGCAGATCGCCACCGTCGAGCACCGTCTCGTCGTCGCCCGCGCCAAGCTCGACCGCCTGCGCGCCGAGCTGCGCGCGAACCGTGCCGCGCTCGAGCTCGCCGAGGACAAGCTCGAGCTGCAGGAGATCGCCTTCGAGCAGCGCGTCGTCATGGCCTACAAGGCCAGCGACCTCTCCTACCTTGACGTGCTTCTCCAGTCGTCGAGCTTCGACGAGCTCGTGCGGAGCCTGCGCGTGGTCAACGACGTCGTGAGCGGCGAGAGCGAGCTCATCGGCGAGCTCGAAGAGGCGCGGGCCGCGGTCGCGGCCCAGCGCGAGGCCCTGGTCGCCAGGCAGGAGGCGGCGGCGCAGGTCGCGGGCGAGCTCGAGGAGCAGCGCGCCGAGCTCGCCGCCCTGCGCGCCACGCAGCAGGAGCAGCGCGACGCCGTGTACGCGACGCGGGAGGAGAAGGGGGCGACGCTCTCCGCCGCCAACGCCGACCTCGCCGAGCTGCAGCGGCAGGAGGACCAGCTGCTTCAGCAGAGCCAGACGCTCGCCGCGATCATCAACGGGAACTCGGGCGGCGGGCACGGCACGGGTGCCATGATGTGGCCCGTCAACGGGACGGTCACGTCGGGCTTCGGCTACCGCATCCACCCCATCCTCGGCCGGCGGATCCTGCACACCGGGATCGACATCGCCGCCGGCAACGGCACGCCGATCTGGGCCGCCGACGGCGGCAGGGTCGTGTACTCCACCTGGGTCGACGGCTACGGCAACACCGTGGCGATCGATCACGGCGGCGGCATCTCGACGCTCTACGCGCACCAGTCGAGCCTCGCCGTCTCCTACGGCCAGACGGTGAAGAAGGGCCAGGTCGTCGGGTACGTCGGGTCGACGGGGCTCTCGACCGGCCCGCACCTGCACTTCGAGGTCCGTGTCAACGGGTCGCCCGTCGACCCGATGGGCTATCTGCCCTGAGCCTTCGGGGCGGGCGGGCCCCGTCGGGTTTGCCGCCGCCCACCGCGGGGTCTACCATCCCTGAGTAGTGCGCTCGCTCAAGACAGCTCTCGTCCTCATCCTCATCTCGCTCGGCTTTCTCGTCGGCTACTTCGCCGGCTGGCAGGTGAACGGCGACAACGTCGTCCGGCTCACGCCGGACGAGCTCGACGCCGCCGCCACCGCCGGCCAGCTGCAGCAGCGCATCATCGAGGAGCTGCAGGGTCGCTACTACAAGGACGTCGACCCCGACGCCCTCTCGCAGAAGGGCGTCCAGGGCATGCTCAAGTCGCTCGACGACCCCTACACCGTGTACCTCTCGCCGCAAGAGGCGCAGCTGCTCGACGAGCAGACCAAAGGGGAGTACTCGGGCATCGGCGCCTCTTTGCAGAAGAAGGACGGCGGTCTGCTCATCACGAGTGTGTTCGACGGATCGCCGGCGAAGGCCGCAGGTCTCGGCCCCGGCGACCTTGTCGTCGCCGTCGACGGCAAGAAGACCGAGGGCGAGGCGCTCGAGTCGAGCGTCGCCCGCATCAAGGGCAAGGCCGGCACCGAGGTCACGCTGACAGTGCGCAAGAAGGGCGCCAAGGACGAGACCGACGTCACCCTGACCCGCAAGACCATCCCCATCCCGCAGACGCGGTCGAAGATGCTCGAAGCCGGCGACACGGACGTCGGCTACGTCCAGCTCTCCGAGTTCGCCGGCGGGGCCGGCGACGACGTGCGCCGCGAGATCGACAAGCTCGAGAAGAAGGGCGCCGACTGGATCATCCTCGACCTGCGCTACAACGGCGGTGGCCTGCTCTCGGAGGCGGTCGACGTGACCGGGGACTTCCTTCGCGGCGAGGTCGTGTCGACGAAGGGGTTGCACTCTCCGCTCGAGGTCTACAAGGTCGACGAGACGCCGGCCACCGACCTGCCCGTCGTGGTGCTCACCAACGGCTACACGGCGAGCGCCTCCGAGATCGTGACCGGGGCGCTCAAGGACCGCGACCGGGCGACGGTCATCGGCGAGAAGACCTTCGGCAAGGGCGTCGTGCAGAGCATCGTGCCGCTGGGCAACGGCGCCAGCCTCAAGCTCACGACCGCGAATTACTTCACGCCGGATGGCACGAACATCGACAAGAAGGGCATCGTCCCCGACGTCAAGGCCCCGGACGACCCGAAGACGAAGAACGACGAGACGCTCGACCGGGCGCTCGCCTTCATCGCCGCGCAGTGAGGCGGCGGACGTTGTGACGCGATGACGAGGTCGCCGAAGAAGGCGCCCACGCCGGCCGCCCCGCGACCCTTCCGCGTCGGCCGCTGGGGCCGCTTCTGGTCGCTCGAGCCGATCCGCGGCGACGAACGCTCCTACCTGACGGCCAAGGGGAGCGTGCCGTTCGAGCTCGACGACCTCGTGCTGGCCGTACCGGCTCCCGGCGACCGGCTCCGCGTGACCGAGGTGCTCGGATCGTCGGACAGTCTCGAGGCGGCGCTCAAGGCTCTGATGTACGCCGCCGGCGTGCGCCAGGGCTTCACCGACGAGGTGCTGGACGAGGCGAGCGCGGTCGGGGCGCGCGCCGCACGCCCCGACGAGGCTCGCCGCGACCTCGCCGGCCTGCCGACCTTCACGATCGACCCGGACACGGCGCGCGACTTCGACGACGCCATCTCGGTCGCGCGCGAGGGCGACGGCTACCGCGCCCACGTGCATATCGCCGACGTCTCCTACTTCGTCGACGTCGGCGGCGCAATCGACCTCGAGGCGCGCCGTCGCACGTCGAGCCTCTATCTGCCCTTGTGGGCGGAGCCGATGCTGCCGGCGGCCCTCTCGTCCGACCTCTGCAGCCTGCGCCCGCGCGTGCCGCGCAAGTGCCTGACCGTGGAGTGCGCCTTCGACGCCGAGGGGCGGTGCACGTCGACGCAGTTCTACCGCTCGCTCATCACCAGCGACCACCGGCTCACGTACGGGTTCGTCGACGGGATCCTCGCCGCGCACGGGGCCGCCGAGGGGCTCGAGGTCGCCGCCGCGGAGAGCGGACCGGCGGCCGAAGGTGCGGCCGGTCCCCGACCTGCCGGCGACGCCGAGTCCGCGCCGGCGGCTGCCGTGGGGCAGGCGCATGCCCCGGCGGCGGTGCCCGACGCGACGACCGAGGCCGACGCCGACCTGGTCGCGCAGCTCTGCCTGGCCGCCGAGCTCGCCGGCATCCTGCGCCGCAAGCGCTTCGCCCGCGGCGCCCTGCGCATCGGCTCGTTCGAGCCCGAGTACGAGTTCGACGACGACGGCAAGCTGGTCGGCGCGGCGGCGCGACCCGAGACCGCCTCACACGCCCTCGTCGAGGAGTTCATGCTCGCCGCCAACGAGGCGGTCGCCGACTTCCTCGTGAAGCGCAAGGCGCGGGCCATCTTCCGCGTCCACGAGCCGCCGGACGCGCAGAGCGCGATCGAGCTGTTCGACCAGCTCGAGGAGCTCGGCGTTCCGGTGGCGGCGCTGCCCGAAGGGGCGCTCCAGAGCGGCCAGCTCGGCGCGGCGTACGCGCGCGCCGCGGCGGCGATCGCCGCCACCAGCGCGCGCGAGGGCCGCGGCCGCCTCTCGTGGCCGACCCTTCTGCTGCGCTCCCTCAAGCAGGCCGTGTACGCGCCCCAGAACCGCGGCCACTTCGGCCTCGCCAGCCCTGGCTACCTGCACTTCACCTCGCCGATCCGCCGCTACCCCGACCTCGTCGTCCACCGCGCCCTGCTCAAGGAGCTCGGCGACGGCCCGGGCGCGCCGCCCGACGAGGAGCTCGTCACCCTGGCGGAGGAGTGCTCGACGGCCGAGCGCAGACTCGGCAAGACGGAGCTCGACGGCGACGACATCGCCCTCACCTTCCTCCTCGACCGCCGCCTGCACGAGATGGGCTGGGAGACCGCGTTCGGCGGCGAGATCACGGGCCTCGTCCCCGGCGGCATCTTCGTGCGCTTCGGCGGCGTCCACGAGGGCTACCTGCCGATGCGCTCCCTCGGCGGCGAGCGCTTCTCGCTGAGCGAGCACGAGACGGCGGCCGTCGGCGACGCCAGCGGCCGCCGCTACCGGCTCGGCGACCAGGTCGAGGTCAAGGTCGAGCGCCTCGACGTCGTCCGCGGGCGTGTCGACCTGGTCCCGGCACTCGAAGAGCCCGAGCGGCCGGTCACGGCGCCCGGCCGCCTGCCGAACCGGCGCACGACCGGCAGTCGTCCGCCGCGTCGCCGCGCCCCGGGCCGCGAGCAGATCCGCCGCAATCGCTGACCGGCGCGTGCGCTCCGTGGGCGACCGAGCCTTCGCCCGTCACTCCTCGGTCTCCGCGCGCGTCGCCGCCGATGCGGTACCCTAGCTCCATGGCGCGAGAGACGGGCATCAAGCAGGTCGCCGGCAACCGCAAGGCGTACCACGACTACTTCATCGACGAGACCTTCGAGGCCGGCATCGTGCTGGTCGGCACCGAGGTCAAGTCGCTGCGCGAGGGTCGCGTGAACCTCCGCGACAGCTACGCCGAGGTCCGCAACGGGGAGCTCTTCCTGCTCGGTGTCCACATCAGCCCGTACACCCAGGGCAACGTCTGGAACCACGAGCCGCTGCGTCCCCGCAAGCTTCTGCTGCACGCGCGCGAGATCGACCGCATCGCCGGCAAGGTGAACGAGCGCGGCTACACGATCGTGCCGACCAAGCTGTACTTCAAGGACGGACGGGCGAAGGTCGAGATCGGCCTCGCCCGCGGCAAGAAGCTCTACGACAAGCGCGCCGACATGGCGCAGCGCGACGCGCAGCGCGACGTCGAGCGTGCGCTGCGCGGGCGCGGGGAAGAGTAGCCGCGGGACGACGTTCGGCCCGGAAGCCCGCCGGCCGATCCGGCGGGGCTGCGGGCCGCGGATGACGGAGGCGCTCATGGACGTGCTGTCGCAGCAACAGATCGACGCCGCCCT
The DNA here is from genome assembly GCA_963707855.1 of uncultured Thermoleophilia bacterium. GTDB lineage: Bacteria > Actinomycetota > Thermoleophilia > UBA2241 > UBA2241 > UBA2241. The sequence continues at coordinate 17,587 of CAVPRQ010000020.1, forward strand.
CGCCGACCTCGACGGCTGGGCCCTACGCCGACGGCGCCCTGACGAGGACGTTCCGCTTCGCCGACTTCCCCCGCGCCGTCGACTTCGTCGAGCAGCTCGCCGACGTGGCCGAGTCGATGCAGCATCACCCGGACATCGACATCCGCTACAACAAGGTGACGCTGCGCCTCGCGACGCACAGCGCCGGCGGCGTCACGACGCGCGACGTCGAGCTCGCCGCCGCGTTGAGCCGCCTCGCGTAGCGGCGGCCGGTCTTCGCCCCTGGCGCGGCCAGGGGCGGTCCCCGGCCGCCCGTGCTACAATCGCAGCCCCTCAGTGCCCTCGTAGCTCAGGGGATTAGAGCGCGCGCCTCCGGAGCGCGAGGTCGAAGGTTCGAATCCTTCCGGGGGCACCACCTCAGTCCGGGTCCCTTGCGCCGCTCCCTGGCGCCAGATTCGCCTGCCTGCGGCGTCGCTTACTGTGGTTCGTCCACCCACTGGCCGCATCCGTAGCCCAGCCCTCATGACGCTTTCTCGTGATTCCTGAAAAACCTCGAGAATCCGTTGACATCGCGAGTCTCGTGTTGTTGACTCAGGAAACGGACTGTACGGGGCAGTGACGGTGAGGGGAGGGTGCGATGACGATGCGTTTCGGTGCCGTCTGCCTGCAGCTTGGACCCCGCGCGGGCCCGGCGTCAACTCCGCGTGAGGTGAAGCTGCATCTCGACTACTTCTGCGAGATGGTCGATTGGGCGATCATGGAGTACAGCGCGCATTCGTCATTGGGCGTGAAGCTTCTGGTCGGACCGGAAGAGGCCCTGTGGGGCAAGCCGTCGAGGAACACCCGCGAGCTGCACGAGAAGCATGCCATCGAGATCCCCGGACCCGAGACGGAGCGGATCGTCGAGAAGGCGAAGGAGTATAACTGCTACATCTCGCCGGGGACCTTCATTGAGCGCGATCGCGAGTCCAGTGCTCATTTGATCTTCAACACTCAACTCCTCGTGGGCCCTGAGGGCATCCTCTATCGATACCGGAAGACACATCCATGGTGGCCTCTCGAGACCTCCGTGTCCCCGCATGACTTGCTGGAGGCGGGCTACGACGCAGAGAAGTATCCGCTCTTCCCAGTCGTGGAGACTGACATCGGCCGTCTCGGCGGATTCATCTGCTACGACGCCCTCTTCCCTGAGGTAGCTCGTCAACTGGCGATGAACGGTTGCGAGATCTTCCTGGGATCGTCCGCGTGGATGGACCCGTTCGGCCGGCCACCGTTCGACTACTGGACCATCTGCTGCCGCGCGCGTTCCATCGAGAACATGGCCTACGGCGTCTACACCAACTCCGGCGTGCCCCCGGCGCCGCAGATCCCGTCGTCCGGAGGCAGCTTCATCGCAGACTACGAGGGCCGGATACTGGCCCAGTCGCCAGGATCAGGCGAGACCATGACCTATGCCACCCTGGACATCGATGCGCTGCGCGAGCATCGTCAGCACGAGCCCGCCAACAACTTCCTTTCGAACCTCAGGCTGGGCGCCTTCGACTACTGGCATACCAATCCAGGCTACACGCCTCAGCCTCAATTCAAGGACGCGGAAGACCTGACGACCGAGGAGGCTGCCGAGATCAACAGGCGGGAGATGCAGCGGTTCTGGTCCTCCTACTACGGCGCTCGGAGAGAGGGATCGAGCGCCTCTGAGCACTGACCGGCCGGGGAGATGCAGACCTTGGAGTGGATTCTGCATCCGATCCGGCGGGCGGCACTCCGGCTCTCAACGACGCCTTGCGGCCGCTGAGTGCCGGCGACGAACTGGAGGAAGACATGGTCAAGGTAATCGCACTGGTGCATTCCGTCCCCGCGGGGTCATCTCCGACTGTGGCCACGCTGGTCGAGAAGCTCAAGTCGACGTGGCTGCCCGGCGGCAGACCCGATGAAGTCCTGCGGGGCCTCGTCGTGTCCGAAGTCCACAAGCCATTCGATGAGGGCAGCGATCTCGTGGCGATGATCGAGCTGTGGCGCGAGGAGCTGGCCGGCGACCAGGAGGGATGGGGACACATCCTCCCGGGGGAAGTCGCGGGCGCGCCCATCGACATGTGGGTGGCGCGGGAGCACGTCTTCAAGGCGCCCGTGGAGCGTGAGAGCGGCGATGTGTCTCCTGACGTGATCAAGCTCGCCGGGACGGCCTTTCGACGCGACGACTTCACGCGTGAGGCCTTCTTCGAGTACTGGCGCGACGTGCACGCCCCGATCTCGGGGTCGGTGCCGGGCGTGGGCGGCTACGTTGTGTCCGAAGTGGTCGAGAGGCTCGCCGGCGAATCATCCGCCGACGCCGTCCTCGAGCTTTGGTATGCCGATGAGGAGACGTTCAACCGCACGGGCGATGCGCCGCAGCAAGCTGCGGCGTGGGAGGATGTGCCCCGCTACGCCAAGCCGATCGGCGAGTTCTGGTTGATGCGCGAGCACATCCTTCTGGCGCCGCAGCCGACTGGTCCGGGGGTTCTAGAGGTAACGAATGCCTGAGCTGAGACCCACCATTCTTGAGACGCCGCACTCCGGCATCCGGCGGATGCTCGAGTTCGCCCGCGACGTGCCAGACGTGTTGCTCCTGGTGAGCGGCGATCCGAACTTCGTCACTCCCGCTCACATCATCGATGCCGCGGCCGCCGCCGCGCACAACGGCGCCACCGGCTACGCCCCAGGTGAGGGCATACCTCAGCTCAGGGAGGCCATCGTCGACAAGGTCAGGGAGCGGAACGGCATCCGCGCCACCCCCGACCAGGTGTGTGTCACGACCGGTGCGTGTGGCGGGCTCTACACGACCCTGCTGTTGCTGGCCGATCCCGGCGACGAGATCCTGGTCCCCGACCCGGGCTGGTCCAACTACGCTGCCATGGCGCACGTCATCAACGCCCGGGCGGTGGGATACCCAACGGGAGCGGACGCAGATTGGGCTATCGACCCGGTCCGCATGGAGGCGGCGATAACGCCGCGCACGAAGGCGATCATCGTGAACTCCCCGGGCAACCCGACCGGGACAGTAGAAACGCCTGATCATCTGGCCGCAGTGCTCGACATCGCCGAACGTCACGACCTCTGGGTCATCTCCGATGAGGCATACGACGAACTCATCTTCGAGGGGACCCACACGTCGACGGCCATGCTGCCTCACTCCGATCGTGTGGTCAGCGTCTTCACGTTCTCGAAGAGCTATGCGATGACGGGCTGGCGCATCGGCTATGTCATCGGGCCGGACTCGTTCATCAAGCAGTTGTCGCTGCATCAGGAACCCGTCGTGTCGTGTGCGTCCATGATCTCGCAGCACGCCGCTCTCGCGGCGCTTCGAGGATCCCAGCGATGCGTCACCGAGATGGTCGACGCGTACCGTGCGAAGAAGAGACGCCCTGGTGGCCCAGCTGGATGCCCTGGGATGCGGCTATGTGAGACCCCAGGGCTCCTTCTTCCTCATGGTCGATGTCCGGCCGTCCGGTCTGGATTCGTGGGCGTTCTCGCTGCAGTTGCTGGAGCAGGAGCATGTCGCGGTGGTCCCTGGCGCAGCGTTCGGTCCAGGAGGAGAAGGCTTCGTTCGCGTGACACTCGCCGCCTCCGAGGACATCTTGACTCTAGGCGTCGCCCGCCTTGGCGCCATGATGCGGCGGATCGCACCACAGAGGGCATCTGGGCGCTGACCGCCCGCAGGTCAGGGTGGCCGGCTCAGGTCGAGGTCCAAAGACGAAGGAGAGGGAGATCATGTCCTGCAGGAGACTCGAGGGCAAGTCCGCGCTCATCACGGGCGGTGCCAGTGGGGTGGGTCGGGCGACGGCAAAGCGATTCGCGGAGGAAGGGGCGAGTGTCCTGTGCCTGTTCGACCGGGACGCGGGCAATCTCAAGTCGGTCTGCGCCGAGATCGAAGAGCGTGGAGCGAAGGCCCAGCCATTCGTTGGAGACGTGACTTCGGTGGAGGACTGCCAGGCCGCGGTAGACCTGACGGTCTCGACTGCCGGACGACTCGACATCCTTGTGAGCAATGCCGGTGCGGACGCGATCACGCCGTTCCTCGAGATCGACCTCGAGGAATGGGACAGGGTTCTCTCAGTCAATCTGACCGCGGCCTTCGTCCTCGGCCAGCGGGCGGCGCGGGCCATGGTCGCGGACGGCGGCGGGGGCTGCATCCTCTACACCGCGTCGGTCTGCGGCTTCATGGCTTCATTGGGCGACGCCCACTACGGCGTCGCCAAGGCCGGCATCATCAGCTTGGTGAAGACCATGGCCCACGAGCTCGTTGGCCATGGCATTCGCGTCAACGCGGTCAGCCCCGGCCCGCTGGACACGCCGATGTCGCTCGCGCTGCTGGGCAGCGAGGAGGCGATGCAGCAGGCGCGTGAGCACTTCCCCGGCGTGCCGATGGATCGTCTTGGTCTCCCGGAGGAGATCGCCGCCGCCTACGCCTACCTGGCCTCCAGCGACGGCGCCTATACCACGGCTCAGAACCTGGTCATCGACGGCGGCATGACTGCTGGCGCCTTCCCCCTCCCGGAGGAGTGAGCTCCACATGAGAGTGAACCATCAGCTCTACGTGGTAGGTGGCGGCGATTCCGGCTTCAATCTCTCTGGCGATCTCGACGCCAACTGCTACGTCGTCGACGCCGGCGACGAGCTCTGGATGATAGACGCCGGGTTCGACGGCGGCGAGAAGGTAGTCGCGAATCTGAGGGCTGACGGTCTGGACCCTCGTGAGGTCAGGCGGCTGTTCGTGACGCACTACCATGCAGACCACATCGGGGCCCTGGCATTCATGCGAACGGCGCTGTCGCCGTCCCTGCAGATCGCGGTGGCGGCTGAGGTGGCCGAGCTGGTCCGGACCGGCGATGAGGAAGACAACGGCTTTCGTTGGGCGAAGAGCGTGGGGTACTACCCGTCCGACGTCCGGCTCGAGCCCTGCGACGTGGACATCGAGTTGACGTCCGGTCAGACGTTCAAGGCCGGGGACCTCTCGCTTCTCGTCATCGCGACGCCGGGCCACTGCCGCGGACACCTCTGCTTCCTCGTGACCGGAGAGACGACCTCGTATCTGTTCAGTGGAGACCAGGTGTTCTGCGGCGGCAAGATCAATCTCCAGAACGTCGCCGATGCCAGTGTGCAAGAGTACGCGGCTTCGATGAACAGGCTGCTCGACCACGAGTTCGAGGCCCTGCTGCCGGGCCATGCGGGCTTCTCTCTGCGCAACGGTCGGCGCCACGTCGAGCTGGCCGCGAGCCAATTCAACCGGATAGGACTGCCCGCGAACCTGTTCTGACTGACTGCCTGCCAGCACGGGACGCTGATCGGGAGCGCTGTCGCACTTGCCGGACGCTGCGCACGACCGGAGGAAGCGGCGACCGGCAGGGGCTGTCGGGCGGGGCATGGAGGCTGGTTCGCGCTGACTCTGGATGGGACCGATGCTGGAGGAGCCATGAAGAGGGGTGTGCGGACCGCGGACCGCAGTGCAGGTCTTACGATGGGCGTCTTCACGGCGGCAGACGTCGAAGACATCCATCTGGCGTCGCTCGAGATCCTCGATCGGACGGGAGTCCTCGTCGAGAGCGAGGAGCCGATCGACATCTTCGCCGATGCGGGTTGCCGGGTGGATCGTGCGACCCACATCGTCAAGATCCCACCGCAGCTCGTCGCCGACGCTCTGGACTCGGTGCGGCCCAGCTTCCGTATCTGTGGCAGGAAGCCCGAAGACGACGTGCTCATCGAGTCGGGGCGGGTGACGCACGCTCCGTTCGGTGAAGGCATCATGATCAACGACCTGGACACGGGCGAGCATCGTCCAACGACCAAACGAGATATTGCTGACATCGTCCTCCTGACTGATGCTCTGAGCGAGATCGACATCGCGGCGGGGGCAGTCGCGCCGCGCGACGTTCCGCCGCAGACAGCGGCGCTTCACGGACTTGAAGCAGCTTTGCCCAACACCACGAAGCCCATCTGCATCTCCGGAATGAGTCAGGACGAGATCGAACAGGCATTCAGGATCGCCTCGGTCGTGGCCGGAGGAGAAGACGCCTTCCGGGAGCGACCCTTCGTGTTCCTGGGCGCGTGTCCGGTCTCGCCGATGATCCTCAGCGACGTGGTCACGGGAGCCGCCATCGCGAACGCGCGATGGGGCGTGCCGTTCCAGTGCATCTCCATGGGCATGGCGGGCGCGACGACCCCGGTCAGTCTCGTGGGAACGCTCATCGTCCAGAACGTGGAGCAACTGGCCACTCTCGTGCTGACCCAGCTCGTCAATCGAGGAAACGGGTTCTGGTACGGGACGTCGACGTGCCTCACCGACTTGCGGTGGGGGACAGCCGCCGTCGGAGCTCCCGAGAGCGGTCTCTTCGCGGTCGGCACGGCAGCCATGGCGAGGCACTACGGAATCCCGTCGTGGACGGCCGGCTACTAGGCTGACGCCAAGACCTGGGACTTCCAGGCCGGGCACGAGAAGACCCTGACCGGGCTGCTCGCGATGCTGGCAGGGGCCAGCACGATCTACGGAGCAGGGATGCTGGAGTCGGGCGTCACATTCGATCTCGCACAGCTCGTCCTCGATCACGAACTCATCGGCATGACGAAGCATGCACGAGCGGGGATCCCCGTCGGCGACACCGCGACCGCGATCGACGAGATCATGGCGGTCGGGCCCGGAGGCCACTTCCTCGAATGCAGGAGCACTCTGGCGGGAGTCCGGGATCTCAGCACCACGGTGCTGATGGATCGCAACGTCCGCGAGGAATGGGAGCTTGCGGGGTCGCCGGAGGTCTACGAGCGGGCGCGTGAGAAGGCGAAGCGCCTGCTCGAGGAGCACCGCGTCGATGCTCTCCCTGACGGCGTGGCGGAGGAGGTGCGCGCCATGGTGAAGGCAGCGGATCGGGCTCTGGGAACTGCTTCGTGAAGCGACCTCTCGAGGAGCCTGACGCGGCGCCCGGACCTCCTTCTGGCGCAGGGCGAGTGGCCATGACGAAGAAGCGGCCTCGGCGCGCCGCAGCACTCCAGCGGGGACGATTGACCGATGGATGAGACCTTCGAGTATCGCTTCACCAGGCTGGATCCCATCGCCGGCGATCACATCGACCCACCCAGCCTGGCCATATACGAGACGCTGCTGAACCGGGGCCCCGGCGATCTGGCACTTCCCGGGCTCGCGACTTCGTGGCAGGTGAGTGCAGACGGAACGAGCTGGCTGCTGCGCCTGCGGGAACGAGCGCTGTTCCATTCCGGAGACTCCTGTGATGCGCGAGCAGTGGCGGATGCGCTGGAGCGTTGCCGGTGGGGAGACGGACTGGCTCGACAGATCTGGTACTGGGATCCCGTCGACGTCGTCACCGTTGTGGACCCTTTGACCCTCGAGTTCAGGCTGCACTACCCGTGCGACCGTCTGCCGGTCCTGCTGTGGGGCGCTGATACCGCCATATGCAACGAGCGTCGACGTGGCAGCGCGGGAGCAGAGTACGGCGTAAGCACGGCCGACGGGACGGGCCCGTACCGACTCGTTTCCTTCTCTCCACAACAGGTGGTGGCCAATCGCGTCCCGACATCGGGTCGCTCGCCGGTGTCCTCGGGGAGAGGGCCTCTCAAGATCCGCTGGCACTCGGCTCCCACGGAGCAAGGGCGACGGGCAGTACTCGCACACCGCGACGCCCACGTCGTCAGGTCGGTCTCTCCGGAGTGGGTCTCAGAGGAGCGTGAGGGATGGCGGTACCACGAGCAGCCTGAGAATGGGCAGTACTACCTGGCGCTGAGCTTCGACGACCCTCGGGGATTCCGCCAGCTCGACTTCCGGCGCGCAGTCGATGCCTTCATCGATCGGGAGGCACTCGTCGCCGCCGCCTTCGGCGGACGTGGTGACGGACGCAGATCCCCACTGCCTGTTGGGGACGAGTATGCGGCATCCTACGATCCAGCCGTGGTGGCGGCGATGTCCGCTGCGGAAGCCGATGCAGTGCTGACTCGGCTCGGATGGCAGCGTGGCCCGGACGGGATTCGGGCCAGAGGGCAGCAGGACCTGCGCATCGACTGCGTCGTGCAGGACTCGGATGCGTTTCGGCGTCTCGCACGCGAGCTGTCGATCCAGTTGAGTCGCGCGGGGATCGCGCTCGAGTTCCGCTTCCTCGAACCGTTCGAAGCCTTCTACCGGGCTTGTGAGAAGCGTCCAGCGTCCTTCGTCTCGAAGTGGCTCTGGCCGGACGGGATGGAGGCGGTCATGGGGTTCTCGCGCTCTACGTGCGACGCTGACGGCGGCGGGAACTGGCAGGGGGCCCACCTTCCGAACGTTGATGCTGCGTTCGACCGGTTCCTCCAGGCGATGTCCCGCCCGGAGCACGATGAGGCGAGTCGACTGGCACAGGAGGTCTTCATGCGGGAGTTGCCGTACATCCCGTTGTGCTCAACGAGGGAGACGTACGCAGTGCGGGGCGATGTCCACGGCTTTCGCCTGATCCCGCGCACACTGTACCCATCCTACGAGGCGATAGAGTGCTGACGCTCGCGAATGGATGGCACAGCGATCGTAGGCCGACGTTGAGCGGGAGTTGAGGGGAGGGGGAGTGGCCTCGCCGCGCCTGTCCATGCTGGATGAGGACGATGTCAGCCGTCTGCGCTCCTCGGCGGTGGGTGTGCTGGAGCGGACAGGGGCCCGGTTTGACAGTGCCCAGGCGCGGATGGCGTTGACGAAGGCGGGATGTGCGGTCGACCCTGAAAGCATGGTCGTCCGGTTCCCCCCGACTTGGTCGAATGGACGCTCTCCGTCCTTCGCGCAGACGTCGTCTTGGGCGCGCGAAACCCTGACCAAGATGTGGTTCTTGGCTGTGGGAAGACGTTCGCAACGTCAACGGGCATCTGCTCGCACATCGTTGACGAGAAGGGGCTTCAGAGAGAGCCGGTACTCTCCGATCTCCGACGCTTCGGAACCGTGATGGACGCGTTGGAGGAGGTGGCCCTTTGCTGGTTCCCGTTCACTCCGAGGGGAGCCCCTGGGGGTCTCGAGAACCTCTCCGCCTTGGCGTGCCTTCTGAAGACCACCAGCAAGCATGTGCAGGGCCAGCTGGTGCGCGCGGAGGACGTTACCGTCGCCGTCGAGATGCTGCGCCTCGCTGCTCCCGGAGCGACCCGCGGGAGCGCCCTTTGTTCTCGAGCGTCTACTGCCCGGTCTCGCCGCTGGTGCACGACAAGGAAGCCAGCGAGGCCGGCATGGCGCTGGCGGCACAGGGCATTCCCATCGACATCTTCAGTCTCCCGCTCGCGGGAGCGACCGCTCCACTGAGCCTCGCCGGCACGGTCGTGCAGGTACTCGCGGAGGAGCTGAGTGCGGCGGTGCTCTTCAAGCTCGCAACGCCGACGTGCCGCTTATCCTCAGCGCGGTCGCCTCGATCATCGACATGCGAACATCGGCCTCATTGACGGCGTCACCGGAGATCCCCTTGATGAGTGTCGCCCTGCTCGAAGTAGTCCATTCACTCGGCGCCCCCGCGCTCGCGGGTGTCGCCGTGCCAGACGCCGATGCCCTGGACATGCGCGCGGGGCTCGAAGCCATGGGCCTGAGCCTGCCCGTGTGGCTCATGCGCCCGGACATCGCGATCGGCATGGGGGGGAAGCTGCCGGAAAGGCGGTCTCTCGCCCAAGCTTGTCCTCGATGCGGAGGTGCTCGGGTACTGCGACCGTGTGCTCCGCGGGATCGCGATGGATGCGGAGCAGTCGCCGTCGATCCATTGCGCAAGTGGGCCCGGGCGGTCACTTCCTGAGTCATCGTTCTACCCGGGCGTCCTTGCGCTCGGGAGAGCTCTGGTTCCCCAGCCTTCTGCGCCGCTCCGTTCGACTGAGGAGAGGCTGCAGAAGCGCAAGCCGAACCTGGACTGCCTGGCGCAGGGAAGGATCGACGAGATACTCGCCTCCCACACGACGACGCCGCTTCCCCAAGGCGCGTCGGAGGCGATAGACGCTTTGCTCGCCGACGCCGCCGCGGAACGCGGCACGTCTGAAGCGGAACGGCTGGCTACTAGTAGCAGGGACCCCGCTGGCGATGCGTGCTCAATGAGGGTAGGTATGATTCTCGAGAATTGCCAAGAATCGCGACATATGGTTGAATCGGCGTAATGGCGAAGACCGAGTCATCTGACCAGAGCAGACCTGGTCTACCAGCGTCTCCGCACGGACATCCTCAATGGTCGGCTCCAGCCTGGCTCCCGACTTCGAGTCGAGGCACTCGGCGAGAGATACGGAGCCAGCAGCGGCGTCCTCCGCGAGGCACTCCCGCGCCTCGCCGGTCAGGGACTCGCGGTCCTGGCGCCTCAACAGGGTTTTCGCGTCGTCTCCGTGTCGATCGAGGATCTGATGCATCTGACGGAGGCCAGACTAGCGATCGAGACGCTCGTCTTGACGCACTCGCTGCGCGAGGGAACCACCGAGTGGGAGGCCAATCTGGTCGCCAGTCACCATCAGCTCAGCCGGACGCCGCAGTACGCCGAGGACGGCGACGTGAACGAGGATGGTCGGCGGCGAATGTGCGATTCCACAGCGCGCTCCTCGAGGGCTGTTCCAATCTCCGTCTGCTCAGCATCACCGAGTCACTCCGGGACGCGGCCGAAGTCTACCGATACTGGTCTTCGAAGCCGGGGGAGAACCATCACCGCGATGTGGCCGCCGAGCACAAGGCCATCTGCGACCGCGCTGGAGCGCGACGTGCCCGCCGCCGTGGAAGCCCTCCGCTTCCACATCGAGACGACAACGCGCCTGGTGCTTGAGGCACGTGGGGAAGCCGCTGGGGCGGCCGACAGCGACGAACCAGAGGATCCTGGCGGGCTCCTCATTCCGCGCGGGTCGCAGACTGGCTACTCGAATGAGTCGATTCAGCTCGACAATGCCGCTTCATCGTGTCGCCGCGTCGACCCTGTCGGGCCGCCTCCCGGCGCTTCGCGGGACAGCCGTTTCGTCTCCCTTGGCGGCGACCCGAAGTCCCAGGCTCGACAAGTCAGCATCGGCCGACCCTGTTTCGCGAATACAACTAAATCTCGCGAATCACTTGACATCGCGAGGTTCGTGATGAATAACTCCACCTGAGGGGTATCCCTGCCCACTTGGGCGCTCGGTCAGGAGGCCACGACTTGAGAACGACGACGGTGTCCGGGCGAATGACGGTTGTGGCGGCCGACCATATGATCGACGTGGAGTCGGCCGGCAAGGGGAGATTCTCGGCGGACCCTCGCGCCGCCTTTGACCAGTGGGAGGCTTTCTCTGCCTGGTGTGAGCAGCTGGAACCGACCGGGTGGCCATCGGCAGCCGAAGGCAAGTTCGGTCCGCCATCACCCGAACCTCGACAGGTCTTTGCGATCGGGCTCAACTACCGCGACCATGCGGTCGAAGCGGGAGCGGAACTGCCGACCTCCCCGCCTACCTTCACGAAGTTCCCGTCGGCGGTATCTGGTCCTTTCTCCGATCTGGTTCTCCCAAGCCCGTTTGTGGACTGGGAGGCAGAGCTGGTGGTAGTGATTGGGCGTCGCGCCAAGGGGGTCCGCGCGGAAGAGGCATGGCGCTTCGTCGCCGGGCTCACGATCGGTCAGGACTACTCCGAACGAGTAGTGCAGATGACAGGTGCCATGCCCCAGTTCTCGCTCGGCAAGTCATTCCCGGGCTTCGCCCCCACCGGTCCCGTTCTGGTCACACCTGATGAGTTCGCTTCGCCCGACGACATCGGGATCGAGTGCTTCATCAACGGGGAGAGCGTTCAGTCGGACCGTACGAGCTTCATGATCTTCTCCGTTCCCGAACTCATCGCGCGTCTCTCAGCTGTATGCACGCTGCTTCCTGGCGATCTCATCTTCACGGGGACACCGGGTGGTACGGGCTATGCGCGCGACCCTCAGCGGTTCCTGGTGCCTGGTGACGAGGTCGTCACCAGGATCGAAGGCATAGGAGAGCTACGACAGAGGTGCATCGAAGGAGAAGCCTACGGCATCGAGACGCACGGTTCGGCAATGTTGAAGACGGGGTGAGTCATGCAGGGGGACCCAAAGCAGCATCCGTTGGAAGAGATCATCGACGACTACCTGCACGCGCGCGTGTCGCGACGCGGCTTTCTGAAGCGAGCCGGGGCGCTGGGCATCGGTGCTCTCACGCCGGCAGCATTCTGGCGGCCTGCGGTGGGAGAGCACCGACGAAGCGAGCCCGGCGGCGACGACCGAGCCGGTCTCAGGCGGCACGTTCCGCGAAGGCTACGATCGGGATTTCAGCCCGCTCGATCCCGTATACAGCAACTGGGACGACCCTGGCATGAACGCGGTGTACGAGGCGGTGGCAATACGCGATCCGCAGGGCACCCTCGTTCCGATGCTGTGCGACTCCTTCGAGAGCACGGCGACGGGGTGGACGTTCCAGTTGCGTGACGGCCTGAAGTTCCATTCCGGGGCCGCGCTGACCGCTGCAGCTGTCGTCGACGCCTACAACGCGTTCAGGGACCCGCAGGTAGGACAGAACGCGGTCTTCTGGACTCCTATCAAGTCGGTGAAGGCCGATGGGCAGACCATGACGTGTGCGACAGATGGCCCCTACCAGGCGTTCCAGGAGACAGTCTGCGTCGAGACCAGCTACATCCTGAACCTGAAGGCGCGAGCTGAAGCAGGCGAGGACTACGGCTCGAAGGTCGTCGATGGCAGCGGGCCCTTCATGCTCGAGACGTTCACACCTGGCCAGCGAGTCGTCGTGAAGCGATGGGAGGAGTACCCGGGATCCGTCACCCCGTTCTTCGCCAACAAGGGGAAGGCCTATCTGGACGGCATCGAATGGGTGCCGATCCTCGAGGCCTCCCAGCGGGCGGCGGAACTTGAGACGGGCAACGTGGACGCCGTCAAGAACCCGCCGGCGCAGGACATCGAGGGGTTGAAGTCCAATCCGGACCTGGTGGTCCAGGAGTTCCAGGAGCTGTCCAACTTCTTCCTCTGGCTGAACCTGGGGCGCAAGGAGCTCGGGTTCGATGACCTGCGAGTCCGTCAGGCCATCTCGCACGCCATCGACCGGCAGGCGATCGTCGACTCGTTGTTCTTCGGCCACGGCGTGGCGACCTACGGTCCGTTGCCGTCTGAGCAGAAGTGGTACAACCCGCAGGTCGAGTCGTTCAATCAGTTCGATACCGCGAAGGCTGAGGCGCTGCTGGATGAAGCCGGCTGGACCAAGGGCAGCGACGGCATCCGGGCCAAGGGCGGGAATCGCCTGTCGTTCAAGTGCATGAACATCGCCGACACAATTGAGAACCAGGTGATGCAGGCCCTCTCACAGATGCTGCAGAAGGTCGGCGTCGAGATGACGGTGTCCAGCCTGTCTGCTGCGGCCTACTGGCCGAAGATCAGCAATGAGGCGACGGCGTTTGCGCTCAAGGGCCTCTGGTCCAGCATGATCGACCTCACGCAGTACTTCATCGGCTACCTGCAGTCGCCGAGCGAAGCACTGGATATGGCGAACGCGGCCTACAACAAGTGGCTCACTGCGGCCACGGTCGAGGAGTTGGAGACGGCGGCAGACGACTATCAGGTGGTGGTCGCGGAACAGCTGCAGCTCATCCCGATCTACACGCCGAACGGCATCTGGGCGCACCACAAGCAGGTGGTGGGATGGTCGCCGAACACGGCCAACCTCTATCCCTTCTACAACGACGTCTGGCTGTCAGAGTGAGGCGAGGTAGCCGAGCCGTTTCCCCACGGTCCTGAGGCGAGAAGAAGATGCTCTACACCCTTCGACGGGTAGCGTACACGGCGGTCGTCATGCTGCTGGTCTCGGTCGTCACGTTCCTGGCGCTGCGCGTCGCGCCTGGGGACGTGACGACCTTCTTGTACAACCCAGTGACCACACCGCCCGAGGTGCTGCAGGCTGCGGCCCATCGCCTCGGTCTCGATCAACCTCTGGTCGTCCAGTATTGGCACTACTTGAGCGACTTGTTGACGGGTGATTTCGGCGTCTCCTACACGAGCCGTGAGCCAGTCACGACAATCGTGGCCAACGCGTTCGGGTACACGCTGATCCTCGCCGCTGCGGCCTTCCTGTTCGCCTATGGGCTGGGTATCCCCGCCGGCGTGCTCGCGGCGCTCCACAAGGACACGTGGGTAGACCGGACCATCAACTCCATTGCCGGCGTCACGCTGGCCATACCCGAGTTCGTCTTGGCCCTGCTCCTCGTGATCCTGTTCGGTGTCACGCTGGACTGGCTTCCGGTTTCGGGCGCAGGCTCGTGGGAGTGTCTGATCATGCCCGCGATCGCTCTCGGGGCTGCGCCTGGCGGCCTGTGCGCACGCGTGACGCGGACGGCGATCCTCGAGCAGAGGAGTTCGGACTTCGTTCGCACCCTGCACGCCCGCGGTCTGACTGAGCGGCGCATCAACTGGCGCCACGTTCTGCGCAATTCCATGAGCTCAGTCATCTCCCTTGGGTCTGTGGAGGTCCGCAACCTGCTGGGCTACGCGATGATCATCGAGGTCATCTTCCGTTGGCCGGGCATCGGCAACAGGCTCGTCGTTTCTATCTTGCAGCGCGACTATGCGGTAGCCCAGATCCTGGCCGTTCTTCTCGCTCTCGTGGTCGTGCTTGCCAGCTTCACGGGTGACCTGCTGCTGGCCTGGAACGACCCCAGGATCAGAAAGGCCGGACCGGAGATCCGATGAGCTCGACACCGCAGACGACCGCGGCCGACGACGGTCTGCTGATCCTGGTCGAGACGCGCAGGACGACGTCTCGATCCGAGAGGATCAGGGCGCTTGCGCTCTACATCGCCTTGGCCGCGGTCGTGACCCTGGGCGTTGTCGGGATCGCGATCCAGCTCATCCCTTCGACCCGACACCTCTACATCGAGCAGGATCTGACAGCGACCTTCCTTCCCCCATTCTCCCCAGGGCACCCGCTCGGTACTGACAACCTCGGCCGCGATCTGGGCTGGCGGATCGTGGCCGGCTTGGGCGTATCGCTGAGCGCGGGGCTTGCCGTCGCGGTGATCTCCTCCGTCCTTGGGCTGATCGGCGGCATCCTGGGCGCGTTCTACGGGCGGACGGCGGACACAGTCGCCTCGGTGTGCATCGACGTGAGCTGGGCGTTCCCGGCGATCCTTCTGGCTGTGGTGCTTGCCGGGGCGCTGGGTCCGGGGATGGTGCCGGTGATCCTCGGCATCTCGCTCACCGGATGGGCGGCCATCGCGAGGATCGTACGGGGCGAAGTCCTGAGCCTGCGTGAGCGCGAGTACGTGGCCGCTGCCCAGGCGCTCGGGGTGTCGCGGTTTCGGGTCAGCCTGAGGCACCTGCTGCCGAACCTGCTGCCCGTGACCATCGTGCTGGCGGCATCCACTGTGGCCTACACCATGGTCGCCGAGGCGGGGCTCTCGTTCCTTGGTCTCGGCGCACAACCACCGACGCCGTCTCTCGGCGTGATCATGTCGGAAGGTCGTAACTACCTCGAGATCAGCTGGTGGCCCGTCGTCTTGTCGGGCCTGACACTGGCCGTCGTGGTGCTCCTTTTCAACACAGTCGGGGATGACGTCCGCGACCGCCTCGACCCCCACGGGCAGCATCAGGCATGACGGGCGGGTCGGCGTGATGATCGAGACCGAAGTCCATGCGGGTGCGGGGGGCAGGGGCGATGAGGGCACGCCATGCGAGACACTGGTCCTGCGCAACGTGAGCATCGGCGTCTCGCGTGGCGGCGGGTTCAGCCAGCCTCTGGTGACCGACGTTAGTCTGGCCGTTAGGGCCGGCGAGTCTGTCGGCCTCGTCGGTGAGAGCGGCTCCGGTAAGAGCATCACAGCGCTGGCGTGTCTTGGCCTGCTCGACGAGCGGCTGTCGGTCACCGCGGGCGACATCTCCGTCGAGGGCAGGTCCGTCCTCAGTCTGGCGGGCGAGGAGCTTCGCCGGCTCCGCGGACCCGTGGTCGGCATGATCTTCCAGGACCCGATGACGAGCCTCGATCCCTGCTTCACCATCGGCAGCCAGATGATCGAGGCGATCCTCGCTCATCGCGACACAACCGCCGCCGACGCTCGGCGACTTGCCTTGGAGATGCTGGAGCTGGTGGAGATACCGAAGGCGGCGGAACGGCTTGATGCCTTCCCGCATGAGTTCTCCGGCGGCATGCGACAGCGCGTGATGATCGCGACTGCGCTGATCCTCCGCCCGAGCCTTCTCGTGGCGGACGAGCCCACGTCGGCGCTCGATGTCACGACCCAGGCGTCGATCGTCGCGTTGGTGAACGATCTCCGCAAAGAGATAGGGATGAGCGTGCTTTGGATCTCGCACGATCTCGGCCTGACTGCCACGGTGGCCGAGCGGATGACGGTCCTGTACGCGGGCGAGATCGTCGAGCAGGCGGCGAGCTCAGACATCTTCCACCGGCCCGTCCATCCCTACACCTCAGGGCTGATCGCCAGCTCGCGGCATGGCAAGCGCGGTCAGCCGTTCAGCTTCGTGCCGGGAAGCGTGCCGGAGCCTGCGGCCTGGCCGAAGGGATGCCGCTTCCGGCCCCGGTGCGACCGCAGTGTCGATGAGTGCGCGCAGCCGCCGGCGCTCGAGCACGAGGAGACCGGGCACAGCTATCGGTGCTTCAACCCGTTGCCGGGGAGCCGCATGTGACCTCGATCGTAAGCGTACAGTCGGCCTGCAAGGACTACGGGTCTGCCCGGCACGGCACGCTCCAGCGCGTGGTGGACGACGTCTCGTTCGAAGTGGATCGTGGTCAGACGTTCGGGATCGTGGGGGAGAGCGGCAGCGGGAAGACCACCATCGCGCGGATGCTGCTCCGCCTAACGACACCGACTGCTGGCCGGATCCTGGTCGATGGGATCGACGTAGCCGCCGCTTCCCGCGCAGAGCGCGTGCGGCTGCGTCGCACCATACAGATCGTCTTCCAGGATCCCGCGTCGTCGATGAACCCCCGGTTGCGCATCCGCAGGATCCTGGCGGAGGGCATCAGACGCGTGCATTCCAACGCGGACGTCCCAGCGGAGGTGGAGCGTCTGCTGGACATGGTCGGCATTCCGTCTCGATATGCGGATCTACTGCCGCACGAGTTATCCGGCGGTCAGCGGCAGCGCGTGGCGGTCGCGAGGGCGCTGTCGGTGGACCCGACCGTCCTCGTCGCCGACGAGCCGGTGTCGGCCCTCGACGTGTCTCTTCGCGGGCAGGTGCTCAACCTTCTCACCCAGCTGAGTGTGGCGCTCGACTTCACGTGCATCTTCATCGCCCATGACCTTGGCGTGGTGCGCCAGTTCTGTGACGAGGTGATCGTCATGAAGCTCGGCAAGGTAGTCGAGCGCGGCGAGTCTGATCGCGTGTTCTCGTCGCCGCAACACCCGTACACGCAGCAGCTCGTGGCGTCGATCCCCAAGGTCCCTTCGTGAGTCCTGATCGCCCGGATCGGACTGCCGGCGCCCAAGACGAGTCCAGTTGCGTCCGCGTTGCCGAGCTCACGCTCGGCCGCGGCGTTTCTTGTGTCGGAGAGTACCTGCACGCCGATGACCGTGCGTCGGCGGCTGTGTTGCTGCATGACCGCGGGCGCGACTTGGACGACCTGCGGCCCCTGGCCGGATCGCTGCACGCTTGCGGTTTCAACGTGCTCAGTCTCGATCTGCCTGGGCATGGGCTCAGCACCGGTGACTATGACCAGCACTCGCGCGAGGCCATTCTGGCGGCCTCGCGGTTCGCTGATCCCGAACTGGACCGAGGCGTCGCGTTCGTCGCAGAGGAGCGTGCAGTCACCTGCTGGTGACCGAACCTTGCGGGCCTATCGCGATGGTGCTCCTGCGGCCACAGGCGCCTCCTCCAAGCACCCACGACACGAGTGTCTGGCGGGTGACACCGGGGTTGTTCATCGTGGATCCGGACGACGGAGGCAGCGAGCGCGCCGCCGACTTGCTGGCCGAGCAGGCCAGAGCCCGAACCCTGCGGTTCTTCCTTCACGGTGCTCGCGGTGACCACACTGAGGGCCGGACCGCCGGGAATCTTCACACCGACGTTTGGACCGTGCAGACGACGAGCATGACGACGAGATTCCTGCTCGAACAGCGGACGTACTGGAAGACGAGACCTGCCGATCGCCGAAGATGACGCCAGCGGACGAGCGTCGGGGCTGCCCCGTTCGGTGTGCAGGTCGGCGATGCGCCTTTGCCCCAGCGCCTGTCGTTCTGCCTGCCGGGCGCCCATTTGAGGCTCGGCGCCGTTGGCCCAGGAGAGGGTGTGTGGGATGAGCGCGACCGCCGACGTCATCTGCCTTACGGGGCTCGAACTGGCCGCCGCCTACCGTGATCGCAGTCTCTCTCCGCGTGAGGCGACGGCTGCGTTCCTCGATCGAATCCACTCGGTCAACGGCTCCATCAACGCCTTCTGTCTGGTCGACGATGACCGGACCCTGGAGCAGGCGGCCGCTGCGGAACACAGATACGCGGTGGGCGAGCCCCTCGGCCCGCTCGATGGTGTGCCGGTGGCGATCAAGGACCTGATGCTGACCGAGGGCTGGCCCACCCTGCGTGGGTCACGCGCCATAGCGTCTGACCAGCCATGGCTCAGGGACGCACCCTTGGTTGAGCGCCTACGCCAGCAGGGCGTGGTCTTCGCGGGGAAGACGACGACGCCTGAGCTGGGTTGGAAGGGCGTGACGGACAGCCCACTCACCGGCGTCTCTCGCAACCCCTGGGACCCGGCCCTGACACCGGGAGGCTCCTCGGGGGGCAGCGCGGCTGCGGTCGCGGCAGGTATGGTGCCGCTGGCCCTGGGGACGGACGGGGGCGGATCGATCCGAATACCTGCGGCGTTTTGCGGTGTGGTGGGCACAAGCCTTCGTTCGGGCGGGTACCTCAGTGGCCGAGCAGTGCGTTCGGAGTGCTCTCGCACGCCGGCCCGATCGCATGGACCGTGGGTGACTGCGCGCTTCTTCTGGCGGCCATTGCGGGGCAACACCCCGATGATCCCACCACCCTCCAGTCGCCCGCGGCGGATTGGCTCAGCGATCTTCAGGAGAGCCTCCACGGTCTCCGCATCGCGTTCAGCCGCAACCTTGGCTACGTGGACGTGCATCCGGAGGTGGAGCGTATCGTTGCAGCTGCCGCCGACGTCCTGCGCGCGCTCGGCGCCAAGGTGGACGAGCGCGACCCCGGCTTCCACGATCCCGTAGAGGCGTTCGAGGTGCTGTGGTACGCAGGTGCCGCCAAGTCGCTCGAGGCGTTCGGTTCCGCAAGCCGTGCGGACATGGACCCTGGGCTTGTCGAGATCGCCGAACAAGGAGCTGGTTACTCTGCTGTCGACTACTTGACGGCAATGGAGGCCCAGTCGAAGCTGACGCAGCACATGGAGCACTTCTTCGAGGAGTATGACCTGCTGCTCAGTCCGACCTTGCCGATTCCCGCCTTCGACGCCGGTGTGGAGGTCCCGCGAGGCTGGCCTCGCCGGAGGTGGATGAGCTGGACGCCGTTCACGTATCCCTTCAACATGACCGGCAGTCCGGCGGTGAGTGTGCCATGCGGATTCGATGCAAAGGGCCTTCCGGTCGGGTTGCAGCTCGTCGGACCACGGTTCGCCGACGACCTCGTGCTGGCTGTGGCAGCCGCGTATCAGCAGGCGGCATCTCTCACGAACACCCGGCCGACGCTCTCACTGTAGACGGGTCTGTCGTGTCGCAACCGGAGCGATACCGAGTGCCCAACCCGCCTGCTGCGTCCGGACAGATCGTGGCATCGACCGCCTTGATCCGCCCATGAGCTCCGGCTCTTGTGACGCGACCAGAGGGCCCACGGCCGAGGACGAGGTCGTCGTGCTCCTGTCCGATCTCATCAGGATCGATACGACCAACGGGGTGCGCCCAGAACGACCAGCTGCGGAATGGGTGGCCGCGAAGCTGAATGAGGTCGGGATCAGCTCGCAGCTCATTGAGGCAGCTCCGGGACGGGCATCGATCGTCGCTCGCGTCGAGGGCGGAGACTCCAGTCGGCGTCCACTGCTGGTCCATGGTCACCTCGATGTGGTGCCGGCCGACGCGGGTCAGTGGTCTGTCCACCCGTTTTCCGGTGAGATCCGCGATGGCTTCGTGTGGGGTCGCGGCGCGGTCGACATGAAGCACATGCTGGCGATGACGCTCGCCGTGGTGCGCGAGTGGGCGCGAACGAAACGCAAGCCGCCTCGAGACATCGTGCTGGCCTTCGTTTCCGACGAGGAAGCGGGGGGCACCAGGGCTCTCTCTTCCTCGTCGGGCATCACCTGAGCTCTTCGCCGACTGTGCGGAAGCGATAGGTGAAGTAGGTGGCTTCAGCGTAGCCCTCGACGAGCATAGGCGTCTCTATCCCATTCAGACTGCCGAGAAGGGCATCGACTGGCTGCGATTGCGGGCGTGCGGGCGAGGGGGGCACAGCTCGATGGCCGACGGCGAGAGCGCGCTGACCCGGCTGGCGGCGGCCGTGTCGCGCGTCGGGGCCTATCGGTTCCCGCCAGTTCTTTCGGACGCCCTTCAGGTCACGGTCGAGTCCATCTCGAGCGCGATCGGACTGGAGCTGGACTGGCACGAGCCTGACACGTGGCCGCCAGGGCTTGAGAAGGTCGCACGACTGGTCGCAGCCGCCAGCCGGAACACGGCCAACCCAACCCGCTTCCAGGCGGGAAGCACGGCCAACATGATCCCGACGTACGCGGAGGCGACCGTCGATGCCCGGTTCCTGCCCGGCCAGGAGGATGCCCTCCTCTCGAAGCTTGATGAGCTGATCGGTGAGGAGGTCGAGCGCGAGATCCTGGTCAGGGCTGTGGCCGTCGAAACGACGTTCGACGGTCCGCTTGTCGACGCGATGTGTGCGGCGCTCCGCGCCGCAGATGCCGGAGCCGTTCCTGTCCCATACCTCATGAGCAGCGGCACCGACGCAAAGGCATTCTCAACCCTCGGGATACGTTGCTTTGGGTTCACGCCCATCATGCTGCCTGCCGACCTGACCTTCGAGCCCCTCTTCCACGGGGTGGACGAGAGAGTGCCGATCGAAGGGCTCAAGTTCGGTGTACGTGTGCTCGATCGGACGCTGTCGTCCTGCTAGACGGCCGTCAAGATCCCGTCGGCCGACGAGTCTGCTGTGGCAGGTCGCAGCGGTCGTCGTGGGCGTCTGGACAGCAAACAGCGGCGAACGCGGCGGCGAGCTGTCCGTGAAGGCAGGCGCCTGATCGGAGGACCGCACCACGTCGAGGTGCGGCTGTGGCGCGGGCCTAGAAGTCGATCGGCTGGATGTCGCCCCGGTGCAGGGCGGCGAGGAAGTGGCGCGCCTCGTCCTCGAAGTTCTGCCGGCTCACGCGCTGCGCCTCGCGGGCGAGCGCCTGGGTGCCGTGGTAGAGCTCGCGGTTGAGCTGCTCGACCTCCGGGCGGCCCATCACGACGGTGCGCTCGGTCTCGCACTCCGGGCAGCGCAGGCGAAGGCGCCAGGCCGTGTCGCCGGTGCGCTCCCAGTCGACGGGGTGCACGAGGTCGCCGCCGCACACGGGGCAGACGTGCACCTCGGCCGGGCTCGCCACGGGGGAGAGGCCGGGGCCGTGGTCGACGGCGCAGCGCGACTGGGCGGCCGGCGCGGACGCCTGCGGGGCCGCGCCGGCGCTCTGCGTGGCGCGCTCGGAGGCGGAGGCCGAGGGAGCTGGATGGCCGGAGCCGGGACCTTGGTGGTCGAACACCATCATCTCGACGGCGGTCCCGTCGGGGAAGATGAAGAGCTCGATCTTGAAATCGTCCATCGCTCTGTCCCTGTCGTCCATCCAGCTCCCTCACCCCCGGTATCGGCCTTCGTCGGGGGGCGCTTGAGAGAGCCGGCATAGGACATCCGATGGAGGGGAGCGCCGCGGGCGTGGGCGCCGGGCCTCTGTCGGGCGGGCGGTATACTACCGGGGCGCCGAAGGCGCCCGAAGACCATGTCTCAGGACCGTACCGACACTCACGACCTCGCCCGCCTGCCCATCGGCATGTTCGACTCGGGCATCGGCGGCCTCACCGTGCTCCACGAGTGCCTCGTCGCGTTGCCCGCGGAGGACTTCGTCTACGTCGGCGACACGGCGCGCTTCCCGTACGGCTCGAAGAGCCGCGCCGAGCTCGAGCTCTTCGGCGACCAGATCGCCCGCTTCCTCGACCGCACCGGGGTGAAGCTCATCGTCATCGCCTGCTACTCGGCCACGGCGGCGGCGCTGCCCCGGCTGCAGGAGCGCTTCTCGACGCCCATCGTCGGCGTCGTCATGCCGGGGGCCCGCGCCGCCGTGCAGACCTCGCGCTACCGCCGCATCGGGGTGCTCGCCACGGAGGCCACGGTGGCGAGCGAGAGCTACGTGCACGCGATCCACGGCCTCGACGCCGGGGCGGAGGTGCTCCAGCAGGCCTGCCCCGGCCTCGCCGAGTTCATCCAGGCGGGCGACGTCGCGAGCCGCGAGGTCGCCGACGCGGTGCGCGAGTACACCGCGCCGCTCAAGGAGAAGCGCCCCGACGTCGTGATCATGGGGTGCACGCACTACCCGCTCATCGCGCCGCTGCTGCAGCGTCAGCTCGGCCGCGACGTCACGCTCGTGAACCCGGCGGCCGAGGTGGCGCGCGAGGTCGAGGCGATCCTCGATCGCCAGGGCATCGCGCGCGCCGAGGACCGCGAGGGCGTCTACCGGTTCTCGTGCACCGGCGACGTCGAGTCCTTCCGCACCGTGGGCGCGCGCTTCCTGCAGATGCCGCTCGACGAGGTCTCCCACGTGAGCCTCGACGAGCTGGCCGCGTCGGCGTGAACGCCCGGCTGCTCGCCCGCGCCGCCGTCTACGCAGCCGTCTACGCGGTCCTCACCCTCGCCCCGGGGCTGAGCGCCGTGGCCTACGGCCCGGTGCAGTTCCGCGTCAGCGAGGTGCTCACGGTGTTCGCCTGCTTCGATCCCGCGGCCGTCGTCGGGCTCACGCTGGGCACGGCGATCGGCAACGTCGCCAGCCCGATCGCCGTGCTCGACGTCCCCTTCGGGGCCGCGCTGACACTCGTCGCCACGCTCATCATGTGGCGCGTAGGACCGCGCTGGCCGGCGCTTCTCGTGCCCGTCGTGGTGAACGGGCTCGGCGTCGCGCTCGAGCTCGCGCTGCTGACGGACGTGCCGTACTGGTACGCGGTCGCGTTCGTGAGCCTCGGCGAGGCCGTGGTACTGTTCACCGGCGGCGCGCTGCTGATGGCGGCGTTGCGCCGCCACGGCGAGCGTCTCGGCTTGCCGGGACGCACCCCGCCGGCCGCGCTGCGCGGCGGCGACGAGGCGAGGAGGACCATGTGAGGACGGGACGCGGCGCCGACGAGCTCAGGCCGTTGCGCATCACCCCCGGGGTGGCCAAGTTCGCCGCCGGCTCGGCGCGCATCGAGCTCGGCGACACGCACGTGCTCTGCACCGCGTCGGTGAGCGAGGGCGTGCCCGCGTGGCTGC
The DNA here is from genome assembly GCA_963707855.1 of uncultured Thermoleophilia bacterium. Taxonomy (GTDB): domain Bacteria; phylum Actinomycetota; class Thermoleophilia; order UBA2241; family UBA2241; genus UBA2241. The sequence goes on from CAVPRQ010000020.1 coordinate 40,988, forward strand.
GCGGCTCCGGTCGCGGCTGGCTCACCGCCGAGTACAGCATGCTGCCCGGAGCGACGCCGACCCGCACCCCTCGCGAGGCGGTCCGCGGACGGCAGAGCGGCCGCACCATGGAGATCCAGCGCCTCATCGGGCGCAGCCTGCGCTCGGTGGTCGACATGGGCGTGCTCGGCGAGCGCACCGTCGCCGTCGACTGCGACGTCCTGCAGGCGGACGGCGGCACCCGTACGGCGAGCGTCAGCGGCGCCTACGTCGCCGTGCACCAGGCGCTGCTCGGCGTGCAGCAGCTCCACGGGCTGGCCCAGCTGCCGCTCTTCGACTCGATCGCCGCGGTCTCCGTCGGGCTCGCGGACGGACGGCTGCTGCTCGACCTCGACTACGAGGAGGACGCGGCGGCCGACGTCGACATGAACGTGGTCGTCACCGGCGACGGACGGCTGGTCGAGGTGCAGGCGACGGCCGAGGGCGAGCCGTTCGCGCGCGCGACGCTCGAGGAGATGCTCGGCCTGGCCGCCGCGGGGGCGGCCACCATCGCGGCCGCCCAGGCGGCGGCCGTCGCCGAGCTCGCCTGAGGCGGGGCGCGTGCGCTTCGTCCTCGCCAGCGGCAACCGCCACAAGCTCGGGGAGTTCCGCGCCATCCTCGCTCCGCACGAGGTCGTGGCCATGCCCGAGGGCATCGATCTCCCGCCGGAGGGCACGGAGTCGTTCGCGGCCAACGCGCGCGTCAAGGCGCTCGCCCTCGCCGAGGCCATGACGAGCGCCGCGGCGCCGCCGGCGGACGACCTCCTCTTCCTCGCCGACGACTCGGGCCTCGAGGTCGAGGCCCTGGGGTGGGCGCCGGGCGTCACGAGCGCCCGCTACGCGGGCGTCGACGGGCCCGGCGCCGACACGGCCAACTACGCAGCGCCTCCTGGGCGAGCTCGCCGGCTTCGCCGGCCCCCTCGCCCGCCGGGCGCGCTTCGTCTGCTCGCTTGTCGCGGTCACGCCGCGCGATGCGAAGAATACGAGGCGACGGGATACTGGTGGGGCGCCATCGCCGAGGCGCCGCGCGGTGAGGGCGGGTTCGGGTACGACCCCGTCTTCGTCCCCGAGGGGTCAGACCTCACTGTGGCCCAGTGGCCGCAGGAGCAGAAGGACCAGGCCAGTCACCGCGCTCTGGCCGGGAGGGCCCTCCTCGAACGCCTGCGACAGGAGGGACGGCTCGATGGGCCAGACGGGGCCGCGCAGCACCGCTGAAGTCACCTCGAAGCCGCGACCGCACGACGATCTGACGAACCACGCGCTGAAGTCGCGCGCGGCGGCGATCTCGATCGCCTCCAACTCCGTCCTCATCGTCTTCAAGCTCGTCGCCGGCATCCTCTCGGGCTCGATCGCCATCATCTCCGAGGCGCTCCACTCCGGTTCGGACCTCGTCGCCGCGCTGATCGCCTTCTTCGCCGTGCGCCGCGCCGCCCAGCCTCCCGACGAGCGTCACCACTACGGGCACGAGAAGGTCGAGAACCTCTCCGGCGTCGCCGAGGCCCTGCTGATCATCGCCGCCGCCGTCGTCATCATCGTCGAAGCCGTTCACAAGCTCATCGACGGGGTGAGCATCGACCACGTCTGGCTGGGCATCGCGCGTCATGGTCACTCGGGCGTGGTCAACCTGATCGTGTCGCGCGCCGTGCTCTATCCGGCGGCGCGGCGCACGCAGTCGGCCGCGCTCGAGGCCGACGCGGCGCACCTCCTCACCGACGTCTACACGTCGTTCGGCGTCGCCTTCGGCCTCCTGCTCGTGCAGCTCACCGGCGTCGAGTGGATCGACCCGGTCGCCGCCATCGCCGTCGCCGGCCTGATCGTGAGCACCGGCTACCGGCTCGTCGCCGGGTCGACGCGCGTCCTGCTCGACGAGACCCTGGAGCCGGACGAGCTCGAGGAGATCCGTCGCTGCATCCGCGACCACGAGGGGACGATCATCGCCGGCTACCACCGGCTGCGCGCGCGCCAAGGCCGGCAGCCGCCGGCACATCGACCTGCACGTGACGGTCGACGAGTCGCTCAGCGTGGGCGAGGCGCACGAGGTGGCCGAGCACATCGCCGCCGACATCCGCGCCTGCATCCCCAACGCGGACGTCCTCGTGCACATCGAGCCGCGCTCGCACGACCGCGTCGACGGGTCCTGAGGCGCGGCATCGCGGCCGGTCGGCTTCGGCCGCCTCGGCCTTCGGCGCCGGCCGCCTCGCCCTAGGTGAACAGCGGCGAGAGCACGAGCATCGCGCTGAGCCCGATCAGCACGACTGAGAACCTCCAGGCGATGGCGTTGCGCACGGGTCCGTTGACGTGCTCGCCCATCACCCGCGGGTTGTTGATCATGCTGAGCGTGAACAGCAGGATCACCGGCAGGAGCACGCCGTTCAGCGTCTGCGCGACCAGGATCACCTTCACCAGCGGCAGCCCCGGGATCATCGCCACGGCCGCCGGCACGAACATGAAGAACGTGATGATGCCGTTGAAGACCGGCGCCTCGCGGAACGAGGTGTCGAGGCCGGACTCGAAGCCGAAGGCCTCGCAGACGACGTAGGCGGTGGCGAGCGGCAGGACCCCGGCGGCGAGGATCGAGACCGCGAGCAGGCCGAGGCCGAAGAGGTATCGGGCGACGGTCCCGAGCAGCGGCTCGAGGGCCATCGCCGCCTCCTGGGCCGACTCGACGACGATGCCCTCCTTGTACAGCACGGAGGCGCAGGCGACGACGATGAAGAAGTCGATGCCGGTCATGATCACCGAGCCGGCGTAGATCTCGTACTTGGTGTAGACGTACTGCTTGAGCGTCGTCTTTCTGTCGACGACCGCCGCCTGGATGAAGAACTGGCCCCACGGGGTGAGCGTGGTGCCCACCGCGGCGATGACGGTGAAGATCCAGAGCGAGTCCAGCTCGGGCCGCGGCACGGTGGCGCCGCGCAGCGCCTCGCCCCAGTCGGGCCCGGCGATGAGGCCCGAGACCACGTAGGTGACGAGGACGAAGCCCAGGGCCAGGAGCACGCGCTCGACCTTGCGATACGACCCGCGGGTGACGAGGAACCAGACGGCCATGGCCAGTACGGGGACGGCGACGTAGGTCGGCACGTGGAAGAGCTTGCCGGCGGCGGCGATGCCCGAGAACTCCGCCACGGTCGTGCCGAAGTTGGCGAGCGCCGTGGCGAGGATCGCGAGGGCCGTCACCTTGAGGCTGAAGTTCTCGCGGATGAGACCGGCGAGCCCGCGTCCGGTCACGACCCCGACGCGGGCGTTCATCTCCTGCACGATCGCCAGCACGGGCGTGAGGATGACGAGGAGCCACACGAGGCTGTAGCCGTAGCGCGAGCCGATCACCGACCAGGTCGTGATGCCGCCGGCGTCGTTGCCGGCGTTGGCGGCGATCAGGCCGGGGCCGAGCATCGTCAGGGCGATCAGCAGACGGGAGCGGCCGACCCGGCGGACGACGCGCCGGTTCAGGGTGCGGCGGAGTTGCGCCATCGAGGCCTCCTCAATGGAAGATCCTCGGCAGGCGCTTCTTCCACGCCAGCGGCAGCACCAGGTCGATCGCGTCGTCGATCGTGATGATGCCGTGCAGGCGCTCCTCCTCGTCCACGACGGGCAGGGCGAGGAGGTTGTACTTGGCGATGACCTGGGTGATCTCCTCCTCGCCCGCGTCCGTGCGCACCGCGACCGGGTTCTCGGTCATGAAGTCGCGCACCTTGCGTTCGGGAGGGGCCATCAGCAGCTGGCGCAGCGAGAAGACGCCGCGCAGCTTCTCGGAGCGGTCGAGCACGTAGATGTAGTAGACGGTCTCGACCTCCTCGTCCTGCGCGCGCAGGCTCTCGAGGGCCTCGGCCGCCGTGGCGTCGAGTCTCACCCAGGCGAAGTCGGGGGTCATGATGCCGCCGGCCGAGTCCTCGGGGTAGCTGAGCAGCTCCCTCAGGTCCTCGGCGTCCTCCTTCTCGAGCATGGCCATGAGGTGTGCGCGGCGCTCGTCCGGCAGGTCGGCCAGCAGGTCGGCCGCGTCGTCGGGCGACATGTCGCCGAGGAGTTCGCTGGCTCTGGCGTCGGGCATGTCGAGCAGCATCGAGGCCTGGAACGACGGGTGCAGCTCCTCGAAGGCGTCGGCGGCGACCTCGTCGTCGAGGGCGTCGAGCACGGCGGCGCGCTCCTCGGGCGAGAGCTCGTGCACGAGGTCGGCGATGTCGGCGGGGTGGAGGAGCTCGAGCTTGGTGCGCGGCACGGTGAGGCGGACCGAGCTGTCGTCGGTCTGCTCGAGGTCGACGTCGCGCCAGTCGATCAGCCGGGGCCGCGGCTTCTGCCGGCCCTTGGTCAGCCGCTCGCTGACGCGCGCGAGCCCGACGCGGCGCAGGATCGCGCCGCTCGACACGTCGACGGCCGCGACGTGCACGTGCTGGCCCGAGCGCACGAGCTGGATGTCGTTGACGCGGATGACCTTGCGGCCCTCGGTGTCGATGAGCTGCTTGTCGAGGAAGGCGCCCGCGAGCAGCAGCTCGTCGCGCGCGAGCTCGCGCGGCTCGAGGTCGGCGGCCGGCAGGCGCAGCAGGGTGCCCGACTCCTCGAAGCTCGCGACGGCGTCCCAGGGCGCGAACACGAGCTTGCCCCGCCGCTTGATGGCGAGCGCGGTCACGCGCGGGTACGCGGGCTGGGTGCTCACGACCACGTCGTGCAGGCTCCCGGCCGCCTTGTCCTCGACGTCCTTGACGGAGCTGCCGAGCAGCCTGCTGATGAAGAACATCCGCCTCACCTCCTCCCACGCGACGGGCCGTGACGGCCGCCTCAACGAAACGAGCCTTCCTCGCGGAAGGCTCCGTGCGCGCAGCAAGCTTGGGCGATCCTCACTCGTCCACAAGCTTTAGCACAGCACACCGTAGAGGTCAGGGCCTCAGCCGTTTGGGGCAAAACCTTGAGCCGGTAGTGCCTGTCCTACCCGTCGGCGTCTCTCGACGTTTCCGGGCAACGGCCTCTATGTGTGCCGGAGCCTCACCTAACGAGGATTGCGCCATGGTGTGACGCCCCCGCAACGTACTCCCGCCGCGAGGCCGGTGTCAAGGCGACGGTGCAGGCGCCTTGGCCGGCGCCGCGCGGGTGGTCGCGGACGGTGCTATACTCTCTGCCGGCACAGGGGCCGGCGCGGGGCACACGAGCGCCGGCTTCGTCACGCCGGGTCCACGACAGGGTCGCCACGTGATCATCACCGTCACACCCAACGCCGCCATCGACAAGACGCTGACGGTCCCCAACTTCCAGACCGGGTTCCGCCACCGCGCCAGCGACAGCCTGACGCTGCCCGGCGGCAAGGGGGTCAACGTCGCCCGGGCGCTCAAGAACCTCGGCCAACCTGTGGTGGTCACAGGGCTCGTCGGAGGGCGCGCCGGGCAGCAGATCGTCGAGGGTCTCACGCGCGAGAACATCCTCAGCGACGTCGTCCACATCGCCGGCGAGTCGCGAACCTCCACCGTCGTCGTCGATCCCACGACGATGTCGCAGACCGAGGTCATCGAATACGGACCGGTCGTCACGCCGGCCGAGCTCGAGGGCCTGCTCGACAAGATCGAGTACCTCGCCAAGGGCGCCAGCGTCGTCGTGCTCGCCGGTTCGCTTCCGCGCAAGGTCCCGGAGGACTTCTACGCGACCGCGATGCAGCGCCTGCGCCGGTATCGCTGCTACCTCGTCCTCGACAGCTACGGCGAGCCGCTGCACCGCGGCGTGCGCGCCCGGCCGCACCTGGTCACGCCCAACGTACGCGAGGCCGAGGACCTCGTCGGCCACGAGTTCCACGACGAGCAGGACATCGTCGACGGCACCGCGGCGATCTGCGAGCTCGGGGCGCGCAACGTCATCGTCAAGACCACCCACGGCTGCATCGCCCGCTTCACCAGGGGACGCCGTTCAGACGTCTTCCGGGCGACCATCGAGGAGCTCGAGGCGCTCGTCAGCACGGTCGGCTCGGGCGACGCGTTCCTCGCCGGCTTCCTCGACGCGCGCATGTCGCGGCGCGAGCTGCCGGACTGCCTGCGCGCCGGCCTCGCCGCCGGCGCCGCCAACACGCAGCTCTTCGGCGCCGGCGTGCTCGACCCCGAGCAGGCGCGGCGCTTCGCCGCGACGGCCGAAGTGGTCGAGCTCGAGCGCGGCGCCGCGGGCTGAGCGCCGTTTCGCGGCCTTTGTGCCAGTGGCCGAGACCTCTCGCCGGACGTGTCGCGACCCGCTGTTGACCCCCTCTGGGGCCGCTGGTAGCATCGGGACGACGTTGACACGACACACCGCAGGCGTTCCGCAAGAGCACAGCCAGGAGCTTCGAGACCCCGGTACGGCCGTGCCCGGGTCTTTTGTTTACCTTCGCACGCGGCCCACGAAGGAGGATCGCATGGACGTAGAGATCGGACGCGGCAAGAAGGGCCGGCGCGCGTACGGCTTCGACGACATCGCCATCGTGCCCAGCCGGCGCACGCGCGACGCCGAAGACGTCGACATCACCTGGAAGCTCGGCCCGCACACCCTGCGCATCCCCTGCCTGGCCTCGGCCATGGACGGCGTCGTGAGCCCGTCGTTCGCCATCGAGATGGGCCGCATCGGGGGTCTCGCCGTCCTCAACCTCGAGGGCCTCTGGGCGCGCTACGAGAACGCCGACGAGCAGCTCGACCGCATCGCCTCCCTGCCCAAGGAGTCGGCGACGCGCACGATGCAGGAGATCTACCTGGAGCCGCTCAAGGCCGAGCTCATCGCGCGCCGCGTCAAGGAGATCAAGGACGGCGGCGTGCTCGCCGCCGCCTCGCTCACGCCGCAGCGCGTCGAGCAGTTCTACAAGGTCGCGCTCGAGGCCGGGCTCGACGTGCTCGTCATCCAGGGCACCGTCGTCTCGGCCGAGCACGTCTCGACCAGGGTCGAGCCGCTCGACCTCAAGCAGTTCATCGCCGGCTGCCCGGTGCCGGTGATCGTCGGCGGCGTCGCGTCCTACGCGACGACGCTGCACCTCATGCGCACCGGCGCCGTCGGTGTGCTCGTCGGCGTCGGCCCCGGCCACGCCTGCACGACGCGCGGCGTGCTCGGCATCGGCGTGCCGCAGGCGACGGCGATCGCCGACGCCGCCGCCGCCCGCGTGCAGCACCTGCTCGAGACCGGCCAGTACTGCAACGTCATCGCCGACGGCGGCATGCGCACCGGCGGCGACGTGTCCAAGGCGATCGCCCTTGGCGCCGACGCCGTCATGATCGGCTCGCCGCTCGCGGCCGCCGCCGAGGCGCCGGGCCGGGGCTACCACTGGGGCATGGCGACCTTCCACCCCGAGCTCCCGCGCGGCACGCGCGTCAAGGCCGGGGTCAAGGGCACTCTGGCCGAGATCCTCACCGGCCCGGCGCACGAGAACGACGGCACGCTCAACCTGTTCGGCGCCCTCAAGACCTCCATGGCGACCTGCGGCTACGAGACCCTGACGTCCTTCCAGAAGGCCGAGGTCATGGTCGCGCCGGCGCTGATGACCGAGGGCAAGAAGCTGCAGAAGGAACAAGATGTAGGGATGGGCTGACCGGCGCAGCCGGGTCAGCCCACGCCGATGAGCCGCGACCTGCAGGACGTGAGTACTTGAGCGAGAGGGCGGCGACGACAACCCAGGGTGAGTCCGCGGCTCGCGCCGACGAGTCCGGCGGCTTCGACACCGTCCTCGTTCTCGACTTCGGGGCGCAGTACGGTCAGCTCATCGCGCGCCGCGTGCGCGAGTGCCGCGTCTACTCGCAGCTCGTCCCGCACGACCTCCCCGTGGAGGAGATCGCCGCCCGCAAGCCGAAGGGGCTGATCTTCTCGGGCGGGCCGATGAGCGTGTACGTCGAGGGCGCTCCGCGTCCCGACCCGCGCCTCTACGAGCTCGGCATCCCCATCCTCGGCATCTGCTACGGCGCTCAGCTCATGGCCCTGCAGCTCGGCGGCACCGTGGCCAAGACGGGCGTACGCGAGTTCGGCAAGACGAAGATGAGCGTGAACACGAACGGTCTGCTTCTCGACGGCCTCGCCGACGAGGAGCAGTGCTGGATGAGCCATGGCGACGGCATCGCGGCCGGTCCCGAGGGCTTCACCACCCTCGCGACCACCGGTCGTGCCCCCGTCGCCGCCATGGAGGACCGGGCGCGCGGCTTCTACGCCGTCCAGTTCCACCCCGAGGTCGTCCACACCCCGCGGGGAATGGACGTGCTCAAGAACTTCCTCTACGAGGCCTGCGACTGCACTCCCCAGCTGGACCCCGGCCTCGATCATCGAGGAGCAGGTCAGACGAGTCCGCGAGCAGGTCGGACCGACCGACAAGGCGGTCCTCGGCCTCTCCGGCGGCGTCGACTCGTCGGTCGCCGCGGTGCTCGTCCACAAGGCCATCGGCGATCGCCTCACCTGCGTGTTCATCGACCAGGGCATGATGCGCTGGAACGAGGCCGAGCACGTCGTCGAGATGTTCAAGGAGCATCTGGGCATCCCGCTCATCGCCGTCGACGCCAAACAGCGCTTTCTCGACAAGCTGGTCGGCGTCACCGAGCCGGAGCGCAAGCGCAAGATCATCGGCGAGGAGTTCATCCGTTGCTTCGAGGAGGAGGCGCGCAAGCTCACCGACGCGCGCTTCCTCGTGCAAGGCACCTTGTACAGCGACGTCATCGAGAGCGGCACCCGGCAGGCGGCCAAGATCAAGAGCCACCACAACGTCGGCGGGCTGCCCGAGAAGATGGGCTTCGAGCTCGTCGAGCCGCTGCGCCTGCTGTTCAAGGACGAGGTCCGGGCCGTGGGCGAGGAGCTGGGGCTGCCGGAACGCATCGTCTGGCGGCAGCCATTCCCCGGCCCCGGGCTCGGCATCCGCATCATCGGCGAGATCACCGCCGAACGCGTCGACATCCTGCAGCGCGCCGACGCGATCCTCCAGGACGAGGTCAAGAAGGCCGGGCTCTACCGCGAGCTCTGGCAGTGCTTCGCCATCCTGCCGGTCATCCGCAGCGTCGGCGTGCAGGGCGACGAACGCACCTACGCGTACCCCATCGCGATCCGCGCGGTGAAGAGCGACGACGCCATGACGGCCGACTGGGCGCGCCTCCCGTACGAGCTCCTCGAGAAGGTCTCCTCGCGCATCATCAACGAGGTGCCCGAGGTCAACCGCGTCGTGTACGACGTCTCGAGCAAGCCGCCGAGTACGATCGAGTGGGAGTAAGGTGCGGTGAGCGGGGCGGCGCGGAGCGCCGCCCCGCTCACCGCACGACGACTGTCACGATCGGGCTCCACGACGCGCCGTGACGCACGGTCGCGTTTGTGCGAGCCTCAGCGGGGGTGGAGAAGCCCACACCGTCGTCGCTGCCGACGCGATCGCCCGGACTGGCTCAAGAACGCCGCCGTGACGATGGCGAGGAGCGACAGACGTCCTGTCGGCCGCCGACGGAAGTGAGGCAGTGCTCGTGAGGCCATGGTGACCTCGGTCGGTCTCGGTCAAGTGCCTGCGCGGGACACGGCGATCGATGTGCGATCGATCAGGGGGGGGCGGTGCCGGCGGCGGGGGCGTGGGCGCCGTCGTTGGTGGGGCGGCGGTCGGTGGCGGAGTCGGTTTGGGGGCCAGCGCCGTCCTGGCCTCGCTGACCAGGGATGCGGCGCCGGGGAAGCCGGGCCAGGCGTCGAGTACGGCCGTGGCCTGACGCAGCGCTCGTCTCCACTGTCCGCGGTCGGCGGCCGCGCGGGCGTCGTCGAGCCGCTCCTGCATCTGGGCGCCTCGACGAGCTTTCGCGGTGAAGCGGAGCGCGGCGGCGTCCTTCGGGTCGATCACCAACGCCGCCTGGGCGCACATCGCGGCGGTTCTCCAGTGGCCCTCGGCAAGCGCTCCGCGGCACATGTCGTTCAGTCTCGTTGCGAGCGCGCGGAGGAGGGCGAGCGTCGAGGAATCGCCGGGCAACTCGCCCTCGGGTACGAGCTCTCGCGCGCTGGCGAGGGCACGCGCCGTGGCGGCGGCGTCGCCCTTCCTGAGGCTCGTGTCGGCGAGCTTGATGTAGGCGCGGACGGCGTTCTCGAGCCGAGTCTGGCGCTGCGCCTCCTGCATCATGTCGGAGTTGAGCGCGTCGGCTGCTTCGGCCGCCAGCGTGTCCGCGTCACGGTACGGGAAGGCGAGGATGCGCGCCGCGTTGAGCTCCTGTATCGCCACGGAGTAGCGCTCCGCGTCGAGAGCCTGCCGTCCGCGCTCGTAGTGAGCGGCGGCGGAGCGCACGTTCCAGACGGCGAGCAGAGCGACGAGCGCCAGGACGCCGCCCCAGACGATGGCCAGCTTGAAGCGCCGTCGCCGGACCGCCTGCCTGTAGGGGTCCGGCGAAGGTGGCCTGGGCGCCCTGCGGAGGGGTGCCGCGACAGGTCTGTTCGCGCGCTCTACGGTCACGTTCGCGAGGTGTGGATCGGACTTCTCCCGTGTGCTCAACGGCCATCAGCATTGTCGCACGGACGTGCCGTCGGGGCTACTGCCGGGTCGCCGTCGCCCTGGTCGTCACGGGCGTGGGCGCGCGGCGCGTCGACGCAGTGCCTCGCGCGCCGCTCGGTACGCAGACAGCGGCACCGTCACTGCCGGGTTGCCGGCGTACGTGATCTGCGCCGCGCCCACCTGCGTCGTGTGCTCTTCGAGCGGCCGCCGGGGCACCGACGGCGGACCGCCGAGAGACATGATCACTTCGCTGCCGGCGCGCCGGCGCCCGAGCCAGACGAAGGTCCTGCTCGGGCGCACATCCATGCCGAAGAGGTCGCCGACCTGCACGGCGACACGACGCTCGTGCGCCGCGACCGGCGGCGCCGGCGGAGCCGCGCGCCGCATCTCGGGCTCGTCAGCGGGCACGTGGAAGCCTCCCTGTCTCGACGGCGTGTACATAGGCGATCACGAGGACCACGTCGGCGACGAACGTCACGAGGCCCAACACCACGACGTCGATCACGAGCAGCGGCAGCGCCTGCGCGAGGCCGTCGGTGACCATCTGCGCGAGAAGCGTGGCGACCGTCATCGCGATGAGACTGACGGTCAGAGCGAGGAGCGTGGAGAGGAGCAGATTGGCGCGCACGCAGGCCCAGGAGCGCGCGATGGCGCGCGCGGGGTCGAGACCGGTGATCACGATCGCGTAGTCCGAGTACATGATGGCGATGCTGAGCGCAAAGAGGACGACGCCGGTCACGCTTGCGACCGCGGCGTCGTCCGCGCTCACGATCACCCAGGCGCCGGCGCCGTTCAGCGCCTCGATGATGAGCTGCAGACCGAGCAGCGAGGCGAACTGCGCGCCGTCATGTGGTCGCAGGTGGAAGCGGCCGACGATCGAGCGGATCAGCCCTGCGCGGAACCAGACGTAGACCGCGACGTAAAGGACGAAGATGCCGACCGCCGTGAGGCCCGGCGCCGCGGCGACGTCGAAGGCGGACGCCTTCGTGCGCCCCAGGACGTCGTCGACGGATCCCCCGTCGTGAAGCCACGACAGGACGAGGGGCACGAGGGCGGCAAGGGCGTACAGCGGTATGGCGTAGAAGGCGAGGTACTGCTTCGCCTGAAGGACCGCCAGAGCGCGGCGCAGCAGCGTCGGTCCGGTCGCGTCCATGCGCGCGAGTATATACCGCGGCCGCTGGCGGCCGTCGCCGGCGGCTTGCGGCCTCCCCGTGGCGTACAATCACGGCATGCTCTTCTCCCGCCGCGTGCTCGTCTTCCTCGCCCTCAGCTGGGGCTTGGTCGCGCTGTACCCAGACCCGACCGTCCTCCTCACGAGTGTGCGCAATCTGCTCTCCCCGAGGATCGAAGCCGACACCGCGGGGGCGCTGGCGGCGTCCCTGCCGGACGACCCGCGCGCGATCGAGAGCATCGTGCTGGACGAGGTGGTCCCCTACGCGACGGACTGGGAGGCCGCGGGCGTCCCCTGGAGCTTTCCGAGCGCCGCTGAGGCGCTGCGCGCGCGACGCGGCGACTGCGAAAGCCGCGCGGTCGTCCTCGCCAGCGTCCTCGCCGCCAAGGGGATCCCGCTACGAGCTGCGCATGTCGTTCGACCACATCTGGGTCGACTACCCGGGCAAGGTGCCGACCGCGCTGGAGAACGACGCGCGGGTCCTCGCTGACAGGGACGGTGGCGGCTGGTCGGCGCTGCGCTGGCCGGAGGACCTGGATCTGGGCCGCGAGGTGCGCGCCCAGGCGGCGATCTACTGGGACCCGATGCCCGCCGGGCGCAAGGTGCTGCTGTTCGGAGGGCTCGGCGTGATCGCGCTGTGGACGCAGCTTGCGGCATTCATCGCGCGCCCCGGCTTCGCCCGGGCGCGCGACGGTCGCGCGATCGAGATGCGACGCTCGCCTACGCCGTGGACTGCCGGTGGACCATCCTGACGATGAAGATCGGCAGCGCGATGAAGGCGACCAGCATGGCGACCCGGATCACCAGGAACGCCGAAACGGCGAACCAGATCGCGATCTCGAGGACACTCACTCCCGGCCCCTTTCGTGGGTCTACTACACAGTCACCATATCGACGGGCGCGCGCCGGCCGCCATACCCCGTGGGTATCGGCGCATCTTCACTCAAGCAGACACCCTAGGGCGTTGAACCTACGGCGTGTCGCGCCGCGGCAGAGGGAGTGGACGCAGCTCGCGACGGGTGTATCGTAGGTAGCAAGAGCGTGCGTCGCGCGAGGCGACCGGCGTCTATGTGGGGAGGCGTGCGGTGTTCTCGATCATCGACCGCCAGGAGCTGACCAAGCGAGACATGATCTCGCTGACGGTGGAGGCGCCGGCGATCGCGCGCCGTATCCGCCCCGGTCAGTTCGTCATCCTTCGCGTGAACGAGACCGGTGAGCGCCTGCCTCTGACTGTGGCCTACAGCGACGCTCTCAACGGGACCATCACGATCATCTTCCAGGTGGTCGGCAAGTCGACGGCGCTGCTCGCCTCTCTCCCCGTGGGTGACGCCATCCGTGATCTGGCCGGGCCGCTCGGCGCGGTCATGGAGTTCGAGAACGTGGGGACCGTCGTGGGCATCGGCGGGGGCTCGGGCATCGCCGTGCTGCACCACCTCCTCATCGGCTACAAGGAGGCGGGCAACCGCGTCGTGGGCATCATCGGCGCGCGCGAGAAGGACCTGGTCATCCTCGAGGACGAGATGCGTCATCTCTGCGACAAGGTGATCGTCACGACCGACGACGGCAGCTACGGCATGCACGGGCTGGTGACCGACGCGCTGCGGGACCTCGTCGAGCACGGGGAGCGCATCGACCTGACGGTCGCCGTAGGCCCCCTCGTCATGATGCGCGCCGTCTGCCAGATGACGAAGCTCTACGACCTGCCCACCGTGGTCAGTCTCAACCCGATCATGATCGACGGCACCGGCATGTGCGGCGGGTGTCGCTGCAGCGTCGGCGGCGAGCGCCGGTTCGCCTGCGTGGACGGCCCGCACTTCGACGGCCACAAGGTCGACTTCGACGAGCTGATGCAGCGCAACACGACCTACGGCCGGGACGAGCGCATCTCGCTGCTCAGCTCGGTGCGCCGAGGGTAGACGACTGGTGGCGGAGCAGCTCGAGCACGATGGCGCGGTCGTCACCGGAGCGGGTCTGGCGGCGTACTGCCCCAACTGCCGCGCCGCCCTTACGGTCCTCGACCCCACCGCGCACGAGGTCTCCCTGCGTCTGTCCGTGAGCTGCGGAGATGAGCGAGGCGACCTCTTTCTGGCGCCGTCGGCCGAAGGCGGGCGGCGCACAGGTACCATCGAGCTGTGCGAGGGCAACGGGCCGGACGACGTCGCGTGCCCTCACTGCGGGGCGTCGCTCATGGACGGGCAGCGGCGGTGCCGCGCGTGCGGCGGTCCGCGCGCGCGTGTGTTCGTCGCCGGCGTGCGGCAGGCCCGGCTCAGCTCGTTCTGCGTCGTGGGCGGCAGCATCAGCGCCCTGTCCGGCGAGTCGCCGGCGAAGCCCTCGCGCGAGTCGCGCCACAAGATGCCCGAACAGGACGCCGTGTTGCGCGCGCGCAACTTCTCGGAGGTCACCTACGGCTTCGACCACGAGCTGGCGGTCGCCGAGGCAAAGCGCTGTCTGTCGTGCAAGAAGCCGAAGTGCATCGACGGCTGCCCGGTCAACGTCGACATCACGGCCTTCATCGCCCAGGTCAAGGAGGGGGACTTCGTCGGCGCGGCGCGCACGATCAAACAGCGCAACGCCCTGCCGGCGATCTGCGGCCGCGTCTGTCCGCAGGACCAGCAGTGCGAGGAACTCTGCGTGTTGCGCAAGAAGGAGGGCGCCGTCGCCATCGGCGCCCTCGAACGCTTCGTCGCCGACTTCGAGCGCGGCACCGACGCGGTGACCTTGCCCGAACGGGCGCCGAAGACCGGCCGCCGCGTCGCCGTGGTCGGCAGCGGGCCCGCCGGCCTCACGCTCGCCGCCGACCTCGTGCTCCTGGGTCACAGCGTGACCGTGTTCGAGGCGCTGCACAAACTCGGCGGCGTGCTCGCTTACGGCATCCCCGAGTTCCGCCTCCCCAAGGACGTCGTCGAGGCCGAGATCGCCTACCTGCGTCACCTCGGGGTCAAGTTCGAGATCAACGCCGTGGTCGGCAAGTTGTTCGAGCTCACGGACCTCTTTGAGGAGGGGTACGACGCGGCGTACCTGGCGACGGGCGCCGGGCTGCCGATCTTCCTCGGTCTTCCGGGAGAGAACCTGCGCAACATCGTCTCGGCGAACGAGTACCTGACTCGCGTCAACCTGATGAAGGCCTACCTCTTCCCGGACTACGACACCCCGGCGCCCCGGGGCGCCCGCGTCGCCGTGCTCGGGGGCGGCAACGTGGCCATGGACTGCGCGCGCACGGCGCTACGCATGGGCAGCCGCGAGGTCACCGTTGTCTACCGCCGGACGCGAGAGGAGATGCCGGCGCGCACCGAGGAGATCGTCCACGCCGAGCAGGAGGGCGTGCAGTTCCGCTATCTCACGAGCCCTGTGCGCTACGTCGGCGACGACCAGGGTTGGGTGCGCCAGCTCGAGTGCGTGCCGATGAAGCTGGGCAAGCCGGACGCCTCGGGCCGGCCGCGTCCTATCCCCATGGCGGGCTCGACGTACCTGCTGGACGTCGACCTCGTCCTGGTCGCCGTCGGCGCGGGCCCGAACCCGACCCTGTTCGAAGGATGTGGCGGTCTCGAGCGGAGCGAGCGCGGATACATCCGGACCTTCAACGACGCCGGCCGCACCAGCCTGCCGCGTGTCTGGGCCGGCGGCGACATCGTCACGGGGTCCGCGACGGTGATCCTCGCCATGGGCGCCGCCCGTCTCGCGGCGGCCGACATCCACCGGTACCTGAGCGAGGGTGCGGAGGACTGGCCGGCGGGCGGCCACGCCGCGTAGGGCTCCGCCGCCGGGTTGGCCGGCCATGTACGCGGGTGTAGCCTCCCGGGCGGGCGCGCCCGGCCGCAGGCGGCGCGGCGCGCCCGCTGTCCCGAGCACCCAGAGCCGAACGGAGTGACCCCATGACCGCCATCGACGACCGCGTCCGGCGCGCCGCGCGTCGCATCGTGTCGGAGTGCGCCAACGTGCGCCGCGGCGAGCACGTCTACATCGAGGGCCGCATGGACGCGGCCGACTACCTCGAGCTCCTGGCCTTCGAGTGCGAGCGCCTCGGCGCGACGGCGTTCGTCGCGCCGCGCAGCGACGCCCTCGTCCATCGCCGGCTGCTCGAACTCCCGCCGGAGCAGCTCGAGACGACCTCCCGCGTCCAGCTCGAGGCGGTCCGCGCCGCCGACGTCGTCTTCGTCGTCAAGATGGAACACGGCGACCCGATGCTGTTCGCCGACGTCTCGCCCGAGCGGGACGCCGCCGCGACGCGGGCCCGCAAGCCGCTCTTCGACCTCTTCTTCAGCGGAGGCCGTCGCTGGATCGGCACCGACTTCCCGACCCCGGGGCAGGCGGCGGCCTTCGGGCTCGACTACGCCGCGTTCAGCGAGATGTTCTGGCGCAGCCTCGATGTCGACTACGCCGAGCTGCAGAGCAAAGCCGACGCCCTCGGAGCGGCCCTCGAGGGCGCGCACAGGGTGCACATCGTCTCGGCCAAGGGGACTGACGTCAGCCTCGGCATCGCAGGCCGGCCGTTCGACAAGGACGTCGGCGTCGTCGGCCGCGAGACCGCTCTCTCCAACCTCCCCGCCGGCGAGGTGTGCCTGGCGCCGCTCGAGGACCAGACCGAGGGCACCGTCGTGTTCGACCTCGCCTTCATGGACGGGCGTCGCGTCGAGGACCTCGAGGTCCGCTTCGAGGCCGGCCGCGCGACGCTGGTCGGCGCGGCCCGCGAGTTCGAGTTCGTGCAGCGCGTCGTGGCCGCGTCGGGCGCCGGTGCGGACGTGATCGGCGAGCTCGGCATCGGCATCAACCCGGCGGTCGGCGAGCCCTGCGGCTACACGCTCACCGACGAGAAGATCCTCGGGACCGTCCATCTCGCGCTGGGCGACAACGAGATGCTCGGCGGCGCCAACCCGTCGACGCTGCACTGGGACATGATGGTCCTCGGCCCGACGGTGAAGGTAGACGACCGACCGATCCTGGCCGAAGGCGAGTGGCAGCTGTGAAAGGAGCGAGGCGGACGTGAGCGACGAAAGCGGTACGAAGCGCGTGATCGACATGCGCAGCGACACGGTCACCAAGCCGGGACCGGAGATGCGCCGCGCCATGGCCGAGGCCGAGGTCGGGGACGACGTCTTCGAGGACGACCCGACCGTCAATCGCCTGCAGGCGACCGCGGCCGAGCTGCTCGGCAAGGAAGCCGCGCTCTTCTGCCCGTCCGGCACGATGACCAACCAGGTCGCGCTTCACACCCTGACGCGGCGCGGCGACGAGGTCTTCCTGCACGCCCAGGCCCACATCCTGTTCTACGAGCAGGGCGGGGCCGCGGTCCTCAGCCAACTGCAGCTTCGCTGCTTCGACTCCCCCGACGGCACGCTCGACCCCGACGACATGGATGGGCTCGTCCATCACGACGACGACGTGCACTTCGCGCCGACCCGCGTCGTCTGTCTCGAGGACACGCACAACCACTGCGGCGGCGTCGTGTACCCGCTCGAGCGCATCCACGCCGTGCGCGCGTTCTGCGACCGCCACGATCTCAAGCTGCACCTGGACGGGGCGCGCATCTGGAACGCGCACGTCGCGAGCGGCGTGCCGCTTGACCGAGATCGCCGCGCCGTGCGACACCGTCAGCGTCTGCCTGTCGAAGGGCCTCGGCGCGCCGGTCGGCTCGCTGCTGGTCGGCGACGCGCCGACCATCGCGCTCGCCCGGCGCGCCCGCAAGCTGTTCGGCGGCGGCATGCGGCAGGCCGGCATCATCGCCGCCGCGGGCCTCTACGCGCTCGAGCACCACATCGACCGCATGGCCGACGACCATCGCCGCATCCGCGGAATGGCCCAGCGGCTCGCCTCGGTCGACGGCCTGCAGGTCGACCTCGACAAGGTGCAGACCAACATGGTGTACGTCGACACCCGCGACACCGGGCGCAAGGCGGCCGAGATCGTCCCGCTGCTTGCGGACGAGGGCCTGTGGGCGCTCGACGAGGGCATCTGGACGCTGCGCTTCGTCGCCCACCTCGGTCTCGACGACGGCGACGTCGAGGAGGCCACGGCCATCGTCGAGCGCACGGTGGCGCGCCTGCGCTGAGCCCGCGACGCGGGGTCCGCAGCCGTGGCCGACCGGTCGGTGGCCCTCGCCTGCAGCCTCGCCCCGCTCGTCAGTGAGAGCCTCGACCTGATACGCTGGGCGCCCTCTGCGGGCCACACGAGCGTTCGGTGACGACGACGATGGCAGATCACGACTCCGGCGACCGCGCGGACGCCGTCAGAAGCCCCGGGGTGTTCGGCAAGACCGTCTGGGTCGACCTCACCTCGGGCTCGGTGCGCGAGTGGGACGAGCCGGCCGCGTTCCACCGCCGCTTCCTGGGCGGGGCGGGCGTGGCTCTCCACTACCTGCTGCGTGAGGCGTCTCCGGGCATCGACCCGCTCTCCCCCGACAGCGTCATGGTGATCGCGCCCGGCCTTCTCGCCGGCACGCAGGGCCCCGCGGTGCCGCGGTTCGTCGTCTGCGCGCGGTCGCCGCTCACGGGTGCGCTCGGCAGGTCCGAGGCCGGCGGCTTCTGGGGCCCGGAGCTCAAGCGCGCCGGCGTCGGGGCGCTGATCGTGACGGGGCGCGCGGCACGGCCTTCGTACCTCCTCGTGACGCCGGACGCGGTCGAGATCCGCGACGCCGGTTTCGCCTGGGGTCTCGTCACCGGTGAGGCGGAGGACGCGATCAGGGCGCACGTGGGCGATCCCAAGGTGCGCATCGCCTTGATCGGTCCTGCCGGCGAGCGTCTTGTCCGGTATGCGGGGATCGCCAGCGATCTCAGCCACTTCAACGGCAGGAACGGTCTCGGTGCCGTCATGGGGTCGAAGAACCTCAAGGCGATCGCCGTCCGCGGGCAGGCGCGCCTGGCGGTGCACGACCCCGCGCGCGTCAAGGAGATCGCCGCGGCGGCGGCGCGGCTCTGCCGCGAGCACCCGCTCAGCAGCCTCCTGCGCGACCAGGGCACGGCGCCCGGGGTCGAGGTCAACAACGCCGCGGGAGCGCTCGCGACCTTCAACTGGCGGTCGGCGACGTTCGCCGCCGCCGACAGGATCGGCGGCGCGGTGCTCAACGGGTCCTACCTGGTGAAGCGCGGTGGGTGCTATGCGTGTCCCGTCAACTGCAAGCGGGTGGTCGCCGTCGACGGCGAGAGGGTCAAGGTCGACCCCCGTTACGGCGGACCGGAGTACGAGACCCTGGCGGCGTTCGGCTCCAACTGCGGGGTGGACGACTTCGAGGTCATCGCCAAGGCGAACGAGCTGTGCAACATGTACGGCGTCGACACGATCTCGGCGGGCATGACGATCTCGTTCGCCATGGCCTGTTTCGAGGACGGCCTCATCGGGCCCGACGACACCGGCGGTCTCGCGCTGCGCTTCGGCGACGGCGATGTCGTCCTCGGCCTCATCGATCGGATCGCCCGGCGCGAGGGCTTCGGCGACCTGCTGGCCGAGGGCTCCGTCCGCGCCGCCGCCGCCATCGGCCACGGCGCGGAGGCGCGCGTGGTCGCCGTCAAGGGGCAGGAAGTCCCGATGCACGACGCCCGGGTCAAGACCGGCCTCGGGCTGCAGTACGCGCTGTCGCCGAACGGCGCCGACCACTGGTTCGCGCAGCACGATCCCTTGTTCGCCACGGAGGCGAGCTCGGGGGTCGTCGACGGCGCGTCCCTTGGGATCGAGGCGCCGGTCGATCCGCTCGACCTCGGCCCGGCGAAGGTGGACCTCGTCTGGCGGACGAGCCTGCTCAACAGCCTCTACGACTGTCTCGGGGTCTGCATCTTCGGCGCCTACGCGCGGAGCATGACGGCCGCGACGACGTTCGCCGACCTCGTGGCCGCGGCCACGGGCTGGGACGTCGGGCTGCCGGAGCTGCTGCAGGCCGGCGAGCGGGCGCTCGCCATGTCGCGGCTCTACAACGTGCGGCAGGGGTTCGGACCGCGGGACGACGTGCTGCCGCCGCTGTTCCTCACGCCGATCCCCGACGGGCCGCTCGCCGGGCGGCACGCGATCGACCCGGACGGATTCGCCGCCGCGGTGCGTCTCTACTACGAGATGGCGTCCTGGGACCCGGCGACGGGTCTGCCGACGCCCGGCAAGATGGCCCAGCTCGGCCTGGAGGAGCTGCTCGACGCCGCGGAGTGAGCGGCGGCGCGGGACGTCGTCGCCGCGCCGGAGGAGGAATGGGACGGGCGCCGGCCCGGGCCTCAGGCCCAGGCCGGCGCCCGTCGTCGCTCCGGTGCCGGGACGGCGGGGGGTCGCCGCCGGCGCCGGGGTCCGTTCGGGCCGGCGCTACTTCGTCTTTCTGGCGGCCGGCTTCTTCTCCTTGACCGGCTTGGAACCGGGGCGCACGGCCATGTTGCGGTAGACCTGCGCCATGTCCTCGGGCGTGAACTTGCGCGGGTTGTTGGCCCACAGGCGCGCCTGGGTCATGGCGCCCTTGACGAGGTCCGGGATCGCCGACTCGGGGATGTCGACGTCGCTCAGGTACTGCGGCACGTCGAGGTCTTTGGCCAGCTGGCGCAGGGCGGCGAGGGTCTTCTCGGCGGCCTCACGGTCGCGAGAGCCCGACCATGTTCTCGCCCATGGCCTCGCCGAACTGCTTGAACCAGCGCAGGCAGGCCAGCATGTTGAACTCCATGGCCCACGGCAGGACCATCGTGTTGGCGACGCCGTGCGGAACGTGGAACATGCCGCCGATCGGGTACGAGAGCGCGTGCACCGCGCCGACGCCGGCGTTGCCGAAGGCGATGCCACCCATCATGGAGCCCATCGCCATGTTGTCGCGTGCCCACATGTTGCTGCCGTCGTAGACGGCGGTGCGGATGCTCTGGCTGATCAGCTTGATGCCCTCGTAGGCCAGCGAGTCGGTGTGCATGGTGGCGTTCACCGAGATGTAGGCCTCGATGTTGTGGATGAGTGCGTCCATGCCGGAGGCGGCGGTGACGTGCGGCGGGCAGCTGACGGTGAGCGCGGGGTCGATGAGCGCGACGTTGGGCATGAGGAAGGGGCTGACGAGGCCCTGCTTCACGTTCAGCTTCTCGTTGGCGAAGATGGCGATGGCCGTGCACTCGGAGCCTGTGCCGGCCGTGGTCGGGATGGCGATGATCGGCAGACCCTTGCGTCGGCACCTGGTCGATGCCCACGTAGTCGTAGACCGTGTCGCCGGTGTGCGGCAACACCGCGGCCGCCTTGGCGACGTCGATGGGGGAGCCGCCGCCGAAGCCGACGATCAGGTCGTAGCCGCCCTTCTCGACGATGCGCACGATCTCCTCGATGGTGCTCATCGGCGGCTCGGGCACGGTCTTGTCGTAGAAGTCGACCTTGAGACCGGCCTCGTGCAGCGGACGCTCGACGTCGACGCACATGCCGCAGTCGCTGACGCCCTCGTCGGTGATGACGAGCACCTTGGTGCCGTTGAGCTTCTTGGCCTCGATCCCCAGCTGGTCGACGGCGCCGATGCCGGTGATGAGGGTCTTGGGCTGGCGGTGGATTCGCATCTTGCGTTCGACGCGGCGACGCTCGACCTGCTGGCCGCCCATCGCCGATGAGAAGACGCGCGGTTCGGGTTCGTTGTGGACGTGGTCCATGGCTCTCTGGTCTCCTCCTCGTGGGGTTAGCGCGGCAGGCGGCCGGGCCCGTAGAGGGCGGCCGCCTCGTCGCGGATCTGGTCGCGGAACGCTGGGTCGGCGACGGCGAGCAGCTCCTCGGCGCGCTCGCGCAGCCCCTTGCCGCGCAGGTGGGCGACGCCGTGCTCGGTGACGACGTAGTCGACGTCGGCGCGCATCGTGGTCACCGCGGTGCCGGGCGCGAGCGCCGCGACGATGCGCGACACGGTGCCCTTCTTGGCCGTCGACGGCAGGGCGATGATCGCCTTGCCGTCGCGGCTCCGGGCGGCGCCGCGGACGAAGTCGACCTGGCCGCCGATGCCGGTGAACTGCGTCGCGCCCATGGCGTCGGCCACGACCTGGCCCATGAGGTCGACCTGGATCGCCGAGTTGATGGCGACGACGCGGTCGTTCTGACCGATGAGGTACGGGTCGTTGATGATGTTCACCGGGAACATGTTGACGGCCGGGTTGTCGTCGACGAAGTCGTAGAGGCGGCGCGTGCCCATGAGGAACGTGGCCGCCATCTTGTCGCGGTTGATCGTCTTGTTGCGGTTGGTGATGACGCCCTCGTTGTAGAGGTCGACGACGCCCTCGCTGAACATCTCGCTGTGGATACCGAGGTCGTTCTTCTCGTGCAGGAAGAGGAGCACCGCGTCGGGGATGCCGCCGATGCCGAGCTGCAGGCAGGAGCCGTCCTCGACGAGGCCGGCGATGTGCTTGCCGATCGCCTCCTCGACGGGGCCGATCTTCGGCGGCGGGAGCTCGATGATGGGCTGCTCGCTCTCGACGACGACGTCGATCTCGGAGACGTGGATGAACGAGTCGCCGTGGGTGCGCGGCATGTTCGGGTTGACCTGGGCGACGACCGTCTTCGCCACCTGGGCGGCCGGCTTGGTGTAGTCGACCGAGATGCCGAAGGAGCAGAAGCCGTGCTTGTCGGGCGGCGACACGTGGATCAGCGCCACGTCCGGCGGCAGGTACCCCTCGCAGAACAGCTTGGGGATCTCGCTGAAGAACACCGGGATGTAGTCGCCGCGCCCGTCCCTGACGGCCTCGCGGGTGCTGGCGCCGACGAAGAGCGACTTGTGGAAGAACGAGCCGGCCATCTCGGGCTGGGCGTACTCACCCTTGCCCATCGCCACCATGTGGTTGATCTCGACGCGCTCGAGCTCGGGGGCGCGGGCGACGAGCTCGTCGACGAGCTCGAGCGGCTCGCCGCAGGCGTGCGCGAACACGACGCGGTCGCCGGACTTGACGACCTTCATCGCCTCCGCGGCCGTGACGACCTTGCCGGCGTAGTCTGACTTCCAGTCCATCCCATCACTCCTTGAGCTTGGCGCTGACCGCGGCGGCGATCTCCGGCGCCGGCACCTGGACGCCGTCGACCTGGGCGCCGGCGACGACAGCCGCCGCGGGGTCATCGGTGGCGAGCTGGTGCTCGGACGCGCAGGCCCGGGGGCAGCCCGAGAGGTAGACGACGCTGCCCGGACGGGCGAAGACCGGCGCGGTCTCGAGCTCGTTCGCGACCGCGCCGCGGTCGATCTGGGGGTTGCAGCCGCCGCAGTAGACGACGCGGAGACCGGCGGCTTGCGCCACCGCCGCGTCGTCACCGCCCGGGCTCGCTGCCGGGCGCGTCCCTGTCGGCGGGTACGGTCACGCGTCGGCGACGGCCGCCGGCTTCTTGACCTTCGCCTTGTCCCACGGGCGCCCGACCTCGGCGATCGCCTTGGCGAGCTCCTTCTTGTGGTCCATGTTGGACTGCCGGGCGATCATGATGCGCTGCGCCTGCGGCGATCCGGCGCCGTGCATCGACTCGGTGCGGTAGCCGACCGCGCCGGCGCCGATGGTGAGGTTCTCGATGAGGCGCAGGACGCGCATGCGGTCGATGGTCGGGGTGTCGCAGTTGCCGACGAGGAACTTCTCGACGATCGGCCCGAGTCTTGTCGTCGGCGAGGTCCTGGGCCGACGGCATGGTGACCATGAGGCCGCCGGCGATGTCCTCGGCCAGGCGGGCGATCTCGTACGGGAACCGGGTGACGTTCTGCTTGCACACGTTGGCCAGCAGCATGTCGATCTGGTAGTTGCCGGAGGGCATCTTGACGCCCTCGGCCGAGCAGGCGATGCCGCAACTGAAGAGCGTCTCGTTGAGGTGCGTCATCTCGATGAGCTTGTCCTTGACGTGGCTCGCCTTGGCGACACCGTTGTACTCGGCGGCCAGGGCGGCGGCGCCGATGAGCACGTCGCCGACGCCGACCTTGCAGCCGCCGTAGCTCTGGCGGTGGAAGCCGGCGAAGCGCTCGACGAGGGCGCCCGTGAACTCGATCTCACCGCACAGGTAGACCCTGTCCCAGGGCACGAAGACGTCGTCGAAGATCATCAGCGCCTCTTGTCCGCCGTAGCGCATGTTGCCGACGTCGAGGTCCGACTCCTCGAGCTTGCGCGTGTCGCAGCTCTGGCGGCCGTAGATGTACGAGATGCCGGGGGCGTTGGACGGGGTCGAGAACGAGACCGCGAAGTCCTCGTCGCCCGGCCGCATGGCGATGGTGGGCATGACGACGATCTCATGCGAGTTGCAGGCGCCCGTCTGGTGCGCCTTGACGCCGCGTACGACGATGCCGTCGTCGCGCCTCTCGACCACGTGGACGTAGACGTCAGGGTCGGGCTGCTGTGACGGCGACAGGCTGCGGTCGCCCTTGGCGTCGGTCATGGCGCCGTCGGCGACGAGGTCGTTGTCCTGCAGGTACTGGACGTACTTCTTGAAGCGCTCGTGGTAGTCGGTGCCCTTCGCCTGGTCGGTCTCCCAGGTCACCGAGTAGAGGGCGTTGATCGCGTCCATGCCGACGCAGCGCTGGAAGCAGGAGCCGGTCTTCTGGCCGAGGAGGCGCTGCATCTTGACCTTCTTGACGAGGTCCCCGGTCGACTGGTGGATGTGGGTGAAGCGGTTGACCTTCTTGCCCGTGAGGTGGCTGGTCGCCAGCATGAGGTCTTCGTACTCGGGGAGCTCGCGCCAGCTCGTAGGTCATGGCGATGCAGTTGATGCTGGGGCGGATCATGGGATGGTTGACGTAGTCGTCGACCTTCTCGCCGAAGAGGTAGATCTCGAGGCCGAGGTCGGCGATGCTCTGGACGAACTCCTCGGGTGTCCTGAGAGTCATGCGTCCACTCCTTCCAGGTGCGGGCCAGTACCGGGCGCGGGCGCGCGTCAAGGACGGAGGCACTCGCGCGGTCATCTCGGTGCGGCGGGGGCGGAAGGGAAGTGCGGGGGTGTCCTGGCGCCCTCTCCAGTGAATGGACTCTACACACGCGCGAGGGCTTCGTCAATTTGTTCCAACGCAGAGCCAAGGAAGCCCCCCACTATAGACATATTGGCCAGTCCCGCGAGCGTGGACCGGCTCGGCGGCGGACGGAGCGGCGCCCGACCTGGCATGGAGGTGGCGAGGCCACTCAGCGAGGTCGGGCGCGACCTGCTTGCCGAAACCGTCGGCGGCTCTCAGATCGACGTTGCCGAATCCGTCGTTCGGCGACGCGGACTGGGCCGCGCGTCGTTGTCCAGTCTGTACCGAATGGCCCAGCCCGATGCGCCAAGTTTGTCTCTCGTGGCACATGCGACGTGTCGGGGCGGCGGCGTATACTTCGGCCGCCCGACCGAATCGAACATGCTCCAGGCCGGGCGGAGCCGTCTGTCAGCACAACGCGTCCGGCCGTCGACCGCGAGCGCGCGAGACGGGCTCGGCCACCAATCTGCGACCGCCTAGTGGAGGGCAGTTCATGAGCGCTTTCGTCAACGAATTCATGGCCGAACTCAAGGCCAAGAACCCGGGCGAGCCCGAGTTCCATCAGGCCGCCCAGGAGGTCGCGGAGTCTCTCGAGGTCGTCCTCGACAAGAACCCGAAGTACCGCGAGGCCAAGATCCTCGAGCGTATCGCCGAGCCCGAGCGCGTGATCCTGTTCCGCGTCCCGTGGGTCGACGACAAGGGCGAGATCCAGCTCAACAAGGGCTACCGCGTCGAGATGAACAGCGCCATCGGCCCGTACAAGGGCGGCCTGCGCTTCCATCCCAGCGTGTACCTCGGACTCCTCAAGTTCCTCGCCTTCGAGCAGGTGTTCAAGAACGCGCTCACCACGCTGCCCATGGGCGGCGGCAAGGGCGGCTCCAACTTCGACCCCAAGGGCAAGAGCGACCTCGAGGTCATGCGCTTCACGCAGAGCTTCATGACCGAGCTCTGCCGCCACATCGGCGACCGCACCGACATCCCCGCCGGCGACATCGGCGTGGGCGGCCGCGAGATCGGCTTCATGTTCGGGCAGTACAAGCGCATCAAGAACGAGTTCGTCGGCGTGCTCACCGGCAAGGGCATCGAGTTCGGCGGCTCGCTCATCCGGCCCGAGGCCACCGGCTACGGCGCGGTCTACTTCGCCGCCGAGATGCTCTCGACGCGCGACGAGACCCTCGAGGGCAAGACCTGCCTCGTCAGCGGCTCGGGCAACGTCGCCCAGTACACGATCGAGAAGATCCTCGACCTGGGCGGCAAGCCGGTCACCTGCTCCGACTCGGGCGGCTACATCTACGACGAAGCGGGCTTCGACCGCGACAAGCTGGCCTTCCTGCTCGAGCTCAAGAACGTCAAGCGCGGCCGCGTGAGCGAGTACGCGGACAAGTACTCCAGCGCCGTCTACACGCCGGTCGACCCGGCCAAGGACTTCAACCCGCTGTGGGACCACAAGGCCGACTGCGCCTTCCCGAGCGCGACGCAGAACGAGATCAACGCGAAGGACGCCCAGAACCTGCTGGACAACGGCGTCTACGTGGTCTCCGAGGGCGCGAACATGCCGACCGTCCCCGAGGGCGTCAACCTCTTCGTCGAGAAGGGCATCCTCTACGGCCCCGGCAAGGCCGCCAACGCCGGCGGCGTCGCCACCTCGGGTCTCGAGCAGTCGCAGAACAGCCTGCGTCTCAGCTGGACCCGCGAAGAGGTCGACACGCGCCTGCACGGCATCATGAAGAGCATCCACAAGCAGTGCGTCGACGCCGCCGCGGCGTACGGCGTGCAGGGCAACTACGTCGCCGGCGCCAACATCGCGGGCTTCCTCAAGGTCGCCAACGCGATGATGGCCCAGGGCGTCGTCTGACCAAGCCCTCCGCTCGAGACGGCTCCCCCCGCCGTCGCCGAGAGCGAGAGCACGGGCGCGCGGTCCTCGCGGACCGCGCGCCCGTCAGCCCGGTGGCCATGGGAGGGGTCGCGACAGTTTGAGCGCAGTTCGGCCTCGGGTATCAACCGTGAGGCTTGAGTGTGAATCCTTCAGGAGCCTGGCCCTCCTGGCCGGCGGCGACGACCGCGGGAGGAGGCGGAAAGGGGCGACGAGATGAAGAAGATCGAGGTCTACATCCAGCCGTACAGCCTCGACGCCGTAGCCGCAGGCGCTGGCCGTCGAGGGCGTCATGGGCATGACCGTCACCGAGTGCAAGGGCTTCGGCGTGCAGCGCGGGTTCATGCGCGGCGAGGACGTGAAGCCCGGCCAGTACGTCTTCCACCCCAAGATGAAGGTCGAGATGGTCGTCGCTCGAGCCCGAGGTCGAGGGCATCATCGAGCGCATCAAGGCCTCGCTGAAGAGCGAATCGGATCGGCGAGGGCAAGATCTTCGTGTCGCCGATCGACGACGCGATCCGCACGCGCACCGGCGAGCGCGGCCGCGACGCGATCAAGTAGCAGTCCGAGGACGCGCGGCCGCCGGCTTGCCGGCGGCCTGAAGAACGACGAGGGGCCCGGCAGCTCGGCTGCCGGGCCCCTCGTCGTCTCGTCGTCATGCCGCGCGCGATCGCGGGCGCGCCGCGCCGGCTCCGGGTGTCTCAGGCCAGCTCGAACTCGCGCTCGAGGTCGGCCTTGGGACGCGCCCCGATCACCTTCTTGGCGGCCTGGCCGTCCTTGAAGAGGATGATCGTGGGGATGCTCATGATGCCGAACTTGCTGGCCGTCGCCGGGTTCTCGTCGACGTTGACCTTGCCGACGACGACCTTGTCGGCGTGGTCACCGGCGATCTCCTCGACGACCGGCCCTACCATGCGGCAAGGACCGCACCACGGGGCCCAGAAGTCGACGATCATCGGCAGCGCGGCGTCGGCGAGCGCGCTGTCGAAGTCCGCGTCGGTCAGGGTCTTCACATCTGCCACGGTCTTCCTCCTTGATGGGTGCGACCAGCCGGTCGCGGGTGTCGAGCGGTCGGACTTGTCGAAGGGTCTGCGATACCGCCCAACGGTCAGACGGCGTCGATCACGCGCGCGAGGCGCGCCTGGACGTCGACGGCGATCTCGTCGAGGGCCGGGTTGCCCACGATGCCGAGCATCTCGCCGGCGTTGATCGCGCTGACGCGCGTGCCGCCCTCGGTCTCGTAGACGACGACGTTGCAGGGAAGGAGCAGTCCCAGCTCGGGCTCTGCCTGAAGGGCCTTGTGCGCGTGACTCGGGCTGCAGGCGCCGAGGATGGCGTACTTGCCGCGTTCGACCCCGAGCTTGGCACGCAGCGTCGCCTGCACGTCGATCTCGGTGAGCACGCCGAAGCCCTCGGCCTTGAGCGCGTCCTTGACGCGCGGCAGGACCTCATCGTAGGGCTCGGGACAGCACGCGTCCGATCCCGTACTCGAGGCTCTCCATGCACGACCTCCTCGTCGCTCACACCGGGGACGCCACTCGTATACCCCACGGGGGTATGACTCGAACCCTCTCGGCGACCGCTGGGGCGGCAGGCGGGCCTCCCGGCTCAGGGCTAGCATGCCCGCGAGGCGGGGGCGCCAACCGTCGCCATCGCGGTCACGGCGGCCGTCTGCCGGCATCGGGCGACGACCCTCGCCTCGCGCACGGGCTATCGGCTATCATTCGTGGTTCACGGTCGCGGCCGGGACGGGCCGCGGACGTGCCCAGTCCGCCGGCAGAGAGGTGGCGTCAAGGTGAGAAGCGACGAGATCAAGCGCGGTCCGCAGCGCGCCCCGCACCGCTCCCTGCTGCGCGCGCTCGGCGTGAGCGACGCCGAGATGGAACGTCCGTTCGTCGGCGTCGCCAACTCCTTCAGCGAGGCCGTCCCCGGGCACATGCACCTGCGCCAGGTCGTCGACGCCGTGAAGGCCGGCGTGCGCATGGCCGGCGGCACGCCCTTCGAGTTCGGCGTCCTCGGCATCTGCGACGGCATCGCGATGAACCACGAGGGCATGCTCTACTCGCTGCCGAGCCGCGAGCTGGTGGCGGACAGCGTCGAATCCATGGCCAAGGGCCACGCCTTCGACGCCCTCGTCCTCGTGCCGTGCTGCGACAAGATCGTGCCCGGCATGCTCATGGCGGCGATGCGCCTGAACATCCCGGCCGTGATGGTGGGCGGCGGCGCGATGCTCGCCGGCCGGCAGGGCGGCCGCGTGATCGACCTCAACACCGTCTTCGAAGGGGTCGGCCGCCACATGGCCGGCGAGCTCGACGACGACGGCCTCAAGGCGCTCGAGTGCGCCGCCTGCCCGACCTGCGGTTCGTGCTCGGGCATGTTCACCGCGAACTCCATGAACTGCCTCGCCGAGGTGCTCGGTCTGGCGCTGCCCGGCAACGGCACCGTGCCGGCCGTGTACTCCGAGCGCCTGCGTCTCGCCAAGGAGGCCGGCATGGCCGTGATGGACGTGCTCGCCAAGGACCTCAAGCCGCGCGACATCGTCACCGACGCGGTCGATCGGCAACGCCCTGGCGCTCGACGCGAGCCTCGGCTGCAGCACCAACACGGTGCTCCACCTGGCGGCGATCGCGACGGAGGCCGGGCTCGACTTCCCCCTGCAGCGCATCAACGACGTCGCCGCCAAGGTGCCGCACCTCTGCAAGCTGGCGCCGGCGAGCGACGTGCACGTCGAGGACCTCTACCACGCCGGCGGGATCCAGGCGCTGATGAAGCGCCTGATCGACGCCGGCCTGATGGACGGCGCGACGAAGACGGTCGCCGCCGCGACGCAGGCGGACGCGGTCGCAGGGGCGCGCGTGCTCGACGACGAGGTCATCCGCCCGCTCGACCGTCCTCACCACGCGACCGGCGGTCTCGCCGTCCTCTTCGGCAACCTCGCCCCGAACGGCGCCGTCGTCAAGGAGGGCGCGGTGGCCGACGAGATGCTGCGCCACCGCGGCCCCGCGCAGGTGTTCGAGAGCGAGGCCGAGGCGGTGGCGGCGATCGCCGCCGACCAGGTCCGCAAGGGCGGCGTGGTCGTGATCCGCAACTGCGGCCCCAAGGGCGCGCCCGGCATGCCCGAGATGCTGACCCCGACCTCGGCGATCGCCGGGCGCGGCCTCGACAAGGACGTCGCCCTGATCACCGACGGCCGCTTCAGCGGCGCCACGCGTGGCGCGGCGATCGGCCACGTGGCGCCGGAGGCCCAGGCCGATGGTCCCATCGGCCTGGTCGAGGACGGCGACACGATCGCCATCGACATCCCGGCCCGCAGCCTGACCCTCGAGGTGAGCGAGGAGGAACTCGCGCGGCGCAGGGCGGCGAAGCCGCCCGCCACGCCGCGCGACGGCGTAACGGGGTACCTCGCCCGCTACGTCAAACTCGTCTCCGGCGCCGAGAAGGGAGCCGTGCTCCGATGACACCACAGACCAGGATGAAAGGCTCCGAAGCGATCGTCCGCGCCCTGCAGGACGAGGGCTGCGACGTCATCTTCGGCTATCCGGGCGGCGTCGTGATCCCGTTCTACGACGCGCTCATGGACTCGGACCTGCGCCACCTGCTCGTGCGGCACGAGCAGGGCGCGGCGCACGCCGCCGACGGCTACGCGCGCGCGACCGGCAAGGTCGGCGTCTGCATCGCGACCAGCGGCCCGGGCGCGACCAACCTCGTCACGGGCATCGCCAACGCCTACCTCGACTCGATCCCGATCGTCGCCATCACCGGCCAGGTGAAGAGCGACCTCATCGGCACCGACGCCTTCCAGGAGGCCGACACGACCGGCATCACGCTGCCGATCGTCAAGCACTCGTACCTGGTGCAGGACGCGGCGGAACTGCCGCAGATCATCCACGAGGCCTTCCACATCGCCGGGACCGGCCGGCCCGGCCCCGTGCTCATCGACATCCCCGTGACGGCGTCGCTTGCCGAGGTCGCCTACAGACGTCCCGACGGCCCGGACCTGCCGGGCTACAAGCCCACGGTGCAGGGGTCACGTCAAGCAGATCCGCTCCGCGGCCAAGGCGATCAACGAGGCCGAGCGCCCCGTGTTCTACGTCGGCGGGGGCGTGATCTCGAGCGAGGCGGCGCCGGAGCTGCTCCGCGTCGCCGAACTGCGCCGCCTGCCGGTGGCGACCACGCTCATGGGCCTGGGCGCCTTTCCCGAGACGCACGAGCTTGCGCTGGGCATGCTCGGCATGCACGGCACCGTGACCGGCAACTACGCGGTCAACGAGTGCGACCTGCTGATCGCCGTCGGGGCGCGCTTCGACGACCGCGTGACCGGCAAGCTGAGCGCCTTCGCCCCCAAGGCCAAGGTCATCCACATCGACGTGGATCCGGCCGAGATCGGCAAGAACGTCGAGCCCATGATCCCGATCGTCGGCGACGCCAAGCACGTGCTCGCCGCGCTGGCGAAGGAGCTCGAGGCGCTGGAGTGGTCGCCGGAACGCCGGACGCCTGGTGGGCGAAGCTGCAGCGCGTGGCAGGACGAGTACCCGCTGCACTACGAGGACCCGACCGACGGCACGCTGGCGCCCCAGTTCGTCATCCAGGAGATCGACCGCGTCACCGAGAGCTCCGCGGTCATCTGCACCGACGTCGGCCAGCACCAGATGTGGGCGACCCAGTACTACACGTACACGTTCCCGCGACAGTGGATCAGCTCGGGCGGCCTGGGGACGATGGGGTTCGGCCTGCCGTCGAGCATCGGCGCCAAGGTCGGGCGCCCCGACGCGACCGTGATCGACATCTCCGGCGACGGAGGCTTCCAGATGACCGTCCAGGAGCTGGCGACGGCCGTGAACTACGACGTCCCCGTCGTGGTCGCGATCCTGAACAACCGCTACCTGGGCATGGTCCGCCAGTGGCAGGACCTCTTCTGGAACAAGCGCTACTCGCACACGCACTTCGAGCGCCAGCCCGACTTCAAGATGCTGGCCGAGGCGTACGGTGCGGTGGGCATGGCGGTCACCGAGAAGGACCAGGTCGGCCGACGCCCTGCGCGAGGCGATCGCCTGCGGGCGTCCGGCGGTCATCGACTTCAAGGTCGCGGGCGAGGAGAACGTGTACCCCATGGTGCCGGCCGGCAGCTCGATCACCGAGATGATCGGCGGCGTGGCCCCGCGCAGGAGGAAGAAGTCATGAAGCACACGCTCTGCGTGCTCGTCGAGAACAAGCCCGGCGTGCTCACGCGTGTCGCCGGCCTCTTCGCCCGCCGCGGGTTCAACATCGAGGGGCTGGCCGTGGGGCCGAGCGAGGACCCGCGGCTCTCGCGCATGACGATCACCATCGACGGCGCCGAGCACCCGATCGACCAGGTGACGAAGCAGCTGCACAAGCTCATCAACGTGGTGAAGATCCGCGACTTGGACCCGGCCGGCATGGTGGCCGAGGAGCTCATGTTGGTGAAGGTCAGCGCCGAAGGCGACAAGCGCGCCGAGGTGCTGCAGATCGCCGAGGTGTTCAACGCCAAGATCGTCGATGTCGAGCGCCGGAGCGTGGTCCTGCGCGTCGTGGGCTCGTCGCAGAAGCTCGAGGCGCTGCTCGAGCTGCTCAAGCCGGTCGGCATCCTCGAGATCGTGCGCACCGGCTCGATCGCCATCGGGCGCGGTCGAGGCTAGTCAGACCAGGACCGCCCCGACCAGGACCATGTACAGGGCGGTCCCGCCGAGGATGCTGAGCACGGCGTTCCGCCGCCACAGGTGCAGGGCCACGGTGGCCGCAAGCGCGATGCCCTCAGCCAGCCCGTGCGGCGCCTCGACCAGCGAGACCCCACGCAGCGTGTACACGGCGAGGATGATCATGATGCCGGCCGGCATGTGTCTGCTCAGGAACCCGACCACCGGCGAACCGCGCAGCGGCTTGAGTGCGGCGAACGGTAGCGACCTCAGAGCGAACGTGACCGCGAACATGGTCAGCGAGGCGGCCGCCAGGTAGGCAGTCTCAGGCATCGGCGGACTCGCGTTCCGGCCGCAGCAGCAGTCGACAGATGAGCGTGATCACGAACAGGCTCATGGCCGCGATCAGCATCTGGCCCGGGACGACAGCGAGGGCGACCAGCGCGCAGAGGAACGCCAGCACCGGTCCGGCGATGTCGCGCTCCACGCGAACGGCGTCCATGGCGAGTACGACGAACAGGGCCGTCAGGGTGAAGCCAAGACCCGTGAGGTCGATGCTCAGCAGGCGGCCCGCGAGCGCGCCGACGACGCTGCCGGACACCCAGTACGACTGGCAGAAGGCTTGCAGCCACAGGATGCGAGCACCGCTCAGCGTCTCGGCCGGTCTGGATGCCGTGAGCGCGTACGATTCGTCGGTGAGCGCGTACATGCTGTAGAGACGCGCCCACCTGCCGCGCACGCGGTGAAGCGGGAACGAGAGCGCGTAGAAGACGTGCCTGAAGTTGATCAGCAGGGTGGTCAGCGCGAGCTGCGCGAGGGGCGTGACGGCGACGAGGAGTCCGACGGCGAGGAACTCCATGGAGCCGGCGTACACGGTGACGCCGAGGACGAACGCCCACCACCAGGCGAGGCCGGACTGCACGACGAGCAGCCCGAAGGCGACGCCCAGCGGGAACATGCCGACGCCCACCGAGATGGTGTCGACGAAGGCGGCGGACGAAGGCGCCGCGCGGTGGCTCGGCGGCTTCCACGGCCTGGCGCTGCGCGGCGGTCATGACGGGATCTACAGGCCGCCGACGCCGGCGGTGGCCCGTCTCACAGCTGCGACCGCGGCGTCGGCCTCGTCGCTCTCGGCCTTGGATCGCGCCCAGTCCTCAGGCAACAGCCGCGCCTGGCCGTCCCGCACCTGGCCGGGCCGCGAGCCGGAGCTGGCGCGGGCCTCCTCGTGATGCACTCCCGGCTGGGTCTTGCGCAGCCATCCGCGATGGTCGCCGACGCGAGACTCGAGTGCCGTGCGTCGGCGAGCGCTGGAGGGGGAATCACCCGGTCCACAAGTACCTTGTGACGTGAAGGTTCCCGAAGGAGGTGCGGCATGGCCACCCAGGCAGTCCGTGGATCGGGTACGCAGGAAGACCCGTGGCTGTTGAGGACCCCCAGCGGGTCATCGGAGTTCCAGATGCATCGCGACGAACAGGCCGAGCCCCCGGCGCTCGTTTGCCGGGTGGGGAAGACCGAGCTCCGGTACCGGCTGCGCTGCATCGAGGACCTGCACGCGATGCTGAAGTCGCATGGCGACTGGATGCCGCTCGGCAGCGCCGACGAACAGAAGCCGGCCGCGGACGGCACGGTCGAGGCTTGGGGCCGGGCGCCGGACAACCCGGTCGGCGGGTGGTACGGCTTGAAGAAGGGCCTGCGCGGGAGGTTCGCGATGTACGTGCCGCCACTGCTCGAGGCGCTCGGGCTGGCGGAAGTGGAGCACAATCCGAGGAACAACCGCATGCGGGCGCTTTGAGCGCGCTCGTCAGAGAGCCGACGAAGCCGCTTCGCTGGCACCGCACCTCGGGGACGTGAGCGCGGCGCCCGACAACGACGTGGTAGCGGCTCCGGGGGACGACGTCGCCCCCGAGGCCGCCGAAGAGAGCGGTCGCCGCGCCACGAACCTCGAGCTGTTCCTCGATCTCGTCTTCGTCTTCGCCGTGACCCAGGTCGCCGGCATGCTCGCCTCCGACATGAGCGCGGCCGGCTTCGGCCGCGGGTTGCTGCTGGCCTGGCTCGTGTGGTGGCTCTGGTCGCAGTTCACCTGGCTCGGCACCGCGATCGACCTGGGCGGACGGTCGGCGACGCAGTTCCTCGTGCTGGGCACGGTGCCGTTCACCCTTCTCATGGCGGTCGCTCTGCCGGGGGCCTACGGCTCGTCCGGACTCGAGTTCGCCGGCGCCTACCTCGCCGTGAACCTGTGGGCGCTGGCGATCCAGGGCTGGGGTCTGTGGCGGCGAACCGGTCACCCGCGCGGCCTGGCTGCACTACGTGCCGCTGGCCGCCTTGGCGCCCCTGGTGCTGTTCGCCGGTGCCTTCCTGCCGGAGGGCGCGCGCGTCGCGGTGTGGTGCGCCGTCGCGGTGTTCAACGTCGCGAGCGCAGTGGCGGGAGGCAGGGGCCAGGAAGGGAAGACGGCATGGACCATCGACCCTGGGCACTTCACCGAACGGCACGCTCTCTTCGTCATCATCTCACTGGGCGAGATCCTGGTGGCCGTCGGCGTCTCTGCGGCGGCCGCGCATCTCAGGCCGGCCGTCGGTGTCGGCCTGGTCGCCGCGGTCGCCGTGGCCTGCGTGTTCTGGTGGACCTACTTCGCCTTCGTCCCCGAGGCCGGCGAGCGTGCCTTGCGCCTCGCCCCACGGCATGACCGGGGACGCGTCGCCCGTAACCGCTTCACGTTCGGTCACTTCCCGATCGTCTTCGGCCTCGTCCTCTTCGCCGTGGTCGCCAAGCACGTCGTGGCGCACCCGACAGACTCTCCGTCAGGCAGCGACCTTGTCGTGCTGGCCGGCGCCGTCGCCTTCTTCGTCGGCGGCCTTCTGGGCCTGCAGTGGCAGGCGGTGCATCGGCTTGCGCCGGAGCGTCTCGCGGCGATCGGCGCGGTGGCCGTGCTGTGCTGGGTGGTCGGGCCGCGCATCCCCGGTGAGGCGCTGCTCTTCGTCGTCGCCGTCATCGTCGCGATCATGCAGGCGATCACGCTGCGCCGCTACGAGCGGATGCGAGCTGAGCGAACGCTGGGCTCGACCGGCTGAGCAGTGCGCGACGTCGTTGCGTCCGCGGCGCGGCCACCGACAGTCGCGGCGCTCCTACCCGTGAGACTGTCCGCCAGTTCAAGGCGTGCGGGACGAAGACCGGCACGATCCTCGTCAACCTCAGCGGGCGCGGCGACAAGGACATGGACTACGTGATCGAGCACTGGGGTATCGGGGACGCCGGCCAGGCCTGACCAAAGGCCTTCTGGAGAAGGGAGTCGAGCCTCGCATGGACGAGTCGTGGCGATTCTGCGAGTTGACGCCCGAGGACGCGGCCGCCATCGTCGGCTGGCGCTATGGCGGCCGGTACGCGTTCTACGACACGGCGGCGGACCCCGAGTTCGCGGCGGCACACTGGTGGACCGGTGAGCCGGGCGTAGACTGACGGCTCGGGCGACGGACGAGGAGGGTACATGGCACGCTATCGCGGCGCGTTGCCACAGCTCGGCGGCGATCTGTTCCTGACGGACGGCGGCATCGAGACCAGCATGATCGTCCTGGAGGGGCTGGAGCTGCCGGAGTTCGCCGCGTTCCCGCTGCTGGCGAGCCCGGAGGGAGAGGCGGCGCTGCGCCGCTACTTCCGCTCGTACGCCGAGATCGCGCGGCGCTACGGCGTCGGCCTCATCCTTGAGAGCGCGACGTGGCGCGCCAGCGCCGACTGGGGAGCGCGGCTGGGTCTCACGCCCGCCGCGCTGGCGGGCGCGAACCGCGAGGCGATGAGTCTCCTGGAGAGCGTGCGCGACGAGTCCGAGACCGAGGCGACGAAGATCGTCATCAGCGGTTGCCTGGGCCCGCGGCACGACGGCTACGACCCCGCCGACGCGATGACCGCGGACGAGGCGGACGGCGTATCACGGCGCGCAGATCGAGACCTTCGCCGACACCGCCGCCGACATGGTCGCCGCCCTGACGCTGACGTACGCCGCGGAGGCGGTGGGCATCGTCAGGGCGGCGGAACGGGCGGCGTTGCCAGTGGCGATCTCCTTCACCGTCGAGACCGACGGTCGCCTCGCGTCCGGGCAGTCGCTCCCGGAGGCGGTCGAGGCCGTCGACGAGGCGACCTCGGCCTACGCGAGCTACTTCATGATCAACTGCGCGCACCCGTCGCACTTCGCGTCCGCCCTCGTGGCCGGCGAGCCGTCGGTCGGAAGGATCCGCGGTCTGCGCGCCAACGCCTCGCGCCTGAGCCACGCCGAACTCGAGGCGGCGCCCGCGCCCGACGCGGGCGACCCCGAGGAGCTCGGACGCGAGTACGCGGCGCTCAAGCGGCGGCTGCCGCAGCTCAACGTCTTCGGCGGGTGCTGCGGCACCGACCACCGCCACCTCGAGCACATCGCCGCGGCCTGCGCGCCGCTGTTCCGGGCAGGCGTCGTGAGCGGCGCTCGAGGCGCGGCGTGAAGCGGCTGCTCGCGGACGGCGCGTTCCTCGTCGCTGCAGGACTTGTCGCGGTGTCCTTCCTGGCGGGGTCGGGCTGTGAGTCCTCCGACCGATGAGGCTCAGCCCGGCTCCGGGTCCGCGACCTCACCCGTTGTCAAAGGCGACGCCGTGCTGGCGCTCGCCTTCGAGGAGCACGCGAACGACCTCAGGTCGAGGGTCAGGGGACCGTCGTGAGGATCCTGGCCGACGACACGGAGGGCGGCAGGCATCAGCGGTTCATCGTCCGTCTCGCCTCCGGGCAGACACTCCTCGTCGCGCACAACATCGATGTCGCCCCACGGGTCGAGGACCTGCGCGAGGGCGACACTGTCGCGTTCCGAGGCGTCTACGAGTGGAGCGACGAGGGCGGCACCATCCACTGGACGCATCGCGACCCGAACGGTGTGCACGCGCCGGGCTGGATCCTGCACGGGGGCCGGACATACGAGTGACGCAGGCACGGGGCGGATTCAACTTCCGGGCTGCGCCTGCCGACTTAGTACTATGACGGTCGACTTCGTCAAGACGGATCGTCGCTGCCCGAATCCGAGCTGCGTCGCTGCTCGCTGCCGCGCGCATGGGAGCGACATGGGCGTGGAAGCCCATCTACCGCGAGCTGGCGCCAGTCGTCCTCCGCTACCTGCGCGCGAGCGGGGCGCGCGAGCCCGAGGACCTCCTCGGCGAGGTCTTCGTGCAGGTCGTGCGGAACCTCGCCGACTTCTCGGGCGGCGCGTCGGGAGATGCGCGCCTGGGTCCTGACCATCGCCCACAGCCGTCTGGTCGACGAGTGGCGCCACGCGAGCCGGCGCCCCTGCGAGCTCCTTCCCGACGAGGCCCTCGCCGTCGTCGGCGGGACGGGGGACGTCGAGGAGGAGGCCCTGCAGCGGCTCTCCGACGACCGTGTGCTGACCATCGTCGGCCGCCTGTCGCCGGCGCAACGTGACGTCCTCTTCCTGCGTCTCTTCGCCGACCTCACGGTCGACGAGGTGGCGCGGGTCGTCGGCCGGCGTCCGGGCGCAGTCAAGGCGCTCCAGGTGCGAGCTCTCGGCGCCATCCGGCGAGAACTTTCGCGTGAGGCCGTATCCCTTTCGGAGCCTGCGACGGTTGTACAGGCGAGATGAGACGGCCATCCGACATCGATGACGTGGACGTCGAGCGGCTGTTCGCCGGCGAGGCACCGAGCGACGACGCGCGAGCTGGGCGATCTCGCCCGCTTCTTCGCCGGTCTGGAGGGAGCGTGTCCGAAGGTCTCCACGGAGTCCTGCGAAGCGGCCCACGTCGCCGCAATGGTCGAGGCTGCGGAGCGCCTCTCGGCGGACGTCGGACCGGCCGTGAGGCCGGCGAGCGAGGCCCGCGGCCTGATGAGTCTCGCCCGCGGTCCGCGGGCTCCGGGGCGTGGAAGCGCATGACGCGCGGCTTCCCGGCCTCAAGGCTCGCCCGCGCGGCGGCCATCGCCGCCATGCTCGCGCTGGTCTTCGGCGGCGTGGCCTTCGCCGGCGCCCTGCCGCGCCCGCTGCAGAACGCCGTCGCCGGCGCCGCCCAGCACGTCGGCATCGACCTTCCTCGGGGCGACGACGGCAACGTCGACGGCGCTGCCGCCGATGCCGCCGCCGCCGATGCGCCGCCGGCGACGCGGCCGCAGACGCTGCGGCGACCGGCGACTCTCATGACGGCGACCAGGGCAAGCACGTGGGGGCGACCGCCACGGCGACTGGGGCCGGCATGTCGGGGCGACCGCCGACGACGACCATCGCAAGAACGCCGACGCGGGCGCCGCTGCGCGTGGCCAGCGGCGGCGCTCAGGGCCGCGGGCGCAAAGACGACGACGGCGACCGGGGCCACACGGTGAACAAGGCCCATGATGACGAGCACGGTCAGAAGGCGAACCATGCCGCCGATGACGAGCAGAGTCAGAGGCGAAGCAAGCCGTCAGTGACAAGCGGAGCAACGGGGCGAACAAAGGCAACGATAGGACGACGCAGGGACCGAACCGGGATAGGACCCGAGGAGCCGGCGCCCGCCCCTCATACAGAGGGGCGGGCGCCGGCCGTTGTCGACCCGGCCCAGAGCCACGCGGGGCATCGAGCGCCCTCACGGCGAGTCCCCGGGCCGGAGCATCGCAGGGGACGTCGCTATGAGGTACGCGAACCGGCGGCCGCTAGAATGGTGCCACCAGCGCGAAGGCGCGGATGGGGCAGGCGAGGATCGCCACCAGGATGGGGCAGGGAGCGAGGTGCGCATGAGCGACGAACAGGCCGATCGGCTCATCGAGCTCGTCGAGAGGTTGGCGGACAGGCTCGACGAGGTCGCCTGCAAGCTGGACACGATCGTCTCGAACACGGCGGGCTGACGTGTTCTGTCCGCGGTGCGGCGCCGAGTATCGGCCGGGCCACACGAAGTGCTCCGACTGCATGGTCCCGTTGGTCGAGGCGGAGCTCGCGCTGGACGATGAGCTGGGGGAAGAAGACACGAGGACACGTCGCTCCCCCGGCACCGAACCATCAGTGACCGGGGTTGACGGCGGCTTCTCGCGCGAGCCCATCCAGCTCGTCACGGTGTTCACGTCGGTGAACCTCGCACAGACGGGGCTTGTCAGGGCGACGTTGGAGTCTGCCGGCATCCCCTTCCTCACGCGAGGTGTGGGTGCGCTCGGCCTCGGGGACGGCTTCGGCCTGCCCCCCCCGGGCGGAGACCGGCGTCCCTGGCCCCGTCGAGTTCCAGGTCCGGAGGCAGGATGCGGCTGAGGCCAGCGATTTGCTCGAGGGCCTCGCCACAGACCGGTAGAGGGCTGAGGACGATGCGCCCTTTCCCGGCGCCGCCGTCCTGCTGGTCTGAACGACGGTACGCCTGCCCAGAGGGGGGTCTCTGACGCGATGGACCACGAGCTCCACACGACGCTCGAGCTGCCCCTCCCCATCGACGCGGTGTTCCCGTTCTTCGCCGAGGCGGGCAACCTGCAGCGCATCACGCCGCCGGAGCTTCACTTCGAGATCCTCACGCCGCTGCCCTGTGGAGATGCGGCACGGCACGCTGCTCGAGTACCGCCTCGGCCTCTTCGGCGTGCCTTTCCGCTGGCGGACGAGGATCGCCGCCTGGGACCCTCCGCACGGCTTCATCGACGTGCAGCTCAGCGGGCCGTACGCCGTCTGGGAGCACACGCACGTCTTCGTGCCGACTGAGACCGGCACCGCTGATCGACGACCACGTGCGCTATCGGTTGCCGCTGTCGCCGATCGGGTGACGTCGCCTCCCGGTCGTGCGGCGCCAGCTCACGCGCATCTTCGCGTACCGGCAGGATGCGGTCCGGGAGGCGCTGCTCGGCGGCCGATCGGGGTAGGAACAGCGCATGGCGCTCCCCTCCTTCGACCGCGTCGACACCGCCCTCACGGGCTGGATGGCGCGCTACGGTGTCACCTGCTGCGCCTTAGCCTCGGCGTCGTCTTCCTCTGGTTCGGCTTCCTCAAGTTCTTCCCGGACCTGAGCCCCGCGCAGAGCCTCGCCGGCGACACGATCGAGAAGCTCACCTTCGGTGTCGTCTCCGCGGACACGGCGGTCATCATCCTTGCCGCGTGGGAGTGCCTGATCGGCCTGGGTCTTCTCCTCGGCGTCTGGTTGCGCGCCACGCTCCTGCTGCTCTGGCTGCAGATGGCCGGCACGATCACGCCGCTCTTCCTCTTCCCGGACGCCTGCTTCACCCACGTGCCGTACGCGCCCACGCTCGAGGGCCAGTACATCATCAAGAACATCGTGCTGATCAGCGCCGGCATCGTGATCGGCGCCACCGTGCGCGGCGGGCGGCTGCGCGCGAGAGGGACGCGGACGGCGACGCGCCACCACCGCTCTCGCAGGATCACCCATGAACTCGCGGCGGCTCGGCGGGACCGACGTCGAGGTGTCGCCCGCCAGAGCATGGCCGCTGTGAAGCTTCGCCCGACAGCCGCGGAACTCGCGCGGCTCGACGAGATCTGGGCTCAAGCCGCCCGTCGCCCGTGACCGTCAGTACCCGGCCGCCTCGCGGATCCTCTCTCGGTACCACTTCTGGTAGGCCAGCCAGTCCTTGAGGCCCTGCATGTCGCCCTGCCGCGCGGCCGCTCGAGCCGCTCGAAGTCGCGCACGTCTTGGCGTCGGGGAGATCCATTCGTCCGCGCCGGGGTCCGACGGCCAGCGGCGCGATATCAGGTCATACAGCCTGGTCGACGCCGCCTCCGCGGCGACGATGCGGTCGCGGTCGCCGCATCGGCGGCAGCCACCCACTCGCGCCACCACGCCGCCCAGGCGTAGTCGACGGCGGCCGGTAGCCGTCACCCTTCATGCGCCAGTCGTTCGACGGTGGCCAGTCACGCCCTCGGCTACTGCGGCAAGCCGATCATCCCGAGGACCGAGCGTATTCCGCCCCGCTCGGAGCCGGGGATCCGCAGTGCGTTGAGCTCGTCGACGGAGAGACCGTCAGGGATATCCCCGATCCACCCGACGTCGTACTTGGTGCCCTGGTAGACCTCTGGCCGTGCCGCATAGTGCCTGGGTCTCGCCCATCCCGTGAAGGCGCTCAGGGGCTCGAAGCGGCCGTGACGTGCGGCGGCGATGGCGGCGTCGAGCTCGTCGAGGATGCTCTGGTCGTAGCCCCCGGCCTCATTCTCGCTCATACCTTCGCGAATCGGCTCCATGACGGCGCGGAGGCGTCTCAGCCACGTCTCGGCCGCGGCGGCGCGCTGCAGGGTCGCGGGTCCTTCGCCGCTGCGATCCACTCCTGCGCCCAGCGGCCGATCGCCTGCTCGATGGTGTCCATCGCGCCCCAGGCGGCTCCATAGCCGCCCATGCTCGCGTCGTCCCACGGCCGCTCGAACTCATGCCAGCTCACGCCCGCAGGCAGCTCGAGCTTCTCTCGTCCACGTCGTCGTACTCGTCGCGAGCCCGCTCCCACGTCACCTGGTCGGTGTGGTCCGACGTAGCGGCAAGGATTGGCAGTCCGTACTCCGCTCCGTAGGCCGCGCCGCCGATGAGGACGAAGGCGGCGCCGGACAAGAGCGACCCAACGGAACCTGCTCCCGCGGCGTCGCGGGCAGAGGTCGCGCGGCGGCGTCGCGAAGAGTCGGCGAGCAGGCGCTCGTCGTCTGTCGGCGGTGGCCTCGGGCATGGCCGTCGCCGGGTCGATTGCGGCGAGGCGGTCAAGGATGTCAGCACTCATCGAGGAGCCTCCCGTGTGCGTCGGCGGTAAGAGGGGAGCGCGGGTCCGCGGAGACTCGCTCGAGCGCCGCGGCAAGCCGTTTGCGGGCGCGGAACAGGCGCACGCCGGCGGCCGTCTTCGAGCAGCCGAGCGTCGTCGCCAGGCCCGCGCGGTCGAGGCGTTCCCACGCGGCGAGGAGCAGGATCTCGCGATCGCGCTCCGTCAGGCGCCGCAAGGGCGCGCCGCAGACCTCGGCGCGCGCCTCGACGGCGTCGGCGAAAGGCGGCACGACGTCGGCCTCGGCGCAGCGCGACTCGCGCTCGCGCCGCCGTCGATCGCCGCGCTCCTGGCTCAAGCGTACGTTGCGCGCCACGCCAGGTCAGCCACGGCAGCGGCTCGGCGGGTACCGACTCGAGCTGCTGCCAGGCGATCGTGAACGTCTCGGCGACGACGTCGTCGGCCATCGTCGGGCCCGCGACGCCACGCATAGGCGCGCACGACCGCCTTGTGCGCGTGCGTAGAGGACGCCTGAAGCGCTCCTCTCGCTCCGCCCTCACGTCGTCCATCGCCCCCCCTGTCGCTGTTGCCGAATCTACAACACAGGTGGTCGCCGACGGGCCCATGATTACACGGACGGCAACGACGAGATACTCGACCGACGTCGCTGGTCGCGCGTGACCGACCGGCGATGGCAAGACGAGCGACGGCCGCCCGTCGCAGGAGAGGCGGCCGTCGTCCGGTCGTTACGTGTCTCGCGTCCGACTGGGACTACATGCCCATCCAGCCGGAGAACCCCTGGTGCATGACGCCGGGGTTCATGTCGCCGCTGAAGCCGCCCATCTGCCTGGGCGTGCATGGCATGGTGCTGGCCGAAGTCGCGGCCAGCACCGTCGGCGCCGGTGGCGGCCATGGCGGGCGCGGCGACGAAGAGCGCCAAGGCGAAGGCCGCGGCGAGGAGGAGAATCGTCCTCATGAACGTGCCTTCCGCTTCGCTGGTTCAGGGCGACGGGCGCCTCCCGATACCAGATGACAGCGGTCTTGATTCCCGCGGCGATGGCTTGTCACTCCCGAGCGCCACGTTGCCGCCGCCGGCGGAGGCAGTAGAGTCCTAGCTTCCGA
The DNA here is from genome assembly GCA_963707855.1 of uncultured Thermoleophilia bacterium. Taxonomy (GTDB): domain Bacteria; phylum Actinomycetota; class Thermoleophilia; order UBA2241; family UBA2241; genus UBA2241. The sequence continues at coordinate 83,754 of CAVPRQ010000020.1, forward strand.
GTACACCCCGGCCCGGCTCGGGCCGTCCAGAGGAGGGACACGCATGTTCTACGACAGTGACGCCGACCTTTCCCTGATCCAGAGCAAGACCGTGGCCATCATCGGCTTCGGCAGCCAGGGCCACGCCCACGCCCAGAACCTGCGCGACAGCGGCGTGACCGTGGTCGTCAGCGAGCTCAAGGGCACGCCCAACGCCGAGCGCGCCGAGAAGGCCGGCTTCGAGGTGCTCACCGCCGCCGAGGCGACCAAGCGCGCCGACGTGGTCATGATGCTGGTCCCCGACCAGACGCAGGCCGTCGTCTACAAGAACGACGTGGGCCCGAACCTCAAGGACGGCGCGACGCTCATGTTCGCGCACGGCTTCAACATCCACTTCGGGCAGATCGTGCCGCCGAAGACCGTCGACGTCAGCATGGTCGCACCCAAGGGCCCCGGCCATCTGGTGCGTCGTCAGTACGAGGAGGGCAAGGGCGTGCCGGTGCTCATCGCCGTGCATCAGGACGCGAGCGGCAAGGCGAAGGCGCAGGCGCTGGCGTACGCGAGCGCGCTCGGCGGCCTGCGCGCCGGCGGTCTCGAGACCACGTTCCAGGAGGAGACCGAGACCGACCTCTTCGGCGAGCAGGCCGTGCTCTGCGGCGGCACCACGCAGCTCGTCACGGCCGGCTTCGAGACACTGGTCGAGGCCGGCTACCAGCCCGAGATCGCCTACTTCGAGTGCCTGCACGAGCTCAAGCTCATCGTCGACCTGATGTGGGAGAAGGGCATCGCCGGCATGCGCTACTCGATCAGCGACACGGCCGAGTACGGCGACCTCACGCGCGGCCCGCGGGTCATCGACGAGGACGTGCGCGACACGATGCGCGAGCTGCTCGCCGAGATCCAGAGCGGCGAGTTCGCGCGCGAATGGATCCTCGAGAACCAGGCCAACCGGCCCGTCTTCAACGCCCTCCAGCGGCATGGGCAAGGAGCACCTGATCGAGACAGGTGGGCAAGGAGCTGCGCGGCATGATGAGCTGGATCGCGACGAGGGCGGGCTGGACATCGACGTCTGATCGGCTGAAGCGGCGCGGCCTCGCATGTCGAGATGATCGAGTGGCTCATCGCCCGTCGTGACGGCTGGTGCGGGCGGGGCGGCCAACCGCCCCGCCCGCACCAGCCGGCTCCGCCATCCCCGCTTGAATCGCCCGTCCTCCTCGCGTCGGCGAGGCCCGCCCTCCGGCCCCGCATCCGCTCGTCGCTGCGACGCGCCTTGGTCTCGCCCGCCTGAACCCGCGCCTCACCGAGCGCGATCGCGTCCGCCCGCATGCACGTTCGCGCACGCCCCGCCGAGCGGTGGTTCAATGGTTGTGACCGCGCGCACGGGTTCTCTAGAATGGCCCCTCTGCATCTGCTACTCAGGGGCCTCGCCCGGGTCGGCGGCCCGGGTCCCAGGACAGGACGAAAGGACGACGACCATGCTGAAACGCTTCCTTCTGACCCCCGGACCGACGCCCGTGCCGCCGGAGGTGCTGTCGGCCCTCGGCGAGCCGGTCGTCCACCACCGCGCGCCGCGCTTCACCGAGATCCTCACCGAGGTGATCGCGGGCCTGAAGTACGTCTACCAGACCGAGAACGACGTGCTCGTCTTCGCCGCCAGCGGCACCGGCGCCATGGAGTCGGCGGTCGTCAACGTCGTGAACCCCGGCGACCACGTGCTCGTGGCGAGCATGGGCAACTTCGGCGAGCGCTGGCTCAAGCTGCACGAAGAACTGGGGCGCCGAGGTGACCGCGCTCGAGTACGAGTGGGGCACGAAGGCCGACCCGGCCGACATCGAGAAGGCGCTCGCCGCCGACCCGGCGATCAAGGCCGTCTACGTGCAGTTCAGCGAGACCTCGACCGGTGTCGTCAACGACATCCAGGCGATCGGCGCGATCGTCGCCAGGACGCCGGCGATCCTCGTCGTCGACGCGATCAGCGGCCTCGGCGCGACCGACCTCAAGACCGACGCCTGGCACGTCGACATCTGCGTCGCCGGCTCGCAGAAGGCGCTCATGGTGCCGCCCGGCCTCGCCTACGTCGCGGTCAGCGAGAAGGCGTGGAAGGTGGTCGAGGCCTGCACGACGCCGCGCTTCTACTTCGACTACCCGACCTACCGCAAGAAGATGACCGGCGACAGCGCCCAGACGCCGTACACGCCGGCGGTCTCGCTGATGGTGGCGCAGAACGCCGCCATCGAGCTGATCCGGCAGGAAGGCCTGGAGAACGTCTTCGAGCGGCATCGCTGGCTGGGCAAGGCCTGCAAGGCCGGCGTGCAGGCGCTCGGCATCGAGCTGTTCGGCCCGGACGACCCCGAGGCGAACAGCGTCACCGCCGTGCAAGGTGCCGGCCGGCGTCGACGGCGGCAAGATCACCAAGGTCGCGCGCGACAAGTACGGCGTGTGGCTGGCCGGCGGGCAAGGCAAGCTCAAGGGCCAGATCTTCCGCTTCGGCCACTGCGGCTACTTCGGCGCCAGCGACATCCTCGTCGGGCTCGGCGTCCTCGAGATGGTGCTCGCCGAGCTGGGCTACGACGTCAAGTGGGGCGCCGGCACGGGGGCCGCGGCGCAGGTGCTCGCCCAGAGCCCCGTCCAGCTGTGAGGGGGGTGACGTCATGACCGAACAGAAGAGGGTCCTCGTCAAGGAGAAGCTCGCCCCCGAGGGCGTCAGGTTCCTCGAGGAGCAGGGCTTCGCCGTGGACATCGGCACCGAGTGGGACGCCGACGAGCTGCTGGCCCGCATCAAGGACTACCACGGCCTGATCATCCGCTCGGCGACCAAGGTCACCGCCGAGGTCATCCAGGCCGCCGACAAGCTGCAGGTGGTGGGCCGCGCCGGCGTCGGCGTCGACAACGTCGACGTCAAGGAGGCGACCAAGCGCGGCATCATCGTCGTCAACGCGCCGCAGAGCAACGTGCTCACCGCGGCCGAGCACACGGTGGCCCTCATGATGGCCTGCGCGCGCAACATCCCGCAGGCCCACGCCGACCTCAAGGCCGGCAAGTGGGAGAAGGGCAAGTGGGGCAAGGGCGGCGTCGAGCTGCAGGACAAGGTGCTCGGCATCATCGGCCTCGGCCGCATCGGCTTTCTCGTCGCCGAGCGCGCCAGGGGCCTGAAGATGAAGGTGCTGGCCTACGACCCGTACGTGCCGGCCGAGAAGTTCCACGAACTCGGGCTCGACCGCGCCGACTCGCCGAACCAGGTGTACCGCGAGGCCGACTTCATCACCGTCCACCTGCCCAAGAACGCCGAGACCATCGGCTTCGTCGACGACGACGCCTTCGCCCAGATGAAGGACGGCGTGCGCGTCATCAACGTCGCCCGCGGCGGGATCATCGACGAGGAGGCGTGGGCGCGGGCGATCGAGAGCGGCAAGGTGGCCGCCTCGGCGGTCGACGTGTATCCGAAGGAGCCGACCACCGAGAGCCCGTTGTTCACGTACGACAGCGTGGTGTGCACGCCGCACCTCGGCGCCTCGACGGTGGAGGCGCAGCTGCGCGCCGGCACGATCATCGCCGAGCAGGTGGCCCTGGCGCTCAAGGGCCAGTTCGCGCCCAACGCCGTCAACATCCCGCTGGTGCCCGGCGACGAGGCCGACGAGCTGATGCCGTATCTCGCGCTCTGCGAGATGCTCGGCAAGCTCATCGTGCAGGTCGCCGACGGTCCGGTCGACGGCCGTGGACATCACCTACGAGGGCGTCATCGGCCGTTACGACACGCGCATCCTCACGCTCGGCGTGTTGCAGGGCATGCTGGCCGGCAAGGTCGAGGGCGAGGTCAACTTCGTCAACGTGGCGGGCATCGCCGAGGAGCGCGGCATCAGCGCCAGGGAGATCAAGCAGCCGGCGGCGGTCGACTTCCTCAACGTGATCACGGTGAGCGCGCGCAAGGCCGGCGAGCAGCTCGACGTGGCGGGCACGACGCTGGGCCCCGCCACCGGCCGCGGTTCGTCGGCATCTACGGTCACGACATCGACATCGAGCCGGTGCCGAACATGGTGTTCCTGCGCGCCGAGGCGCAGGTCCCGGGCATCCTGGGCACCATCGGCGCCAAACTGGGCGAGTTCGGCATCAACATCTCGCAGGTGACGGTCGCGCCCACCGAAGCCAGGCGAGCCGGGAGTGATGGGGCTCGCCATCAGCCAGCCCATCAGCGACGACCAGCTTGCGCAGATCATCGCCGCCGCCGGTCTGCTCGACGCCAAGCGCGTGAAGCTGTAGGCCGAGAGGAGCGGACGCCCGACGGCGCGGGCCGCGGGCGCGACGTGACAGGCTGACGGGGGCGGGGCGGTCCGAGGACCGCCCCGCCCTGCTCCGCCGCCTTGACACGCCGGCCCGGACCGCTAAGCTTCATCCACCTGGGTGGTCTACGCGCACGGGACGATGTGAGCCGCCCGGGCAGCGGTGCTCTGCCGGCACGACGGGAGGAACCATGGCGCAGGCGATCGACGACCCCGGCCAGACCGACCTCGGGGAGGACTTCCTCGGCCACCTCTGGCCGCCGTTCACCCAGCTCCAGGGCCTGAGGCCCGTCATCATGGACCACGCCGAGGGCGCGCTCGTCTACGACACCGAGGGCAACGAGTACATCGACGCCTTCGCCAGCCTGTGGACGGTCAACGTCGGCCACGGCCGCAGCGAGATCCACGACGCCATCAAGGCGCAGATGGAGAAGCTCGCGATCTACCACATCTTCGGGATCGCCAACGAGCCCACGATCAAGCTCGCCGCCAAGGTCGCCGCGCTGCTGCCGGGCGACCTCGACCACGTCTTCTTCACCCTCGGCGGCGGCGAGTCGGTCGAGACCGCCGTCAAGATGGCGCGCCAGTACCACCGCAACCGCGGCAACGGCACCAAGTACATGGTCCTCTTCCGCGACCGCGCCTACCACGGCACCACGATGACCTCGACGAGCGCCCAGGGGCTCCCCGTCAACCGGCAGAAGTTCGAGCCCCTGCTGCCCGGGTTCATCAAGCTCGGCGCCCCGTACTGCTACCGCTGCGCCTGGCACAAGACCTACGGCGAGGACTGCCGCATGGAGTGTGCCCGCGTCGTCGAGGAGGAGATCGCCTTCTACGGCGCCGAGAACGTCGGCACCATGCTCGGCGAGACGATGATCGGCACCGGCGGCGTGATCCCGCCGCCGCCCGAGTACTGGCCGATGGTCTGCGAGACCTGCAAGGCCAGCGACGTCCTCGTCATCAACGACGAGGTGATCACCGGCTTCGGGCGCAGCGGCACCTGGTTCGGCTTTCAGCAGTTCGGCTCCGACCCCGACCTCGTGACCCTGGCCAAGGGCCTCTCCTCGGGCTACCTGCCGCTCGGCGCCGTGGCCGCCCGCGAGCACGTCTTCGAGGCCTTCCTCGGCGACGGCGAGCAAGGCGTTCATGAGCGGGGCCACCTACAACGGCCACCCGCTCTGCTCGGCCGCCGGCCTCGCCAACCTCGAGATCATCGAGCGCGAGAAGCTCGTCGAGCGCTGCGCCGAGGTCGGGCCCTACCTGCAGGAGGGCCTGCGCACCCTGCTCAGCCACCCGATCGTCGGCGACGTGCGCGGCGTCGGCCTGGTGGCCGGCATCGAGTACGTCTCCGACAAGGCGACGCGCGAGTGGTTCCCGCTCTCCGCGGGCGTCGCCGCGCGGATCCGCGACGAGGCCTTCCGGCGCGGCGTCTTCGTGCGCCTGCTCGGCGGCGGGCACGTCCACGCCGTCGCCCCGCCGTTCATCATCACCCGCGAGCAGATCGACACCATCGTGCGCGTGCTCGACGAGGCGATCGGCGTGGTCGAGAAGGAGCTCGGCTACTGATGGGCGACCTGCTGCGCGTCGACCTTGACGACGGGGACGACCCGCGAGGAGAGCATCGCCGAGGAGCGCCTGCGCACGCTGCTCGGCGGCAAGGGCATCGGCGCGCGGATGCTCCTCGAGGAGGTCGGCCCCAAGGTCGACCCGCTGGGGCCGGAGAACAAGCTCATCTTCACGACCGGCCCCCTGAGCGGGACGCAGATGCCGGGCTCGAACCGCTACGGCGTCTTCTTCCTCAGCCCGCAGACCGGCGGCTACGGAGAGGCGTACGCCGGCGGCAACCTGGCGCCGCAGTTCGCCGGCACGGGCTACAAGGTGGTCGTCCTCGAGGGCCGCTCGCCGGCGCCGGTCTTCGTCGAGGTCGCCGAGGGGCGCGCCGCGCTGCACCCGGCCGCCGACCTCTGGGGCACCGACACCTACGCGGCCGAGGAGCAGCTCAAGGCGCGCGTCGGCGACCCCAAGGCGCAGGCCTGCGTGATCGGCCCCGCCGGCGAGAACCTGCTGCGCTTCGCCTGCATCGAGAACAACAAGTGGCGCAGCCTCGGACGCGGCGGCGCCGGCGCGGTGATGGGCTCGAAGAACGTCAAGGGCGTCGTCTTTCACGGGGCGCGCAAGCCTGCGCTCGCGCGCCCCGACGCGTTGCGCGCGCTGATCCGCGAGATGGTCGCCGCCAGCGAGGACCATCCCACGGTGAACGCCTACAAGCGCATGGGCACCGTCCAGATGGTCCGCGTCACCAACGGCATGAACATGTTCCCGACGCGCTACTGGACGCGGGGCCACCTCGACGACTTCGAGCCGCTCTCGGCCGAGACCATGCTCGCGACCTACCACGTGAAGAACACGACCTGCCCGCCCTGCTTCATCGCCTGCGGCAACCTCTGCCGGGTGCCGGACGACCACGCGACCCTCGCCGGCCTCGAGATCGAGGGGCCCGAGTTCGAGACGATCTACGCGTTCGGCGGCCTCTGCGAGATCGTCGACTTCGCCGAGGTCATGCGCCTCAACGACATCTGCGACCGCCTGGGCGTCGACACGATGACCGCCGGCAACCTCTGCGGGCTGGCCATCGAGGCCTCGCGCCGCGGGCTCATCGATCTCGAAGCTCGACTTCGGCGACGCCGACGGCGTCGCCGCCTTCCTTGAGATGATGGTGCGGCGCGAGGGTGTCGGCGACCTCTTCGCCGACGGCGTCCTGCGCGTCGAGGAGGAGATCCCCGAGCTCAAGGGGGTCGCCGTCCACGTCAAGGGCATGGAGCCGGCCGGCTACGACCCGCGCGTCTCCAAGGGCATGGCGCTCGGCTACATCACCTCGGCCCGCGGCGCCTGCCACCTGCGGGCCACGGTCATGAAGGCCGAGCTCAGCGGGATCATCCCGATCGACGCGGTCGAGGGCAAGGCGGCCATCTACGCCGACTGGGAGGACCGCTTCGCGATCCAGGACGCCCTCATCTACTGCCGCTTCTACCGCGACTTCACGACCTGGCCCTTCCTCACGGCCGTCGTCAACGCCGCCGTGGGGACCGACTACGCCGAGGACGAGCTCAGGGCGCTCGGCGCGAGCATGATCAGCGACTCGCACCTCTTCAACGAGCGGCGCGGCTTCGGGCTCGCGCAGGAGCGCCTGCCCGCCTGGGTCACGGAGCGGCCCATCGCCGACAAGGACGGCAAGGAGTCGCTGACCACGACGGCCGAGCTCGAGACCATGCTGCGCGAGTACTACGCCGTACGCGGCTGGGACGTACCCGGCCGGCTGAGCGGCGCGAACGTGCGCGCCGGATCGCGGCGCAGTCGCCGCGACCGAGCACGGGGGATCGGGAGGAGGATGAGGGCATGAGCGGCACGGGTGGAGCGAGGGTCGAGCTCGCCGTGCCGTACGGCGACGGCGAGCTGCGCTTCTCGCTGCCCCGGGCCAACCTGGCCGGTGTGATCGAGGCCGGCGCCGGTACGGCTTGCACGCCGGTCGGCCCCGACGACGTCACCGGCCTGAAGCCGCCTCCGCCGCCGGCCCGACCCCGGCCGAGGAACAGGCCGAGATCCGGCGCGCCCTCGCGGAGCCGATCGGCGCGCCGCGCCTCTCCGAGCTCGCGGAGCGCGCCACCAGAGCCGTCATCGTCGTGAGCGACGTGACCCGGCCCTGCCCGTCGCACAAGTTCCTGCCCGCGCTGCTCGACGAGCTCCACGCGCTGCCCTCCGATGCCGTCTCGATCCTCTTCGCCCTGGGCAGCCACCGCGCCCACACGCCGGAAGAGCAGGCGCGTCTCGTCGGCGACGAGGTCGTCCGGAGGGGCGTACGGCTGCTCGATCCGGACCCGACGACTGCGTCCCGGCCGGAACCACGAGTCGGGGCACGCCTCTCTCCGTCTTCCGGCCTTATCTCGAGGCCGACCTGCGCGTCTGCACGGGCAATATCGACTACCACTACTTCGCGGGGTTCTCGGGCGGCGCCAAGGCGGTCGTCCCCGGCCTCTGCACCTACGACACGATCCGCGCCAATCACGGCATGATGCTGAGTCCGTCCGCGCGCGCCGGGATCCTCGACGGCAACCCGGTGCGCGAGGACATCGACGAGGCCGGCGGCATCCTGGGTATCGACTTCATTCTCAACGTCGTGCTGGACGAGGAGAAGCGGATCGTCCACGCGGTCGCCGGCGACTGTCGTGCGGCGCACCGCGCCGGCGTCGCCCTGTACGACGCGCGCTGCGACCTGCGCGTCGACGCGGCGGCCGACGTCGTCGTCGCCTCCCCCGGGGGCGCGCCCAAGGACATCAACCTCTACCAGGCGCAGAAGACCCTCGACAACGTCGCCGGGGCCGTCCGTGACGGCGGCGTCATCATCCTCGTCGCCCGGTGCGGCGAAGGGCTCGGCAACGCGGTCTTCGAGCAGTGGATGGCGGAGATGGAGGAGCCGGACGACCTCGTGCAGCGGATCCGGCGCGAGTTCGTCCTCGGCGGGCACAAGGCGGCGGCGATCGCCGCGCTCCTGACGAGGGTCGACCTGTTCGTCGTGTCGGACCTGCCGCACGACATGGTGACGGGCATGCACATGACGCCGTTCGCCACCGTCGACGACGCCGTCGCGGCGGCGCTGGCGCGCTGCGGCGACGGCGCGCGTGTGCTGGTGGTGCCGCACGGGAACCGCGTGACGGCCCGGGACTGGACGCGTCACACGAGATGGAGGCTGAGATGAGCGCCAAGCGTGGAGAGCAGCGCGTTGCCATGCAAACGCCGTTCGAGAACCCGGTATCGAGCCTGCCGACGACTGCGCAGAAGATCCTCGTGGCCGCCCGACGCCTGCTGATGGAGGGCGGCTACGGGTCGGTGACGCTCGAGAGGGTCGCCGCCGAGGCGGGCGTGAACAAGGCCTCGATCCGCTACAACTTCGGCAACAAAGCGGGCCTGGTCGGCGCGCTCGTCGACTTCATGCTGCACGAGGAGTTCGAACGCGACCTGGCGGCCTCCCGTCGACGCCGCACAAGGACCTCGTCCATGCCCTGATCGATGGGAAGCGTCACATCATCGACGCGATGGACAACCTGCGTGGCTTCTTCGACATCCTCCCGCACGCCTTGCGCGACGACGATCTGCGCCACCGCATCGCGGCGTGCTATCCGTGGTGGGCAGAGCAGAACCTGATGCTGCTGGAGCTGGAGGCCTCCGGACCCGAGGGCAGGCCGCAGGTGCTGCGCGGCCTGGGGCGGCTGGTGAGCGCGGTGGTCGACGGCCTCTCGGTCCAGGCCGGCCTCGATGGCGACCAACACGACATGGACGCGCCGCTCAAGGCCCTTGAGTTCCTGCTCGATCGCGCCCTGCCGGACCTGGAGGGGCTGGCAGGGGCCGCAAGCACAGGTGAGCGGGACTGACTTGGCCTGAACGGCCTCCCCGTCTCCGTGCGGCCGTCCAACGTCGACGTTCGCGCTGGTCACTCGCGCAAGCCGAGCTCCCGTTCCGCTTCGTCGATGATCGCTCTCAGCTTCTCGGGCACGCCTTCTGGCAGCGGCTCGGGCTGATGCGTCTCCAGGATCCGCCTGGCCTCTGCCACGGAGCGCTCGTAGATGCTGGTCGACCCCGAGGCGGTCCAGTCCTCCCGGACCCTGCGGTCGATGAGCTTCGACTGCGACTGGCTACGCATGCCCTTGAACGTGTCGTCGTGCGAGAGGAAATCGCTGAAGGGCCCGATGTCGGCGATGACGTCGACCGAGAGGGTCTCGTCGTCGACGCGGATACCGGGGACGCAGTACTTGACCATGCGCGCGAACTCGGCGTCCATGACGAGCTGCGCGTAGTCGATGGTGACGCCCGACTCCAGCATCCCCAGCCCGTAGATCAGATTGGCTCCTGCCAACGCCGGTAGGAGGCTGGTGATCGTCTTCTCGTGGCCGGATTGGGCGTCTGCCACTTTGGAGTCGCCCTACGCCCCCGCGACCCAGCTGGGCAGGAGGTAGAACCGCGCCAGGCAGGCGACCCCGGCGCCGATCATGCCGCACTCGGGGCTGCCGACGGACGCGCTGGCGAAGCGCAGGTCCATGGCCGTCGTGGACGAGCCATAGATGACAGGCGTACCGCGGACCGTGAGTTGCGCGAGCGTGATCCCGGCGAGGACCTCGGCGTTGTGTGACACGAGCGTCCCCGCGAGATTGACCGGGGATGATCCTCCGGCCATCGCCATCGACAGGACGTTGACGGGGATCCCGCCGCGGGCGCCCTCGATGATGATGCGGCAGCAGTCGGCGACGAGCTTGAGCGGGCTCACCGGGCAGGTCAGGAAGGAGAGGATCGGCCGCTGCCGCAGGCGTTCGTGGCCGCCGACGATCGCCGCCGCCATGTCGATCATCTTACGGGCGCAGAACCCTGACAGCGGGCCGATGGTCGCGTGCTTCGTCGTGTTCGTGAAGATGGCCTCGGCGTTGTGCAGGGCCGCGGTGTCCTGAGGGACGTCATGGGCGCCGAGCGGGCGCTCGACGACGTCGATCTCGGGCAGCGCGTCGATGATCCGCGTGCAGTCGGCGACGTCCTGCTTGCGCGACTCGTGCAGCTCGCCCGTGTACGGGTCGACGACCTGGATGCCCTCGCCGAAGTTCGTGAAGCCGACACGGCCGTCCTCGAGCACCACGTCCTGCTCCGGAACACGTCCGCACATGACCACCTTGGGAGGCGCCGAGCGGATCGCGTCCTCGACGACGTGCGGGGCGAGGCGTACCACCTTGCGTTCGCGGTCGACCCTGGCGCCCCCGCCCTCGAAGATCGCGAGGGCCTCGTCGTCCTCGACGAAGACTCCCGTCTGTGACAGGACCTCGAGCGTCGCGAGGTGGATCTCCTGCAACTCGTCGGGGGTGAACACTTCGAGCCTGAAGCCGCCGCTCTTGCGCGCGCCCGCGCGGGGGTTGCGTCTCATGTCGCGCCTCCGCCCAGCAGCGCGTCGATCTTCTTGACGCCGTCGTTGGCGTCCTCGGCGTAGGCGTCGGCGCCGATCTGGTCGGCCCAGCGCTGGGTGGCGGGAGCGCCGCCGACCACGGTCTTGAAGGAGAGGCCCTCCTCCTTGATCACCTTGATGACCTTCTTCTGCTCCTCCATCGTCGTCGTCAGGAGGGCGCTCATGCCGATGATGTCGGCGTTCCCCTCCTTGGCCTTGGCGATGAAGGTCTGGGCGGGGACGTCGCGGCCGAGGTCGGTGACCTCGTAGCCGTTGGCCTTGAGGTAGGCGATCACGATCGCCTTGCCGATGTCGTGCACGTCGCCCTGCACGGTGCCGATCACGACGCGTCCCTTGGTGGTCGCCGCGCCGGCCTCGAGGGCGGCGTTGGTGACCGCGGTCGCCCCCGCCATGGCGTCGGCGGCCATCATCAGCTCGGGGAGGAACATCTCGCCGCTCTCGAAGAGCTCGCCGACCTCCTGGATGCCGCGCACGAAGCCGTTCTGCATGATGTCGGCGGGGGTCATGCCCGCGGCCAAGGCACGCTTGGCGATGTCTTCGGCGGCCGCACGGTCGGCGCCCACGATCGCCGCGCTGGCTTCCTGATAGATATCGGACATGAGCATTGCCTCCTCGGGGCGGGATGTCGGATCGTCGTCCTGGGCCGTTCTACGCCACCAGCGCCTTGGCCTTGTCGACCGCGGCGGCGGCGTTGGCGCCGTAGCCGTCGGCGCCGATCTCGTCGGCGTAGGCCTGGGTCACCGGGGCGCCGCCGATCATCACGCGGACGGTCGCGCGCAGGCCGGCGTCCTTCAGGGCGGCGATCGTGGCCACCATCTTGGGCAGCGTCGTGGTGAGCAGGGCGCTCATGCCGATGATCTGGGCCTGGTGCTCGGCGACTGCGGCGACGAACTGGGCCGGGGTCACCCCGGTGCCGAGGTTGACGACCTCGAAGCCGGCGCCGGCGAGCATCATCCCGACGAGGTTCTTGCCGATGTCGTGCAGGTCGCCCTCGACGGTGCCGATGACCACCGTGCCGAGGCTCATCGAGTCGCCCGCGGCCATATGCGGCCGGAGGAGGTCGAGGGCGCCCTGCATGGTGCGCGCGCTGAGCAGCACCTCGGGGATGAAGCAGTCGCCGGAGCGCATGCGCTCGCCGACCACCTCCATGCCGGGCAGGAGCGCGCCCTCGAGGATCTCGCGCGCGCTGGCGCCGCTCGCGAGGAGCGCGGTGGTGAGGGCGTTCACGGTGCCCGCGTCGCCCTCGATCAAAGCCTGCTTGAGCTGGTCTTTCACGAATGGCTCCCTTGTGTGGCGGGGCGCCCGCAGTGGGCGTCGAGCTCCGCCGTCAGTTCAGTCCCGTCCGCTCCTTGAAACGCTCGACGCAGTTGATCGGCACGTCGAGCACCCGGGCGATGTTGAACTTGGCCTCGATGAGGTTCGCCTGCCACGGGTGACTGATGGCGTAGCTGTGGATGCGGCCGAAGCCGTGCTCGCTGCGGATGTCGGTCATCACCGCCACGTCGGAGAGGTCGAACGGCGTCACGCCGAGCTTGTCGGCGACGTACTGCTTGGCCTCCTTGAGGCGCATTCCGCGGGTCATCTGCATTCGGGCCACGAGATCTCCCCCGGCCCGGATACCGCCCATGCCCGCTGCCTGCGCGTGAGCGTTGTGCATCCCGTGAGGGTCGCCCGAGCCCACCTACAAGCCGTCCAGGCGCAGAAGGTCGACGCAGGCCTTGGCGCTCCGGCAGGAGGCGTCGCCCGGCGGGTGCACGAACATCGGCACCCCGCCGACGCCCATGCCGACGTTCATGTGCACGGGGATCTCGGCGACGTCCATGCAGGGCTTCACGATGGCGATCGCGCGGGCCATGTTCCAGGCGCAGCTCTTGCCGGTGTTGACGTTGACGACCGGCCCGTACATCGTCGCCCCGGCCTTCTGCACCACCTTCATCTGCTCGAGAGGCCACATGCCGGCGAGCCGCTTGCCGTCGTACTCGAGCTGGCCGTGCATGCCGAGCACGAACTCGCCCGCCATGCCGAGCTGGACGCCCATGTCGGGGTACTTCTTGCGGATGATCTCGGTCGCCCGCAGGGTGGCCCAGAACTCGGGGTCGCCGGAGGCGCCGGTGGTGTCGAAGTCGATCGCGTCGGCGCCGGCCTCCCACATCGCGTCGGCCATGCGGACGGCGTCCGAGACGGCCATCTCGGCGGCCTCCTCGGCGGCCGCGCGCGCCTCGGGGATCTTGCCCTCGGGCAGGAGCGTCGACCAGTTCTCGCAGGGGCCGTCGTCCTTGGCGTAGAGGCCGAGGTTGGGCATGATGCCGTACTGCATCGGTGCGATCGTGCAGAGCAGGGCGTCGTGGAGGCGCTGCGCCTCGTAGGGCATGATCGTGCGGATGACCTTGAGCGAGTAGTCGCCGGGGCAGAGCTCGAGGAGGTCGGCGCCCATCCACTGCTCGTAGGACTGCATGTCCTGGGTGCGCGTGGCGTGCGTCTTCATGCCGCTGCCGTCGCAGCTGAGGACGATCTCGTCGCCGAGGTCGACGCCGACGAAGCGCGCCGGGCTGGCGTAGATGTCGAGCGAGGTGCTCCTGCTCGTCGGCGGTGAGGGGCTCGACCTTGGCGCGCTTCACCGCCTGGGCGACGCCGTCCTCGATGTCGGCGCGGAGCTCGCTCCGCGTCATGCGGGCGATCGAGCCGTCGCCCATGCGCGTGGGTATGCGTGTCTCTCCTGTCAAGCCTTCCCTCCGCGTCCGGTGCCGTCTCAGATGGCACTAAGCCACCGGTCAATTGGTGCCCTAGTGGACACCCGACGCTCAGTATTCCATGATTCCCCGCTGTACATGGCGATTCTGGGCAGCTCACGCACTCCACACGATCGTCCCACCCATCCAGAGCTCCCGTGGCCACGGGCACATTCCCACCACCCTGAACGTGCCGCTCCCGATGGCTCTACCTCCGCTCGAGGGCCTACTGGCGCCGCCGAACAGCTCCGCCCGACAGTCGGTCGATTTGGCTCTGAACGTCGTCCGAAAGCAAGGGCTCCCGGTTCTCCAGAAGTGCCTGGGTGGTGTCGTGCAGCCGATCCGAGAGCGTTGGAGAGTCGTTCGCGAGCAGTGGTCGCGGAGTCACGTATCGGAGAACGGGGAGCGCCACCCGAGCGCCATTGACGAGCCGCTCAGTTGGCTCGACCTCCAGCCGGCTGTGACCGGGGAATCGGAGTCGGGCGTGCTATGATCGCGCAACATCCTACCGCTGTCCCCTCCCCTCGCGTTGGTGCTCAGTCCGCGCCTGTCTGCCGCTCCGGCTGTTGGCCATTGAGGCCGTTCGCGGTGCGATGAGACACTGGAGGAACGTCATCAGATCCGGCCCTACTCCCGAAGGTCCGCACCTCGGGACCGCCGCCGGGTGGCTGATTGGAGAGTGAATGTCAGAGCACAGCCCGACTCCTGACCTCCGCACCCTCACCCCACGGAGGGCCGAGCAGCCGCTCTCCGCCGGCCGGCTCGCCCGGCTGCGGCAGGCCACCCTCACGATCCTCGAAGAGGTCGGTGTCCACGTACCTTCTGCGAAGGCGCGCGAGATCTTCCACGGGCACGGGGGCGTCGTCGGCGACGACGGCGTCGTGAGACTGCCCGCTGACCTCGTTGAGCGCGCGATGGCGTCTGCACCGCGCTCGTTCGTGCTCGGTGGGCGAGAGCCCCGCCTCGACCTGCTGCTCGATGGAACACGCAGCTACGTCTGTACGACAGGGGTCGGCGTGCACGTCGTCGACCCGGTCGACGGCCAGCTGCGGCCCTCGCGGGCCGAGGACGTCGCTCGCCTGGCGCGGGTGTGCGACGGGCTGCCGCTGGTCGCCTTCTACTGGCCACTGGTGAGCGCCCAGGACCACGGCCTTGCGGCGCCGCTGGCCGAGTGCCACGCCGGCCTGACGAACACCGTCAAGCACGTCCGCGGCGGCACGACCGTGCGGCCGGCGCTCGCGCGCTACGTGGTCGAGATGGCGCAGGCCGTGGCCGGCGGAGCCGACGGCTGCCGCCGCCGGCCACCCGTCTGCGCCAACATCTGCACGATCAGCCCGCTGGCGCACGACGAACACGGGCTCGACTGCGCCTTGACCTACGCGGCCGCAGGCATCCCCGTCAGCTTCATGGCGATGACCACGATGGGCTCGGTCGCGCCTGCCAGCGTCGTCGGCGCCCTGGTGCAGGGAGACGCCGAGGTGGTCAGCGGCATGGTGCTGCTGCAGCTCGCCTTCCCGGGGACGCCAGTCATGCACTCGGTGCTGATCTCGCTGATGGACCCGGCGACCGGCGGCTACATCAGCGAGCTGGCGCCGCCGGTCGACTGGCTCGCGACGCAGGTCGCGCACGCGTGGGGCGTCCCCTGTCTTGGAGGCGGCGTCGTGATCGGCGACGAAGCCGGCACCGGATGGGTCTCCGGGCGGAGAGCCGGCGAGGGCGCCCTGCTCGCCCACCTCGCGGGCAGCGAGCTCTGCGGCTTCATCGGCCTGGCCGGCGGGGCCATGGTGCAGTACCCCGAGCTGCTCGTGCTCGGCTGCGAGGCGCTCGAACTGGCCGCGGAGACCATGGCGGCGATGGAGTTCGACGAGGCCGACCTCGCCCTCGACGTCATCCGCGAGGTCGGACCGCGCGGTCACTACCTCAAGCAGCGCCACACGCGTGAGCACCTGCGCGCCCAATCGTGTGCCAGTGTGGGCGCGCCTGCGCGGGCCCACCCCCGACGGTGCGGCGCTCGCTGACCTCGCGACGCACGCCTCGCGCGGTCTGCACCCGGACGCCGCCCGCGCCGCCGCCCTCGAGGAGTACCAACGGCTTGAGCGCGACCACCATCCGGCGCCACTGCCCGCCGACGTCAGGCGCGAGCTCGACGAGCTGCTTGCGCGCGGCCGACCGCGAGGCGGCCTATCTGACATGAGCGTCCGGGCCGCAAGGCGCCCGTAGCAACACACTAGGCACGGGGCCCACCGGAGCATTCGCTTCGACCGTGTACTTCACACCCGGTTCTGTCCGGAGCCGCGTCTCTCACTGGGCGCATGGCGACCTGACCTGCTCGAGGACTCTCAAAGAGGGGGGAAGATGAAGCCTGCGGACATCGTTCTCACCAATGCGCGCGTATACACAGTCGACCAGAGTCAACCCTGGGCGCAGGTAGTGGCCGTCGATGGTGAGAGCATCGTCTACGTGGGGACTCAGAAGGACCCCACGTGGGAGAGGTTCATCGGCCCGGGGACGAACGTGTCCGACATGCACGGACGGCTCGTCCTGCCGGGCATGATCGATAGCCACACCCATCCGCGCCTCGTCGCCATGAGTTCGTGGCGTGTGACGTTGCCTTGGACCTACGACAAGACCGAACTGTTCGCCTGGCTGGGGCAATACGCCGCAGCCCACTCCAGGGATGAGGTGCCGTTCATCTGGGCCAACTACTACCCGACCGCGATGTTTGGCGACGAGGGTCCGCACAAGGAGGACCTTGACGCCTACGTCTCCGACCGCCCGGTGCTGATCGTGGAGTTCACGGGCCATTCCTGCCTCGTGAACTCCAAGATGCTCGAGCTCATGGACGTCGACAAGAACACGCCCGACCCCGAGCCGGGCGTGGCCGTCTTCGTGCGCGACGCCGAGGGCAACGCCACCGGGTGGGTGAAGGAAGGGGCTTGGCGCTACTTTGCAGGCCACATGTATGCGGCCCTCAACTGGGCGCCGGCGCAGGAGGTGGCCCCCGAGCTCCTCAACGGATTCCTTGAGTTCCTCTCCTCCAGGGGTGTGTGCGCTCTGTTCGACGCGGGGGGCAGCGATGGCTTCATGGGCAGTGAGGACACCTACAAGGCGTTGGCCGAGCTGGACCGTCGAGGCGAGTTGCACATGTACTGCGAAGGCTCGAACCGGTTCCTTGGCGTGGACGATCTGCCCGCGAAGATCGCCGAACTGCGGAACTGGCAAACCAAGTACGGCAGCAGGCACATCAGCCTGCGCACCATGAAGTTCTTCCTCGACGGGATGACCGAGACGGGGACGGGCGCGGTACTCGAGCCGCATAGCAACGACCCTGGGGGCACCGACTATGGCCCCCTCTACATGAGCGAGGACGACCTCGTTGCCTGCATGCTCGCCCTCAACGAGGAGAACCTCGACCTGCACATCCATGTGACCGGTGACCGCGCCTTCCGCACTGCCTGCAACGCCGTCGAGAGGGCACAGCAGCAGCTGGGCGACGCCTGGAGGGTCCAGGTCACACTCGCGCACTGCATGCTAGTCGACCCCGCCGACATGCCACGGGTCGCCAAGCTGGGCATCATCGTCAACTGGTCTCCACACTGGTCGGGCGGCTACTTCGGCACGGAGTCGGCCGAGTGGCTGGGCCAGGATCGCTTCAACAGGATGTACCAGTTCAACCCGATCATCAGCACCGGCGGCATTGTCGCCCTCAGCAGCGATGTCGCCAGCCAGTATGAGGCGCCGCGTGCCGACCCCTTCCTCGGACTTCAGGTCGGCCACACGCGCATCGATCCTTGGTGGCCTATGGGCGTTCGCGAACCTGCGTCAGGCTGCCTGGCGCTGAGCGACCTGGTCAAGGGCTATACGCTCAACGGCGCCATCCAGCTGCGAAGGGCCGAGACGATGGGCTCGATCGAGGTCGGCAAGCTCGCGAACATGGTCATCCTCAACAAGGATCTCTTCAGCCTTGCGGGCGACCAGATCCCGTCTGCGCAGCCCGAGGCAGTACTGTTCGAGGGCAGGCTCGTTCACGGCACGCTCTTGCTTTCGTGACGTGCAGCAAGTGCTCAGTCACACGAGCCGGTTTGAGGTGTGTTCGCCAGGACGTGACACGAACCCCGAGGAGCCCCTTGGCGGTGGCCACGGCCTCGATCGCGTCCTCGGCGTAGCCGTCGGCGCCGATCTCGTCGGCCCAGGCGCGGGTCGTCGGGGCGCCGCCGATCATCACCTTGACCGAGTCCCGCAGGCCGGCGGCCTTGAGGGCCTCGATCGTCTTCTGCTGGTTGGGCATCGTCGTCGTCAGCAGGGCGGTGAGGAGGAGGAGGTCGGGGGAGAGCTCGCGGCACTTCGCGACGAAGGTCTCGACGGGGACGTCGCAGCCCACGTCGGTGACCGTGAAGCCGGCGGCGCTGAGCATGCTGCAGACGATCGTCTTGCCGATCTCGTGGATGTCGCCGGCGACGGTGCCGGCGACGGCGACCCCGAGCGAGCGGCTCGCCCCGCCGGAGGCGTCGAGGGCGGGCTCAAGGACGGCGACCGCGGCCTTCATCGCCTCGGCCCCCTGGACGAGCTCGGGGAGGAAGAACTCGCCGCGGGCGAAGAGGTCGCCGACCTCCTCGATGCCCTTGACGAAGCCGAGGTCGAGGATGTCGACCGCGGCAAGGCCGGCGTCGAGGCCCTGCTGGGCGAGCTCGGCCGCGAGCTCGGCCTCGCCGTCGAGCACGGTCTGCTTCATCTGGGCGTAGAGATCGTTGCTCACGTCAGCCTCCTCCTGAAGAAGTCCTCTGCTGCTCTACGGACCGGGCACCTGTCGTCGTGAGCTCCCTCCGACGATGAACACCGGGCGGTCACGGCGTCACTCCCGATCTGCCGACGCCAGCAGCTGTTCAAGCTCCTGGAGCACGTCTGCGGGCAGTGGTTCGGGGTGATGCTCCTGTTCGATGCGCCGGTAGTCAGCGAAAGCGGTCGCTCTCACGACGGATGAATCGAGGCCAGCGCTCGCTCTCGTCGCCAACCTGTCGATCGAATCGGCGTCGGAGAGGGACCCGTGAGCATCTGGAGACCTCGGCCTGAGCCACGCCGGGAGTCGCATCTCCCGCATGCGCTGCCGAGTGTGCCTGTGCTTCAGGAAGTGACCGCGCGGCCCCACCTCGCGGATCACGTCCAGAGCGAAGTCTGTCGCCTCGAACGTGAATGCGCCCAACTCGCCCACTGCCTCGAGCAGCACCTCATGCTGGAGCATCACCTGTTCGGGGAAGAGCACGGTGGCTGCGCCGGTGAGGCCGAGGTACCCACAGATCTCGCTTCCCGACAACATGGCTTCGGCAGCGCCAAGGCCGGCGCGTCGCCCGGCCAGCCAGCCGATCCCACCGTCGTCGCTGCTCAGGCTGCCGCCGGACAGACTGGGCACCCCCCAGGCGTGCGCCAGCTCGGCGGCCATCCAGTGGAGAGGCAGCGGCACCTCGCTCACGTAGCCACCGGAGTAGGGGTCCATAAGCGAGACCAGGACGGAATGGAAGACGGGGCAGCCGGGCGCGGCAAGCTGCGCCAGCACCATGCCACTGACCACCTCGGCATCGCCTTGCACCAGCGCTCCGACCGCGGTGGCCGGTGCGACAGATCCCATCGTCGTCATCGCCATGAAGCTGAACGGGATGCCGGCTTCGGCGTAGATCAGGGCGCAGTCGAGGCCGTTCTCATCGTGCGCGAGAGGGCTGATGGTGCAGATATTGCCGCAGATGGGCGGGCGACGACGGCGAGACGCCTCGTCGCCGGCCACCACCGTCGCCATCTCGACGACGTAGCGCGCCAGCTCTGGCCGCATCGTGGTGGCGCCGCGCACGTGCTTGAGGGTGTTGGTCAACCCGGCGTGGCACTCGTGCAGCGGCGCCGTCGTCCCGTGATCCTGGGCGCTCACAGGAGGCCAGAGGAAGGCGATCAGTGGCAGCGCGTCGCAGACGCGGGCGAACGTGGCCACATCCGCCTTGCGTGACGCGCGCAGCTTGCGGGTCTCGGTGTCGACCACGTGGACGCCGACTCCCTCCGTCGCCACGTAGCTGTGACTGCCGTCAAGCGTCAGGTCGAATCGCTCCTCTCGACCGGCCAGACAGAAGGTCCTCGGTGCCGTGGACATCGCACGCTCGACGACGTCTCGCGGGATGCGCACGACTTGGTCGTCTCCTACCTTGGCGCCGTTGTCGGCGAAGATCGTCCGCGCATTGGCCGAGGGCACGTGGACCCCCACCTCTTCGAGAATGAGCATGCTGGCTTCTCGGAGCGACGTCAGCTGACCCTCGTCGAAGACCCCATCCGTTCGTCGAGGCGTGAGCGGCAGGATGTCGGGAGTCGGGCTGTAGTCTGTCGGGCTCTTCGGCACCTCAGTCTCCTGTCTCTGATTGGCTGGTATCGAGATCCCTCGTCGATGCATCGTCGTTCGCGGTCGACGTCAAGCCGCAAGTACTGCGAGGCCGGCTCGCGAAGCGCGAGTCTCCGGAGTTCGCGTCTGCCGTCGCGTCATCGCAGCGTCGATGGCGCAGGTCAGGCGCCGATCATCTTCGCGATCAGGTCGGCGCGCCGCGCCGGGCGCCCCTTGGCCTCCTCGACCCGGTCGGCGCTCGCCATCATGCGCAGGGCGAGGTTGACGCCGATCCAGCGCAGCGGCTCGGGCTCCCAGGCCTTCGAGCGGTGGTTCACCCAGGGCAGCCGCGGTCAGCGGCGTGTCCTCACCGCGGATCAGGTCGCACAGCGTGCGGCCGGCGAGGTTGGTCGTCGAGACCCCGTCGCCGACGTAGGCGCCGGCCCAGGCGTTCCCGGTCGCGCGCTCGAGGCCGACCGACGAGTACCAGTCGCGGCTCGCCGCGATCGCCCCGCCCCAGCGGTGGCTGACGCGGAAGGGGCCGATCTGCGGGAAGAGCTCGCGGGTCAGCTCGCGGAGGTGGTCCTGGACCCGGGGGTTGAGCGTGAACTCCTCGCTCAGCCTGGACTCGTAGTGATAGGGCGCCCCGCGGCCGCCGATGGCGATGCGGCCGTCGTCGGTGCGGCAGGCGTAGAAGATGAGGTGGCGCAGGTCGCCGAAGACCTCGTGGCCCTTCCAGCCGAGCGCCTCCCAGGTCTCTTCGGAGAGCGGCTCGGTGGCGATCATCAGCGAGTAGATCGGCACGAGGTCGCGCTCGTGGCCGGGGAGCTCGGGCGTGAACGCCTCGGTGGCGCGCACGACGACCTCGGCCCTCACGGTGCCGAAGGGCGTCTCGGCGGCGTGCGGGGCGATCGCGGTCACGGGGGTGCGCTCGTAGATCGGCACGCCGAGGCGCTCGACGACCGTCGGCGAGGCCGCGCGCCAGGCGCGCCGGGTCGACGGCGGCGCCGTGCGGGGTGTAGACGGCGCCCAGGCAGCCGGCGACCTTCACGCGCGCGCTCGCCTCGCGCGCCCCGAGGAGCACGTAGTCGTCCTCGCCGAAGCCCCAGGAGCGCTCGTACTCGACTTCTGGGCGGCGCGCAGCAGCTGCACCGGGTTGGTCGCCAGGCTGAGCTGGCCGTCGAGGTGGAAGCGCGCCTCGATGCCCTCCTCGTCGACCACGCGGGCGATCTCGTAGACCGTGTCGAAGAGGGCGCGCTGCTGGTCGATCACGGCCTGGCGGCCGCTCCACCGGGCGGCGCGCGCGCGGGAGCCCGGGGAAGTAGGTGTGACACCAGCCCCCGTTGCGTCCCGAGCCGCCGTAGCCGGCGATCTCGCGCTCGAGGACGGCGACGCGCAGGTGCGGGTCGGCCTTCTTCAGGTAGTAGGCCGTCCAGAGGCCGGTGTAGCCGGCGCCGACGATCGCGACGTCGACGTCGGTCGGCCCCTCGAGCGCGGGGCGCGGGGCAAGCTCCCCGGGCAGAAGGTCGAGCCACATGCTGCGTGAGCGGTAGTCTTCCATCCCCGAAACCCCTCCTTGTGTGAGGCCTCGCCCCGGCACTCGCACCCCTTGACAGGCCTTCCGACATGTGCTTGTTGTACGTATAACAGAGGCCTCCTGGCGTTGTCTAGAGTGGTCTCTTGGAGTGGGGAGGTTGCTGAGAGTGGCGAAGGAGGGGACGGTCGGCGAGTCGCTTGCGGAGCGACTCGAAGCCGCCGTCATCGAATGCCAAGACGGCAGAGCGCTGTCGCGAGGGGACTCAGGAAGAGCCGGAGGCGCCGGAGCGACCAGGGGCGACAGCCGCAGTGACGATCTCATCGAGGCGGCTGTGAGGATGGTCGCCACGCGCGGCATGAGTGGAGCCACCATCGAGCGGATCGCCGACGCCGCCCACGTGTCCCGTGGCTTGCCGCGGCACTACTTCAGGACGAAGGACCAGCTGCTGACGGCCGCCTACGAGAGGTTGGCGACCGAGTTCACAGCCACACTGAGGCAGGGGGCTGATCAAGGGGGACCAGGACCTCTCGCCGCGCTGAACGGGGCCATCACGGCCGTCTTCAACCCTCCGCATTTCAATGTCGATCGCCTTCGAGCCTGGTTTGGTTTCTGGCAGGCCTCGCCGCGCAACCGCTCGTTCAGGGAAGTCGACAGATGGGTGAGTGAGTCGCATCGCGCCTTCTTGGAGGATCTGCTCTCGCGGGCTGCCAAAGAGCGCGCCTTGGAGATCGATGTCGAGGGGGTCGCTCGCGGCCTCTCACTGCTCATGGATGGCGCGTTTGTTGCGCTGGCGGGCAGCTCGGACACATTGACGGCCGCGATGGCCGAGAGGGTCTGCAGGCAGTACGTTCAGCGCGCTCTGGGCGTTGAGTGCGTGGGGGCAAGCCCGGGCGAAGTGGCGGAAGGGCCGTGAAGACGGCAGTGCTTCCTGGCAGGAAGGACCGCCGAGGCACGTTGAGTACGGACTCCGGCGCTGGCTCCACGAGACGTCGAGCAGGTCCGGGCATTCCGGAAAGCGGGTCGTCCGGAGCTGCATGCCACTGCGCACCGTGGGTAGCCCGGCGCAGTTCCGCCGGTGAGGGCCGGCGTCTTCTGGGGAAAGAGACGGCGCCTGGCTCCTGCACCGCCCTTCCTTCCATCAGGCGAGGAGCTGCTTCCCGTCTGCCCAGCGGAGCGGCATTGACTTGAACAAAACTAGCCACGTACACTCGGCGGCTACCCTAGCCGATAGGTTGAACCCACGGTCTCAGCCAGTCCGATCAGACCGCCCGCGTTGACCAGGCGTCTGAGCGACTGGTGATGGGGCGCTGACTTCGAGGAGGTGTTGGGGACTTCTTCAATTCGGCCAGTCTTCGGGTGAGCGTGACGTCATGCGCCACGCAGCCGGATGTCAGAGGCAACTGAGTCACTGCGAAGGAGAAGCGACATGGCTGGAGACGAGGGACAGCACGACGATCAGCACATCGACTTGTCGTTCCTGGAGACGCAGATGACGCGTCGCGCGACGCGTCGCGACGTGCTCAAAGGGGCGGCGGGCGTGGGCGCCGCACTGAGCTTGGGCCCGCTGTTCGCCGCCTGTGGTGGCGATGACGGCGGCACGGCTGCAAGCCCGACCGCCGCCGGCACTCCGAAGAAGGGTGGCAACCTGCGGATGGGGATGTCGCTTGGCGGTACCGACATCGACCCGCAGTTGTCGACGACCGGAGACGTCATCGGCATGAATCACAACGTGTTCGAGGGTCTGACGACCTTCGATCCCACCATGAAGGTCGTCAACCAGCTCGCGGAGGAGGTCTCGCCCAACGACGCGGCCACCGAGTACACGGTGCGCCTGCGGCCCGATGTGACCTTCCACAATGGGAAGTCCCTCACCGCAGAGGACGTGATCTTCAGCATCAACCGCATCCTTGACCCGAAGGCGCCCAAGACGGGCGCGTCGAGCCTCAGTCATCTCGAGCGTCTGGAGAAGGTGGACGATCTCACCGTCCGTATGTACCTCGCACGTCCCGATGCCATCTTCCCGGAGCTGCTCGCGATGTACTCGAACTGCATCCTGCCGACCGGCTACAAGAACACCGGCAAGGTTGCGGACCTCGTGGGGACCGGCCCCTTCAAGATGACTGCGTACACCCAGCTGCAGCAGATCGACTTCGCGTCCAATGCCGAGTACTGGGGTCAAGTGCCCTACATCGACACCATGAGCTGGTACAGCGTCTCGGAAGCGAACGCGTTGGTGGACGGCCTGGCGGACGGCACCTACGACTGGGTCATCGGCCTGTCTCCCACGCAGGGCAAGATCGTCGACCAGTCGGACGGCGTCTCGACGGTCCGGTCGAGTTCCGGGACCTACACCCCGTTCATGATGCGGGCCGACGTCAAGCCCTTCGACGATGTGAGGGTACGACAGGCGTTCAAGCTGATCTGCCCGAGGCAGCAGACAGTCGACGCGACCCTCGCCGGGGCCGGGGTTCTGGGCAACGACATCACCGCACTGTACGATCCCGCCTATCCCAAGGACCTGGAACAGACCGAACAGGACCTCGAGCAGGCCGCGTCGTTGCTCAAGCAGGCCGGGTATGGCGATGGTCTGAGTGTCGAGTGCGCAGTGTGCCCCGAGAACGGCAACTCCGCCGTCGACAGCGCCGTCATCTTCGCCGAGGAAGCGAAGAAGGTGGGCGTCACGGTCAAGGTGAACAAGATCGATGTGGCCACCTTCTACGGCGAGAACTGGACCACCTGGCCGTTCTCCACCGACTCGTGGGCCACACGCGGCTACATCCACGCCGCCCGCATCCAGAGGTTCCCGGACGCCGTCTGGAACTGCGAGCACTGGCAGAACGACCAGTGGGAGAGCGTGATGCGCGAGGCAGAGACGACGGTGGATGAGGCGAAGCGGAACGAGCTGATCGCCGAGGCGATGAAGGTCGATCATGACGAGGCAGGCTACCTCGTCTGGTCGTTCATGGACCTGATCGATGGCAAGAGCGACAAGATCGCCGGCGAGGTGCCCGACGTGTTCTACTGGACGGCGATCAACTTCGGCTTCAAGTACCTCTACTTCGTCTAGATCCGCGTGCGGTGGGGGGAGCGTCCGTCCGGCCATGGCGCTCCCCCCATCGTGCCCGCGACCTGCACGCCGAGCTGAGTCGTCGCCGACGGTGCGGCAGCCCTTGGCCGCCGGCCTGAGGACCGTCCGCGGCCGCTCACGCCCTGCATCAAGGAGGTTGTACGAGTGCCCCCGCTCTTGAGGCTGATTCTCCTGCGTGTCGGCTTGGGCTGCGTGACGCTCTTCCTGGTCTCCCTCGTAGTGTTCGCCGCCACCCAGGCGTTGCCCGGCGACCCAGCGCGCGCCATCCTGGGCAAGGGTGCCGCCAACAAGGCGGTGTACGAAGGTCTCCGCGAGGAACTCGGCCTCAACCGACCGCTCCAGGAGCAGTACCTAAGCTGGTTGCAGGGCGTCATGACCGGCGACTTGGGTGATTCGATTGTGAATCGCGGCACCAGCGTCGTAACGCTGCTCAAGCCCTGGGTCATCAACTCGTTGTACTTGTTGGTCATCACGAGCCTCGTGAGCATCCCGTTGTCGATCCTGATCGGTGCCATGCAGGCGTACTGGCGCGACCGGCCTTTCGACCATGTCACCAACGTCACCAATCTCGTGCTGTCAGCCCTGCCGGAGTTCGTCATAGGCCTCGTGCTGGTACTGCTTCTGGCGACCAGCGTGTTCCACGTGCTGCCGGCTGTGTCGCAAGTCATCATCGGGACCCCTCTCTACGCGCAGGCGGAGATCCTCGTGCTGCCCGTCATCACGCTGTGCCTGGCGACGATGCCGTACACATGCCGCATGCTGCGTGCCTCGACCATCGGCGTTCTTGACAGTGAGTTCGTCATGATGGCGGACCTCAAGGGTCTGCCCAACCGACTCGTGTTGTGGCGCCATGCGCTGCCGAACGCTCTGGGGCCGACGTTCCAGGTCATCGCCCTGAACCTCGCCTGGCTGACCGGCGGGATCGTGGTCGTCGAGTACGTGTTCAACTACCCGGGTATCGGGACGGCGCTGGTCAAGGCCGTGGCCAACCGCGACATGCCGGTCGTACAGGCGCTCTGCATGTTGATCGCGGCTGTCTATGTGGTGACGAACCTCGCCGCCGACATCGCCACGATCCTGGTCAACCCGCGCTTGCGGACGGGCATGCGATGAGCGACGTCGCAGGTACCCTTGGTCCAGACCCCTTGGAGGTCGGCGCAGTGGTCTCAGCGAGGCGCTTCACGTGGCTGAGGACCACGCTCGTCGAGGCGTGGCGCTTGAGGGTGACCAAGATAGGGGCGCTCATCGTGCTCTTCATGGTCCTGATGGCCACGTTCGGTCCGCTGATCGCCCCGTACTCCCCGACGGAGCTCGTCACCACGTCGTTCGGTCCTCCGTCGACTGAGGCCTGGCTCGGCGGCGACTCGATCGGCCGAGACGTGCTGACGAGGGTGCTCTACGGCGGGCGCACGGTGATCACGCTGGCCGTGGCGGCCACGTCGATCGGTATGGTCTTGGGAGTCACGCTCGGCCTCATCGCGGGCTACGCGCGGCGCGCGTGGGACGAGACCATCATGCGCCTCCTCGACGTCGTGCTTTCGTTCCCGCAACTGGTGCTCACCCTGCTCTTCGTCTCGATCCTCGGGCCCCGGCTCTGGCTGATCGTGCTCCTGACCGGCGTCAGCCACGCGCCGCGCATCGCGCGCGTGACCAGGGCAGCGACCGTCGACATCGCCCAGCGCGACTTCGTGCATTCGGCCGAGTCGTTCGGCGTGGCCCGCCGGAGGATCCTCTTCGGTGACATCCTGCCGAACATCACGAGCCCCCTGCTGGTGGAGTTCGGTCTGCGCCTGGTCTATTCGATCGGCCTGATCTCGGCGCTCTCCTTCATGGGGTTCGGCATGCAGCCGCCGGCGGCAGACTGGGGCCTCATGATCAACGAGAACCGGCAGGGCGTCCTCCTTCAGCCCTTGTCGGTGGCGGTGCCGGTAGTGTGTATCGCCGTCCTGTCCGTCGGCGTCAACTTGATCGCGGATGGCCTTGACCGTGTGCTGGGCGGCGCGGAGCGCGACACGGGGGCGGGCTGATGGCGACCGTGACCAGCGCGGGGCCACCGGCCGGCACCGAGCACGAGGTCGTCCTCACCGTCGAGGGCCTGACCATCGTCCTCGACCCCTCGGGCATCAACATCGACGACGAGGTCTCGCTCGTCATCCGCCAGGGCGAGGTCCTCGGCCTCGTCGGCGAGTCGGCCTCCGGCAAGACGACCGCGGCGACCAGCCTGCTCGCCCACCAGCGGCGCGGGGCGAAGATCGCCGGCGGGCACGTCACGATCGACGGCCGCGATATCCTCGCGCTCTCAGACGCCGAACTGCGCGACGTGCGCGGCGGCCTCATCAGCTACGTCCCGCAGGACTCCTCGGCCTCGCTCAACCCCGCCCTGCGCATCCACACCCAGCTCATGGAGATCCTCGAGGCGCACGATTTCGGCGCCTCGTCCGCCGACCGCGAGGCGCGCCTCGCCGAGATGATGGCCGAGGTGCTCCTGCCCTCCGATACCGCCTTCCTGCGCCGCTATCCGCACCAGCTCTCGGGCGGCCAGCAGCAGCGCGTGGCGATCGCCATGGCGTTCGCCAACCGGCCCAAGGTGATCGTCTTAGACGAGCCCACCACGGCGCTCGACGTGACCACCCAGGCGCACGTCTTAGACACGGTCCGTGACCTCACCAGGCGCTACGGCGCGGCGGCGCTCTACGTCACCCACGACCTCGCCGTGGTCGCCAACCTCGCCGACCGGATCGCCGTGATGTACGCCGGCAGGGTGGTCGAGACCGGCACCCGCGACGAGCTCTTCGACCGCGGCCAGCACCCCTACACGCGCAAGCTGCTCAGCTCGATCCCCGACATCACCGGCGAGCGCGCCCTGCAGGGCATCCCGGGCTGGGCGCCGCGCCCCGGCCAGCGCCCGGCGCGGCTGCGCCTTCGCCCCGCGCTGCGACTGGGCGATCGAGCGCTGCGGCGAGGAGTTCCCGCCCGTCGACGGGCCGAGCGCCGAGCACCGCGTGCGCTGCTGGCGCTGGCGCGAGGTCGGCTCCCAGGGCGCCGACCAGGACGTGCAGCTCCGCGACAAGGGCCTCGCGCTCTGCGAGACGCCCGAGACGCAGGTGATCAGCGTCCGCGCCGTGATCGCCTTCTACCAGAAGAAGGAGACCCTGCACGGGATCGACGCCACCCTCTGCGAGCGGCGCTGCCTCTCGCTGGTCGGCGAGTCGGGCTCCGGCAAGACGACCCTGGCGCGCTGCATCGCCGGCCTGCACCCCTACCGCATCGAGGGCGACATCACGCTGCGCGCGCAGGCCGCTCGAGCGCGACGCCCGCGACCGCTCGCGCGCCGAACGGCAGGCGATCCAGTACATCTTCCAGAGCCCCTACTCTCGCTGAACCCGCGCAAGACCATCCGCCAGATCCTGGCCGCCCCGCTGAAGGTCTTCTTCGACCTGTCGCGCGACGAGATGGAGGACCGCATGGCGCGGGCGCTGGAGCAGGTGGCGCTCGACGCGACCCTCCTCAACCGCTACCCGGAGCAGCTCTCCGGCGGCGAGCGCCAGCGCGTGGCGATCGCGCGCGGGCTCGCCGCCGAGCCGACCGTGCTGATCTGCGACGAGGTCACCTCGTGGCTCGACGTCTCGGTCCAGGCGGCGATCATCGAGCTCCTCGCCGGCCTGCAGCGCGACATGGGCCTCTCGATGCTGTTCGTCACCCACAACCTCGCCCTCGTGCGCAGCATCAGCCAGGAGGTCGCGGTGATGAACGAGGGGCGCATCGTCGAGTTCGGCCTCGTGGACGCGGTCCTCGACGACCCGCAGGCCGACTACACGAAGAAGCTGCTCAGCGACACGCCGACGATCTGAGCGGCTGAGGCGTACGTGCGGCAGTAGACGCGCTGGCTCTCGGACGCCGAGCTGGACCTGGTCACCAGCTCGGCGTCCGCGCTCCTCGAGGAGGTCGGCATCGGCCTCAAGGGGAGCACTACACGCGCGCGATGTGCGGCGATCCCCTGCCGGGAGAAGAGCAGTTCTGTCTGCGTCTCTCCTGCTCGGAGATCGACAGCATGCAGATCGACGAAGGGCACACGGGTCTGAAGGCCTTTCTCGAAACCTGGGATTCGGGAGATGATTGTTCCGGGACGATGTGCCATTCGGCGCCTCGTCGATGGGAGTACGAGCAGGGGGGGCATTTGATGGGATCCAGCCGCGACGGAGAGGGTGCACCCAAGAACGGGAGTGCGGTGGATGTCGATCCGGCACTCCTGGCGGACCTCGGGCGCGAGGCCAGCGAGCTGCTGAGTCAGCTCATCCAGATCGACACGACCAATCCGCCGGGCAACGAGACGGCGGTGGCGGAGCACATGGCCGCGTGGTTCCACGGCCACGGGCTCGAGGGTGAGGTCGTAGGGGAGCCCGCCGAGCGGGCGAGCTTCGTCCTTCGCCTCGAGGGCCGGCAGCCCGGGCCGACCCTGCTCCTGCTGGCGCATGAGGACGTGGTGCCGGCAAATGCCGCCGAGTGGCAGGTACCGCCCTTCTCCGGTCTTATCGATGGAGGCTACGTGTGGGGTCGCGGCGCGACCGACATCAAGAACATGGTCGCCGCCAATGCCGTCGCCGTGCGCAGGCTGGCTGCGGCCGGGGCGCCGTTCGACGGTACCGTCGTCTACGCCTGCACGGCAGACGAGGAGAAGCTGTGTGGAGGCGGTATCCGCTGGCTGCTCGATCATCGGCCCGATCTCGTGCGCTGCGACTACGTCCTCAACGAAGGAGATGGCGCCTACATCCCGTCCGGCGATCGTCGCGTGTTCCTGCCGCAGAGTGGCGAGAAGGGCGCGGCGCAATTCCGTCTCATCGTGCACGGCCAGGCCGGGCACGGCTCGGTGCCCCTGCGTCACGGCAACGCCGTGCTGGACGCGGCGCGTGTCGTCGAGGCGCTGCTCGCGCACGAGCTGCCCGTCGTCATCGAGGAATCGTCGCGCGACGTGGTGGAGCTCCTCGTCGCCGATGCCGAGCTTCGCGAACGTCTTCGTGACGCAGGGCGGTCGCGCGCCGCTCTCGCGGAGCTTGCCGAGCGCCACCCTGACCTCAAAGACATGGTCGAACCGCTCTACGGTTTCGGCTTCTCAACGACGACGGTCCAGTCGAACAGCAGCTCCGTGAATGTGTTCTCGACTCAAGTCGTGCTCGGCATCGACTGCCGGATGCTGTCGGGTCACGACGAATCCGAGGTCGAGGCCGAGGTGCGCGCCGCTCTCGCGGGCGTGGATGCGGAATGGGAACTCGAGTGGATCAGCGTCGTCCGGGGCAATAGCTCTCGCTGTCCGAGCCCGCTCTCCGACGCGATCGTCACAGTCCTGCGGCGTCACGTGCGCAGTGCCGAAGTCGGCTTCACCCACAACACCGGGTTCACCGACTCGCACTGGTTCCGCGTCGCCTTCCCCGAAGTGGTGGCCTACGGCTTCACCCCGTTCGTCGAGGAGAGCTACCTCGACGTGTGGCCCAGGGTCCACGGCGTCGACGAGCGCATCCTCGTGCGGGACCTGGCGTTCCAGGCGTTCTTCGTTGAGCGGGTCGCTCTGGAGCTCCTGGGCGGCTCGTCATGACGATGCAATCGGCCCCGGCAACGGTAGCCTGAGCGTGGAGGCGGCACAGATGGCGGAATCCGTCGGCAAAGACGTCCAGGACGTGAAGCTCTGCCTGCTGGGCTTCGGCAGTGTGGGGCACGAGCTCCTCGCCATGCTGCGCGACGTCGAGGAGCGCATCGCCTCGCAGTGCGGTGTCCGCTTCCTGATCGCCGGCGTCACCACCCGACACGCCGGCTTTCTCGACCCCGCGGGCGTTACCGCCGCGGAGCTCCTCGACATGGTCGAGTCCGGCCACGGTAGCCTGCCCGGCCCGGCGGTGGCGCCGGCCGAGCTGATCGCCGCCAGCGGTGCCGATGTGCTCGTGGAAGCCACCGTGCTGGAGCCCGGTGGGGAGACGGCGGCCGGCCACATCGAGGCGGCCTTCGCTGCCGGCATGGACGCGGTGACCGTCAACAAGGGGCCGGTCGCCTGGCAGTTCCAGAGGATGC
Source organism: uncultured Thermoleophilia bacterium (assembly GCA_963707855.1). GTDB lineage: Bacteria > Actinomycetota > Thermoleophilia > UBA2241 > UBA2241 > UBA2241. The sequence continues at coordinate 114,773 of CAVPRQ010000020.1, forward strand.
AGGCGGCGGCCGAGATCCACGGCCGGCGCTGGCGCTACGAGGGCACGGTCGCCGACGGCATGCCCGTCTTCGACCTCGTGGAGACGTGCCTGCGCGGCTGCACGATCACCGGCTTCGACGGCATCCTCACCGGCGTCACCAACTACATCCTCGATGCTCTCGGGGAAGGCGACTCGTTCGACGACGCGGTCGCCCACACCCAGCGCGAGGGGTGGCTCGAGGCCGACCCGGCGCTCGACCTCGACGGGGTCGACTCGGCCTGCAAGCTCGCCATCCTGGCGAACTCCCTGCTCGATGCGCAGATCACGCCCGACGACATCCCGCACCAGAGCATCCGAGGCGTCACTGCCGAACGGGTGGCCGCCGCCCGCGCCGCGGGGCGACGGTTGTGCTTGCTCTGCAGCGGGCGGTCCCACGACGACGGTGTCGACTGTTCTGTGCGGCTTGTGGAGCTGCCGCTCGCCCATCCGCTGGCCGGCATCCGCGGCTCCAGCCTCGGTCTGATCCTGCATACCGACCTCATGGGAGACGTGCTCACGGCCGAGCTCGACGCCATAACGCAGCAGACCGCCTACGCCATCCTCGCCGACCTGCTCGCCCTGCGCGCCCGCCGTTAGGTGGAGGACCTCACGGCCAGTTGTCGGCAAGGACGCTCCCGTCGAGGGCCTTCACGGCGTCGGTGCATCGGTATGGCCCGCGGCGAGAGAAGCTGCGGCTTGAGCGTGCGGCGCGACCGCGCCGCGAGCGCTCATTCTCAGGGGTCGACGGCCGCCGCCTTCTTCCACTCCATCCTGGCCTGCGCGATGTTCCCTTCATCGAAGTAGATGCCGGCCAAGGCGTTGTGAGCTTTCTGGGACTTGGGGTTCTTCTTCAACACTCCTCGGATGAGCGCCTTTGCCTTGGCGTCGTTGCCGCCGGCGTGGTAGACCATCGCGAGCTGCACGCTGGCTTCGGGGTCGCCGGGACGCAGACGCAGGGCGCGCACGAAGAGCGCTTCCGCCTTGTCGTACTGCTCGCTCGCGAAGAACGCCGTGCCCAGCGCCGTCATCGTCTGCGTGTCGGATGGGTCCTTGTCGAGCTTCGCCTTGAGGGCGGCGATCATCTGGGAGGCGTCGGGGGCCGCCGAGCTGCTTGGGCAGATAGAGGGATCGCCCGAGGGGAGAGACGTCGGGTTCGCCGCCGACGGCGTCGGCGCTGCCGAGCCGGAGTCGTTCGCGGACCCCACGAAGACGATCACTGCGGCCACGACGATGGCGCTGGCGGTCAGAAGGAGAGCGTAGTTCTTCCTCAAGCGGCGTCCTTCCTCGTGAGCTTTTGACTGGGTAGGCACTCTAAGCATAGCATCGCCGCGCTCAGCGGCCGCGCGCTTGCGGCGCGATGCAGGGCCACATCACCTCGCGCCGCATCCCCGCTTCATAGAGCTCGACTTCAGCCAGCCTCCCTCCCTTGGCGAGCGGGTGGCGGACGGCGATGCCCCTCTCGAGCGCCCCAACAGGGAGATCGCCCGGAGGGCGACGTCGTCGGCGTCCACCCGAACGACGGGCCTCACCCGGCTCGCGGGCGCCTCACCGCGGCTCGCGGGCACCTCAACGCGGCTCGCGGGCGCCTCAACGACAGAATGGAACGACGAGTCGTTCGCGGGGCGGCGCTACCTCTCGTCCGACTCGCTCGCCGGGCTCTGCGCCGCCTGGCAGACACACGCGCGCGCGGCCCGGCGCCAACGCGGCGGGTGGCGGTCCTGCTCACCGCCCGGTGGCCGCAACGACGATCAAGGACTACTCTGGGTCAGGGACGTGGCCCTTGCGACGACCCGGCACGGCGGTTTAGAGTAGAAGGTGCCATGCCAACCTACCCAGGTGGATACACACTCCCCCGCCGGGTAGCCGACCGTGGACAGCACGATCATCGTCAAGAGCGGCCAAGGGGGTGGTGAGTGTGCACTTCCACGTGATCTCCGGGACGTGGCGATCGGCCCGTTCAGGAGGGGAGGGGGCCTGCCGGCGAAGACACGGTCGGGACCGGTGGGCCAGTCATCAGAAAGGGGTGATGGTATCGTGAGTGACCAAGAAGGCGGGTCTTCATTCGAAGTCGGGAAGCTCTGGGAGATCGCCAACAGCAAGCGGGTGACGCGTCGCACGGTGCTCAAGGGAGCCGCCGCCACGGGCGCCCTCGCCGCGCTCGGCCCGATCGCCGCGGCCTGCGGCGGCAGCGAGTCCGACACCGCTGCATCACCGTCGGCCACCGCACCCAAGAAGGGCGGCCACATCAGGTCGGCGATCACTGGCGGCAACACCAAGGACACGCTCGACGGGCAGATCAGCTACATTGACGCGGGAAAGAAGTCTGAGCAGATCTACGAGCCCCTCTTGGGCTGGACCCCCGACTCCAAGCTGGAGCTGAAGCTTGCGGAGTCGTACGAGATCAGCGCCGACGGCATCGAGTATACCGTCAGGCTGAAGCCGGACCTTACCTTCCACGACGGCAAGTCGGTGACCGCCGACGACGTGATCTACAGCTACCAGCGCGTCCTCGACCCGAAGACGGCGGCGCTCGCCACAAGTCATCTGACGGCGCTCAAGCCCAGTGGCATCAAGAAGCTCGACGATCTCACCGTGAAATTCACGCTCGAGCAGGCAGACATGTCCTTCAAGGAGGTGCTGGCCTATTACGGGTGCTGTATCGTGCCGGTCGGCTTCGAGACTCCCAAGGGCGTGGAGGGCGCCATCGGCACCGGCCCCTGGAAGGTCACCAGCTACTTCCCCGGCGAGCAGACCGAGTTCGTGGCCAACCCCGACTACTGGGGCGAGGGTCCGTACGCCGACAAGCTCACCATGATCGAGTTCGCCGATCCGACGGCGAAGCTCAACGCGCTGCTCGGCGGCTCAGTCGACCACCTGGCGATCCTCGACACCTCCCAGGTGCCGACCATCGAGAGCAGCCCGGGGTACTCGATACTTGAGGTGAAGACCGGCGGCTGGGACCCGTTCACCATGGCCATGGACCTGAAGCCCTTCGACGACGTGCGCGTGCGCCAGGCCTTCCGGCTCATCGTCGATCGTCCGCAGATGATCGAGCAGGCCCATGGCGGCTACTCGTGGGTCGCCAACGACATGTGGGCGGTCTTCGACCCCGGCTACCCCAAGGACCTGCCGCAGCGCGTGCAGGATCTGGAGCAGGCCAAGTCGCTGCTCAAACAGGCCGGCTACGACAACGACCTCAACATCGTGCTCAACTGCTCGACTGCCACGGGCGCCAATGACCCGGCGGCCGCCCAGGTGTTCGCGGAGCAGGCCAAGGGCGCCGGCGTGACCGTCAAGGTGAACAAGGTCGATCCCAACGCCTACTGGAACGAAGGCAACTACTTGTCGTACCCCTTCGCCATGACCATGTGGGGCACCAACTCGTACCTTTGGCTGTGTCGGTCTGCCCTGTTCCCCGACGGGCCCTATTACGAGACCCACTGGAAGGACGACGAGTGGGAGAAGCTCGTCCTGGAGGCGTACAAGACGGTGGACGATACCAAGCGCAACGAGCTCGTCAGCCAGTGCCAGACGATCGAGTACGAACGCGGCGCCTACATTCAGTACCAGTTCCACGTCATGCTGGACGCGCACTCGGACAAGCTGCAGGGCCTTGTCCCAGACCAATTCGGCGCGGAAGGCGCCACGAAGAGCCGCTTCAACCTGATGTACTTCGTTTGAGTCTCCGTTTCTCCGTTGATCTCAAGCGGGCAGGGTCGCCGTCCGGAACTGGCGGCGACCCTGTCGCGACCTTGGGGAGGTAGACGCGCGATGCCACCGCTTCTCAAGATCATCCTCCGCCGGCTTGCGCTGGGCCTCCTTACCCTGCTGGTCATCTCGGTCATCGTGTTCGCGGCGACGCAAGCGCTGCCCGGGGACTCGGCGACCGCGATCCTCGGCAAGGAGGCAACGCCGGAGCGCGTCAAGGTGCTACGCGAGAAACTCGGATTGGACCGGCCGCTCCTTCTGCAGTACGTCGACTGGATAGGCGGCATTCTGAGGGGCGACGCCGGCGACTCCCTCGTCGGCACTGGGGAGCCGGTCACGCAGCTGCTCGGCAGACGGGTGATGAACACGCTAGCCCTTATGCTCGCGGCCGCCCTCATCAGCGTCCCGCCGGCCCTCGTCCTCGGCAGCCTGAGCGGTCGGTACCGTGACGGATTGTTCGACGGGGCCGTCTCCGTGGGCAGCCTCACCTTCGCGGCGCTGCCCACGTTCGTCATCGGCATCCTGCTCATGCTGCTGTTCGCCACACAGATCCTCCACATCTTACCGGCCGTGTCGCGGGTCGAGCCCACCGCGTCGGTCTGGAGTCAGCTCGAGCTACTGTGGCTGCCGGCGCTCACGCTGGCGCTCGCGAGCGCACCGTTCACCGTGCGCATGCTGCGTGGCTCCATGATCGAAGTGCTGGAGAGCGACTACGTGCAGATGGCCCGTCTGAAGGGTGCCCCCGAGCGCATCGTGCTCCAGCGCCACTCGCTCCCCAACGCCATCATCCCGGTCATCCAGGTGATCGCCCTCGATCTCGCCTGGATGGCCGGCGGCGTCGTCACCGTGGAGTATCTCTTCAACTACCCGGGCATCGGCGCGTCGCTCGTCAACGCTGTGGCGAACCGTGACGTGCCGGTGGTCCAGGCGATCGTGCTTCTCATCGCCACCGTGTACGTGGTCTTCAACCTCACCGCCGATATCCTCACGATCCTCATCAGCCCGCGACTCAGGACGGGTCTCCAGTGAGCGCCGACCACCCGGCTTCCGCGGGCGGACGCCCCGTCGGCGCCCTCGACGTCGGTCTCGACGGGGCTTTCAACGAGACTCTCGGGCACGGTCTCGAGTTCCCGCCGGCCCGCGGCAAGCACCGCCGGCGCGAGTGGGTCCAGCTGCCTCTGGACGCGCTCCACTACCGGGTCACGCAGGTCGGACTCGCGATGTTCCTGTTCATCGTGGCCATCGCCGTGGTCGGTCCGTACATCGCCCCGTATTCGCCCTATGAGTTTGTCACGGCGCCGTACGCCAAGCCGTCGTCGGTCGCCTGGCTCGGCGGCGACAACCTCGGCCGCGACGTGCTGAGCCGCGTGCTCTGCGGGGGGCGCTCGGTGCTCACCCTCTCGTTCATCGCGACGGCTATCGGCATGGTCCTCGGGGTGTCGCTCGGCCTCGTCGCCGGTTACGCTCGGACCGCCATCAGCGAAGTGATCATGCGCGGGCTCGACGTGATGCTCGCCTTCCCGCAGATCGTGTTCGTGCTGCTGTTGGTCTCGGTGCTGGGGCCGCAGCTCTGGCTCCTCGTGTTGGGCGTGGGCGTCACGCTCGCGCCGCCCATCGCTCGAGTGGTGTACGGCGTCACGATGGAGGTCAAGGAGCGCGACTTCGTGATGGCGGCCGAGTCGCTCGGCGTCTCGCACTTCAAGATCGCCTTCACCGAGATCCTGCCGAACATCGTGAGCCCGTTGATGGTGGAGTTCGGTCTGAACCTCACGTTCGCCATCGGGACCATCGCGTCGCTCAGCTTCCTCGGCTTCGGCATACAGCCGCCAGCGGCCGACTGGGGTCTCATGATCAACGAGAACCGCATCGGCCTGGTCGTCCAGCCGTACTCGGTCTTCGTGCCGGTGGCGCTGATCGCCATCCTCGCCGTCGGCGTCAACCTCGTCACCGACGGCGTGGCTCACGCCATGATCGGCATAGACCGCGACACGGGGTCATCATGAGCCGCATCATCCTTGCCGTGAAGGACCTCGAGATCGCCCTCGACCCGTCGGGCGTCGAGATCGATCACGAGGTCAGCTTCGAGCTCGTCGAAGGCGAGGTCCTCGGGCTGGTCGGCGAGTCGGCGTCGGGCAAGACCACCGCGGCCACGTCGCTGCTCAACTTCCAGCGCCGCGGCGCCAAGATCGCGGCCGGCTCGATCACCATCGACGAACGCGACGTGCTGGCGCTAGGCTCGACGCAGCTGCGTCGGCTGCGTGGCGGCGTGATCAGCTACGTGCCTCAGGACCCCGGCTCCGCATTGAACCCCGCTCTGCGCATCGGCCAGCAGCTACGTGAGGTCCTCGAGTTCCACGACTTCGGCGACTCGGACGCAGAGCGCCGCAAGCGCGTCGAGGAGATGATGGCCGAGGTGCTGTTGCCCAGCACCAAGGAGTTCCTGCGGCGCTACCCACACCAGCTCTCCGGCGGCCAGCAACAGCGCGTGGTGCTCGCCATGGCGTTCTCCTGCCGGCCCAAGGTCATCGTGCTCGACGAGCCTACGACCGGTCTCGACGTGACCACCCAGGCGCACGTCCTCAACACCATCCGCGATCTCGTGACCGCCCACCGCGCCGCGGCCGTGTACGTGACGCACGACCTCGCGGTGGTGGCGGAGCTCGCCGACCGCATCGCCGTCATGTACGCGGGCCGGCTCGTCGAGGTCGGACCTGCCGCGGAGCTGTTCGCGGGGGCGAGCCACCCGTACACGCGGCGCCTGCTGCACGCGGTCCCGGCGCTGACGGGGCGGCGCACCCTCGAGGGCATCCCTGGCTTCGCGCCGCGCCCCGGGCATCGTCCGGCGGGCTGCGCGTTCGCGCCGCGGTGCGGCTACGCCGTGGCGAAGTGCTCCGCCGAGATGCCGCCCGAGGAGACCGTCGGCCAGATGCACCGCGTGCGCTGCTGGCGTCACGAGGAGGTACGAGCGGAGGCGCCCGTGCTCGCGCAGAAGGATGACAGCTCTCTGGAGAGCGGCGGGGAGGCGGGTCTTCTCACCGTCAGGGGCGTCACCGCCTGGTACGGCTCCAGGGAGATCCTCCACGACGTCGACGTCACCCTTCGCGCCCACGAGTGCCTGGCCCTCGTCGGTGAGTCGGGCAGCGGCAAGACGACCCTGGCGCGCTGTATCGCCGGGATCCACCCTTTCAGGATCGAGGGTGACATCGGCTTTCAGGGCAAGGCCCTGCAACGTCGGGCGCGCAGTCGCCCACGCGCGATCCGTCACGCCATCCAGTACGTGTTCCAGAACCCGTACAGCGCCCTCAATCCACGCAACACCATCGCCCAGATCCTCTCGCAGCCGCTGCGCATCTTCTTCGACTACACGCGCGACCAGCGTGAGGATCGCCTTGCGGAGGTGCTCGACCTCGTCTCGCTCGACGACACGCTGCTGAGCCGCTACCCGGACCAGCTCTCGGGCGGAGAGCGGCAGCGCGTGGCCATCGCCCGTGCGCTGGCCGCCGAGCCGACGGTGCTCGTCTGCGACGAGGTCACCTCCTGGCTGGACGTCTCGGTGCAGGCCTCCATCGTCGAGCTCCTCGTGCGCCTGCAGAACGAGATCGGTCTCTGCATGCTGTTCGTGACGCACAACCTCGCCCTCATCCGCAGCATCGCCTACGACGTCGCGGTGATGAGCGAGGGCCGCATCGTCGAGTACGGGCCCACGGACGACGTGCTCGCCCACCCGCAGGCCGACTACACGCGCAAGCTGCTCGCCGACACGCCGAAGGTGGAGGCGGCCCTGCTCAAGACGTAGCGGCGTGCGGCGCCTTGGTTCTCGACTACGTCACGGGTGAGCGCCGCCCGTCGAGCCGCGGCGCTCGAGGACTCGCGCAAATGGGCGTGCCGGGAAGACCCTGCATGAACATACGGGAGTGGCGAAGCGCCTGAGCAGATCATGCGAGTCGCCTTCACTGCAGGGTCGAGTGTCAGGAGGAGTGATACTGAGCCAGATCATGACCGTGCGCGGGCCGGAGACTCCGGCGAGCTCGGCTTCAAGCGCATCTCCGGGTATCGCCCTGTCGACCCTGCGTCGTGTAGGCGTGCTCTGAGGACGAGATCCGTCTCATGATGTTCGAGGACCCGGCTCGCATACTGGCAACGCCGTAGACGACTGATTCCCCGCCCTCGGGCGCGGTGCCAGACCAGGGCACGGCTGGGGCGAGGGAGCTAGTGCTTGAGCGACAGACAGGCGACCGGGAACAGGACTCGACAACGGGAGGGAGCTTTGGAAGGCGAGACGACACGGGGTGCCGAGCCGAGTTCTTGCCTGGCGGGAGACCTGACGGCCGCGCAGCGGGATCTGGTGATCCGCCACCTTCCGCTGAATGTCACGGTTTGCGATGAAGAAGGTAGGATCGTGTACTGGCACGGCGATCTTCGGCGCCTGCTGCAGGCCTCGGGCGTCGAGCTAGCCTTCACGCCCGGCCTCGACGGCGTTCTCGAAGACTGTGATCCGGGATACATCGGCCGCCACTACAGCGAATGTCATCCCGCATCCGCGCGTGCCGTCATCGCACGCATCGAGAAGGCCTTTCGGGAGGGCAGCCAGCAGGAGGCGATCTACCGGCGCCTGGAAGCCGGCCGGCTGATCCTGGTGCGGTACTGCCCCCTTCGTGACGACCAGGGGACCTACCGCGGCATGATGGAGACGATGCAGGACATCACGGACATCCGCCAGATGGACGGCGAGAAGCTCGTCCTCGACTGGTAGGCGCGCCGCAGCGTTCCGGCAGCTGCGGTCAGCGGGGGCATCGAGAATGGCCTCAACGACGACCAGGGACTCCACCACGCAGGGGACCTGACCCTTGCCGCAACGCGGGAGGGTGCTCTAGAATGGATGCATCGTTGTAGCCTACCCGGGTGGATACATGCTTCCGCCGGGTAGCCGGCCGGGGACGGCACGAATCGTCGTCAAGAACGGCGCTGGCTGAAGAGAGGGGGTCAGCGTGACACGCTGTGCGAGGAGCTTCCGAGGGTCTATCTGGGGAGGTACGGCAATGCGCAGGTTCGTGATCGCAACTATCTTGCTGACGCTTCTGATCGGCCTGGCCGGGGGGGTGGCCCGCGCCGACACGAGCGCGTCGCCGTCGCCCGGCGCCGAGAAGCTCGTGTTCCGCGTCGGGCAGACGCAGGAGGTCGACAACCTCAACCCGTTCATCGGCCAGTCGAGCATCACCTACTGAGATCTTCAGCCTCAACTACGACTATCTGGTCGGTACCGCCCCGAACGGCGACCCACGACCGGAGCTGGCCGACAGCTGGGAGGTCTCCGACGACGGCCTCACCTGGACCTTCAAGATCCACCCCGGCATCAAGTGGCATGACGGAGAGCCGCTCACGGCCCGCGACGTGGCCTTCACCTACATGTACGTGATCGACAACGAGCTCGCACGCCTTCACCTGGAACACGGTCGAACATGAAAGAGGTCGTCGCCGTCGACGACGCCACGGTCGTGTTCCACCTCTCGAAGCCCAGGGCCGACATGCTGCGCACCGGGGTCCTCATCGTGCCGGAGCACATCTGGAGCAAGGTGCCCGCCGACAAGGTCGAGACGTACCAGGTCAAGCTGCCGCTCGTCGGCTCCGGGCCCGTTCCAGGTGACCGAGGAGAAGAAGGGCTCGTACTGGGTCATGGAGGCCAACAAGGACTACTTCGGGGGCGCGCCCACGATCGACGAGGTCATCTTCGAGCGGTACACGAACCAGGACACGTTGGCCATGGACATCAAGAACGGCCAGCTCGACGTGGCTTTCGAACTGCCGGAGGCGCAGATCGAGGCCCTCCAGAGCGAGCCCGGCCTCACCGCAGACGCCTTCTACAGGATGTACTTCGACTGCATGGCGATGAACGTGTACGACGACCCGGACTCGCTGGCCAACCCCGTGCTGAAAGACGTCAAGTTCCGTCAGGCGATCGCGTGGGCCATCGACAAGCAGAAGATCGTCGACAGCTGCATGGGCGGCTACGCGACGGTCGGCGACTCGATCTGCGGCCCCGGCACCGACGGCGCCTGGACGCCGACGGAGGACGAGGCGTTCGGCTTCGACCTCGAGAAGGCGAAGCAGATGCTCGAGGACGCCGGCTACACGGACACGGACGGCGACGGGGTCCGCGAGGACAAGCAGGGCAAGCCGATCGAGCTGCGGCTCTGGACGCGGACCGAGAGCCCACCGCAGCAGCGCGCCGGCAAGCTGATCGCCGGATGGTACGAGTCGATCGGCCTCAAGATCAAGCTCAGCGTGATGACCGACGGAGGGATCTACGACGGCCTCTACAACTACACGGACAACGGCAAGACCTACGCCCCCGACTTCGACATGTACATCTGGGGCTGGCCCGGCGGCATCGACCCCGAGGGCATACTCTCCTGCTTCACCACCTCCGCGATCGAGTGGTGGAACGAATGCTCCTGGTCGAACGCCGAGTACGACGCGCTGGAGAAGCAGCAGATCACAGAGATGGACTGGCCGAAGCGCGAAGAGATGGTCCAGCGCATGCAGCAGCTCTTCTACCAGGAAGCGCCCGACATCGTGCTGTACTACCCGGACTCGCTGATGGCCTACAACTCGGACAGGTGGGAGGGCTGGGTCCCCTACCCGACCGAGGACGGCATGGTCGTGAACACGCACACCATTGACACGTACATCCAGCTGCATCCCAAGGCGGCGGCGACCACGAGCTCGGAATCCTCGAATACCGCGCTCATCGTCGGCGCGGTGATCGCGGCGCTCGCCGTGATCGCCATCATCCTGCTGCTCGTGCGCCGGAGCCGCGGTCGCGCCGTCGAGGAGTAGGGCTGACTCAAGGGAGCGGGGAGGGGCAGGCGACGGACGGACCTGCCCCTCCCCGCCCCGTCGTGCGAGCGGGCGCCCGCGCGTCCGCGCGCGAAGAGTCTCGAAGGGTCTACTGGGGGAGGCACGGCAATGCGCAGGTTCGTGATCGCAACTATCTTGCTGACGCTTCTGGTCGGCCTGGCCGGGGGGGTGGCCCGCGCCGACACCGAGCGCGTCGCCGTCACCCGGCGCCGAGAAGCTCGTGTTCCGCGTCGGGCAGATGCAGGAGGTCGACAACCTCAACCCGTTCATCGGCCAGTCGCTCATCACCACTGAGATCCTCCACCTCAACTACGACTATCTGGTCGGTTACGCCCCGAACGGCGACCCACGACCGGAGCTGGCCGACAGCTGGGAGGTCTCCGACGACGGCCTCACCTGGACCTTCAAGATCCACCCCGGCATCAAGTGTCACGACGGGGAGCCGCTCACGGCCCGCGACGTGGCCTTCACCTACATGTACGTCATCGACAACGAGCTCGCGGCCTATACCTGGAACACGTCGAACATGAAGGAGGTCGTCGCCACCGACGACGCCACGGTCGTGTTCCACCTCTCGAAGCCCAGGGCCGACATGCTGCGCACCGCGGTCACCATCGTGCCGGAGCACATCTGGAGCAAGGTGCCGGGCGACAAGGTCGAAACGTACCAGGTCAAGCTGCCGCTCGTCGGCTCCGGGCCCGTTCCAGGTGACCGAGGAGAAGAAGGGCTCGTACTGGGTCATGGAGGCCAACAAGGACTACTTCGGGGGCGCGCCCACGATCGACGAGGTCATCTTCGAGCGGTACACGAATCAGGACACCTTGGTCGATGGACATCAAGAGCGGCGCGCTCGACGTGGCTGTCGATCTGCCGGAGGCGCAGATCGAGGCCCTCCAGAGCGAGCCCGGCCTCACCGCAGGCGCCCTTGACAGGCCGTACTTCGACTGCATGGCGATGAACGCGTACGACGACCCGGACTCGCTGGCCAACCCCGTGCTGAAAGACATCAAGTTCCGTCAGGCGATCGCGTGGGCGATCGACAAGCAGAAGATCGTCGACAGCTGCATGGGCGGCTACGCGACGGTCGGCGACTCGATCGTGCCCCCCCGGCGCGGACGGCGCCTGGACGCCGACGGAGGACGAGGCGTTCGGCTTCGACCTCGAGAAGGCGAAGCAGATGCTCGAGGACGCCGGCTACACGGACTCGGACGGCGACGGGGTCCGCGAGGACAAGCAGGGCAAGCCGATCGAGCTGCGGCTCTGGACGCGGACCGAGAGCCCACCGCAGCAGCGCGCCGGCAAGCTGATCGCCGGATGGTACGGGGACGATCGGCCTCAAGATCAAGCTCAGCGTGGATGACCGACGGAGGGGTCCTACGACGGCCTCTACAACTACACGGACGACGGCAAGACCTACGCCCCCGACTTCGACATGTACATCTGGGGCTGGCCCAGCGATATCGACCCCGAGGGCATCCTCTCCTACTTCACCACCTCCGAGATCGAGAGGTGGAACGAGTGCTCCTGGTCGAACGCCGAGTACGACGCGCTGGAGGATCAGCAGATCACAGGAGATGGACTGGCCGAAGCGCGAAGAGATGGTCCACCGCATGCAGCAGATCTTCTACGAGGAAGCGCCCGACATCGTGCTGTACTACCCGAAGTCGCTGATGGCCTACAACTCGGACAGGTGGGAGGGCTGGGTCCCCTACCTGACCGAGAACGGCATGGTCGTCTGAACACGTTCACACCATTGACACGTACATCGAGCTGCATCCCAAGGCGGCGGCGACCACGAGCCTCGGAGTCGTCGAATACCGCGCTCATCGTCGGCGCGGTGATCGCGGCGCTCGCCGTGATCGCCATCATCCTGCTGCTCGTGCGCCGCGAGCCGCGGTCGCGCCGTCGAGGAGTAGGGCTGACTCAAGGGAGCGGGGAGGGGCAGGCGACGGACGGACCTGCCCCTCCCCGCCCCGTCGTGCGGGCGGGCGCCCGCGCGTCCGCGCTGAACAACGACGAAGGAGCTCGACGATGGGCGTGCACGGTGTCCTGGACGGCGTGGCCGCGAGCCTCGAAGCCGCGGTGGCCGCGTTCGTCAAAGAGAAGCACGTGCCCGGCGTGGCGGCCGGAGTGGTGCTCGGCGACGAGCTCGCGTGGGAACTGGGCTGGGGCTGTGCGGACCTCGCCACCGGACGCAGGCCCGATGCGCGGACGCCGCACATGATCGCCTCGATGACGAAGCCCTTCACCGGTACGGCCATCATGCAGCTGCGCGATCAGGGTCTTCTTGACCTCGACGACCCAGTCAGCCGCCATATCCCGGAGCTGCGGCCCAACGATGCCGCCGGGCTCGGCAAGGTCACCATTCGCCGTCTGCTCTCCCACGAGTCGGGCCTCATGGGCGAGCCGCCCGGTACGGACTGGGGGACGGCCGACTACGGCACGATCGCCGAGACGCTCGCGCGCGCCGACGAGATCGCCGCGCGCATCCCGCCCAACATGCAGTGCAAGTACTCCAACCTCGGGTATCAGCTTCTCGGTGAGGTCGTGGCGCGCATCGCCGGCATGCCGTACGCGGAGTACGTCCAGCAGCGCATCTTCGACCCGCTCGGGATGACCTCGACCAGCTTCGCGCCAGATGCCGAGCTGGCGTCACGTTGCGCCGTCGGGTATCTGCCGGCGACGTTCGCCGGCGACTTCAGGCCCGCGCCCATCGTCCGCAATTACACCTCCGAGGCCGGCCTCTGGTCGACGGTGGAGGACCTCGCGCGCTGGATCGGCCTGCAGTTCCGCACGGACGCCGGCGAGCCGGACGGCGCGCAGATCCTGCGCGGCGCCACACTCGCCGAGATGCAGACGGCGCGCTACCTGAGTGACGCGGCCTGGAACGAAGCCTGGTGTGTCTCGTGGTACGCGACGCGCCGGGGCGAGTCGATCTGGATCGGGCACGCCGGCATGCTCGACGGCTTCACCTCCTACGCCGGCTTCCTGCCGGCGCAGAAGCTCGGTGTCATCGTCCTCGTCAACAACGGTGTCGCCGAACCTGCCGACCTCGCCATGCGGCTGGGTGAGATCGCCGCCGGCGTCGCCCGGCGCCCGCCCGCAACGCCGCTCGCGGCGCCCGTGCCCGACGCCTTGCGCGACTTCCCCGGGCTCTACATGAACGAGCGCTGGGGCATGGTGTTCCGTATCGAGATCGAGTGGCGCGACGGCGCGCTCCGCGTCGTCGCCCCCGACCAGACGAGTCCTCCCCCAACGCTCTCGCAGACCGACGATCGCGACGTCTTCATGATCGCGGGCGGCCGTGACGCGGGGGAGACGGCCGTCTTTCTGCGCACCGCCGACGGACGCGTGCGCGGCGTTCGCCTCGCGTACTCGACGCTCGCCCGGCTCGAGCCGGTGGAAGAAACGGCCGGCGTGCCCGCGGGGTCCTGAGCGCTGGGAAGGATGCGTCAGGAGCCTCTCAGTGCGGGAGGCTGTGGCCGGCCGGGGAGCCGCCAGGCTCTTGGAGGCGTGAAGCGGGGGGTGGAGATGTCCGAGATCGTGACCGTGCGGGGATCGATTCGCCCCGATGAGCTGGGTTTCACGAGCATGCATGAGCACCTGTTCGTCCGTGAATCCTATCGGCGCGAGATCTTCAAGAGCAGGCACCCAGATCCGGCCGAATGGGCGAAAGCCGACAAGGACGAGCTACTCAGTCTGGAGAACCTTGGCGCAGTGCGGCGGAATCCCTACCTCATTCTCGATGAGACGCGGCTCGATGATGAGGAGCACACGACGTCGGAGGTCGCCGAGTACAAGGCGGCCGGCGGCGCAGCGATCCTCGAAATGAGCGCCCCGGGGATCAGGATCATGACCGACAGCCTGGAGCGGGTATCGGAAGCGACCGGCGTGCACATCATCGCCTCCACGGGCCTCTACACAGAGCAATCCTGGCCTGACTGTTTCCGTTCCATGACGTTGGAGCAGTATGCCGACCATTTCCGCAGCGAGCTGGTCGGGGGGATCGGGGAGACTGGGGTAAGGGCTGGTCACATCAAGGTAGCCGTGGTCGACGAGATAACGCGGCAGCAAGAGACGGTGCTGCGAGCAGCGGCCCGTGTGTCAGCTGAGACCGGCGTCTCGATCACGGCACATCCTGGATTCGACATCGGCAACGACGGCCGTGCGATCGTCAGGATCCTCAAGGATGAAGGCATGGATCTTCAGCGGCTCATCCTGGCTCATACGTCGGGATTCTTCATTCGCACCTCAGACATGAAAGCCAGGATCCTGTATCCAGAGGCCACATGGGGTCTGACGTTGGACTATGCTGAGCAACTGCTTTCCCTTGGAGTCACCCTCTCGATCGACTGCTTCGGCCACCTGTGCGAGTTGGAGTTCCTCCGCGACCGCCAGGAAGAGGATTGGCAGCGATTGGCCGGTCTCGTCGCACTGCTGCAGCGTGGTTATGCGGAGCAGCTGGTACTCGGCTGCGATGTCTATATGAAGTCGCTGACGCGGCGCTACGGTGGAGACGGCTACCGGCGCCTTCCCGCAGCGATCATTCCCATTCTCAGGGATTGTGGCGTCTCTGACTGCGCCATTCGACACATGACCGTTGGCAATCCTGCGCGACTGCTTGCCTGGTCAGCAGCCTGAGACGGCGGAAGACGGGCGGCACGTCTGATGCAACATCGTGGGCAAGGAAGCACAGAATGAAAAGCGAGATCGATTTCTCAGTTTCAGGAGAGTTGCTCCCAGACGAACTCGGTGAACTGCTGGATCTGGTAGATCTGCCATTGGCGATATCGTATACACCGAAAGAGTTGGCTCAACTCATCGCCGGCTCTACGGCATATGTCACAGCGCGCCATTCTGGTGATCTGGTTGGATTTGGCCGCATACTTTCCGATGGTGCGGCCATAGCCTATATCAACGATATGTCAGTACACCCCAAATACCAAAGACAGGGTATTGGTCAACGCATTCTGGAGTTGCTCATGCACGCCGTCGGAGACGTCAGTTCGATCTATCTCTATACGAATACCGCCGATTCACTCTATATGCGCAATGGTTTCCAGCTCTCCGAGAAGCGTCTCTATGTGTATCGCCTGCAAGCCAGGCAATGACCGGAACCAACCCTGATCCGTCGTTCGACACTGACCTCAAGCTCCCGACAGATCGGCTCGACCCCGAGACGGTCGCGGTGCGCGTCGATGTCAAGAGGATCGTCGGCTGTGCAGGAGATGACCGTGCGGAGAGTGTCGAGGTGGGCGTCCATCGTGGCCTCTGGGTCGGCGGTGACCAATGCGGCGCCGATCTCGGCCTCTCCGCTTCTCTTTCCTGTCGCATGTCGAGATCCGTGGAATCAAGCACGTAGAATCGGGGCGTCCCTGACTGGAGGTCTGCCATGCCGTTCGACGTAGAGTTCTTCCGCGCCCTCACCCAGGCTCCGGGTCCCACAGGCTTCGAGGGCCCGGTCATGCGCGTCGTGCGCGAGCGCCTGTCCGCTGTGGCGGAGCCACAGGCCGACGCTTTGGGAAACGTGTGGGCGCGCGTCGGGGCGGACGGTGACCTCGAGATGGCCGTGGTGGCACACGCGGACCAGATCGGCCTCATCGTCACCTACGTCGATGAGCAGGGTTTCGTCTGGTTCGACCACATCGGCGGCGTCGATCGCCAGCTCCTGCCGGGTCACGCCGTTGCCATCCACGCAGCCGACGGCGTGGTCGACGGAGTCGTCGGGCGCAAGCCGACGCACCTCATCCCGCAAGAGGATCGCGGCAAGGCTCCGGAGCTGCACGAGCAGTACATCGACATCGGGGCGCCAGACAGGGCCGCGGCGCTGGAGCGGGTCGCCATCGGCGATCCGGTCACGTTCGCGCAGCGTTTCGTCGAGCTTTCGCCGGGTGTGTACGCGACGCTCGCCTGCGACGACAGGGCCGGCGTCTACGCAGCCTGCCGGGCTCTCGAGGAGCGTGCCGCGGCCGGCAGCGGCGCCGCTCTGACCGCCGTCGCCACGGTGCACGAGGAGACCACGCGCATGGGCGCCAAAGCGCAGCTCCACAC
The DNA here is from genome assembly GCA_963707855.1 of uncultured Thermoleophilia bacterium. Classification (GTDB taxonomy): domain Bacteria; phylum Actinomycetota; class Thermoleophilia; order UBA2241; family UBA2241; genus UBA2241. The sequence continues at coordinate 131,410 of CAVPRQ010000020.1, forward strand.
TCTGAACGCCGATGTGATCGTCGTCCTTGATGGCGACTTCGCCAGCGATCAGCCGGATCTCGACGTCAAGAAGGCCGGTGGAGAAGTCACGATCGGCGGCGGACCGATCCTGGCGCGCGGCATCAGCAGCAATGAGCGCCTGTTCCATCGCGCCATCGAGGTGGCGCGCCGCGAGAAGATCCCCTTCCAGGTGAAAGCCATTGGCGGCGGGACTCTGGGCACCGACGCCGACGAGCTGATGGCGGTCGGCGACGCGGCGACCCTGTCGCTGTTCATCCCGATGCGCTACATGCATTCTCCGTTCGAGGTGGTGCGCGGCGACGACATGGAGGCCACCGTCTCCCTCATTGTTGCGCTGGCCAAGGAGCTGGGCGGGTCCAGTCTCGACGATTTCCGAGGCTGACCCCGGAGCGATGCCCGAAGGAGGGCACAATGAAGGTGTTCATCAGTATCGATCTCGAAGGCATCACCGGCGTTTGTGCTGAGGCTCAGACTGATCCGGGCACGCCGCAGTACGCTACGGCGTGCGAGTTGATGAGGGCCGACCTCGATGCGGCCCTGGAAGGCTGCCTGACCGCCGGTGCGACCGAGATCGTGGTCTGCGACGCACACTATCTTGGCACGAACCTCACCTGCCGGGGCCTGCCGCCGCAGGTGTCACTGGCGTCGGGCTACCCTCTCGACGGTCATGCCGACCTTGGCATGATGCACGGACTCGACGACACCTTCACTGCGGCGGTCTTCATCGGCTACCATGCCATGGCCGGTACCAGGGCCGGCGTGCTGGATCACACGTTCACCTACGATGTCTACCGGGTGCACATCGGCGAGCATCTCGAAGTGGGAGAGACCGGAGTCAACGCCGGCCTCGCCGGTCGCTACGGGGTGCCGGTGGTGTTCGTCTCCGGCGACGCCGCCACTGCCGAGCAGGCGCGCGAGTTGCTGCCCGGTGTCGGCACGGCGGTCGTCAAGCACGGGACGTCGCGCACGGCCGCGCAGCTTCTGCCGCCCGAGGTGACGCGCCCCCTCATCCGCGACGGCGTGGCGGAGGCGCTGCTCGCGGCAGACCGACCGGAGCCACTCGATTTCGCCGATCTGCCCGTGACCCTTGCTCTGATCAACACGCGCCGCTGCGATGCGGCGGCCCTCTGTCCGGGCACCGAACGGCTCGACGGACGCACGCTGCAGATTGCCGGCGGCGACTTCCTGCGGACCTTCGCAGCTCTGGAGACCTGCATCGAACTGGCGGCGACGGCACGCGAATGACCGGCGCCGGCCGCGTCGCTGGCTTGTCGCGGGCACCGTCGGCGCGTGGTCCGACGATGACCTCCGGCGAGCGGATGTTGCGTAGCCGGTAACGCGTCAGCTTCCCGAGCTGAAGACCGCGGGCATGGCCGCCGAGCGGGCGCGGAGGCACGAGAGGCGCGCCGCGTAGCCGCGGTTGTGACCGGTCAGGGCGCAGAGCTCGTCGAGCATGCGCGTGCGCTCGCGGCTGCGCGCCCGCCGGTAGCGCTGCGCCATCTCCTTGGTGACCTGCTTCCTCGTTGCCATCGACAGGGCCACGTGCCGCCGCCTCTCGATGCGCCTCCGTGACGCTCCAGAGGTTCGGCATGCTTCGAGTACATTCTTATGTGAGGTAACGGAGCGGTTTCGAGTGCATTCTTGCTGAGGCAAGGCGCTGTATTGACAGGCGCTGACCAGCTCCGTAGGGTATCCACCCGGGTGGTTCTACCTTCCGGCCGACGATCCAGTGGAGGAGGTGTGCCTGCCGTGAGCACGATCATCACGCGAATGGGGGACGCCGCGACCGTCGAGATGACCCGGGACGAGCTGCACCGGGACATCGTCGAGGGCTCGGAGGCGGCGGCGGCCAAGGGCAAGGTCCCCGTTCTGGAGGAACGCGAGGTCGAGTACCTGCTCGAGATGTTCTCGAGCCCCAGCCGGATCTGGGGGGTCGAGCGCGGTCACGAGGCGATCCTCACCAAGGACGGTTCCACGAACACGATCTACTCCTCGCGTCTCTCGAGCGGGGTCTGCGCTCCCCTTGGCAGGGAGGCGGCCGTCCGCCTCTACGAGACCGCCTTCGCCTTCGACACCATGGAGGTCGGTCATACCGACTACTCCGTCAAGCCCGCCAAGTTCCTGGCGAGCCTCGAGGCGATGCACATGGAGCTCCTGCAGCAGGTCACCATCCTCCCACTCTTCTACGGCTTCATGCCCAATCTCGGTCTGTACTACCGCCCGGACGGGCCGTTCCCGAACCCGTCGGACCTGCTGCCCAAGGGCCAGATCGCCGAGGCGCGTGCGGCTCAGGAAGAGGCGCTCGTGTCCTGTCGCGACGACGTCGTGTGGCTCAGCAAGCAGATGATCGACGTCGCCGCCGACGGCATCAACTACGACACGGTCGCCTCGACCGGCGACGCCGACTTCCTCGCCACCCTCCAGGCGTGCGAGGAGATCACGTCGACGACCGACCTGCCGGTCGAGATCGGGATGGCGGCCGAGATGGTGCTCGGCTTCCACGGCGAGCTCGAGTACGACGGCGTGCGCCTCGCCGGCCTCTGGCCGCACCAGCAGCTCAAGCTGGTGGAGAAGGCCGGCGCCTCGATCTTCGGTCCGGTGGTGAACACCAACACGCGCAAGTCGTGCGCCTGGAACGTGGCCCGTGCCGTGACCTTCGTCAAGGCGGTCACGGCCGAGGCGACGATACCGATCCACCCCAACGTCGGACTCGGCGTCGGCGGCGTGCCGATGTTCGAGGTCGCGCCGGCCGACATGGTCTCGCGCGCCAGCGCGGCGATGATCGAGATCGGCAAGGCCGACGGGTTGTAGGTGGGCACCGGCGACCCCAGCGGCATGGGGATGGCGCACGCTCTCGCCTCGTCGATGGGCGGCATCAAGACCACCGGAGACCTGGTGGCCAGGATGCAGCTCAAGAAGATGAGGCTTCCGGAGGCGAAGCGCTACGTGGCCGGCAAGCTCGGCGTGAGCGAGCGCGACCTCTCCGACTCGACGGTCATGCGCACGGTGCGCGAGGACCTCGACATCGGCGTCGTCACCGCGGTGCCCGGCATCGCGAAGGGGCTCGAGGCCAAGGCGCGCATCGCCGAGCTCCTCGACATCCGCATCAACTGCGTCGAGCGGCTCAAGCAGAAGACCGGGCTCAGGTAGCATCAGCGCGACCGGCGGCGCCGCGGCCTCGGGCCGTGGCGCCGCCGGAGCGCAGACCGGAGGTGACGCACGTGAGAAGGAACCCGCAGGCGGGACGTCACCGGCTGGGCGCCCTCAGCCTGGACGTCTTCACCGAGGACGACCTCGTCGACATCCACCAGGCGACGCTCGAAGTGCTCCGCGAGGCCGGAGTCTTCGTCGAGGATGCCGGGGCGCGGCAAGTGATGGCCGCCGGGGGTTGCGAGGTCGACGAGGAGAGCCGGACCGTGCGGATCCCGGCCTACGTGGTCGAGGCGGCGGTGCGCAGCGCGCCCTCGACGCTGCTGCTGGCCGCCCGCGACCCGGCGAACGACTTCGTCATGGGGCCGGGTCGCGTCGGCTTCACCAACTTCGGCGAGGGTATCAAGATCGTCGACGTCGAGACCGGCGAGCTGCGCGAGCCGACGAAGAAGGACGTCGGCGAGTCGGCGCTCGTGGTCGACGCCCTGCCCGAGATCGACGTCTACGAGCGCGCCGTCGGGGCGTCCGACGTCCCGCAATCGGTGGTCCCGGTCCACAATGCCGAAGCCGCCTTCACGAACACGGGCAAGCACATCTTCATCGGACCCGGCAACGGCGAGCTGCTCAGGCGCATCGTCGACATGGGGGCGGCGATCGCCGGGGGCATGGCCGCCTTTGCCCGTCGCCCGCTGATCTCGTTCAACACCTGTCCTGTCAGTCCGCTCAAGCTCGTCCAGGACACCTGCGAGATCATCATGGGGGCGGCTCGGACGGGCACCGCGGTCAACATCCTCTCCATGGCGATGGCCGGCGGCTCGTCGCCGGTGACGCTCGCCGGGACGATGGTCACGCATAACGCCGAGGTCCTTGCCGGCGTGACGCTCTCGCAGCTCACGAAGGAGGGCGCGTCCGTCGTCTACGGCAGCTCGACGACGGCGATGGACCTTCGTCTCGCCGCCGCCTCGGTCGGCAGCCCCGAGTGCGCTCTCATCAGCGCCGGGGTCGCCTGTCTGGCGCGCTTCTACCTGCTGCCGAGCTGGGTCGCCGGGGCGTAGGGCGACGGCAAGATCGTGGACGCGCAATCCGGCCACGAGAAGACGCTCACAGGCCTACTGCCGGCGTTGGCAGGCGCCAACCTGATCTACGGCCTGGGGATGCTCGAGTCCGGGATGACGTTCGATTTCGGCCAGCTGGTGCTGGACCACGAGTTCGCGCGCTTCATCAAGCAGGCGGTCGCCGGGATCCCGGTGAGCGACGAGACACTGATGGTGGAGGAGATCAAGAAGGTAGGCGCCTTCGGCGACTTCCTCAGCCTCGACAGCACGATGAAGTACATGCGCGGACAGTCCCAGCCGAAGCTCATCGACCGGCGCGTGCGCGACGAGTGGAAGGCGGCCGGCTCGACGGACGTGTACCGGCGCGCCCTTGACGAGGCGCGCCGGATCCTCGCCGAGCACCGGCCGCCGCCGCTGCCCGACGGCGCCGCCGACGAGCTGCGTCGCATCGTCAGTGAGACCGAGCGCGAGTTGGCGACCGACTGACGCGGCCCGGACGACCTTCGGCCCGCGTGAGAGGGGCGGGGCGCCCGCGGGCGCCCCGCCCCTCTCACGTGCGGCCGCCGACGCCGGCGGGCGTCGATGCTCGTGCCCGCCTGCGCCGTCACGCTCACTCGTCGTCCGCGGCGCAGCACCTTGCTGACCTCGATGCCCTTCGGCACGGTCAGGCCGAGGCCGCGACGGAGCAGGTTCGAGACCACCTGCACGTTCGACAGCCCCTGCGCGATCGGCGGTGGTATGATCACGAAACTCGCATGGCTTCAATAAGCTGCGCGATTCTTGTTCGGCGCGGGATCGTCTGTCGGCTTCGCTGACGGAACGCTCGATCGCCGACGAGGACGGGGTGGCGACGCCGACGACGGCGGCCGAACGCGAGACCATGCAGCGCGAGCGCTGCGCGGAGCGGGGCTGCAGGCGCCCGGCGGCTGAACGGCCCGTCGGGGCGCGCGAGGCAGGAAGAGGAGAATCGATGTCCGGGACGATGGACGTGGCGGCGAGCGTGCAGCTTGGGCTGCCGTACGGCGACGGCGAGGTGCGCTTCTCGCTGCCGCGGGCCAACCTGGTGGGCGTGATCGAAGCCCGCGGCGGCGGCGCGTGCGAGCCGAGCGACCTCGACGGCGACGCGAGCCGCGAGGCGCTGACACGAGGCCCTGCGGCGGGTGATGCGCACTCGGTCGCGGCCGGCCCGACGCCGGCGGAAGAGGAGGCCGAGATACGGCGCGCCCTGGCGGAGCCGATCGGCGCGCCGCGCCTCGGCGAGCTCGCAGCTCAGGCGTCCTCGGCGGTCGTCGTCGTCAGCGACGTGACGCGGCCGGTCCCCTCGTACAAGTTCCTGCCCGTCCTCATAGAGGAGCTGCGGCCGCTGTTGCCCGAGGCGATCACGATCCTGTTCGCCCTCGGCAGCCACCGGCGCCAGACGCCCGCCGAGCAACTCGCCCTCGTCGGCGAAGAAGTGGCGGCGAGCGGCGTGCGCCTTCTCGATTTCGACCGGGAAGACTGCGTCCCGTACGGCACGACGAGTCGCGGCACGCCGCTCGCCGTCTCCCGCACCTACGCCGAAGCGGACCTGCGGATCTGCACCGGGGGCATCGACTACCACGCCTTCGCCGGGTTCTCCGGGGGGTCCAAGTCGGTCCTCCCGGGCGTCTGTGCCTCGGCGTCGATCCAGGCCAACCACGGCATGCTGCTCGAGGACATGGCGCACGCGGGCGTGCTCGAGGGGAACCCGGTGCGCGAGGACATGGACGAGGCCGGCGCCATCATCGGCATCGACTACCTCCTCAACGTCCTCATCGACGACGAGCGCCGCATCATCGGCGCCGTGGCCGGCGAGTTCCTCGCGGCGCACCGCGCGGGCTGCGCCCTCCACGACGCGCGCTGCGACTTGCGCATCGACGCGCGGGCCGACGTGGTCGTCGCCTCCCCGGGCGGCGCGCCCAAGGATATCGACCTCTACCAGGCGCAGAAGACGCTCGACAACGTGTCCGACGCGGTCCGTGACGGCGGCGTCGTCGTGCTCGCCGCGCGCTGCGACGACGGGCTCGGCCACCCGGTCTTCGAGCGATGGATGGCGGAGATGGAGGAGCCGGCCGATCTCGTCGAGAGGATCCGTCGCGAGTTCGTCGTCGGCGGGCACAAGGCCGCGGCGATCGCCGGGCTGCTCATGCGGGTCTCCCTCTTCCTCGTCTCCGATCTGCCGGACGACGTCGTGGCCGACATGCGGATGACGCCGTTCGCCACCGTCGACGACGCCGTCACCGCGGCGCTGCAGCGCTGCGGTGACGGCGCCGGCGTGCTCGTCGTGCCGCACGGTGTCCGGGTGACCGTGCGGGGTTGACGAGGCAGGGTCCGGCGGCGATCTCGGCGCGCGGCTCGCTGCGCGACATGCGCGCGAGGGCCTCGCCCATGCGGGCAGGGATGGGTGGCTCCATGGCCACGTCGTCGTGCGGGCGGCCCCGCAGACCGAGTCAGTCGTCGTCGCGGCGCAGCACCTTGCTGACCTCGATGCCCTTCGGCACGGTCAGGCCGAGGCCGCGACGCAGGAGGTTCGACACGGGGTCGGGCTTCTTGCCCTCGTCCTCGAGGATCTCGTAGCGCTCGATCGCGGAGCGCATGGCGCGCGCGCCGACGAAGCGGAACGGCTCGGGTGGCAGGTAGCTCGGCGGCTCGGAGACGAGCGGCGAGCGCGCGTGGTCGTCGTCGCGTTCGAGCGCGACGGAGGCGAGCGTGCGGCCGATGAGGTTGCTCGGCGCGACGCCGTTGCCGCCGTAGCCGATCCCGTAGTGGATGTTGCGCGCCTTGCCCAGGGTGCCGACCCAGGGGAAGCCGTGCTGCGTGCGCTCGACCGGGCCGCCCCAGCGCCACTCGACGGTGAGGCCGCCGGTGGCGGGGAAGAGGGCGCGCATGTCGGCGACGATGCTCTCGGCGTTGGCCTTGTCGTGGAAGTGGCTGGGGATGACCCGCCCGGCGTAGCCCAGGCGGCCGCCGCCGCGGCCGAAGACCAGCCGGTCGTCGGCCGTGCGCTGACCGTAGTGGACGGCCGTGCGGCCGTCGGCGAAGGGCCGGCCGCGCTGCCAGCCCATCTCGTCGAGGATCGCGGCGGAGGGCGAGGTCGCGACGATGTGCGCCGGGATCACGAAGACGGTCCGGCGCAGCTCCGAGACCTGGGCCGTCCACGCGCCGCTGGCGAGGACGACCTTCTGCGCCGTCACGCAGCCGGCGGGCGTCTCGACGACCGCCGGCGCCGACCGGCGCAGGCGCGTCATGGGGCTCGCCTCAAAGACCCTGACGCCGGCCTCGACGGCCAGCCGGCGCAGGCCCTGGGCGAGGAGCGCCGGCTGGACGCCGCCGGCCGTCTTGAGCACGACGCCGCCGAGCGCCCGGGGCGAGCCGCAGGCCGCCTTCGCCTGCTCCGCGTCGAGCAGCTCGACGAGGTGGGCCGTCCCGTGCTTCTCGCGCTCGGCGGCGTCCTCCTCGAAGCGCGCCATCTGCGCCTCGGAGAGGGCGATCTCGAGCCCGCTGTTCATCACGAAGTCACAGTCGAGGCCGCCCTCGGTCACGGCGCGCCCGATCTCCCGGACCCCCTCGAGCGATCTGCTCGACCAGCCAGCGGGCGGCGTCGGCGCCGAAGCGCGCGACGAGCGACGGCAGGGCGTCCTCCCAGCCGTTCACCCAGCCGCCGTTGCGGCCTGAGGCGCCGAGGCCGCAGACCGTCTGCTCGACGAGCACGACGTCGGTGTCCGGCGCCAGCCGCTTGACGTACAGCGCCGTCCACAGGCCGGTGAAGCCGCCGCCGACGATGCAGAGGTCGGCGTGGATCGCGTCGGTCAGCGGGGTGACGTCGGGGGGCGTCCAGCGCTCGTCGCCCCCGCACCAGTAGATGCCGTCCCTGGGCTGATCCGACGTTGCGACCTGGCCGACCGACATGACGCACCTCCGACGCTGATGACCGTTCGCGTGCAAGGCTATCAGCGGCGCGGTCGCGGTCCAATGGGCGCGCGGCGCGTCCCGCGCTCGCGCACGTCACGCCCTGGGCCCGCCTGCGCCGCGCCTTGCGCCTGCGCGCGCGCCTGACGTACACTCTCCGGACCATGCGTCACGGTGCGACAAGCGAGTCCAGCCGGGAGGCCCACATTGAGGTACGCGCCCGCGACCTCGAGCTCCTCGGCGGCCTGCTCCTGCTCCCCCTCCGGGGGGATGTGTAGACACCTGCCGGCCCACAGGGCCACCCTTCGATCAGGCACCGACGCTCCGATCTTCCTGACGGCCACGCGTGCCGTCACGGGGGAAGTGAGGGACTCGTGAGTACCACCCGCTACATCAGGATCTTCGACACCACGCTGCGCGACGGCGAGCAGGCGCCCGGGGCGAGCATGAACCGGGCCGAGAAGCTCGAGGTCGCGCGCCAGCTCGCCAAGCTGCGCGTCGACATCATCGAGGCCGGCTTCCCGATCGCCTCGCCCGACGACTTCGAGGCGGTCAAGGCGATCGCCCGGGAGGTCAAGGGACCGCGCGTCTGCGGGCTGGCGCGGGCGATCGAGCAGGACATCCGCGTCTGCTGGGACGCGGTCAAGCACGCCGAGGTCCCGCGCATCCACACCTTCATCAGCACGAGCGACGTGCACATGAAGTACCAGATCCGCAAGACGCCGGACCAGGTCAAGGCCGACACGCGGGCCATGGTCGCCCTCGCGGTGCAGCTCGCCGGCGAGCACCCCGAGGCCGACGTCGAGTTCAGCGCCATGGACGCGAGCCGGTCCGACCCGGTCTTTCTCGCCGAGGTCCTCGGCATCGCCGTCGAGGCCGGGGCGACGACGATCAACATCCCCGACACGGTGGGCTACGCCCTGCCGCTCGAGTTCGGCGACTTCATCCGCGAGCTCTACCGGCTCTGCCCGGCGCTGCACGACGTCGCCGTGAGCTGTCACTGCCACGACGACCTTGGCCTCGCGGTCGCCAACTCGCTCGCCGCCGTGCGTGCCGGCGCCACGCAGGTCGAGTGCGCCGTCAACGGCATCGGCGAGCGCGCCGGCAACGCGTCGCTCGAAGAGGTCGTCATGGCGATCCGCACGAGAGGCGACTTCTTCGGCGCCGAGACCGGGATCAAGACGGAGGAGATCGCCCGCGCCAGCCGCCTGGTCTCGAACGTCACCGGCTACGCCGTCCAGCCCAACAAGGCGATCGTCGGCCGCAACGCCTTCGCCCACGAGTCGGGCATCCACCAGGACGGCATCCTCAAGGAGGCCTCGACCTTCGAGATCATGCGCGCCGCCGACGTCGGCCTCGCCGAGAGCGACCTCGTGCTCGGCAAGCACAGCGGCCGGCACGCCCTGCGCTCGCGGCTGGCCGAGCTCGGCTACGAGCTCTCGGACGAGGAGCTCGACGAGGCCTTCCGCCGCTTCAAGGACGTGGCCGACAAGAAGAAGGAGGTCACGATCCTCGACCTCGAGGCCCTGGTCGGCGAGGAGATCCGCGAGCGCCAGGACCACTTCACCCTGCGCAGCTTCGTCAGCCAGTCGGGCTCGGCGATCATCCCGACCTCGCAGGTCGAGGTCGACGTCCGCGGCAAGCTGCGTCACGGCAAGAGCTTCTCCAACGGGACGGTCGAGTCGGTCTTCAAGGCGATCGACGACGCCGTGAAGATGAAGGGCAGCCTCGCCGACTACCAGGTGCGCGCCATCTCCGAGGGCAAGGACGCCCTCGCCGAGGTGCGCGTCGCCGTCGTCGTCGAGGGCGAGACCTTCAACGGCCAGGCCGTGAGCTTCGACGTGATGGAGGCGTCCGCCAAGGCCTACGTCAGAGCGATGAACAACGCCGCCGCCGCGCAGGGACGGGAACGCCTGCAGGCGCGCGCGGCGACGACCGCGAAAGGTCAGTGATGGGACAGACGATCACCGAGAAGATCCTCGCCCGGGCGTCCGGGCGCGACGGGGCGCGCGCCGGCGACATCGTCGAGGCGCGCGTCGACCTCGCGATGGCCAACGACATCACGGCGCCGCTGGCGATCGCCGAGTTCGAGAACGCCGGGTTCGACAAGGTGTTCGACCCGGCCCGGATCGCCCTCGTGCCGGACCACTTCACGCCCAACAAGGACATCAAGACGGCCGGCCAGGTCAAGAAGGTGCGCGAGTTCGCGCGCAAGCACGGCGTCGCGCACTTCTTCGAGACCGGCCGCGTCGGCATCGAGCACGTGATCCTGCCCGACATGGGCATGGTGGCGCCGGGCGACGTCGTCGTCGGCGCCGACTCGCACACCTGCACCTACGGCGCCGTCGCCGCCTTCTCGACCGGCGTCGGCTCGACCGACTTCGCCGCCGCGATGGCCTGGGGCCGCGTGTGGCTGCGCGTGCCCGAGACGCTGAAGTTCGTCTATCGCGGGCGGCCCGGGAAGTACGTCGTCGGCAAGGACCTCATGCTGCACACGATCGGCCTGATCGGCGTCGACGGCGCCCTCTACAAGGCGATGGAGTTCGCCGGCGAGGCGATCGAGACGCTCTCCATGGACGGCCGCTTCACGATGTGCAACATGGCGATCGAGGCCGGCGGCAAGAGCGGCATCGTCGGCTTCGACGAGAAGACGACGAGCTACCTCCAGAGCCGGCCCGAGGGCAGCCGGGCGCGCGTCGCCGGGCAGGTGTTCGCGAGCGACCGCGACGCGGCGTACGCGCAGGTCTTCGAGATCGACGCGAGCGCCGTCCGGCCGACCGTCGCCAAGCCGCACCTGCCGTCGAACACCGTCCCGGCCGACACGCTCGCCGACGTCAAGATCGACCAGGTCGTCGTCGGCTCGTGCACCAACGGCCGGCTCGTCGACCTGCAGCAGGCGGCCGCGGTGCTCAGGGGCCGCCAGGTCCACCCCGACGTGCGCCTCATCATCCTGCCCGGCTCGCAGGAGGTCTTTCTGGCCGCGAGCCGGGACGGCACCATGCAGGCGCTGGTCGAGGCCGGCGCCGCCTTCAGCACGCCGACCTGCGGCGCCTGCCTCGGCGGCCACATGGGCGTGCTCGCCGCCGGCGAGCGCGCCGTGGCGACGACGAACCGCAACTTCGTCGGCCGCATGGGCCATCCCGAGAGCGAGGTCTACCTGTCCAACCCGTACGTGGCCGCCGCCTCGGCGATCGCCGGCCACGTCGCGACGCCCGACATGGTCGCGGCGGGGAAGGGTGGTGCGTGATGACCTTCGAGGGCACGGTCCACGTCTACGGCCGCGACGTCGACACCGACGTCATCATCCCGGCCCGGTACCTGAACACCAGCGACCCGGCGGAGCTCGCGAAGCACTGCATGGAGGACATCGACCCGGAGTTCGTGACCCGCGTGCAGCCGGGCGACATCATCGTCGCCGGCGAGAACTTCGGCTGCGGGAGCTCGCGCGAGCACGCCCCGGTGGCGATCAGGGCCTCCGGCGTGAGCTGCGTCGTCGCCGCCTCGTTCGCGCGCATCTTCTACCGCAACGCGTTCAACACCGGCCTGCCGATCGTGGTCTGCCCCGAGGCGGCCCGTGAGGTCAAGGCCGGCGACCGCCTGCGCGTCGACGTCGTCGAGGGCAAGGTCGAGGACCTGACCACCGGCAAGACGTTCACGGCCGACGCCTACCCGCCCTTCATGCGCGAGCTGGTCGACAGCGGCGGCCTGCTGCCGTACGTCAAGAAGCGTCTGGCGGAGGAGTCCCGGGAATAGCCGCCGCAGGCGAGCTGTCGAGCGGGGCGCCGGAGGTGCACCGCTCATAGCGCGCAAGCCCATTCGTCATCGGAGAGAGGAAGCATGGGGAAGACGTACAAGATCGCGGTGCTGCCGGGCGACGGCACGGGGCCCGAGGTGGTCGCTGAAGGACTGAAGGTCCTGCAGGCGGCCGCCGCCAAGCACCAGTTCGCGCTCGACCTGACGCACTACGACCTCGGCGGCGACCGCTACCTGCGCACCGGCGAGATCCTGCCGGCCTCGGCCGTCGAAGAGCTGAAGGGATTCGACTCGATCTACCTCGGCGCCATCGGGCACCCGGACGTCGAGCCCGGCATCCTCGAGAAGGGCCTTCTCCTCCGCCTCCGCTTCGAGCTGGACCAGTACATCAACCTGCGTCCCGTGCGCCTCTACCCCGGCGTCGAGACCCCGCTGAAGGACAAGGGCCCGAAGGAGATCGACTACACCGTGGTCCGCGAGAACTCCGGCGACGTGTACGCCGGCGGCGGCGGCAGCATGATGAAGGGCACGCCCCATGAAGTGGCCGTCCAGAACATGGTGTACAGCTGCGCCCAGGTCGACCGCTGTCTGCGCTGGGCGTTCGAGTACGCGCGCAAGCACGGCAAGAAGGCGCGCGGCATCGGCCCGGACAACACCCTCGGCCTGGTGGGCAAGACCAACGTGCTGACGTACGTCTACGACCTCTGGTTCCGCCGCTTCAACGAGATCGGCGACGAGGAGTACCCGGACGTCAAGCGCGAGTACTACCACGTGGACGCCACCTGCATGTGGATGGTCAAGAGCCCGGAGTGGTTCGACGTCCTGGTGACCGGCAACATGTTCGGCGACATCATCACGGACCTGGGCGCCATCACCCAGGGCGGGATGGGCGTCGCGGCCGGGGGCAACATCAACCCCGAGGGTGTCAGCATGTTCGAGCCCATCGGCGGTTCGGCGCCCAAGTACACGGGCCTGGGCGTGATCAACCCCATCGCAGCCATCGTGGCCGGCGCGATGATGCTCGATACCTTGGGCGAGAGCCAGGCAGCGCAGGACGTCGAGAGCGCTGTGGCCGAGGTCACCGGCACGAAGATGAAGGGCATGGCATCCGGCCAGATGGGCTACTCGACGTCCGAGGTCGGCGACCTCGTGGCCGAGCGCGTATGACGGTGCAGGAGGCCAGGTCAGCCCTTGAATAGGGACAGAAGGTGCCGCGCGGAGCGCGCGTGAAGGTCAGGAGGACCGATGCCCATCCCCGAAGTCGACAAGATCTGGATGAACGGCAAGCTCGTGCCCTGGAACGAGGCGAAGACCCACGTCCTCACGCACGCGCTGCACTACGGGTCCGGCGTCTTCGAGGGCATCCGCGCCTACAAGACCGAGCGCGGCGCCGCGGTCTTTCGCCTCACCGAGCACCTCGAGCGCCTGCGCCGCTCGGCCAAGCTCTACTACATGGAGCTGCCGTACACGGTGGCCGAGCTCGCCCAGGCTACCCGCGACGTCATCAAGGCCAACGGCCTCGAGGCCTGCTACATCCGCCCGCTCGTCGTACCGCGGCTACGGCGAGATGGGCCTGTACCCGCTGCACGCCCCGGTCGACGCCGTCATCGCCGTCTGGCCCTGGGGCGCCTACCTCGGCGACGAGGGCATCAGGCACGGCATCCGCGCCAAGGTGTCGAGCATCCAGGCGCTCGGGCACACGCAGCTCGCGCGCGCCGCGAAGGCCACCGGCCAGTACCTCAACAGCATCCTCGCCAAGGTCGAGGTCACGAACGCGGGCTACGACGAGGCGATCATGCTCGACGCCGCCGGGCACGTCTGCGAAGGCTCGGGCGAGAACCTCTTCCTCGTCCGCGACGGCGTCCTGTACACGCCCTTCCCGGTCGACGGCGTGCTCGAGGGCATCACCCGCGACACCGTCATGCGGATCGCCGCCGACGAGGGCATCGAGGCGCGCGAGCGCACGCTCGCGCGCAGCGACCTCGTGATCGCCGACGAGCTCTTCTTCACCGGCACGGCGGCGGAGATCGTGCCCATCCGCGAGGTCGACGACCACGCGATCGGCGAGCCGGGACCGGTGACGCGGCGCATCCAGCGGCGCTACCGCGACATCGTCGAAGGTCGCGACGCGACGTTCGCGCACTTCCTCGACCACGTCGGGGGCTGACGACAGGGAGGGGAGCGAGGCGCAGCATGGCCACCGCGGCGAACACGACGGAACGTCCCGTGCAGGTCTACGACACGACCCTGCGCGACGGCATGCAGCAGGAGGGCATGTCGGTCTCGGTCGACGAGAAGGTCCGCATCGCCCTCAAGCTCGACGAGCTCGGCCTGCAGTTCATCGAGGGCGGCTTTCCCGCCTCCAACCCCAAGGAGGCGGCGTTCTTCGCCCGCATGGAGCGCGAGCGGCTCGAGCACGCCGAGCTCGTCGCCTTCGGCATGACGAGGCGCAAGGCGGCCAAGGCCGCCGACGACGCCAACCTGCGCGTCCTCGCCGAGGTCTTCACCCCCACGGTGTGCATCGTCGGCAAGACCTGGGGCCTTCACCTGACCAAGGTGCTGCGCGTCAGCCGCGACGAGAACCTGCGCATGATCGCCGACTCGGTCGGCTTTCTCGTCGGCGAGGGCAAGAAGGTCGTCTACGACGCGGAGCACTTCTTCGACGCCTATCGTGACGACGCCGCGTACGCGGTGGCGTGCGTCCGCGCCGCCGCCGAGGCGGGCGCGGGCGTCGTCTGCCTCTGCGACACCAACGGCGCCTCGCTGCCGTCGTTCGTCGAAGCCGTCGTCCGCGACGTCGCCGGCAAGGTCGACGACGCACGGTCGGCGTCCACATCCACAACGACAGCGACTGTGCCGTGGCCGGCAGCCTCGTCGCCGTGGCTGCCGGCGCGCGCCACGTGCAGGGCACCATGAACGGCTACGGCGAGCGCTGCGGTAACGCGAACCTGGTCTCGATCATCCCCGCCCTGCAGCTGAAGATGGGGCACCGTGTGCTGGGTGACGCGCAGCTCGAGCGCCTCACCGAGACGGCGCACTTCGTCGCCGAGCTGGCCAACGTCGCCCTCGGCGCGCACGCCCCGTACGTCGGGCGCTCCGCCTTCGCGCACAAGGGGGGTCTGCACGTCGCCGCCGTCGAGCAGGCCCCGCAGACCTTCGAGCACGTCGATCCCGCGCGCGTCGGCAACGAGCAGCGGGTCCTGATCTCGGAGCTCTCCGGCAAGGGCGCCGTCTTGCGCAAGGCGCAGGAGATCGGCCTGCAGCTCTCGGGCGACGACGAGCGTGTCGCCGCCGTGCTGAGCAGCCTCAAGGAACGCGAGCACCGCGGCTACCACTACGAGGCCGCGGACGCCTCGTTCGACCTCCTGCTTCGCGACGCGATGGCCCCGCACGAGCCGCTCTTCCGCCTCGAGAGCTTCCGCGTGATGGTCGAGAAACGCGAGGACGGCAGGGCGGTCTGCGAGGCGACGATCAAGATCCACGTCGGCGGGGAGCGGCTCATCAGCACCGCCGAGGGGAACGGCCCCGTCAACGCGCTCGACTCCGCGCTGCGCCAGGCGATCGTGCGCACGCACCCGCACCTCGCCGACATCGAGCTCGTCAACTACAAGGTGCGCATTCTCGACGAGGCCAAGGGCACGGGCGCCGTGACCCGCGTCCTTCTGGACGCGAGCGACGGCGAGCGCAGCTGGGGCAGCATCGGCGTCTCGGAGAACATCATCGAGGCGAGCTGGGAGGCCCTGGTCGACTCGATCGAGTACGGGATGCTGCGCGGCCCCGAGGGAAGAGGAGTGACGGCGGACGCCGTGGGGCGGCCGCCGGCCGGCGCCTTCGGCCGCGCCCTGGTCGAGGGCGAGGCGCGCTGCTGGCGCTCGACCGGCGCCGCGGTCGAGGTGCTCGACCGGCCGGCGTACGAGCGAGGGCGTCCGCGTGACGGGAGAGGCAGGGCTCGCCGACCTTCGTCTGCTCGCCCCGGTCGTCCCCACGAAGGTCGTCGCCGTCGGGCTCAACTATCGCGCCCACGCCGACGAGCTGAGCATGGAGACCGCCGCCGAGCCGATCCTCTTTCTCAAGCCGGCGACGTCGGTGATCGGGCCGGGTGAAGCCATCGTCTGCCCCGCCCGCTCGATGCGCGTCGACTACGAGGCCGAGCTCGCCCTCGTCGTGGGCCGGCGCTGCAAGGACGTCGCGCCGGCCGAAGCCGCGGCGTGCGTGGCCGGCTACACCTGCGGCAACGACGTCACGGCCCGCGACCTGCAGCAGCTCGACGGCCAGTGGACCCGAGCCAAGAGCTTCGACACGTTCTGCCCGCTCGGGCCGTGGGTCGTGGCCGAGGCGCCGTCGGCGGAGGCGCGCGTGAGCGCGCTGCTCGACGGCGCCGAGGTCCAGCACGGCCACGTCGGCGACATGATCGTCTCGCCGCTCGAGCTGCTCGCGTTCGTCAGCGGCATCATGACCCTCGAGCCCGGCGACGTGCTGCTGACCGGCACCCCGCCCGGCATCGGGCCCATCCGGCCGGGTCAGACGGTGAGCATCGTCGTCGGGGGAGTCGGCCGGCTCGACAGCCCGGTCGCCTGATCGCCGTCGGGACGGCGTCCGGTGACGGCGGCCCTCACCGGCCACCGTGGTAGAATCGAGGACCGTCGATGGCCTCCCAGTTCGTGCATCTCCACGTCCACAGCGAGTTCTCGCTGCTGGACGGAGCCTGCCGCATCCCCGCCCTCGTCGCCCGCGCCCAGGAGCTCGGCATGCCGGCGGTCGCGGTCACCGATCACGGGACGCTCGCCGGCGCCGTCCAGTTCTACACGGCCGCGGTCAAGGCGGGTATCAAGCCCATCATCGGCATCGAGCTGTACGTGGCGGGCGACCGGCGCGCGCGCGGCGGCGTCAAGGAGCGCTTCGCCCACTTGACGCTCCTCGCGCGCGACCTCGAAGGCTACCGCAACCTCGTCAAGCTCTCGACGCGCGCCTACCTCGAGGGCTACTACTACAAGCCGCGCGCCGACTGGGACCTGCTGGCCGCGCACAAGGACGGACTCATCTGCCTCACGGGCTGCATGAGCGGCCGCGCCTCGCTGCTGCTGCGCGAGGGCAACGCCGACGCGGCCGAGGACGAGGTCCGCCGCCTCGCCGACCTCTTCGGCGCCGAGAACGTCTACGTCGAGCTCCAGGACGCCGGGCTGCCCGAGCAGCGCGAGCTGCTGCCGCTGCAGGCGGCGCTCGCGCAGCGGCTCGGGCTCAAGACCGTGGCCACCAACGACGTCCACTACCTGCGTCACGAGGACGCCTACGCCCACGACGCCCTGCTCTGCATCCAGACGCAGAGCAACCTCGGCGACGAGGACCGCATGCGCTACGGCAGCGACGAGTTCTACCTCAAGTCGGCCGAGGAGATGCGCGACCGGTTCCGCGACTACCCCGAGGCCTGTGACGCCACCCTCGAGATCGCCGAGCGCTGCGACGTCACCCTCGAGTTCGGCGGCTACCTGCTGCCGCACTACCCCGTGCCCGAGGGCCAGACCGAGGCGTCGTACCTGCGCGAGCTCTGCGAGCGGGGCATCGTGCGGCGCTACGGGGCCGAGCCCGGTCAGGAGGTGCGCGAGCGCCTCGACTACGAGCTCGGCGTCATCGGCGACATGGGCTTCGACGCCTACTTCCTCATCGTCTGGGACTTCGTCAAGTTCGCCAAGGACAGCGGCATCGCCGTGGGCCCCGGGCGCGGCTCGGCCGCCGGCTCGATCGTCAGCTACGCCCTCGCCATCACCGACATCGACCCGCTCAAGTACGACCTCCTCTTCGAGCGCTTCCTCAACCCGGGGCGCAAGAGCATGCCGGACGTCGACACCGACTTCTCGGTGGCGCGCCGCGAGGAGGTCATCGATTACGTGGCGCGCAAGTACGGCCGCGACCACGTCGCCCAGATCATCACCTTCGGCACCATGGCGGCGCGGGCCGCGACGCGGGACGCGGCCCGGGTGATGGGCCTGCCCTACGCCGTCGGCGACAAGATCGCCAAGATGATCCCCGAGCAGGCGCCGCCGGCGACCTTCGAGCAGGCCATGCTCCCGGGCGGCGAGCTTCGCCAGGCCTACGACGCCGACGCCCAGGTCAAGGCGGTCGTCGACCTGGCGATGAGCCTCGAGGGCCTCATCCGCAACGATTCCATCCACGCCGCCGCGGTGGTCATCAGCGACAAGCCGCTCACCGAGTACGTCCCTCTGCAGCAGAAGGGCGACGCCGAGATCGTCACTCAGTTCAGCATGGACGACGTCGCCAGGCTCGGTCTGCTCAAGATGGACTTCCTCGGCCTGCGCAACCTCGACGTGATCGAGGCCGCGCTGGCGATCATCGAGAGGACCCATGGGGTCTGCATCGAGATCGACCAGCTGCCGCTCGACGACGCGAAGACCTACCAGATGCTCGCCCGCGGCGACTCCACCGGCGTCTTCCAGTTCGAGAGCGCCGGCATGCGCGAGGCGCTGCGCGACGTCCGCCCGACGCAGTTCGAGGACCTCATCGCCATCGTCGCCCTGTACCGGCCGGGTCCCATGCAGTACATCCCGGCCTACGCCCGCAACAAGCGGGACCCGGCCTCCGTCATCTACGATCACGAGTCCCTGCGCCCGATCCTCGAGCCCACCCACGGCGTGACCATCTACCAGGAGCAGTACATGGCCATCGCCCGCCGGGTGGCGGGGTTCACGCCGGCCCAGGCCGACGACCTGCGCAAGGCGATCAGCAAGAAGGACAAGCAGCTCATGGGCTCGCTGAAGGAGCCGATGATGCACGGGCTCGCGGCGAGCGGCGTGCCCGGCGGCATCGCCCAGAAGCTGTGGGCCAACTTCGAGGCCACCGGCGACTACTCGTTCAACAAGAGCCACGCCGCCTGCTACGCGCTGATCAGCTACCGCACCGCCTGGCTCAAGGCGAACTACCCGGTCGAGTACATGGCGGCGCTCATCTCGAGTGTCATGAACACCAAGGACAAGGTCCCCTTCTACGTCAACCAGTGCCACGAGCTGGGCATCGAGGTCCTGCCCCCGGACGTCAACGAGAGCGACGTCGGCTTCACCGTGGTCGAGGGCAAGATCCGCTTCGGCCTCAACGCCGTGAAGGGCGTCGGTGTCGGCGCGATCGAGGCGATCGTCGCCGCCCGCGACGCGGGCGGCCCGTTCGCCTCGGTGTACGACTTCTGCGCCCGGGTCGACTCGCAGCTCGTCAACAAGCGCGTCCTCGAGGCGCTCGTCAAGAGCGGCGCCTTCGACTCGACCGGCGATCCGCGCCGCGGCATGCTCGAGGCGCTTCCGGCGGCGATGGCCGACGGGGAGCGCCGGCGCAGGGACCGCGACCAGGGCCAGGGTGGCCTCTTCGATCTCGCCCCGGACGAGCACGCGGCGCAGACGCCGACCGTATCGGGGCGCGAGTACGACCAGGCGACGCGGCTGCGCTTCGAGAAGGAGGCGCTCGGCCTCTACGTGTCCTCGCACCCTCTCCAGGGGCTGCGCGAGCAGCTCCGCGCCGAGGTCGACGTCCCCGTCGGCGCGCTCGACGAGACGGCCGGCGAGGTGATCCTGTGGACCGGCGGCATCGTCACCGGCGTTCAGCGCAAGGTGAACAAGCAGGGCGGCGTGTGGCTCGTCTTTCGCCTCGAGGACGTCGACGGCAGCTGCGAGTGCATCGCCTGGGCGAGCACCTACGAGCAGTACCGCGACCTGCTCGTCGAGGACTCCATCGTCAAGGTCAAAGGACGCCTCGACCGGCGGACCGAGGACGAGGTCAAGCTCGTCGCCCTCGAGGTGGTGCCGTTCGGCGGCGTCAGCGAGTTCCGGCCGCTCACGCTCACGATCGACGCCGGGACCGTCCAGCCCACGGTGCATCGACGACCTCAAGCGTGTCCTGGCCGACTTCCCCGGCAAGGTGCCTGTCATCCTGCACATGGTCGCCGACGGGCGGCTCACCCGCCTCCGCGTCGGCGACGGGCTGCGCGTCGACCCGGCCGCCGGCCTGTACGCCGAGCTCAAGGCGCTGCTCGGCGAGAGCAGCGTCCAGGCGGGCGTCTGAGGGCGCCCGCCGGTCACCCGACGATGGAGGGGCCATGATCCCCGAAGGCATGCGCGACGTCCTGCCCGGCGAGGCCGCCGAGCTGCACGCCGTCGAGGCCGTCCTGCGGGCGCGCTTCGCCGCCTACGGCTACGGCGAGGTCCGCACCCCGACCCTGGAGTTCGCCGAGACCCTGGAGCTCGCCGCCGACGACACCCTGGGCGGCGGGTACCGGCTGTTCGACGACCAGGGCCGGGAGCTCATGCTGCGCACCGACATGACGGTGCCCGTGGCGCGGCTCGCCGCCGCCCGCTACCGCGACAAGCCGCTGCCCCTGCGCCTCTTCTACGTCGGCGGGTCGTTCCGCCCGTGGGCGCCGCAGCGCAGCCAGGACGGCGAGTTCCTCCAGGCCGGCGTCGAGCTGCTCGGCGAGGCGACGGCAGAGGCCGACGCCGAGTGCGTCGCCCTGCTCTGCGACGCCCTCGAGTCGTGCGGGCTCCCCGAGTACAGCGTGACGCTGAACACGATGGCCTTCCCGACCGCCCTCGTCGACACGCTCGGGCTCGAGGCCGACGACAGCGAGGCGCTGCTCGAAGCTCTGGCCGACCGCGACTACCCGCTGCTCGAGACGATCGTGTCCAACGCCTCCGACGGCGACGAGGCGCTCAAGGCGCTGCAGGCGACGCTGGCTCTGGGCGGCACGCGCGACAGCCTCGCCCAGGCGCGCAAGCTCGCGACGACGCCGGCGATGGAGGCCGCCATCCAGCGCCTCGTGAAGGTGCGCGACCTGGTGGCCGAGGCGGGCTACGAGGACGCCGTCACCTTCGACTTCGGCCTCTTCCAGGACCTGGACTACTACACGGGCGTGATCTTCGAAGCCTGGGCGCCGGGTGTCGGGTTGCCGGTCGCTTCGGGCGGTCGCTACGACGAGCTCCCGGCGCGCTTCGAGTGGGAGGTGCCGGGGGTCGGCTTCGCCATCGCCCTGGACCGGCTGCGGGACGCCCTCGACGAAGCTGGGCGTCTGCCGGCCGCCGAGACGGCGCCGCTCGCGTTCGCCGGCGGGTTCGAGGAGCCGGCGCGAGTGGCGGAGCTGCGTCGCGCCGGCCTCGCGGTGGCGGCGCTGCCGGACGACGCGGCGCCTCCCGCGCCGTCCCTGCGCCGCGAGGGCGGCCGCTACCTGCTCGAGCTCGCCGACGGCCGCAAGGCCGACGGGTCGTGGCGCGAGATCCTGCGCGCCCTGGGGCTCGCATGACGCTTCGCGTCGGTCTCGAGCCGCAACCTCAGCTCGAGGCGATCCTTGGGCTGCTCGCGGCGGCGGGGCTCCCCGTGGCGGCGCTCCGCGGCCTGCAGCATCAGCCCGGCGTCGTGGACGCCGGCGACGTCACCTGGGTGCGTGCCCCGGGGGCCGACCTGCTCGGCTTCTGCGAGAGCGGGGTGCTCGACCTGGCCGTCGTCGGCAAGGAACTGCTGCTCGAGCACGAGCCCGACGTCTTCGAGCTGCTCGACCTGCGCGTCGCCCCGGCGCGGCTCCTCTTCGCCGTCGCGGACGGCGTCCGCGACGACCGGCGCGGCCGGCTGCGCGTCGCGACGCGCTTCCCGCGCCTGACGGCGCGGCACTTCGCCGCCGGGGGGTTGCAGGTGCAACCGGTGCGGCTCACCACGGCGGCGACGCTGGCCGTCTCCCTTGGACTCGCCGACGGCGTCGTCGAGCTCGACACCGTCATCGGCGCCGCGTCGCTGCCGGATCTCGTCCAGCGCGAGACGGTCGCGCGCTGCGGGGCGCGCCTCGTGGCGGGGCGCGCGGCGCGCTCGCTGCGCGGTGCGGAGATCGCCGCGCTGCTCGCCCGCCTGCGCGCCCTGCTCGAGCATCGCTGACCGTCGCGCCGGACGGTGACGGACCGCCGCGCCGCTCGGCCTTTCCCCAGGCGTGAGCCTGTGGTACAACTCGGGCCTCCCCGAGGAGGAGCGCATGCCCGCACGCCGCGCAGAGGTGCACCGCACCACCAACGAGACCGACATCGCCCTCACCCTCGACCTGGACGGCTCCGGCGTCGCCGAGGTGGGGACGGGCATCGGGTTCTTCGACCACATGCTCGAGCTCTTCGCCTATCACAGCCGCTTCGACCTGCGCCTGAAGGCGAGCGGCGACCTCGACGTCGACGGCCACCACACGGTGGAGGACGTCGGGCTCGCGCTGGGTCAGGCGCTGCGCGAGGCGCTCGGCGACAAGCGCGGGATCTGGCGCTACGGCTCGTGTCTTCTGCCGATGGACGAGGCGCTCGCCATGGTCGCGCTCGACCTGTCGGGCCGTCCGTTCTTCGCTCACGACCTGCAGCTCGCGGGGGTGCGGTTGGGCAGCTTCGAGGCCGAGCTCGCGCCGCACTTCTTCCGCTCGCTCGCCACGCATGCCGGCATGACCCTGCACGTGCGCCTGCTGGCCGGCAGCGACACCCACCACATCGTCGAGGCCGTGTTCAAGGGTGTGGCGCGCGCGCTGGCGGAGGCCTGCGCGCGCCACGGCCGGGACGACGAGGTGCCCTCGACCAAGGGGACGCTCTGAAGCTCCCGGGGAGGCCGAGGTGACGCCGGCGCGGCCGACCGGTGGGCGACCCGCGGTCGCCGTCATCGACTACGGCATGGGCAACCTCGCGAGTGTGGCCAAGGCGCTCGAGCGCGCCGGTGGCGAGGTGCGCCTCGTCGACGCCACGGCCGGCCTCGGACGCGCCGACGCCGTCGTCCTGCCGGGCGTCGGCGCCTTTCGCGATGCCGCGGCCCGGCTCGAGGCGACGGGCCTCGGCGCCGCCGTCCTCGAGCGCATCGCCGCCGGCGTGCCCTTCCTCGGCGTCTGTCTGGGCCTCCAGCTCCTCTTCGAGAGCAGCGGGGAGGGCGGCCGCTGGCAGGGGCTCGGCGTGTTCGGCGGCACCGTCGAGCGGCTCGAGACCGACCTCAAGGTGCCGCACATCGGCTGGAACGACCTCGACGTGGACGGCGGCGGGGGAGGGCATGGCCCGCGGCCTGCCCGCCCCCGCCGCCGTTCTACTTCGTCCACTCCTACGCGGCGCGGCCGTCCGACGCCGGCTGTGTCGCCGCGGTCACCGACTACGGCGGTCCGGTCGTCGCGGCGGTGGCGCGCGACAACGTCTGGGCGGTACAGTTCCATCCGGAGAAGAGTTCCGGTACAGGCCTTTCCCTGCTGGCCAACTTCGTCGCCCGCGCGCAGGATGAGCGCGGCGACCGGCGAACGCCCACCGGAGAGGCAGACGCCCGGCAAGGGCGATCGTTCCCAGAGGAGAGCTGCCGATGATCGTCTTCCCGGCGATCGACATCAAGGACGGCAAGGCGGTGCGCCTGCGGCGCGGCGACTTCGACGACGTCACCGTGTTCGCCGACGATCCCGTGGCCCTGGCGCGGCACTGGCAGGCCGAGGGCGCCGAGGCCCTGCACGTCGTCGATCTCGACGCGGCGCGGACCGGCGAGCTGGTCAACGTCGAGATACTCGAGCAGATCGTCCACGCCGTCGACATCCCGATCCAGTACGGCGGCGGCATCCGCTCCGACAAGAGCCTGGCGATCGTCGCCGGTCTGGGCGTGCACTGGGTCGTCATGGGCACCGCGGCGATCACCGCCCAGGAGCTCCTCGCCGACGCCGTCAACTGGCTCGGCGACCGCCTCGTGGTCGGCATGGACTGCACCGAAGGCATGGTCGCGACCCATGGCTGGCAGCAGCGCACGCAGATGAGCGCGGTGCGCTTCGTGCGCATCCTCGAGGAGCACGGCGTCAAGCGCGTCGTCTACACCGACACGGCACGCGACGGCATGCTCGGCGGGCCGAACCTCATCAGCCTGCGCGACCTCGCCGAGATGACCTCGCTCGAGCTCGTCTGCTCGGGCGGCGTCGCGCTTCTCGACGACCTCCGTCGGCTGGCGCGGATCAAGGCGTCGAACATCGTCGGCGTCATCGTCGGCCGGGCGCTCTACGAGCGGGCGTTCACGCTCGCCGACGCCATGGCCGCCGTCCGCGGCTGACGCCGGGCCGGTCCCCGTGCTGCGCAAGCGCGTCATCCCCTGTCTCGACGTCCGCGACGGACGGGTCGTCAAGGGCGTCAATTTCGTCGACTTCCGCGACGCCGGCGACCCTGTCGAGCTGGCGGCCTTCTACGACGCCGAGGGCGCCGACGAGATCGTCTTTCTCGACATCACCGCCTCGCACGAGCGCCGCGACATCATCGTCGACCTCGCGGCGCGCTGCGCCGGGCAGGTCTTCATCCCGTTCACGATCGGCGGGGGCCTGGCGAGCGAGGACGACGTGCGCGCGATCCTCGCGGCGGGCGCCGACAAGGTCACGATGAACACGGCCGCCGTGGAGGACCCCGGTCTCGTGCGCCGCTGCGCCGAGCGCTTCGGCTCGCAGTGCATCGTCGTGGCGATCGACGCGAAGCGCGTCGCGGCCGGCGAGGGGAAGGAGGAGTCCCCGCGCTGGGAGGTGTACCTGCACGGAGGGCGCACCCCGACCGGGATCGACGCCCTCGAGTGGGCCACGCGCGCCGCCGAGCTCGGCGCCGGCGAGTTCATGCTCACGAGCATGGACCGCGATGGGACCCTGGACGGCTACGACCTCGAGCTCACGCGCGCCGTCGCCCAGGCCGTCGACGTGCCGGTGATCGCCTCCGGCGGCGTCGGCACGCTCGAGCACCTGGCCGAGGGTCTGGTCGAAGGTGAGGCGGACGCGGTACTCGCGGCGTCGATCTTCCACTTCGGGACGTACTCGGTCCGCGCCGTCAAGGACTACCTGGCCGGCAGAGGCATCCCGGTGCGCCGATGAGCGCCGAGCGCGTCGATCTGACGGCCCTCGACATGGCCGCCGCGAGCGCGCTGCCGCTGCGGCTCGCCGTCGCGCGCCTCGTCTGCTTTCCGACCGACACCGTGTACGGCATCGGCGGTGCGCTGTCGCCGGCGACGGTCGCGGCGATCGTCGCCGTCAAGGGCAGGGATCCCGAGAAGCCCCTGCAGGTGATCTTCCCGAACCGCGAGCTGCTGCTCGCCGCCGTGCCCCTGGGCCGGCGCACGACCGACGCCTGTCTGCGCCTGCTGCCCGGGCCGGTCACGCTGGTCGTGCCGTACCCGGAGGGCTTCAGCTGCCCGCCGCCGGGCGAGGTCGTCCACGACGAGAAGCGCGGCCTCGGGAGGACCAGAAGCGTCCGGGTGCCCACGCTTGGCTTGCGCGTACCGCGCTGGCCGGCGCCGGCGCGCCTGCTCGAGACGCTGCCGTTCCCCCTCGTCGCCTCGAGTGCCAACCCGAGCGGCGCGCCGGCGCCGGCGACCCTCGACGCCGTCGATCCCGGCGTGCTCGCGGCCTGCGACCTGGCGCTCGATGGAGGGCCCGCGGGGGGCGTCGCCTCGACGGTCGTCGACTTGAGCCGCTACGAGGAGACGGGCCGCTGGCGCGTCCTGCGCGGGGGGGACTGGGGGCCGGCCGAGATCGAAGAGCGCCTCACGCGCCGCCGCGACGACCTGCCCCCGCTCTGACGCCGGCGGGTCGTCGGGCGCCGGCGCCAGACTGGTACAATCACGACCTTGGTGCGGAGCGGCCTGGCCTCCCGGCCGGGCGCGTCCGCACCCTCCGACCACCGAACGAGGGGACGCTGCCGTGAGGATCGTTGCCGGCGCCGATCACGCCGGGTACGCCGTCAAGCAGGCCATGGTCCGCCGCCTGCGCGCCCAGGGCCACCAGGTCGTCGACATGGGGACCGACGACGCCGAGACGTCGGTCGACTACCCCGACTACGCCCACCTCGTCGCCGCCGCCGTCGCCGGCGGGACCGCCGAGCGCGGCCTGCTCGTCTGCGGCACGGGGATCGGCATGTGCATGGCCGCCAACCGGCACCGCGGCGTGCGTGCCGCCGACTGCACGACGCCGCACCTCGCCGAGATGTCGCGGCGGCACAATGACGCCAACGTCCTCTGCCTCGCGGGTCGTCTGCTCTCGGAGGACGAGGCGTGGGCGATCACCGAGGTCTGGATGGCGACCCCGTTCGAGGGCGGTCGCCACGAGCCCCGCGTCGAGCGTATCGACGAGGAGGGTGACGGCGCGTGAGCCCCGTCGGCCGCGAGTGGCGGCGCGAGCCCCTCTACCACCTCGACCCCGAGCTCAACGAGCTCCTGTGAGCGAGCCACGCGACAGCGCCGCGGCAGGCAAGGCGTCGCCGTCGCGGCGGCCGAGCTGGGACGAGTACTTCCTGCAGCTCGCCCGCCAGGCGGCGACGCGCTCGACGTGCCTGCGGCGGCAGGTCGGCGCCGTCCTCGTGCGCGACAAGCGCCTGCTGGCCACCGGCTACAACGGCGCGCCGCGCGGCACCGCCCATTGTCTCGACATCGGCTGCCTGCGCGAGCAGCTCGGCATCCCGTCAGGCGAGCGCCAGGAGCTGTGCCGCGCCATCCACGCCGAGCAGAACGCGATCATCCAGGCGGCCGTGCACGGGGTCGCCATCGAGGGCGCTACGCTCTACGCCACGCTGCACCCGTGCATCCTCTGCGCCAAGATGCTGATCAACTGCGGCGTCAGGGAGATCCACTACCTCGAGGGCTACCCGGACGAGCTCTCGCGCGACATGCTCGCCGAGGCCGGGGTCACGCTCATCAAGGAGGACCTGCCATCGACGGGCTGATCAGCCTCTCGAGCTCCTCGCGCACGGCCGTGCTGGGCTTCGTGCTCGCCGCCGCCATCGTCCTGCTTGCGACGCCGCTCATGGGGAGGCTGGCGCGGCGCGCCGGCGTCGTCGACCACCCCTCGGAGGAGCGGCGCATGCACCGGCAGGCGACGCCGCTCCTCGGCGGGCTTGGTCTCTACGTCGCGTGGCTGGTCCCTGTGCTGCTCCTCGTGCACATCACGCGTCCGGTCTGGGGGATCATCGCCGGCGCCACCATCGTCGTCGCCGTCGGGCTGTTCGACGACCTGTTCGAGCTCGAGCCCATCATCAAGTTCACCGGGCAGCTTCTCGCGATCGCCGTCGCGCTGTACTTCGAGGTGCGCATCACGCGCGTGGCGGTGCCGTTCGTCGACGAGTTCATCCAGTTCCCGGGCGTGTTCTCGCTGCTCGTGACCGTGCTCTGGATGGCGGCGGTCATCAACATGGTCAACTTCATCGACGGTCTTGACGGGCTCGCCGCCGGCGTGTGCGGCATCGCCGCCGTCACCTTCGCCGTGATCTCGATCTCGACAGGCTTCTCCGGCCTCGGCATCCTCGCCGCTGTCCTGGCGGGGGCGACGTTCGCCTTTCTGCGCTTCAACTTCCACCCGGCGAGCATCTTCATGGGCGACGCCGGATCGATGCTGCTCGGCTTCGTGCTCGGTGCGATCAGCGTGCAGAGCGTGATGAAGGGCACCGCCGCCGTCGCCCTGCTGCTGCCCCTGCTGGTCCTGGGCGTGCCGTTCATCGACCTCTTCCTCATCGTGTGGCGGCGGTGGAGGCGCGGGGTCCCTTTCTACGCCGCAGGGGCCGACCACGTGCACCACGATCTCGTCCTCGTGCACGGCTTCTCGCAGCGCAAGAGCGTCCTCGTGCTCTACACGTGGTGTGTCCTGCTCAACGGCCTCGCCATCGCCATGCAGCAGGACTCCACCTGGGCGACGATCGTGCTGGGAGCCTCCGCCGCGGTCGCGACCGCGTACATGGCACGACTCCTGAGCCGGTACCGATCGGGTCGCGGACCCGCCTCCCCCGACGCCTCCAACGGGTCCGCTGCCGTCGGCGCAGGCGGGTCATGAGCGTTCTGGCGCGCCGGAGCCCGGGGGTTTTCACCACGCGCGCGTTGCCTTGCTTCGACGCGGCGGTTATAGTGTGACGCCACATCGACCGGGCAGTGCGGAGGACGAGGGTCGGCGGCCGTCTCCGTCCGGGGAGTCCGTGGCCTTCCTGATCCTGGGAGGCGTGGTCACGGGCGGGGCCGTGGGTGCGGCCGTCGACTGGGTCATCGACCAGTTCCCGCTCTGCACGGCCATCGGTGTGTTCGTCGGGTTCGCCCTGGCGCTCTACGCGGTCTACCTCGAGACGAAGCCGCGATAGGCCGCTTCGGGGGGAAGAAGGGGAGATGAGCAGGCAGCTGATCACGCCTCTCGCGCTGTGCGGAATGGTGGCCGTCTGCGTCGCCGTGGCGGCGGCCACGGGGAACCCCGTCTGGGCCGCCGCGCTCGGCGCCGGCCTGGCGCTGCTCATGTGGGGTCTCGAGTACCTCGGCTGGCGCCGTGCCCGCGTCTCGAGCTTCAACGGGGCGGTCGCGGTCGCTCTCGGCGGCATGATGCTGCGTCTGGCCGCCGTGCTCGGCATCCTCATCGTCGTGGGCGTGCTCGACCGCGATGCCTTCGCCACCACCGCGCTTAGCTTCCTCGCCGCGTTCACCGTGTACGGCGCGCTGCGGCTGTTCCTGTTCGCCGGCGAGCCGGCGACCCGCCGAGAGGCGCGCCCCCAGTGAAGAAGGCCCTGCTCTCCCTGTGGCTCGTCCTCGGCGCGGCGGCGCTCGTCGCCCTGGCCATCATCCCCGGTGGCGAAAAGGAGGAGCACTCGGTCGCGGCCGAGTTCGATCTGCACCCCATCGTCGAGCTGCCCAAGCTCGGCCCCGTGGACCTCTCGATCACGAAGGCCGTCGTCTATCTGTGGATCGCCGCCGCTGTCCTCATCGTGGTGGCGATCGTCCTGTCGCGCACGATCAAGCCCACGCCGTCGCGCTTCCAGTTCGCCATCGAGTCGCTCTACGAGCTCGCCCGCGACGGCATCGTCGGTTCGGTCATGAAGAGCGGCCAGGCGACGTGGTTCCCGTACATCGCCGGCGCCTTCTTCTTCGTCCTCACGTCGAACCTGATCGGCCTGATCCCTCTGCCGTTCGCCGAGCACTGGCAGCTGGGCTTCTACGCCGCCACGGCGAACCTCTACGTGACGCTCGGCTTGGCCCTGTTCACGTTCGTCTTCACGCACTACGCCGGCATCCGCAAGAACGGCGCCGTGCGCTACTTCAGGAACTGGGCGCCGCCGAGCGCTCCGCCCGTGCTCAAGCAGCTGATCTTCGTGATCCACGCCGTGAGCGAGGTCTTCCGTCTCGTCTCGCTCTCCGTGCGACTCTTCGCCAACATGCTCGCCGGTCACGCCATCCTCGGCGTGTTCTTCGCCATGGCGCTGATCTTCCAGAACTACCTCGCCGCCTTGCTGCTGCAGGGCGGCTCCGTGCTCATCTACCTGTTCGAGATCTTCGTCGCCTTCATCCAGGCGTTCATCTTCGCCATCCTCTCCGCCGTGTACATCGGCGGGGCGTTGGACCAGGAGCACTGAGTGCTCGCCCGTCACGACACCGGGAACCCGCACCTCGCGTGCACAGCCAAGGAGGACACTGAATGGACGCTGAAGCCGCCAAGCTTCTCGGCGCCGGCATCGCCATGGGCGTCGGGCGCCCTCGGCCCCGGCATCGGCCTGGGCATGCTGCTGGGCAAGGCCTACGAGAGCATCGCCCGCCAGCCCGAGGTCTCGGGCGACATCCGCACCAACATGTTCATCGGCATCGGCGTGACCGAGGCGGTGGCGCTCTACGCCTTCGTCGTCGCGCTGATCCTCATCTTCGTCGCCTGAGCGGGGTCGCGCGCGAGGTGTCCCCGACGGAACGGAGAGTCGCATGCTGAACACCGAGTGGGGTCTGATGGTCTGGACCTTCGTCACCTTCGGCATAGCTGTGCTCATCCTCTGGAAGTTCGCCTTCGGGCCGCTGCAGCGCGTCATCGACGAGCGCCGTGCGCGCATCCAGGAGAGCATGGACGCCGCCGACGAGACGCGCGCCGAGGCGCAGCGGCTGCTCGACGAGTACAAGCAGACGCTCGCCGAGGTGCGCGGCGAGGCCGAGGAGATCCTCGAGCGCTCGCGCAACGCCGGCGAGGCGACCAAGGCCGAGATCCTCGCCGAGTCGCGCGCCCAGGCAGAGCGCGTGGTGACGAAGGCGCACGAGCAGATCGAGCGCGAGACGCGTGCCGCGCTGCAGGAACTCAAGACGCAGGTCGCCGAGCTCACGCTGCTCGCCACCGAGAAGGTGGCGGCGAGCAGCCTCAGCGAGGCCGACCAGCGGCGGCTCATCGACGCCGCCCTCGCCGAGATGGATTTCGACCGCATCGGCACGGAGCCGAACGGGTGAGCGAAGGACAGGTCGCACGCGTCTACGCGCGAGCTCTGTTCAGCGCCGCGCAGGCCGCGGACAGGGTCGGGCCGGTGCGCCGCGAGCTGGGCGACTTCGTCGCCGCCCTCGCGGCCTCCGCGCCGCTACGCCACGTTCTCGCCGACCCGCAGGTCGACGAGGCCGCCAAGCGACGCGTCCTCGCCGAGCTGACGCGTGACGCCGAGCCGCTCGTCGCCAACACACTGCAGCTTCTGCTGCAGAAGGGCCGACTCGTCGTCGTCGCCGAGCTCTCCTCCGAGCTCGAGGCGCTGGCGGCGGCCGAGGCCGAGGTCGTCAAGGTCGAGGTCACCTCGGCCGTCGAGCTGGGTCCAGACGCCGAGGAGCGTCTTACCGCCAAGGTCGCCGCGGCGACCGGCCGGCGAGTGGAGTTGACCAAGCGGGTCGACGCCGGCGTCCTCGGCGGTCTCGTGGTCCGCGTCGGCGACGTGATCGTCGACGGCAGTCTGCGCTCGCGCATCCGCCAGTTGCGCCGGCGTCTTGTCACAGCAGAAGTGAGAGGTGACGCGAAGTGAAGCTTCGCCCAGAAGAGATCGCCTCGGTCCTCAAGTCGCAGATCGAGGACTACCGGGCCGAGGTCGAGGTCGAAGAGGTCGGGACGGTGCTCGCGGTCGGTGACGGCATCGCACGCATCTACGGGCTGCGAAACTGCATGGCCATGGAGATGCTCGAGCTGCCGCACGGCGTGACGGGACTCGCCCTGAACCTCGAAGAGGACAACGTCGGCGCCGTGCTGCTGGGCGAGGACACGCTCATCAAGGAGGGCGACCTCGTCAAGCGCACCGGTCGCATCCTTCAGGTGCCTGTCGGTGAGGCGCTCGTCGGCCGCGTGGTCAATCCGCTCGGCGAACCGATGGACGACAAGGGGCCGCTCGAGACCGACGCCTTCCGTCCGGTCGAGTTCAAGGCGCCAGGCGTCGTCGACCGCCAGCCCGTCAAGGAGCCGCTGCAGACCGGCATCAAGGCGATCGACGCCATGATCCCGATCGGGCGCGGCCAGCGCGAGCTGATCATCGGCGACCGGCAGACGGGCAAGACGTCGCTCATCGTCGACACGATCATCAACCAGAAGGGCAAGGACGTCGTCTGCGTCTACGTGGCCATCGGGCAGAAGGCCTCGACCGTCATGCAGGTCGTGCAGAAGCTCGAGGAGTACGGCGCCATGGACTACACGATCGTCGTCGCCGCGACGGCGGCGGCGTCGGCGCCCCTCAAGTTCCTCGCCCCGTACGCCGGAGCGGCGATGGGCGAGTACTTCTGCTACTCGGGGCGCCACGCCGCCGCCTTCTACGACGATCTCTCAAAGCACGCCGACGCGTACCGGCAGATGTCGCTGCTGCTGCGGCGCCCGCCCGGCCGCGAGGCCTTCCCGGGAGACGTCTTCTACCTGCACTCGCGCCTGCTGGAGCGTGCCGTGAAGCTCAGCGACGAGCTCGGCGGCGGCTCACTCACAGGCATCCCCGTCATCGAGACCCAGGCCGGCGACGTCTCGGCGTACATCCCGACCAACGTCATCTCCATCACCGACGGGCAGATCTTCCTGCAGAGCGACCTCTTCTACTCGGGCGTGCGCCCGGCGATCAACATCGGCATCTCGGTCAGCCGCGTGGGCGGCTACGCGCAGATCAAGGCGATGAAGCAGGTGGCCGGCCGGCTGCGCATCGACCTCGCCCAGTACCGGGAGCTGGAGGCCTTCGCGCAGTTCGGTTCCGAGCTCGACGAGACCACGCAGCGCACTCTGGCCCGGGGAGCGCGCATGATCGAGATCCTCAACCAGGGCCGCTTCGACCCCATGGCGGTCGAGGAACAGGTCGCGGTGCTGTTCGCCGGCGCTCGCGGCTACGTCGACGAGCTGCCGCTCGAGCGCGTCGCGGCGTTCGCCCAGGGTCTGCGCGACCACATGGGGGCGCACAACGGCGAGCTCCTGACTCGCATCAGGGACGAGAAGGAGCTCTCGGCCGAGACCGAGGAGCAGCTCGCCACCGCGATCCGCGAGTACCTCAAGGGGTTCGACGGCGGCAAGGGGGCGGCAGGCTGAGGTGGCCACCCTGCGTGACATCCGCCGGCGCATCGCGTCGGTCCAGAACACGCGCAAGATCACCAAGGCCATGGAGATGGTCGCGGCGGCCAAGCTGCGCCGCGCGCAGGGCCGTATCGAGGCGCTGCGCCCGTACGCGATCGACATGGTCGAGATGATGATGGACCTCGCGACGTACTCCGAGGAGACCCTCCAGTACGCGCTTCTGCGCGAGCGCGCCGAGGAGCGCGCCGTGGCCCTCGTCGTCATGACCGGCGACCGTGGACTGGCGGGTTCTTTCAACGCCAACGTGATCCGTCGAGCGGTCGAGGAGGAGCGTGTCCTGCGCGAGGCCGGCGAGACCGTCCGCCTGATGGCCGTCGGCAAGAAGGGCATCGGGACGCTGCGCTTTCGTCGCTTCGAGCTGGACGAGACCTGGCAGGGTCTCAGCGACCGCCCCGAGTACACGCACGCGCAGCAGATCGCCCAGCGCGTCATCGAGGAGTTCGTCGGCGAGCGCGTCGACCGCGTGCGCCTGATCTACAACCACTTCAAGTCGCCGATGGAGCAGAAGCTCATGGATGTGACGATCCTGCCCATCCGGCGCGAGGAGGTCATCGACGAGCGCCGCGAACAGCGTCCGGTGACGTACCTCTACGAGCCCGACCCGGCGACGATCTTCGAGCGGCTGCTGCCCGCCTACGTCGAGATCGCCGTGTACCGCGCCCTGCTCGAGTCGAGCGCCAGCGAGCAGGGGGCGCGCATGACCGCCATGCGCAATGCGAGCGAGAGCGCCGAGGAGATGCTCGGCGACCTCACACTGGCGCTCAACCGCGCCCGCCAGGCGGCGATCACGCAGGAGATCCTCGAGGTCGTGGCGGGCGCCGAGGCCCTCGGATGAGGGGCCGACGCCGGCGCGGACGGCGCACGGACGAGCGGAGTTGACGACATGAACACAGGCACAGTGGTCCAGGTCATCGGGGCCGTCATCGACGCGCATTTCCCGGAAGAGCTGCCGGCGATCTACAACGCGCTGACGGTCCCGCTCGAGCGCGACGGCGAGGTCACCGAACTGGTCTGCGAGGTGCAGCAGCACCTCGGCGACGACAAGGTGCGCGCCGTCGCCATGGACGCGACCGACGGCCTCGCCCGTGGCGTCGTGGTCACGGACACGGGACAGCCCATGACGGTCCCGGTGGGCGAGAAGACGCTCGGCCGGCTCATGAACGTCATGGGCCAGACGATCGACCACCTCGCCGAGATCGAGGACGTCGAGCGCTGGCCGATCCACCGCCCGGCGCCCGACTTCGAGGCCCTCGACCCGACCGACGAGGTGTTCGAGACGGGCATCAAGGTCGTCGACCTCCTCGCCCCGTACGTCAAGGGCGGCAAGATCGGCCTCTTCGGCGGCGCCGGCGTGGGCAAGACGGTCATCGTCCAGGAGCTCATCCACAACATCGCCACCCAGCACGGTGGGCTCTCGGTCTTCTGCGGCGTGGGCGAGCGCACGCGCGAGGGCAACGACCTTTGGCTCGAGATGAAGGAGTCGGGCGTCATCGACAAGACCGCCCTCGTCTACGGGCAGATGAACGAGCCCCCGGGCGCCCGCCTGCGCGTCGGCCTCGCCGGCCTCACCGTGGCCGAGTACTTCCGCGAGCAGGGCGGCCAGGACGTGCTCCTCTTCATCGACAACATCTTCCGCTTCGTTCAGGCGGGGTCCGAGGTCTCGGCTCTTCTCGGGCGCATGCCGAGCGCCGTCGGCTACCAGCCGACGCTGGCCAATGAGATGGGCGAGCTGCAGGAGCGCATCACCAGTACGCGACGCGGTTCGGTCACCTCGGT
The DNA here is from genome assembly GCA_963707855.1 of uncultured Thermoleophilia bacterium. Classification (GTDB taxonomy): domain Bacteria; phylum Actinomycetota; class Thermoleophilia; order UBA2241; family UBA2241; genus UBA2241. The sequence goes on from CAVPRQ010000020.1 coordinate 165,421, forward strand.
GCAGGCGATCTACGTGCCGGCGGACGACCTCACCGACCCCGCGCCGGCGGCGACGTTCACCCACCTCGACGCGACGACGGTCCTCTCGCGGGCGATCACCGAGAAGGGCATCTACCCGGCGGTCGACCCGCTCGACTCGACCTCGCGCATCATGACGCGTGACGCCGTCGGCGACGAGCACTACGAGGTCGCGATCCGCGTGCAGGAGATCCTGCAGCGCTACAAGGACCTGCAGGACATCATCGCCATCCTCGGCATGGACGAGCTCTCCGACGAGGACAAGGTCGTGGTGCAGCGCGCGCGGCGCCTCGAGCGCTTCCTCTCGCAGCCGTTCAACGTGGCCGAGCAGTTCACCGGCCGGCCCGGCAAGTACGTCCCGCTCGCCGACACGGTCCGCGGCTTCAAGGACATCGCCGACGGCAAGTGCGACGAGCTCCCCGAGCAGGCCTTCCTCATGGTCGGCGGCATCGAGGAGGCCGTCGAGCAGGGGCGCCAGCTCGCGGCCGCCGGCGAGAAGGCCTGAGCGCCGTCGTCATGGCCGACACGGCGCTGCATCTCGAGGTCGTCACGCCCGAGGGCGAGGTGTACCGCGACGACGTCGCCATGGTGGTGCTGCCGGGCGTCGAGGGAGAGCTGGGCATCCTCGCCCGGCACCAGCCCCTCGTGACGCTGCTCGGCATCGGCGAGACGCGCGTCAAGCGGCTCGACGGAGCCTACGAGTACATCGCCACGGGGGTCGGCTACGCCGAGGTGCTCTTCGACAAGGTCATGGTCGTGGTCGACCACGGCGAGCTCGCCGGGCACATCGACGTCGACCGGGCCGGAGAGGCCGCCCGTCGCGCCCGCGACCAGCTCGCGAGTCGCGGCGACCCAGGAGCCAGGGCGGAAGTCGACTTCTTCCGCGCCGAGCAGGCGCTCAAGCGCGCGGAGAACCGTCTGCGCGTCGCGCGGCGCGGCGTCTGAGGCACTCGGCCGGCGCCGGCGCGCACCGGCGCGACGACTGAGGCGCGGGTCGGCAGCGGGCCGGCGCGTCGCTCACCCGCCCGCGCCGCGGACGCGTCGCGCATGCGCGCACGCTATACTTGCGGACTGTCTCATGGACGGGAGCTTCGAACACACGGAGCGCCTCCTGGTCCGCGGCGGTCGCCGTCTCAGCGGCGACGTCGTCCTTTCGGGGGCCAAGAACTCGGCGCTCAAACTCATGGCGGCCAGTCTGCTCACGGCGGAGCCGTGCGCGATCCGTCATGTCCCGCGCATCAGTGACGTCGAGACCATGACGGACATGCTCGCGGCCCTCGGCGCCGACGTCAGCCGGGACGGCGACGCATTGCGGGTCACCGCCGGTCCGGGGCTCACCGGCTGCGCACCGTACGAGCTCGTCCGCACGATGCGCGCGAGCATCATCGTCATGGGGCCGCTGGTGGCCCGCCTGGGTGAGGCGACGATCGCCATGCCGGGCGGCTGCAACATCGGGCCGCGGCGCATCGACTTCCACCTCCGCGGCCTCGAGAAGCTCGGCGCCACGATCGAGATCGAGCACGGGTTCATCAAGGTCGCCTGCGACCGCCTGCGCGGCGCCGTCGTCGCCCTCGACTACCCGAGCGTGGGAGCGACCGAGAACCTGCTCATGGCGGCCACGGCCGCCGACGGCGAGACCGTTATCGAGAACGCCGCCCGCGAGCCCGAGATCGTCGACCTCTGCGACTTCCTCAGCGGCATGGGCGCCGCGATCGAGGGAGCGGGGACCAGCGCCGTGCGCATCGAGGGCGGGCATCCGCTGCACGGCGTCGACCACCCCGTGATCGCCGACCGCATCGAGGCCGGCACGTACCTGATCATGGGCGCCGCCAGTGGCGGCGACGTCACGGTCCACGGCCTCGATCCCGTGCATCTCGAGCTCTTCCTCGGCAAGCTCGCGCTCATGGGCGTGGCCGTCGACGCTGACGAGCGCGGCATCCGCGTTCGCCGCGACGGCGGACTGACGCCGGTCGACGTCTCCACGTTGCCGCACCCGGGGTTCGCCACCGATCTGCAGGCCCAGATGATGGTCCTGCTCTCGCTCGCCGACGGCACCTCCATCGTCACCGAGAACGTGTTCGAGAACCGCTTCGTCGTCGTCGACGAGCTGAACCGGCTGGGCGCGGGCATCACGACGAGCGGGCATCACGCCGTGGTCGCCGGACCCCGCGCGCTCACCGGGAGCGTCGTCGAGGCCCCGGACCTGCGGGGAGGGGCGGCCCTGGTCACTGCCGGCCTGGTCGCGGACGGCGTCACCGAGGTCCGGGGCATCCATCACGTCGACCGCGGGTACGAAGACCTCTGCGACAAGCTCGGCGCTCTGGGCGCCGACGTGACGCGCACGATCGTGCCCGGCGGGGATCCCGCCGGGAAAGGCGCGTCGCGGGTCGGCGCCCGACTGTCCCAATGAGCAGCGACGGAACATATACGGTCTATCGCGCGGGCCGGGACGCGCCGGTCCGGCGCGAGTCGCGCGGAGCCGCGGGGGCGCCGCGTGTCGCGCCGGCCGCGGGAGCGGGCGTTCCGCCGCGCGCGCCTGCCGAACCGCTCGCCGCGCTCTCGCGCCGACAGCGGGCACGACCACACCGTTCGCGCTCCGTCCTCCTGTGGTCGCTCGTCGGGGCCGCTCTGGTCGCCGGCGCCGTCCTCTTCTGGCTCTACGGGCGCCGGCCGCTTGCAGGACCTCTGGACGGTGCTCGACCTTGCCGAATCGACGGGAGACATGCCTCCGTGGCTCCTCGTCGGCGTCCCGGGGCTTGCCGTGGCGGTGGCGGCCGCCGTCACCGCCTACCTCGCTTTCGGTCATCACCTCGCGCTCAAGGTGATCGGCCTGGTCGTCGTCACGATCGCGCTGGCGGCGCCAGGGTTCGCGCTGGGCTGGACCAACGGGACGCTGGGCGAGATGGGAGACCGGAGCGCCGATGTCGTCGTCGCGGTCGAGAAGACCCGCGAGAAGCTGCAGCCGCCGTTGCCCGGCAAGGCGGTCAACATCCTGCTTCTCGGCGCCGACAAGCGCCCCGACGACCCGGGGCGAGCCGACACGATGGTCCTTGTGCGCCTCGACCCGGCGACCAAGAGCATCACCATGCTCTCGTTCCCGCGCGACCTCTACGTGGAGATCCCTGGCCGCGGCTACGACAAGATGAACGCCGCCTACCCGTACGGCGGGGCGGCGCTCGTCGTCGAGACGGTGGGCCAGCTCACCGGCCTGCCGATCCACCACTTCATCGAGGTCGACTTCGGCGGTTTCTGGTCCGTGGTCACCATCCTCGGCGGCGTGTACTACCCCGTCGACCGGCGCTACTACAACCCACCGGGCACTGGTTACCTGCCCATCGACCTCGAGCCCGGCTACCAGCTCCTCCGGGGCCATGACGCGCTCGGTTTCGTGCGCTTCCGCCACGATCAGCTCGGCGACTTCTCGCGCATCCGGCGCCAGCAGACCTTCCTCAAGGAGCTGCAGCGCCAGTCCGGGCGCTGGAACAAGGACTGGAAGAGGGTCACCAAGCTGCTCACGTCGATCACGAAGAACACGACGTCGGACCTCGACTCGCTGGGGACCCTGCTGCCGCTCGCCAGTCTCGCCCTGACGCTCGACACGAGCAACGTGCACTCGGTGCAGCTGCAGGGGTCGATGAGCATGATGGACGGGCTCTCGTACGTGGTCGCCTCGAGCGAGGAGGTGCAGGATGCGGTGGCCGAGTTCTCCGACCCGACGCAGGCGCCGGTGGCCAAGAAGGGCGGCGTCATGCCCAAGCGGGCCTACACGGTCCGCGTCCTCAACGGCAGCGGCGTGCCCGGTATCGCGGCCGCGGCGGCCGACCAGCTCGCCGGCCAGGGCTTCCGGGCCGAGGCGGTCGGCGATGCCGACACGTTCGCCTACGAAGCGTCGGTGGTGTACGCGCCGGAGGGCATGGATACCACCGCCCAGCAGTTCGTGCATCTTCTGGCGCCCGCCGAGCTCCGCGTGCTCCCGCGCGCCCCAGGCCAGGCAGACGGCATCACGATCGTCATCGGTTCGAGCTTCGACGGCACGATCGACGTCCCCGAACCGCAGGTGGAGGAGAACCCGCTTCTCACGACGCGGGGGCGTTACGACGAGGCGGGCTGGCGGGCGCTCGACGCCCAGACTCCGCTCAAGCTGGAGATGCCGGGCGTGTGGGCCCCCGGGCTCGCCTACGACGAGTTCCGCGCCTATCGCATCAAGACGCCTGAGGGCCGGCAGGCCTCCTCGGCCGTGGCTGTCGGACGGACGCCGCGTTCCGGGTACTTCAGCATCCAGGTGACGCGTTGGCTCCATCCTCCGGCGATCGCCCACCCGACCACGCGGAAGACGATCGGCGGGACGACGTACTTGCAGTTCTACAGCGGCGCGCGCCTGCACATGGTGGCGTGGCGGCGGGGCAACGCTCTGTACTGGGTGCTCAACACCCTCGATGACGAGCTTCCCGCCGACTTCATGATGGCGCTGGCGAGGTCGTTCGCGCCGCTCGACCCGGTCCAGCCCGAGGTGTCGGCCTCGCCGTGAGACGGGGCCGCGCCGTGCGCCGCCTGCTCGATCCGTGGGCCGGCCTGCTCTTCACGGCGCTCATCGTCCTCGGCGTGGTGATCCTGTTGGCCACGCCTGGCCCCTGGCGCGTGGTCGGGGAGAGCGAGGCGCCGGTGACGCTCGCCCCCCAGCCCCCGAACGACCTCGCCGTCTTCGTCCTGGCGGGTCCCGCGGCGGCGCGCTGCACTGCCGTCGTGTGGCTTCATGTCGAGCACGAGTCGCCGGCGCTCACGGCGACCCTGGTGCCCGCGCAGACGCGGTGCGCGGTCCCGGAAGGAGGCTACGCACCGCTGCGGCGCCTCGTCACCGACGTGGGCGCCGCGGAAGCGAGCGACGCGCTCGGCTGGGTGCTGGGAGTCGAGTTCGACGGCTGGGTGACGCTGGACCGCGGCGCCTTGCTGCGCCTGTTCACGGCGGCGCGCGCCTCGGGCGGCGGGCGCAAGGGTCTGCTCGGTCTCAAGGCCGCGATGGCCGCGTACTCGGCGCCGGCGCGCGACGTCGCCACCCTGCGCCTCCAGAGAGCGGCGCTCGAGGGCAGTCTCGGCGCTCTGCCCTTCGAGAGGCTGAACGCCAATGCCGTCGTCAACTACGCCCTTGGGTCGGCCGACGTCCACACCGGCCTCGACCTGCGTGGGGCCTCGAGGCTGACGGCGACGTTCAGCGCGCTCGGCGCGCGCGACGTCGCCGTCGGCGCGGCGGCGGCGATCGTCGAGCGCTGCGGCGCCGCGCGTTCGTGGCGCCTCGACGCGAGCCGGCTGGGGCCGTTGCGCCTGTCGCTCGCCCTCGGTCTTGACGCGCCGCGGGTGGAGCCGAAGGTCGCGATGCGCGAGCGAGTCGCGGAGGTGCTCGTGGTGACCCTGGACCCGTTCCGGGGGCGCGCGTTCGCGCGCGACCTCGAGGTCGCGCTGCGGGCGAACGGGGCGCTGCCCGTCGCCGTCCGCAGCGTGGCGTTGGACGGGGAGGGGGCGGCGCGGCAGCTCGCCGCTACCCTCGCCGAACGGCGCCCGCTCGCCGTCGTCCTGGCGCCGGACGCCGCCGGGGATGGGCGCGGCGCCGACGTCGCCGAGCCTCTCGCGGCGATGGCGGACGTGCTGCGGCTGACCAGTCAGCCCGGCGTGATCGTCGGCGGCGAGGGCTGGGCGGGCGACGAGGTGGAGGCGGCGGTGGCGGCGAGCCGCCTGCCGTTCATCGAGTCCGTGACATCGCCGACTCCCTCACCGGCGTCTGGGACGCTGGATCTGCCCAGGCGAGGCGCGCCGTGAGACGGCGCGCCTCGCCGCGGAGGTGCTCGCGCGTTCCTGCTGGCCGGAGTACCTTGCTCCCGACCTGGTGGGGACGCGTCTCGAGTTCAGCTACGCCGCCCGGCGGGCGACCGACGTCGCCGTCGCGGGCGGCGACGCGACCGAGCTTGCCCTGCGACTCGCCCGCTGGGGGTATGACGTGGCCGCGGATGGGACCGGAGCCTGGGCGGCGCCGTCGGCGCCGGCGATCGCCTATCAGCCGGTCGCCCGCCGCTCCGCGCTGGCTCTCGCCGGCGATCTGCGCTGGCAGGCGGCGACACTGGCACGCGACCCGGCGGCGCCGACGACGCTCGTGGTCGTCGGTCCTCCCGACTGACCGCGCAGAACGAACAGGGCGCCCGTGAGGGCGCCCCGTTCTGGAGCGTGTGATGAGGCGGTCGCCTACGGACGACGCCGGCGCAGGAGCGCGCCGCTTCCGGCGAGGCCGGCCCCGGCCCCAAGGAGCATGAGGATCTCACCCCCGGTGAAGGCGAGCTCGCCGGGCTCCTCACCCGGAGCCTGCAGGTCCGCGAGGTAGTCCTCGAGGATGCCCTCGTACCTGGTGTACTGCTGGTACGTCGGGTCGTTGCGCACGTAGTCGAGCGCAGCGCTGACCTCGGCCGCGGTCCAGTCCCCGTCGATCATGCCGTTGTCGGCCGCGTCGTCGAGGATCGCGAGGATCGTGTCCTCCGAGACCGCGGAGTACGCGACTGTCGCGAAGACCATCATGGCCACGGCGGCGAGCAGGATCGCGACGATCAACTTGGCCTTCATATCTTCACCCCCCTCCCGTTCGTCATCCGTGCAGACGGATACGTGTGTTGGTCTGGTCCTTATACCACGCCACCGCGCTGAGGACTACATCCGCCGCCTAGGAGCGGGCGGTGCGGACGGCGGGTATACTGCCGCTCATGCGCGACCCGGAACAGAGCGATCTCGACACGCTCTCGTCCGCGTCGTCCGTCTGGCGCGACTCGCTTCCGTACCTCGCCACACTCGCCGCCTTCACCGGTTTCTCGTTCCTCTCCGGGGGCTACGTGCTGACGCGCGCCGCCCCGATCGCCATCGCGTGGCTGATCGCCGCGGCATGCTGGTCCTGGATCGTGCGCGTTCGTCAGCCACCCTCACGCCTGTATGTCGGCGGACTGGCCGCGCTCGGCGTCTACACCCTCCTGGCAGGGGCCTCCATGCTCTGGTCGTTCGGACCCGACCTCTCCTGGGTGGCGTTCGACTACGCCGCCCTCTACCTCGCCATGGGCGCGGTTCTCGGGGTCACGCCGACGGGGGTCCATCAGCTCCGCCTCGCCGGCTTCGGCTTCCTTGCCGCCACCGTCGTCGTGAGCCTGTACGCCTTCGCCGGAAAAGTGTTGCCAGAGACGGTGACGCACGCCCAAGCCTATGCGCGCCTCGACAGCCCCATCGGGTACTGGAACGTCCTCGCGTTGCTGATGGTGATGGCGCTGCCGCCGGCGCTCTCGCTGGCGTCGCGGCGAGACGCAAGCCTCCTGCTGCGCGCCCTGGCCGCCGCCGCGGCCGTCCCTCTCGCCTTCACGTTCGTCTTCTCCTTCTCCCGGGGCGGCGTCGTCGCCCTGGCCGTCGCACTGGTGTGCTACTTCGCGCTCACCGACCGCCGCCTCGCCGGCCTGGTCTCGCTGTCGGCGGTGGCCGCACCGGTGGCCGTGGCGCTCTGGCAGGTGCGAGGTCTCGAGACGCTCTTCACCGCCACCGAGGACGACGCCCTGCGGACGCTCGAGGGCCACGTCCTCCTGCGCTGGGCTCTGTACGCGCTGGTGGCCGCCGCGCTGCTGCAACTCGCGGCGTCTGCGGTAGAGCGGGCCGTGCGATGGCCGCGTAGCGTGCGGGTCGCGGCCGGCACGGCCGTTCTCATCGGTCTGGTCCTGGGACTTGGCGGGGCCGGTCTCTGGTACGTGGACCGGCAGGGCGGGACCAAGTGGGTGCGCGACCGCTACGAGGCCTTCGTCGGCGACAGCGATACGCACAGCACGGGCGACTCGGCGGGTCGCCTGCTCTCGCTCAACACGGGGCGCCCGCCGTTGTGGCGCCACGCGCTGGAGCAGCACGACGCCGGCCCATGGCTCGGGACCGGAGCCGGGACGTACCGCTTCACGTTCGACCGTTTCCGCGACGTCGGCGGTGTCGTCAGACACGCGCACAGTCAATGGCTGAACGCGCTGAGCGAGCTGGGCACACCCGGTCTCGCGTCGTTCGCCGCGGCGATGGCCTTGCTGCTGGCGGCCGCGCTGCGCGGACTGCGTCGCGGGCGCCGCGACCGTGAGCGTGCCCTCCTCTCGGCGCTTCAGGCGGGACTCGTCGCCTTCGTCGTCCATCTGACCTGGGATTGGGACTGGGACATGGCGGCGGCGGGGACGGCGTTCTTCCTGCTGGCGGCAGCCGCCTCGTCCTACATCACGCAGCGCGACGCCCTTGCGGCGGGCGCCTCAGGCTCATACGCCAGGGAGGAGCTCGACGTCGCTCCCGGCGCCGAGGCCGGATCCGCCTGCGCGTCGGGTCGCGCGACTGGTCCGGCAGCGTCTGCCGGTGCGGCAGACTCGGCGAACGGCGCACCGGCGCGCCGGCCGCGTGTCGTCGTCACGCCGGCGCGCGTCCTCGCCTCCGGTCTTCTCCTCCTGACGGCGGCGAGCTGGGTACCGCCGTACCTCGGCGACCGCGCGCAGAACCGCGCCGTGGACCAGGCGGCGAGAGGTGAGCTGGTCGCCGCCGGCGCGTCGGCGCGCAGCGCGACACGGTGGGACCCGCTTGCCGCGGACCCGCTGGTCACGCTCGCCTTGATCGAGCAGCGGCAGGGGCGCAACCGCGACGCGCTGCGGAGTCTGCGCGCCGCCGCCGACCTGCAGCCGCAGAACTACGTCGTCCAGTACCAGCTCGGCCTGCTGCTGGAGCGGGCGTACGGTCGGTCCGAGGAGGCGGCCGCGGCCTTCCGCCGCGCCCTCGAGCTGAATCCGCTCGACAGGAACAGCGCCTACGAGCTCGAGAGGCTCGCCGGCGGCGGGTGAACGCGCCGCCGCGAGCGCGGACCACGACCGTCTGAGCGCGTTCGCGGTCGTCTGCAGACCAGTGTGCGCCCCGTTTCCACCGTCCGCCGTGACGCTGAGCATCTGGCCGAAGCCGGTGTCGTGGCCGGACCCGGTTGGGGAGGGCCCTCGTCCGGTGAGACCCGGAGCAGCGTGTCGATCTTGCTGAGCTGAGTCGCCGCCCAGAGGTTGCCGGACAGGGCCTCGGGGCGGACCCGCGGTGCCCGACCTACTGGAGCGCGATGGTAGACTTACGGCCCAAGCCCGCAGGCTCGGGCGGAAGCGGACGGAGGTGCGTGAGAAGGATGGACGCTGCAGCGCCGATCGGCGTCGTCGGTACAGGGTACGTGGGCCTGGTCTCGGCGGTCTGTCTCGCCCACCTCGGTCAACACGTCGTGTGCATGGACGTGGACGAGGCCAAGATCGAGGGGCTGCGCCAGGGCCGGGTCCCGATCTACGAGCCCGGCCTGGACAAGCTGATCGACGACACCAGCGGGCGTCTGTCGTTCACGACCTCGTACGACGAGCTGCTCGACGCCTGCCGCATCCTCTTCATCGCCGTCGACACGCCGCCCTCGGCCTCCGGCGACGCCGACCTCTCGCGCGTGCAACGCGCGACGCGCGAGATCGCGCGTCGCGGAGGCGCGCGCCTCCTGGTCATGAAGAGCACCGTGCCGGTCGGCACGGGCGAGCGCGTGATGAGCGACCTCGCCGCCCTGGGCGCGGACGAGGTCACGTATGCCTCCAACCCCGAGTTCCTGCGCGAGGGCGCCGCCATCCAGGACTTCCTCGAGCCCGACCGCATCGTCATCGGCGCCTTCCGCCCCGAGGACGGTGACGCGGTCGAGGCCCTCTACAGGGGCATCGACGCCGAGATCGTACGCGCGACGGTGCCGACCGCGGAGATGATCAAGTACGCCTCGAACGCCTTCCTCGCGACGAAGATCTCGTTCATCAACGAGATCGCCAACGTGTGCGAGGAGGTCGGCGCGGACGTGCGCGAGGTGGCCCGCGGGATGGGTCTCGACCATCGCATCGGGCCGCACTTCCTCCAGGCCGGCATCGGGTACGGCGGCTCGTGCTTTCCCAAGGACGTGCAGGCGCTCAAGCAGCTCGCCGGCAACAGCGGCTACCACTTCCAGCTGCTCACCGCCGTGCTCGAGGTGAACGCGCTGCAGAAGCGCCGCGTCGTCACCAAGCTCAAGCAACGACTCGGGGGGCTGCACGGCAAGAAGGTCGCCCTGCTCGGCCTGACCTTCAAGCCGAACACCGACGACCTCCGCGAGGCGTCGTCGATCGTGCTCGCGGCGCGGCTGCAGGGGGAGGGTGTCGCGGTCAGCGCTTACGACCCCATGATCTCCGCCGGCGAGCATCCGCTCTTTCCGGGCGTGACGATCGTCGCCGATCCGCTCGAGGCGCTGTCCGGCGCGGACGCCTCGGTCCTCGTGACCGAATGGCCCGAGTTCGGGCGCCTCGACTGGAGCGCGGCGGCGGTCGCGATGCGCCGCCCGCTCGTCATCGACGGCCGCAACTTCCTCAGCCCGGTCGTCGTCACCGAGGCCGGACTGGAGTACGTCGGCATCGGTCTCGGTGACGCCTCGCCGGACGCGGGGGAGCCGGCCTGACGGTCGGCCGCATGGCGCCGCGCGGCACACCCTCGCAAGCGGTGATCCTCGTCGGCGGCGAGGGCACGCGGCTGCGCCCTGTCACCGCGCGCGTCCCCAAACCCGTCGCGCCGGTCGTGGAGCGGCCGTTCGTCGCCTACATCCTCGAGAACCTGGTCCGGCACGGCGTCTCCCGGGCGGTCTTCTCGAGCGGCTTCCTGGCCGCCGCGATCGAGGCCGAGATCGGCGACGGGGCGAGGTACGGCATCGCCGTCGACTACGTCGTCGAGGACGAGCCGCTCGGTACGGCCGGCGCCATCGCCAATTGTGCCGAGAAGCTCGACGCCGGCCCCTTCTTCGTCTTCAACGGCGACGTTCTGAGCGACGTCGACCTCGGGGCGCTCGCCGCCCTTCACGTCGCGAAGGGCGGCATGGGCACGGTGTTCCTCACGCCGGTCGCCGACCCGCGCCGCTACGGTCTGGTCGAGCTCCGCGACGACGGCAGCGTGGCGAGCTTCGTCGAGAAGCCGGGCGAGCACGAGGGCACGGCGCTGATCAACGCGGGCGTGTACGTGCTCGAGCAGGAGGTGCTCGAGCTCATCCCGCGCGGGCGGCTCTTCTCGATCGAGCGCGGCGTCTTTCCCAAGCTCGCCCGTGCGGGCTCCCTGTACGGCTACGTCGACCACGGCTACTGGCGCGACATCGGCACGCCCGAAAGCTACCTGCAGGCTCACTTCGACATCCTCGAGCGTACCGTGGTGACCTCGGTCGGCGACCTGCTCGGCGACGCGTACTTGTACGTGGCGCCGACGGCGACGGTCGATCCGGCGGCACGGATCGTGCCGCCGTGCTACGTCGCCGACGGCGCCCGTCTGGACGCCGGCGCGCGCGTAGGTCCGCTCGCCGTCGTCGGGGCAGGAGCGGCGGTCGAGGAGGGCGCCACGGTGAGCGAGTCAGTCTTGCAGGCCGGCGTGCGCGTGGGCGCCCACGCCGAGGTCGCGCGCAGCATCCTTGTGCGCGACAGCCGCGTGGGCGCCGGGTCGCAGCTCCACGCCGCCGTGCTCGGCGAGGCGTGCGACATCGGCGCCGCCAACCAACTCGCCGCGGGCGTCTGCCTCTCGCCGGGGACGACACTCACGGACGGCTGCATCAGGTTCCGCGAGCAGTTCGACGCCGGGGAGGCCTGAGCGCGGCGGACCGCCCGGCAGTGCGCCGGCCGGCGACGAGGAGGACACATGGACATCCCGAAGGCGATCTTCAAGGCGTACGACGTGCGCGGCCTGTATCCCTCCGAGCTGGACGAGACGACGGCCGCACGCATCGGCTGCGCCCTCGCCCAGCAGCTCGGCGCCCGTTCACTGGGCGTCGGCATGGACCCCCGGCCCTCGTCGCCGGGGCTGCTCGAGGCGTTCGCCGCCGGCGCCGCGGCCGCCGGGGCGTCGATCCTCGACGTCGGGCTGGTCGCGACCGAGATGCTCTACTTCGGGGTCGCCGAGCGCAGGCTCGACGGCGGCGCGATGGTCACGGCCTCTCACAACCCGCCGCAGTACAACGGCATGAAGCTCGTCGGCGAGGGCGCCCTGCCCCTCTCCGGCGAGCAGGGCATGCCCGAGCTCATGCGGCGCACGCTCGCCTTGGGCGAGCTGCCGCCCACCGCCGAGGGCGCGACGCGCTCGACGGAGGACCTGTACCCCTCGTACGTGCGGCACCTGCACGGCTTCGCCGACACCGGCGCGTTCCTCCCGCTCAAGGTCGTGATGGACGCGGCGAACGGCGTCGCCGGCAGGCTGGCGCCCCTGGTCTTCGCCGGGACGCCGCTCGAGACGGTGCCGATGTACTTCGAGGTCGACGGGACGTTCCCCAACCACGAGCCCAACCCGCTGCTCGAGGAGAACAGCCGCGAGATCCGCGAGCGCGTGGTCGCCGAGCGGGCTGACCTCGGCATCGCCTGGGACGGCGACGCCGACCGCTGCTTCTTCATCGACGAGGCTGGCGAGTTCGTTCCCGGCGACTTCGTCACCGCGTTGCTCGCCGAGGCACTGCTCGCCCGGAATCCCGGCGCGGCGATCCTCTACGACCTGCGCGCCAGTCGAGCGGTGCCCGACGTGATCCGCGCCAACGGGGGAGTGCCGCTCATGAACCGCGTCGGGCACGCCTTCTTCAAGCAGCGCATGCGCCGCGAGGCGATCCTCTTCGGCGGCGAGGTCTCCGGGCACTACTACTTCCGCGACAACCACAACGCCGACTCGGGCTTCGTGCCCGCGCTGCTCATCCTCGAGCTGCTGTCCCGGAAGAGGGCGACGATGGCCGAGCTGCTCGCGCCGCTGCGCTCGCGGTACTTCATCTCGGGCGAGATCAACTCGACGGTGGCGGACGTCGCCGCGGCGCTCGCGCGCCTCGAGGCGCAGTTCGCCGACGGCGAGGTCACGAAGCTCGACGGCATCTCGGTCGACTACGACCGCTGGCACTTCAACGTGCGCCCCTCCAACACCGAGCCGCTCGTGCGTCTCAACCTCGGTGCGGACAGCCGAGGACTCATGGAGGAGAAGCGTGATCTCGTCCTCGGCGTCATCCGGGAGGACTAGCGTGGGCGAGGCCGATCTGGGGCCGGCGGCGGTCGCCGAGCTCGACCGGGAGGACATGCTCGGCGCCATCGCCGGCCTGTCCCGTCAGGTCACGGAGGGGTACGCGGCCGCCCGTGCGGGACTGGCGGCGGCCGCGTTGCCGCGCCCGGACGGCGTCGTGGTCTGCGGCATGGGCGGCTCGGCGATCGGTGCCGACCTCGTCCTGGCGGCGACCCCCGAGTTGCGCGTGCCCGCCGCGGTCGTGCGGGGGTACGAGCTTCCGGCGTGGGCGGGACCGGGGACGCTGGTCGTGGCCGTGAGCTGCTCCGGCGACACCGAGGAGACCCTGGCCTGCGCCGAAGCGGCGCCCGCGCGCGGCTGCCCGATCGTGTGCGTCGCCTCGGGCGGGCGCCTCGCGGGACTGGCGCGCGAGCGCGAGCTCCCACTCGTGCCCGTTCCCGGCGGGCTGCAGCCGCGCGCCTCGCTCGGCTATCTCGCCACCGCGGTGCTCGCCACGCTCCAGACCTGCGGGCTCTGCCGCCCTCGCGACGCCGACATCGACGAGACGGCCGCCGTGCTGCGCGCCGGCGACGGAGTGTTCGGAGCAGGGCGTGGGGAGGCCGGGTCGGGAAACGAGGCCAAGGCGTTGGCCCGTCGCCTGCACGGGCGCCTTGCGGTCGTGTACGGAGCCGGGCTCACCGCGCCGGTGGCGCGGCGCTGGAAGACGCAGGTCAACGAGAACGCCAAGGCGCCCGCCTTCTGGGCCGAGCTGCCCGAGCTCGACCACAACGAGCTCGAGGGCTGGGCGAGCGCGCCCCACGTGACGGCGGCGGCGCAGGTCGTGCTGCTTGAGGACGAGGTCGGCGCGGAGCGCCTGCGGCGCCGCGCCGACCTCACCGCCGCCGAGCTGACCTCCCGCGGCGTGGCCGTCGCCCGGGTCGCGAGCCGGGGTTCGTCGGCTCTCGCCCGGGTCTTCTCGCTCGTCCAGCTCGGCGACTACGTCTCGCTCTACCTCGCGCTGCTGTACGGCGCCGACCCGACGCCGGTGAGCGCGATCGAGGGCTTCAAGCGGCGCCTGGCGGACGGTGGCTGAGGCGTCGCCGCTGGGGCTCGTCCTCACCTGCGCCGGCGAGGCCGGGTCCGCGGCCGAGGCGCTGTTCCCGGAGGCCGAGCGGCGCGCGCTGTCGCGCGAGGAGCTCCGCCCGCCGGTCCCGTTCACGGGGCCGCTCTTCGAGCTGTGCGCCGCTCAGCCTCCCGGCAGTTGTCTCGGCCTGGTCATGCCCGGCATCGCGTTGACCTCCGGCGCCGCGGCCTCCGAGGGCGCGACGCCGCCGATCCCCGCCGGCGCCCTTCTCGCCGTCGCCGACCACGTCAACCTCGCCCTGCGCGGCCCGCTCACCGGTCGCTGGCCGGTCGGCGTGGCGCGCACCTTTCCCTGCACGACCGGCATATATCAACCCGCCGTCGTTAGGGCCGCCGGCGACGCTCCGGTATACTCCGTGGACGTCGTCGTGGCCGGTGTCGAAGACGTCCTTCAGCTCACGCCCTTCGAACGCCGCGCCCTCGGCGAGGCCGGGGCGGCGGCGTACACCGACCGCCTCGTCCCCGCGGTCATCGCGGCTGCGTTCCACGGTCTCAGGGTCGCCGCCTGCGTCGTCTTGCAGGCGGCCCACGAACGAGAGTGAGGGTCATCGAGTGAGTGCGGATCACGACATCAAGGACATCGGCCTCGCGCCGCAGGGCGTCCTGCGCATCGAATGGGCCGACATGCACATGCCCGTCCTCAAGGCCATCCGCGAGCGCTTCGCCAGGGAGCGGCCGCTCGAGGGCATCCGCATCGGCGCCTGCCTGCACGTCACCACCGAGACGGCCAATCTCATGCGCACCCTGGCGGCGGGCGGCGCGGACGTCGTCCTGTGCGCCAGCAACCCGCTGAGCACGCAGGACGACGTCGCCGCCGCCCTCGTCAACGACTACGGCGTGCGTGTCTACGCGATCAAGGGCGAGGACGACGAGACGTACTACCGGCACATCAACGCCTGCGTCGACCATCGCCCCAACATCACCATGGACGACGGCGCCGACGTCATCGGCGTGCTCCACGGCGAGCGTCCTGACATGGCGAGCGACATCATCGGCGGCACCGAGGAGACGACCACGGGCGTGATCCGTCTCAAGGCCCTCGAGAAGGAGGGCCGCCTCATGTTCCCGGTGGTGGCTGTGAACGAGGCCAACACCAAGCACATGTTCGACAACCGCTACGGCACGGGGCAGAGCACGCTCGACGGCGTCATCCGCGCCACCAACATCCTCATCGCGGGCAGCACGGTCTGCGTCGCCGGCTACGGCTGGTGCGGCCGCGGCCTCGCGATGCGCATGAAGGGGCACGGCGCCGACGTCATCGTCCTCGAGGTCGACCCGCTGCGCGCGCTCGAGGCGGTCATGGACGGCTTCCGCGTCATGCCGATCGCCGAGGCGGCCAAGCTCGCCAGCGTGTTCGTCACTGCGACCGGCGACATCCATGTCATCCGCGGCGAGCACTTCGAGGTCATGAAGGATGGCGCCATCGTCGCCAACACGGGCCACTTCAACGTCGAGATCGACATCCCGGCGCTGGAGAAGCTCGCCGTCAAGAAGCGCACGGTGCGCGAGTACGTGGACGAGTACACGCTTGCCGACGGCCGCCGCATCTACCTTCTGGCCGAAGGCCGGCTCATCAACCTCTCGGCGGCCGAGGGTCACCCGGCGGCGGTCATGGACATGAGCTTCGCCAACCAGTCGCTCTCGGCCGAGTTCATGGTCAAGCACCACGCCGAGCTCGAGAAGAAGGTCTACGTCGTGCCCGCCGACATCGACGACGAGATCGCCCGCGTCAAGCTCGAGACCATGGACGTCACCTGCGACACCCTCACCGAGGAGCAGGCCGCGTACCTCGCCTCCTGGGACCAGGGGACCTGAGCCCGGGCGTCGCCGTGGGGCTGACGGCGTGACCGGTGTGACCGACAAGCTGGGCGCCTCGCGCCTGCGCGTGCGCACGGTCGAGATCCTCGACGACGAAGTCGTGCTCATCGACCAGCTCGCCCTGCCGCACGACGAGCGCTACGTCCACTGCCGCACCTGGCAGGAGGTCGCCGCTCGTATCGGCGACATGACCGTTCGCGGGGCGCCGGCGATCGGCGTGACCGCCGGCGGCGGTCTGGCCCTGGCCGGCGCCGCCGCTGCCCGCGCGCACGCCGACGACCCGGCGGCGTTCCGCACCGCGCTCGACGAAGCCGCCGCGGGTCTCGCGGCGGCTCGTCCGACCGCGGTCAACCTCACGTGGGCGATCGCCGAGATGCGCGCCGTGTGGGAGCGAGAGCTCGGCGCGGGCGGGGAGCGGGCGAGGCCGGCGGCCGTCGCGGCCGCCCTGCTCGCCCGCGCCCAGGCGATCCACGACGACGACGTCGAGCGGTGCCTCGCCATCGGCGCGCATGGGGCCGGCCTTCTGAAGGCCGGCGACGCGGTCCTCACGCACTGCAACGCCGGGGCTCTGGCGACGGCCGGGTACGGCACGGCGCTCGGCGTCGTGCGCGCCGCCTTCGCCCGCCACGGCGACCTCTCGGTCTGGGTCGACGAGACACGGCCCTGGCTCCAGGGCGCGCGGCTGACGGCCTGGGAGCTTCAGGTCGAGGGCATCCCGTATCGCCTCATCAGCGACAACATGGCCGGGCACTTCATGAGCCGGGGCGAGGTCGACGGCGTCGTCGTCGGCGCCGACCGCATCGCCGCGAACGGCGACACGGCGAACAAGATCGGCACCTACACGGTCTCGGTGCTGGCGAAGGAGCACGGCGTGCCGTTCTACGTGGCCGCGCCGCTCTCGACGGTCGACTTGAGCGTGGCGAGCGGCGCCGGCATCCCGATCGAAGAGCGCGCCGAGGACGAGGTGACCTCGTTCCGCGGCGCGCCGGTCGCCCCGGCCGGCGCCCGCGCCCGTCACCCCGCATTCGACGTCACGCCGGCGGCCAACATCACGGCGATCGTCACCGAGGTGGGCATCCTGCGGCCGCCGTTCGGACCCGCGCTCGCCGCCGCGTGCACGCTGGGGGAGGGCAAGGCATGAGCTTCAGGGTCTACGTCATGGCGGCCGGCCTCGGCACGCGCCTGTACCCGCTGACCGGGCTCACTTCCAAGCCCATGGTGCCCATCCTCAACCGGCCGGTCATGGAGCACCTGCTGCACTTGCTGCGTCGTCACGGCGCTCGGGAGCTGGCCGCCAATCTCCACTATCATCCGGACAAGATCCGCACCTACTTCGGCGACGGCTCGGCCTTCGGCGTCGACCTGCGCTACAACCTCGAGGACGACCTTGCTGGCACGGCCGGCGGGGCCAGCGCCTTCCGCGACTTTCTTTCTGACGGCACCTTCGTCGTCGTGAGCGGCGACGGGCTCACCGACATCGATCTCACCGCCTTTCTCGCCGCGCACCGGGCCAACGGCGGCATCGCCACACTGGCGGTGAAGGAGGTCGACGACCCGTCGCTCTACGGCGTCGTCGTCCACGACGAGACCGGCCGCATCACCGGCTTCCAGGAGAAGCCGCCGGCGGCCGAGGCCCTGTCGAACCTGTGCAACTGCGGCATCTACGCGTTCGAGCCGGCGATCTTCGACTACGTCCCCGCCGGTCGCTTCGTGGACTGGGCCAAGGACGTCTTTCCGGCTCTCCTCGCCGACGACGCGCCGTTCTACTGCTGGCGTCTCGAGAGCTACTGGAACGACGTCGGCAACATCGAGCAGTACCGCATCAGCAACTTCGACGCCCTTCTGGGCCGGGTCAAGCTCGACGTCCCAGGCCGCGAGATCGCGCCGCGCGTCTGGGTCGGCGAGGGCACGCAGATCGAACCGGGCGTGCGCCTCGAGCCGCCCGTCCTGCTCGGCGCCGGCTGTCTGGTCGAGTCCGAGGCCGAGCTCATCGGCCCCCTCATCGTCGGCGACGGCTGCGTGATCGAGCGCGGCGCCGTGCTCGAGGGCGTGATCAACTGGGACGGCGTCAAGGCCGGCCGCGGCTCCCGCCTCGCGGGGAGCATCCTCGGCCGCCACGTCACCGTGCACCACGAGGCGGTCGTCCACGAGGACGCGGTCATCGGCGACCGCTCGGACGTCGCCGCGCACGTGCTCATTGCGGCGGGAGCCCGCTTCGAGCCACGCTCATGCGTCGGACCCGCGGACTCCCGCGGCGGCGTCGTCGGCGACGGTTGAGCGTGCGTCGGCATGGACGCACGCGGCCTGCTCGACGGGTTCGTCGACCTCTTCTTGCCCCGACGCTGTGTGGCTTGCCGGACGCCGGGCGCGTGGCTGTGCGCCGGCTGCGCCGCGCAGCTTGAGGGGCTGCCGGCGCGGCGCTGCCGGCGCTGCGGTGCGCCCGGCCCGTCGACTCCCTGTCGGGAGTGCGCCGGGCGCGACCTCGCCTTCTCGGGCGCCGCGGCCGCCTTCGTCTACGCGGGTCCGGCCCGGGCGCTCGTCACCGCCTGCAAGTTCCGCGCCTTTCGCTCGATCGCAGCTGAGATGACGGCTCTGGCCGCGCCGGCGTTCGTCGCCGCCTGCGCCGGCGCCGACCTCGTCACCTGGGTCCCCGGGCATCGCGACCGGAGTCTCGAGCGCGGCTTCAACCAGGCGGAACTGCTCGGGCGCGGCCTGGCCCGCTCCGCGGGCCTTGCAGCCGCGCCCGTCCTGCGGCGGACCCGGCACGGTGCGCGCCAGAGCGGCCTGGACCGCGCGGCCCGCGCCGTCAACGTCGAACACGCCTTTGCGTTGCGCGCGGATGCGAGTAGGGTATTAACAAACCTCAAGCGAGTGGTGATTGTTGACGACGTATACACCACAGGTGAGACGTTGAACCACTGCGCACGAGTGCTTGAACAGACCGGAATCGACCCCCTCGTCTTCACCTTCGCACGTACCACCCGGGCCCGCGCCCTCACCCCCTCGTCCACCGTGGCGTCGTCAGTTTCGGCGACGTCTTCCCGTGCATCGCTGCACACCGCAACCTCGAAGGAGCGATGTCGATGAGAACTCAGATCAAGGGCCGCAACGTCACCGTCACCGATGCCCTGCAGGACTACGCCGAAGAGAAGATCCTCCGCGTCCACAAGCTCATGCAGGAGCGCAAGATCGACGAGGTGACACGCGTAGAGCTCGAGCTCAAGGTAGAGAAGAACCCGAGCATCCCCGAGCCCTGCGTGTCTGAGGCCACGATCTTCACCCGCGGACCTGTCATCCGGGCCAAGGAACGCTCGACCGACATGTACGCGTCCATCGATCTCGTCACCGACAAGCTCGTGCGTCGCGTCAAGAAGTACCACGACAAGGTCCACGGCAAGACGCGCAAGTACCACGAGAAGATCGCCGAAGGTGTGCTCGAGGGCGCTGACGCCGAGGCGAACGGCCTGCCCGAGCTCGCTCCAGGGCTTGTCGGCGCCGAGTTCGTCGTGCATTCGGCGCCGCCCCGTGACAACGGCCGGGTCGTCAAGACGAAGCAGTTCGCGCTCAAGCCCATGTCCATCGACGAGGCGACCCTGCAGCTCGAGCTCGTCGGCCACGACTTCTTCGTCTTCACCAACGCCGAGACGAACCGGACGAACGTCGTCTACCGGCGCGACGACGGTCACTTCGGCTTGATCGAGCCGGCGGAGGGATGAACCGGAGGTAGACACCGGCGGACGGCCGGGCGTCGCCGCGGCGACGCCCGGCCGTCCGTATGCGACAATGAGACCGGGCCGTCCGCGGCTGCCGCGCGGGCGCGCTCCCTACCGGAGCGAACGAGGCGCGCGTCGCGTGACGCGGCGCCGCGAGAGGTGAGCACCACATCATGAGCATCGTCGACAAGCTGCTGCGCGCCGGCGAGGGCAAGCGGGCGAAGCAGCTCGAACAGCAGGCCCGCGCGGTCAACGAGCTCGAGCCGGACGTCGCCGCGCTCAGCGACGAGCAGCTGCGCGCCAAGACCGCCGAGTTCAAGCAGCGCTACGCCAACGGCGAGCTGCTCGACGACCTCCTCTACGAGGCCTTCGCCGTCGCTCGTGAGGCGGGCAAGCGCGCCCTCGGCATGCGCCCGTTCGACGTTCAGCTCATGGGCGGCATCGTCCTCCACGAGGGCGACATCGCCGAGATGAGGACCGGCGAGGGCAAGACCCTCGTGGCCACCATGCCGATGTACCTCAACGCCCTCTCCGGGCGCGGCACCCACCTGGTCACCGTCAACGACTACCTCGCCAAGCGCGACGCCGAGTGGATGGGCCAGGTCTACCGCTTCCTCGGGCTCGAGGTGGGCTGCATCCAGGCGATGATGGACCCCGTCGACCGTCGCGCGCAGTACAACGCCGACGTCACGTACGGGACCAACTCGGAGTTCGGCTTCGACTACCTGCGCGACAACATGACCATGCGCCGCGAGCACATGGTGCAGCGCGGTCACGCCTACTGCATCGTCGACGAGGTCGACTCGATCCTCGTCGACGAGGCGCGAACCCCGCTCATCATCAGCGGCGCCCCCGAGACCGCCGCCGACACCTATCGCCAGTTCGCCCGCGTCGTGCCCCGGCTTCAGGAGGGCACGGATTACGAGGTCGACGAGAAGCAGCGCACGGTCGCGGTCACCGAGGAGGGCGTCGCCAAGGTCGAGCGGGCCCTCGACATCGACAATCTCTACAAGGACTCGAACGGCGCCCTCGTCAACCACCTCATCCAGGCCCTGCGCGCCCAGGGGCTCTACAAGCTCGACGTCGACTACGTGATCCAGGACGGCGAGGTCAAGATCGTCGACGAGTTCACCGGGCGCATCATGGAGGGCCGCCGCTGGTCCGAGGGTCTGCATCAGGCCATCGAGGCCAAGGAGAAGGTGCCGATCCGCGAGGAGAACCAGACGCTCGCGACCATCACGCTGCAGAACTACTTCCGCATGTACGAGGTGCTGGCCGGCATGACCGGCACGGCCAAGACCGAGGAGGACGAGTTCCGCCAGATCTACGGTCTCGAGGTCGTGCAGATCCCCACCAACGCGCCGATGATCCGCGTCGACGAGAACGACTTCATCTTCACCACCATGAAGGAGAAGTTCGCCGCCGTCGTCGACGACATCGCCGGGCGCTACGAGACGGGCCAGCCGGTGCTGGTGGGCACGGTATCGGTCGAGACCAGCGAGATGCTCTCGCGCCTTCTCGAGCGCCGCGGCGTACCGCACAACGTGCTCAACGCCAAGCAGCACGAGCGCGAGGCCGGCATCATCGAGGACGCGGGCCAGCCGGGTACCGTGACGATCGCCACGAACATGGCCGGCCGCGGCGTCGACATCAAGCTCGGCGAGGGAGTCCGCGAGGTCGGCGGGCTCTACGTGCTCGGCACCGAGCGCCACGAGAGCCGGCGCATCGACAATCAGCTCCGCGGCCGTTCCGGGCGTCAGGGCGACCCGGGCGACAGCCGCTTCTACCTCTCGGCCGAGGACGAGCTCATCCGGCTGTTCTCGGGCGACCGCATGTACAAGATCCTCAGCAGGCTGGGTCCCCAGGAGGGGTTGCCGATCGAGCACAAGATGCTCAGCAGCGTGGTCGAGAAGGCGCAGAAGAAGGTCGAAGAGCTCAACTTCCTGCGCCGCAAGAACGTACTCAAGTACGACGAGGTCATGAACGAGCAGCGGCGCGTCATCTACGACCAGCGCCAGCGCATCCTCATGGGCGAGGACTTCGGCGGGCAGGTGCGCGACATGATCGCCGAGATCGTCGAGACCGCCGTACGGCAGCACACCGATGAGAGCCAGTACCCGGAGGACTGGGACCTCGATGCCCTCGTCATGAGCCTGAAGATGACCTTCAACCCGTCCATCGGCAAGAAGGACGTCGACCTCGCGACGGTCACCGCCGACGACGTCGTGGAGCTCGCCGTCGACGACGCGCTCGCCCAGTACGACGAGCGCGAGCGCCTCATCGGCGAGGAGCAGATGCGCAACGTCGAGCGCGCCGTCATGCTGCAGGTGATCGACTCGCGCTGGAAGGAACACCTGCAGGACATGGACTACCTGCAGGAGGGCATCCACCTGCGGGCGCTGGGCCAGCGCGACCCCCTCGTGGAGTACAAGATCGGAGGGCTTCGACCTCTTCCAGGACATGCTCGACGGCATCAAGACGAGCACCGTCACGACGCTGATGAAGAACACCCCCGAGGACCTCGCCATGTTCACCGCCATCACGCTCGAGGCGCCGCTCAAGGCGCTCAACTACACGAGCGGCGAGGACCTCGCCAACACGACCTCGTTCACCGGCGCCGCCATGGCCGCCGGCGAGTACACCGGCGGCGACGGCGGCGGCGGCATGTTCCCCGGTGCGACGACGTCGACGGGCGGAGCGGCTTCGGCCGCCGCCCGGGGCCAGGCCGACCGCCAGGCGGCGGCCCAGGCCGGAGGCGGCGGCGTCGCCACCCAGCAGCGCCACGTCGAACAGAAGGTCGGCCGCAACGACCCCTGCTGGTGCGGGAGCGGGAAGAAGTACAAGAAGTGCCACGGCGCCTGAGCGGCTCGCGGCTCGGCTCGTCGTCCGCTCCGACTCGTGCGGCCGCGGACCGCGGTCGGGGCGCTGAGCATCGCGGTCGGCCGGCGACGTTGCTGTGATGTGAGGTCTTCCGTGAGGCGTACGACGGGTCGGCGCTGTGGACCACACGGGGCGCGCGCCAGCTGCCGTGCGAGGTCAGACGTGCGGACGATGAGGGTGTGGATGAGCAAGGGGAGGCGCAAGCCGCGGGTCGCGGCGCTCGCCGCCGTCGCCGGTCTTGGCTTGCTGGGCATGTTGGCTGCGGCGCCCTGTGTCTCGGGCCTCCAGCGTGGTCGCTGCCGAGCATCGTCACGGCGGCGGCGCGCATCACCGTGGCGGGGACTGCCGGCGCCGACGTGATCCTCGTCGCCCAGCTCGTGGACGGATCGATCTCGGTGACCGTGAACGGGACCGTGACGACGGTGCCGGCCGGCTCCGCGGCCGGCGTGGTCGTGAGTGCGCTCGCGGGCGACGACGAGATCTACGCCGACGCCTCGCTGACGCAGGGTGTCGCGATCCTCGCCGGAGCGGGCGCCGATCGGGTGGTGGCGGGCGCCGGCCCGGACTACGTGGACGGCGGCGCCGGTCCCGACGTGCTCGACGGCGGCGCCGGGGACGACGTCCTCTACGGCGGGCCCGGCGCCGACCAGGTCGCCGGCGGCGACGGCGCCGACTACCTCGACGGCGGCCTCGGGGACGACGCCGTCTCGGGCGGCGCCGGCGACGACCTCCTCATGGGGGGCCGGGGCGACGACGAGCTCGCCGGCGGCGACGGCGACGATCTCATGGCCGGCGGGGCCGGCGTCGACCAGTACGCCGGCGGCGCCGGCGCGCAGCGCACCTTCGCCCAGCGCGGCGACGTCCGGCCGTTCGCGCCGCCGGCACCGTCGTCTGGGTCTCGCTCGAGACAGTCAACGCCGCCGGCGAGCCCCCGGGCAGCAGCCTGGCGTTCGCGCGCTCGGGCGCCTTCTCGCAGCGCCTCTCCTCCGACGTGCAGGCGCTGCTCTCGCTGCCCATCGGCCGTCGCATGCTGCTGGCGCTGGACGCCGCGGGCAAGCGGATAGCGGTGAGCCGCGGCGGCTCGGGGAACTGGACGACGGTCCGCGACTCGGCGGCCGCTCGTCTGCGGTGGAGCGGCCGGCGCGGTCCCGGCTCCGCCTGCGATGTCGTGTACGACCCCGTCGGGACGGCGATCGCGGACGGCAGCGAGCTCTGGATGCGCCGGCCTCCGATCGTCGGCCTGTACCATGAGCTCGTCCACTGTCTCAACGCCGCGACCGGGTCGCTTCAGCCGGGCACCACGGCCGGCGGTGTGCCCAAGCTCGAGCTGCAGGCCATCGGCCTGCCGTTCGAGGGCATCTCGTGGGACCACGACGGGCGTTCGTCGACGTCGCGCCAGCCGGGCAACGTGCGGGCGTTCACCGAGAACGGCCTGCGCTCCTTCCTCAGGCTCGAGCTGAGGTCGCGCTACTGAGGCTCCTCCGGCGAGGCGCTGTCCGGTGACGCTTCGCAGCTGGCAGCCCGTGATCCCGCTCTCCCTGGCACCCGGCGAGGCTCGCGGCCGTCATGGCGCAAGATGGCCGGCCGTGACGGGCGGCCTCTGACTCAGGGTGCGGCGAGGTCTGCGGCGACGGGGACGGCGTCGGCTCGGCCGACGCCGAAGGCGTTGGGGTGGGCGTCGCCGTCGCTGAGGGTTCCGCCGTGGGGCTGGGCTCGGGCGACGGTGAGGCGGTCGGCGACGTCTCGCCCAAGGTCTGCGGCGTCGGCGTGCCGCTCGGCGTCGCCCGGGCGAGGCGGTCGGCGAGGGCGAGCCCGACGGCGTCGGAATCGCCGACGGCGACGCGGAGGCCGTCGCGGACGCCGGCCGGGAGCTGGGGGCCGACGAGGCGCCGGCCGCCGCGTTCCGGGTGCGGCGGCCTGGCGACTGACGGCGACGGGGTCGCGAGCTTCGCGCCGCGTTCTCGATCGCATAGGCGCCGCCGATGCTGCCGGTGACCAGCGTCGCCGAGGCGCCGACGACGCCCGCCTTCGTGCACAGCGCGTCGGCAAGACGCGCCAAGACGGCGAAGGTCGCCTCGCCGCCGTGTCCGGCCGAGATGCTTGCCACCGCGAGGTGGCGCTCGAGCAGTACGTGCGCTCTCCAGCTCGGCCGGCAGAGGCGCCTGCGGCAGGTGCAGGCGCGGCAGCCACAGTCCGAGGGCGAGCGCGCCTGCCTTGGCCTTGGCGCTCGCCGCCGCGGTGGCACGCCAGGCCGCGGCCGGCGCGAACCCGTCATGGGGCCCGTGAAGAGTCGCGAAATGCCGGCGGAACGCCTGGCGGGCTCGGGACAGCGTCACCGCGGCGGAATCCGGCTGGGTCCCCAGCACGAAGGCGACCTCGCCGGTCGGCAGGCCGTGGACCTCACGCAGCAGCAGCGCGGCTCGCTGTGCCGGCGGCAGCCGGCGCAACGTGGCCTCGACGGCGCGGACCAGCTCGGCCTGCTCGAAGCCGTCTACGCCGCTGACCGCCTCCGGCGCCCCGTCCGCGCTACGCGGCCTGCGCCGCAGAGTCCGCAGGTGGTCGTAGCAGGCGTTGACGGTGACCCGATAGAGCCAGGCCCTCTGGTTCAGTTCGCCCGGCTTGCCGAGACGCTCGAAGGCCTTCAGCAGCACGTCCTGTGAGATGTCCCGTGCGTCCTCGCGGTCGCCCACGAGCCGAACGGCGAGGTTGTAGATGCCGACCGCGTGCTCGCGATGGAGGTCCGCGAAGGCGGCATGCTGCGCGGCGTGCTGGCGGCGCCCCTGTCGGATGCTCAGCTGCAGTCTCACGGTGGTCCCCCCGCGCGCGCGTCACTCAGTACAGAAACGCGCCGCGCCGGCTCAACCTTAGCACGTCCGTCGGCACAGAGCGGCGCCGGCGCCCGCCGTCCTGCGCGGGCCGGAGTGCGTGCGTGCCCTGCCCGGCGCTAAGGAGCGGGGGGCCGCGTCGTTTCCACAGGCGAAAGGGTCGTTCACGAGAAGGGAGAGACCATGAGGAAGCTGCTGCTGCTGACCGTCGCGCTGGTGCTCGCCGCCGGCATCGCCGTACCGGCGCTCGCGGGAAGCGGTCTGCAGCTCTCGGTCGCGCCGCGTGCCGAGACCGATGGCAGGGCGACGCAGTTCAGCCTGCAGGGCGACGTGTTGCGCGTGTTCACGACGGCCGGCGCGATGAAGGTGCGCGTCAGGCTCGGCAGCACCGGGGTCCGCCCCTTCATCGGCCGCGAGCTCACCATGCGCGTGGGCGGAACGCCGAGCTGCTCTCCATCGACGAGGGCATCGCGCACGCGATCAGGCTGGGTCAGGTCAAGCCCGGACAGCGCGTCCGCGTCGAGGGACGGATCGATCGGAGCGCGCCGCTGGCGCCGGTCTACGTGGCGACGCTCGTCCACGTCGGCACTGGACGCCGACGGCGCGAGCTCACCGAGTTCGCCTGTGGTGGCAAGGTGACGGTCGTCGAGGACGCCGGGGTACGCCTCGCCGTCAGAGCCGCGTCCCGGGCGCTCTGGTCGTCTATCGGCAGCGAGGTCGGCGTCGCCGTGCCTGCCGGCGCGAGGCTCTTCACGTGGGTCGACGGGGTCAAGGTCCCGATGGAGCTGACCGACCTCGGGGTCGACGACCGGATCTGGATCAGAGGCACCATCGACCGCAGCTCGGGCACGCCCCTGCTCAGCGCCGACGTCGTGGTGCTGCGCCACGCTGCGGCGACTCCGTGAGCGCAAGGCGGATGAGGCGGGGGGAGGGCCGGTGGCCTCGAGGCCACCGGCCCTCCCCCCGCCAGGTCGCGGCCGCTCCGTTCACCGGGGGGAGGCAGTCCGCTCGCCGCCGGGCATACTCCCGCCGTCATGACGACCTCGGCCCCAGACGCCCTCGTCCAGCTGGACGCGCTCCGCGAGCGACTCAAGGAGGTCGCCGGCCGCCGGGTTGGCCGCGGAGCTATCTTCGAGCCCTGCAAGCTGACCGCCGAGATCGTCGCGCTCGAGGGGCGTTGCGCCGCTCGCCTGCGCCGTGCATCTCACCCGCCGTTCGCCGCGCTCTATACTTGGGGGGCGCAGGGGGAGGCGCGGTTCGCGGAAAGCACGGGGAAGCGACTGCCGGCGACGACCCCTCTGGGTGAGCGGAGCCGCCAGCGTCGCTTAGGAAAGGGAGGAGACACCATGGGGTCTCACGAGCTGGAGAAGCTCATGAGCGAGCTGGGCGGCGGTCGAATGACGCGTGCCGCGTTCCTCGCACGGATAGCAGGTCTCGGCCTCACGGCATCGGCGACGGCCTCCGTCCTCGCCGCGTGCGGCCAGGAAGATGAAGGCGCCGCCGGGGAGTCGCCGGCGCCGCTCGACACGGCCAAGCCCGACTCCCTCACGCTCTACAACTGGTCCGACTATATGGACCCGCAGGTCCTCAAGGACTTCGAGGACGAGACCGGCGTGCGCGTCAACGAGACGTACTTCGACAGCAACGACGCGCTGCTCGCCAAGCTCAAGGCGGGGGCCACGGGCTACGACGTCATCGTGCCGACAGGCTGGATGGTCACCGTGATGATGAAGTCGGACCTCCTGCAGCCGCTCGACATGAGCCTCATCCCGAACTTCGCCGGCGTGATGAAGGCCTTTCAGACGCCCTCTTACGACCCCGGGGATGCGAGCGGCCGGTACTCCGTCCCCTACATGTTCGGGCGCACGGGCCTCGACATCCGACTGGACAAGGTCAAGGGGCAGATCACGAGCTGGCAGTCCCTCTGGGACCCGACCTACAAGGACGAGATCGTGATGCTGGCCGACTCGCGCAGCGTGCTGGAGCCAGCCCTGTACCTGATGGGCTCGGACTGCAACTCGACCGACCGGGAGGAGCTGGAGAAGGCGAAGGACAAGATGATCGAGCAGAAGCCGCTGGTGCAGAAGTACGACGCCGTCCCCTTGCGCAACATCATGACGGGCAGCCCGATCACCATGGGATGGGACGGGGATGTCGTGCGCGCGCAGCAGGACCTCGGCGAGGACAAGGCCGCCTTCGTCGCGCCTGTCGAGGGCTACTCCGTCTGGACCGACACGTTTGCCGTGCCGAAGGGTGCGACCTCGCCGTACTGGGCGCACAAGTTCATCGACTACCTCCTCGTGCCCGAGGTTTCGGCGCATCTGAGCCTGTTCACGGGCTACCAGTCCCCCGTGAGGGAGGCCGCCTCCCTCATCACCGACCCGCTGCTCGCCGCCATGCAGCCTACAGATGAGGAACTGGCGAAGGCGCACTCGTACGAGGACGTGGGCGAGTTCCAGAGCGTGTACGACGAGATGTGGCGGGAGATCAAGAGCGCGTAGCCGGTCGCGGGCCTCGGGCGACGGGTATACTTCCGCAGCGATGACGACCTCCGCCCCAGACGCACTCGTCCAGCTGGACTCGCTCCGCGAGCGACTCAAGGAGGCCGCCGGCCGCCTTGGTTGGCTGCGGAGCTATCTTTGACCCCCCCAAGCTGACCGCCGAGATCGCCGCGCTCGAGGAGCGCATGCAGGCCTCCGACTTCTGGGACGACCAGGAGGCCGCCTCCAGGGTCTCGGCCGAGTACTCCCGCCTCAAGCGGCGCCTCGAGGAGTTCGAGGCGCTCGAGGGTCGCTTCGCCGACCTCGAGACCACCGAGGAGCTCGTTCGCGAGGAGCTCGCCGCCGACACCGTCGACGACGACCTCCTGCACGAGCTCGTCGCCGGCGTCGACGCCCTCGGAGCGCGAGCTGCAGCACGGTGAGGAGCAGCGCTTCTTCAGCGGCCGCTTCGACGAGGGCGGCGCGATCCTCACCATCCATCCCGGGGCGGGCGGCACCGAGTCGCAGGACTGGGCCGAGATGCTGCTCCGCATGTACCTGCGCTGGTTCGAACGTCGCGGCTTCAAGGTCGAGATCAACGAGGCCCAGGAGGGCGACGAGGCCGGGCTCAAGAGCGCCACGGTCACCGTGGAGGGCGAGAACGCCTACGGCCTGCTGCAGTCGGAGAAGGGCGTCCACCGCCTCGTCCGCCTGAGCCCGTTCGACTCGGCCAACCGCCGGCACACCAGCTTCGCCTCGGTCGAGGTCTCGCCCGTGGTCAGCGACGACGTCGAGATCGAGATCGCCGACGACGACCTGCGCATCGACACCTATCGCTCCAGCGGCGCCGGCGGCCAGCACGTCAACAAGACGAGCTCCGCGGTCCGCATCACGCACTTCCCGAGCGGCATCGTCGTGAGCTGCCAGAACGAGCGCTCGCAGCTGCAGAACAAGACGGTCGCCATGAAGATGCTCAAGTCGAAGCTCGTCGAGCTCGAGGAGCAGAAGCGCGCCGAGGCGCTCGCCAAGGAACGCGGCGAGCAGATGGCGGTCAACTTCGGCTCGCAGATCCGCAGCTACGTCCTGCACCCCTACCAGATGGTGAAGGACCTGCGCACCGACCACGAGGTCGGCAACGCCCAGGGCGTGCTCGACGGCGACCTCGACGGCTTCGTGCACGCCTATCTGGTGTGGCGGGCCGGCGGGGCCAAGCCCGTCAAGAAGTAGGGCTGGGAGTGGCCGGCCCGGACCCGACCGCCGCCGCGCGACGACCGCCGGTCGATGACGCCGATCCTCCGCGGCGCGCAGGTCGTCCTGCGCCCCGTCGCCGACACCGACATGCCGGCCCTCGAGGCGATCCTGCGCGAGCCCGAGGTCCTGCGCTGGTGGATGCGCGACACGTGGGAGCGCGTCGACGAGGAGGGCAGCACCGTCTTCGCGATCCTCGTCGACGGCGCCGTGGTCGGGTGCATCGAGTACGCCGAGGAGACCGACCCGGACTACCGGCACGCCGGCATCGACCTGTTCGTCGCGGCCCAGCGCCAGGGACGCGGCATCGGCACCGACGCGCTGCGCGCCGTCCTCTCCTACCTCATCGACGACCTCGGCCATCACCGCGTCATCATCGACCCGGCGGTCGAGAACGCGCGCGCCATCCACGTCTACGAGAGGCTCGGCTTCCGCCGCGTCGGCGTCATGCGGCGCTACGAGCGCGGCGCCGACGGCGAGTGGCACGACGGCCTGCTCATGGAGCTGCTCGCCGAGGAGTTCGTGCGCTGAGACGCCGCCGGGTGCGGCCTTGCGGCGAGCGTGCGGGCCCGGCCGTGCGGCGTCAGGGCGCCGTGCGCACCACGTTCGTCAGCGTGAACCGCTCGTAGAGGATCCGCGTGCCGGCCGGGACCACCTCGCCGCGGACGGTCTCGTCGATCGTGCTCACGTAGTAGGTCGAGCCGCGGAGCGTGCCGGTCGAGAGAACCGCGAAGCTGGTCCAGCCGTAGCGGTAGTGGCCGCCGCCGGGCGAGCCGAGGTGCCCGCGGTCGGCCGCGTCCAGGTGGGGCGGTCGGCTCCGCGCGACGTGCGGTTCGGGCTTGGGGTTCGCGCCGCCCATGGCCTGGGTCAGGTAGATCGTCCCGTCGCGGCGCACGTGTCGGCGGTAGTAGTGGACGTCGCCCTGCAGCACGAGGTCGACGCCGTAGCGGCGGAACAGCCGCACGAGCTTCATCTTCTCGCTCTCGTAGCGGTCGTGTCCCACGGGTCGTCGATCTTGGCGTCGTAGAGCGGGTGGTGGACGACGATGACGACCCACTGCCGGCGGCCCCGCTCCTTGAGCCAGCGGACGAGGTCGCGCGCCTGCCCGCTTGTGTACGCCACGCCGAACCCGCCGCGGGGTCGACCACGGCGGTCTTGAACCCGATGGTGCCCTCGCTCGCCGCCGTCTCCGTCGACGAGAGGTAGAAGCAGAACACCTCTTTTTCGCCGAACGTCATACGGAAGGATCCCCAGTGGTGCAGGCTGTGGTCACCGTGGGCGTCGGGACGCTTCGCCCCAGAGCTTCTCGTGGTAGAGCTGATCGTCGACCGGGTCGTAGACGCGGTCGTGGTTTCCTGCGACCCAGTGTGTCGTACGCTCGCCCGTCAGCGGTCTGGCTGCGGCGAGGAAGTTGTCGTACCTCGCAGCGTCGGCGACCGGATCGCCACCCGCGAGGATGTAGTCGCCGACCGTGATCGAGTGACTGAAGCTGGTCTTCTCGAGCGCCTGGACGACGGTGAAGAAGCCGGGCGACGTCGCCGTCTGCCCGGGATCGTTGCGGACGTCGCCCCAGACAGCGAAGCGTCCGAGCATCTCGGCGGACGAGCCGGCTGCGGCCGCGGCTGGTACTGAGCGCAGATGAAGGGCGAGAATGATGAGAGTGCTGAGGCGCATATGGCTGAAGTTGAGAGAGGCAAGGATACTCCTGAGGGCGCGCTCTCGGGATGTCGATGCCTCTGTCCGGGCGCGTCCACAGGATACGGCGACGGGCCCGGTACAATCGAAGCGCAAGGGGGTCCGAGACGCGTGAGCTGTTCTCCCGCGGCGGGATCGCCGGCCGGCGAGAGGGAGGCCGGTGGCCGACGATCGCCATCGCACGTACTTCCGAAGATCGAGCTGCACGTGCACCTCGAAGCGACCGTGCCCCCCGAGCTGCTGTTCGAGATCGCGGGGCGCAACGGCGTCGAGTTGCCGGCGAAGACCGTCGAGGGGTTGCGCCGCTACTACCGCGTCGACAGCTTCGAGCAGTTCGTCTCGCGGTGGATCTCGACGAGCCGCGCGCTGTGCCGGGCCGACGACTTCCGCGAGGTCGTGGTCGACTACGCCGGCCGCGCGGCGAGCAGGGCTGCGTCTACATCGAGGGGATCTGCTCGCCGACCGAGCCGGTGCTGCGCGGGTCGTCGTGGCAGGAGGTCTTCGAGGGCTACTGCGACGGGGCGGCCGAGGCGCGCGAGCGGCACGGCGTCGAGGTGCGTCTGACGCCGGACACGACGCGCGACTTCCCGGCCGCGCTCGGCAACCGGCTGGCGCGCTGGGCGGTGAAGTACCGCGAGCGGGGCGTCGTGGCGATGAGCCTCGGCGGCTCCGAACGCAAGCACGCGCCGCAGAAGTTCCGCAAGGCGTTCGCCATCGCCCGGGAGGGCGGGCTCGGCTCGGCGCCGCACGCCGGGGAGCTCGCCGGCGGCAAGGCCGGCGCGGCCTCCATCCGCGGCGCCCTCGAGTGCTGCATGCCGACCGCATCCGCCACGGCATCCGCGCCGTCGACGACCCGGCGCTGCTCGCCGAGCTCGCCGAGCGGGGCATCGTCTGCGACGTGACGCCGGTGAGCAACCTGCGGACCGGCGCGGTCGCGTCGCTCGACGAGCACCCGCTGCCGGCCATGCTCGCCGCCGGCGTGCGCTGCTCGATCTCGTCCGACGACCCCGTCCTCATGGACACCGACCTGGCCGAGAACTGCGCCGTCGCGGCGCGGCTCGGACACACGCCCCGTGCGATGTTCTTCGACGCCCTGCACGGGGCGCTGTGCGATGAGACGACCGGGCGAAGCTGCGCCGCGTGGGCGAGGACTTCGACTGGGAGACCGTGCGAGCTGAGGATACACGCAGCGGCGGTGAGGTCCGTCAGGGCTGAAGGCAGCCTGTTTGGCTTGCCTTTGGAAAGGGAACCTGCTACTGTCCCAATCGTAATCAGTGGAGCCGGTTCGGTTCCCGGCCGTGTCGCGGCCGGCGACCTCCCCGAAGCAGACCCCCAGGACCCTGTAAGACACCGGGCAGCGTTCTGAACGAAAGGAACGCAGTCCGTACCCCGTTTGGCCGTCCCGACGACGGCCCCCTACCAGGCGAACCCGCACCCGACGCCCGCGCGTCGCAGCACGGCCCGCAACGGCCGCAGCGCGACGTGCCGTCCGACGACGCCCGGCTCGCCGAGGAAGAGAGTCACCGTATGAACCCAGTCACCGATCCGACGATGGACCGCGCCCAGGCGCCGGGACGCCGCCGCCGCCGCGGCGGCCGTGGCCGCCACGGCGGCGGCGCCCAGCCGGCGCAGGCCGGCGCGGGCCAGGCCGTCGCAGCGGCCCCAGACCGACAGCCCGGACCA
Source organism: uncultured Thermoleophilia bacterium (assembly GCA_963707855.1). Classification (GTDB taxonomy): domain Bacteria; phylum Actinomycetota; class Thermoleophilia; order UBA2241; family UBA2241; genus UBA2241. Next base: position 197,974 of record CAVPRQ010000020.1, read on the forward strand.
GGGCGTCGACGCGACCAAACGCGCCGCAGCGAGCCGCGCAGCGACGAGACCGTCGCGCGAAGCGCGCCGCAGCCAGCCGCGTGACACCGAGTCGCTCCGACCTGCTCCGCAGCCGTCCGCCGACGTCTCTGCTTTCGCCGCGCTCGGGCTCACGCCCGAGCTGCTCGCCGGCGTGGCCGCGGTGGGCTACGAGCGTCCGACACCGATCCAGGAGCAGGCGATCCCGCGCGTGCTCGCCGGCCGCGACGTGGTCGGCTGTGCGCAGACGGGCACCGGCAAGACGGCCGCCTTCGTGCTGCCGATCCTGCAGCTGATGGAGGGCAAGCCCGCCGGTGGCGCCAAGCCCGCCGCCAGCGAGGGCCGCGGCGTCTCGCCTCACGCGCTCGTCGTCACCCCGACGCGCGAGCTCGCCGGCCAGATCGAAGAGGTCGGTCAGGCGCTCGCCGCGCAGACCGGCCGCCGCGTCGTCGCGGTGTACGGCGGCGTCGGCTACGAGCCGCAGGTCAAGAACGTGCGCCGCGGCGTCGATCTGCTGGTCGCCACGCCGGGTCGCCTGCTCGACATGATCCAGCGCGGCGACATCGTCCTCTCGAGCGTCTCGATGCTGGTGCTCGACGAGGCCGACCGCATGCTCGACATGGGCTTCTGGCCCGACGTGCGCCG
>CAVPRQ010000021.1:0-26409 GCA_963707855.1 uncultured Thermoleophilia bacterium
GTCGTCGCGCCGCCAGACGCGCCCCAACGGGTTGTGCGGATGGCAGAAGACGAGGACCCGCGTGTCGGGCGTGAGCGCCGCCTCCATCTCCTCCAGCGGAAGGCGCCACGGCGACCTCGCCCCGGCTGTCGCCGGCCCGTCGCCCGACGCGAACTCGTAGGGCGAGGCCGGCACGGTCACGAGGCGATATCCCTGGGCGGGCAGCTCCTCCAGGAAGGGCGGATACGCGGGCGTGATCAGCATGACCGCCTCGCCGCGCTCGGCGAACGCCCGGCAGGTGAGGCTGACGCCGGGCACGACGCTCGGCAGCCACACGACCCAGTCGCGCTCGATCCGCCAGCCGTACCTCCGTTCGAGGTGACCCCCGAGGGCGTCGAACATCGCGTCGGACGCCAGCGCGTACCCGAAGACCCCGTGCCGCGCGCGCGCCTCGAGCGCCGCCACGACGGCGGGCGGCGAGGCGAAATCCATGTCGGCGACCCACAGCGGCAGGACGCCGGGGCCGTGCAGGTCCCACTTGAAGCTTGAGGTCGCGCTGCGGTCGATCGGTGTGTCGAAGTCCACGCTGCGGCCCTCAGCCCTGCGACGGTTCCGCCGCCGGCAGGAACACCGGAAGCGAGGTCCAACAGCGAGACCACCCAGTCGCCGACGTCGTCCCTGGCAGTCGCCGGCTCTCCTTCGCGGATGTCCATCCCGTACTCCCGGAGCAGGCTGACGGACGTGTCCGACAACCGCTGCTGCCACTTCGCTCGTCCCGCCTCGAGAAGGTGGGCGAGGTCGCGGAAGTCGCCGCTCTCGAGCCCGACGTCGGTCACGAAGCCGATGTAGGGGATGTCGTAGCGGCCCGCGATCCCCAGGCACGCCTGCGTGTATCGCGCGAACGGCACGTCCAGCCGGTCGCCGATCACGGCGACGTTGCGCGGCAGGTCCAGAAGGACGGGCCTCTGGCCGCGCGCCAGGCAGGTCTTCACGAGCTCGTCAAGCACGGCGACGTTGCCGGGGAAGCGACCGTCGAACTTGGGGTAGAAGCGTGCTATCCACGTGGCGGCGATCCGCTGCTTGTCCTCCTCGCTCACCGTGCGGCCCGTGTCGTAGCGGTGGAGCGAGCCGCGCACGAAGGGCCCGGTGTCGGTGACGAACTCGATCGTCGGCGAGACGCAGAAGCGGTAGAGGTTGATGCCGATGAAGACGAGCGTCGGTCCGGGGGCAGCGCGCGCACGAGGTGGAGGTCCTGGGCGAAGCTCTGGTTCATCGAGCACAGGTTGCGCGTCAGGACCGGTGGGCCGCCGCCGGCGGCGATCTGCTCGCGCCAGCTGCCGTCGCTGATCGTCGACTCGCGGCCGGCGGAGCCGCCGAGGAGCACGACGACGGGGGTCTGGGACGGCCTCGTCTGCAGATCCGCGACCGCGTAGAGCGCGTGCATCCAGTCGCGGACGACCAGCGGCTCGGCCTGCGCCGGCGCGCGCTCGCCCGAGGTGGCGAGGAGCAGGGTCGCGACGATCGTCACGAGCAGGACGCGTGCAAGCCAAGGGCGCAGCCGCCGCGCGCGGGCACGCGGCGACGCGCGCCCTTCCGGCGCGCGTCGCGGCACTCGTGTCTGCGGGATGGACGGGGGAAAGCCCAGAATGGTGCTCCTGACGTGGCGCATCGATTGAGAGCTTACCATCGGCGCGGGCGAGGCGCCGCCCGCGCCCTCAGAGGAGGTGCTCGAGGAGGATCCGCACCCCGATGGCGATGAGGATCACCCCACCGACGATCTCCATGCGCCGTCCGAGCAGGGCGCCGAAGCGCTTGCCGAGGTGCAGTCCGACCGCCGTGAACACCAGGGCGACCAGACCGATGACGAGGGCCGGGTACCAGATCTCGACGCCGAGGAGGGCGAGCGAGAGCCCGACGGCGAGGGCGTCGATGCTGGTCGCCACGGACAGCACGACCAGCGAGGCGCCCTTGGTCGGGTCCTTTCGCTCGACTTCCTCGACGTCCCCCTTGAGAGCCTCGTAGATCATCTTGCCGCCGATGGCGCTGAGCAGGCCGAAGGCGATCCAATGGTCGACGGGGCCGATCCACCGCTCGACGGAGCGTCCGGCGAGCCACCCGATGATCGGCATGAGGGCCTGGAAGAGGCCGAAGTGATAGGCCAGGCGAAGAGTCTGCCGCAGGCTCACCTCCTTGAGCGAGAGCCCCACGGCGATCGAGACGGCGAAGGCGTCCATGGCGAGCCCGATGGCGATGCCGATGAGAGTGAGGGGCTCCATCACGGCCGCAGCCTAGCAGGAGCGGGCCGGAGCGGCACCCGGGAGGGCATGGCCGGCCCGGACTGCGGGAAGACTCGGCGTGCACGTCCAACGAGGGAAAGGGCAAGCGATGGCTATCGCGACCTTTGCCGCCGGCTGCTTCTGGGGCGTCGAGGAGCGCTTCGCGGGGCTACCCGGCGTGACGAGTACCGAGGTCGGCTACACCGGCGGGACGACGCGCGAGCCGACCTACAAGGAGGTCTGCTCGCACAAGACCGGCCACGCCGAGGCCGTGCGGCTCGAGTACGATCCCCAGGCGATCAGCTACGAGCGGCTGCTCGAGGCGTTCTTCGCCATGCACGACCCGACGCAGTGGAACCGCCAGGGTCCCGACGTCGGGTCGCAGTACCGCTCGGCGATCTTCTATCACTCGCCGGAGCAGGAGCGCGCCGCGAGGGATGCGGTGCGGCGACTCGAGACGTCAGGCCGGCTGCGCCGTCCCTTGGTGACGCAGATCGTCGCCGCCGGCGACTGGTGGCCGGCCGAGGACTACCACCAGAAGTACTTCCAGAAGCACGCCGGATACGGCTGCGCCATCTGATCAGCCGGCGCCGACCTCCCAGCCGGCGTCAGCGAGCTCGAACATGGCGACGAAGTCGGCCTGCGTCGGCACTCGCGGGACCGCGTAGAGCATCACCGTCTCGGCGCAGCGCGCCGCCATGCTCGCGTGGTCGGCGGCGCGCACGCCGGCTTCGACCGGCGTGGGGACGCCGAGGTCGCGCAGCAGGGTCTTGAGCGCGTCGACGGCGGCCGCGGCGCCGCGCCCGGCGGGCACGCCCGCCACGTCGGCGCCCAGCGCCGCGGCGACGCCGGCGTAACGCTCCGGCATCGCCTCGAGGTTGAAGGCGGCCGAGGCGGGCAGGTACATGGCGCAGATCTGGCCGTGCGGCAGGTCGTAGTGACCGCCGACGACCTCGGAGAGGCAGTGCACGGCGCCGACGTCGGCGTTGGTGAAGGCGGCGCCGGCGAGCAGGCTGGCGAGGCTCATGTCGCGGCGCGCCTCGCTGTCGTCCCCGTCGGCGACCGCCGTCCGCAGGCTCTTCGCGACGAGCTCGATGGCGCGCAGCGCCAGGACGTCGCTGAGCGGCCCGGTGGCGGTGCACGTGTAGGCTTCCACGGCGTGGGTCAGGGCATCGAGGCCTGTGAAGGTCGTGACCGCCGGCGGCATCGTGCGCGTCAGCTTCGGGTCGACCAGGGCCGTGCGCGCGGTCATGAGCGGGCCGCCGAGGCCGAGCTTCTCCTGCTGCTCCGCGTCGGTGATGACCGCCCAGAAGGTGACCTCGCTGCCGGTCCCGCTGGTCGTCGGCAGCGCGACCAGAGGCGCGATGGGGCGCTCGATCGGTCGCGGCTCGTCGAGCGTGAAGTCGTACTCCGCGACCTTGCCGCCGTTCGTGAGAAGCAGGCCGACCGTCTTCGCCGTGTCGATCGCGCTTCCGCCACCCACGGCGACGAGCACGTCGCACCCCTCGGCGTGGCAGAGGTCCCGCGCTGCGACGACGTTCTCGATGCGCGGGTTGGGCTCGACGCCGTCGAAGACGACCGCTGCGAGGCCGGCGGCTTCGAGGGCGTCGAGGACGCCCTCGACCAGGCCGGCCTCCACGACGCCCCTGTCCGTGACGACGAGCGCGCGCGTCCCGCCGAGCTCGCGCGCGCGCTCCCCGGCCAGGGCGCTGCAGCCGTCGCCGAACGTCACCGCGGTCGGCAGGGTGAACTGCGAGTGCGAGGTCGCTTCCTCGGTCATGCCAGCTCCCATCCCGGGTCGTCGTGTCGCCGCCTGACCGGCGCTCCTTTCAGACGGCAGTGTACCGTCGCGACGCGGGCGCCGACAGGGCGGTGGCAGCCCCGCGCCGGGCTCGGGCCTTGACCCGCTCGTCGCGGCCTCGTTGAATGGCCCAGACGCATGCGGATGGCGACGGCCCGGCGGTACTTCGGTGCCGCTCTGCCTCCCGTCCTGCCGGCCGCGAGAGGGGGAGCGAGCGATGACGAAGTACGAAGCCTGTCTGCCGAAGCACACTTGGGAGATCGCCGGGGAGGACGTCCCCGCCTTCGAACGGGACATGGAGCGCATCTGCGACGCCGCGCGCGACCGGGGCGCCGACCTGGCGCAGCTCGTCGAGGCGCGCAAGGTCGCGGTGGACGAGCGCGTCACCTGGAAGTGCCGCATACCGCTCTGCGAGTGCTACGGGCAGTGCCACATGGACCCGCCCCTGTCGCCGACGGCCGAAGAGACGGCCAAGGTCGTGAGCAAGTACGAGTACGCGATCCTCACCGATGTCGGGATGGAGCTGCCCAAGGACTACTGGGACTTCATCCAGACCGAGGACCTGCCGCTCTGCCGCTTCCAGTACACCGAGGAGGCGATGGAGTTCGAGCGCCAGACGCAGATCCCGCTGTGGAACAAGCTGCACGAGATCGTCATGGGGATCGAGCGCGACGCCCACAACCTCGGCTACCTGTTCGCCATGGGCTACGTGGCGTCCACCTGCTACCTCTGCTACGACCCGTCGAACCCCATCGCCTACTGCGACACGACCAAGCCGTGCCGGCGTCCCTACGAGGCGCGCCCCTCGATGGAGGCCAGCGGGATGGACGTCTTCAGCACCTATCGCAACGTCGGCCTGCAGCTGCGCCTGGCCTCGCTCGAGCGCCTGAGCTGGAGCGGGTTGGTCCTCATCGTGTAGGAAAGACTGGCGTGCGCCTCACCCCCATGGTGGTCATCACCCTGTTCTTCGGGGTGTGGTTCACGATCCTGACGGCGGCGGCGTGGACGCATGGCAGGCGCCTCGCCGCCGCCGTCCTCGGGCTGCTCGCCGCGGTCGACCTCGCCGTGGCGCTGGCGGCGCTGCAGCGGTAGGTCGCGCGCCACGCTCGCCGCGATAGACTGCGGCTGGGAGGAGGCTCTCATGAGCAAGCTCGTCGTCACCGCAGGACTGACCGGCTCGCGCATCTCCAAGGAGCAGACCCCGCACATCCCCGTCACGCCGGACGAGATCGTCGAGTCAGGCGTCGGTGCGTGGCGCGCAGGCGCGGCAGTCCTGCACGTGCACGCGCGCGATCCCGAGACGGGTCTCGGCACGCAGGACCTCGGCGTCTTCGAAGGGGTGGTCAGCCGACTCCGCGCCGAGACCGATGCCGTGCTGTGCCTGACGACGAGCGGCATCCCGGGGCGCAACCTCCCGGACGAGCAGCGCATCGCGCCGCTCTCCCTGAGGCCCGAGCTCGCCTCGTTCGACGCCGGGTCCATCAACACGCCCGCCGGCGTCTTTCTCAACCCGCCGGAGTTCCTCGACGCTCTCGCGGCGCGGGCGCTCGAGCTCGGGATCAAGCTCGAGCTCGAGTGCTTCGACGCCGGTCACGTCGTGACGTGCCTGCGCTATCTCGCGGAGGGTAAGATCTCGTCGCAGACGCACTTCCAGTTCGTCCTCGGCGCACCGTACGGCGCGCCGGCCACGGCCGCCTCGCTCGTGCACCTGTCCGGCATGATCCCCGGCGACGCGACGTGGTCGGTGATCGGCATCGGACGCGCGCAGACGCCCATGGCGGCGCTCGCCATCGTCATGGGCGGGCACGCGCGCACGGGGCTCGAGGACAACATCTACTACGCGAAGGGCGTACTTGCTGAGAGCAACGGGCAGCTCGTCGAACGGGTCGTCAGACTGGCCGGCGAGCTCGGCCGCGAGGTCGCGACGCCGGCCGAGGCGCGGGAGATCCTGGGGTTGGGCTGAGCGGACGGCGGCAGGGCGCCGGCGCGGTCCGTCCGTGGCGGCCGGCTGTCCTGCAGACCTGGTTGACGTTCGTCGGTTGACCGTGACAGGCGTCTGGCGTCGTGCTACTCTGCGGTCCTACCTCCCTCGGGTCACGACCCGGGGCGCGAAACCGCCGCAAGGCGGTTTCTGCATCTCTGGGGCGATCGTCAACTCAGGGGCCGGTGGTCGTGCCTCTGCGTGCACGAGTCTTCGTCGACGGCTTCAACTTCGACTACGCGGCCTTTGGCAAGGGCCGGGGCAAGTACGCCCAGTTCCGCTGGCTCGACATCCCGCGCTTCTTCGTCATCCTGCTCCGCGACCTCGAGGTCACCTACGTTCGGTACTTCACGGCGAAGATCCGTCCAGCACCATGGAAGCCCGCCGACCTTGGCGCGACGATGCGGCAGGAGCGGTATCTCTCTGCGCTGAGGTTGCTGCCGGAAGTGGCTGTCCACGAGGCGTCCTTCGCCACCTGGCCCGTCGTGCGTCCGCTGGCCGGTCCCGTGGGGGTCGAACCCAGGTACGTCACTGTGTGGGACACCAAAGAGAAGGGCTCTGACGTCAGCCTCGCATCCTTCATGCTCGTCGATGGCTTCAAGGGTCTGTACGACGTGGCGGCGGTGGTCTCAGACGACTCGGATCTTCTCGATCCCGTCCGACTTGTCCGGGCTGAGCTGGGCCTCAAGGTCGGCGTGGTGCGCGTTCGCGCCGATCGGGCGAGCGTCTTCAGCCGCGAAGTCGACTTTGTGCGCTCGGTGCGCCGCTGGCATTTCGCTGCCAGTCAGCTGCCGGAGGTGATCACGCTACGGACGGGCCGTACAGTGCGCAAGCCTGACGGCTGGTGACGCGTCGCGTCACCAGCCGGAGTCGGGCTCGTGCGTGCCCGACGCGTTGCCGCTTCCCTTGTGGGTCGGCGACGGTGTGGTGCCGCCGTCGTGGGTGGTGATCGCCCCGGAGGTACCGCCGCCATCTGACGCGTGGTGAGACGTCGTGCCGCTCCTGCCGCTCGAGTGACCGTCGTCCTGCCAGTTCCAGGTGCCGGCGTGGCTCTCACGGTGCCCCAGGCGTCCGTGGACGGGCCAGCCGTGGCCCTCCCAGTGCGGGCCGGCGATCCCGCTCCCGTCGTGTTCCGACAGCTCGTCCGAGACGTGCTGCGATGTCGCCGCGGCGTGCCGATGGTCGTCGCGTGACTCGGCCCTGTACATGGCCGCGCCGCCGCCGACAGCGAGGGGCGTGGCTGCGGCGGTGATGCCGATCTTGGTCGAGAGGGCGGCGCCGGTCTTCGTCAGCAGGTCGGCGCCGGCAGGGCCGACCGACGAAGAGAGGTCGGGCAGCGGGGCGGCGTGGGGTGCCGGCGGGACAGGTGCGACGACCGGCGGGTGTGGGGCCGCCCCAAGCGACGCCGGCAGCGGCGGTATCGCGTGGAGAGCTGCCGGCACGCTCAACGGCATCAGCACCAGGCCGAGACTCGCCGGCGCGGTCCCTGTGTCGCCGCCCAATTAGCGGAATGCCGTCACCGCCTGCCTGGGCGGCGCCTGTTACGACGTCTACCTCAACGACGTCGCCTACTGGCGCTGCGTCCCCGCCCGCGTCTGGAAGTACACGATCGGCAGCTACCAGGTGATGAAGAAGTGGCTGAGCTACCGCGAGCGCGCCCTGCTCGGGCGCGACCTCAAGCCCGACGAGGCGCGCTACGTCACCGAGATGGCGCGCCGCATCGCCGCTCTCGTTCTGCTCGAACCCGCGCTCGACGAGAACTACGAGCGGGTGAAGGCGGACACGTATGCGTGGTCGGGCGCCTGATTCAGACCCTCCGCCGCGCTATTCCGCGTCAGTCCGCGCTATTCCGCTGCGTTCGCCGTGTCGGCGTCGGGGGGTACTTGGAACGGTAGGAACGCCAGCAGCGCATCGATGTTCGGCGTCAGGGTGTCGCCTTCGCGCGTGACGAGTCCCAGCTCCTCAAGCGTCACGATGTCGCGCTGCAGCGTCTTCGGTGACACCCGTGCGTACAGCCTCGCCACTTCTGCGTTGAGCTCCGTCAGCTTGCTGCGGTCAACCGGGCCTTCCATCGCGAGGACCAGCGATCGGGAGCGCGCGGCAGTACGACTGGATGCACGCTCGAATGTCGCCGCTAGGCGTTCGTTCACGTAGTCGCGCCACATGACGGCCAATTGCTGCTGACGAATGACGACGAGCTGGTCACGCAGGCCATCCACGAAGCCTTGCAGCGAGTAGCGTGCGAAGGCGAATTCGCCCGCGTCTGGCTGACGCGCCTGGTCCAAGGCTCGATAGTAGGCGCTGCGTGTCAGGTTGTAGTGGTTGCTCAGTAGGTGGGCCGCGGGGCTTGAGACATAGCCTGAAGCGAGCAGGAATTGATACTCGATCAGTCTCCCGGTTCGCCCGTTGCCGTCTCCGAACGGATGGATCCACTCGAGGTACAGGTGAGCGATGACGGCCCGGAGGACTGCGAGGCAGAAGGCCCACTCGGGGTTGTCGCTGCGGAAGTCGTCTGAGTTGAGCCAGTCGCACAACTTGTCCAGCAGGTAGTCGCAGTCTTCAGCAGGGGCGCCGCGATAGCCGTGGACGACGACGGAGTGTGTTCTCACCTCGCCAGGGATGACTCCCTCCTCGAGCTCGAGGTCCTTGAGAACGCGCGCATTGAACTCTTTGATGCGGTCAGGTGTGAGTTCGTTTCGCCTGCCGGAGGCAAGCTCGTTCACGATCTCGTTGTACGCAGTGACGACGTTGTCGACCTCGACGCCGAGGTACTCTCGAGAAGCGGGAAGATCGCCGACGCCCTCGACACGCGCCCGCACCTCCTCCTCTGAGAGGGTGTTGCCTTCAATGGCGGTCGTCGCGGCGGCGCCTTTCACGAGGTAGACGCGATGGAGCCGCTCGGCGACCGCCGGGAGCAGAGGCACGCCCGCGATGTGCTCGCACTTGGAGCGCGCTTCGCCGAACAGTATCCAGTCATGTTCACTGAGCCCGCGGAGGTCGAAGGAGAAGTCGAGCCACGGATGTGTCCGCTCATATGTCCGCATGTATTGTCCTCATAGTTGTCTCGTCAAAACAGTCCTTTTTACAGGGATTCCATTAAGAGGAGCGGCACGCTATGTCCTCAGAGATGTCCAGTCCCTTGTCCATTCTAAGCGGAAGCCGTCAGAGAACAAGATCGACACTTCATGGCGCAGGCTTCGGAGAGGTCGTAGCCGGTGTCCTGGTGGGGGTGGCGCCCGGTGAGACTTGTGACTCCGGGTCGTCTTGTCAGAGGGCTGAGTCGGTGACGGCGAGCACGTCGTCGAGGATCGCGAGACCCTCGTCGAGTTCGTCGCGCGTGATCGTCAGCGGCGGCGCGACAAGCACGAGGTTGAAGTGCGTCATGAGGGAGAGGCCGCGGGCCATGGCCGCCTCTGCGAGGCGGCGCATCGGGCCCGCGGCCTCTCCCTTGGCGTTGAACGGCACGAGCGGCTCGCGCGTCGCGCGGTCCTTGACGAGCTCGAGGCCCCAGAAGAGGCCGAGACCGCGTACCTCGCCGACGCACGGGTGCTTCGCGGCGAGGCGCGGCAGCTCGGCCGCCAGCACCGCGCCCATCGCGGCCGCGTTCTCGACGACCTGCTCCTCGCGCATCGCCTCGATCGTCGCGATGCCGGCGGCGCAGGCGACCGGGTTGCCGGTCGAGCTGAGGCCACTGGGGAACTCGTGGTCCTGGAGCCAGTCGGCGAGCTTCTGCGAGACGACCATCGCGCCCAGAGGCACGGCGCCGGACGTGATGCCCTTGGCCACGGCCATGATGTCGGGTACGACGTCCCAGTGCTCGCAGGCGAACCAGCGGCCCGTGCGGCCGAAGCCCACCATGACCTCGTCGAGGATCAAGCAGGATGCCGTGGCGGTCGCAGACCTCGCGGATCGATCGCAGGTAGCCGTCGGGCGGCACGAGGACGCCGTTGGCCCCCGTCACTGTCTCCATGAGGACGGCGGCGACGGTGCGCGGCCCCTCGTACTGCAGGATCTCCTCGAGGTGCGGGCCGCCGGAGCAGACGGGGCAGGAGCCCGGGTCCGTGTCCGGCACGATCAGGCCCCCGCTCTGCGGATGCGCGTGTCCCGCCGGGCATCGATAGGGGTACGGGTCGAACATCCGCACGACGCCGGGGATGCCAGGTTCAGCCGGCCAGCGGCGCGGGTCGCCGGTCACAGCGACGGCGCCGGCGGTCGCGCCGTGGTACGAGCGGTAGCGGGCGACGATCTTGTGGCGCCCGGTGTACCAGCGCGCGAGCTTGATGGCGTTCTCGATCGCCTCGGCGCCGCCGTTGGTGAACAGGGACATGGTCAGGTCGCCGGGGGTGACCTCGGCGAGCAGGCCGGCGAGGCGGGCGCGTGACGCGTCGGTCATCGCCGGCGCCGTGGCGCACAGGCGGCGCGCCTGCGCGGCGATCGCCTCGATGACGCGCGGGTGCTGGTGGCCGAGATTGACGTTGACGACGAGCGAGGCGAAGTCGAGGTAGCGTCGGCCTTCGGCATCCCAGAAGTGACGGCCCTCGGCGCCGGCTACGACGAGCGGGCTGATCTGCCTCTGCGTTGACCACGTAGTGCAGCACGTGGGCCCGGTCGAGGGCGCGGATCTCGTCCAGCGCTCAGCACAGGTGCCCCCAGCTCGTCGGGCGCTGAAGTGGGGCTGTGGTCCTTCGGGTCGGCGGTCATCATGCGTGCGCCGGGGTGCGGTGTGAAGAAGGCGGGCGTCCCCGACGCCTCCTCGGTGAGCCTATCAGGTTATGCTCCGCGCTATGGATGGGGCTGAGACCACCCCGGTTCTGCTGCCTGGCGACGACGGGGTGCGCGCGCTGCTTCTGGGCGCTGAGCGCGCCCGAGTATGTGGCCTACCATGACGCGGAGTGGGGGCGGCCAATCCTCGACGATGACGGCATCTACGAGCGGCTGTGTCTCGAGGGCTTCCAGTCGGGCCTCTCGTGGCTGACGATCCTGAGGAAGCGAGAGGCCTTTCGCGCCGCGTTCGCGGGCTTTCAGCATCGAGGCGGTCGCCGCGTTCGGGCCCACCGACGTCGACCGGCTCCTCGGCGACGCCGGCATCGTGCGCAACCGGCAGAAGATCGAGGCGGCGATCGGCAACGCCCGCGCCGCCCTCGACGTGATCGAGGCGCGCGGCTCGCTGGCGTCCCTGTTCTGGGCGTTCCGGCCCGAGCGGCGCGCGGCCGGCGCCGCGGTCGCTGGCCGACTTCGCCGCCGAGACGCCGGAGTCGCGCGCCCTGGCGCGCGAGCTCAAGCGTCTCGGCTTTCGCTTCGTCGGCCCGACGACCGCCTACGCTCACATGCAGGCGACCGGCATCGTCAACGACCACGTCGAGGGCTGCTGCGTGCGCGACGAGGTCGAACGCAAGCAGCTGGCCGCGGCCGAAGCGCTCGGCTGAGCGCGAGGTGCGCCGCGCGGCCTCCGCCGGCCGTCGCGGACTGCCCGGCGGATCTGCCGTCTACTCCAGCACGACGAACGCGTCGGCCGTGAGCTCGTACTCCTCGTCCTCGTTGAGGTCGTGGACGAGGATGCGCTCCAGCTCGCCCTCGCCGCGCAGCTCGAGCGGCTGCGCCTCGGCGAGGATCTTGACGTCCGAGAGGCGCAGTGCGGAGCGCACGGCGCCGCTCACCGACGGCTCCTTGCCCGTCGTCATGAGGACGACGCGGCCGGTATGGTCGGTGAGGTCGATCGCCGTCTGCGCGGCCTGGTCGCCGGTGTCGAGGACGACGACGCGCTGGTCGGCGAGCTCCGCCGGGTCCGTGAGTCCCTTGTAGGCGCCCTTGCCCTCGTACTCGTCGAGGTTGGCGATCTCGACCTCCGCGACGGCGGCCGGGCGCGGGTGGCACGCCGTCTCGACCGCCGTCTTGGTCGCGTCCTCGGGCTTGACGCCGGCGCGCCAGTTCTTGATCGCCTCGTGCAGCGCGTCGGCGGCGAGGTTCGAGCAGTGCATCTTGATCGGCGGCAGGCCGTCGAGGGCGTCGGCGACGTCGCCGCGGCTGACCTTGAGGGCGTCGTCGAGCTTCATGCCCTTGACGAGCTCGGTGATCATGCTCGAGGTGGCCACCGCCGAGCCGCAGCCGAAGGTCTGGAACTTGATGTCCTCGATGCGGTCGTCGTCGGTCACCTTGATGTAGATGTCCATCATGTCGCCGCAGACGGGGTTGCCGACGCGGCCCACGGCGACGTTGTCGCCCTCCAGTGTGCCCACGTTCTGGGGGTTGCGGAAGTGCTCGAGCGTCTTCTCGGAGTACTGCGTGGATTTCATGCCGGTCCCTTCTCGCCGACTGGCGGCTTCTGGTAGAGAGGCGAGAGCTCCCGCAGGCGCGCGATGACGCCGGGCAGCGCCGCCATGATGCGGTCGACGTCCTCGTCCTTGCTGAAGCGCCCGAAGGTGAACTCGAGCGAGCCGTGGGCTTCCTCGTGGAGCAGGCCGGTCGAGATGAGCGTGTGCGACGGCTCGAGCGTCTTGGAGCTGCAGGCCGAGCCGGTGGAGGCGGCGATGCCGGCGTCGCGCAGCGACAGGACCATCGCCTCGCCCTCGACGGCGTCGAAGCGGAAGTGCGCGTTGTTGGGCAGGCGGTCTCGGTCGGGTGGCCGTTGAGGTGCGAGTCGGGGATCTCGGCGAGGACGCGCTCGACGAGGCGGTCGCGGATCGTCTTGATGCGCGCGACCTCGGCCGGCATCTCCGCCGCCATGATGTCGGCGGCGGCGGCCATGCCGACGATCGCGGCCACGTCTTCGGTGCCGGAGCGGATGCCGCGTTCCTGGCCGCCGCCGAGCAGCACCGGCGCGACGGCGACGCCCTTGCGCACGTACAGGGCGCCGAGGCCGCGCGGCCCGTAGAGGTCGTTCGACGAGAGCGAGAGCATGCCGACCGGCACCTTGCACATGTCGATCGGCAGCAGGCCCTCGGCGGCGACAGCGTCGGTGTGCAGCACGATGCCGGTGCCGCTGAGCATCTCGGCGATCTCGTCGATCGGCTGCACCGTGCCGATCTCGTTGCTGGCCCAGCCGACGGAGACGAGGATCGTGTCGTCGGTGATGCGGGCGCGCAGCTTCTTGGCCGAGACGCGCCCGTACAGGTCGATCGGCAGGCGCGTCACGCGAAAGCCGTTCTTCTCGAGGTACTTGGCGATGTTGAGGATCGAGATGTGCTCGGCCTCGGTGATGATGACGTGGTCGCCCTTGCGCCTGTTGCGCATCGCGTAGCCGATCAGCGCCAGGTTGTTGGCCTCGGTGGCGCCCGAGGTGAAGACGATCTCGGCGGGCTCGGCGCCGAAGAAGCGGGCGACGCGGGCGCGGGCGTCCTCGAGGGCCGCCGTCGCCGCGTCGCCGACGCCGTGCAGCGACGCGGCGTTGCCGAAGGTCTGGCCGAAGTAGGGCAGCATCGCCTCGACGACCCGCGGGTCGACGGGCTTCGAGGACTGGTAGTCGGCGTAGACGACGCCGGCGGGGCCTGGGGCCCGGCCGGCGTCAGACGAGCTCTTCGCGGTCATCGTCACGCCGGTCTCAGAACCACATCGTGGCGCCGGCGTCGAGCGCCAGGTCGTTGAGCGTGCCGGCGCCGACGATCTTGACGCCGTCGATGAGCTCGACGGTCTCCCAGCCGAGCATCTGCTTGGACGCCTCGCAGACGTAGACGGTGATGCCCATCTCGATCGTCTTGCGCAGCATCTCGCCGACGCTCGGGAACGAGCCGAGCTGCATCGCGTCGGCCGCACCCGGCTTGAGGACCTTGAGGCCCATGCCCAGGAAGTAGACGGCGGGCTCGAGGTCCATCGCCTTGGCGGTCTGGGCGAGCACGAGCGGCGAGTACTGGCGCTCGGGCTGGTCGCTGGTCTGCACGTAGAGGATCATCTTGTCGTTCTTCATCGTCGGTCCCTTTCACTCTCTCGGGTCTACTTGAGGCGGCGCAGGAGGATGCGCAGCTGGTCGCCGTCGTGCTCGACGGCGACGACCTCGTGGCCGGCGCGCTTGGCGAAGCGGGTCAGGTCTTCTTCGGCGGCAGGGTCGTCGGCGAACACCTCGAGGACCTCACCGACCTCGATCGAGTCGATGCTCTCGCGCGTCTGGAACAGCGGTTCGGGACAGTAGAGCCCGATGCAGTCGAGCGTGAGGGCCGCGGTCGTGTCGTCGGTCATGGACGTGCCTCCAGGGTCGCCGGTCGAGGGACTGCCGCAGTCCTTATTCCCTCTGGCGGCAAGGTGAATCCCGATTGACTCGGTTGGGATTAGGGACGACCCGCTGTCGACGCCCACCGCTTGTGCCTGTAGCCTATGCCTCATGGATCCCGCCGAGCTGAGAGACCTGGACGCCGCCGTCGACGACTCGCAGCGGCCGCGATAGCCGCCGGCTGCGAGGTGCGGCGGCTGGGCGTCGCCGAGCCGCCGCCGATCGATCTTGGGGCGGCGCTGAGCCGGGCGCTCGCGCGTCCGGTCGGCGCGCCGCCCTTGCGCGAGCTCGCCCGCGGGCGGCGGAGGGTTGCCATCATCACGAGCGACTCGTCGCGGCCCGTGCCGGCGCACGCACTCCTCGGCCCGGTCTTGGCCGAGCTCGAGGCGGGCGGCATCGACGCCGACGCCGTCGACGTCGTCATGGGCGGCGGTGCGCACCGGCCGCCCTACCCCGAGGAGATCCAGGCTCTGCTCGGTCAATGGGCCGGCCGAGTGCGGGTGCGCTGCCACGACTACAGGGCGGCGGACCTCGTCGACCTGGGCCGCACGCCGGCGGGGACGCCCCTGCTCGTGGACAGGGTCGTGGCCGCCGCCGACCTGCGCGTCTCGTTCGGGCAGGTCGAACCGCACGAGTTCGCCGGGTTCACCGGCGGGCGCAAGTCGATCCTCCCGGCGGTCTCCGGCGAGGCGACCATTCTGGCCAACCACTCGTTGGCCAACCTGAGCCATCCCAGGTCGCGCCCCGGCGTCCTCGAGGGCAACCCCATCCACGAGGACATGCTCGCCGCGGCGCGGATGGCCCGTCTCGACTTCATCGTCAACGTGGTCCTGGGCGGCGATCTGCAACCGTTCGCCGCCGCCGCCGGCGACCCGGTGGCAGCGCATGCCAAGCTCGACGAGCTTCGTCCGTGGCTACGCGCAGCTTGAGCGGCCGGAGGGGCCGGTAGACGTCGTCGTGACCGGCCCCGGCGCGCCGCTCGACATCAACCTCTACCAGTCGACCAAGCCGCTGGTCGGCCTTCAGCCGATGATCGAGGGTATGGCGGCCGATGCTCGCGCCGCCGCGCCGGCGGCCTGGCGCCCGCCGGTCGTCGTCTTGCTCTCAAGCTGCTGGGACGGGACCGGTTCCGACGAGATGATCGAGCCCTTCGACGGCGCGCGCGGACCGGAGGAAGTGCTCGCCCGCCTGGACCGTCACTACACGGTCGAGATGAACGAGACCTTCAACATCGCCCGCTTCCTGACCGTCTGCCCCCACTTGGTGGCGTGCTGTCCCGGCGTGGCCGACCGCGACCTGCGGCGGCTGCTCTTCATGCCGGCCCCGACGCCGGCGGCGGCGCTCGAGACAGCTCTCGCGCTCGCCGCTCCGGGCGCCTCCGGCCGGCGCCCGTCGGTGCTCCTCTTCCCGCGCGCCCAGCGGGCGCTGTTCGGCCCGCCCGGCCCCGCCCCAGAGAGGTGAGCCGCCGTTGGGCGTCATCACAGACGTGAACGACCTCAAGATCGCCCGGCGCGGGTCCTGAGCGCGACGGGGCCGAGGCGTACAAAGACGAGGGGCGGCGGCTCGCCTAGCGAGCCGCCGCCCCTCGCCGTCTCAAGACGCCCGCCGCGGCGGGCCTCGCCTCACTCCTTGGTCTCGAACTCCGTCGGCTTGTTCTCGCAGCTCAGCGTCGAGAAGCGGCACAGCGCGCTCGGCGGCAGCAGGTCGTACTCGGGGCCCTTGCGCGCCGCGGCCGAGACGCACTCGGGAGCGGTCAGCCGGTAGTAGTCGTAGAGCATGCCCTCGCGGTGCGCGGCGTACGGCCGGTCGCCCATCACGTTCGGGGCGCCCGGTCAGCTTCTCCATGTCGTAGTGCACCTCGAGACCCCGGTCGCTCACGACCACGTCGGTCACCGGGATGACGCTCAGGAAGCCCTTGAAGAGGCCGGTGTCGACGAGCAGCCAGTGCGGCTTGCCATCGTCGTCCACATACAGATCGGTGATGTGCCCGATGTCACGACCCGCCTCGTCGATGATGTGGCGGTCGACGAGCTCCTCGGCGCTCAGCTTCGTGCTCACGTTCCCCTCCAGGTCCGCCCGGGTGGCCCGGGTGTGCGTCGCGTCTGACCAGTGCGTACTACCCCCGTGCCGACGAATGTCGAACCATCTGGGAGGCAGCATCGGGTGCGATAGGCTGGCACCGGACGGCGAGCGCGTCAGAAGGGACGCTATGCCCAGTGCGATCCATATCCCGTACGTCGCGCGGCGCGTGTGGGGCCCGGCGCTGTACCAGGGCGGCCGGGTCCGCCGGCGCTACTTCGAGGGCTGGTACTTCAAGTGCGTCGACGCCAGGGAGGAGCACCCCGTGGCGGTCATCCCGGGCGTCTCGTACTCGGCGGACGGCCGTCGCGCTCAATCGTTCGTCCAGCTCATCCGCCCCGGCGGCCACACGCGGTTCTTCGAGTACCCCGCCGCGGCGTTCACGTTCGCCCGCCGGGCGCCCTTTCGCATCGCGGTCGGCGCCAACGTCTTCACGGCGGACGGCATGACACTCGACCTTCGTGACGAGCAGGGCGCCGTGCGTGGACTCGTCACCTTCGGTCCCTGGCGCGGCTGGCCGGTGCGCCCGTTCTCGCCCGGCATCATGGGCTGGTACCGGTTCGTGCCCCGCATGGAGTGCTACCACGGCGTCCTGTCGCTCGACCACGCGCTCGACGGCGCCCTGATGGTCGACGACGAGACCCTCGACTTCGGCGGCGGACGGGGCTACGTCGAGAAGGACTGGGGGCGGAGCTTCCCGAGCTCGTGGGTCTGGGCGCAGTCCAACCACTTCGGTACGCCGGGGGTCTCGCTGACGTGTTCGGTGGCGCGGATCCCCTGGGTCACGGGCGCCTTCGTGGGGCACATCGCCGGGCTGCTGCACGACGGAAGGCTCTACCGGTTCGCGACCTACACCGGGGCCGAGCTGGTGTACATCGAGACGTGGGCGGGCGGCGCCCACGTGGTGCTGCGCGACGGGCGCACCGAGCTCGACCTGCGCGCCGAAGGCGGCGCGGCCGGCGAGCTCAAGGCGCCCGTCCTGGGGGCCATGGAGGGTCGCGTCGGGGAGTCGTCGGAGGCGGTCGTGCGGGTCCGCCTGCGCGAGCTGCGGGGTGGACGCCCGGCCGTGGTCTTCGGGGCGACGGGCGCTGCGCGGGGCTCGAGGTCGTGAACGAGCGCGGCGAGCTCGTCGCGGACGCGTAGACGAATGAGGCGGCGGCGCCATCGGGCGCCGCCGCCTCGTCTGATCGATAGTCGACGCTCGTCGAGGACGCTTACTTCGGCGGGATCAGCACCCCGTCGATCACGTGGATGACGCCGTTCGAGGTCTCGATGTCGGCGGTCACGACCATCGCGTCGTTCACGTAGACGCTGCCGTCCTTGATCGTGAAGGTGATGTCTTCGCCCTGCACCGTGGTCGCCGTCATTCCGTCGGTGATGTCGGTCGACATCACCTTGCCGGGCACGACGTGATAGGTGAGGATCTGCGTCAGGTCGCCCTTCGGGTCGGCGAGCAGGGTGTCGACCGTGCCCTCGGGCAGAGCCGCGAAGGCCTCGTCGGTCGGAGCAAAGACCGTGAAGGGCCCCTCGCCCTTGAGGGTGTCGACCAACTCAGCCGCTTCGAGGGCGGCGGTCAGCGTGGTGAAGCTGCCCGCTGCGACCGCGGTTCCCACGATGTCCTCTGCCATCGGCGAGCTCGTCGCCGGCGCCGGCGTCGCTTCTTCTTCTTCGCCGCAGGCCGCGACTACGAACGGCACGGCGACGATCAGTAGTGCCGCCACGATCAGGATCCAGCGTCTCATCGGTTCTCTCCTCCCGTCCCCGCCACTCCGTGGCGAGTGAGGCCGGTCGTCACGGCCGCCAGGGCCGAGCGACCATTGGTTGTTAGTGAGTTCACAAATTACCCATTGTTCGATGGTCGAAACTCTCGACCATCGAGATACTCGCCGGCTTTCACGACTCTGGCCGGTGACGCGCCTGCTCGCGGGAAGGCGACAGGGGTCCCGGCACTGCGTCGAACCGTCACCCGCTAAGCCATCGTGCCGGTCTGCAGGCCTTGCCCGATTGTCGGTGTCGGCCGAGAATCGTCACGGGGAACGCACACACCGGGGCAACGCGACGGCGCGGAGACAGGGGCCGGCGGCCGAGCCACGGGCAGAGACCAAGGGGAGGCGCGATGAACGGTGAAGGCGACGGCGGGCTGACTCGGACGATCGGCACGAAGCTCGACGCCATGGGCGTCGACGAATGGGGTGTCGCGGCGAACGCCGGCTGGGACCTGGCGCCGGACCTGCCGCGCGCGGTCAGCATCGTCATGCGGCACGCGCCGGCGGCCATGGAGGGCATTCCCGAGGCGTCGATGTCGCAGGCGTTCTTCGAAGACTACGCGCGCCTGTTCGGGCAGCTCGACGAGGCCGCCGCGGCGGTCGTCGAGCTGCTCCAGGCGCGCGGCTTCGAGGCCGTCCAGACGGGCAACGTCATGTCCGGCCCCGGCGACGATCCGCCGCTCGAGGACTGGGGAGACGCCGGCGTCTTCGCCCACAAGACGGTGGCGACGCAAGCCGGCCTCGGCTGGATCGGCAAGACCGCGGTGTTCGTCTCGGCGCGCTTCGGCCCGGCGGTGCGGCTGACCAGCGTGTTCACCGACGCGCCGCTTGCGCCGGGCACGCCGATCACCGAGAGCCGCTGCGGCCGCTGCCGGGTCTGCGTCGACGCCTGCCCGATGGACGCCGGCCGCGACGTCCTGTGGGCGGCCGGCATGCCGCGCGACGAGCTCTATCACGAGAAGCGTTGCGAGGAGATCACCTGGACCCATCCGGAGTGGGACGGGACCTGCGCCGTCTGTCAGACGGTGTGCCCGTACACACGGGCGGTGAAGGACGTGGCGCCCCCGGCCTCGTTGCGCTAGCGCGTCACTGGATCCCGCCGGTCCTTGGGCGCGGCGGTTCGAAGCCAGCCGGCGGCGCGCCCTCGCCGAAGTCGAGGTGCCATTGGCCGTCGTGGAGGTACTCGCCGACCGGCACCGCGTCGACCGGGCTCGAGAACAGCGCCGCGTCCACGACCAGCGTGTGGTACTCCCCGTGCTCGCCGAACGGGTCGACGCCGGTCTCTTCGAGCTCGCTCAGCAGCTCCGGCGTGACCTCGCGCCCCAGGAACCGCTTCTCGAGGCGCTCGGCCCGGACGCAGGTGATCACTGCGCGCGTGCGTGTCGTGGAGAGCTCGCCCCGCGAGGACGAGCGGGGATGCCTTCCAGAGCGGGTGCACCGGTATGAGGCCGAGGCTGCGACAGACACGTACCTCCCAGGCGTGGTGGCGGACGATGTGGAGGTCGCCGAACACGGCCGCGCCGGCTCCCGCCTCCCGGCTGCCGCTGCAGGGCCTGGGCCCAGACGAGCTCGTAGTCGTGCCACGAGCCTGGGCAGACGTCGAGGGGCAGCCCGAGGCGCTCTGCCTGAGCCCGCAGCAGGTCGATCGGTACGCCGTGGGTGAGGGTCGTCCTGCCGTCGGCTCGGGCAAGACACACGAGCGACGTGGCGACTCCCCCCGCGGCGACGGCCCGGTGCAGGGCGAGGCAGGCGTCCTTGCCGCCGCTCCACGAGCAGACGAACGTCGTGCCGTGCAGGTCACGCACCCCGGACCACCTTCGCGCGCCGCCAGAGGTCGCCGCGAGCATAGCACCGCGCAGGACGAGCGAAGTGCCGGGCGATGGAGGGCCGCCCGCGGCGGAGCTGTCCCGCGTCGCCGTCGCGACGCTCAGGGCCGGTGCGACTCGCTCGTCCAGCTTGCGCCGGCCGCCGCCGCCATCACGGCGGCGATCGCGGCGCCCTCGACCAGGGTCAGACGCTGCCCGAGGATGACGAAGCCGGTCAGGGCCGCGATGGCGGGCTCGATGCTCAGGAGCACGCTGTACGTCGCGGCCCGCACCCGGCTCAGGGCGAAGAACTCGAGGAAGTAGGGCAAGGCGGAGGAGAGGACGGCGATCATCGCGCCCATCACGAGCGCGTGACCGAGCCCGTCGGTCTCGATGCCGCTCACGGCAAGGGCCGGTGTGAGCAGGACGGCCGAGCCGACCAGCATGATCGTCGTCACCGGGAGCGGGTCCATGCTCGTGACGGCACGCTTGGCGAGCAGCAGGAAGGAGGCCCATCCGGCGGCGGCGGAGAGGGCGAGCACGAGGCCCGCCGTGCTCACGGAGCTCGTCGGGCCGGCGAGCAGGACGACACCCACGCCGGCCAGGGCGATCCAGACGAAGTCGATGGCTCGACGAGATCCGATGACGGCGACGGCGAGCGGCCCCGTGAACTCGACGGCGACGACGACGCCGAGCGGCGCCAGCGAGATCGCCGCGTAGAAGCTGAGGTTCATGAGCAGCAGGGCGAGCGTCAGGGCGGCGAGGGGGAGGCGGTCACCGGCCGCGGGGATGCGCAGCGAGCGCGGACGCAACGCCGCCAGGATCGCCGCCGCGATCGCCGTCCGTAGCCAGAGGGTCTCGATGACGCCGGTCGATTCGATCAGGCGGCCGGCGAGGGCCGACCCCGTCTGCATCGAGAGGGCGATGACGACGACGAGCAGCGCGGCCGAGCCCGCGGTCCGCCGCGGCGTCGTCATCGACGAAGCTTGTACAGACCGACCCGGTTCTTGCCCGCGGCCTTCGCGGCGCGCAGCGCCTCCGCGGCGAGGGACACGAGGTCTTCGGTGTCTTCGGCGTGCACCGGGAATCCCGCCACCCCAAGGCTCACGGTCAAGTATCCGAGCGGGTTGTCGTCCTCGTCGTGGAAATGGGTCCTCTCGATCGCCGTACGCACGCGCTCCGCGACCACGCCGGCGCCACCTGCGGTGGTCGGCGTGTTCGGGAGCACCAGGGCGAACTCCTCGCCGCCGTATCGGCAGACGACGTCGACCTGGTCGCGGACGCTCATCTTCATCAGGCTGGCGGCCTGGCGCAGCAGGCGGTTGCCTTCGTGGTTGCCGTTTCGTGCGTTGTAGTGGCTGAAGTCGTCGAGGTCGGCGAGGGCCAGCGAGAGAGGCTCGGAGTAGCGGTGCGCCCGGGCGATCTCGGCCGCGAGGCGCTCGAAGAGGAACTCGCGGTTGTTGAGTCCGGTGAGCGTGTCGATCGTCGTCAGGCGTTGGACGGAGCGGCGCAGGCGGGCGATGTCCAGGGAGAGCGAGATCTGCTGGGCGAGCGCTTCGATGTCCCTGACCTCGTCTGCGTCGAAGGGGCGCGGGCGGGCGGCGATGACGCTGATGAAGCCAAGCAGGGCGCCGCGAAGCAGCAGCGGTGTCGCGAGACTGACGGCTCGGTCGGTCGCGGCGGTGACCGTGCGGCGCTCGTCGATCGCCTGCTGCTCGGCCTTGCCGGGGCGTTCCTGCGCTATCCCTTCGCCTTCGTCGTCCTGGCGCGGCGGGAACGCCACGTACGCTCCCGCGTCGTTACGCAGGAACACCCGCGCCCGACAGTCCGCGCCTTCGATCATGCCCGCCACCTCGCGGGTGACGGCCTCGACCGCCTGGTCGCACTCGGGGAGCATGGCGACGGCCTGACTGGCGGTGCGCAAGGCGTCGGCGCGGCGCAGCGCCGGCACGGCCGTGGACGCGATGGCGGCCGCGTCCACGGCTCCGGCGATGAGTGGCCCGAAAAGCTGCAGACGTCGCCGCTCGGCCGCGGCGACCTTGGCGGTCGGTCCCGCCTGCATGATCGTCACGGCGCCGACGGTGCGCGTCCCGACGGACAGGGGCAAGGTCAGGGAGCGCGTCGCGCCGTGGCGCTCCAGTAAGGCGCGGGCCGCTTCGTCGAGGCGGTCGCCGGCGCGCCACTCGACCCATGAGTCGTCGGCGAAGACAGCGTGGAGGTCGGGTCTCTCGCCGGCGCCGGCGACGCCGGGGCCTGCGGCAGCGGCGTCGCCGGCGCCGTTCCACACGGCCCGGCAGACGATGGCCTCGGGTCTTGTCCCGCCCCAGATCTCGACGCGGCAGGCGTCGGCGTCGGCGGCGATCGCCGCCGCCGCCGCGGCAAAACGTTCCTCAGTGTCGTCGCTCGCCGTCAGCGCGGCGGCTACGGCGGCGACCGACTCCTGCGGTCCCTTACGCGGGCTTGAGGCCAAGGGTCCTCCTCGAGCGATGTCCCGTCGTCGCGTGCATAGTACAAGCTCGGCTGCCAGGGCGGGATGCTTGAGGACGAGAAACGGCGGCGGCGGGGCGGCAGCACTGCCGCCGCCCCGCCGCCGCCGTCCCCAGATGACGCTCGGCCGGCCTCAGCCGTTCAGCGTGATCGCACCGGGGCGGCAGATCTGCAGGCAGTGTCCGCAGAGGCGGCAGGCGCTCTCGTCGGCGACGACGGCCCTGCCGCCCTGGACGGAGAACACGCCGAAGGGGCAGACCTGCGCACACGCGCCGCAGCCGGTGCACCGTCCGCCGTCGATCGCGACACGGGCCGTCGGTGCGGTCGCCTGGGCGGAGCCGCCGCCGCCCGACGAGCTAGGGCTGGACTGGCCGTCGTCCGCGTCGGAGCCCCAGTCGCCGGCCGAGTCCTGCGCCACCGATTCGGTGGTGGACGCGCCGCCGCTGGAGGAGCTTTCGTCGAGCCATGAGGCGGCTCTCCCGGCCACGGCGCGGCCGACGAATCCCCCGACGAGGGCCGCGGCACCCACCGCGCCGGCGCCTTTGAGGAACGCGTGTCGCGTGAAGCTCTCGCGCGCGACGGATTCGCGCGCCTTCGCGTCGTCTACGCTCGAGCGCTCGAAGCTCTCGCGTGACCGGTCGTCCCTGCGCACCGGCTCGCCGTCGCCGAGCGACGGCGTGACGTCAGTCCGTTCGCTCGCGGCCGCCGTCGCAAGTGCCGCGGCCGAGGGGCCGGCGGCGGCCGGCAGGTCACTGCCGACGATCGGGCGCGGGCGGGCCTGTGCCTGCGCACCCGCCAGGCGCCGCACCATGGTCGTGACCCAGCGCCAGTGAAGCGCGGTGTGAAGCACGACGCCGGCGATCATGATGAGGGCTGTCCAGTCGTGCAGCGTCCGCCATGTCGCATACTCGACACCGAGGGCACTTCCGGCCGCCGCGCCGGGGAGTGATAGCCACTCGGCGGGGACGAGGAACACGAGTCCGCTGACGGCGGAGACGACGAAGGCGGCGGCGATCGCCGCGTCGACGATGAAGTTGACCAGGGCGCGATTCGGCACTCTGTACATGGCTCACCTGCGGGGGAGTCGTGGACGTGGTCATGCTCTCGGTCGACGAGGCTAGCGGACGGCTCTGTGGGCCGGCCGTGACAGGCCTGTGAGCCAGCTGAGAAAGGACGGACGGGGCGGCCGCCCGACGGAAGACCGCGTGTCCGCTCTCAGGCGGGCGTGGTCTCGCCGAGCGGCAGCCGGACGAGGAACCTGGCACCGGCACCGGGCGCGGTCTCGACCGTGACCGTGCCGGCGTGTTCCTCGACGATGGCGGCGACGATCGCGAGCCCGAGCCCGGTGCCGCCGGTCTCGCGGGCCCGCGACTTGTCGGCGCGATAGAAGGGTTCGAAGGCGCGGGCGGCGTCGTCCGGCGTCATGCCGGGGCCTTCGTCGGCGACCTCCAGCTCGGCCCACCCGTTCGCCTCGCGCAGGCCCACGGCGACAGGCGTGCCCGCCGGCGTGTGGCGCAGGGCGTTGCCGACGAGGTTGGCGGCGACTTGGCGCAGCTGCGCCTCGTCGCCGGTGACGACGAGGGCCGCGGGAACGTCGACGGCGATCGCCCGTGCGGGCTCCTCCACGCCGGCGTCCGACACCGCGTCCGCGACGATCCGTACAAGGTCCACCGGCTTGCGCTCGGGCGCGCGGCCCTCGCCCAGGCGGGCGAGACGAAGCAGCTCGTCGACCATCACGCCCATGCGCCGCGACTCGTCCTCGATACGGCGCATCGCCGTCGCGAGGTCGCCGGGATCGTCCTTGGCGCCGCGCCGAAAGACCTCGGCGTAGCCGCGGATCGAGGTGAGCGGTGTGCGCAGCTCGTGCGAGGCGTCGGCGAGGAAGCGGCGTAGCTTCTCTTCTGAGCGCGTGCGCTCGTCGAAGGCCTGCTCGATCTGCTCGAGCATGGCGTTGAGGGAGAGTCCGAGGCGGCCCACCTCGGTCTTGGGCTCGGCCGGCTCCACGCGTCGGGAGAGATCGCCCGCCGCGATCGCCCCGGCCGTCGCCGCCATGTCCTCGAGCGGCCGCAGGCCGCGCTTGACGAGCCACCACGCCAGGGCGCCAAGGCCCGCGAGCGCCGCCACCGTCACGAGCGCTTCGACCACCAGTAAGCGACTGAGGGTCTGCTGCACGTCCCCCAGCGGGATGGCGACGATAAGCACCCGGCCCGCGTCGGGGAACCCCTGGACGAGCACCCGGAAGCGGGTCGTGTCCCCGTCCTCGGCGCCGGTCGAGAACTGCGTGACGTCCGTCCTGCCGGCGCCCGGCAGCGGGTCCGGCAGCGCCGGCGTCGGCTGCTCGACGTCGCCGTAGGTGTAGCTGATCGCGTTGAGGGTCACGCCCGCCCTGTCCTGGACCTCGCCGTACGTCCCGGGCGGCAGCTGGCGGCCGCGCAGCGGGTCGCCACCGAACGGCCCGTGGTCCTCGTCGTCGGAGGTGAGGGCGAGGGCGATGGGGTCGCGCGCGTCCTGGAGCTGCTGGTCGACGCGGTCGACGAGGAAGGAACGCAGCGCGGCGTAGTTCGCGGCGTCGGCCACGAGCAGCGCCACGGCGACCAGGCCCACCACGGCGAGCGTCAGGCGCAGTCGCAGGGTCATCGCTCAGCCCCCATCCAGGAGCATGGGATGGCCTGCGTCACGGCTCAGGCCCTCGGCAGACGCAGGCTGTAGCCGACACCGCGCACAGTGTGGATCAGCGGCGGGCCCTCGGCGTCGACCTTCTTGCGCAGGTAGCTGATGTAGGTCTCCACGACGTTCGCGCGCCCGCCGAAGTCGTAGTCCCAGACACGGTCCATGATCTGTGCCTTGGTGAGTACGCGCCGCGGGTTGAGCATGAGGTAGTGCAGCAGCTTGAACTCGGTCGGGGTGAGGTCGACGGCTCGGCCCCCGCGCAGCACCTCGTGCGTGTCCTCGTCCAGCTCGAGGTCGGCGAAGGCAGGCCTTCCGCTGTCGCGCTGCTCGCCCATCGTCCGCCGCAGGACCGCCCTGATGCGCGCGACGAGCTCCTCGACGCTGAACGGCTTGGTCACGTAGTCGTCGCCGCCGATGGTGAGGCCGCGGACCTTGTCCTCGGCGCCGTCGCGCGCCGTCAGGAACACGATCGGCACCTCCTGACGCTCGGCGCGCAGCCGGCGCGCCACCTCGAAGCCGTCGATGTCCGGCATCATGATGTCGAGGACGACCAGGTGCGGGTGGAAGGAGGCGATGGTCGACAAAGCCTCGCGCCCCCCGTGCGCGGCCGCCGTCTCGAAGCCCTCGTAGCGCAGGGCCATGGTGAGCAGCTCGGTGATGCTCGCCTCGTCGTCGACGATCAGGATGCGTGTCGTCTGTTCCATCCGCGGCTCCCGGTGAGTGGTCTGAGCCATTCTAGGCGGGTTTCCTGTGAGTTTGCTGTGAATCGTGTGCGACCTTCGTCCGAGCGCTTGCGCAGGCACTTCACAGAGGAGACCCAGAGCCTTCCCACACCGCGGCTGTAAGAGTCGTCGTGGAGGGAGACGGAGGCGCGCGGTGGTTCGCCCTGCCGCCGCCCGCGCGCCCGTTCTCCCGCGAGCCGTGGCGAACGCAGAGACACGAACGGCGGGGCGGCCCGTGCACCGCCCCGCCGTTCGCAGGCCCATCGGGATCAGGCTCAAGCGGTCTGTGGCAGGCTTCACCTCCTCGCGACGACGACTGTCACTCGCTTGGCCGTCAGTCGTCGCCGAGCGCGACGCTCGACTTCAGAACACCATGGTCGTCGTGGGCGATCCGCTCCGGGTGGCGACATCCCCGGGCTCCGTCCCCTGCGGTGCGCAGGGACCGTCCTGACCGCCGCCTTCGCGTCCTTGGCCGCCGGGCGGTCCGTCGCCGAGCGGCCCGCCGAAGAGACCGCCTTCGAGGAGGCCGCCGCGACCCATCATGCCGAGGTCGTCGACGTCCACTCCGTACTTGTTGAGGAGTGCCTCCAGCTTGGCGCGCTGCTCGTCACGGAGCTTGCCAAGGGCGGCGCGCGCGTCGTCA
>CAVPRQ010000022.1:0-114237 GCA_963707855.1 uncultured Thermoleophilia bacterium
TGAAGTGCGCGACGTTGGCCATGTTGGTCTGGCCGGGGCGGAACAGGCTGTCCACCAGTCCCTCGTGCAGCGCGTACTCCGTGACGTCGCCCTCCTTCAGCGTGTCGGGACGGACGACCACCCACTGCGCGTACGGATCGGCGGCCTCGATGACGTCGTGGAGGAAGTCCGCGGCGCGCTGGTTGTCCCTCGACGGAGGGACAAGGCCGCGCAGCGTCCAGAGACCGCCCGCTCGAAGCGCCCGCGACGCGTGTCGAGGCCTCCGGGCGGTTCACCGAGACAGTGCTCATGAGGATGAGCTTCACGGGCGTGCGCGGGCCGCAGCTCCCGGATCGCCCGGTAGACCCTCTCGACCGACCGGGAGACGAGGTCGCGCGGCTTGCCGAACACGCCTTGCGCGTTGATGTTGTGGCCCAGGCACGAGATCACCACGTCGCAGCCGTCGACCAGCTCCGCGACCTGCTCGTCGCTCAGGGAGAGCAGGTCGGCCTCGACCACCGTCAGCCGCGGGTCGTCGGCGACGCCCGCCGGGAGCCGCTCCGCCGACCGGACCACGGCGCGCACGCGGACGCCGCGGCCCAGAAGCTGCTGCAGGACGCGGCCGCCGGTCCGTCCGGTGCCGCCCAGAAGCAGGACGTTCATCGCTTCTCCTCCGGATACTGGAACACGTCGTCGAGCGGGACGCCGAACACCCTCGCGATCTGGAAGGCCATCTCGAGCGACGGCGAGTAGCGACCCTGCTCGATGGCGATCACCGTCTGCCGCGTGACGCCCACGCGGTCGGCGAGCTCGGCCTGCGTCATCTCGCCGGCTGCGAAGCGCAGCGCCCGGATGCGGTTGGTCACCCTGGTCGGCTTGCCCATCGCTAGAAGCCCCTGTGGTAGGAGGCGATCTTGACCGCCGAGCCGACCACCGTCCCGACCGCGAACGACAGGTAGAGGGCGCTGGCGATCCAGAAGTAGTCGTACTCGAGCATCGTGAGCGCGAGCACGCCGACCATGCCGGCGGAGGAGACGTAGAAGCCGATCAGGTCGCCGTGACGGCTGATCTGCTTGTCGCGTTCGTCCTTGCGGTCGATCTCGTCGGAGGCGGATCTGCCGCGCAGCTCGGCCGAGATGCCGGTGCCGATGCCCATCGCGATCGTGCCGACGATCGTCAGCACGATCGACGCGCCGATGGCGATGAGCAGCGGCCCCTGGTAGGAGATCTCGGCCGCGGACGTCTCGCCGAGCCGGCCCAGCATGATGGCGAAGTACGCCACGGGGACGACCACAGTGACCACCAGGTTGACCCACGTGTACTTCTCTTGGAACGGCATGGCTGCCTCCTCGCTTCGACTGACGCGATGTCAGAAATGTTTGACATCGCGTAGTGTAAAGGCGAGCAGACATGATGTCAAGTATTTTTTACTCCGTGACGGAGCGATGCAGGGAGCCGGCCATTGCGGACCGGCGATCTCAGACGGAGGGGGGCCGAGCGCCGCAGGCAGCTCGGCCGGCGGCTCGGCGCGCGGGACATCGAGGTCGCGGCGGCGCCCGGCGCGGCATCACCGCCTGCCTGGTCACGCCGCTGCTCAGCGCGCCCGGTCTTTGGGCCTGCCCCGGCCACCTGGCGCGGCTCGCCCGCGGAGTCCCGGAGCCAGACCGACAGAGCGAGCGCCATCACACAGGTGTAGGGTGGCCGGGCGAGGGAGGTGCCGTGCGCAGAGGAATCGTCGTCCTGCTCGTAGCCACAGGCGTCGTCCTGGCTGCCGTCGTCATCGTGCCGCCGCTCCTCCGGCCCGCCGATCCCGCCATCGCAGGCAAGGCGGTCGGAACGTGGCGCGAGACCGACACTCCCGAGGCCTTCAAGCTCCGCATTTCGCCTGATGCAAGAGCGACGCTCTACCACTTCACCTACCCACGCTCGTCCAACGCTGCGTTCTTGGGCCAGCCTTAGGACGACCACATCAACATCTGGGGCGAGAACGCCTCCGCTGTGATGTGGGTGGTCACCTACGACGAGAGGCGAGACCTGCTCACGCTCACCAGGCCCGTCGGCGGGGAGATCCACACACTCCGGCGATTGACGGCGGAGTAGTCACCGGCCCGCGTTCCCACTTCTCGTAGAACCCGCCGTCCGGCCCCACGCGGTGCGGCTCGTTTGAACGTCTCCTGAACCACCGAGCCCCGTTCCGCGTCATCCAACACCGTCCAGAGGCAGGCATTCAGGCATTCAGGTCGCGAACGGTTGCAGACGGCCCTTTCGGGCGTCTTCTGGAGGGCTCGCAGGGCGCGATCTACCTGGAAATGGCTGGTAGCGCATATGGGATTCGAACCCATGTTACCGCCGTGAGAGGGCGGCGTCCTAGGCCCCTAGACGAATGCGCCACGATGGGGCTGCACCGGGCGTCCGGTGCGGTCCCCGGCCCGAGCCGGGGACGGATAAGCGGCGGCGCGACGAGGATTCGAACCTTGAGACGCGACCCGCAGGCAAGCGCGCTGCGGGCTCGGGCGAGCGGGGAACGGCGCAACATGGTAGCAGAACGCGCCGTACCGGCAAACCCCCGCCCTGTTATGCTTCGCGCGTTCCCGCGGCGAGGCCGAAGGCCCCGCCGCGAGGGGCTGACGGGGGGTACGGTGAAGCGCCGGGACGGCACGCATCACGACCATTCGCTCGAGACCGAGACCGACGTCGCCGTGCGGCGTCTGTTCGCCTCGGCCGGCGACGGGTGCGTGACGATCGGCTGGGACTACCCGGGACGACGCTGCTCGAGGTGCGGATCCTGCGCTCTGGCGAGGGCGCCGCGGCGGGACCGGACGACGCCGGACCCGTGCGTGTCTACGAGGACGTCACCGGCTCCTTCCGCGACGAGGGTCTCGAGAACGGCCGCGCGTACGTCTACTCCGTCTTCGCGCGGCACCCCGGCGGCGAGTGGGTGCGCTGGGACGACCTCGAGCTGACCCCGCATCCGCCCGCGACACCACCCGATCGGCGATGCGCGGGGCGAGACGGGTCGCGCGACGGCGAACGCCTCGGCGCTGTTCGCGCTGGTCTTCGGCGCGCTGCTGTTGATGGCGGCCGTGGTGGTCGCCCTCGGCGCGGTGCCGGCGCTGGCCGAGGACGGCACGGAAGGCGAGGGGCAGCAGGGCGGCGCGGAGGAGGCGGCGGCGAGCGACGCGCAAACCGCCGCCTGGGACGTTGCCCTCGCCGACGCCCTCGTCGCCGGCCTGCTCGAGGGCCGACAGCCGACCTCCTCGGCCCTCGACGTCGAGCTCTGGCCGGCCGGGAGCGAGCCCGCCGGCGCGACCGTCTACCTGCTGTGGCCCGACGGGCCGGGCGTCGAGATCGACGCCGAGTTGCCCGTCGCGCGCCGGCGCGACCCGGAGCAGCCACCGCCCGCACCGTACGAGATCGTGACGCATCGCGTGCGCGCGTCCGATGTGACCGGCCTGCGCGTCCTCGTCGACCTGGCCGACAACAGCGTGCTCGAGGTCTATCCCTGGGACGAGCACGCCGACTACGCCCTGCACGAGGACACGACCGCCCCGTTCTCCTGGGTCCCGTGGGTCACGGCCAACGCCTGGGTCCTGGTGCCGGTCTTCGCCGCGGCCGCCCTCTACCTCGGCATCCGGTCCTGGTTGCGCTCGCGCGCCTGGCGCCGCCGCCTGCCCTCGATGTCACGCCACGACCGCCAGTTCGTGGGCCGCATCGTCGTCGCCGTGCTGATGATGGTCGCCGTGGTCGTCATGGCCGCGGCGGTCTGGCGCGCCGTCACCGTCCCCATCCTCGACCCCGACCGGCTCGTCGGCGGCGACCTCGCGACCTGGCCGCTCGTCCTCTTCCCGCCGTTCTTCTACCTCGCCGCGATCGGCCTCGAGCTCACGGGCGCCCCCCACCGTGTCGCCTGGAGCCTGGTCGCGGTCATCTCCGGGGTCTCGTTCGTCTACTCGCTCGTCGCCATGCAGCAGGCCACGGTCACCAACGTCACGCTGCTGTACTACATCCTGCTCGGCTGCCTTGCCCTGGTCGCGATCCCGCGCGCCTTCTCGCCCGGCAAGCTCGGCTGGAGCCGGAGCATGGGGCGCGCCGGTACTTGAGCCGGCGTCTGGCTCGTCAGGCGGCGTGCCGTGACCGGCCTGAAGGATCGCCTCCTCGTCTGCGTCGTACGGAGTTGACGCAAGCGCGCTCCGGGTGCAGTGTGGTGGAGGGCGAGGAACCATCACCTCGAGGTAAGGTCACGGGACGTGAGGAGCGGGACGCATGACGAGCAGGACCAGAAGCTCATCCGCAAGCTGCACGCCAGCCACAGCGACAGGTGGGTGGTGATCCGCTGGGAGCATGCCACGGAGACGCCGGGCGAGGTGATCGTCGTCCGGTCGGACGTCGGCTACGCCGATTCGCTCGAGGAGCTCTTCGTCGAGCGCCCGACGCAGCGCGCGATCTACTTCGACACCGGCACGAGTGCCAGGACCAGGACGTGATGGGCGACGTCAAGTACTACTACACGGTCTTCGCCCAGGCGCCGGACAGGACCTGGCACCGGCAGGGCACGGAGCGTGTCCACACAAAGGAGACGCTCCCGGAGTACAAGCGCACCGAGTTCTTCGAGGACGGCACGCTGATGGAGAAGATCGACACGCTGCGCGTCGGGATGTTCTCGGGCGGCGGGTACGCGGGGGGCGCGAACTGAGTGAGGGCCGGCAGGGGGCGGGGCGCGCAGCGCCCCCGCCCCACTTCTAGCGCTCGATCAGCTCGACCCAGTTGCCGTCGGGGTCGGCGACGAAGGCGATGCGGTGCCCGTCGCCCTGCAGCGGCGCCGGCGCCCGGCCCACTTCCGTGCCGCCGGCCGCCACGAGCCGCGCGTACTCCGCCTCGATGTCGTCGACGTCGAAGGCGAAGTGACCGAAGCGCTCGCCGCCTTCGTATGCGGTGTCCTTGCCCCAGTTGTAGACGAGCTCGATGGCGAAGTCCCCGTCGGGCTTGGCCATGAAGGCCAGCGTCGCCTTGTTCTTCGTCAGGTCACTCCTGTGGTCCAGCCGCAGGCCGAGCGCCTCGTAGAACGCGATCGCCGCGTCCAGGTCCCTGGTCCGCGTCGCCACGTGGACGAACTCCATCGCTGCCTCCAGTCACGTCGGTGACCGGCGCGTCCGCGCCGGGAACGGTCGGGTCCCGTTCGTTCTACCCCACGGCTGTATACTCCAGCCCAGCCGGACGGGGCGCCGGCGAAGCGCCCAAGGAGCGGACCATGTCGATCCGCGTCTACAAGGACAAACGACCGCAGTTCGGCCGCGGCGCGTACATCGACGTCGACGCCGTCATCATCGGCGACGTCGTCATCCAGCGCGGCGCCAACGTGTGGCCGGGGGCGGTGCTGCGCGGCGACGTCGAACGCATCACCGTCGGCGCCGAGACCAGCGTGCAGGACAACGCGGTGCTGCACTGCGACCCGGACTATCCGATGGTCATCGGCGAGAGGGCCATCATCGGTCACGGGGCGATCCTGCACGGCGCGACGATCGGCGACGACGTGCTCGTCGGCATGGGGAGCATCCTGCTGAACGGATGCGTGATCGGCGCCCAGAGCATCGTCGGCGCCGGTTCGCTGGTGACGCGGGGCACGGTCGTCCCGCCGCGCAGCATGGTGCTCGGCGCGCCGGCCAAGGTCGCGCGCGAGGTCACCGAGGAGGACCTCGAGGCGGCCGTCCAGCTGCACGCGCGCTACCTGCGGCGCGCTCAGGAGCTGCTCGAGATCGGCGTCGGCGCCGACCTCGCGCCGTTCCGCGAGAAGCGCGGCTGACGCCGCTCAGGCTCGCGGTCTCAGCTCCTCGACGAGTTGCGGCAGGATGTCGCCGCCGCGCCCCCGCAGGGAGATCGTCGCCTGAGAGCTCAGAGCGCTCGGCTCGGGATTGACATCGATCACGACGGCACCCGCCTCCAGCGCCTGCAGCGGCAGCGCGGCGGCGGGGAAGACGACGGCGGACGTGCCCACGACGAGCATCGCGTCGCAGCTCCCGGCGAGCAGCTGGGCACGTCGCAGCTCGTCCTCAGGCAGCGCCTCACCGAACCAGACCACGTCGGGCCGGATCAGGTCGCCGCACTCGGGGCAGCGCGGCGGGCGCTCGTCCTGGCCGGCGAGGTCGTCGAGGGAGTAGCCGCCGTGCGTGCGGTGCAGGCAGGCGAAGCGGTGCATCGTCCCGTGCAGCTCGATCACGTCGCTCGAGCCAGCTCGCTGATGCAGGCCGTCGATGTTCTGCGTCACGACGACCACGCTCGGGACGAGCTGCTCGAGCTCGGCGATCGCCCTGTGTCCCGGGTTCGGTTCGGCGGCGTCCACCGTCCCGAAGCGGTGCTCGTACCACGCCCAGACGTAGGCGGGATCGCGCACGTACCCCTCGAGGGTCGCCATCTGCATCGGGTCGTACTTCGTCCAGAGGCCTTCCTCGGGGTCGCGGAAGGTGGCGATGCCGGACTCGCGGGAGACGCCCGCGCCCGTGAAGACGACCACATCGCGCGCGCGGGCCAGCGCCCGCGCCGCGGCCTGGATGCTGTTCTGCGTCATCGCTGCGATTCTACCCGGTACCGTGACGCGCGCGGCCGCCGTGCGGTCCGTGGACGGGCGCACTTCAGCGGTCGCATACTGCGAAGGTCGCGAAGATGTGTCGCGCGCGGACGGTAAGGAGGCTCATGGACGATCTGGACGAGGGCACAGAGGAAGGCATGGCCCGAACGAAGGCGAGCGGACCCGCTCAAGCGCTTCCGCCTCGGCCGGTACGCTCTCATGCTGCTCTTCGCGGCGATGGCTGTCGGCTTCCTCGCGTCGGCCGTCACGAGCCTGGCCATCGCGGTCGACGCCTCAGGCGCTGCGCAGGTAAGTCTCAAGCGCATGACCGAGGGCGGATCGCCGGCCGGAGGGCCGTTCGTGTCTTATCAGGCGTTCCTGCTCATCACCGCCGTGGGCGTCTGTCTCGTGGTCGCGGCGGCGGTCGCCGCCTTCGTGCTTCTCGGCGACCGGGTCCGTCCGAAGGCGTGGACCGCGCTCACGGTCGTCGGCGTCCTCGGTGTCGGAGGTGCCCTCATCGCGCTGTCGCTGGGGACAGGTGAGATCCGGCTCTATCTGGCGTCGATGGCGGTCTGCTACGCGGTGCTCGTGGCCGCCGGCCTGTTCGAGCTGTGGCGCGCACGCTGGGTGCGACGCCAGCCGGCCGAGCCGGTCCCGGCAGGGCCAGTCCCTGTCGAGCCGGCCCCTGCTGAGCCGCGCCCGGTCTGAGGACCGCTTCAGGCGCCGCCGACGAACGCGGCGCCGTCGGCGCGCGGGTCGGTGCCGGCCTCGAGCTCGCCGTCTGCGTCGATGCGGACGTACTGCGCGTGGCCGACCGTCTCGTCGACCGGTTCGAGCAGCTCGACCGGCATGCCGGTAGCGCGCAGGGCGGCGAGGCACGGCTCGGGCACACTCGACTCGGCGAACAGTCTGCCTTCGTCGTAGATCCAGCGTGGGGCGGCCACGGCGGCCTCGATGCCGACCGCGCCTCGAGCTGCCGCCTGTCCCTCCGCGCCGCGTTCGCGCAACAGCCGGCTCAGGATCTGGGCGTGGATCTGCGGCTGCGCCTCCCCGCCCATCGTGCCGGCGACGATCGTCAGGCGGCCGTCGCGGCGCACCATCACCGGCATGAGCGTGTGCAGCGGACGCTTGCCGCCTTCGAGCAGGTTCGGTGAGGCGGGGTCGAGGCTGAAGCAGGCGCCGCGGTCGTGCGCGACGATTCCCGTCGAGGGCTCCAGGATCGCCGCGCCGAAGCCGTGGTAGACGCTCTGGATGATCGAGACCGCCCAGCCGTCGGAGTCGGCGGCGACGCAGGCGATGGTGTCGCCGGAGGAGGCGTCGGCGGAGCCGGCGCCAGGCTCGGCGGCTCCTCCCGAGGCGCCCGACTCGGCGAGTCGGCGGATCCGCGCGGGGCCGAGGAGCTCCTCCAGCGGCACGGCGTGGAAGCGGGGGTCGCAGAGGTGCCGGTCGCGGTCGGCGGCGGTGAGGGCGAAGAGACGGGCGAAGGCGGCGGCGTCCGGGCCGAGGGGGTCGGGCGACGCCGCCCGCGTCCCGCAAGCTCCTCCAGCGCCGCGAGCAGCTGCAGCAGTACGTAGCCCTGCGAGTTCGGCGGCGCGGTGACGAACTCGTGGCCGAAGGCGGAGCGGCGGAGCGGCTCAGTCAGCTCGGTCTGATGGGCGGCGAGGTCGTCCGTGCCAGGAGGGATCCGGCGGCGCGCAGTCCGGCGACGTAGCGCGCGCCGAGCTCGCCGCCGTAGATGGCGCGGGCGCCCTCGCGCGCCACGGTCTCGAGCGAGGCGGCGAGCGCCGGCTGCCGGAACGTCTCCCCACGTACGAGCGGCCGGGCGCGCCCGGCCGCGCCATCGCCACGGAAGAAGATCTCGCGCAGCCCGGGATCTTCGGCGAAGAGGTCAGGTTCCCAGGCGAGGGTCGCGGCGAGCGAGCGCGAGACGGCGCAGCCGTCGGCGGCGTGGGCGATCGCGGGACGAAGCAGGCGAGCGAAGCTGAGCACGCCGCCGAGGCCGTGCAGCGTCTCCCAGGCGGCGAGGACCCCGGGGACGGTGACGGTGTGCGGCCCGCGCACCGGCATGCCGGTGCGGGTGACGGGCGCCGGATCGCGCTCGAGGGCGGCGCGCACGCGCGCCGCGTCGAGCGCCGCCGGCGCCGCCCCGCTGCCGTTGACCGCGACGATCTGCCCGTCGGGCGCGTGCAGGAGCGCGATCGCGTCGCCGCCGATCGAGCACATGTGCGGGTAGACGACGGTCAGCGTCGCGCAGGCGGCGAGCGCGGCGTCGACCGCGGTGCCGCCGTCGGCGAACGCGCGCGCGACCAGCCTCGGTCGCCGCAGTGTGCGGCGTCGCCAGCGCGAGGGTGCGGGGGCGGGCGTGCATGCCGCGTAGCATCGCCCTTTGCGGCCCGGCTTGGCAATCGCCGCCCGTCCCCTGTCTGTCCCCCGTGTCCCGGCGCCTGCCGTCACGCTTCGCCCTTCGGGACCGCGTGGCACCGTTGCCGCCGCCCGAGGCCGGGTGCTAGCGTTGTGTCCTCATTCGCAGCATCGCCGATGCCCGCCGGCGGGGGGCCGGGGGCACAGGAGGGAAGCCATGCCGGACGAAGCGCAGGGTCAGCCCACCGTCGAGGAGCTCAAGGCGAAGGCGTACCAGCCAATGGAAGACGCCATGAAGCTCCACCCCTTCTACCGCGGCAAGATCGAGACGACCCTCAAGTGCTGCATCCGCGACTTCCAGGACTTCGGCATCTGGTACACGCCGGGCGTCAGCAAGCCGTGCCTCGACATCAAGGACGACCCCGAGAAGGTCTACGAGCACACCAACAAGTGGAACACGGTAGCCGTGATCAGCGACGGCACCCGGGTGCTCGGCATGGGCGACATCGGCCCCAAGGCCGGCATGCCCGTCATGGAGGGCAAGAGCCTCCTCTACAAGTATCTCGGCGGCGTCGACGGGTTCCCGCTCATGGTCGACACCAAGGACCCGGACAAGTTCATCGAGTTCGTCAAGCTCGTGCAGCCGGGGCTCGGCGGCGTGAACCTCGAGGACATCTCGCAGCCGAAGTGCTTCCGCATCCTCGACACCCTGCGCGAGGAGTGCGAGATCCCCGTGTGGCACGACGACCAGCAGGGCACGGCGTGCGTCACCCTCGCCGGCCTCGTCAACGCGCTCAAGGTGACCGGCAAGAAGATCGACGAGGTCAAGATCGCCTTCATCGGCTCCGGCGCCGCCAACGTCGCCATCAGCCGGCTGATCTTCGCCTTCGGCGCCACGCCGGCGCTCTGCCGCGTCGTCGACAGCAAGGGCATCCTCCACAAGAAGCGCGCCGACATCAAGAAGGTCAAGGCCGAGTGGGTCGACAAGTGGAAGTACTGCCAGATCACGAACGAGGAGCAGCGTGAGGGCGGCATCGCCGAGGCCCTCAAGGACGCCGACGTCTGCATCGCCCTCAGCAAGCAGGGGCCGGACACCATCGAGAAGGACTGGATCAAGGCGATGGCGCCGGACCCGATCGTCTTCATCTGCGCCAACCCGGTGCCCGAGATGTGGCCCTGGGACGCCAAGGAGGCGGGCGCCGCGGTGGTCGCTACCGGTCGTTCCGACTTCCCGAACCAGGTCAACAACTCGGTCGGCTTCCCCGGCATCTTCCGCGGGACCCTCGACGTGCGCGCCAAGACGATCACCGACGAGATGTGCATCGCCGCGGCGATCGAGCTCGCCAAGGTGGCCGAGGACAAGGGCCTGAGCGCCGACTACATCATGCCGACGATGGACGACTGGGAGGTCTTCCCGCGCGAGGCCGCGGCGGTGGCGATGAAGGCCGTCGAGCAGGGCATCGCCCTGCGCACCGACATCACCTTCGAGCAGGAGGTCGCCGAGGCGACGGCGATCATCGGCCGCGCCCGCGGCCTGGTGCAGGACGCCATGGCGCTCGGCTACATCGCGATGCCCGAGGGCAGCAGGCCGCCGGCGCCGACGCAAGATGGCCATGAAGGCCGTCGCCAAGGGCGCCGGCGACTACGCGACCGATTGGGCCGACAAGGCGGCCGAGAGGGCCGAGCCGGTGGTCGAGAAGGCCGTCGAGGCGGTCAAGAAGGCCGCCGAGGACGCCCTCGACTCGATCAAGCGGATGACCGAGCGCAAGAAGGACTAGGAGAGCGACAGGCGGGGGGCGGCCTGCAGGCCGCCCCCCGCCGCCACGCTTCAGCGCAGGTCGTCCGTGCTGTAGGTGACGTCGCCGCGGCTGATCGTCATGAGAACGGGGATGTCGCAGATCGTCGCGGACTCCTTGTAGGGGTCGGCGCCGAGCACGACGAGGTCGGCCGCCAGTCCCGGCTTGAGCATCCCGTATGCCTCCTCGTCGTGCGCCACCCAGGCGCCGTTGGTCGTGAACATCTTCAGTGCGTCCTCGACCGACGTACGCCGCGACGCCCGCGGGTTGTTCACCGCGCTGTGGATGCCGAGGAGCGGGTCGATGTTGGTCACCGGGCTGTCTGAGCCGCCGGAGATCAGCAGGCCCTGCGCGATAAGACGCGCGAACGACTCCATGCCGTCCGCGCGCGCCTCACCGAACTGGCGCACGTAGTGGTCGGCCCCCGGGCGGTCCCAGAGATACGAGAAGATCGGCTGCATCGGCAGCGCGAGCCCGAGCTTCCCGGCGATCCCCATCGAGTGCTCGGTCGGCGTCTGGAAGTGCTCGACGCGGTGGCGCATGTCGGGCCGGGGCGAGGCGGCCTGCGCGGCGGCGTAGGCGCTCGTGAGGACGTCGATCGCCCGGTCGCCGATGGCGTGCATGCCGATCTGCAGGCCGGCCTCATGGGCCGTGCGCACGAAGTCGAAGACCTCCTCCTCGGTGTAGTTCAGGTAGCCGCTGGTCTCGGGCTTGTCGAGGTAGGGCTCGTAGAAGCAGGCGGTGTTCTCGAAGCAGGCGCCGTCGACGCAGAGGCAGCCGCCGATGCGCGGGAGCCCCATGGCGACGACGCGGTCGACGTCCATGGTCTGGAACATCAGGACGACGCGCACCGGCAGCTCGCCGCCGATCTCGTGAAGGACCGACGCGTCGGTGTCGCCGTGGATCATGCCGCCTTCCAGGCAGTGCAGCGTGGTGACGCCCTTGGCGGCGGCCAGCGCGGCGACCGAGCGGTAGAGGTCCGCCAGCTCGCCGCGGTCGAGCGACCCGAGGACGACGCCGGACGCGGCGGCGACCTCGGTGTCGTCCCAGAACCAGCCGGCCTCCTCGGGCGCGGCCGGCGCGCGGCCGGCGAGCCAGGCGCGCCGGCCTCGATGACGCGCAGGCCGGCGCTGTTCGTCGCCGCCGAGTGACCGGTCACGGAACCGACGAAGACGGGCACGTCGCGGCAGGCGCCGTCCAACTCCGCGAGGGTGGGGTAGCGTCCCTCGCGGAGGTCCCAGTGGGCGCACTGCATGCCGTGCACCCAGCCGCCGTATGGCTGTCCGGCACCTTGCGCGATCCTCTCGCAGACCTCGCTCACGGACGTGGCGCCCTCCAGGTCGACGGCCACGCCCTGCAGTCCGGTGTCGAGTGCGTGCGCGTGCGAGTCGATGAGCCCCGGAAGCACGGTGCGGCCGCCGAGGTCGATGAGCTCGGCGCCGGGTGCGTCGGCGGCCCGCACCTCGCCGTCGTCGCCGACGGCGGCGATCCTGCCGTCGCGGATCGCGACGGCCGTCGCCGCCGGACGCTCCGGATCCATGGTGATGACCGTGCCGCCGACCAGCTTCGCATCCATGACGAGAGCCCCTCTCCCAGGCCGCACTCTGCGGCGCGCCGACCTCATCCGACCTCGATGCCTGTGATATTAACCGTGGCGGCAGCGATACTGGTACACGGATCGGTGCGCGACGCGGATCGGCCTCGCCGAGGGCACCGATCGCCCCGCGGACCACGACTGACGGGAGGCGGCTGACATGAGTCATGTGCGCGAGCTCGACGTCCGCGAGATCACCGCGGCCGTGAAGGAGCTCTGCATCACGGCCAACTACGACCTGCCGGTGGACGTCTACGACGCGCTTCAGAAGGCGCAGGAGACGGAGGAGTCGCCGGTCGGCGTCGAGGTGCTCGGCCAGCTCGTCGAGAACGCCGACATCGCCGCCCGCGACCGGGTGCCGATCTGCCAGGACACGGGCCTCGCCGTCTTCTTCGTCGACCTCGGCCAGGACGTCCATCTCGTCGGCGGCGACTTCGAGGCCGCCGTCAACGAGGGCGTGCGCCAGGGGTACCTCGACGGCTACCTGCGCAAGTCGGCCGCCGAGGAGCCGGCGCACGCCCGCCGCAACACCAAGGACAACACGCCGGCGATCGTCCACACGAGCATCGTGCCGGGCGACAGGGTGAAGCTCACGATGATGGCCAAGGGCGGCGGCGCCGAGAACATGAGCAGCCTCAACATGCTCAAGCCGTCGCAGGGCTGGGCCGGCATGAGCCAGGCGGTCGTCGACACCGTCAGCCGCGCCGGCTCGAACCCGTGCCCGCCGGTCGTGATCGGCGTCGGCATCGGTGGCACCATCGACGCGGTCACCGTCCTCGCCAAGAAGGCGCTCCTGCGCGAGATCGGCTCGGTCCACCCGGACCCGCGCATCGCCGGGATGGAGGCCGAGCTGCTCGCGCGCATCAACGCGCTCGGCATCGGCCCGCAGGGCCTCGGCGGGCGCACCACCTGCCTGGGCGTGTTCATCGAGGAGATGCCCTGCCACATCGCCAGCATGCCGATGGCCGTGAACGTGCAGTGCCACGCCCAGCGGCACAAGTCCGTCACGCTCTGAGAGGGGAGGAGACATGGCCGTCAAGAAGATCACGACGCCCCTCACCGACGAGGTCGTGAGGGACCTGAAGGCGGGCGACGCGGTCGAGATCACCGGCGTGATCTACCAGGCCCGCGACGCGGCCCACAAGAAGCTCGTCGCGCTGCTCGACGCCGGCGAGGAGCTGCCGTTCGAGCTGCAGGGCGCGGTCGTCTACTACATGGGCCCGTCGCCGGCCAAGCCCGGCAAGCCGATCGGCTCGGCCGGCCCGACGACGAGCGGGCGCATGGACGCGTACGCGCCGCTGCTCATGAAGCACGGGCTCAAGGGCATGATCGGCAAGGGCCTGCGGACCGCCGAGGTCAAGCAGGCGATGGTCGACGAGACGGCGGTGTACTTCGCCGCGACCGGCGGGGCCGGCGCCCTGCTGGCCCAGCGGATCACCGGCAACGAAGTCATCGCCTGGCCCGAGCTGGGCGCCGAGGCGGTCGCCCGCCTCGAGGTCGTCGACTTTCCCGCCATCGTGGTCAACGATTGCCACGGCGGCGACCTGTACGAGGAGGGGCGCGCGCAGTACGCGAAGAGGCGTCTGACACGGTCGGCGCTTGGGCGCGAGGCCGGGTCAGGGCCGGACGGCCCTGCCCGGCCTCGCGCGTATAATCCCCGCATGGAGGGGCCGTCGTGAGCTGGTTCGGCGACATCGGGCGCATGCTCGGGCTCGGCACCGCGGCCGGCTTCCGTCCGTCCCTCACCCTGGCGATCATCGCCGTGATGTCCAACCTCGGCTGGGGCACGCCGGTCGACGAGCCGTTCCTCTTCCTCAATCACTGGATCACGGTCGTCGTCTTCGTCGTCTTCGCGATCTTCGAGTCGGCCTTCGACAAGGTACCCACGGTCGACCGTCTGCAGGAGCGACTGACGATGCCGTACCGCCTCGTCTGCGGCGCCGTGGCCGGCGCCGCATTGGTCGGCCACGGCACGACGGGCATCGTCGTCGGCTTGCTCGTGGGGGCCGGCGCCGCCTGGTTCGCCCTGCGCTTGAAGCACGAGACGCGCCCGCGGTCCACCAGCAGCGAGGCGGTGGTGCCCATGCTCAGCCTGGGCGAGGATCTGCTCGTGTTCGGCGGCACCGCGCTGACCGTCATGTGGGCCTGGGTCGGCTACATCGTGTTCGCGCTCGCGCTCGTCATGCACGCCCGGCGCCAGCTCGCGCGACGGCGCAAGTATCGGCGTCTTGCGCACGCATCGGGTATGACCAGGGCATGAGCGACGAACGCGAGCGGGCGGGCGGCGGCGCGGACGACTCCGCGGCGGCCCGGCGCGCGCAGATGGTCGAGCGGCAGCTCGTCGAGCGCGGCATCCGCGACCCCGACGTGCTCGCCGCCATGCGCGCCGTCCCGCGCCATCTCTTCGTCCCCGACGACCTGCGAGCACGCGGCCTACGACGACAGCCCGCTGCCGATCGGCTTCGGGCAGACGATCTCGCAGCCCTACATGGTCGCCTGCATGACCGAGCTGCTGCGCGTGAACGTGCGCAGCCGCGTTCTCGACGTCGGCGCCGGGTCGGGCTACCAGACGGCGGTGCTGGCCGAGCTCGCCGGCGAGGTCTTCGCGCTCGAGCGCATCGCGGCCCTCGAGGAGCAGGCCCGCGAGCGCCTCGAAAGGATGGGATACGACAACGTCACGGTGCGTCTCGGCGACGGGAGCCAGGGGTGGCCCGAACACGCGCCCTTCGACGGGATCATGGTCGCGGCGGCGGCGCCGGAGGCGCCGCCGCCGCTCCTCGAGCAGCTCGCCGAGGGCGGCCGCCTCGTGATCCCGCTCGGCGACGCGCACCGCGACCAGATCCTCACGGTCTACGAGCGACGCGGCGACGACTTCATCATCGAGCAGGGTCTCCGCTGCCGCTTCGTGCCGCTCATCGGCGCCCCTGCCGGCAGACCAAGGCCGGCGCCGGCGAGGACGACGGGCTGGAGGCCGACGGCGACGGCGATGACGAAGATCCGGACCGTGGGAGGAGGTGGGCCGGTGAGGGCGGTCGAGGTGCGCGTCCACGGTCGCGTGCAAGGGGTGTGGTTTCGTGCCTCGACCCGCATCGAGGCGCAGCGCCTGGGCCTCACGGGCTGGGTGAGGAACCGCGAGCGACGGCACCGTGCAGGCGCGCCTTCAGGGCGACCCCGGCGCCGTCGAGGCGATGGTCGCGTGGTGTCGCGTGCGGCCCGCCCGGCGCCGACGTCACGCGGCTCGACCTCGAGGATGCCGAGGCCGACGGCACGCTGTCCGACTTCCGGATAAGGTAGAGAGCCATGACCGATCCGAACGACACCACCTGCCGCGTCCGGCGGCCCGGCTTCGCCGCCCGCCGTCACCCTCGAACAGCGTGCGCCACGACCCCGAGGTGCGGCAGTTCGTGCGCAAGGCCGACGAGAACCTGGCCGTGCTGGGGTACACCGAGCACGGCCCGCGGCACGCCGGCCTCGTCGCCGACATCGCCCAGAACGTGCTCCTGCGCCTGGGGCATCCGCGGCGCGAGGCCGAACTGGCCGCGATCGCCGGCTATCTGCACGACATCGGCAACGGCATCAGCCGTCTCGACCACGGCATCGCCGCGGCGCTGATCGCGCAGCGCGTGATCGAGCGCCTGGGCATGCCGCCCGAGGAGATCGTCGAGGTCATGTGCGCCATCGGCAACCACGAGGAGGAGTACGGCGA
The DNA here is from genome assembly GCA_963707855.1 of uncultured Thermoleophilia bacterium. Classification (GTDB taxonomy): domain Bacteria; phylum Actinomycetota; class Thermoleophilia; order UBA2241; family UBA2241; genus UBA2241. The sequence goes on from CAVPRQ010000022.1 coordinate 15,999, forward strand.
GCCGGTGAGCGCCCTGGCGGCGGCCGTGATCCTCGCCGACAAGTCCGACGTGCACCGCAGCAGGGTCCGGGTGATCGACCCGGACACGGACGACATCCACGACCGGGTGAACACGGCGACCGAACGCTCCTTCCTGTCGGTGGACGCGCACGCCAGGACGATCACGCTGCAGATGGACATCGACACCGAGATGATCCGCCTCATGGAGTACTTCGAGATCTTCCTCGAGCGCATGGTGATGTGCCGCAAGGCGGCCGAGTCGCTGGGCTGCACGTTCGGGCTCGAGATCAACGGGACGCGGCTGGCGTAGGCGCTGCTGGGCCCGTGCGCCCCCGTCTGGTGCTGTACGATAGGTGGCCGAGGGCCCACGGGGCCCAGGACTGAAGACCCCCGCCGGGGACGGGACCGGAGGTGCGTGGTGAGCAGAGCCGATCGCAAGGCAGAGAAGGCGGAGAAGAAGGCGGCGAAGAAGCGACGGGGCGGTTTTCTGATAGGCGCCCTGATCGGCGGCGTGGTCGCCCTGCTGGCGGCGCCCAAGACCGGCAAGGAGACGCGCGAGCAGCTCAAGTCGGCGGTCGGCGGCGGCGAGGGCCTCGGCGGCTTCGACTTCAAGGCCCAGGCCGACAAGATCAAGGACGCGGTGGGCGCCGGCAGGGAGTCGGCCGCCGACCAGTCCGAGGCGCTCAAGCGCAAGATCGAAGAGACGCGGGCGCGTCTGCGCGAGCAGATGGACGAGGTGGAGTGACGGCGCGACGCGCGTCGATGTCGCTCCGCACGCCTCGCGTTCGATGAGGTGTCTGACGAGGGCGGCGGCCGCGCTGGGCGCGGCCGCCGCCCTCGGCTCCGTCTACATGCTGGTCGAGGCGCAGGCGGTCCGGCGGGTCGCCCGGCGCCTGCCGGCGCCGGGCGCGCACCCGGACCTCGACGGCCTCGTCGTCGTCCAGCTCTCGGACTTCCACGCCGGCTTCCGGCCGAGCCTGAACCTGCGCGCCATGCGGCGCGCCGTCGACCTCGCCCTCGACGCGGCGCCCGACCTGATCGTCGTCAGCGGCGACATGGCGCCGGGCCCGCGGCCTTCGGCCGAGTTCCGGCGCCAGCTCTGCCGTCTTCGGGCGCCGCTCGGCGTCTTCGCCGTGCTCGGCAACCACGACCACGGCGACAGCAAGGCGCCGTTCGTGCGGCCCACGGACCCGGCCGACATCGAGGCCTGCGGCGTGCGCGTGCTCGTCAACGAGGCGGCGATCGTCGAGCGCGGCGCCGGCGTCGTGCAGGTCTGCGGCGTCGACGACAGCGACGGCGGCCACGACGACCTGCCGGCCGTGCTCGCGCAGCTCGACCGCCGGCCCGGCGTCCTGCGACTCCTGCTCACCCATCACGCCGAGGTCGCCATGCAGGCCGCGCCCGGCGACTTCGCCATGGCCTTCGCCGGCGACACGCACGGCGGCCAGATCTGCCTGCCGCTGCCCGGGCGCCGCATCATGCTCAGCGACCTCGGCGCCCGCTTCGCCGAGGGCGAGTACGAGGTCGAGGGCCGGCGCCTCTACGTGACCCGCGGCGTCGGCACGAGCTTCCTGCCCGTTCCGCGCCTTCTGCCGGCCCGAGGTCGTCGTCTTCACCGTCGCCGCGACCTGACCGCCGACGCCGTCGGCTGCGCCTCCGGGGCAGGAAGCCGACGGGCGGGCACAGAACCCCCTGCCGTGGGCCGGACCTGGACAGACGCAGCCGACGCTCCGGGCGTCGCCGCCGCGGTGACGTCCGGATGCGACGGGGCCGAACGGCGCGGCAGGAGCGGCTACGGCGGCCATCCTCCTGACGAGCGCCGCCGCGACGCGCGGCGCGGCCGGCTCCGACGTCGCCGCGCCGTCGGTCTGCTCCTCCTGGTCGCCGCCGTGGCCGCGCTCGTGACCGTGGCGACGTCGCTGGCGCGCGGCGAGGACGCCTTCTCCGGCGTGTGGTGGGAACCCGACAGCGGCCGACGCGTCGAGATCGTGCGCGAGGGCGACGGCTACACGCTGCTCTACGGAGCGGAGCGCCGGCCGTTCGCCGCCGAGAGGCGCGGCGACGAGCTCGTCATCGCCGCGCCGCTCGGCGGCGACATCGTCGTCCGCGCCGTCGCCGCCGACCGTCTGGAGCTCGATCGACGGCGGCCGCACGACGACGCTGCGGCCGGCGCCGGACGGCTCGTAGGCGGCCGATCTGCGTCCCCGTCGCGACGACTCCCGCCACACAGGTGCGACCCGCCGGCGATTGACAGGGCGGCAAGCATGCGCCTAGCGTCTGCGACGTGGATGACCTGCGTCACATCGAGGGCGTCGACCAGCTCAAGGCGCTGGCCAACGACGACCGGCGCGCGATCCTTCGCGTTCTCATGGCGCGGCCTGCCACGCTGACGCAGCTCGGCGAGCGGTTCGGGCGACATCCGGCGTGGATCCGTCATCACGTGATGGCGCTCCAGCGCGCTGGGCTGGCCGCGCTCGTCGAGTCGCGTCCGACGAAGGGCTACGTGGAGAAGTTCTACGCCGCCACGGCGCACGCGTACGCCGTCGATCTCCTCGTGCTGCCGGACGAGCACGAGGGCGACCTCATCGTGGTCGTGGGCAGCGACGACCTTGCGCTCGACCTGCTCGCCGCGGAGCTGCGCGAAGACGCTGCCGCTCCAGACCTGCTGACGATCCGCCTCGGCAGCCTCGAGGGCCTGATAGCCCTGCGCCACGGCCTCGGCCACGCCGCTGGGTGCCATCTGATCGACGGTGTCACCGGGGAGGCCAACGCGCCGTACGCCCGTCGGCTGTTCCCCGGTCGAGACCTTGTCCTGCTGACGCTCGCCCGACGTGAGCAGTGCCTGCTCGTCGCCCCGGGCAACCCTCTGGCGCTGGCGTCGCTCGGCGACGTCGCTCACGCCGGCGCGCGCTTCGTCAATCGAAACCGAGGGTCGGGAACGAGGATATGGATCGATCGCGAGCTGGCCGTCAGGTCGATCCGTCCGGCGGACCTCCTCGGCTACGGAGACGAGGTCAGCGGTCACGTCGAGGCGGCGCGCTCGGTGGCCGAGGGCCGCGCCGACGCGGCCGTGGCGCTGCGCGCCGCCGGCCGGAGCCTCGGGCTCGAGATGGTCCCGCTCTTCGACGAGCAGTACGACCTCGTCGTGCCGCGCGAGGTCTTCGAGGCTCCGCTGCTGCGGCCGCTTCTCGAGCACCTCAGCTCGGATCGGTTCAAGGCCGCCGTGGAAGACCTGGACGGCTACGACGCCAGCCTCACCGGCGCCGTGATCACTGCTCAGCGCCTGAGGCCGCGCCCGCGCCGCCGCAGGCGGCGGCCCGGACGGGGCCGAAGGTCGCCCTGCGTCAGTGGCGGGCGAGAAGCCGCGCCAGCGGCGGCGCGACGTTGTCGATCGCCCGCGTGGGGCAGACCTCGGTGCACGCGTAGCAGCGCACGCAGCGCTGGTCGTCGAACACCGGGCGTCGGCGCGAGAGTGATCGCGTCGGCGCCGCAGATCTGCGCGCACTCCCCGCACTCGGTGCACGCCGGCGCGTCGACGAGCTCGCGGTCGCGCGGTGATGAGGCGCCGGCCGAGCCGCTGCAGGCTCGGCGGCACCCGGTCCTGGTAGTCGCGGCCGGCGGGGACGAAGTCGGTCGCCGGCTCGATGGGGTCGCCCGCGAGAGCGTAGGGGTCGTCGAGGTCGACGAGGCCGCGGTGCTCGGCGGCGGCGAGGACGTAGACCTCGCGCCGCCGGTGGGCGGTGCGGTCGGCGAGCGCGGCGTCGAGCGCGACGCAGTCGCGCGCCGCGAACAGCGAGCCGAGCTCCCGCGGCTGCCCGCGAGCCGGGACCCTGTCCCTCCATGGCGATGATGCCGTCGATGATCGTGAACCGCGGCGCCATGGCGAGGTGGAGGTCGAGGAGCATGTCGGCGAACTCCTCGCGCCGCGCGGCGCGGATGTGGAGCTGTGCCTTGGTCAGCCCGGGGATGCAGCCGTACGTCAGCTTGACCCCGCCGGTGAGGCGCATCAGCTGGTGGGTCTTGAGCACGCCGACCTGGACCATGGCGTCGGCGTGCACGAACGCCCTGCCGACGGTGAACGAGCGGTACAGCTTGCCCCGCGGCGCCGCGACGGTCGTCTTGTCGTCTTCGATGTCGATGATCGTGACGCCCTCGTCGGCGCAGACCCGGGTGATGCCGCTCAGGTGGTAGGCGCGCGCGACCTTGGCGGGGCCGTTGAGCCCTCCCGGGCTGTCGGCGACGAACGGGTCCGCGCCGGCGTCGCGCAGCGCCCGCAGGACGCAGCGCAGCGTCTCGGGATGGGTCGTCACGGCGCGCTCCGGGGGCGCGCCGCGCAGGAGGTTGACCTTGACCGCGACGCGGTCGCCCGGCTTGACGATCGCCGTCCAGCCGCCGAACGGCTCGACGAGCCGCGCGACGTCGGCGGGCAAGCCCGGGCCGTGCGCGGCGCGCACGTGGCTGACGAGGGAGGGTCCTGAGGGCGGCGGAGTCATCGGCGCGGCGCGGCTCCGGGCCGCCTGGCGGCCCGACCGGTCACGCCGCGCCGTCCGCCGCCGGCTTCTCGGCCACGATAGCGATCTGGTAGCGGCCGACGGCGCCGGGCTCGTGGACCGCGAGCTCGCGGAGGCCCATGCCGGTCACGCTCGCCCGCGCCTCGTCGAGCGAGAGCACGTGGTCGTTCGGCGGCCCGACCGGACGCTCCATCTGGGCGAAGTCGACGACGACGAGCCGGCCGCCGGGGGCGAGCAGGCGCACGATCTCGCCCAGGGCGGCCGGCTCGTCCCAGATGTGGTGCAACACGTTGAGCAGGAAGACGCGGTCGGCCTCTCCGTCGGGAAGCGGCACGCGGTTCTCGGCCGTCTGGACAGGGAGGATGCGGTCGGGCGGCAGTCCCGCGGCGGCGAGCTTCGGGTCGAGGTACTCGAGGAGCGCCGCGTGCTCTTCCACGGCGAGCACGCGGCCGCGCGGCAGCGCCTGGGCGATGGGGACCGTGTACAGGCCGGTGCCGGCGCCGTAGTCGACGACGGTCTCGTCGCCGCGCAGATCCAGCAGGGCGACGACGTTGGCGGGGGGCAGCTCGACGAGCCGCTCGGGGTTCTCCAGCCGGTCTGCGTGACCTGGGTCGAACTTCTCAGCCAAGGGCGCGGGCTACTTGACGCAGCGCGTGTACCTGAGGAAGGCCTCGAGGGCGCGCTCGACGGCCTCGCGTGAGGCGATCGTCCGAGCCCGTCTCTTCTTCCAGGCAGTCGCGCATCTTGAGCGAGATGAGCAGGACGCCGACGCGGTCGAGCGCGGCCTTGGTGGCGGCGAGCTGGGTGAAGATCTCCTCGCACGGGCGCCCCTCTTCGATCATGCGCTGCAGACCGCGGGCCTGACCCTCGACCCGGCGCAGCCGATTGATGAGGCGGCTGGCCTCTCGTGATCCTGTGTGCTCCTCCACGCCCCGAATATACCCCCGGGGGGATTGAGCGGCAAGGGGGCCGAGGCGGGACGCCGTGTCAGGAACGAGCCTGTCGCGCAGGCCGCCGTGGCCACGCTCGTGCAGCCCGGTGCGGGCTGTCCTTGACGCGCGTCAGCCGCGTTCACCTGGCGCGAGGCAGGCTGCGCGAGGCGGCGCAGGTCCTCGAGCAGCTCGTCGGCGATCGGCCGCCCGCCGTCGGCGCGGCCGAGGCGCACGTCCGGCTTCACGTCGCCGTGGAAGTCGGAGCCCCCGGTGGCGACGAGCCCGTAGCGCTCGCAGAGGCCGCGACAGGCGGCGACGGTCTCATCGTCGTGCAGCGGGTAGTGACACTCGAGCCCGACCACGCCGAGCCTGGCGGCGTCGCGGACGATGGCCGCAAGTCCCGCGCGGTCGGTGCGGATGATGCCCGGGTGGGCGATGACCGGCAGGCCGTCCGAGTCGCGGAGCAGGCGGACGGCCTGGGCGAGCGAGAGGCGCCGGCGGTCGACCCAGGCCGGCGCCCCGCGACGCAGGTAGCGCTTGAAGGCGTCGCCGATCGAGTCGACGTAGCCGCGCCGGCGCATCGCCTCGCCGATGTGGGGCCGTCCCGCGGCGCCGTCGACGGCGATCGCGGCGAGCTCCTCGGGTTCGATCGGCATGCCCAGCTCGGCGAGGCGCTCGAGGATGCGCGCGTTGCGCTCGTCGCGATACGCGCGCAGCTCCGCGAGCGCCGCCTGCATCTCGTCGCCGGGGCAGCGGTCGAGGAAGTAGCCGAGGAGGTCCATGGTGACCTGGTCGTGCTCGAGGTTGAGCTCGACGCCGGGGACGACCTCGATGCCGAGGCGCTCCCCGGCGGCGAGCGCCTCCTCGAGCCCGTCGATGCTGTCGTGGTCGGTGATCGCGACCGCTCGCAGCCCTTCGCGGACGGCGAGCTCGACGACCTCGGTCGGCGTCAGCGAGCCGTCCGAGAAGAGGGTGTGCGTGTGCAGGTCGATCACGCTCCGTACCCTACCATCGGCCGTTCGCACGCACGGTTTGCCCGCCTCCGCGAGGGATAGAATCGCTCTCGTGTGACGACGTCCGGGACGCATCACTGGGGAGGGAGCGCCATGAAGATCGGGATGATCGCGCCGCCGTGGTTCCCGCTGCCGCCGCGGCGCTACGGGGGCATCGAGTTCGTCGTGTCTCTGCTCACGGAGGGCCTCGTCGAACGCGGGCACGAGGTGACCCTGTTCGCCAGCGGCGATTCCGAGACCGAGGCGCGCCTTTCGGCGTTCTTCGAGCGCGCCCCCTTCGAGCAGATCGAGGACGGCGTGCACCTCGAGGTCGCGCAGAGCCTCGCGGCCTACTCGGCGGCCCGCGAGTTCGACGTCATCCACGACCACGACGGCGTCGACAGCCGCGTGATGGGCGCCCTCGTCCACCGGCTCATCGGCACGCCGGTCGTGGCGACGCTGCACGGCCCCGCCGACGCGGGGACCCAGCGCATGCTGAGCAGCCTGCGTCACGACCTCGCCTTCATCGCGATCTCGGAGTACCAGCGCCAGGGCTTCCCCGACCTGCGCTTCGTGGGCACGATCCCGAACGCGGTCGACGTCGAGCACCAGCCGTTCTCGGCCGAGAAGGACGACTACTTCCTCTTCATCGGGCGCATGAGCCCCGAGAAGGGCGCGCGCACGGCGGTCGAGGTCGCGCACCGGCTCGGGACGCGGCTCATCATGGCCGGCAAGGTCAACGAGGGCCTCGAGCGCGAGTACTTCGCGCGCGAGATCGAGCCGCACCTCACCGAGGCCATCCACTTCCGCGGCGAGGTCGACCACGAGACCAAGGTCGAGCTGTACCGGCGGGCGCGCTGCACGCTGTTCCCCATCCAGTGGCCGGAGCCGTTCGGCCTCGTGATGATCGAGTCGCTCGCCTGCGGCACGCCGGTGATCGCCTTCCGGCACGGTTCCGTGCCGGAGGTCGATCGAGCACGGGCGCACCGGGTTCGTCGTCGAGACCGTCGACGAGATGGTCGCGGCGGCCGAGCGCATCGACGAGATCGACCCGGCGGAGTGCCGCCGGGCGGTCGAGGAGCGCTTCGGCCGCGACGCCTTCGTCGGCGCCCACGAGCGCGCCTACGAGGAGCTGGTCGCGGAGCACAAGGCGTAGGCCGGCGATGAAGCTGCCCTACGACGACGTGCACCTGATCGCCGACCCGCTCTACGGGTACTTGCGCATCACGCTGTCGCGCGCCGGCGAGATCGCCGAGGCCGACGTCATCGACAGCCCGTGGGTGCAGCGCCTCAAGCGCATCCACCAGCTGCAGAGCTCGTGGTGGGTCTTCCCGACCGCCGAGCACAGCCGCTTCGCGCACAGCCTCGGCGTGATGCACCTCGCCGGCCTGCTCGCGCAGACCGTGTATCCGACGCTGCGCGAGGTCGAGCCGGCGACGCCCTCGCTGCCGCTGGTCGAAGAGACGATGCGGCTCGCCGGCCTGCTGCACGACGTCGGCCACGGGCCGTTCAGCCACTTCTGCGACGAGGAGTACTTCCAGCCCGCCTTCGGGCTCGACCACGAGCGCATCTCGCAGCACCTCATCGTCAACGAGATCGGCGAGCTGCTCGCGGCGCTCGGACGCAGCCCGAGCGGACCGTTCGCCGAGGGCGAGGCGGTCGACCCGTGGCACGTCGCCTTTCTCGTGCGCGCCGAGGCGAGGGACGGGGCGGCGGCGGGGGCGGCGGACGGCGGGCGGCGGACGCCGCCGGGTCCGCCGCCGATCCGATCCCGCGCTGGGTCCGCCTGCTGCACCGCGCCCTCTCCGGCGCGGTGACGGTCGACAACCTCGACTACGTGCGCCGCGACGCCTACATGTGCGGCGTCTCGGTCGGCTCGGTCGACCCCGAGCGCCTCATCTACTACACGTTCTGCACCGCCGACGGGCTCACGTTCCACAAGCGCGCTCTCTCGGCGCTGCGCGCCTTTCTCAACGCGCGCTTCTACATGTACGAGAACGTCTACTTCCACCGCGTCGGCCACGCGATCGACATCCACCTGCGCGAGATCTTCCGTCCGACGATGAGCTTGATCCTGCCGCGCAGCCCGCTGGAGGACCTCGCCGCCTACCGGCGCGTGACCGAGTGGTCGCTGTTCACGACCGTCGAGGAGTGGCTCGACGAGCCGCTGGCGAGCGAGAAGCGCGCCCTGGCCGAGGAGTGGCAGTCGATCATCCACCGCCACGTCAAGTACAGCATGGTCTACGAGCAGGCCGATCGAGCTGCAGCGTCCGGCGCCGGCTACGCGCGAGCTCACGCCGGCGGAGTTCCACGCCGCCGTCGTGCGTCACCTTCCGGAGGCGCGCGAAGGCCCTCGAGTTCGTCGTCGACATCGCCTCGCAGGACCCGCGCCCGCTCAACCCGCTGAGCGGGCCGAAGCGCATCCCGGTCTACGACCCGGCCACGGAGCGCATCGAGGAGCAGCTCCTCACGGGGATCCTCGAGTTCGTGCCGGCCAAGGCGCACCTGTACCGCGTCTTCGCCGTGGGGCACGAGCACGACCGCGACCTCGCCGCCGCCGCCAGGGCGGCGCTGGGCGAGGTCGCCCCGGCCAGCCTCACGAACCTGTAGGGCGCCGAAGCGCGCGGAGCGGGCGCGCCGCGGCCGGGCGACGTCCGCTCCGGCTACTCCTCTGACGGATGCGTCATGTCCTCCGGCACCACGCAGGCGTCGAACTCCTCGGCGCTGATGCAGCCGAGATCGAGTGCCGCCTCGCGCAGTGTCATACCGTCGCGGTGCGCGTGCTGGGCGATCTGCGCCGCCTTCTCGTAGCCGATGCGTGGGCTCAGCGCCGTCACCAGCATGAGCGAGTCGCGCAGGTGACGGGCGATGACCTCGCGGTCGGGCTCGATGCCCTGGGCGCAGAAGTGGTCGAAGGCGGCGACCGCGTCGGCCAGCAGGTCCGCCGACTCGAGGACGTTGTGCAGGATGACCGGCTTGTACACGTTGAGCTGGAAGTTGCCCTGCGAGCCGGCGAACGCGACGGCGTGGTCGTTGCCGAACACCTGGACGGCGACCTGGGTGAGCGCCTCGGCCTGGGTCGGGTTGACCTTGCCGGGCATGATCGAGGACCCGGGTTCGTTCTCGGGGATGCGCAGCTCGCCGAGGCCGGCGCGCGGGCCTGACGAGTACCAGCGCACGTCGTTGGCGATCTTCATGAGCGCGCCGGCCAGCGTACGCATCGCGGCGCTGGCGTTGACCATGGCGTCGTGCGCGGAGAGCGCGGCGAAGAAGTCCGCGGCCGGCCGGAACGGCCGGCCGGTCTCTTCGCCGATGATCCGCGCCACCGTCTTGCCGAAGCGCGGGTGCGTGTTGAGGCCGGTGCCGACGGCGGTGCCGCCCAGGGCGAGCTCGCAGAGCTTGGGCAGGGCGGCCCGGACGCCGGCGAGGGCGTCGTCGAGCTGCGCCGCCCAGCCGCCGATCACCTGGCCCAGCGTGACCGGCGTCGCGTCCTCGAGGTGGGTGCGGCCGACCATGACGACGTCGTCGAAGTCGGCCGCCTTGGCGCGCAGGGTGTCGCGCAGCCCTGCGACGGCCGGGATCAGCCGGTCCTCCAGCTCCAGGACCGTGGCGACGTGCATCGCCGCCGGGAAGGTGTCGTTGGACGACTGCCCGTGGTTCACGTCGTCGTTCGGATGGACGGGGCTCTTGCCCCCGCGGCCGGCGCCGGCGAGCTCGTTGGCGCGCCCGGCGATCACTTCGTTGGCGTTCATGTTGGTCTGCGTACCGGAGCCGGTCTGGAAGACGACCAGCGGGAACTCGTCGTCGAGGGCGCCGTCGGCGACCTCCTGCGCGGCGCGGGCGATGAGCTCGGCCTTGTCCCGCGGCAGCTCGCCGAGCTCCGCGTTGGCCCGCGCCGCCGCCTTCTTGAGCACGCCGAAGGCGCGGATCAGCGGCCGCGTGAAGCGGAAGCGCTCGACGCCGATGGGGAAGTGCTCGATCGAGCGCTGGGTCTGCGCGCCCCAGTATCGTTCGACCGGGACGCGCACCTCGCCCATGCTGTCGGTCTCGATGCGCCAGTCGTCGCTCATGGGCATCACACTACCCGTTTCGTCGGGGTTGCCCTTCCAGCAGCACGCGGATGTTCCGCGCGATGACCTTGGGCGAGTAGTCGAGGCCGCAGCGGGCGAGCTTCTCGCGGGTCGTCTCCGCCAGCCCGGGCCACTGCGCTTGGACGCCTTCACCGGTGGGGTCGTCGGCGCCGGCGCCGACGAGATGCTCGGCGGCGAGGATCGCCGCCGTCTCCTGCTCGTCGAACCACTCCGGCGCCGCCCGCACCAGGTCGACGCGGGCGTTCTCGGGACACGCCTGCTGGCAGCGCAGGCAGCCGACGGCGGTGTGATGGACCGACGGCTCGAGCCAGCCGGGCAGCGGGTCGCGGCTCTCGTTGTGCAGCGTGAGGCAGCGTTCGGTGTGGAGGACGAAGCGGTCGCCGCCGATCGCTTGCGTCGGACAGGCGCGCAGGCAGGCGCTGCAGGCCTCGCAGCGCTGCAGCACCTCGGGCGCGCCCCATCCGGCGTCGTCCGGCGGCGGCGCGTCGCTCACGCAGGCGCCCAGCTGCAGCCAGCTGCCGAGGCCGGGGACGTAGGCGATGTTGTTGCGGCCGTAGCGGGCCAGGCCGGACCACGCGGCCAGGGTCTTGAGCGGCGGCTCGCAGTGGAGCGCGGCGAAACCGTGCGGACGCAGCAGCTCGTCGACCTTGGCGGCCATCGCCCGGGGGACGGCCTTGTACCCGGCGTAGTGCGGAGGGATCTGGACGGTGCGCTTCTCGCCGTGCCAGGTCAGGTTCGCCTGCGTGAGCGGGCGGGCGACGGCGGCGACGACGACCGAGCGGGCCGGGCGCGGCGCCTGCGCCGCCGCGCCCGCCACCTCGGTCGGCAGCGCCGCCGACAGGTCGTCGGCGAGCTCCTCGGCGACCGCCACCGGGAACTCGGCGCCGGCGATGGCCTCTTCGACGCGAGCCCGGGCATCCGCGAGGCGCTCGACGGGGACGACGCGTGCCTTGATGCCCTGCGTCTCGAGCTCCTCGACCACCTCGCGCCACAGCGCCGTCGCGTCCATCGGGCCTTCCTCAAGGTCGGTTGACGTGCGAACTGTGCGCCATACCGGCGTCGCGCGCAAGCGCGCCGGCTGCGGGGTCTCGTCGCCGGCGAGGCCGTCGGGGTATCCGCGACTGTCCCGGCACTCGTGTGCGGCGCGGATCGTCTTGCCGATCGGGGCAATCGGCGATGCGCCTATCGGGACCCCGCAGAGCTGGCTTGAGGAACGAGCGGGTATGACAGACCGCATGGACGAGGGGAACTTGGCCGACGCGCAGACCTCGAAGCGTCCTCGCCGCCTCGCGCGCGAGGAGAAGACCATCGCGACGATGATCGCCATGTACTGCCGCGACCATCACGGGACGGTCGGGCAGCCCGACGCCGCCGGCGGGCTCTGCGAGGAATGCGCCGCACTCCTCGACTACGCCCGCCGGCGCCTCGACCGCTGCCCCTTCGGCGTCGACAAGCCCACCTGCGCCAAGTGCACGACGCACTGCTACAAGCCGGCGATGCGCGAGCAGGTGCGCGCGGTCATGCGTCACGCCGGACCGCGCATGCTCAGGGAACACCCCCTTCTTGCGGCGGCCCACCTGACGGACGGCCGCCGCAAGACGCCGCCGCGCTGAGCGCCTGTCCGGCGCGTGCGGTGCCGGTTCCGTTCCTTCCCGGCTCGGCCGTTCGTTCGGCCGCGCCCCTCGGCCGACACAGCCCGTGCCCGTCACCTCCCGGGTGCTGTCACCCATTCAGGCAACGCTTGCCGTCTCCGGCGGGGGCAACGCGCGGCGCATGGGGAGCGAGCTGCGCGACGCCGAGCCCAAAGGCGGCGACCTCGCCATCGTGTACGCCGGCAACGGATGGACGTGTCGACCACGGTCGATCTCAGGAACCAGGCCGTCGACTGACGGGAGCAGGGCCGCGTCGTCGGCCGCGGCGCCCGTCGGCGTGTCCTACCTCACGTACAGGTAGTTCTTCCCCGGCGTCCCTTGCGCGTTGCCGGCCGAGTCGGTCGCGTACACGTAGTACCGGTACGTGCCCTTGGCGAGGCCGCATTTGAATCGGTGGGAGAGGCTCCTGTTGACGGCCTTGCTGCCCAGCTTGATCGTCTTCTTGGTCACGTTGCGCAGGGTCTTGATCTTGATCGTCACCGTCGCTTTGCCGCTGTTCGGAGCCAGGTCGCTGACCCTGTAGTACAGGCGCACGTACTGACCTTGACGGACGCCGGCCCTTGACAGGGCCCTGGTCGCCGGCTTGCGCGTGTCGATGCGGACCTCGGTCGAGTGGTACGACTCGGTGTTGCCGACGGTGTCGAGCGAGCGGTAGTCGACGCGGTGCAGACCGTCGGCTTCGTGGGTCGCGGGGGCGTCGACGACGAGCGAGGGGCCGGTGAGCGTGACCCAGTCGCCGACGTCGATCCGCGCCTCGGTGCGCGCGATGCCGCTCAGGTCGGTCGCCGCGAACGTGAGCGTCAGCGACGACCGACGCCAGCGGTCGCTCGCGCCCGCGAGCGCGGTGTGTGGCGGCGTGACGTCGCCGGCGCCCGGTGCGAGGCGGAGGATGTCGCCGCCCAGACCGACGGCCCAGCCGTTGGTCTCGTCGGCGAAGGCGGCCGACCGGAGCCACGGTGAACCGGGCACGGTCTGCGAGATCCAGGTGACACCGCCGTCGGTCGTCCGCAGCACCGTGCCGGCCTCGCCGACGATGAAGCCGATCTCGGCGCCGACGAAGGTCACGTCGGTGAGATCGCTGCTCGTCGGCACGCCGACCGGGACCCAGGTCGCCCCGCCGTCGGACGTGCTCAGCACGGTGCCGGCCTCGCCGACGGCCCAGCCGCGCTGTGAGTCGAGGAAGCACACCGCCTCGAGGTCGACGGTGACGCCGGACGTCTGCTTCGCCCAGCTCGCCCCGCCGTCGTTCGTGCGGTAGATCTGACCGCTCCAGCCGACCGTCCAGCCCTAGGACGGGCTCACGAAGTCGACGCCGCACAGCCAGTCGACGTCGGCGAGTCCCGTCGTCTGGTGCTTCCACGTGAGGCCGCCATCGGTCGTCTTGAAGGCCCCGTCCAGGCCGACGGTCCATGCTGTCGTCGCGCTGACGCAGTCGATGTCGTCGAGCGTCCACGACGTGCCCGAGGGTCTCGAGACCCACGTGGCTCCGCCGTTCGTCGTGCGCAGGAGCTTGCCGGAGCGGCCCACGGCCCAGCCGGTGGAAGGGCCGGCGAAGGCGACTCCTCTGAGGTCCTCGGAGGTCGCCGAGGTCTGGGCCGCCCACGAGGCGCCGCCGTTGCTCGTGGCGACGATCGTCCCGCCCCAGCCGACCGCCCAGCCGTGCAGGCCGTCGACGAACGTGACCGCGTCGAGCCACTGCGTGGTGCCCGACGCCTGCTCGGACCAGCCCTCCGGCGCCGGCGGGACGGCGCTGATCGTGAACGCGGCGTTCGAGGCGTCCTGGCCTTGGGTCGTGACCACGCGGATCGTCGCGTCGGCCGTTGCGGGACCGGTCACCGTCCATGTGTGGCTGCCGTCGTTCGGCGTCCCGGAGGCGAGCGTCTCGGTCCATGTCGCGCCGCCATCGCGGCTCAGGTCGATCGTCGCCGTGCCGGCGCCGGTCCCCGTCCAGGTGATGGCGTGCTGGCTGCCGATCTGCCAATCCTCGCCGCCGTTCGGCGACGTGACGACCGGCGGGTCGGGCGGCGCGCTCGGCTGGGCGAACGCCTTGAGGCAGACGTTGGCCTCCTTGAACCCGGAGATCGACGTGAGGTCACTCCAGGTCGATCCGTTGGTGCTCACGTAGCTCTCGCCGGGGTTCGCGGTCGCGTCGCTGTAGCCGGCGATCGGGCGCTCGACGGGGAGGTAGTAGTGGGCGCCCGCGACGGGGACGGTGAGCTTGAGGGCGACGGTGAACTCCTGACCGGAGGTCAGCGGCACCGTCGCCGGCAGCGTCACGACGTGGTAGCCGGCTGTGGCCATCGTTCCCGACGTCTTCGACTGCAGGCTGGCGAAGGACGGCGTGCCGCCCGACGCCGCGAACCGGATCTCGTAGGAGCAGCCCGGGTAGGGCGTGTAGATGCCGACGGCGGCGAGGTCCTCGTTCGCCGCGGCCGTGAAGACGTTGGCCGCCCAGCTGGTGGTGCCGCTCGAATACGGGCCGGCCTCGGGAAAGTAGCCCAGCGGGTCGTACTGGTAGTTGCGCGAGTAGCCGTCGGCCGGCCCGGCGGAGGCGAAGGCCATGTTGTAGTCGCCGTAGCCGATCACGCCGTCGTAGTAGGAGGCGTAGAAGTAGCCGCCGTCGCCCCAGCTCGAGCTCCAGCTGTTGCGCACGATGAAGGCGCCGTCGCCCGGCGCCGAAGGTGAGAAGCTGCTCGCGGGATAGGCGTCGTCCCAGCCGACGATAGCGACATCGTGGTTGGGGTCGAGGCTACCGGTGTACCGGTACGCGCGCGTCGACCCGTTGTAGGAGCCCGACGTCCAGTACATGCCGGTGTCCACGGCGCCGTAGGTCATCACCGCGTCCTTGATCTGCTCGTTGTCGGTGGCCGACGTGCGCCCCGGCACGAAGACGACCTCGCTGAGCTGTCGCTGGACGGCGAGCCCGGTCGGATGCGAGCCGTCGGCGTAGCCGTCGTCTGACTCGTTCACGGGGCCGCCCCAGCGGGCAAGGTAGGCCAGCGCCATGAACGAGTTGCCGCCCTGGTCGTACCTGTCGGAGCTGACGAAGCCCGAGTACCAGACGAGGTTGTCCTCGGAGAAGTCCCACTGCGTCGGGGACGCCTTGAGCAAGCCGGACTCGAGCGAGCCGAGGCTCGCGAATGCCCAGCACGTACCGTAGGAGCCCTGGTCCCTGACCGGGGTGAGGCGGCCGAGCGTGCGCAGGTCGTACGAGGCCGGCGCCGACTTCATGGCGGCGCTGCTCGGGACGGCCTTCATGCCCTTGAGGTACCCCAGGTCGTAGGGCGCCGGCCGGTGTCCGGCCGGCGGCGCGACCCATGCCGGGCGCCCACGACGTCTCGGCGCCCGCCGGGGACGCGAGCGTGAGACTCAGGATGACGGTCGCGAGCAGGCTCGCGAGCACGGCCGTGCGCTTCATCAATGACCCCTCGGGTCGCCGCGGGCGATGGTCACCTATGGTACGCGGAGACACCGCCGGTTTCGAGCGCGGCGGTGCTCCTCCATCAGCTGTCGTCCCGCGTGGCCTCCGGCTTGAGTCCTGTGCGCGCGAGAGGCGTCGTCACGATGGGCGATGAGGCTCGGCGATCGGCGGCGTGGCGGACGGCGCGTCGCTCGGCGGTGGCTCCGCCGCGGCCCGTCCTTCAGCCGCCTCGGCCACCGCGTCCGCCGCCTGCAGGCGCCGCGCCAGCCCCCAGTACAGCGCGGCGCCCGTGAGCCCGCAGGCCACGATCACCAGCGCCGCGCCGGCCTCGCCCAGGCGGTCCATGGCCATGCCGCCGAAGGTCGGGCCCAGGGCATAGCCGGCCATCTGCACGAGCGTCCAGGCGCCCATGTAGCGACCGCGCAGCGCGACCGGCGCGAGCTCCGCCGAGACCGTCGAGGAGATCGGGATCAGCAGCAGCACGCCCTGGCCGAGCAGGAAGATGCAGGCGAAGGTCGCGATCCCGAAGGGCACGAGCACGGCGCCGCCGAGGCCGAGCCCGATGAAGAGGCTTGCCGCGGCCATGAGCTTGACGTGATCGCGGCGCCGCAGCCAGCGGATCATGGGGTACTGGAAGACCGCCAGGCTGAGTGCGTAGAAGGCGATCATGAGGCCCCAGGTGCGCGGCGAGACGTCGTGCGCGTTGCGCAGCATGACGGGAAAGATGGACCAGATCTGGCCGAAGGCGTACAGCGGCAGGAGCGCGATCGTGCAGAAGGCGAGGAAGCGGCGATCGCGCAGCACGGTGGCGTAGCCCCCCAGGGTCACCCGTATCGACTCGCCGGTGCGCGCCTCGCGAGGCAGCGTCTCGCGAAAGAGCGCGAGGACGATGAGGACGAAGACGGCACAGATCGAGACGCCGGAGAGGAAGAGCCAGCGGTACGTCTCGTCGGCCGCGAGGATCGAGCTGCCGAGGAGCGGCCCGACCACCATGCCGGTGTTCAGCGCGGCGCGGGTGATGCTGTACGCCTCGGCGCGGCGTTCGAAGACGACCAGGTCGGCGATCATGGCGTTGCTGCCGGTAAGAAAGAGCGCCCAGCCGAACGCCGCCTCGATCGACACCGCGATGGCGATCTGCCAGAGGGCGCCGGCGAAGGCCAGCGTGAGGTACAGACCGATCACGGTGCAGATGCCGATCACGATGGACGGCTTGCGCCCGTAGCGGTCGGCGATCGCGCCGTCGATGATGTAGAAGGGCAGCGCCAGGAGCGCCGGGACGCCGAGCAGCAGCCCGATGGTCGTCATCGAGTAGCCGAGACGGTCGTGCAGGTACGTGGTCTCGAACGGATACATCATGTCGATGCCGCAGAGCAGCACGAAGAACCCGAAGGCGAGCAGCCAGAGCTGGCGGGGAAAGACGCGCGCCTCGGCGCGGGCGCGGGCGAGGAGGCCGGCGCGCGGCGGCGCGCCCGGGGCGGGGCTCTCGGCGCGCGTCGGCGGCGCCGCGGCAGGGGTATCGGCGGGCGGGGTCATGGCTCCGCCCTGATGCTACCGGACTCGGCTCGGACGCCGCCTCCGCCGTCCGCGGGGTTGACGCCGCCGCCGCGCGGCAGTTGACTGCGGGTGGCCCGACTGGCTGGTGGCACCGTGACCCTGGCGATCGACACCGAACACCTGACGAAGTCCTACGGCGAGAGCCGCGGCATCGTCGATGTCGACCTCGACGTGGAGGCCGGCGACGTGTTCGGCTTTCTGGGGCCGAACGGCGCCGGCAAGACGACGACGATCCGCATCCTCCTCGACCTGATCCGGCCCTCTTCGGGGACCGCGACCGTCCTCGGGCTCGACGCGCGCCGCGACAGCGTCGCCATCCGGCGGCGCGTGGGCTACCTCCCGGGCGAGTACGCCCTGTATCCGAGGCTCACCGGCGCCGAGACGCTGCGCTACTACGGGAACCTGCGCGGCGGCCTCGACTGGTCGAACGTCGAGACGCTCGCCCGGCGTCTCGACTTCGACCTGGGCCGGCGCGCCGGCGACCTTTCGACCGGCAACAAGCGCAAGCTGGGCCTCATCCAGGCGCTCATGCACCGTCCCGAGCTGGTGATCCTCGACGAGCCGACGGCCGGCCTCGACCCGCTCGTCCAGCGCGAGTTCTACGCCCTCGTGGACGAGGCGCGCGAGGCCGGCCAGACGCTCTTTCTCTCCTCGCACGTCCTGCCCGAGGTGCAGCGCGTCTGCAGCCGGGTCGGCTTCGTGCGCGAGGGGCGGCTCGTGGCGGTGGAGGATGTCGCCGCCCTCGGCAAGAAGGCCGTGCACCACGTCGAGATCGAGTTCGCCGGTCCGGCGCCGAAAGGGGACTTCGAGGCGCTGCCGGGGATCGGCTCGCTGACGCGCCACGGATCGCCGCCTTGCGTTCACCGTCACGGGCGGGCTCGACGCCGTGGTCAAGGCCGCCGCTCGTCACGAGGTCGTGGCCCTGACCAGCCACGAGCCCGACCTCGAGGACCTCTTCCTCGCCTACTACGGGGAGGGCCCGGGGAGCCAGGTGGCGCCGGCCGGCGCTGACGATACCGCGGAGGCCGGCGATGCTGCGTGACGCCTTCTTCAAGGGTCTCCGTGACCAGCGCCGCTCGCTGCTGATCTGGGTCGGTGTGCGTCGCCGGCTACGTGATCATGATGAGCTTCGTGTTCCCGAGCGTGCGCGAGAGCGCCGCCGGCATGGAGGACTACATCAAGAACATGCCGGAGGCGCTGCGCCGCGCGTTCATGGGCGAGTCGACCGACTTCGCCTCGGCGACGACCTACTTCAACAGCGAGCTGTTCGCCTTCATGAGCCCGCTGTTCGTGATGATCTTCGGCATCGGGCTCGCCGCGGGGCAGATCGCCGGCGAGGAGGAGAACGGGACGCTCAGCCTGCTTCTCGCGTATCCGGTGTCGCGTGCCCGTCTGCTGCTGCAGAAGCTCGGCGTGCTGGTCGTGGGGACCGTGGTGCTCTGCGGCGCGCACCTGGCGGCGATGGCCCTGGGCGACGCCCTGGTGGGCCTCGACCTGCCCTCGGGCGGCATGCTCGGCGCGCACGTGAGCCTGCTTCTGCTCGGGCTCGCGGTGTCGACGGTGGCCTTCGCGGCGGGGGCGGCGACGGGACGGCGCGGCCTCACGATCGCCGTGGGGGCCGCTGTCGGCGTCGTCGCCTATCTGCTCCACGTCGTCTCGCCGATGGTCGAGAGCCTCGCCTGGATGCGCAAGCTGTCGCTGTTCTACTACTACGGCGGCGCCGAGCCGCTGCGCCTGGGCCTGAGGCCGGGCTACGCCGCCGTGCTGCTCGCGGTCATCGCCGCGGCGGCGGCCGTCGCATGGCTCACGTTCGTGCGCCGCGACGTGCGCGTGTAGCGACGGCGCGCCGCATGCGCTCCAGCGCCTCGACGAGCGTGCCGCGCGGGCACGCGAAGTTGAGGCGCAAGAAGCCCGGCGCGCCGAACTCGGCGCCGTCGGAGAGGGCGACGCCGGCCTCGCGGAAGACGCGCGCGGGCTCGGCTTCGCCTAGCCGGCGCGCGTCCAGCCACGAGAGGTACGTCGCCTCGACGTGCGTCGTCGACATCGGCGCCAGCTCCTCCGCCACGAAGCGCTCGACCAGGTCGCGGTTCGCGCGCAGGTAGTCGAGCAGCTCGGCGAGCCACGGCCCGCCCTCGCGATACGCGGCTTCGGCCGCCGCCAGGGCGAAGCATCCGGGGAAGGGAAGCAGGCCTTCGGCGGCGGCGTTGAAGCGCCGCCGCAGGTCCGGGTCCGGGATGATCGCGAAGGCGAAGTTGAGCCCCGGCAGGTTGAAGGTCTTGCTCGGCGACATCGAGCGTGATCGTTCGCTCCGCCGCGCCGGCGAGGGTCGCCGCCGGCACGTGCTCGAGATCGTCGAGGACGAGGTCGCAGTGGATCTCGTCCGAGCACAGCACGAGGTCGTGCCGGCGGCAGAAGTCCGCCGCGGCCGCGACCTCGTCGCGCCGCCAGACGCGCCCCAGCGGGTTGTGCGGATGGCAGAAGACGAGGACCCGCGTGTCGGGCGTGAGCGCCGCCTCCATCTCCTCCAGCGGAAGGCGCCACGGCGACCTCGCTCCGGCCGTCGCCGACCCGCCGCCCGCCGCGATGCTCGTCAGCGCGAGGTCGGCACGGTCACGAGGCGATACCCCTGGGCGGGCAGCTCCTCCAGGAAGGGCGGATACGCGGGCGTGATCAGCATGACCGCCTCGCCGCGCTCGGCGAACGCCCGGCAGGTGAGGCTCACGCCGGGCACGACGCTCGGCAGCCACACGACCCAGTCGCGCTCGACCCGCCAGCCGTACCTCCGTTCGAGGTGATCCCCGAGGGCGTCGAACATCGCGTCGGACGCCAGCGCGTACCCGAAGACCCCGTGCCGCGCGCGCGCCTCGAGCGCCGCCACGACGGCGGGCGGCGAGGCGAAGTCCATGTCGGCGACCCACAGCGGCAGGACGCCGGGGCCGTACAGGTCCCACTTGAAGCTCGAGGTCGCGCTGCGGTCGATCGGTGTGTCGAAGTCCACTGTGTCGTCCTCAGTCCTGTGACGGGTCCGCCGGCGGCAGGAAGACCGGCAGTGAGGTCCACGGCGAGACCACCCAGTCGCCGACGTCGTCGCTCGGCCGTCGCCGGCTCGCCCACGCGGATGTCCATCCCGTACTCTCGGAGCAGGCTGACGGACGTGTCCGACAACCGCTGCTGCCACTTCGCTCGTCCCGGCTCGAGAAGGTGGGCGATGGTCGCGGAAGTCGCCGCTCTCGAGCGCCGACGTCGGTCACGAAGCCGACGTAGGGGATGTCGTAGCGGTCCGCGATCCCCAGGCACGCCTGCGTGTATCGCCCGAACGGCACATCCAGCCGGTCGCCGATGACGGCGACGTTGCGCGGCAGGTCCAGGAGGACGGGCCGCTGGCCGCGCGCGAGAGCAGGTCTTCACGAGCTCGCTCAAGCACGCCGACGTTGCCGGGGAAGCGCTCGTCGAACTTCGGGTAGAAGCTTGCTGTCCACGTGGCGGCGATCTGCGCTGCTTGTCCTCGTCGCTCACCGTGCGGCCCGTGTCGTAGCGGTGGAGCGTGCCGCGCACGAAGGCGCCCGGTGTCGGTGACGAACTCGATCGTCGGCGAGACGCAGAAGCGGTAGAGGTTGATGCCGATGAAGACGAGCGTCGGTCCGGGGGGCAGCTGCGCGCACGAGGTGGAGGTCCTGGGCGAAGCTCTGGTTCGTCGAGCACAGGTTGCGCGTCAGGACCGGTGGGCCGCCGCCGGCGGCGATCTGCTCGCGCCAGCTGCCGTCGCTGATCGTCGACTCGCGGCCGGCGGAGCCGCCGAGGAGCACGACGACCGGGGTCTGAGGACGGCCTCGTCTGCAGATCCGCGACGCCGTAGAGCGCGTGCATCCAGTCGCGGACGACCAGCGGTTCGGCCTGCGCCGGCGCGCGCTCGCCCGAGGTGGCGAGGAGCAAGGCGAAGGCGACGGCGACGAACAGGACGCGCGCAAGCCAAGGGCGCAGTCGCCGCGTGCGGGCACGCGGCGACGCACGCCCTGCCGGCGCGCGTCGCGACGCTCGTGCCTGCGGGATGGACGGGGGACGGCCCAGAGTGGTGCTCCTGACGTGGCGCATCGGCGGAGAGCTTACCATCGGCGCGGGCGAGGCGCCGCCCGCGCCCTCAGAGGAGGTGCTCGACGAGGATCCGCACGCCGATGGCGATGAGGATCACCCCACCGACGATCTCCATGCGCCGTCCCAGCAGGGCGCCGAAGCGCTTGCCGAGGTGCAGTCCGACCGCCGTGAACGCGAAGGCGACGAAGCCGATGACGAGAGCCGGGTACCAGATCTCGACGCCGAGCAGGGCGAGCGAGAGGCCGACGGCGAGCGCGTCGATGCTGGTCGCCACGGAGAGGACGACCAGCGAGGCGCCCTTGGTCGGGTCCTTCTTCTCGACGTCCTCGGCGTCCCCCTTGAGACGCCTCGTAGATCATCTTGCCGCCGATGGCGGTGAGCAGGCCGAAGGCGATCCAGTGGTCGACGGGGCCGATCCACCGCTCGACGGAGCGTCCGGCCAGCCAGCCGATGATCGGCATGAGGGCCTGGAAGAGGCCGAAGTGGTAGGCCAGGCGAAGGGTCTGCCGCAGGCTCACCTCCTTGAGCGAGAGCCCCACGGCGATCGAGACGGCGAAGGCGTCCATGGCGAGCCCGATGGCGATGCCGATGAGAGTGAGGGGCTCCATGACGGCCGCAGCCTAGCAGGAGCGGGCCGGAGCGGCACCCGAGAGGGCGTGGCCGGCCCGGACTGCGGGAAGACTCGGCGTGCACGTCCAACGAGAGAAAGGGCAAGCGATGGCTGTCGCGACCTTCGCCGCCGGCTGCTTCTGGGGCGTCGAGGAGCGCTTCGCGGGGCTGCCCGGCGTGACGAGACCGAGGTCGGCTACACCGGCGGGACGACGCGCGAGCCGACCTACAAGGAGGTCTGCTCGCACAAGACCGGCCACGCCGAGGCCGTGCGGCTCGAGTACGATCCCGAGGCGATCAGCTACGAGCGGCTGCTCGAGGCGTTCTTCGCCATGCACGACCCGACGCAGTGGAACCGCCAGGGTCCGGACGTCGGGTCGCAGTACCGCTCGGCGATCTTCTACCACTCGCCGGAGCAGGAGCGCGCCGCGAGGGACGCGGTGCGGCGGCTCGAGACGTCAGGCCGGCTGCGGCGCCCGGTGGTGACGCAGATCGTCGCCGCCGGCGACTGGTGGCCGGCCGAGGACTACCACCAGAAGTACTTCCAGAAGCACGCCGGGTACGGCTGCGCCATCTGATCAGCCGGCGGCGGCCCTCCAGCCGGCGTCCGCGAGCTGGAACATGGCGACGAAGTCGGCCTGTGTCGGCGACTCGCGGGACCGCGTAGAGCATCACCGTCTCGGCGCAGCGCGCCGCCATGCTCGCGTGGTCGGCGGCGCGCACGCCGGCTTCGGCCGGCGTGGGGACGCCGAGGTCGCGCAGCAGGGCCTTGAGCGCGTCGACGGCGGCCGCGGCGCCGCGCTCCGGCGGGCACGCCCGCCACGTCGGCGCCGAGCGCCGCGGCGACGGCGGCGTAGCGCTCCGGCATCGCCTCGAGGTTGAAGGCAGCCGAGGCCGGCAGGTACATGGCGCAGATCTGGCCGTGCGGCAGGTCGTAGTGACCGCCGACGACCTCCGAGAGGCAGTGCACGGCGCCGACGTCGGCGTTGGTGAAGGCGGCGCCGGCGAGCAGGCTGGCGAGGCTCATGTCGCGGCGCGCCTCGCCGTCGTTCCCGTCGGCGACCGCCGTCCGCAGGCTCTTCGCGACGAGCTCGATGGCGCGCAGCGCCAGGACGTCGCTGAGCGGCCCGGTCGCGGTGCACGTGTAGGCCTCCACGGCGTGGGTCAGGGCGTCGAGTCCCGTGTAGGTCGTGACCGCCGGCGGCATCGTGCGCGTCAGCAGCCGGGTCGACGAGGGCCGTGCGCGCGGTCATGAGCGGGCCGCCGAGGCCGAGCTTCTCGTGCTGCGCCGAGTCGGTGATGACCGCCCAGAAGGTGACCTCGCTGCCGGTCCCGCTGGTCGTCGGCAGAGCGACCAGCGGCGCGATGGGGCGCTCGATCGGTCGCGGGTCGTCGAGCGTGAAGTCGTACTCCGCGACCTTGCCGCCGTTCGTCAGCAGCAGGCCGACCGTCTTCGCCGTGTCGATCGCGCTTCCGCCGCCGACGGCGACGAGCACGTCGCAGCCCTCGGCGTGGGAAAGGTCCCGCGCCGCGACGACGTTCTCGACGCGCGGGTTGGGCTCGACGCCGTCGAAGACGACGGCTGCGAGGCCGGCGGCGTCGAGGGCGTCGAGGACGCCCTCGACCAGACCGGCCTCCACGACGCCCCCGTCCGTGACGACGAGCGCGCGCGTCCCGCCGAGCTCGCGCGCGCGCTCCCCGGCCAGGGCGCTGCAGCCGTCGCCGAACGTCACCGCGGTCGGCAGGGTGAACTGCGAGTGCGAGGTCGCTTCCTCGGTCATGCCAGCCCCCATCCCGGGTCGTCGTGGCGCCGCCTGACCGGCGCTGGGTCCTGAGGGCAGTCTACCGCCGCGACGCGGCCGCCGACAGGGCGGTGGCAGGCTCGCGCCCGCCTCGGCCCTTGACCCGATCCCCGCGGCCTCGTTGAATGGCCCAGACGCACGCGGACGACCGCGGCCCGGCGGCACTTCGGCGCCGCTCCCCGCCGCCCGTCCTGCCGGCCACGAGAAGGGGAGCCAGCGATGACCAAGTACGAAGCCTGTCTGCCGAAACACACGTGGGAGATCGCCGGGGAGGACGTCCCCGCCTTCGAACGGGACATGGAGCAGATCTGCGACGCCGCGCGCGGCCGGGGCGCCGACCTGGCGCAGCTCATCGAGGCGCGCAAGGTGGCCGTGGACGAGCGCGTCACCTGGAAGTGCCGCATCCCGCTCTGCGAGTGCTACGGGCAGTGCCACATGGACCCGCCCCTGTCGCCGACGGCCGAGGAGACGGCGAAGGTCGTGAGCAAGTACGAGTACGCGATCCTCACCGACATCGGCATGGAGCTGCCCAAGGACTACTGGGACTTCATCCAGACCGAGGACCTGCCGCTCTGCCGCTTCCAGTACACCGAGGAGGCGATGGAGTTCGAGCGCCAGACACAGATCCCGCTGTGGAACAAGCTGCACGAGATCGTCATGGGGATCGAGCGCGACGCCCACAACCTCGGCTACTTCTTCGCCATGGGCTACGTGGCGTCCACCTGCTACCTCTGCTACGACCCGTCGAACCCGACCGCCTACTGCGACACGACCAAGCCGTGCCGGAGGCCCTACGAGGCGCGCCCCTCGATGGAGGCCAGCGGCATGGACGTCTTCAGCACCTATCGCAACGCCGGCCTGCAGCTTCGTCTGGCCTCGCCCGAGCGCCTGAGCTGGAGCGGCCTTGTGCTGATCGTGTAGAGAGACGCGTGGTGCGCCTCAATGCGGTGGTCGTCATCACCCTGTTCTTCGGGGTGTGGTTCACGATCCTGACGGCGGCGGCGTGGACGCGCGGCAAGCGCCTCGCCGCCGCCGTTCTCGGGCTGCTCGCCGCGGTCGACCTCGCCGTGGCGCTGGCGGCGCTGCAGCGGTGAGGTGCGTGCCACGCCCGCCGCGATAGACTGCGGCCGGGAGGAGGCCCTCATGGACAAGCTCGTCGTCGCCGCGGGACTGACCGGCTCGCGCATCTCCAAGGAGCAGACCCCGCACATCCCCGTCACGCCGGACGAGATCGTCGAGTCAGGCGTCGCTGCGTGGCGCGCGGGCGCGGCAGTCCTGCACGTGCACGTGCGCGATCCCGAGACGGGTCTCGGCACGCAGGACCTCGGCGTCTTCAAAGCAGGTGGTCGACCGACTCCGCGCCGAGACCGACGCCGTGCTGTGCCTGACGACGAGCGGCATCCCGGGGCGCAACCTCCCGGACGAGCAGCGCATCGCGCCGCTCTCCCTGAGGCCCGAGCTGGCCTCGTTCGACGCCGGGTCCATCAACACGCCCGCCGGCGTCTTTCTCAACCCGCCCGAGTTCCTCGACGCCCTCGCGGCGCGGGCGCTCGAGCTCGGGCGTCAAGCTGGAGCTCGAGTGCTTCGACGCCGGTCACGTCGTGACGTGCCTGCGCTACCTCGAGGAGGGCAAGCTGCGCGCGCCGCTGCACTTCCAGTTCGTCCTCGGCGCGCCGTACGGCGCGCCGGCCACGGCCGCCTCGCTCGTGCACCTGACCGGCATGATCCCGGACGACGCGACCTGGTCGGTGATCGGCATCGGGCGCGCGCAGACGCCCATGGCCGTGCTCGGCATCGTCATGGGCGGGCACGCGCGCGTCGGGCTCGAGGACAACATCTACTACGCGAGGGGCGTGCTCGCCGAGAGCAACGCGCAGCTCGTCGAGCGGGTCGTCAGGCTGGCCGGCGAGCTCGGCCGCGAGGTCGCGACGCCGGCCGAGGCGCGGGAGATCCTGGGGCTGGCGTAGCCGGGACAGCGCGAGTCCGCGCGGGACCGGCGGTCGCGACGTCGCCAGCGTCAGTCGGTCGCGTGACCGTCCGACGTGTCGCCGCCCCCGTCGTGGGTCGGCGACGATGTGCTTCCTCCGCCGTCGTGGGTGGTCGACGTCCCCGGCGTGCCGCTGCCGTCAGCCGCGTGGTGAGACGTCGTGCCGCTCCCGCCGCTCGAGTGACCGTCGTCCTGCCAGCTCCAGGTGCCGGTGTGGCTGTCCCGGTGCCCCAGGTGTCCGTGGACGGGCCGGCCGTGGCCCTCCCAGTGCGAGCCGGCGGTCCCGCTCCCGTCATGCTCCGACAGCTCGTCCGAGACGTGCTGCGATGTTGCCGCGGAGGCCCTGATGGTCGTCGCGCGACTCGGCCTTGTAGACGGCCGCGCCGCCGCCGACGGCGAGCGTCGCGGCCGCGGCGGTGATGCCGATCTTGGTCGAGAGGGCGGCGCCGATCTTCGTCAGCAGGCCGGCGCCGGCCGGGCCGACCGAGGAAGAGAGGTCGGGCAGCGGGGCGGCGTGGGGTGCCGGCGGGAGCCGGCGCGACTGGCCGGGCGGGTGTGGCGCCGCGCCGAGCGACATCGGCAGCGGCGGCATCGCGTGGAGCGCTGCCGGGACGCTCAACGGCGCCAGCACCAGGCCGAGACTTGCCGGCGCGGCGCCAGTGTCGCCGCCCAGCTTGCGGAAGGCCGTCTTGAAGGCCGCGCGAGCCCGGTGCACGAGCACGTCCGCCGCCGGGCGCGACACGCGCCATGACCTCGGCGATCTCCCCGGCGGGCAGGCCGTGGAGATCCCTGAGCACGAGCGCCGTGCGGTAGCGCTCGTTGAGCTCGCCGAGGGACTGCTCGACCAGGGCCACCGTCTGCGCGCGCTCGTACTCGTCTACGGGAGCGCGCGCCGCGTCGATGGCCGCGCCGTTGCCGCCGATCCTGTTGCGCGCCCGAAGGTGGTTGAAGCACGCGTTCGTCGCCACGCGATACAGCCACGGCCGCAGCTTGACGGACCCTCCGGCGGCCGGCGGGCTGCTGAACGCCTTGATGAACACTTCCTGGGTCAAGTCCTTGGCCTCCTCGCGGTCGCCGACGATCCGCGCGCAGAGGTTGTAGATGGCGGGGTGGTAGTCGCCGTAGAGACGCTCGAAGGCGTCGCGACTGCCGGCGTGCAGGCCGTCGACGAGGCTGCGATCTGATGAAGGAGAGGTCATGACACCGTGCGCTTCATTCGTCACCATGCGTTCCGCTCGTCAGCGTACGCCGAACCTGCCGCGCTGCAACCGTCACGCCCGAGGCGCCGGCCGCAGACGGCCGGCGCCTCGCGGCGAGCGGAGACTCGTCGGTCGCTGTTTACTGGCAACCCCCGCCCCCGTCGCCGGAGTGGTGGTCGCCGTCGCCGGAATGGTGCTGCCCGTCTCCGGAGCTGCCCCAGTCGTAGTCGTGGTCGTAGTCGTTCGGCGTGCAGGTCCCGGTGCCGCTGTTCCGGCTGCCCGATGCGGACCCGGTCTGCGTGGCGTTGTGGTCACGCGTCTGGTCCTGGTCACGCGTCTGGTCCCGAGTCTGGTCACGAGCCGTTGTGCGGACGGTGTCGCGAACGCGCTCGACATGCTGCCTGCGTGCGGTCAGCGTGTGCCTCGGCCTTCGTCGTGCCGCTGCCCTGCGCGCCGATCAGTTGCTTGAGCTGCGCGGCGGTGAGCGTGACCGAGTAGGTCGGCTGCGCCTGCTGCGCCTGCGCGCCGGCCGTCTGGCCGCTCTGCTTGGTGTAGTGCTGCACGCCGGCCATCGCGACGGTGGTCAGCGCGAACACGATCACCGCCGTGGCGACGATCGTCTTGAGTGCTCTCATGGGGGCCTCCCTCGGGTCCGGTGCTTGCTTGCACCAGTTGAAACACGGGAGGCCCCGGTTTCTTACACCTTCGTCGGCCGTCGCGGCGGCGCGTCATCGGCGCCCGCCCGCCGCTCAGAGATCCGCGAGCCTCTGCAGGTACTCCTCGCGTTCGATCTCGCCGCTCGCGTAGCGCCGCTTCAGGATGTCGCGGGGCGACTCCTGTGCCGGCGGCGCGAGCTGGCTTGGTGAGTAGCCCTGAGGGGCGTGGACGCCGGCGCCCACGGGCTGCGACGTCTGCCTGATCAAGTAGACGATCAGGAACACGACCGCGACGATGATCGCGAGCAGCCCGATGAACATGAACCAGCCTCCAAAGCCTGACCCGTGCATCCACGAGTCGTTGTAGTCCCACATCATGTCCGGTGATACCTCCGTGCAGAGAGGGCGCGATGGCGCCCAATGAGGACAGTATGCCCCCGGATAGCGAAGAACCTGTGAAGGAGCGCCGCGGACTTGGCGCCGCAGGCGGCTCGGCTCGCGCGGTCAGGGCGTCGCGGTGAGCCTGGTCGGCGAGCGCGAGCACGTCGTCGAGGATCGCGAGCCCTTCCGCCAGCTCGTCGCGCGTGATCGTCAGCGGCGGCGCGACAAGCACGAGGTTGAAGTGCGTCATGAGGTACAGGCCGCGGGCCATGGCCGCCTCGGCGAGGCGGCGCATCGGGCCCGCGGCCTCTCCCTTGGCGTTGAACGGCACGAGCGGCTCGCGCGTCTCGCGGTCCTTGACGAGCTCGAGGCCCCAGAAGAGGCCGAGGCCGCGCACCTCGCCGACGCAGGGGTGCTTCGCGGCGAGGCGCGGCAGCTCGGCCGCCAGCACCTCGCCCATCGCGGCCGCGTTCTCGACGACCTTCTCCTCGCGCATCGCCTCGATCGTCGCGATTCCGGCGGCGCAGGCGACCGGGTTGCCGGTCGAGGTGAGGCCACTGGGGAACTCGTGGTCCTGGAGCCAGTCGGCGAGCTTCTGCGAGACGACCATCGCGCCCAGAGGTACGGCGCCGGACGTGATGCCCTTGGCCACGGTCATGATGTCGGGGACGACGTCCCAGTGCTCGCAGGCGAACCAGCGGCCTGTGCGCCCGAAGCCGACCATGACCTCGTCGAGGATCAGCAGGATGCCGTGGCGGTCGCAGACCTCGCGGATCGACCGCAGGTAGCCGTCGGGCGGCACGAGGATGCCGTTCGTCCCCGTCACCGTCTCCATGAGGACGGCGGCGACGGTGTGCGGCCCCTCGTACTGCAGGATCTCCTCGAGGTGCGGGCCGCCGGAACAGACCGGACAGGAGCCCGGGTCCGCGTCCGGAACGGTCAGGCCCTCGCCTCGCGGATGCGCGTGTCCCGCCGGGCAGCGGTATGGGTACGGATCGAACATCCGCACGACGCCGGGGAGGCCGGGCTCGGCGGCCCAGCGCCGCGGGTCACCGGTCGCCGTCACAGCGCCCGCCGTCGCGCCGTGGTAGGAGCGGTAGCGGGCGACGATCTTGTGGCGCCCGGTGTACCAGCGCGCGAGCTTGACGGCGTTCTCGATCGCCTCGGCGCCGCCGTTCGTGAACAGTGACATGGTCAGGTCGCCGGGGGTGACCTCGGCGAGCAGTCCGGCGAGGCGGGCGCGCGACGCGTCGGTCATCGCCGGCGCGGTCGCGGACAGGCGAAGGGCTTGCGCGGCGATGGCCCCGATGACGCGTGGGTGCTGGTGGCCGAGGTTGGCATTGACGACGAGTGAGGCGAAGTCGAGGTAGCGCTTACCGTCGTAGTCCCAGAAGTGGCGACCCTCGCCGCCGGCCACGACGAGAGGGCTGATCTGCGATTGCGTCGACCACGAGTGCAGCACGTGGGCGCGGTCGAGGGCGCGGATCTCGTCTGCGCTCAGCGCAGGTGCCCCCGGCTCGTCGGGCGCTGAAGTGCGGCTGTGGTCCGTCGGGTCGGCGGTCATCGTGCGTGCGCCGGGGTGCGGAGAGAAGAAGGCGGACGTCCCCGACGCCTCCTCGGTGAGCCTATCAGGTTATGCTCCGCGCTATGGATGGGGCTGAGACCACCCCGGTTCTTCTGCCTGGCGACGACGGGCGCGCGCGCTGCTGGTGGTCGCTGAGCGCGCCGGAGTACGTCGCCTATCACGATCGGGAATGGGGGCGGCCGGTCCTCGACGACGACGGCATCTACGAGCGGCTGTGTCTCGAGGGCTTCCAGTCGGGCCTCTCGTGGCTGACGATCCTGAGGAAGCGAGAGGCCTTTCGCGCCGCGTTCGCCGGCTTCCGCATCGAGGCAGTGGCCGCTTTCGGGGTGGACGATGTCCAGCGCCTGCTCGGCGACGCCGGTATCGTGCGCAACCGGCAGAAGATCGAGGCGGCGATCGGCAACGCGCGCGCCGCCCTCGCCGTGATCGAGGCGCGCGGCTCGTTGGCGTCGCTGTTCTGGGAGTTCCGTCCGGAGAGGCGCGGGCCGGCGCCGCGGTCGCTGGCCGACCTCGCGGCGAGAGACGCCGGAGTCGCGCGCCCTGGCGCGCGAGCTCAAACGTCTCGGCTTTCGCTTCGTCGGCCCGACGACCGCCTACGCTCACATGCAGGCGACCGGCATCGTCGACGACCACCTCGAGGGCTGCTGCGTGCGCGAGGAGGTCGAGCGAGAGCAGCTGGCCGCGGTGGAAGCGCTCGGCTGAGCGCAAGGTACGCGGCGCAGCCCTCGCCGGCCGCCGAGGGCTCGCCGGCGGGACGGCCGCCTACTCCAGGATCACGAACGCGTCGGCCGTGAGCTCGTACTCCTCGTCCTCGTTGAGGTCGTGGACGAGGATGCGCTCCAGCTCGCCTTCGCCGCGCAGCTCGAGCGGCTGCGCCTCGGCGAGGATCTTGACGTCCGAGAGGCGCAGGGCGGAACGCACGGCGCTGCTCACCGAAGGCTCCTTGCCCGTCGTCATGAGCACGACGCGGCCGGTGTGGTCGGTGAGGTCGATGGCGAGTTGCGCGGCCTTGTCCCCGGTGTCGAGCACGACGACGCGCTGGTCGGCGAGCTCCGCCGGGTCTGTGAGTCCCTTGTAGGCGCCCTTGCCTTCGTACTCGTCGAGATCGGCGATCTCGACCTCAACGACCGCGGCGGGGCGCGGGTGGCAGGCCGTCTCGACCGCCGTCTTGGTCGCGTCCTCGGGCTTGATGCCGGCGCGCCAGTTCTTGATCGCCTCGTGCAGCGCGTCGGCGGCCAGGTTGGAGCAGTGCATCTTGATCGGCGGCAGGCCGTCGAGGGCGTCGGCGACGTCGCCGCGGCTCACCTTGAGGGCGTCGTCCAGCTTCATCCCCTTGACGAGTTCGGTGACCATGCTCGAGGTCGCCACCGCCGAGCCGCAGCCGAAGGTCTGGAACTTGATGTCCTCGATACGGTCGTCGGGGGTCACGGCGATGTAGATGTCCATCATGTCGCCGCAGACGGGGTTGCCGACGCGGCCCACGGCGACGTTCGGGCCTTCGAGCGTCCCGACGTTGCGCGGGTCGCGGAAGTGCTCGAGGGTCTTCTCGGAGTACTGCGTGGATTTCATGCCGGTCCCTTCTCGCCGACTGGCGACTTCTGGTAGAGAGGCGAGAGCTCCCGCAGGCGCGCGATCACGCCGGGCAGCGCCGCCATGATGCGGTCGACGTCCTCGTCCTTGCTGAAGCGCCCGAAGGTGAACTCGAGCGAGCCGTGTGCCTCCTCGTGGAGAAGGCCCGTCGATATGAGCGTGTGCGACGGCTCGAGCGTCTTGGAGCTGCAGGCCGAGCCGGTGGAGGCGGCGATGCCGGCGTCGCGCAGCGACAGGACCATCGCCTCTCCCTCGACGGCCTCGAAGCGGAAGTGCGCGTTGTTGGGCAGTCTCTCGGTGGGGTGGCCGTTGAGGTGCGAATCGGGGATCTCGGCAAGGACGCGTTCGACGAGCCGGTCGCGGATCGCCTTGATGCGCGCCACTTCGGCCGGCATCTCCGCCGCCATGATGTCGGCGGCGGCGGCCATGCCGGCGATCGCCGCCACGTCCTCGGTGCCCGAGCGGATGCCGCGTTCCTGGCCGCCGCCGAGCAGCACCGGCGCCACGGCGACGCCCTTGCGCACGTACAGGGCGCCGAGGCCGCGCGGGCCGTAGAGGTCGTTGGACGAGAGCGAGAGCATGCCGACCGGTATCTTGCTCACGTCGATCGGCACGACGCCCTCGGCGGCGACGGCGTCCGAGTGCAGCACGATGCCGGTGCCGCGCGAGCAGCTCGGCGATCTCGGCGATCGGCTGCACCGTGCCTATCTCGTTGCTCGCCCAGCCCACCGAGACGAGGATCGTGTCGTCGGTGATGCGGGCGCGCAGCTTCTTTGCGGACACGCGCCCGTACAGATCGATCGGCAGGCGCGTCACGCGAAAGCCGTTCTTCTCGAGGTACTTGGCGATGTTGAGGATCGAGATGTGCTCGGCCTCGGTGATGATGATGTGGTCGCCCTTGCGCCGGTTGCGCATGGCGTAGCCGATCAGCGCCAGGTTGTTGGCCTCGGTGGCGCCGGAGGTGAAGACGATCTCGGCGGGCTCGGCGCCGAAGAGGCGGGCGACGCGGGTGCGGGCGTCCTCGAGGGCCGCTGTGGCCGCGTCGCCGACGCCGTGCAGCGACGCGGCGTTGCCGAAGGTCTGGCCGAAGTACGGCAGCATCGCCTCGACGACCCGCGGGTCGACGGGCTTGGAGGACTGGTAGTCGGCGTAGACGACGCCGGCGAGGCCTGCGGCCTGGCCGGCGTCAGACGAGCTCTTCGCGGTCATCGTCGCGGTCTCAGAACCACATCGTGGCGCCGGCGTCGAGCGCCAGGTCGTTGAGCGTGCCGGCGCCGACGATCTTGACGCCGTCGATCAGCTCGACGCTTTCCCAGCCGAGCATCTGCTTGGACGCCTCGCAGACGTAGACGGTGATGCCCATCTCGATCGTCTTGCGGAGCATGTCGCCCACACTCGGGAACGAGCCGAGCTGCATGGCGTCGGCCGCACCCGGCTTGAGGACCTTGAGGCCCATGCCCAGGAAGTAGACGGCGGGCTCCAGGTCCATCGCCTTGGCGGTCTGGGCGAGCACGAGCGGCGAGTACTGGCGCTCAGGCTGGTCGCTGGTCTGCACGTAGAGGATCATCTTGTCGTTCTTCATCGTCGGTCCCTTTCACTGTCTCGGGTCACTTGAGGCGGCGCAGCAGGATGCGGAGCTGGTCGCCGTCGTGCTCGACGGCGACGACCTCGTGGCCGGCGCGCTTGGCGAAGCGCGTCAGGTCTTCCTCGGCGGCGGGGTCGTCGGCGAACACCTCGAGCACCTCACCGACCTCGATCGAGTCGATGCTCTCGCGCGCCTGGAACAGCGGCTCGGGACAGTACAGCCCGATGCAGTCGAGCGTGAGAGTCGCGGTCGTGTCGTCGGTCATGGACGTGCCTCCAGGGTCGCCGGTCGAGGGACTGCCGCAGTCCTTATTCCCCCTGGCGGCAAGGTGAATCCCGATTGACTCGGTTGGGATTAGGGACGACCCACTGTCGACGCCCACGGCTTGTGCCTGTAGCCTATGCCTCGTGGATCCCGCCGAGCTGAGAGACCTGGACGCCGCCGTCGACGACGTGGCGGCGGCCGCGATAGCTGCCGGCTGCGAGGTGCGGCGGCTGGGCGTCGCCGAGCCACCGCCGATCGATCTTGGAGCGGCGCTGAGCCGGGCGCTCGCGCGCCCGCTCGGCGCGCCGCCCCTGCGCGAGCTCGCCCGCGGGCGGCGGAGCGCCGTCATCATCACGAGCGACGCGACCCGGCCCGTGCCGGCGCACGCACTCGTCGGTCCAGTGCTGGCGCAGCTCGAGGTCGCCGGCCTCGGCGCCGACGCCGTCGACGTCGTGATCGGCGGCGGCGCCCACCGGCCGGCGTACCCGGACGAGATCGAGGCGCTGCTCGGGAGCGAGTGGGCCGGCCGCCTGCGCGTCCACGGTCACGACGCCAAGGCGCCCGACCTCGTCGACCTTGGTCGCACGCCGGCCGGCACGCCGCTCGCCGTGCACCCCCTGGTAGCGGCGGCCGACCTGCGCATCTCGTTCGGTCAGGTCGAACCGCACGAATTCGCCGGCTTCACCGGCGGCCGCAAGTCGATCCTGCCGGCGGTCGCCGCCGAGGGGAGCATCCTGGCCAACCACTCTGTGGCCAACCTGAGCAACCCCAACGCGCGGCCGGGGATCCTCGAGGGCAACCCCATCCACGAGGACATGCTCGCCGCGGCGCGCCTGGCCCGCCTCGATTTCATCGTCAACGTGGTCCTCGGCGGCGACCTGCGGCCGCTGGCGGTCGCCGCCGGCGAGCCGGAGGCCGCGCACGTCGAGCTCGTCGCCTTCGTGCGCGGCTACGCGCAGCTCGAGCGGCCGGAGGGGCCGGTCGACGTCGTCGTGACCGGCCCCGGGGCGCCGCTCGACATCGACCTGTACCAGTCCGTCAAGCCCCTCGTCGGCCTGCAGCCGATGGTGGAGGGCATGGCCGCCGACGCTGCGGCCGCGACCGGCAGGACGGGCGCCGCCGACAAGGCGACCGTCTGGCGCCCGCCCGTCGTCGTCCTTCTCTCGAGCTGTTGGGACGGGGGTGGCTCGCAGGAGATGCTCGAGCCCTTCGACGGCGCGCGCGGTCCGGAGGACGTCCTCGCGCGCCTGCGCGAGCGCTACACGGTCGAGATGAACGAGTCGTTCAACATCGCCCGCTTCCTCACCGTCTGCCCGCAGGTCGTCGCCTGTTGTCCCGGCGTGTCCGACGAAGTGCTGCGCGGGCTGTTCTACACGCCGGCCCCGACGCCGGCGGCGGCACTCGAGACAGCTCTCGCGCTCGCCGCTCCGGGCGCCTCCGGCCGGCGCCCGTCGGTGCTCCTCTTCCCCCGCGCCCAGCGCGCCCTGTTCGGCCCGCCCGGCTCCGCCCCAGAGGGGTGAGCCGCCGCCCCTCGTCCCGTCGGGCTGCCCGCCGCCGCGGGCCTCGCCTCAGTCCTTGGTCTCGAACTCCGTCGGCTTGTTCTCGCAGCTCAGCGTGGAGAAGCGGCACAGGGCGCTCGGCGGCAGCAAGTCGTACTCGGGGCCCTTGCGCGCTGCGGCCGAGACGCTCTCGGGAGCGGTCAGCCGGTAGTAGTCGAAGAGCATGCCCTCGCGGTGCGCGGCGTACGGCCGGTCGCCCATCACGTTCGGGGCGCCCGTCAGCTTCTCCATGTCGTAGTGCACCTCGAGACCCCGGTCGCTCACGACCACGTCGGTCACCGGGATGACGCTCAGGAAGCCCTTGAAGAGGCCGGTGTCGACCAGCAGCCAGTGCGGCTTGCCATCGTCGTCCACATACAGATCGGTGATGTGCCCGATGTCACGACCCGCCTCGTCGATGATGTGGCGGTCGACGAGTTCCTCAGCGCTCAGCTTCGTGCTCACGTTCCCCTCCAGGTCCGCCCGGGTGGCCCGGGTGTATGTCGCGTCTGACCAGTGCGTACTACCCTTGTGCCAACAATGTCGAACCGTGCGGGAGGCAGCGTCTGGTTCGATAGGCTGGCACCGGACAGCGGGCGCTTCAGAGGGGACGCCATGCCAAGTGCGATCGATATCCCGTATTACGCGCGGCGCGTCTGGGACCCGGCGCTGTATCAGGGCGGCCGGGTCCGCCGCCGCTCCTTCGAGGGCTGGTACTTCAAGTGCGTCGACGCCGGGCAGGAGCACCCCGTGGCGGTCATCCCGGGCGTCTCATACTCGGCAGACGGCCGTCGCGCGCGATCGTTCGTCCAGCTCATCCGCCCCGGCGGCCACACGCGGTTCTTCGAGTTTCCCGCCGCGGCGTTCACGTTCGCCCGCCGGGCGCCCTTTCGCATCGCGGTCGGCGCCAACGTGTTCACGGCGGACGGCATGACACTCGACCTTCGTGACGAGCAGGGCGCCGTGCGCGGACTCGTCACCTTCGGCCCCTGGCGCGGCTGGCCGGTGCGCCCGTTCTCGCCCGGCATCATGGGCTGGTACCGGTTCGTGCCCCGCATGGAGTGCTACCACGGCGTCCTGTCGCTCGACCACGCGCTCGACGGCGCCCTGATGGTCGACGACGAGACCCTCGACTTCGGCGGCGGGCGGGGCTACGTCGAGAAGGACTGGGGGCGGAGCTTCCCGAGCTCGTGGGTCTGGGCGCAGTCCAACCACTTCGGTACGCCGGGGATCTCGCTGACGTGTTCGGTGGCGCGGATCCCCTGGGTCACGGGCGCCTTCGTGGGCCACATCGCCGGGCTGCTGCACGACGGGAGGCTCTACCGGTTCGCGACCTACACCGGGGCCGAGCTGATCCAGATCAAGACGTGGGCGGGCGGCGCCCACGTCGTGCTGCGCGACGGGCGCACCGAGCTCGACCTGCGCGCCGAAGGCGGCGCGGCCGGCGAGCTCAAGGCGCCCGTCCTGGGTGCCATGGAGGGCCGCGTCGGGGAGTCGCTGGAGGCGGTCGTGCGCGTGCGTCTGCGCGAGGTGCGGGGCGGACGCCCGTTCGTGGTGTTCGCAGGCGACGGCCGTTGCGCAGGCCTCGAAGTCGTGAACGAACTCGGCGAGCTCGTCGTGAACGGGTAAACAAATGAGGCGGCGGCGCCATGGGCGCCGCCGCCTCTCTGATCGATAGTCGACTCTCGCCGAGGGTGCTTACTTCGGCGGGATCAGCACCCCGTCGATCACGTGGATGACGCCGTTCGAGGTCTCGATGTCGGCGGTCACGACCATCGCGTCGTTCACGTAGACGCTGCCGTCCTTGATCGTGAAGGTGAGGTCTGCGCCCTGCACCGTGGTCGCCGTCATTCCGTCGGTGATGTCGGTCGACATCACCTTGCCGGGCACGACGTGATAGGTGAGGATCTGCGTCAGGTCGCCCTTCGGGTCGGCGAGCAGGGTGTCGACCGTACCAGCGGGCAGAGCCGCGAAGGCCTCGTCGGTCGGAGCAAAGACCGTGAAGGGCCCGTCGCCCTTGAGCGTGTCGACCAGCTCTGCGGCTTCGAGGGCGGCGGTCAGCGTGGTGAAGCTGCCGGCTGCGACCGCGGTTCCCACGATGTCCTCTGCCATCGGCGAGCTCGTCGCCGGCGTCGGCGCCGGCGTCGCTTCTTCGTCATTTCCGCCGCAGGCCGCGACCGCGAACGGCACGGCGACGATCAGCAGCGCTACTGCTATCAGGAGATACCGTCTCATCGTCTTCCTCCATGGTTCCCGCCCCCGCCACTCTCTGGCGAGTGAGGCCGGTCGTCACGGCCGCCAGGGCCGAGCGACCATCGGTGACTAGTGTGTTCACAGAGTACCCATTGCTCGATGGTCGAAACTCTCGACCATCGAGATACTTGCTGGATTGCACAAATCTGGCCGGAGACGCGTATGCTCGCGGGGATTCGACAGGAGTGCCGGCACTGCGTCGAACCGTCACCCACTAAGCCATCGTGCCGGTCTGCAGGTCTTGCCCGATTGTCGGTGTCGGCCGAGAATCGTCACCGGGAACGTACGCACCGGGGCAACGCGACGGCGCGGAGACAGGGGCCCGCGGCCGAGCCACGGGCAGAGACCAAGGGGAGGCGCGATGAACGGTGAAGGCGACGGCGGGCTGACTCCGACGATCGGCACGAAGCTCGAAGCCATGGGCGTCGACGAGTGGGGAGTGGCCGCCAACACCGGCTGGGACCTGGCGCCGAACCTGCCGCGCGCGGTCAGCATCGTCATGCGGCACGCGCCGGCGGCCATGGAGGGCATTCCCGAGGCGTCGATGTCGCAGGCGTTCTTCGAAGACTACGCGCGCCTGTTCCGGCAGCTCGACGAGGCCGCCGCGGCGGTCGTCGAGCTGCTCCAGGCGCGCGGGTTCGAGGCCGTCCAGACCGGCAACGTCATGTCCGGCCCCGGCGACGATCCGCCGCTCGAGGACTGGGGAGACGCCGGCGTCTTCGCCCACAAGACGGTGGCGACGCAGGCCGGCCTCGGCTGGATCGGCAAGACAGCGGTGTTCGTCTCGGCCCGCTTCGGCCCGGCGGTGCGGCTGACCAGCGTGTTCACCGACGCGCCGCTTGCGCCGGGCACGCCGATCACCGAGAGCCGCTGCGGCCGCTGCCGGATCTGCGTCGACGCCTGCCCGATGGAGGCCGGCCGCGACGTCCTGTGGACGGCCGGCATGCCACGCGACGATCTCTACCACGAGAAGCGCTGCGAGGAGATCACCTGGACCCATCCGGAGTGGGACGGGACCTGCGCCGTCTGTCAGACGGTGTGTCCGTACTCACGTGCGGTGAAGGACGTGGCGCCCCCGGCGTCGTTGCGCTGACGCGTCACTGGATGCCGCCGGCCCTTGGACGCGGCGGCTCGAAACCAGGCGGCGGCGCGCCCTCGCCGAAGTCGAGGTGCCATTGGCCGTCGTGAAGGTACTCGCCGACCGGCACCGCGTCGACCGGGCTCGAGAACAACGCCGCGTCCACGACCAGCGTGTGGTACTCGCCGTGCTCGCCGAACGGGTCGACGCCGGTCTCGTCGAGCTCGCTCAGCAGCTCCGGCGTGATCTCGCGCCCCAGGAACCGCTTGTCGAGGCGCTCGGCCCGGAGGCAGGTGATCACCGCGCGCGTGCGTGTCGTGGAGAGCTCCCCCGCGAGGACGCGCGGGGACACCTTCCAGAGGGGGTGCACCGGTTCGAGGCCGAGGCTGCGGCAGACGCTTACCTCCCACGCGTGGTGGCGGACGATGTGGAGGTCGCCGAACACGGCCGCGTCGGCTCCCGCCTCCCGGCACCGCTGCAGGGCCTGGGCCCAGACGAGCTCGTAGTCGTGCCACGAGCCGGGGCAGACGTCGAGGGGCAGCCCGAGGCGGTCTGCCTGAGCCCGCAGCAGGTCGATCGGCACGCCGTGAGTGAGAGTCGTCCTGCCGTCAGCTCGGGCAAGACACACGAGAGACGTGGCGACTCCCCCCGCGGCGACGGCCCGGTGCAGGGCGAGGCAGGCGTCCTTGCCGCCGCTCCACGAGCAGACGAACGTCGTGCCGTTCAGGTCGCGCACCCCGGACCACCTTCGCGCGCCGTCAGAGGTCGTCACGAGCATAGCACCGCGCAGGACGAGCGAAGTGCCAGACGGTGGAGGGCCGCCCGCGGCGGAGCTGACGCGCGCCGCCGTCGCGACGCTCAGGGTCGGTGCGGCTCGCTCGTCCAGCTTGCGCCGGCCGCCGCCGCCATGACGGCGGCGATCGCGGCGCCCTCGACCAGGGTCAGACGCTGCCCGAGGATGAGGAAGCCGGTCAGGGCCGCGATGGCGGGCTCGATGCTCAGGAGCACGCTGTACGTCGCGGCCCGCACCCGGCTCAGGGCGAAGAACTCGAGGAAGTAGGGCAAGGCGGAGGACAGGACGGCGATCACCGCGCCCATCACGAGCGCGTGACCGAGCCCGTCGGTCTCGATGCCGCTCACGGCAAGGGCCGGTGTGAGCAGGACGGCCGAGCCGACCAGCATGATCGTCGTCACCGGAAGCGGGTCCATGCTCGTGACGGCACGCTTGGCGAGCAGCAGGAAGGCGGCCCAGCCGGTGGCGGCGGAGAGGGCGAGCACGAGGCCCGCCGTGCTCACGGAGCTCGTCGGGCCGGCGAGCAGGACGACACCTACGCCGGCCAGGGCGATCCAGATGAAGTCGATGGCTCGACGGGATCCGATGACGGCGACGGCGAGCGGCCCCGTGAACTCGACGGCGACGACGACGCCGAGCGGCGCCAGCGAGATCGCCGCGTAGAAGCTGAGATTCATGAGCAGCAGGGCGAGCGTCAGGGCGGCGAGGGGGAGGCGGTCACCGGCCGCGGGGATACGCAGCGAGCGGGGCCGCAACGCCGCCAGGATCGCCGCCGCGATCGCCGTCCGCAGCCAGAGGGTCTCGATGACACCGGTCGATTCGATCAGGCGGCCGGCGAGGGCCGACCCCGTCTGCATCGAGAGGGCGATGACGACGACAAGCAGCGCGGCCGAGCCCGCGGTCCGCCGCGGCGTCGTCATCGACGAAGCTTGTACAGACCGACCCGGTTCTTGCCCGCGGCCTTCGCGGCGCGCAGCGCCTCCGCGGCGAGGGACACGAGGTCTTCGGTGTCTTCGGCGTGCACCGGGAATCCCGCCACCCCAAGGCTCACGGTCATGTGTCCGAGCGGGTTGTCGTCCTCGTCGTGGAAATGGGTCCTCTCGATCGCCGTACGCACGCGCTCCGCGACCACGCCGGCGCCGCCTGCGGTGGTCGGCGTGTTCGGGAGCACCAGGGCGAACTCCTCGCCGCCGTATCGGCAGACGACGTCGACCTGGTCGCGGACGCTCATCTTCATCAGGCTGGCGGCCTGGCGCAGCAGGCGGTTGCCTTCGTGGTTGCCGTTTCGTGCGTTGTAGTGGCTGAAGTCGTCGAGGTCGGCGAGGGCCAGCGAGAGAGGCTCGGAGTAGCGGTGCGCCCGGGCGATCTCGGCCGCGAGACGCTCGAAGAGGAACTCGCGGTTGTTGAGTCCGGTGAGCGTGTCGATCGTCGTCAGGCGCTGGACGGAGCGGCGCAGACGGGCGATGTCCAGGGAGAGCGAGACCTGCTGGGCGAGCGCCTCGATGTCCCTGACCTCGTCGGCATCGAAGGGGCGCGAGCGCGCGGCGCTGACGCTGATGAAGCCGAGCAGGGCGCCGCGAAGCAGCAGCGGCGTCGCGAGACTGACGGCTCGGTCGGTCGCGGCGGTGACCGTGCGGCGCTCGTCGATCGCCTGCTTCTCGGTCTTGCCGGGGCGTTCCTGCGCGATCCCTTCGCCTTCGTCGTCCTGGCGCGGCGGGAACTCCACGTACGCTCCCGCGTCGTTGCGCAGGAGCACCCGCGCCCGACACTCCGCGCCTTCGATCATGCCCGCCACCTCGCGGGTGACGGCCTCGACCGCCTGGTCGCACTCGACGAGCATGGCGACGGCCTGACTCGCGGTGCGCAGGGCGTCGGCGCGGCGCAGCGCCGGCACAGCAGTGGCCGCGATGGCGGCTGCGTCCACGGCGCCGGCGAGAGGTGGCCCGAGGAGCTGCAGGCGTCGCCGCTCGGCCGCGGCCACCTTGGCGGTCGGTCCCGCCTGCATGATCGTCACGGCGCCGACGGTGCGCGTCCCGACGGAGAGGGGGAAGGTCAGAGTGCGCGTCGCGCCGTGACGCTCCAGCAAGGCGCCGGCCGCTTCGTCGAGGCGGTCACCGGCGCGCCACTCGACCCATGAGTCGCCGGCGAAGACGGCGTGAAGGTCGGGTCTCTCGTCGGGGCCGGCGACGTCAGGGCCAGCGGCAGCGGCGTCGCCGGCGCCGTTCCACACGGCCCGGCAGACGATGGCCTCGGGTCTTGTCCCGCCCCAGATCTCGACGCGGCAGGCGTCGGCCGCGGCGGCGATCGCCGCCGCGGCCGCGGCAAAACGTTCCACAGCGTCGTCGCTCGCCGTCAGCGCGGCGGCGACGGCGGCGACTGAATCCTGCGGTCCCTTACGCGGGCTTGAGGCCAAGGGTCCTCCTCGAGCGATGTCCCGTCGTCGCGTGCATAGTACAAGCTCGGCTGCCAGGGCGGGATGCTTGAGGATGAGAAAC
This sequence comes from uncultured Thermoleophilia bacterium, assembly GCA_963707855.1. GTDB lineage: Bacteria > Actinomycetota > Thermoleophilia > UBA2241 > UBA2241 > UBA2241. Next base: position 57,059 of record CAVPRQ010000022.1, read on the forward strand.
CGCGGCGGCGGGGCGGCGGCACTGCCGCTGCCCCGCCGCCGCGGTGCGCAGACGACGCTCGGCTGGCCTCAGCCGTTCAGCGTGATCGCACCGGGGCGGCAGACCTGCACGCAGTGTCCGCACAGGCGGCAGGCGCTCTCGTCGGCGACGACGGCGCTGCCGCCCTGGGCGGAGAACACGCCGAAGGGGCAGACCTGCGCACACGCGCCGCAGCCGGTGCACCGTCCGCTGTCGATCGCGACACGGGCCGTCGGTGTGGTCGCCTGGGCGGAGCCGCCGTCGCCCGACGAGCTCGGACTGGACTGGCCGTCGTCCGCGCCGGAGCCCCAGCCGCCGGCCGAGTCCTGCGCCACCGACGCGGTGGTGGACGCGCCGCCGGTGGAGGAGCCTTCGTCGAGCCATGAGGCGGCTGTCCCGGCCACGGCGCGGCCGACGAATCCCCCGACGAGGGCCGCGGCACCCACCGCGCCGGCGCCCTTGAGGAACGTGTGTCGCGTGAAGCTCTCGCGCGCGACGGATTCGCGCGCCTTCGCGTCGTCCACGCTCGAGCGCTTGAAGACCCTCGCGCGACCGGTCGTCCTTGCGCACCGGCTCGTCGTCGCCAAGCGGCGGCGTGCCGTCAGTCCGCTCGCTCGCGGCCGCCGTCGCGAGTGCCGCGGCCGAGGGGCCTACGGCGGCCGGCAGGCGACGGCCGACGATCGCGCCCGGGCGGGTCTGTGCCTGCGCACCCGCCAGCCGCCGCACCATGGTCGTGACCCAGCGCCAGTGAAGCGCGGTGTGCAGCACGACGCCGGCGATCATGATGAGGGCCGTCCAGTCGTGCAGCGTCCGCCACGTCGCGTACTCGACACCGAGGGCACTTCCGGCCGCCGTGCCGGGGACCGAAAGCCACCCGGCGGGGAGGAGGAACACGAGTCCGCTGACGGCGGAGACGACGAAAGCGGCGGCGATCGCCGCGTCGACGATGAAGTTGACAAGGGCGCGGTTCGAAACTCTGTTCATGGCTCACCTGCAGGGGGAGTCGTGGACGTGACTTGGCTCTTGGCAGACGAGGCTAGCGGACGGCTCTGTGGGCGGGCCGTGACCGGCCTGTGAGCCGGCTGAGAAAGGATGGACGGGGCGGCCGCCCGACGGAAGACCGCGTGTCCGCTCTCAGGCGGGCGTGGTCTCGCCGAGCGGCAGCCGGACGAGGAACCTGGCGCCGGCACCGGGCGCGGTCTCGACCGTGACCGTGCCGGCGTGCCCCTCGACGATGGCGGCGACGATGGCAAGCCCGAGCCCAGTGCCGCCGGTCTCGCGGGCCCGCGACTTGTCGGCGCGGTAGAAGGGCTCGAAGACGCGGGCGGCGTCGTCCGGCGACATGCCGGGGCCCTCGTCGGCGACCTCCAGCTCGGCCCATCCGTTCGCCTCGCGCAAGCCCACGGCGACGGGTGTGCCCGCCGGCGTGTGGCGCAGGGCGTTACCGACGAGGTTGGCGGCGACCTGGCGCAGCTGCGCCTCGTCGCCGGTCACGACGAGGGCCGCGGGAACGTCGAGTGCGATCGCCCGTCCTGGGTCCTCCACGCCGGCGTCCGCCACCGCGTCGACGACGATCCGTACCAGGTCCACCGGCTTGCGCTCGGGCGCGCGGCCCTCGCCCAGGCGGGCGAGACGAAGGAGCTCGTCGACCATCACGCCCATGCGCCACGACTCGTCCTCGATACGACGCATCGCCGTCGCGAGGTCGGCGGGATCGTCCTTGGCGCCGCGATGGAACATCTCGGCGTAGCCGCGGATCGACGTGAGCGGTGTGCGCAGCTCGTGCGAGGCGTCGGCGAGGAAGCGGCGCAGCTTCTCTTCCGAGCGCGTGCGCTCGTCGAAGGCCCGCTCGATCTGCTCGAGCATGGCGTTGAGCGCAAGTCCGAGACGGCCGACCTCGGTCTTCTGCTCGGCCGGCTCCACGCGGCGGGAAAGGTCGCCCGCCGCGATAGCGCCGGCCGTCGTCGCCATGTCCTCGAGCGGCCGCAGGCCTCGCCTCACGAGCCACCACGCCAGGGCGCCAAGGCCGGCGAGCGCCGCCACTGTCACAAACGCCTCGACCATGAGCAGCCGGCCGAGGGTCTGCTGCACATCCCCCAGCGGGATGGCGACGATGAGTACCCGGCCCGCGTTGGGGAACCCCTGGACGAGCACCCGGAAACGGGTCGCGTCCCCATCCTCGGCGCCGGTCGAGAACTGCGTGATGCCCGTCCTTCCGGCGCCCGGAAGGGGCGTCGGAAGCGCGGGCGTCGGCTGCTCGACGTCGCCGTAGGTGTAGCTGATCGCGTTGAGGGTCGCGCCCGCCTTGTCCTGGACCTCTCCGTAGGTCCCCGGCGGCAGCTGGCGGCCGCGCAGCGGGTCGCCGCCGAACGGCTCATCCTGGTTCTGTTCGCCGGAGGTGAGGGCGAGGGCGATGGGGTCGCGCGCGTCCTGGAGCTGCTGGTCGACCCGGTCGACGAGGAAGGAGCGCAGCGCGGCGTAGGTCGCGGCGTCGGCCACGAGCAGCGCCACGGCGACCAGGCCCACCACGGCGAGCGTCAGGCGCAGTCGCAGGGTCACGTGTCAGTCCTTCGCACGGTGCCCGCCTCTCCCGGTGGTGCGTCTCACTCCCGCGGCAGGCGCAGGCTGTAGCCGACGCCGCGCACGGTGTGGATGAGGGGCGGGTCGACGACGTCGACCTTCTTGCGCAGGTAGCTGATGTAGGTCTCGACCACGTTCGCGCGCCCGCCGAAGTCGTAGTCCCAGACGCGGTCCATGATCTGCGCCTTGGTGAGCACGCGCCGCGGGTTGAGCATCATGTAGTGCAGCAGCTTGAACTCGGTGGGGGTGAGGTCGACGGCCTTGCCGCCGCGCAGCACCTCGTGCGTGTCCTCGTCCAGCTCGAGGTCGGCGAAGGCAAGCCGTCCGCTGTCGCGCTGCTCGCCCATCGTCCTGCGCAGGATCGCCCTGATGCGCGCGACGAGCTCCTCGACGCTGAACGGTTTGGTCACGTAGTCGTCGCCGCCGATGGTGAGGCCACGGACCTTGTCCTCGGCGCCGTCGCGCGCCGTCAGGAAGAGGATCGGCACGTCGTGTCGCTCGGCCCGCAGCCGGCGCGCCACCTCGAAGCCGTCGATGTCCGGCATCATGATGTCGAGGACGACCAGGTGCGGGTGGAAGGAGGCGATGGTCGACAAGGCCTCGCGCCCTCCGTGTGCGGCCGCCGTCTCGAAGCCCTCGTAGCGCAGGGCCATGGTGAGCAACTCGGTGATGCTCGCCTCGTCGTCGACGACCAGGATGCGTGTCGTTTGTTCCATCCGCGGCTCCCGGTGTGTGATCGGCGCCATTCTAGGCGGGTTTCCTGTGAGTCTGCTGTGAATCCTGTGTGACCGTGGTCGGAGTGCGTTCACAGGGACCTCACAGGGGAGTCTCAGAGCCTTCCCACACCGCGGCTGTACAAGTCGTCGTGGAGGGAAACCGAGGCGCGCTCGGCGCCGTGCAAGGAGGAGCCCATGTTCTTCACCTACATCTACCGCGAGCTGCGCCGACGGCACCGCCAGGCCCTGCTGACGGCCTTGGGCTTGGCGGTCGGGGTCGGCCTCGTGGTCGCGGTGAGCGCGTACGCCGACGGGGTCGGCCAGGCGCAGGACGAGGTGCTGCAGTCGCTGTACGGGGTCGGTACCGACATCACGGTGACGCGCACGGCCGAGATGGGCAGCGGTGGTCCGGCGCAGATCGGCATGAACCCGGGCGAGCGCCAGGAGCAGGGCGAGAAGTTCTCTCGCGACAGGGTCATGACATCGCCTGGCCAGCAGCCGATCTCGACGAACGAAGATCGACCAGATCGCCGCCCTGGACGGTGTCTCCGCCGCCATCGGCGGGCTCACGCTCACCGCCATGCACATCGAGGGCAAGTTCGCCGAGATGATCCAGGGCCAAGGCGGCGCGATGCCCCAGGAAGGCGAGCAACCCCAGGCCATGCCGTCACAGGCGCCCATACAGATCGAGTCCTACTCGATCGCCGGCGTCGACGTGACCGACCAGTCCATCGGTCCACTGAGTTCGGCGAGGTCGTCGACGGGCGGACCTTCACAAGTACTGAGACCAACGGCAAGGTCATGCTCGTGGAGAAAGGCTATGCGAAGGAGAACGACCTGGCCGTGGGCGACACCTTCAAGATCGCGGGCGTCAAGTTCGAGATCGTCGGCCTGGTGACGTCGTCGAGCAGCGGCTCGAACGTCTACATCCCCCTCGCGCGCGCACAGAAGCTCGCCGACGAGAACGGCGTCAGCCAGATCTACGTGAAGGCCGACAGCGCCGAGAACATCGCCGCCGTCAAGAAGTCGATCAAGACCGTGATGCCCAAGGCGACCGTGACCACGGCGGAGGACCTCGCCGACCAGGTGAGCGGCTCGCTCTCGAGCGCCTCGAAGCTCGCCGATCGGCTCGGCACGTGGCTCGCCGTCGCAGCGCTCGTCGCCGCTTTCGCCGTCGCGAGTCTGCTGACGGTGTCGTCCGTGTCGCGCCGCGTGCGCGAGTTCGGCACGCTCAAAGCCCTCGGCTGGCGGAGCCGGCGGATCGTCGGGCAAGTGCTCGGCGAATCGTTCGTCCAGGGCGTGGTCGGCGGCGTCCTCGGCGTGTTCATCGGCGTGGTCGGCGCCCGGCTGATCACGTGGCTGTCGCCATCGCTGGAGGCCACCGCCGGCCCCGCTTCGGGTGCCGCCGTGGCCGGCCCCGGCGGGCCCGGCATGGGCGGCCCCATGCAGGCGTTCGAGTCGGCGGCCCAGACCGTGACCGTGCAGCTCGGCGCGCCGGTGAGCGTGCAGCTCGCGCTCATCGCCGTGGGGCTCGCGGTCGCCGGCGGCCTGTTGGCCGGAGCCTTCGGCGGCTGGCGCGCCGCGCGCCTGCGGCCTGCCGACGCCCTGCGACGTCTCGACTGACCCTGGAGGAAGGCATGCTCTACGAACTGACGGACGTCACGAAACGGTACGTCCAGAGTGGAAGGAACGTCGACGCCCTCGCCGGTATCGACCTGGGCGTGCAGGAGGGCGAGTTCCTCGCCATCCAGGGCTCGACAGGCTCGGGCAAGACGACCCTTCTGCAGATGCTCGGCGCCCTTGACCGGCCGAGCGGAGGCGAGGTGCGCTTCGACGGGCGCGACATGGCCAAGCTGGGCGAAGGCGACCTCGCCGCGCTGCGCAGCCACTCGTTCGGGTTCGTCTTTCAGACGTTCAACCTGATCCCCACGCTGTCCGCGCAGGAGAACGTCGAGACGGCGCTCGTCCCCTGGGGCGTGGCCGGAGACGAGCGCCGCTCGCGCGCGCAGGCTGCGCTGGCGCGCGTCGGGCTCGCCGAGCGCGCGCGTCACCTTCCTTCGGAGCTCTCCGGAGGGGAGCAGCAGCGAGTGGGCATCGCCCGCGCACTTGTCCGGGAGCCGCGCGTGATCCTCGGAGACGAGCCCACAGGCAACCTCGACGAGAAGACGCGGGACGAGATCATCGGCCTGCTCGAGACCCTCTGGCGCGAGCGCGGCCAGACGCTGGTCCTCGTGACCCATGACACGTGGGTGGCGACGCGCGCCTCGCGGCGCATCTGGCTGGACGAGGGCCGCGTCAAGGGCGGCGACGGGCTCGACGGCGCGGCGTTGCTCGTCGACGAGGTACCCGTGGAGGCCTGAGCGGCAGCCTGGCGGGCCGGCCGGCGAGCGTCACCTCCCTCTCGCCGCCCCGGGCCCGTCTCATCAGGGCGCGTGTGCGGCCGTTCGACACTACCGCCGCATGCGCGCCCTTTCTCGTGCGGGCCGTGACGAACGCAGAGACACGAACGGCGGGGCGGCCCGTGCACCGCCCCGCCGTCCGTGTCTTTCTGATGGTGATGCGTCCCCGGTATGTGGCCGGCGTCACCTCCTCGCCGCGACGACCGGCCCGCCTGCGGCGGCCGGTCGTCGCGCAGTCCGCGGAAGGCCCTAGAGGGTCTGCGATGTTGCAGACCCGGCTCCGGTTCCGTCGGCTTGGGGGGCAGTACCGTCACCGGGAGCAAACGGGCCGTCCTGATTCGGGCCGGGCGGCGCGCCAAACATGCCGCCGCCCATGCGGCCCAGGTCGTCGGCGCTGACGCCGTATTCCTCGAGCAGCGCCTCGAACTTGGCGCGCTGCTCGTCGCGCAACTCGCCGAGGGCTTCGCGGGCCTTGGCGCTCGTCGGGTCGTCACCGTACTTGTCCCACCACGTCCTGACCGCTGTCGTGGCCTCGTCCTTGAGGGCCCAGAGGTCGTCGCGGAAGTCGGGGTCCTGCATGAGCGTCTGCAGCGCGCCGAGCTGGTCGAGATCGGGGGCCTGGCTGCTGCTGCCCCCCTCCTCCGGGCCGCCGTCGTTGTCGTTCCGTTCTGCGACCACGGCCGCGCGCGCGGCGTGATCGCCGTCGCCCCTGCCGTCGCGGTCGACGGCCAGGACGACGCCGGTCATGCCGACCGCGGTCGCGGCGCCGACGAGGACGGCGAGCTTCCACGTCGTCATCGTAGTCTCCCTTCGTCTGTTGGGCGTCGGCCTGCCCGGCTGTGCGGAGCCGGACGCCGCCGATCGCCTCGGACCCGTTCACTGTGGACGTTCATGCTGTGAGCGGCCGCAGGCGAAGCTGTGAACGAGCTGGGAGGTCGCCGTCACGGCGCGGTTCGCGAAGACTCCAGACGGGGCCATACATTCACAGAGAACTCCCAGCATCCGCTCAGGGTGACCACAACCCGGCGGGTCAAACTGACGTCCGAGAGTCGGATCCCCCCCTGATCTCTCCTCAGAGCTGGGCCGGCGGCAGCCCTCCCCCCGGTCCCCCGCCGGCCCAGCGGCCCCTCCAGAACCAGAGATCACGAAAGCGAAGGTGAGCGGGTATGAAGGCGCGAACGGTCGTCGCCAGCATCGGGCTAGGAGTCGTCGCGGCGGTATCAGCTGTGGCGGTGATGCTCGGGACTGGTCTGGTCCCAATCAAGACCGAGACCCGCACTGTCGTCGAGAAGGCCGACACGAACACGGTCTCCATGTCGACGTCAGGCCTGACGCCGGAGAAGATCTACGACACCTATGCCCAGGGCGTGGTCGAGGTCGTGTCCACCTTCGCGGGTTCGTCCTCGACGTCGCCGTTCGAGCCGTCCGGATCGCAGTCCCAGCAGGCTCTGGGGACCGGGTTCGTCGTCTCCAAGGACGGCTACATCCTCACGAATGCGCACGTGGTGGACAACAGCGGCCAGACGGCCGAGTCCGTCACCGTCGGCTTCAAGGGCGAAGGCTCAGAGACGAAGAAGGTCGACGCCACGATCGTGGGCGTCGACAACTCGAGCGACGTCGCTCTGTTGAAGATCGACCCGAGCGAGGCCGGCGACCTGACGGTCCTTCCGCTCGGCGACTCGGACAAGCTGCAGGTCGGCGAGCAGGTCGTGGCCATCGGCAACCCGCTGGGCTTCGACTTCACCCTGACGACCGGGGTCGTCTCGGCCCTCGACCGCGAGCTGCAGTCGCCCAACGGCTCCGTCATCGCCAACGGCATCCAGACCGACGCGGCGATCAACTCACGGCAACTCCGGCGGCCCGCTCATCGACGCGACCGGGCACGTGATCGGCATCAACGAGCAGATCGCCTCGCAGTCGGGCGGCAACCAGGGCCTCGGGTTCGCCGTGCCCATCAACACCGCCGATCCGCGTGATGGACCAGCTCAAGAGCGACGGCGAGGTCAAGTACGCGTGGCTCGGCATCCAGGGCCAGACCCTGACGCGCGGACATCGCCTCGGCACTCGGCGTCGACGGCGAAGGCGTGCTCGTGGCGCAGGTCGTCGACGGCAGCCCTGCGGCGGAGGCGGGCATCAAGGGCGGCACCGACCAGACCGAACTTCAGGGCCAGACCTACGTGGTCGGCGGCGACGTGATCACGGCGATCGACGGCGAGCAGGTGAGCTCCATGGAGCAGCTCGCGGGGATCGTGTCGCAGCACGCACCGGGCGACGAGATCAAGCTCTCGGTCCTGCGTGACGGCAGCGCGAGCGAGCTGACGGTGACGCTGAGCGAGCGGCCGCAGCAGTACTGAGCGCGGTCGGCGGAGCCAGGCGCTCCGCGGGACGCGGCACGAAACACGAAGGCCGGCCGGGTGCTCGAGCACCCGGCCGGCCTTCGACATTTCGCGCACGCGGCGCGGCCTGGCGCCGTCCGCCCTCCGTCTAGAAGGCGCGGTAGTACGTCGAGGCCCAGTTCGCCGGGCCCATGCCGCGGCCGATCGCGTAGGCCGTGGCCTGGATCTGCGCCCAGCCGCTGTAGATGCTCTCCGAGCGCCAGGGGTTCCAGCTCGCGGCCCAGGTGCCGGGGTAGTACTGGAAGAGGCCCCTGTAGGTCGACCCGGCGTACCGGCGGCCGCCCGACTCGTACATCATCAGCCGGTACAGCCCGTCGGGGTCCACGTGGTAACGCCGCGCGGCGATCTCGACCAGCGGTCGCCAGACACCCCGGCGGTCCCAATCGGCGATGCGCACGCGCAGCGCGATCCGGTCCTCGAGGGCGTCTTCTGCGCGCCGGATGCGGCGCACGATACCGCGCCACTTGTCGACGCGCTGCTGCCGTTGGTCGATCTCGTCCGCGGCGATCACGCCGTCGGCGAGCAGACGCGTGCCGAGGACGGGGTCGATGGCGCCGGCGAGGGCGGCCAGCTCGGGATCCTCGGGGTCGATCGGCGCCTCGCCGGCCGCAGCCGCAAGGGCCTGGACCTGGGTCAGGCTGACTCGGGCCGAGGAGAGGGTCTCACGCGCCTCCCGCAGATGCTGCCGGGTCTGGCGGAGTTGGTGGCGGAGCTGAGGGAGAGAGGGAGCGTCGGCGCTTGCCGAGGCGACGGGGGTCGCGAAGGCGACCAGGGTGAGGGTGGTGATGAAGAGCGCGATGCGTCGTGCGTTCACGACTTCCTTTCGCCGCGTGTCCCCGGGGAGCAGCGGCCGTGCCTGTGCTCGCGGGGCGGTCCGCGTCCGGACGAAGCTGCTCTCCACACGGCATGCGCGTCACAAGGGAAAGGAAGGAAAGGGGGACGGACCTGCAGCGGGAGGGCGTCCAGGACGCCTCTTGGGTGTAGTTCCGGGGCGCTATTCAACCAGACCCGGCGAGGGTATGCAACCCGAACAGCCTGCCAAGCGCGCGGGTGAGCTACCCGGCGGCCTCCTGGAGGGCCCGCCACAGGGCCTCGACGTGACGGCGCTCGGTCGCCTGCGCCCCGACCGAGACGCGGATCATCCGCCGCCCCTTGAGGTCCGCCGACGTGAGGTAGAAGCGGCCGTCCGGCGTTGAGGCGCTCGGCGATCGCGGCGTTGTGGGCGGCGAGCTCGGCTTCGTCGCTCGCCGCCTCGCCGCCGGCCGTCGGCCCTCGCGGGCACGTGGCGCAGGCAGACGGTCTGCAGGGGGACCGGCGCCAGGCGTTCCCAGCCGGGGGCGGCGTCGATCTGGTCGGCGAGCCAGCGCGCGTTGGCGACGTCGCGGCGGACGCGCGCCTGGACCCCCTCGACGCCCTGGTCGCGGAGCACGAACCACAGCTTGAGGGCACGGAAGCGGCGGCCGAGGGGGATGCCCCAGTCGCGCAGGTTGCGGACCTGCCCGTCCTGGGCGGTGCGCAGGTAGCTCGGGTCGGTGCTCATGACGCGCACCAGGTGCTCAGGGTCGCGGACGTAGTAGGCGGTGAGGTCGAAGCCCGTGCCGAGCCACTTGTGGGGGTTGAGGACGACGGAGTCGGCGCGCTCGACGCCGTCCCACATCCAGCGGAACTCGGGGCACACCATGGCCGTGCCGGCGAGCGCGGCGTCGACGTGCAGCCACAGGGCGTGGCGCTCGGCGAGCTCCGCCATGCGGCGGAGCGGGTCGAGCGCCGTCGTCGCCGTGGTGCCGATCGACGCCACGAGGGCGCACGGCCGCCGGCCGGCGGCGAGGTCCTCCGCGACGGCCGCCTCGAGGGCTTCGGGGCGCAGGGCGTGCGCCTCGTCCGTCTCGACGAGACGCAGATGCTCGGCGCCGAACCCGGCCAGCAGGGCGCCCTTGGGGATCGAGGAGTGCGCCTGGTCCGAGGCGTAGACGACCAGTGGCGCGTCCTCGGCCTGCAGTCCGCCGCGGTTCTGGCTGAAGCCCGTGGTGCGTTCGCGGGCACAGAGGAGGGCGCAGAAGGTCGCCGTGCTCGCGGTGTCGTGGATGGCGCCGGTGAACGCGTCGGAGAGGCCGAGCATCTGCCGCAGCCAGTCCATGACCACGTCCTCCACCTCGGTGCAGGCGGGGCTCGTGATCCAGTTCATGCCCTGGGGACCCAGCCCCGACGAGACGAGGTCGGCGAGCACCGAGGCGAGGTCGGTGTTGGAGGGGAAGTAGGCGAACCAGCCGGGGTGGTTCCAGTGCGTGATGCCGGGGAGGACGATGCGGTCGAGGTCGGCGGCGATCGCCGCCAGGCCCTCGCCAGCCTGCGGCGGCTCGGCCGGCAGCTGGGCGCGGATCTCGCCCGGATGGACGCGGCTCATGACCGGGAGCTCGTCGATGCGGTCGCGGTAGTCCGCGACCCAGTCGACGAGCTCGTGTCCGAGACGGCGGAATTCGGCGGGATCCATCGAGAGGTCTACCTCAGGGCCTTCGCCGGGATCGCTTCACGGTGCGTCCGTCCGGTCCATGCCGCTCAGCCCGTGAGCGCGGCGAGCAGCTCGTCCCAGGCCGCGAGGTAGGCATCAACGTCGGCGTCGGAGCCCGGGACGGGGACCACCGGCCCGGCGCCGACGATCGCCTCCCAGACCCCCCGGTTGGCGAGCCAGATGCGGATCAGGCGCGTGAGCAGGTCGTCCTGGCAGGCGCGCGCCTCGGCGGCGTCGCGCACCGGCTGCGGCCTGAAGGTGTAGCCCGATCGCGGGCCCAGGTGGTGGATGTGCCAGGGCAGGCCGGCGCGGGCCACTCCAGCGCGCATGCCCTCGGCCAGACGCGCGCCCAGGCGCTGCGTGTGTGCGTAGGCCTCGGGCGTGAGGATCTCGAGCATCGTGGCCCTGGCCGCGGCCACCGACAGGGCGTTGCCGAAGAGCGTCCCGCCGATCGCGACCATGTCGGAGCGTTCGCCGTCGCCACCCTTGGCCTGCGTCAGCAGATCGGCGATGTCGTCCGTCGTCCCCCAGGCGCCGAACGGCACCCCGCCGGCGATCGACTTGCCGCAGGTGACGAAGTCGGGCTCGAGGGCCCACATCCTGGTGAGCCCGCCAGGTCCGACCACCTGGGTATGGGTCTCGTCGAGCCCGAGCAGCGTGCCGGTCTCGCGGGTGAGCGCCCGCATCGCCTCGTGAAAGCCCGGCTCGGGCAGGATCAACCCGAAGTTGTTGGTGAGGGCGGGCTCCGAGAGGACGAGGGCGATGTCGCGGCGCTCCAGAGCGCGCGCGAGCCCCGCGCGGTCGTTGAACGGGACGATCACGCGTCTGCTCGACGACGCTCCTCGGCAGGCCGCGCTCCTCGGGGACTGTCTCGCCACGGTCGTCGAGCTCGACCAGCGTCTGGTCGAAGTGGCCCAGGTAGTGACCGTCGAACATGAGCACCTTGTCGCGTCCGGTCGCCACCCGGGCCACGCGGATCGCCTCGGTGTTCGCCTGCGAGGCCGAGAGCGTGAACTGCCACTTGGGCAGGCCGTAGCGCCGCCCCAGCTCCTCGGCGACGACGATCGCGTCCTCGTTCGGCAGCAGGAACTGATGGCCGCGTCTCCATGCGGCGCGAGACGGCCCGCACGAGCGGCTCCGGCGCGTAGCCGCAGAACATCGACATGTCGGCGATGTTGAAGTCGCTGTAGGTGTGGCCGTCGACGTCGGTGAAGTGGGCGCCCTTGCCCTCGACGACCCAGAGCGGCACGTGGTGGTAGCTTCCCACGTGCCAGGCCATCGGCACGCCGTTCGGCATGACCGTCCGGCCGCGCTCGAGGAGCGCCAGGCAGCGTGGGTGTTCGTCGTGGAAGCGCGCGTCCTCGCGGTCCTTCAACTCGCGGACGAGGGCGCGGTCGACGGTGAAGGCGACTGAGGCGGCCATGGACGGCATTGTAGCGCAGCGGCCGACTTCCCCTGCGCGGGGCTCCCTTGGGGACTGGTCTTGGACGCCCGCATCTGTCAACCTTGACACGGGCGTCCGCCGCCTCGGACGCCGAACGCGTGCCAACCCGGTTCATGGAGGAGCGGCTGTGAGCTACATGTACCAGCTCAAGGACCCGCGCGGGCACCTGCGGCGCATCGTCCTCGACTACCTCAAGAAGATGCGCGTCCTCGGCCGCGCGGCCAACCGCAGCATCAAGTTCGTCGACGCCGCGCAGGGTGCCGGACCCGACAGCGCGGGCTGGCTGCTCCAGGACCCGCGCGTCGAGAACGTGCAGCACCGCTACCTGCTCATGGAGGACGGCGACGTCTGGCACGAGTGCATCGGTGCGGCGTGTGCGGCGCCGGTCGCCGACGACAAGCAGTGGCTCGGCCAGCCCACCGACGACCTGGCGTCGCTGCTCCCCAAGTCGCTGCTCGATGCCCAGATGGGCGGCACCGGCTTCATGATCGACGAGGAGAGCTCGGGCGACGGCCCGCTGCTGGTCGGCGACCGGCGCGAGGGCCAGAAGCCGTTCCAGGGCCTCGACCGGCGCCGCCGGCCCTAGACGTTCCGGAGCACGCAGTCTAAGCATGCAGGGCGGGCGCAGCGCCGCCGCGACCGGGGTAGATTCACGCAGTGATGAACGCCTCGTCTTCGCGCGTCCGCTTCGTCTCCCGGCTCGTCCGTGCCAGGGCTCGCCGGCGACCCTTCACGCTCAGCCACCTCGTGACCTCGCGCTGCAACGGCCGCTGCCCGACGTGTCTCTGGCGCGACAGGACGACCGGCGAGATGGACACCGAGACCGTGCGCTGGCTGTACCGCGAGGCCGGCCGGGCGGGCCTCGCCCAGCTGGTCGTCTGGGGAGGGGAGCCGCTGCTGCGCGACGACCTCCCGGACCTGCTCGACGAGGCCCGCCGCGCCGGCCTTCTGACGACGCTGATCAGCAACGGCTGGCTCCTGGGCGAGCGGTGGCCGGAGCTGCGCGGGCGCGTCGACGCCTTGATCCTTAGCCTCGACGAGGTGGGTCCCGCGCACGATCGGCTGCGCGGCCTGCCGGGCCTCTTCGAGCGCCTGGAGGCGTTCGCGGACACCCTGCGCCGCGACCCGCTCCGCCCCACGCTGCTCGTGAACACGGTGCTCTCGCGCGAGAACCGTGGAGCGTTGCCTCGGGTCGCCGAAGTCGCACGACGCTGGGGCGCCGGGCTGTACGTGTGCCCTATGGAGACGGGCGAGATGACGTCGTCCGGCTTCGCGGCTCGCGCTGCCCGAGGAAGCGCTCACCCCCGACGAGCTCCGCGAGGCCGCGCGAGAGGCGCGCCGGCTGAAGGACGCGGGGTTCCCCGTCCTCGACACGCACGCCTACCTCGATCTGGTCGCGCGTGACCCGGGCATCACCGGATACACCTGTCGCGCCCCGCACGCGGTGCTGACGGTCCAGCCCGACGGCGTCATCCGCGACTGCGTGCGCCGTGACCAGATGCTGGCGGACGTCCGCCAGCTACGCGCCGCGGGCCTCGGGCTTGACGCCGTGTTCTCCCTCCCTCGATACCGGCGGATGCTGAGCGAGGCTTCCACCTGCGCCGCCTGCAACAACCCGGACGTGGTCGAGCTCTCCTGGCTCTGGGACTTGCGGCCGGTCATGCTGCGCAAGATCCTCGAGCTGACGGCGCGGTAGGCGCCGGGACGATATGCTCAAGGGGCGCGCGTCGCGCGGCGGCCGCCGCGCGACGGCGCTTGACGGCACAGCGACGCCGCCGGGTCACGGCTGGGTCCGGCAGGAAGGAGCGGCACCATGGCACTCTCGTTCGGCCCCAGGCGCGCGACGTTTCGTCGACATCGGCGAGACGCTGAAGAAGGGCGACGAGCCACTCGCCGCGACGGACCTTGCCCACTTCGAGACCCTCGACCTGATCTACCGGTCGCTGTGCGCGCTGCTCTACAACTACGTCCCCACCTCCGGGCATCCCGGCGGGTCGATCTCGTCGGGCCGGTTCGTCGAGGCGATCCTCTACGACGCCCTCGACTACGACCTCGGCGATCCCGACCGGGCCGACGCCGACCTGATCTCGTACGCCGCCGGCCACAAGGCGATGGGCCTCTACGCGATGTGGGCCCTGCGCGACGAGATCGCCGCCGCGGCGGCGCCCGATCTGCTGCCGGCCGACGGGCGGCGTCGCCTTCGCCTCGAGGACCTGCTCGGCTTTCGCCGCAACCCGATCACTGCGACGCCGCTCTTCAGGCGGTTCCGCGCCAAGCCGTTGGACGGACACCCGACGCCGGCGACGCCGTTCGTCAAGCTCTCGACCGGCGCCTCCGGCGTCGGCGTCGCCAGCTCGATCGGCCTCGCCTTCGGGGCGCGCGACTACTGGGGGGCCGACGCCCCGCGCGTGCACATCGTCGAGGGCGAGGGCGGGCTCACGCCGGGGCGCGTCGCCGAGGCGCTCGCCGCCGCCGGCACGGCGTCGCTCTCGAACGTCGTCCTGCATCTCGACTGGAACCAGGCCTCGATCGACAGCGACCGTGTGTGCCGCGAGGGCGACCCAGCCGGGCGACTACGTGCAGTGGGACCCGCGGGAGCTGCTTCTACCTGCACGACTGGAACGTGGTCTTCGTCCCCGACGGGCGCGACTTCCAGCAGGTCGTCGCGGCGCAGCGGGCGGCGGCGGCGATGGACACCGGCCAGCCGACGGCGATCGTCTACCGCACCCTCAAGGGCTGGAAGTACGGCGTCGAGGGCAAGGCGTCGCACGGCGCCGGGCACAAGCTCTGCTCCGACGGGTTCTACGAGGCGCTCGCCGAGCTGACGGGCGGCGAGGTCGTCCTGCCGACCTGCGACGCGGACGAGCAGCGCTGCGTCGCCGCGGCGCGCGAGGACAAGGCGCGCGGCGACGCCGTGCGCGAGGAGTGCTTCTGGGCGGCGCTCGAGGTCGTGCGCGCGCGGGTCGCGGCCGAGCGGCCCGCGGCGGAGGCGCTGGCCGCGCGGCTTCGGGCCGCGCGCGAGCGCCTCGACCGGCGGGCCCGCACGCCGCGCCCGGGCGCCCCGCGCGCCGAGGCCGCCTGCGAGCTCGCCGCCGCGTCGGTCGCGGCGATACCGGACGAGCTGCGTCTCACGCCGGGCTCGTCGACGACCCTGCGCGGCGAGCTCGGCCGCGCCCTCCAGCACCTGAACGCGGCCTCCGGCGGCGCCTTCCTCACCGCCTCCGCCGATCTTCTCGGCTCGACCAGCGTGAGCACCATCGCCGCCGACTTCGCCCCCGGCTTCTGGAACGCGCAGACGAATCCCGACGCCCGGCTGCTCTCCGTCGGCGGCATCTGCGAGGACGCCATCGCCGGCATCCTCAGCGGCATCTCGTCGTACGGCCGCGGCATCGGCGTCGGCTCGTCCTACGGCGCCTTCATGGCGCCGCTCGGCCACATCGCCGGTCGTCTGCACTGCATCGGCGCCCAGGCGCGGGCCTCGGTGTCGGACGACCCGTACCGGCCGATGATCCTCGTCTGCGCCCACGCCGGGCTCAAGACGGGGGAGGACGGCCCGACGCATGCCGATCCGCAGGCCCTGCAGCTGCTGCAGGAGGACTTCCCCCGCGGCACGGCGATCTCGCTGACGCCGTGGGAGCCGCAGGAGATCTGGACGCTGACCGCGGCGGCGCTGGCGAAGCGGCCGGCGCTGATCTCGGTCTTCGTGACGCGGCCGAACGAGCTCGGTGCTCGATCGCGACGGGCTGGGGCTCGCCCCGGCCGAGGCCGCCGCGACGGGGGTCTACGTCCTGCGGCGGCCGCAGGGCGAGCCCGACGTCACGGTGGTGCTGCAGGAGAGCGCCGTCACGTACGCCTTCGTGCAGGAGGCGCTGCCGCTGCTCGAGCAGCGGGGCATCGACGCGCTGGTGTACTACGTCGCCAGCGCCGAGCTCTTCGACCTGCTGCCCGAGGACGAGCGCCGCGCCATCTTGCCTGAGGCGCGCGCCCGCGAGGCGATCGGCATCACCGGCTTCACCCTGCCGACGCTCTACCGCTGGGTGGCGAGCGACGCCGGTCGCGCCGCGAGCCTGCACCCGTACCGCCACGGCCACTACCTGGGCAGCGGCCCGGGCGAGATGGTGCTGGCCGAGGCGGGTCTCGACGGCGCGAGCCAGGCGGGCGCGATCGGCGACTACGTCGCGTCGCGCGCCCGCTGACGAGGCGCCGCCTCAGGCTGCGCTCGCCCCGCGACCAGCTCGGCGAGATCGTCGATGAAGCGGCCGACCGTCGCGCGGTCCGCCTCCGGCAGCCGCGCGACGAGGGCCTCCACGTCCCGCACCATGGGGCCCAGGTGTCGCATCGCCTCCTTGCGTCCGCTGGCGGTGAGCCGGACGAGGAGCTTGCGGCGGTCGCTGGGGTGGGGCTCGCGCTCGATGTGGCCGTGATCGGCGAGCCGGTCGAGAAGCGCCGTGACCGCCCCGCTTCTCATGCGGAGCCGACGAGCCAGGTCGCCGGGGCTCAGGTCCCCGTCCACGGCGAGATGCGCCATGGCCAGCAACTCTGCCGGCGTCATGTCCATGCGCCGCGCGACGTCGAGGTGCATCCCGGCGAGCGCGAGGTCGAGCCGTCGCGCCGCCCTGGCGACCTCGACAGGGTCGTAGCCTCGCGCGCCCATCCTAGACCTCCGCTGTCGAGAAACTCGATGATTGAGATACTTCATTATGGGTAATTCTGCCACGTGTCGCAAGGACGACACGACAATGTACACGACAGAAGGAGATCGACGATGAAGTCCGTGCCTCTGCCGACCCAGAGGAACCGCGTCGCCTTGGGGCTGCTCGCCCTGGTGCTGGCGCTGACCCTGTGGGCCACCGTGTTCGCCGCCGACGCCCAGGCCGCCAACGTGCGTCTCGACGGCGTGCGCACGACCCTGACCACCGACCCCGACACCACGACGCTGCTGTTCAGCGTCGGCATCATCCCGCTGCCGATCTACCCGACGCCGATCGTCCCGACCACGAACGCCGCGAAGTACAGCTTCCCGGTGACCGGTGGCATGGTGGACGCCAAGACGCTCGCCGGCAACATCCGTCACTCGGGAGGTCTGCTCTTGGCCAAGCGTAACCCGGACAACAGCTGGACCGCGCTGGGTCTGTCCAATTTCACCATCCGCATCGACGCAAAACCCGACCTGACCGCGATCGTGACCGGCGTGGGCCGCGCTCTCGATCGCCGATCTCGACCTGGACAACATTGTCGTCAAGAGGTACGTGAAGAACGGCCGCGCTTTCGTCAGGATCTGGAACGTGCCCGTCACCCTCAACAAGACCGCCACCGACGCCATCGAGGCGACCTTCCTCGGCGGCGCGGACGCTCTGCCGGACAACGTCCCGCTCGGCACCGCCAATGTGCTGGCTCGCGTGGCTCACTGACAGACCAGACGACGCACACAAGCGAGGCAACGACCGGGGGGCGCTGCAGCGCCCCCCGGTCGTTGCCATCGCCGTTGCCGTGACGCTCAGCGCCTGCGCCGAGCGAGACGCTGTCGGGTCTGCAGGCTCGAACCCGCTGGTTTTCGGTTTCGGAGGCATACGGGTAGACTACCGGGCGCTCCTGCGATCTGGAGACCGGTCACGGGGCGTCTTCGTTAATGAGCGCGCATCGTTGCCACGTCAGTCGCCACGGACACGCTCAAGTCATGAGGAGAGCGGCAGTGGCGCAAGGTACAGTGAAGTGGTTCAACGGTCAGAAGGGCTACGGCTTCATCGAGCAGGCCGACGGCAGCAAGGACGTGTTCGTACACGTCAACGAGCTCGCCCCGGGCACGAGCACCCTGTCTGAGGGTCAGGCCGTGGAGTACGAGGTGACCCAGGGCCAGAAGGGCCCGCAGGCCGTCAACGTACGTCCCGTCTGAATCCGACGTAAGACTGTGAGGGGCGGCCGGCCGGCGAAAGCCGGGCCGGCCGCCCCTCTTTCGTGCCCGCGCCGCCGCTGCGCGCGTGTGATTGAATCTACCCTCGGAGGCCGGACGGCCGAGGAGGCAGCGATGGAGTGGCAGGTCGCCCTGCAGGCCGCGGAGGCGGAATACGCCGAGCGGCACGCGGGATCACGCGAGGCGATGCGTCGCATGGCCGCCTGGATGCCCGGCGGCGACACGCGTTCCACGACGTGGTTCGCGCCCTTCCCTCTCGTCATGGACCGCGCCGAGGGCGTCGAGATGATCGACGTCGACGGCAACACCCTCCTCGACTTCCTCGGCAACTACACGGCGCTCGTCCACGGCCACCGGCCGCCGTTCATCCTGGCGGCCATCGAGGCAGCTCTCGAGCGCGACGTGCTCTTCGGCGCCCCGATGCCCGAGCAGGGCGAGCTGGCGCGCCGCATCGTGGGCCGGCTGGCGTCGGCCGAGCGTGTCCGCTTCACCAACTCCGGGACCGAGGCGGGGATGGTCGCGGCGCGCATCGCCCGGCGCTTCACGGGCCGCGAGCGGCTCGCCCTGGCCGAGCACTCCTACCACGGCTCGTACGAGCCGCTGGTCTGGGAGGCGGCGGAGCGGACGGGGACGACGACGTTCCCGGTCAACGACATCGACGGCGCGACGAAGGCCCTCGACGCCGCCGGACCGCTCGCCGCCGTCTATCTCGAGCCGGTGCTCGGCTCCGGCGGCGTGATCACGGTCGGGGACGACTTCCTCGCCTTTCTTCGCGAATACACCACCGCGAGCGGGGCGCTGCTGGTCTTCGACGAGGTCATGACCTTCAGGCTCGGGTACGGCGGGCGGCAGGAGGCGACCGGCGTGACGCCCGACCTGACCATGCTCGGCAAGATCATCGGCGGAGGCATGCCGGTCGGGGCGGTCGCGGGGCGCGCGGACGTTCTCGCGGTGACCGACCCGAGCCGGCCCGGCAGCATGGAGCACAGCGGTACTTTCAACGGTCACCGTCTGACGATGGTGGCCGGCGCCGCGAGCCTGGACGCGCTCGACCGCGTCGCGATCGAGCGCCTGAACCGGCTTGGCGACCGTCTGCGCGACGGCCTCGTGGCCGTCGCCGCCCGGTCGCCGGTGCCGGTCTCCGTCACGTCCTGCGGGTCGCTTCTCAACCTGCACGCCGCCGCCGGCGTCACGACGCCGGCGGCGGCCGACGCCGCTGCGCACTCCGACCTCGCCCGTTACCTGCATCTCGCGCTCATCAACCGCGGCGTGTTCATGGCCCACCGCGGCGAGATGTGCATCTCGACCGTCATGACCGAGGAGACGGTCGACCGGGCCGTCGCGGCCGTCGCGGACGTGCTTGCCGAGGCTGCCCGCCTGGAGGGGCTCGCGTGACAGGAGCCGAGGATCGCGCGCCCGTCGGCCGGGAGCGACGCGCCCGACGCCGGGCCGCGCGATCTGACGCCGCTCTTCGCGCCGCGCTCGGTCGCCGTCGTCGGCGCGTCCAGCGACCTCACGAAGTGGGGCGGCGACGTGAGCGCCCGCCTGCTGCAGGGCGAGCACCGGCGCGCGGTGTACCTCGTGAACGGGCGGGGCGGGGAGGTCCTCGGCCGTCCCGCGTACGCCTCGCTGCGCGACCTGCCGGAGGGACCGGAGCTCGTCATCCTGGCCATGCCGGCGAAGCTCCTCGAGGCAGTCGTCGACGACTGCGTCGCCGTGGGCGTCAAAGCGGTCGTCGCCGTGACCGCGATGCTGGGCGAGATGGGCGCCGAGGGAAGGGCCCGCGAGCAGGCGGCCGTCGCGCGCCTGCGGGCCGCGGGCGCCCTGCTCGTCGGGCCCAACTGCCTCGGCGTCGCCGACACGACCAGCGAGCTGCTCGCCGTCGCTTACCTCGACGTCCTGCCCGGCGCCGTCGGTCTGATCTCGCAGAGCGGCGGCTTCGGCGAGGAGCTCAACCTGCGCATGGCCGAGTACCACCTCGGCTTCTCGCGCTTCGTCGCCATCGGCAACCAGGCCGACGTCGACACGCCCGAGGTCCTGCGCTCGTTCGTCGGCCACGCGCCGACGCGCGCCGTGGTCGTCTACGCCGAGGAGCTGCGCGACGGGCGCGCGTTCGCGCGCGCGGCACACGCGCTCGTCTGCTCCGGGACGCCGGTCGTGCTCGTCGCTCCCGGCCGCTCGGCGGCGAGCGCGCGCGTGGCGAGGACCCACACCGGCTCGCTGACCTCGGACTCGGTCGCCGTCGACGCGGCCTGCCGGGCGGCCGGCGTGCTGCGCGTCGACACGCAGCGCGAAGCCCTGGAGACGCTGGTCGCGCTGCTCGCCGGTGGCCGGCCGCGAGGGCGACGCGTGGCCGTGATCTCGGACGGAGGCGGCTCCGGCGCCATTTGCGCCGATGTCCTCGCCCGCGCGGGTCTCGAGGTGCCCGCGTTCAGCCTGGCGACCCAGGAGCGGCTGCGCGAGGCGCTGGTCGAGAACGCGGGCTGTGCGAACCCCGTGGACTTCGCCGCCGCGACCTACGACACCGGGGCTTACGAAAGGATCGTCGACATGGTGGGCGGCTGCGGCGAGGTCGACGCCATCGTGGCGAGCGGCGTCATCGGGTTCTGGGGCGCGCGCTTCCCCGAGCAGACGGACATGGTCGAGAAGGAGCGCGTCAGCCTGTTGCGCATGGCGGCGCTCGCCAGGGACCGAGGCTACACCCTGCTCGCGAACACCCCGCAGAGCTGCGCCGTCGTCGACGACCTCCGCGCCGGGGGACTGCCCCTCTTTCGCGACGTGGAATCGGCGGCGGCGGCCCTGGCACGCCTCGTGGCGGCGGCGGAGCCGCCGCTCGGCGTGCCCGACCTGCCGCCGCCTGCCGCGCCCGTCGCGGAGGAGGGCTACTGGGAGGCGCGTCGCGCGCTCGCCGACGCCGGCGTGCCGCTCGTCGCCGCGCGCCGCGCGCGCACCACCGCCGAGGCGCTCGCCGCCGCCGACGAGCTGGGCTATCCGGTCGCGCTCAAGGCCGCCGGACTGCTGCACAAGTCCGACGCCGGCGGCGTCGTGCTCGGCCTCGCCGACGCCGAGGTCCTCGCGGCGGCCGTCGACGATCTCCGCGAGCGGCTCGGCGCCGGCGCCGAAGACCTCGCCCTCGAGCGCATGGCGCCGCTCGCCGAGGGCGTCGAGCTCATCCTGGGTTGCCGCTGGGACGAGCGCTTCGGACCCCTGCTCACGCTCGGCTTCGGCGGTCTGTTCACGGAGCTGCTCGCCGATACGCGCACCGCGCTCGCTCCGGTCGACGAGGAGACCGCCGAGCGGCTCCTCCTCGAGCTGCGCGGCGCGTCGCTGTTGCGCGGCGCCCGCGGCCGGCCGCCGCTCGACGTCGGTGCGGCCGCGGCGGCCGCGGCGGCCCTGTCACGCTTCGCCGCCGCCCACCCCGAGGTCGCGGCGGTCGAGGTCAACCCCCTGCTCGTCCTTCCCCAGGGCGCCGTCGGACTCGACGCGCGCCTCGTCCTCGCCGCATCCGGATCGGCCTGAGGCCGAAGGAGGCTCCGTCGTGAACACCGAGGTCATCGTCAGCTGTGCCGTGACGGGGGGGAGCGAGCCGGTCGCCCACCGTCCGAAGACGCCGCAGGAGATCGCCGCGTCGGCGCTCGACGCGGCCCGCGCCGGCGCCGCGATCGTCCACATCCACGTCCGCGACCCCGAGACCGGCGCCGCCTCGCTCGAGGTCGACCACTACCGCGAGGTCGTCGACATCATCCGCTCGAGCGACGTCGACGTCGTCCTCAACCTGACGACCGGGATGGGCATGGACATGGTCGTCCTCGACGACGACCCCACCCGCGCCGGCCCGGGCAGCGACATTCGGCCCGCCCTGCAGCGCATGCAGCACGTCGAGGAGCTGCTGCCCGAGATCTGCTCCTTCGACTGCGGCGTGTACACGTTCGGCGAGAACGTCGTCTCGATCACCACCCTTGAGATGGCGCGCAAGCTCGCGCGGCGCATGCAGGAGCTGGGCGTCCGGCCCGAGCTCGAGGTCTTCGATCTCGGCAACATCGAGGCCTCGAAGGCGCTGCTGAAGGAAGGGCTGATCGACGACCCGCCGTACTACCAGCTCTGCCTCGGCGTGTTCGGCAACGCCCCGGCGACGACCGAGGCGATGATCGCGATGCGTGACCAG
Source organism: uncultured Thermoleophilia bacterium (assembly GCA_963707855.1). Lineage (GTDB taxonomy): Bacteria > Actinomycetota > Thermoleophilia > UBA2241 > UBA2241 > UBA2241. The sequence continues at coordinate 79,197 of CAVPRQ010000022.1, forward strand.
CTGCCGCCGGGCGCGCTGTGGTCGGCATTCGGTGTCTCGCGCTGGGAGATGCCGATGGTCGCCCAGGCCATGCTGGCGGGCGGCAACGTGCGCGTCGGTCTCGAGGACAACCTCTGGCTGACGAAGGGCGTGCCGGCGACCAACGCGCAGCTCGTCGAGAAGGCGATCGGCATCATCGAGAGTCTGGGCGCGCGGCCGGCCTCGCCGGGCGAGGCCCGCGCGCGCCTCAAGCTCACGAAGCGCTGAGCCTGCCGCCGGGCCGGTCTCTACCGCGGTGCCGCCGGGCAGCCGCCGGTCAGGTCACGCGGCGCTGACCGCGACGAGCGAGAGGCCGAGGCCCTCCTCGAGCTCGCGGATGCGTCCCAGCTGTCCCTCGTCGGGGCTCGCCGGCGGCACACTCAGCAGCGGCCCCAGCTCGGCCTGGATCGCCTTGAGCCGCTCCTCGCGCGCCGGGTCGAGCGACCGGCAGGCGAAGGCCACCACTGTCAGGCCGGTCTCGCGCTCGAGCCGCTGGATCTCGTCGAGCTGCGTCTCCGCGAGCCCGCGAGCGATCTCGCACACCATCTCGTCACCTCCGGGGCGTTCAGGTGCGATAATACCGCCCGCAGGGTGCCGGGCGGCGGAGCGCCGCGCCATCGGCGTCGCGCCGGCCGGAGCCTCCCTCCACGGGGGCGCGCCCGCACCGGACGTCCTCCCTCCCCGGGGTGATGACGGTTCCTCCCCGCGAACGACGCAGGTTCCTCCTCCGGGTGAGACGACGCGCGGCGAGCGTGCCCTCTAGGCTGGGTGTCACGTCGACAGGGACACGGACAAAGGAGCGGACCATGACCACCATCGCAGCGACAGAGACCACCACGCGGCAGGCCATCGACCTCGGCGCCGCCTTCAAACACGGCTGGCGCCTCTTCCTCAAGGACGTCGTCCCCCTGCTCATCGCCGACCGTCGTCGCCACGGCGCTGTCGATCGTCACGCTCGGCATCCTCGCCGGGCCGCTCTACGCGGGCCTCCACAAGATGGTCGTGAGGCGCGTCAAGGACGGCGTGCGAGCCGGATTGGGACGACGTCTTCGAGGGCCTCGACCGCTTCTGGGCGTACTTCGGCGCGGCCCTCTTCCTGGTCGTGACGATCGGTCTCGCCTGGATCACCATCGTCGGCGGCCTTCTGCTCGCGACGATCTGGCTCTACGTCTTCCCGCTCATGGTCGACAAGGGCATGGGCATCGGCGAGGCGCTCGGCGCGAGCTACGGATGGTCCGCGCAACGGGTTCTGGGAGCACTCGTGCTGGTCGTGCTGCTCGCCGTGGTCATGCTCGATCGGCGGTCCGGCCGCCCTGGTCACGGTGCCGTTCGCCATCGTCACCGTCATGGCCGCCTACTAGCTCGCCGACGGCGCAGCGAGGAGCCGTCGAGAAGCGCCTGAGAGCCGGCGACATGACGCGGACGCGGGGGCGCGACCGGAGGGTCGCGCCCCCGCGCCGCTTTCTCGCGGCCCACCGCGACACCCTCCTCGCCAGCCCGGACAACGTGTTCGACCTTTCGGCAACGCAGGCCCGGCAGTACGATCGAAGCTACGGCAACAAGCAGGAGGTGGGGTCATGCGGTCTGCGCACGTGAGGTCGGTCTCGTCGCTGGGTGCGCTCGTCGCGCTCGACGTGCTTCTCGCTCGCGCTGCTCGCGCCCGCAGTCGCGGGCGCTGGTCGGGCCAGCTCCTCTGGGCGCGCGGGGTCGAGACGGGCCTGGACGACGAGGGGTTCGCAGACCTGGCCCGCGGGCCGGGCGGCAGCGTCTACGCCGTCGGCTGGGCGAACTACGCCGCCGGCAATGGTGACCTTCTCGTGGCCAAGTTCTCGGCCGCCGGCAAGCCTGCTCTGGCGCAGGGTGTACGACGGTCCCGCCCACGGCGACGACGTCGGGACGGCGATCGCCGTCGATGCCGCCGGCAACGCGTACGTGACTGGCTCGAGCGCCAGCCTGGTCAACGGGAGCGACGCGATCACGCTGAAGTACTCGAGCGCCGGCACCAGCGCTGTGGACGAAACGCTACAACGGCATGGCCGACGACTTCGACGAAGGCGTCGACGTCGCGCTCGACGGTGCCGGACGGGCGTACGTCGCGATGACCAGCACCGTCATGGGCGGCAAGAACATCGTCGTCGTCAAGTACGGGTCCCCGAGGAGGTCGCAATCTGGGAGGCGATGTGGGCCGGACCGGGCGACGACGACTACGCCAGGGCGATCGCGGTCGACAGCGCAGGGCAGCGCCTACGTGGTTGGCGCGGCGAACACGTTCACGACCGGCCAGGATGCGGTCACTTGCGGCTCACCGTGGCGGGGGCGTGAAGTGGTCGAAGATGTACGACGGCGCCGCCGGCCTCTCGGACTGGGGCGCCGCGCTCATGCTCCGCGGCGAAGTACGTCTACCTGATGGGCGTGTCCACGCGGGCCGGCGGCCGGTTCAGCTTCCTCGCCGCCAAGTACGGCCGCACGGCCGGCTGGCCGCAAGTGGGCACGGGTGAGTGACGTCGCCGGCGACGTCGACCCGCTGCGGGCGTGTGGGTGGACGCGAGTGGCAACGTCAGCGTGGGCGGTGACCTCGCCGTGACCGGACCGGAGCTCAAGCGCGGCGCGCGTCGTCTCGTGGAACCGCTACGGCGTGTTCCGCTGGTCCAAGACCTGGTGGGACGGCGACGGACGAGCCCGCGTCCTTCATCGCCATGACCGGCAACTCGACAGGCGACCTGTACGCTCGCGGGGTGGATACGGGCGGGCGCACGGCGCACGACAGCGTCGTCGTGAAGTACCACAAGGACGGCAGCAGGGCCTGGGCGCGCCCGTTCAACAGCGACCCGTACGAGAGCGCCGTCGCCGGAGTGCCTGCTGCTCACCGGCGGGAGCTCCGGCGGCCTCCACGCCGGCGGCACGCTCTCGGTGGGCGGGCTCTCCTAGTCGGCGCTGGTCCTCAAGTACCGGCCGTAGTGCGTCGGCGAGGGGGCGGGGAGGTTGTACGGCCTCCCCGCCCCCTCGCCGCGCCCGAGCGGCGATCCGTATCGCCGACAGAGCCGGCAGACGCCCGCGCCCCGTCGTGTCTCACGGGGCCGACGGGCAGAGACGGACTCCTCCGTGTACACTGGTGGCGACCGCCCGACCGGCGCAGCAAAGCCGGGCGTTCGCCCTCGATCGCCGACCCTCGACCATCTGGATCCCGAGCTGCACCGAGTGTTCGAGGTCGAGGCAGTCCTCGTTGGCGAGCTCGGTCACCCAGCTGCCGCCCCACGAGTACGGGAAGGTGTCCCAGTTGTCGAAGTGGCCGTCGAAATGGACCAGCGAGAGCGGCCGACCGAGGTGCTTCGCGTAGGCGCGCACGATCGGCAGCGGGATCATGTGGTCGCCGCCGAACGAGAGCACGCGCGCGCCGGCGGCGAGTATGCCGGCGACGGCCTGCTCGGCCTGGTCCAGAAAGTCGAACATGTTGCCGGCGTGGAAGAACAGGTCGCCGTAGTCGACGCAGCGCAGGCGCTGGAACAGCGTGAAGTCCTCCTCCTCCATCACGTACACGGTGGTCTCACGCAGGGCGCGCGGGCCCATGCGCTGGCCCGAGCGGTTCATCGGCGTCCCGTCCCAGGGCAGGCCGAGGAGCGCGACGTCGATCCCTTCGAGGTCATGCGTGTGCGGCTGGCGGAAGAAGGTCAGGATCCCTGCGTACGGGAAGTGGCCGCCCATCGTCTCCATGCCCTCGACGAAGGCGGCGCGGTCGAAGTGGGGCTTGGCGTCCTTGGGGTGGTAATCGGAGGGGTCCATGGGCACCTCGCTGGTCGGAGACCTCGTCCATCCGCATCGTGTCACACCGCGAGTGCAGGCAGAAAGGGTCCCGTCGCGTCGAAGCGGGGACGCGCCGCCGCCGCCGCACAGGCGACGGGGCGGCGGACGGCGTGTACACTGAGAAGACCGGCCCGGCTCGCGCAGCGCCGCCGGGCGCTCCGCCGTCCGCCGCCCCCTACAGAGAAGACACCGCCCGTGCACGCCGTCGAGAAGATCCGCAACCTCGCCATCATCGCCCACATCGATCACGGCAAGACGACGCTGATCGACAGCATCTTCCGCGCCGCGCACGTCTTTCGCGAGAACGCGCGCGTCGACGAGCGCGTCATGGACAGCAACGACCTCGAGCGCGAGCGCGGCATCACCATCCGTTCCAAGCACTGCACGGTGGAGTGGGGCGGCCACCTCATCAACATCATCGACACGCCGGGGCACGCCGACTTCTCCGGCGAGGTCGAGCGTGTGCTCAGCATGGTCGACTCCGTGCTGCTGCTCGTCGACGCGAACGAGGGGCCCATGCCGCAGACGCGCTACGTGCTCATGCGGGCGCTACGCCTGGGACTGCGGCCGATCGTCGTCGTGAACAAGGCCGATCGGCCGAACGCCGACCCCTCCGGAGCCCTCGACAAGACCTTCGACCTCTTCGTCGAGCTCGGCGCCGACAACGACCAGCTCGACTTCCCCGTGCTGTACGGCTCGGGTCTCGAGGGCTGGATCGTCAACGACCTCGACGAGTACCAGAAGGAGGAGCACGAGCGCGAGGAGCACCTCGCGGACGGCGACGGGCTCTCGCCGGCGCTGCTCGACGAGCTGGCCGACGCCGAGCATGAACGACCTCTTCGCGACGATCATCGCCAAGGTACCGGCGCCGAAGGTCGAGCAGGACGCGCCCTTCCTCATGCAGGTCAGCACGCTCGCCTGGAGCGACTACATCGGGCGCATCGGCTGCGGGCGCGTACTGCAGGGCAACCTGCACGTCGGCGACGAGCTGCAGCGCGTGATGACGCGGCACCTGCGCGCCGGCGACCCCGAGGCCGGCTGGGAGATGACGGGCAACGAGACCGCGCGCGTCACCCATCTCTGGGTCACGCGCGGCCTCGAGAACCGGGAGGTCGACGAGGTCGCCGCCGGCGACATCGTCTGGCTCGCCGGCCCCGACGAGATCGCGCTCGGCGACACGCTCGCCTCGCCCGAGCTCGAGGCGGCCGGCGCAGCCCTGCCGCCGCTCGAGATCGAAGAGCCCACGGTCAGCATGTTCTTCCTCGTCAACAACGGGCCGTTCGCCGGCCAGGACGGACGCGCGGCGACCCTGCGCCAGATCAAGGACCGGCTGGAGCGCGAGCTGCGCGTCAACGTCGCGCTGCGCGTCGAGGACCTCGGACGCCCGGACGGGGTCAAGGTCAGCGGTCGCGGCGAGCTGCACCTCGCGATCCTCATCGAGGAGATGCGCCGCGAGGGCATGGAGCTCTGCGTCAGCCGCCCCGAGGTCATCACCCACCGCGACGCGCACGGCAAGCTCCTCGAGCCGCTGGAGCAGCTCATCATCGACGTGCCCGACGAGTATCAGGGCACGGTCATCCAGGAGCTCAGCCTGCGCAAGGGCGAGCTGGTCGCCGTCGAGTCGACGCGCACCGGCCTCGTACGCCTCGAGTTCAGGATCTCGACCCGCGGGCTCATCGGCTACCGCTCGGACTTCCTTACCGAGACGCGCGGCCTGGGCGTGATGAGCTCGCGCTTCACCGGCTACGGCCCGTGGCGCGGCGAGCTCCCCGGCCGCGAGCGCGGCTCGCTCGTCAGCCAGGCGGCCGGCGAGGCCGCCGCCTACTCGCTCGAGAACCTGCAGCAGCGCGCGACCTTGTTCATCAGCCCCATGGACCGCGTCTACGAGGGCATGATCGTCGGCGAGAACTCACGCGGCGACGACATGCTCTGCAACCCCACGAAGCGCAAGCAGCTCGGCAACTACCGCTCGTCCACCAAGGAGATCGACGCGGGGCTCAAGGTGCCGCGCCCGCTCACGCTCGAGAGTGCCCTCGAGTGGATCGCCGACGACGAGCTCGTCGAGGTCACGCCGAAGACCGTGCGCGTGCGCAAGCACATCCTGAGCGCCGAGGAGCGGAAGAAGGCCGAGAAGAGGGCCGGCGCGGCCGGCTGATGGGCGCCGAGCGTGCGAAGGGGGCGGGAGAGGCCGATCGGCCTCTCCCGCCCCCTCTCGCGCCTCGCGGCTCTCTCAGTAGTTCTCGGCGAAGACCTGGAAGTAGGACTGCGGGTGCGTGCAGGTCGGGCAGACTTGGGCGCGCTTGGGGCCCTCGTGAATGTAGCCGCACTTGCGGCACATCCACTTCACCTTGTCGGCCTTCTTGAAGACCTCGTCGTTCTCGACGTTGGCGAGCAGCTTGCGGTACCGCGCCTCGTGCATCGACTCGGCCTTGGCGATCATGCGGAACGTCGTGGCGACGTCCTTGAAGCCTTCCTTCTCGGCGACGTCGGCGAAGGCGGGGTAGAGATCGGTCCACTCCTCGTTCTCGCCGGCGGCGGCGGCGGCCAGGTGCTCGGCCGTCGTGCCCTCCAGCGGCCCCGCCGGGTACATCGCGGTGATCTCGACCGCGCCGCCCTCGAGGTGCTTGAAGTAGCGCTTGGCGTGCTGGCGCTCGTGCTCGGCGGTCTGCAGGAAGATGGCGGCGATCTGCTCGAAGCCGTCCTTCTGCGCCGCCTTCGCGTAGAAGGTGTAGCGGTTGCGTGCCTGGCTCTCGCCGGCGAACGCCTTGAGCAGGTTCTGCTCGGTCTGGGTTCCCTTGATGCTCGGCATGTCGGCTCCTTGCGTGCGGATGTGCTGTGCGGGAAGTCTACCTGACGACACGACGGCGTCGGTCGGGCGTCGGCGTCGGTGCGACGCCGGACGAGCGCTCGGGCGCGGCCCCTCGATCGTGCGCGCCGGCCGGTCATGCGCCGGTCCTCTACCGCCATCGCGAGAAGGTGACCGGCGTGGCGGCCCTGTCGTCGGCCTCGTAGACCTCCACCTCGTTCACCTTGTTCCCGGCACCCAGTGTCGTCCCGAAGCACTCCAGGCGCACCCAGCGAGCCTGTCGAGGCGAGAAGTCGTAGACCTCGAAGCCGGACGTCTCGCCGCTGGTCATGGTCTGCCTGGCGAGCGTCCAGTCCTTGCGGTCGGCCGATGTCAGGATCCTCAGCTTCGCCGCCCGGCTGGACCCTCCGCGAATGGCCACCCTCACCGCCGCCACACTCCGCGCGCTCCCGAGATCGAGGTCGAGCCACTGATGGCCCGTGGTCGTCCAGGTCGTGCCGGGGTCGCCGTCCACGGCGAGCGCGGGGTCGCCGGCGCTCGCCCGCGAGCGCGCCACGGCGGCCTGCCGCGCCTGAGGCGCAAGCCGGCGCAGACGGAGCATGGCCTCGAGGTAGAAGTAGTCGCCGAAGACCAGGCCTCGATCGATCGTCCCCGACCAGAAGTCCAGCGTCCCACGGGTGAGTACGGAGGGCACTTCACCGAACGAGCTGTATGGCTCGCAGGCAAGGGCGCCGAGCGTGGCGCGGGCGGCGGCAGCGTAGAGGGCCGCCCGCGTCGCGCTCGGCTCGAGCAGCGAGAGGTCGATCAGCCCCGAGGCGGCCACAGCGGCCGCCGACGAGTCGCGAGGCTCATGGGGGACGCGCGGCGCATCGAAGTCCCAGAACGGCACCCAGTCTGCGGGCAGATCCGCGAGGTAGCGGTCCGCTACCCGGCGGACGACGTCGAGCAGTCGAGGGTCGCGTGTGCGACGGTAGGCATCGGCGAAGCCGTAGATCGCCCATGCCTGCCCGCGGGCCCACATCGAATCGGCGGAGTACCCTTGCCCCCTCCTCCGTTCGAGCACTTCGCCGGTGAACTCGTCGTACAGGACGAGGTGACACGTACTGCCGTCGGGACGCACGAAGTCGCGGGCGGCGGTGAGGGCGTGGCGGCGGGCGACGTCTGCCCATGCCCGCGACCCGCCGTTGGCGGCACCCCACCACAGCAACTGCAGGTCCATCAGCGAGTCCACGTTCACGAGGAAGCCGCGCGGCGATGGGCGCGAGCGCACCAGGCCGACCGAGGGGCTGTAGCGCGCCGCCAGGGACCATGCCGCCCGAAGGGCCACCTTCCTGAGCTCACGGTCGCCCGTCAGGCGGTAGCCCCGCACGAGACTCGGGTAGTAGCGGACGCCGAGGTCCAGAGACCGCCGGCGAGATGGGGGCGGCGCCGATCGCGGCGCCGCGCGACTGGGCGCGCAGGCGCCACCAGCGGTCCGCGCTCATCTGATAGATGAGCCACAGCTGGCCGGCGGCGTAGCCGCTGGTCCAGCCGGTCGCCCGACTCAACGACCACGCGGTGCCTTCGCTGAAATACGGATAGCGGCCGGGCGGCGTCGTGCGCTCCGTGGCCATCACTCGTGCCGCCGCGTGACGCTGGGCGGCGCGGATCTGGGCGGCGAACGCGGCGTCGGTGGCGGCCCGAGCAGACGCGTCGCCGCAGAGCAGCGCCGCGAGAGGGAGCAGGAGGCAGAGGTGGCGGCACCATCGCGGCAGGCTGACGCCGCTCGCCCTTGCCGTCGGTCCACTCGTCGTCCCGTACGCGTTCATGCGCTGCCCCCACCACCTTCACGACGCGCTGTGCTCGCGCGAGATCGTAGTGTACCGCGCGCTCCTCCGATGAGTGTGCGTGGGCGACCGTCCGTGAGCGATGCGTCGCATGCGCGAGCGAGGACGTGAAGAGAAGAAGAAAGGGGCCGCAACGGCTCTCGCCGCTGCGGCCCCTTCGCACGCCGGCCGGCGTGCCGTCACCGTTGACGATCTTGCCAAGGATGAAGGCGTTGCCGCGTCGTCCACCGCGCCGTAGCATCGGGCGGAACACACCACGGCGTGGAGGGTCGCATGGGTCTCATCCGGTTCGAGCGCAGCGTCGAGAAGGCGGGCTTCTTCAGTCCCTTGGCCGGGATGGAGTTCGCGGAGCAGACCATCGAGGTGCGCCGCGACCCGCTCACCGGGGCGACGGCGACCTCATCCTCCGAGCTCGCGACCAAGGAGGAGATGTTCTTCGGCAAGACCGACTGGGGGCACGCCGAGGACCTCGCGCGGCGTTCGCGCGAGGGCTGCTTCTTCTGCCCCGAGAAGGTGATGGACACGACGCCGCGGTACCCCGAGGACGTGGTCGAAGGCGGGCGGCTGCGGCGCGGTCGCGCGCTCGTCTTCCCGAACCTGTTCCCGCTCGCCGCGCTGCACGCCGTGGTGACGTATCCCGAAAGGCACTTCATCCGTCCGTCGGAGTTCACGCCCGACCTTCTGGAGGAGGGACTCGGCGCGGCGGTCGACTTCGCCGGCCGCGCCGAACGCGCCTACCCCGGCCTCGAGCACCTCGAGCTGTGCTGCAACCACATGCTGCCCGCCGGCGCCAGCCTGGTGCACGCGCACTTCCAGGTGTTCGGGGGCCCTGCGGTGCCGTGGCTCGTGCGGCTGACGTGGGAGCGCTCGGCGGCGTTCAGGCGCGAGCACGGCGCCTCGTACTGGCGGACGCTGGTCGACGAGGAGCGCGCGCTCGGCGAGCGCTTCGTCGCCGAGCGCGCCGGCTGCACCTGGCTGGTGCCGTTCGCGCCGCTGGGCAACCGCGAGGTCATCGCCGTCGTGCCGGGCGCCGCCAGGGTCTCGGCGCTGGGCGCCGAGCAGGTGGCGGCGCTCGCCGACGGCCTGTCGAAGGTCCTTGCCTGGTACGAGCGTGAAAGCCTGTCTGCCTTCAACTTCACGCTCTATGGCGGCCCGCTGACGGACGCTGACGACGTGGGTCACCCGGTCGTGCTGCGCGTCATCGCCCGCTCGGCCTTCAAGCCCGACTACCGCACCGACGACTACTTCCTGCAGAAGCAGCTCGGCGGCGAGCTGATCTTCGAGACGCCGGAGGCGATCGCGGCGACCCTGCGGGGGGAGATCGGCGGAGACTGACGCGGTGTCGCCCGGGCGACCGGAGGCGCGCGCCGCCCGGCTCGCGACCTGACCCGCTGGTCCACGGCCGGGTCGCGGGTATACTGGCGCGCAACACGTGCCATGAAAGCGGCGCGGACGGCCCTCGGCGTGAGCGATCGCCGCCGGCGAACCGTGCCGCCGAGGCGGCGGACCGCATCAGCGACTGGGGGGACGAGATGGGCGCTAGAGGAGTGGACGGTCGTCATCCTCGTCGTCGGCACGCGCCTGCTTCTGCCGTTCGCGATCCCCTACTGGCCGCTGCCGGCCGCCGTCGCCTGCATGCTCGTCGACTCGATCGACCAGAGCATCTTCCAGCAGTTCCCCGCCATCCCGCTCGAGGGCTACCAGTCGTACGACAAGTCGCTCGACATCTACTACCTTGCGATCATGTACATGGCGACGATGCGCAACTGGGTGAACCCGATCGCCTTCAAGGGCAGCTTCTTCCTGTACTACTACCGGCTCGTCGGCGTCGTCATCTTCGAGCTCTCGCAGGTGCGCGCGATCCTCTTCATCTTCCCGAACACGTTCGAGTACTTCTGGGACTTCGTCGAGGCCGTGCGCATGCGCTGGAACACGATGCGCATGGGCAAGTGGACGGTGATCCTCTCCATCGCCGCGATCTGGATCTTCATCAAGCTGCCGCAGGAGTACTGGATCCACATCGCCCAGAAGGACATGACCGACGCCATCAAGAGGAGCTCTTCGGCGTGAGCGCCGACGCCTCGTGGAGCGAGGCGATCAGCAACGCCCCCGAGGTGCTGGTGTTCGCCATCGTCGCCGTCGTGGCGCTCCTGGCCCTCATCTACTGGATCGTGACGCGCAAGGCGCCGGCCGGCGACCACGGCATCCGTCTCAAGGCCGAGCCGCTGCCGCCCGAGTGCCAGGGCACGGAGCTCTACCGCACGGCGCGGGCCGCCGAGGGCATCTTCGACCGCGCCCTGCTCGAGAAGATCGTGCTCACCGGCCTGATCAGCGTGATCTTCGCGCAGTACCTGGTCAGCGACGACGTGAAGAGCATCAGCGTCCTGCTGTTCGTCGCGGGCGTTCGTGATCGTCAACGCCTTCGTCAGCCAGTGGCTCGCGCGCCGCGGCCGGGAATGGAGCTCGGTGGCGATCGAGCTGGTCGTCATGTTCGTCGTCAACTACGGCATCGTCGGGATCCTGCTCCTGTTCGAGCGCGTGCTGGGCACGATCGAGCAGCGCGGGCCGCTGGGCACCAGGCTCTTCTTCGTCTTCCTGTTCACGCGTGATCACGGTGCTGTTCGACCGCTACCGCACGGTGTTCACGGCGCGCGGCGTGCTGGCGAAGCGGGCGGACGAGACGCAGGGGCAGCCGCCGGTCGGCGCAGCGGAGCAGCCGCAGGCGACGTGATGCCGCGCGCCCGGGACGTCCGGGCGGCGCGCGCGTCGGCGGGGTAGGCCGGGGACATGATCGACCGCTTCGTCAACTACGTCCTCAACATGGACGTCTACCTGGCCGAGCTCGTCGACAAGCTCGGTCCGTGGGTCTACGGGGCGATCGCCGCCGTGATCTTCGCCGAGACCGGCCTGGTGGTCATGCCGTGGCTGCCCGGCGAGTCGCTGCTCCTGACGAGCGGCACGCTCGCCGGTCGGCGAATCCTCAACATCCTCGATTCTCGCGCCGGTCCTGTTCGCGGCGGCCTTTCTCGGCGACGTCTGCAACTACCTCATCGGGCGCTACGTCGGGCGGCACCTTCTGGCCAAGCCGCGGCGCTATCTGAAGCCCGAGCACGTGGCGCAGGCGACCGAGTTCTACGAGCGGCACGGCGGCATGGCGATCGTGTTCGCGCGCTTCCTGCCGGTGGTGCGGACGCTGGCGCCGTTCACCGCCGGCGTCGCCGGGATGGAGATCCACCGGCTCATGTTCTTCGCCGCCATCGCCTCGGGGCTCTGGGTGACGATCTTCCTCGGCGCGGGCTACTGGTTCGGTAGCTACGCATGGGTCCAGGACTACCTCGCCGTCGCGCTCGCCGTCATCGTTGCCGCGTCGGCGATCCCGGCACTGGTCATCTACATCGTGCACCGCGTGCGCCGGCGGCGGGCGCAGTCGGCGGGCGTCGACGAAGCTGGCGGTGAGGGGTGACCGACGCGCTGTTCCTCGGCCTCGATGTCGGGTCCTCGAGCACCAAGGGGGTGCTCGTGGACGCCAGCGGAAGGACCGAGGCCGTCGTCGAACTGCCGCACACCATCTCGCGACCGCGACCCGGTTGGGCCGAGCAGGACGCCGAGCGCGACTGGTGGGACAGCGTCGCCGAGGCCTGCCGCCGGCTGGCGGACGGGCGCGCGGCGCGCGTGACCGCAGTGGGGATCTGCGGCCTCGGACCGTGTCTCCTGCCGGCCGACGGCGACGGGCTCCCTCTGCGCCCCGCGATCCTCTACGGCATCGACACGCGGGCGCGAGAGCAGATCGAGCGCCTGACCGCCGAGCTCGGGGCGGACGAGATCCTCGCGCGCTGCGGCTCGGTGCTCTCGAGCCAGTCGGTGGGGCCGAAGCTCCGCTGGCTCGCCGAGCGCGAGCCCGAGGTGTGGGCCGCCGCGCGGCACGTCTTCGGCGCGGGCTCGTACCTCGTCTTCCGCCTGACCGGCGAGTACGTCCTCGACCATCACAGCGCCAGCCACTGGGCGCCCCTCTACGACGTGTCGCGGAACGAGTGGATCGGGGAGTGGACCGACGTCGTCGCCCCAGGACTGGCGCTGCCGCGCCTGGTCTGGCCGCACGAGACCAGCGGGCGGCTGAGCCGCGAGGCGGCCGCCGCGACGGGGCTGCCCGAAGGCATCCCCGTGGCCGGCGGCACGGTCGACTCGTGGGCCGAGGTGGCCGCCTCGGGCCTGCGCGGGCCGGGCGAGGGTCTGCTCGTGTACGGCACCAGCATGTTCGTGACCGAGGTCCATACGCCGGCGCGCCTCGACCGGCGTCTGTGGGGCACCGTCGGGTTCGCGCCCGGCGCGCTGAACGTCGCCGCCGGGGTGGGCTCGGCAGGGGCGCTCATGGCGTGGCTGCGCGAGCTCACCGGCGGGGCGTCGTTCGACGAGCTGTACGAGGAGGCCGCCGGCGCCGGGCCCGGCGCCGGCGGCCTCCTCGCCCTGCCCTACTTCGCCGGCGAGCGCGCGCCGCTGTTCGACCCCGACCTGCGCGGCGCGCTCTTCGGGCTCACCGCGGCGCACGGCGGGGCCACCTCTTCCGCGCTCTGCTTGGAGGCCACGGCGTTCGCCGTGCGCCAGGACCTCGAGACGATGGGCGAGGCCGGCGCGACGATCTGCGCGTCTGCGAAGCAGCGGAGGCGGGACGTCGGACCCGCTGTGGCCGCAGATCGTCTCGGACGTGACGGGGCTCGCCCAGGAGGTCCGCCACGGCGGGTCAGGTGCGGGCGTGGGCGCGGCCTTCTTCGCGGCCGTCGCCGCCGGCGCCGCGACGCTCGCCGACGCCTGGCCCGCCCCTGGTGCGACCGTCGAGCCCTGCGTCGCGCTGCGCGAGACGTACGACGAGCTCTACGCGCAGTACCGGGGGCTGGCGCAGGCGACGCTGCCTCAGGCGCACGCCCTCGCGGGATGGCAGCGCCGTCGCGGATGGTCCGGCGAACACGGCGGGTCGCGCGGGCACCCGGGTCAGCCCGGCGACGTGCCGGATTGATGTTCTTCACCAGGCGGTTACCATAGCGGGCATGCCGACGCCGCGGGAGCTCTGAGGGGCCTCGGATCGGGGCATCGGAGCGCCTCACCGAGAAGCCACAGGAGGCTCTGCGCATGAAACGGGTAGTCACACGTTCCGGAGACAGAGCGAAAGGCCGGCTCGAGGCGTTCAGTGACGGGGTCTTCGCGATCGCGATCACGCTGCTGGTCCTCGAGATCGCGGTACCACAGGTCTCCGGCGACCATCTTCTCGAAGAGCTCCTCCGCGAGCGCCCGACCTACCTCGCCTACTTCATCGCCTTCATGACCATCGGCATCGCCTGGATCGAGCACAGCGCCCTCACCGAGGCCCTCGACCACGTCGATTCCGGGTTCCAGCGGCTGAACCTGCTGCTCCTGCTGCTCGTCGGCTTCCTGCCCTTCCCGACGAGCGTCATGTCGGAGTACCTGAGCACCGTCGACGACAAACAGGGGGGAGAGCAGGTCGCGGTCGCCTTCTTCGGCGTCGCGCTCTTCCTGATAAGCCTGGTGCTGCTCGGGCTGGGGCGCTACGCCGAGCGCGAGGGCCTCTTCGGCGATGACGTCGCGGAGGAACGCACCGAAGAGAGCAGGATCCGCTACCAGCTCGCCCCGAGCCTCGTTCTCTACGCCGTGGCGATCGTGTGCGGCCTCTTCTCGCCGTATCTCGCCGTGAGCCCTGTACGTCCTGATCGGCGTCTTCTTGCTCCTCCCGGTGGAGACGCTGCGGCGCTGGCTGCATCGAAGCGACTGATTCCGCCGGGATCATCGGACCGGCGGGGGAGGGGCTGCGTGCCCCTCCCCCGCCGGAGGCTGCGCCCGCCTCGAGGCCGCGGTGCTCTGAGGTCAGTCCTCCGCGGTCCCGCCGTACACGGTGAGCCCGTAGATCACGAGGACGTCGAGCACTATGATCGTGAGCGCCCAGAACGGATAGGCCGGGATGAAGAACATCTGCAGGAAGAGGTTGAGGGCCGCGGCGAAGATGCCGAGCCAGCGGCCGAAGCCGCCGCCCCTCCAGACGCTGGCCGCGGCGAAGCAGAGGACGATGCCCCAGATGAGGACGATCCAGCCCCAGGTGCGCAGGTCGCCGTAGACGTACACGGCGCCGTAGTCCGTCCAGAACTTCGTCCGGCCGAGGGCGACGACACCGTCGATGATGTTCATGATCCCCGCGGTGAGCAGCATGACCCACGCGAACATGATCCAGCCGAGTCCCTTGTTCATGTCTCCATACCTCCGCTCGAGTCTCTGACAGGCGCCGGCGGTCGCCGGCAGCCTCGGCTGGAGACTAGCCGGCGTCCGGAGGGCTGTGACCTCGGGAAACTACGGGGCTCGTGGCTGAGGATCTACGAGGCTTCCGGGCCGGAGGTGCCGCTGCGCTCGATCGCCTCGTCCAGATTCCTCAGGATCTCGGCGAGCGCGGCCTGTCGCTCGACCGGGACGTTCGACACGTGCGCCTGCAGCAGCACGCGCACCCTGATGACCGCGCTCCGAAGCAGCTCCTGGACACCGGCGGCATCGTACTGGGACGAGAGGTAGTCCAGGATCGCCTCGGGCGGGCGGACGAAGACGTCCTCCGGACCGATCTCCTCCATGACGCCGGCGCGCTCCATCATCTCCGAGCACGGGCGCGATCACGCGCGTCAGCATGAGGCGGACGTCGCTGCCGCTCAGCTCCTCGGCCATACGCGCCAGCACGTCCGCGCTGGGCACGTCAAGGTCGGTCGTCGCGCCCAGGTCGAGCAGCACCGCCCTCACGGGCTCGGCGCCGGATCGCGTCTCGCCCAGGATCGCCTCGGCGATCCCTTCGGCGTTCGCGAAGAACAGGCCGTTCTCGGGCCGGACGATCAGCAGGCCCGGCACGGTCGTGTTCTCCGGGTGCCTCCCGACGTCGCTGAACACCAGGGTGTCGGGCTCGCGCCCCAGCACGGCCAGCCTGGGCTGGCTGACCCGCCAGACCAGAGCGAGCAGCGAGACGATCACGGCGATAAGCAACGCTTCGAGTGTCTCGACGGTGAGCACGGCCAGCAGGGCGACCAACGCCAGCGCGAAGTCGGCGTGCCGCACACGGTACAGGTGCTTCATCTTGGCGACCTTCACCATGCTCGAGACGGCCACGATGACGATCGCCCCCAGCGTCGCTTCGGGTAGCGCGGCGAACCACTGCGTGAAGAACAGCGCCACGACCGCGGTGGCGGCAGCGGCGATGATCCCCGACATCTGGCTGTGCGCCCCGGCCCGGTCGTTGGCCGCCGACTTGGAGAGGCTGGAGCCGATGGGGAAGCCCTGGAAGAGCCCGGCGCCGACGTTGGCGGCGCCGAGCCCGATCAGTTCCTGGTCCGCGCTGATCTCGTACCTGTGCGCTGACGCGAAGCTGCGCGACGGGCCGATGGCTTCGGCGAAGTTGACCAGGGCAAGCCCCATGGCGCCCGGCAGGAGCAGCCACCACTCGTTCAGAGCGACGTCGGGCCAGCTGGGCGCCGCCAGTCCCGAGGGGATCTCGCCCACGACCTCCACGCCGCGGCCTTCGAGCCCGAACGCGGCCGAGATGGCGATACCGAAGACCAGCGCGACCAGCGCGGCGGGGATGCGGTGGTAGAAGTGCTCGAGCACGACGAGCAGGACCAGGCACAGCACGCCGGTGACAAGCGTGGGCGAGGTGGGTCTCGCGGCAAGTGGATCGACGAGCTCGTACAGGCGCTGCCAGGCGTTGCCTTCCCCGCCCTCGATGCCGAGCAGCTTGGGCAGCTGCTTGACGATGATGAGGAGCGCGAGGCCGGTGACGAACCCCACGCAGGACCGACTCCGAGAAGAACTGCGCCACGCGGCCCATCTTGAGCAGGCCGCGCGACGACGGAGACCACGCCGGCCAGCAGGGCGAGCGCCGCGGTGAGCACGATGAAGTCCGGCGAGTCCGGTGCTGCGATCAGGCTGACGGTCGCGAAGGACATCGTGGCGATGACAGACGACACGGCCACCACCAGGTGGCGCGACGAGCCGAAGACGGCGAACGCGAGCAGGCCGATCGGAGCGGCGTAGAAGGCGGTCTGGGGCGGGACCCCGGCCATCTGCGCGTAGGCCATGCCCTCGGGGACCAGCAGGGCGCACGATCGTCAGCCCGGCGACCAGGTCGGTTCGCAGCCACGTCCGCTTGTAGCCGGGCAACCAGCCCAGGATGGGCAGGTGGTTCGACAGCCGCCGAGCCGTCGATGCTTCTGTGTCGTTCACAGTACGGTCGGAGAAGGCGAGGACATGTTGGGCATCCTAGGACGGACGAGAGGGGAGGGCGTGAACGCCCTCCCCTCTCAGGACTCGTTTCGCCAGCTCAGTGCACTCGGCCCCGCCCGTCACGGTGCGTCGCGTGTCTCAGCGTCCGGGGCCGAGTCCTCCCGGTCCCGGGCCCGGCCTCACGCCTATGCCCGGCGCGCCGATGCCCGGTCCCCGCCTGATACCCGGCCCGGGCGCGCCGCGGCCGGGCGTGGCCACGGCGACCACGGCGGCCGTGCGCGCGACCGGTCGGCCGATCACGCCAGGTCCTCTGCGTCCTGGTCCAAGAGGCATCTCAGGCTCCTTCCGTCTGTGCCGCGTCCTCTTTCGCCTCGACGGCGGCGAGGATCGCCTGCATGGGGATGCGGCCGCTGGCGACGAGCTGGCCGCCCGAGCGGCGGATCGAGCTGGCGAACGGCGCCGCCCAGGTGTTCTCCCAGACCAGCGCCGCGGCCACGGTGCCGGGCTCGAGCGCCGCGGCGATGTGGCCGACGTCCTCCTCGGAGAGCAGCTCGGCGAGCTCGGCGCCGAACTCGCGCAGCGCGCCGACGTCGTCGCCCTCGAAGTCGTGGACCTCGAAGGCGTCGACCGCGCCGTCGGCCTCCTTGGTGATGATGAGCATGTCGAGCACCCGGATCGTGCCGGCTTCGACCAGCGCCTTGAGCTTGTCCCCCATCTCTCCCGTGAAGGCGGCCTTACCGGCGGGGAACTCGACCACCAGGTAGTCGATCGGCCCCAGTTCGTCCATGGCAGTGTCGTTCATCGGCGTCTCCGATCCTCGTTGTGTCGTCGCGCCTCTGATGGCGCTCGCGCCCCGATCGCACACCGCCCCACACATCGGGCGGTCGGTAACCAAGGGGTCACGGCATTGTACCCAGTGAGCGACGCCATTCGAAGTGACCGGAGCGTCGGGGACCGCCGCTCACCGCGTTGCTCTCGACCGGCCGCGCGCCGGCTCCTTCGCTTCTGCCCAACCGCTTCGCCGTCGGCAGCAGGATCAGCGGCAAGACGATAGACGCCACCAGCACGAACGGGAGCGTGGTGGTGCCGGGGAAGTTGATGGTGGTGACCAGGATGGCGGCGGCGACGTTGCGCTGCGCCGTGCCCAGCCCCAGCACGCTGCGGGCGCCTGGATCGCGGCCCCCCATGAGGAAGCCGATGGCGAACGACCCGACGACGAACAGAAGCAGCGCCAGAAAGCCGCCCGAGCCGATGAGGCCGATGATGTTGGTCGCGTTCAGCCCCACCCCGGTCACCAGCAAGACGAGCAGCGCGAGACCGGACGCCTTGTTCATCACGCGGCCCCAGTGCGCCGCGCCCTCCGGGGAATGCGCCCGGTACATGAGGCCCAGCACGATGCGGGATCAGCATGGTCACGATCAGCGACTTGGCGATGTCCCAGGCATTCACCTCGACGCCCGGCAGGAGCAGCGGCAGGACGAGGGGCACGTAGAAGATGGTCACGACCATCAGCAGGAACATCAGCCCGACGCCCAGCGGAAGGTCACCCTTCGAGGCCTGGACCTCCTTGACCAGGAACGGCGCACCCGCCACCGACGCCAGCACGATCAATCCGATCTGCAGCGGCTCGTCGAGAGGGACCACCAGCGTGATCACGTAGGCGAGCAGCGGTACGAGCACGAAGTTCGCGAGCAGCGCCAGGATCACCAGACGACGATTCCTGAGCGGTGCCAGAACCTGCGCCACGGTGAGGCTCAACCCTGTCCCCAGCATGCCGGCGACGACGAACGTCACGCCAGACAGCGCGGCGATGGCGGAGAAGAACTCCGTTGAGGTCATCTCTGCCGTCCTTTCGACGTCCTTGCGCGGGCGAGAGTCGCGGCGTTGGGCTGAGGCTCACAGATGTGGCAGCCCGGTCGCGTCGCCGAGAGCGTAGGCCCGCGCATCAGAAGCCAGGATCCGGATACGTCGGCTCGCGGCCTTCGGTGTAGGCTTTGATGCCCTCGAAGCGATCGGGGTGGATTACAGAGCGCCAGTGCTGATCCATCATGATCTCGATGGCCTGCTCGACAGTCTCTCCCTGCCCCATCTTGACGGCACGCTTGACCGACTGCACGGCCGTGGGCGAGTTGTCAGCGATTCTCTCCGCGATGGCGAGAACAGCGTCCATCAGCTCGGCTTCCGGGATGGACTTCGTTGACCATGCCGAGCCGGTGGGCCTCCTGTGCAGTGATCGGTTCTCCGGTCATGCAGCATCTGGATGGCCTTGCCCGGCGGAAGCACGCGGGGAAGGAAGACCGGCGCGCCGCCACCGGCGGACAAGACCGACCATCGCCTCTGGCTGACCAAAGACGGCATCTTCTGATGCGATGATGAAGTCACAGCTGATGGCGATCTCGTTCCCACCGCCGTAAGCCATCCCGTGGACTGCGGCGATGATCGGCTTCCGTAGCTGGCGCAGCGTGTAGAGAACGCGATCGAAGACCTGGCGCTGGCGAAGCCACTGCTCCTTCGTCATCTCCTTGCGCTGGTAGAGGTCGCCGCCGACGGAGAAGGCCCGGTCGCCGGCGCCCGTGATGATGGCGACACGCACTGAAGAACGTGCCGCGATGGTCTCGAGAACCTCGATGAGCTGCGCTGCCAGTTCCGTCGTTACCGCGTTGTCGGCATGGGGACGGTTCAGGGTGACGATGGCCACGCGCCCGTCGGAGACGTAGTCAACGAGCACAAGTTCATCGGGTTCCGCGGCGTCGAGCGGCGGACGATAGCCGAGCCGCTTCATGCGCGTGTCGTCGTTGTCGCTCACGTCGTCCTCCGAAGTGTGGGATGAATGAGGATGGCGGCGGGACCGGCTTGGCTGGCCCCGCCGCCCTTGACTGTGATCGGAAGCGAGCGGAAACGACTACCCGAGCCGCGTGCCTTCCACCTCGAGCCCGCCTCCGTGGGGCAGCTTGCTCCAGCTCCTGCGCTGCCACTCTTCCTTGAGGACTTCGGTCGCCGCCTGCTCGAGGAACTCCGGCCGCGCCCACGCGTCCACATCGAAGTCGTTCTTGATGTAGCCGTGGCTGAACATGAAGTCCTTGCCGATCTTGACGCACTCCAGGTTCTGGGCGCTCAGGCTCGGCACCATGTCGACGTCCTTGATGCCCTTGTAGGTGTGCTCGGCGTCCAGGTAGAAGGTCTGGCGATTGAGGATCTCCGCGGCGGCATGCTTGTTGCGGTTCGCCCAGAGGCCCACCTTGACCATGGCCTTCATGTAGGCGATGACGAGTTCGGGGTGCTCGTCGGCCATCACGTCGGTGCAGGTGATGACCGCGGGGGTGTTCGCCACCTGGATCGTCCAGTCCGGGAGCCTGGACAGGTCGAAGATGGCCTTGATCTCGCCCGTGGCCTCGGAGAGTTGTCCCAGTTGCCCCATCTGGTTGTAGATCGCATCGACCTTGCCCGCGAGCAGTGCCTTCTCCAACGGCCGGAAGGCATAGTCGTGCTTGTGGTCACGCCGCATCCACAGTTCCGAAGGGTTGTTCATCGGCGGGGTCAGCATCTCGGGCTTGTCGTACCAGTCGTCCGGGTACGGGAACTCGACGAGCTCGATGTCGTCCATGGTCATGTCGTTCAGCATCAGGATGTTCTCGATGCCCATGTGCTCCTGGATGCGCCACCAGTCGTTCTTGATGGTGTTGAGGCTCTTGGTGAGACCGATCTTCTTGCCCTTCAGGTCCTTCACCGAAAGATCTTGTCGCGGGCGCGCACCTGCATCACGCCGCCCTCGTAGACCCACGTCGCCCCCAACAGCACGGTGCGCCGGATGTCGGCGTGGACGTGGATCGGGGGATACAGGCCTCCGAAGCGGATCAGGTTGTCCAGGTTGTGGACGTAGTGCGGGTACCAGTTGTTCTCGGGCGCGTGGCGGAAGTAGGCATACTCCACGCCGATCTTCTTGAGCTCCTCGCGGCACCAGCCAAGCTCCTGGTCCACGTTGTTGGCGGACACCATGGGGCAGTTGGTGAACCACACTTCGTTCCAGTTCAGGGGCACGGTGGTGCTGGTCTCTCTCTGTCTCAGCCATATCTGGTTCCTTTCCTGGGGATCTCTCGTGACGGGCTAGGCGGTCCAGAGCAGGTCTGGATCGCAGTCGTACGTCCAGGGGGCGCCTGAGTTCTTCCAGCCGTTCCGCATCCGCTTGCCGTGGTAGGCGCTGCCGGGGTCGTCGACCTTGTCGCCCTCGGTGCCGTCGATGACGTTGTAGGCGTTGGTGAAGCCGGCCTTGGCGAGGAAGTTGACCGCCCAGGCGCTGCGGCCCGCCGGAGCGGCAGATGAGGAGGAGCGTGTCGCCGGCGGCGTGCAGCGCCTGCACCTTGGCGACGAACTCGGCGTTGGGCTCGACGACGGGCTCGTCCTTCTCGCGCGTCCCACTGGTAGCGCATGAAGACGAGCGGGATGTTGCGCGCCATCTCCGCGTGGCCGACGAACACGTACTCCTCGGGGGTGCGGACGTCGATGACGTGGACCTGTCCCGGCGCCGCCTTCCACATCTCGTAGGCCTCCCGCGCCGTCACGTAGAGCCCCAGCGACGTCTGCTTCTTCTCGGGCACCTCGTGCTTCGGCGGCGAGGCTGATCCTTCGGGGGGTGCCATGGTCGGCCCTCCTGCTGCCTGGTTTCCACGCCGCTCCGGACGTCAGGCCGGCGAGGGACGTGGCTGCCGCGGCGTCCCGGCGATGGGGCGCCGTGTGGAGACTAGCCGGGACCTGAGAGGCTGTGACCTCGGGAAACTACGGGATTCGGCGCTGAGAAACTACGAGGCCTTGGCCGTCTTGAGGCCCTTGGCGAAGTACTCGAGGGCGCGCTTCGTCTTCGTCTGCTGCTCGCCCTGGCGGTCGACGCCGCGCTCGATCAGGAAGTGGCGCACGTCGGCGTAGGCCTCCATCAGTTCGGGCGGGGCGCACTTCGTGGAGAGCTCGAAGATGCGGCTGCCATCAGGGTAGAGCCACAGCTCGGCGACGAGCTTGTGGGCGAGCTCCTTGGGCGTGAACGGCACCTTGACCACGAAGATCGGGCCGAGGGCCGAGAGGTCGTCGAGCTCGAGGCCTTCCGGGGCGTGGGCCTTGTAGAAGGCACGCTGCTCCTTGTTGAACGCCTTGCGCACGGGGGCTTGTCCGAAACCGACCAGCTTCGCCTTGCCGGGGTCGGCGACGCCCTTGAAGGACGCCGAGCAGACGAAGCCGCCGGGCATGGCGTCGACCTCGATGCCGAAGGTGGGCAGGCGGCGCAGCTTGGCGGGGAGCTCGTCGGGCACGACCGGGCGCAGCTTGACCACGGAGTCGGCGCCCTTGCCCTGGATGCGGCGGGCGCGCACCACGACGCCGGCCTGGTTGAGGGCGAGGTCAGGGGTGTCGAAGAAGGTCACCAGCCGGATCTGCCCGTCGAGCGGATCGAGGCCCAGTGCCTCGATCGCCGCGCGGGTGCTCTCCTGGGGGATCGTCAGCTTCATCTCGACGCTCTTCGAGCCCTTGACGAGCTCCAGCAACGTCGCGAATTGCTCGGTGTCGAGCCCGCCTTGGGCCGCCTTGGGGGTCATCGCCTCTCTCCTTTCGCCCGGCACGCTATCCTGTAGCGCCCCGCTGGAGCCTCGCGCGGACCGTGGCGTCGCGAAGCCATATTCATTACCGAAGGGTTACCGTGTGCGCATGATGTCCCGTGACCACCGTGCGCGCAAGGGGACGATACGCGACGGCGCACCGACTCAGCCGAAGCGTTCGAGCAGCACGCCATGCCGCAGCCCCCGGTCGCTCACGGTCAGGGCGTCCCTTCCCAGCTTGTCCATGACGGTGCGCACCACGCACGCGCCGGCGAGGATGACGTCGGCGCGCTTGAGCTGCAGGCCGACGATCTGCCGGCGCGCCTCGACGTCGCGCGTATGGTAGAGCTCGATCTGGCGCTCGACCGCGGCGCGACTGAGCACGGTGCCTTGCACGACGTCCGGGTCGTAGGGTGACAGACCGAGCATCACCGCGGTCATGCTGGTGACGGCGCCGCCTATGCCGACGAGCGCGTCCGGGGACGGGACGCCGTCGAGGCGGCCGAACTCGCTGGAGATGGCGGCCAGCGCCTCGTCCAGCCGTTCGCGGGTGATGGGGCCGCCGAGCCCGAACTGCGCGGTGAGGCGCGCGGCGCCGATGTTCAGGCTGAACTGCTCGTCCACCTCGTCGCCGCGGCCGAAGGTGAACTGGGTGCTGCCGCCGCCGGTGTCGAACACGACCAGGCGTCCCTCGGCGAGGCCGATTCCGGCCTTCGCCGCCAGATAGGCGAGCCGTCCTTCTTCCTTCCCAGGGATCACCTCGATGGTGACGCCGCACCGCTCCCGCACGCGGGCGATGAAGCCGTCGCTGTTGCCCGCGCTGCGCAGCCCCATGGTCCCGACGGCGACCAGGGCCGAAGCGTGGTGCCGCCGCGCCTCGTCGGCCATGCCGGCGATGGCCTCGACGGTCCGCGCGATCGCCGCCGGCGCGATGTCGCCCGTCTCCGCGATGCCCTCGCCGAGGCGCGTGACCTCGGCGCGGTCGACGATCGTGACCCACGAGCCGTCCGCGCGCCGCTCCCCGATGTGGGACTTGACCGAGTTGGTGCCGACGTCGATGACCGCATAGACGGGCATGTGGGCCGCCTCAGCCTTCCATGCCGACGGTGGCCTTGAGCCATCGCGGGTAGCTTGTGTTCGAGCGGTCGGCGAGCCCGAGCTCCCGCACGGCGGCGATCACTCGGTCGGCGTCTTCCGACTCGATGGCCAGCGTTCGCACCTTCTTCCCCTCCGCGACCACCTCGGTCACCTCCGACATGCACCCATTGACGGTGTAGTGCAGGCGGCGCTTGTGGACCGCGACCGTGCGCACGCCGCACTCCGGGGCGACGAGCATCGTCAGGAACTCATCAGCCGAGAAGGCATCCGTACCCGGGGGCGGCGTGCTCACGCGTAGCGCCGCGCAGACCTTGTCGGCCTCGCCCCAGGGCAGAGGGAACGCCGCCTTCATGGTGGGCCGCCACTGCTCCAAGCCGGCTTCGCCGACCTGCGTGAGCTGCTTCACGTCCATGAGGCCGGCGCGGAGCTTCACCGACGCGTGCGCGCCCGGCGAGAGCAAGTAGATCTCGTCGCTCTCTTGGGTGAGCTCGGGCTCGAGGCTGGCGAACGTCGCGTCGGCCGCCCCGAAGTCCGACCCGAATGTGCGCCACTCCCAGCGCGGAACGATCGCGTCCATGGTCCCCCGATCGCTCATGCGGTGGCCGTCGGCGTGTCCAGCTGGGCCGACGGCCGCCCGCTCTCGAGAGCGTCGAGACGCGTCTGCAGCGGCGCGCGGCGACTTGCGGGTGCCAGCGCGATCAGGTCACGCAGCAGGCGCTCGAGGCGCCGCCGGACCTGTGCGTGACCGGCACCCATGTCGATGAGCTCGTCGACGGACAGGGCCACGTAGTCCTCCCAGTCCGGGAGAAGAAGAAGCACGCGCGCGTTGCCTTTCGGCCCCGTGATCTCGCCGACCTCGAGGTCGCGCCCGATGAGCATCCGCAGCAGGCTCTCCTCGCTGTCGAGGACCTGGACGGCCGTGGTCGGGTCGTTGATGGCCGCCGACACTGCGCGCAGCGCGATGTCGGCGAGTACACGGAATGCGAGTGCGGGGTCCTGCTCGAAGGTGCGCTCCGCACCGGTCCGGATCGCCTTCACCACCACGGCGTCCAGCGACGGGTCCGCGGACCCGTGGACGACAGCCACCGGGGCCTGCTGTTGCGCCGTCTCGCCGAAGGGGACCACGATCTCGACCGCGGCGTCGGCATCGCGAGCGGCGTTGATGATCCGCGGGACGTCGATGGCCTGGAGAACGCCGGGTCTCCCGGTCCAGATCACCTCGCGCCGGCCGTCGGGCAGGGCGCGGGGACCCTCGACCTCGCCGGCCTCACTCAGCGGCCTGTCCGGGTACACGCCCTCGAGGACCTGACGGCCGCGCTGGGTGACCTGAGCGAGCGTCGAGGCGAGCTGGATCGAGCTGAAGGCACGCATCTGCAAGCTGCGGAAGAGGGCGATCGCCACGAGGAGGAGCACGATTGTGACGATCGGGACCAGGCCCGTCACATGATCGACGCCGGTCGTGCTGAAGGCGGCGACGAACGCGAAGACGACCACGCCAGTGTAGAAGGCGAAGGCATGCCAGACGATCGGCGCGCTGTGGAAGAGGTTGAGGCGCGGTGTGAACGTGGTCGAACCGAACTGGACGACCAGAAACAGCAGCGAGAAGACGACGCCGATGAAGGTGATGAGGCCCGCGCCCACGGCGAACAACATCTGGCTCGTCTCGGCCCGGGGCACCGTGAACCACACGTCGATGCGCGGTAGCAGCAGCCCCAGAACGAAGCCCGCAAGGACGTAGCAAAGCTGGGTGATTCCCACGCGCAGGCGTCGGCGCCGGCGGAGTCCCCGCCCGAGCCTGCGAATCGGCCGGGTCTCCGTGTACGCGGAACCGCTACTCTCTGCGCTCAAAGCCACCCTCTCCCCTTCGCCCTGGCGACGCTCAGCAGGCCTCGCGTGCCCGGCGGTCAACGACGTCTGCTGGACGGCCTGATAGAGGTCCTCGCGGCGCGTGCAGCTCCTCGCCCCGCGCGTCCCCTACCGCGACTGTACCCGCCGCGATGCCTGTTGACGTGGGTCTGAAGTGGAGGCTAGTCGGAATCCCGAGAGCTGTGACCTCGGGAAACTACGGGGCGAGTCGCTGGGAATCTACGAGGTTCGCGGACGGAGGGTCAGAACTCGACGAGGCCGTTCTTGATCGCGAAGTGGATCAGGTCGGCGTTGGTGTGAAGGCCTAGCGTCTCCATCATCTGGTACTTGTGGAACTCCACCGTCCGGGTCGAGATCGAGAGGCTCGAGGCGATCTGCTTGGCCGAGCGCCCCTCCGCCAGGAGCTGAAGGACCTCCCGTTGCCGCGGTGTGAGAGATGCGATCGGATCGGCGGCCTGCCCTGGCCCCTGCTTCATGGCCTCCAGGACCTCCCCCGCGAGCTGCGGCGTGAGATACGTCTTGCCCTCGAGCGCGGCGTGGAGGGCGGCGATCAACTCGACCGACGCCGAGTGCTTGAGCACGAATCCGGAGGCCCCGGCTTCGAGCGCGCGCCGCGCGAAGGTCACGTCCCGGTGCATGGTGAGGAACACCACGGGTACTCCATCGCCGCCCTGCCTCAACCGCGCCAGGGCGTCGATACCGTTGAGGTGGGGCATGGTGACGTCGGCGACGATCACGTCCGGCCGCAGCCTCCCGGCCGCCTCGACCAAAGCGAGCCCGTCTTCCACCACGCCCACCAGATCGAACTCGGGGGTGAGCAGGCTCTTGAGCGCCTCGGCGACCAGCAGATGGTCGTCGGCAAGGAGCACGCGCGGACGGCGCGGAGAGCTCATTGCGAGTTCCCTTCCGCGGGCACCCAGGCGACGATCGTCGTGCCCCGGCCGGGCGCGCTCTCGACGTCGAGCGTGCCGTGCACCAGGCGCACGCGCTCGCGCATGCCCACGAGGCCGAGGCGCATCCCCTTTCGCGGATTCTCAAGGTCGAAGCCGACGCCGTCGTCACGGACGGCAAGGAGCAACCCGCCGTCCATCTCCCGTAGAGTGACACTCGCGGCGCGCGCACCTGCGTGGCGGGCCACGTTGTTGAGCGCCTCCTGGGCCACGCGGAACAGGCAGAGCGCTTCGTCCCTGCCTACGACGGCGGGCAGCGGACCGAGGTCGACCGAGATGTCGAGCACGCCCTGACGACCCCGCCGTTCGCATTCCGCCCGAAGCGCCTCGTCCAGGCCCAGCTCCTCCAGGACCGACGGGTGCAGCTGGTACGCCAGGGAGTGGATGTCTTCGCTGAGGCGCATGAGTCCCTCACGGACCGCCGTCATGGCCTCTGCCTGCGCCTCTTCCGGGGCGGCCAGCTCGGCGCGGCCGACGTCGATCGCCAGCACGGCGAGCCGCTGACTCACGTCGTCGTGCAACTCGCGCGCGAGCAGCGCGCGCTCCTCCTCGTGGGCTCCGATCAGGCGCCGGCTCAGGTCGCGCAGCTCGTCCTCGACGCGCTTGCGCTCGGTGATGTCGCGGAGGACGCCGAACGTCTTGACCACGCGTCCGGTGGCGTCGCGCCGGGTGACGCGGGACGCGTGATGAAGCCACTTCTCCCCATGGGCCGGATGCAGGTATCGATACTCGATGGAGAGCCGCTCCAGCCTCCCTTCGTGCAGCTCCTCGCGCTGGCCCAACACGCGTCGGCGATCGTCAGGGTGCAAGTGCTCTATCCAGAACTCCACGGGCTGAAGGCCCTTCTCCCGTTGCTGGGGAATACCGCAGACGTCGCGAAACCGGTCGTCGACGATGGCGACGCGTTCGCTGAAGTCCACCTCGTAGAACGCGAGGCCTGCGAGGTCAGCGCCCGCCGCCAGGCGAGCCTCGCTGATGTGAAGCGCCTCTTCGCCGCGTTTGCGCCCGGTCATGTCGATGGAGAGGCCCGTCAGGCGATCCGGCTCCCAAAGCGACGTGAAGTGGGGTCGCCCGCGAGACACGATCCAGCGCTCGCCGCCGTCTTCCGTCAGGATCCGGTAGTCCACGTTGACGGGTTCGCCCGCACGCGCGGACCGCTCGATGGCTCCCCGAACGAGGTCCCAGTCGTCGGGATGCACCGAAGCCTGGAAACGCTCCATGCGTGACGGCCTCGTCCGGCGAATACCCGAAGATCGCCCGAGCCCTCTCAGTGGCCCAGAAGACGCCCGTGCTGTAATCCAGGGTCCAGAGCCCCGCCTCGGCGGAGTCCGCCGCCAGGGCCAGGCGCTCCTCGCTCTCCCGCAAGGCTTCGTCTGCGCGCTTTCGGGCCAATGCATTGGCGAAGACCTGCGCGACCAGTTGCAGTCGCCTCACCAGCGCGTCCGGCCAGTCGCGCTCCGTCCGCAGGGTATTGAGGGCCAGGGCGCCAACGGTCGACTCGCCCCCCACCCGCAGCGGCAGGCACAAGGTCGACTTGATACCGCCGAGGCGGGCATGCTCCAGGTCGACGGCGGCCTCAGGCGGCAGGTCCTCCAGCGCGGCAAGCACGACCATGCGGCCGGCCCGCATCTGCTACCGTCCAGGGGAACTGCTCCGACGAAGCGGCTCGGGAGGTCGCGAGCCTTCCTCGGCGGGGTAGGCGTGAGTGGGCGTGATGGCGTCCGGCGTCCGCGGCCGACCATTGCCAGAGCACCGCGTAGTCGATGCCGAGGAACTCGCAGACACGGCGCAGCGCGTCCTGGATCGCGCCGTCCACCTCGCCGGCCGGCAGGTTGATGAACCTCGAGGAGAGGTCGGAGATCAGCGTCTCGAACTCGAGACGGCTCCCCAGGGGCTCGGCAGAGCGCGACGTCTCATCGATCGTGGCCACGTTGCCGGAGTCTACCATTCGGTCCGTACGTGGGGAGTGGCCCCAGCAGCCTCCGGCACCCTCGTAGTTTCCCAGCGACAGGCCCGGTAGTTTCCCGAGGTCACAGCGCTCCGGATCCGCACTAGTCTCCAGTCGACGCCGCATGCCGACCGGCATGGTGGCGAGCACGGTAGCGGAGAGGGACTGCCCCATGCCCGAGAAGCATCTCAGTTGCGTTCTGCTGGCGGACCGCCATCAGGGTCTTACAGAAGGCGTGCGCGGCTTGCTCGAGACGGCGTTCGGAGCGGTGGTCATGGTCGCCGACGAGGCGTCGCTGCTCGAGAGCGCGAGCCGGCTGCGGCCTGACGTGGCGGTCGTGGATCTGTCTCTGGCTCAGAACAGCGGTCTGGACTGGTTGCGAGCGGTCCGGCAGCGCTGCCCCGAGCTCAAGGTGATCGTCCTCAGCGTGCACGACGAGCAGAGCGTGCGCCGGGCAGCGATGGAAGCCGGCGCCGACGCCTTCGTCCTCAAGCGGGCGATCGCGACCGACCTGCTGCCCGCCGTCGACGCTCGTCTGGGGCGATCCGCCGGAAGCGAGGGAGACCCGACGATGACGTAGCAGCAGGACATCGAGAAAGGACGTGACGATGGGACCCACAGACAAACCCGCAGGCACGAAGGTGATCATCGTGGGCGGCGTGGCCGGCGGCGCCTCGTGCGCCGCGCGCCTGCGCCGCCTCGACGAGAACGCCGAGATCCTCATGGTGGAGCGCGGTCCGTACGTCTCGTACGCGAACTGCGGCCTGCCGTACTACATCGGGGGCGTGATCGAGCAGCAGTCGACTCTGCTGGTCGCCACCACGGATACCTTTCGCGACATGTTCGCCGTCGACGCCCGGACGGACTGCGAGGTGGTCGGGATCGCGGCGGGCGAGAAGACCGTGCAGCTCAAGGACCGCGCGACCGGTGAGGTGACCACCGAGCGCTACGACAAGCTCGTGCTGTCGCCCGGGGCGGCCCCCATCCGTCCGCCTCTGCCGGGGATCGACCTTCCCGGGATCTTCGGGGTGAGGACGGTGCCGGACGCCGCCCAGATCCGTGCCTGGATCGACGAGCGTCGCGGCAGGTCGGCAGGCATGGACTCCTACACCGGGTTCCAGACGCGCACCAGGGAGCTTGCGCGCGGTCGTCGTCGGCGGGGGCTTCATCGGCATCGAGACGGCCGAGAACCTGGTCGGGCTCGGCTTCGAGGTCACGCTGCTGCAACGCGGCGAGCAGATCATGGGGCCGCTCGACATCGAGATGGCGCGCTACGTGGAGCGCCATCTGAACAAGCACGGCGTGCGCGATCCTGCTGAACAGCGCGGCGTCCGGGTTCCGGGAGGCGGCGGACGGGTCGCTCGAGGTCCTCACGGCATCCGGCGACGGCGTATCCGGCGGACATCGTGATCCTCGGTATCGGGGTGAAGCCCGAGACCGCGCTCGCCGAGATGGCCGGCATCGAGGTCGGCAAGCTCGGCGGCATCCGCGTCGACGACCAGATGCGCACGAGCGACCCGGACATCTTCGCCGTCGGCGACGCGGTCGAGAAGAAGGACTGCATGACCGGCGAGGACTGTCTCGTCGCGCTGGCGGGGCCGGCGAACCGGCAGGGTCGCATCGTGGCCGACGTGATCGCCGGGCGGGACTCGCGGTTCCGCGGCACGCAGGGCACCGCGATCCTCGGCGCCTTCGGGGGCGCGGTCGCCTGGACCGGCGTGAACGAGAAGACCCTCAGGCGCCTGGGCGACGACGACTTCGAGAAGATCTACCTCTACCCGAACTCCCACGCGGGGTACTACCCCGGCGCCACCCTGCTCGCCATCAAGGTCATCTTCCGCAAGTCCGACGGACGGCTCCTCGGGGCGCAGGCCGTGGGGAGGGAGGGCGTCGACAAGCGGATCGACGCCTTCGCCATGGCCATCCAGATGGGCGGCACCGTCTACGATCTGGAGGAGTGCGAGCTCTGCTACGCGCCCCAGTTCGGCATGGCGAAGTCGCCCGCCAACTTCGCCGGGATGGTCGGCGCCGACGTCCTTCGCGGCGACATGCCGCTCGTCCACTGGGACGCCACGGCAGACGGCTTCCTCCTCGACGTGCGCCATCCGGAAGAGCTCGCCTCGAGCAACTGCCGGGGGTGGTCAACATCCCGGTGGATGAGCTTCGCGGGCGTCTGGACGAGCTGCCCCGTGACCGTGAGATCCTCGTCATCTGCCGATCGGGCCAGCGCGCCTACTACGCGACGCGGATCCTGGTGCAGAACGGCTTCACTGCGCGGACAGTCGCCGGTGGCATGCTGTCGCACGAGATCTTCGCGACGGTCTGAACGAGTCTGAACGACCATACTGGAGGGACCATGTGCTGCTTCTTCACCTCGCTCTTCCTGCTCGGGCCGCGGGTCGCGGGCATCATCTGGTGGGCCATCCAGCCGGAGCGCTGGGACCTCGCCTTCAGCAGCTGGCTGTGGCCCATGTTCGGCATCGTCTTCGTGCCCTGGACGACGATGAGCTACGTGCTCGTGAAGCCCGGCGGGGATCAACGGGTTCGACTGGATCTGGATCGCGCTCGGGATCTTCGCCGACATCGCCTTCTGGACCGGCGGCGCCTGGGGCAACCGCGACCGCATCCCGGGTTCGTCGGCCGAAGCTTGACACGTGCCGCGTTTCACTGACTTCGAGGTCGCCGGCGGTGCCCGAGCGGGACTCGGCGAGGGTCCACGCTGGGATGCCGCGACCCAGACCCTGCTCTGGGTCGACATCCCGGCGAAGCTCGTCCACCGCTACGATCCGGCGACGCGGACGAACACGACGCAGCAGGTCGCGGACGTCGTGAGTCTCGCCCTGCCGCGTCGGCGGGGCGGCGTCGTCATCGGTCTGCCCGACGGCCTGCATCTCCTCGACGGCGAGCGGTCACCTCTCATCGCGGCCATCGAGTCCGAACAGGCCGGCACGCGCACCAACGACGGCGCCTGCGACGCGGCGGGGCGGCTGTGGGTCGGCACCATGGCGCTCGACGAGCGTTCCCCGCTGGGCGCGCTGTACCGGGTCGACGCGAATCTGAGCGTGACGACCGTGCTCACCGGGACGACGATCTCGAACGGCTTGGGCTGGAGCCCGTCGGGGCAGGACTTCTACTTCATCGACAGTCCGACGCGCCGCGTCGACGTCTTCGACTTCGACCCGGAGACGGGCGCCCTCGAGAACCGGCGGCCGCTGGCCGCCGTCGAGGTCGAGGGCGCCGTCCCCGACGGCATGAACGTCGACGCCGAGGGCGGCGTCTGGGTCGCCCTGCACGGCGGCTGGGGCCTCAACCGCTACTCGCCCGACGGCGAGCTCGTCGCCGAGGTACGACTGCCGGTGGCCAAGATCACGAGCTGCTGCTTCGGGGGGCCGGAGCTGCGCGACCTGTACGTGACCACTCGACGGGAAGGCCTGAGCGACGCCGAGCGCGCCGCGCAGCCGCTCGCGGGCGCCCTGCTGCGCCTCGACGTGGGGGTCGCCGGCCTGCCGACCCACGCCTTCGCGGGTTGAGCCGGGCACGGCCAGCGCCGCGCGACTGGACGCCCGCGTGAGAGAAAGGACGATGCGATGAGACTCCAAGGCAAGGCGGCGCTCGTGACCGGCAGCTCCAGCGGCATCGGAGAGGCCATCGCCCTGCGCTTCGCCCGCGAGGGCGCCGACGTGGCGGTGCACTACCATCACGGCGGCGACGAACGCGCGCGCAGTCGTGGCCGAGATCGACGAAGCTGGGCAGGAAGTCGGTCGCGCTGGGCGCGAACGTCGGCCAGGCGGAGGAGGCCGAGAGGCTCGTGCGCGATGCGCACGCCGCGCTCGGCCGCCTCGACATCCTCGTCAACAACGCCGGCGTCGAGGTCCGCGAGCCGTTCCTCGACGTGAGCGAGGAGCACTACGACCTCGTCCTCGGCGTCAACCTCAAGGGCGCGTTCTTCGCCGCCCAGGCGGCCGCCAGGATCATGATCGAGCCGGCGCCGGCGGCCGCATCGTCAACGTCTCGTCGATCCACGAGGACGTCGCCTTCCTGCACTACGCACCTACACGGCCTCCAAGGGCGGCATGCGCATGCTCACGCGCACCGTCTGCCAGGAGCTGGCGCCGCACGGCATCACCGTCAACGACATCGCCCCCGGCGCGATCGCCACGCCGATCAACAAGCGCACCCTCGGCGACGGCGAGCTGCTGCACGAGCTGCAGGGCGTGATCCCCCTCGGCCGTCTCGGCGAGCCCGACGAGGTCGCCTCCGTCGCCGTCTTCCTCGCCTCGGACGAGGCGGCGTACGTCACCGGCAGCACCTACTACGTCGACGGCGGCATGTCCCACTGGAACAAGGGCCTCTAGAAGGAGATGAGCACCATGGCGGCACGGATGAAGGACCTCCTGGAGGCGATCGCGGCGCAGTCGCGCGAGCGGCGCCTGCCGGCGGCCATCAGCGGCGTCGTCCGCCTGGACGTCGAGGACGCCGGGCGGACCGACCACTGGTACCTCACCATCGCGAAAGGCACGGTGACCATCGCCCGCAAAGGAGGCGAGCCCGACGCCGTCCTGCGCGGCGACGCCGCCATCTTCACCGCCGTGCTGAGCGGCGAGGCGAACATGATGGCGGCGATCCTGCGGGGAGCCCTCGAGGTCGAGGGCAGGATGCTCCTGCTGGTCGCCCTCCAGCGATTCTCGCCCGGCGAGGAGAAGGGTGCCGACGTGCCCGCCGCCGGCTACGCGAGGAGGCAGTCATGAGCGAGGTCAAGATCCTCGACGGCAACACCTTCGTCGTCAGCGACGACCGCGGCGACATCGAGGCGTCGCCGACCGACCCGACCGGCCTCTTCTCGTTCGACACGCGGTTCCTTTCCAAATGGGTGCTGACCGTGAACGGCCAGCGCCTCAACCCGCTGTCGGTGGACGACCTGCAGTACTTCGAGACCCGGTTCTTCCTCGTCCCGGGGACCGGCACCGTGTACATCGACGCCAAGCTGTCGGTCATCCGCGAGCGCGCCGTGGGCGGCGGCTTCCACGAGGAACTGACGGTGATGAACCACGACGACAAGGCCGTGGACCTGGAGGTGCGCCTCGAGGCGGCCTGCGACTTCGCCGACCTGTTCGAGGTCAAGGACGCGCTCGAGAAGAAGGGCGACTACTCCGCGCGCGTCGAGGACGGCAAGCTGGTCCTCGGCTACCGCCGCGAGACCTACCTGCGCGAGACCTGGATCTCGGCGTCGGCGGCCTGCTCGGTCGACGAGCACGGCTTCACGTTCGCCGTGCACGTGGAGCCTCACGGGCAGTGGACGACCGACCTCGACGTGGCCATCGGGCGGGGCGTCCGGGGCACGAGCGTCGAGCGTCCGAAGTACGGCCGCCAGGCGAAGCGGGCGCGGCCCAACATGGAGCTCAGTCTCGAGACCTGGCTCGACGAGGCGCCCCAGCTCGACTGCGACTGGGACGCGCTCAAGCGGACGTACCAGCGCAGCCTCGTCGACCTCGCGGCCCTGCGCTTCTCGCCGGTCTCGCTGCCCGGCCACTACCTGCCGGCCGCGGGGCTGCCGTGGTTCATGACCATGTTCGGTCGCGACAGCATCTTCACCAGCCTGCAGGCGCTGCCCTTCGCGCCCGACCTCGCGCGCACGACGCTCGTCGCCCTCGGGCTGTGGCAGGGCTCGCGCCGCGACGACTTCCGCGACGAGGACCCGGGCCGGATCCTGCACGAGCTACGGTTCGGCGAGATGACCGCGTTCGAGGAACGCCCGCACTCGCCCTACTACGGCTCGGTCGACGCCACGCCGCTCTACGTCGTGCTGCTCGACGAGTACGAGCGCTGGACCGGCGACACGAAGCTGGTGCGCAACCTCGAAGGGGTGGCGCGGGCGGCGCTCGCCTGGATCGACGACTACGCCGACCTGCAGGGCAACGGCTACGTCGCCTACCAGCGTCGCAACGAGACCTCCGGGCTCGAGAACCAGTGCTGGAAGGACTCGTGGGACTCGATCTCGTACCGCGACGGGCGCCTGCCCGGCTTTCCGCGCGCGACCTGCGAGCTGCAGGGGTACGCCTACGACGCCAAGGTGCGCGGCGCGCGGCTGGCGCGCGAGGTCTGGCGCGACCCGGCCTACGCGGACCGGCTCGAGAAGGAGGCCGCGGCGCTCAAACGGCGCTTCAACCGCGACTTCTGGGTCGACGACGGCCAGTACTACGCGCTCGCCCTGGACGTCGACGGCGAGCCAGGTCGACGCCCTGGCCTCGAACATCGGCCACCTGCTGTGGAGCGGCATCGTCGACAAGTCCAAGGCGAAGGCGGTGTCCCGGCACCTCATGTCGCCGGCCATGTACAGCGGGTGGGGCGTGCGGACGCTCGCCGAGGGCCAGGGGCGCTACAACCCGATCGGCTACCACGTCGGCACGGTCTGGCCGTTCGACTGCTCGTTCATCGCCTGGGGCCTGCGCCGGTACGGCTTCAAGGAGGAGGCGGCGCGCATCGCCGCCGGCATCCTCGACGCGGCGCAGTGCTTCGACGGCCGCCTGCCGGAGGCGTTCGGCGGCTACGCGCGCGAGCTCACGAAGTACCCCGTGCAATACCCGACGGCGTGCAGCCCGCAGGCCTGGTCGACCGGCACCCCGCTGCTTCTTCTGAGGACCATGCTCGGGCTCGAGCCGAGCGGCGAGCATCTCATCGTCGATCCGGTCCTGCCCCAGGGCATAGGCCGTCTCGAGCTGCTCGACATCCCCGGCCGCTGGGGCCATGTGGACGCCTTCGGGCGCGGCCGCGTCGACGTGTCGCGCAAGCCGCGCCGGCGCACGGAGCTGGGCGTCCTCAAGCCCGACAAGGCGAAGCCGAAGCGCCGCAAGACCTGAGGGGACTCGGCGGCGGGGCGCTCGCGAGCGCCCCGC
>CAVPRQ010000023.1:0-47311 GCA_963707855.1 uncultured Thermoleophilia bacterium
GCCATGGCGCCTGAGGCGGGCCTCCGGCTCGGCTCGTTACCGTAGCGCTCCACCCGTGTGGCCGCGGACCGCGGTCGGGGCGCGAAGCATGGGTGGCCGGGACGTTGCTGTGATGTGAGGTTTCTGTGGGGTACGACGGGTGGGCTGTGGCACAGGGGGCGCGCCAGCGCCGGGGGTCAGACGTGCGGACGATGAGGGTGTGGATGAGCAAGGGAAGGCGCAAGCCGCGGGTCGCGGCGCTCGCCGCCGTAGCCGTCCTTGGCCTGCTGGGCACGTCGGCTGCGCGCGCTGTGTGCTGGGCCTCCAGCGAGATCGCGGTCGAGCATGTCACGGCGGCGGCGCCGATCACCGTGGCGGGGACTGCCGGCGCCGACGTGATCCTCGTCGCCCAGCTCGTGGATGGATCGGACTCGGCGACCGCGAACGGGACCGTGACTACGGTGCCGGCCGGCTCCGCGGCCGGCGTGGTCGTGAGCGCGCTCGCGGGCGACGACGAGATCTACGCCAACGCCTCGCTGGCGCGGGGTGTCGCGATCCTCGCCGGAGCGGCGCCGATCGGGTGGTGGCGGCGCCGGACCGGATACGTGGACGGCGGCGCCGGTCGAACGTGCTCGACGGCGGCGCCGGGGACGACGTTCTGTACGGTGGGCCCGACGCGGACCAGGTCGCCGGCGCCGACGGCGCCGACTACCTCGACGGCGGCCTCGGAGACGACACCCTCTCGGGTGGCGCCGGCGATGACCTCCTGATGGGCGGCCGGGGCGACGACGAGTTCGCCGGCGGCGACGGCGACGATCTGATGGCCGCGGGGCCGGCGTCGACCAGTACGCCGGCGGCGCCGGCGCGCAGCGCACCTTCGCCGAGCGCCGCGACATCCGGCCGCTCGGCGCCGCCGCACGTGGTCTGGGTCTCGCTGAGACAGTCAACGCCGCCGGCTTGCCCCCGGGCAGCAGCCTGGCGTTCCGCGCTCGGGGCCTTCTCGCAGCGTCTCTCGTCCGACGTGCAGGCCCTGCTGTCACGCCCATCGGCCGTCGCATCCTGCTGGCGCTGGACGCCGCGGGCAAGCGGATAGCGGTGGGCCGCGCGGTCAGGGAACTGGACGACGGTCCGTGACTAGGGGCCGCCGTCTGCGGTGGAGCGGCCGGCGCGGTCCCGGCTCCGCCTGCGATGTCGTGTACGACCCCATCGGGACGGCGATCGCGGACGGCAGCGAGCTCTGGATGCGCCGGCCTCCGATCGTCGGCCTGTACCATGAGCTCGTCCACTGTCTCAACGCCGCGACCGGGTCGCTTCAGCCGGGCACCCGGCCGCCGGTGTGCCGAAGCTCGAGCTGCAGGCCATCGGCCTGCCGTTCGAGGGCATCTCGTGGGACCACGACGGGCGTTCGTCGACGTCGCGCCAGCCGGGCAACATGCGGGCGTTCACCGAGAACGGCCTGCGCTCCTTCCTCAGGCTCGGGCTGAGGTCGCGCTACTGACGGTACGACGGCCTTCCGGCGAGACTCCCCTCTCCGGTGACGCTTCGCCGTGCTGTGCTGCACCGTGATTCCCGCTCTCCCCGGCGCCACGCGAGGCTCGCTGCCGCCCGGCGCAAGATGGCCGGCCGTGACGACGGCTTCTGACTCAGGGTGCGGGCGAGGTCTGCGGCGACGGGGACGGCGTCGGCTCGGCCGACGCCGACGGCGTTGGGGCGGCGTCGCAGTCGCCGAGGGTTCCGCCGAGGGGCTGGGCTCGGCGACGGTGAGGCGGTCGGCGACGTCTCGCCCAGGGTCTGCGGCGTCGGTGTGCCGCTCGGCGTCGCCGACGGGTGAGGCGGTCGGCGCGGGCGAGCCCGCTGGCGTCGGGATCGCCGACGGCGGCGCGGAGGCCGTCGCAGGACGGCGGCCGGGAGCTGGAGGCCGACGAGGCGCCGGTCGCAGCGTTCGCGGGTGCGGCGGCCTGGCGACTGACGGCGACGGGGTGCGAGCTTCGCGCCGCGTTCTCGATCGCATAGGCGCCGCCGATGCTGCCGGTGACGAGCGTCGCCGAGGCGCCGACGACGCCCGCCTTCGTGCTCAGCGCGTCGGCAAGACGCGCCAAGACGGCGAAGGTCGCCTCGCCGCCGTGTCCGGCCGAGATGCTCGCCACCGCGGAGGTGGCGCTCAGCATACGCGCGCTCTCCAGCTCGGCCGGCAGAGGCGCCTGCGGCAGGTGCAGGCGCGGCAGCCACAGTCCGAGGGCGAACGCGCCTGCTTTGGCCTTGGCGCTCGCCGCCGCGGTGGCACGCCAGGCCGCGGCCGGTACGGACGCGTCATGGGGCCCGTGAACAGTCGCGAAATGCCGGCGAAACGCCTGGCGGGCTCGGGACAGCGTCACCGCGGCGGAATCCGGCTGGGTCCCCAGCACGAAGGCGACCTCGCCGGTCGGCAGGCCGTGGACCTCACGCAACAGCAGTGCGGCTCGCTGTGCCGGGGCAGCCGGCGCAACGCGGCCTCGACGGCACTGACCAACTCGGCCTGCTCGAAGCCGTCGACCCCGCTGGCCGCCTCCGGCGCCCCGTCCGCGCGACGCGGCCTGCGCCGCAGAGTGCGCAGATGGTCGTAGCAGGCGTTGACGGTGACCCGATAGAGCCAGGCCCTCTGGTTGAGTTCGCCCGGCTTGCCGAGACGCTCGAAGGCCTTCAGCAGCACGTCCTGTGAGATGTCGCGTGCGTCCTCGCGGTCGCCCACGAGCCGAACGGCGAGGTTGTAGATGCCGACCGCGTGCTCGCGATGGAGGTCCTCGAAGGCGGCATGCTGCGCGGCGTGCTGGCGGCGCCCCTGTCGGATGCTCAGCTGTAGTCTCACGGTGGTCCCCCGCGCGTGCGTCACTCAGTACAGGAACGCGCCGCGCCGGTCAACCTTAGCACGTCCTCGGCACAGAACGCGCCGGCGCCCGCCGTTCTGCGCGGGCCGGAGTGCGTGATGGCCTGCCCGGCGCTAAGGAGCGGGGGGCCGCGTCGTTTCCACAGGCGAAAGGGTCGTTCACGAGAAGGGAGAGACCATGAGGAAGCTGCTGCTGCTGACCGTCGCGCTGGTGCTCGCCGCCGGCATCGCGGTGCCGGCGCTCGCGGGAAAGCGGTCTTCAGCTGTCGGTCGCGCCACGTGCCGAGACCGATGGCAGGGCGACGCAGTTCAGCCTGCAGGGCGACGTGATGCGCGTGTTCACGACGGCCGGCGCGATGAAGGTGCGCGTCAGGCTCGGAAGCTCCGGGGTCCGCCCCTTCATCGGCCGCGAGCTCACCATGCGCGTAGGGCGGAACGCCGAGCTGCTCTCCATCGACGAGGGCATCGCGCACGCGATCAGGCTGGGCCAGATCAAGGCCGGGCAGCGCGTTCGCGTACAGGGACGGATCGATCGCAGCGCGCCGTTGGCGCCGGTCTACGTGGCGACGCTCATCCACGTCCAGCACTGGACACCGACGGCGCAGCTCACGGAGTTCGCCTGTGGTGGCAAGGTGACGGTCGTCGAGGACGCCGGGGTACGCCTCGCCGTCGGAGCTGCGTCCCGGGCGCTCTGGTCGTCTATCGGCAGCGAGGTCGGCGTCGCCGTGCCTGCCGGCGCGAGGCTCTTCACATGGGTCGACGGGGTCAAGGTCCCGATGGAGCTGACCGACCTAAGGGTCGACGACCGGATCTGGATCAGAGGCACCATCGACCGCAGCTCGGGCACGCCCCTGCTCAGCGCCGACGTCGTGGTGCTGCGCCCCGCTGCGGCGACTCCGTGAGCGCAAGGGGATGAGGCGGGGGGAGGGCCGGTGGCCTCGAGGCCACCGGCCCTCCCCCCGCCAAGGTCGCGGCCGCCCGTTCACCGGGGGGAGGCAGTCCGCTCGCCCGCCGGGCATACTCCCGCCGTCATGACGACCTCGGCCCCAGACGCCCTCGTCCAGCTGGACGCGCTCCGCGAGCGACTCAAGGAGGTCGCCGGCCGCCTGGGTTGGCTGCGGAGCTATCTTTGACCCCCCCAAGCTGACCGCCGAGATCGCGCGCTCGAGGAGCGTTTCGCCGCTCGCCTGCGCCGTGCATCTCACCCGCCGTTCGCCGCGCTCTATACTTGGGGGGCGCAGGGGGAGGCGCGGTTCGCGGAAAGCACGGGGAAGCGACTGCCGGCGACGACCCCTCTGGGTGAGCGGAGCCGCCAGCGTCGCTTAGGAAAGGGAGGAGACACCATGGGGTCTCGCGATCTAGAGAAGCTCATGAGCGAGCTGGGCGGCGGTCGAATGACGCGTGCCGCGTTCCTTGCACGGATAGCAGGTCTCGGCCTCACGGCGTCGGCGACGGCCTCCGTCCTCGCCGCGTGCGGCCAGGAAGATGAAGGCGCCACCGGGGAGTCGCCGGCGCCGCTCGACACGACCAAGCCCGACTCTCTCACGCTCTACAACTGGTCCGACTACATGGACCCGCAGGTCCTCAAGGACTTCGAGGCCGAGACCGGCGTGCGCGTCAACGAGACGTACTTCGACAGCAACGACGCGCTGCTCGCCAAGCTCAAGGCGGGAGCCACGGGCTACGACGTCATCGTGCCGACAGGCTGGATGGTCACCGTGATGATGAAGTCGGACCTCCTGCAGCCGCTCGACATGAGCCTCATCCCGAACTTCGCCGGCGTGATGAAGGCCTTTCAGACGCCCTCTTACGACCCCGGGGATGCGAGCGGCCGGTACTCCGTCCCCTACATGTTCGGGCGCACGGGCCTCGACATCCGCCTGGATAAGGTCAAGGGGCAGATCACGAGCTGGCAGTCCCTCTGGGACCCGACCTACAAGGACGAGATCGTGATGCTGGCCGACTCCCGCAGCGTGCTGGAGCCAGCCCTGTACCTGATGGGCTCGGACTGCAACTCGACCGACCGGGAAGAGCTGGAGAAGGCAAAGGACAAGATGATCGAGCAGAAGCCGCTGGTGCAGAAGTACGACGCCGTCCCCTTGCGCAACATCATGACGGGCAGCCCGATCACCATGGGATGGGACGGGGATGTCGTGCGCGCGCAGCAGGACCTCGGCGAGGACAAGGCCGCCTTTGTCGCGCCCGCCGAGGGCTACTCCGTTTGGACCGACACGTTTGCCGTGCCGAAGGGTGCGACCTCGCCGTACTGGGCGCACAAGTTCATCGACTATCTTCTCGAGCCCGAAGTTTCGGCGCATCTGAGCCTGTTTACGGGCTACCAGTCCCCCGTGAGGGAGGCCGCCTCCCTCATCACCGACCCGCTGCTCGCCGCCATGCAGCCTACAGACGAGGAGCTGGCGACGGCGCACGCGTACGAGGACGTGGGCGAGTTCCAGAGCGTCTACGACGAGATGTGGCGGGCGATCAAGAGCGCGTAGCCGGTCGCGAGTCTTGGGCAGCGCGCGTATACTGCCGCAGCGATGACGACCTCGGCTCCAGACGCCCTCGTCCAGCTGGACGCGCTCCGCGAGCGACTCAAGGAGGCCGCCGGCCGCCTGGGTTGGCTGCGGAGCTATCTTTGACCCCCCCAAGCTGACCGCCGAGATCGCCGCGCTCGAGGGCCGCATGCAGGCCTCCGACTTCTGGGACGACCAGGAGGCCGCCTCCAGGACCTCGGCCGAGTACTCCCGCCTCAAGCGCCGCCTCGAGGAGTTCGAGGCGCTCGAGGGTCGCTTCGGCGATCTGGAGACCACCGAGGAGCTCGTTCGCGAGGAGCTCAGCGCCGACACCGTCGATGACGATCTTCTGCACGAGCTTGTCGCCGGCGTCGACGACCTCGAAGGCGAGCTGCGGCACGGGGAGGAGCTTCGCTTCTTCAGCGGCCGCTTCGACGAGGGTGGCGCGATCCTCACGATCCACCCTGGCGCGGGCGGCACCGAGTCGCAGGACTGGGCCGAGATGCTGCTCCGCATGTACCTGCGCTGGTTCGAACGCCGCCGCTTCAAGGTCGCGATCAACGAGGCCCAGGAGGGCGACGAGGCCGGTCTCAAGAGCGCCACGATCACCGTCGAGGGCGAGAACGCCTACGGCCTGCTCCAGTCGGAGAAGGGCGTGCACCGCCTCGTCCGCCTGAGCCCCTTCGACTCGGCCAACCGCCGCCACACGAGCTTCGTCTCGGTCGAGATCTCGCCTGTGGTCAGCGACGATGTCGAGATCGAGATCGACGACGACGACCTGCGCATCGACACCTATCGCTCCAGCGGCGCCGGCGGGCAGCACGTCAACAAGACGAGCTCCGCCGTGCGCATCACGCACTTCCCGACCGGCATCGTCGTGAGCTGCCAGAACGAGCGCTCGCAGCTGCAGAACAAGACCGTCGCCATGAAGATGCTCAAGTCGCGCCTCGTCGAGCTCGAGGAGCAGAAGCGCGCCGAGGCCCTCGCCAGGGAACGCGGCGAGCAGATGGCGGTCAACTTCGGATCACAGATCCGCAGCTACGTCCTGCATCCCTACCAGATGGTGAAGGACCTGCGTACAGACTACGAGGTCGGCAACGCCCAAGGCGTGCTCGACGGCGACCTTGACGGTCTCGTGCACGCCTACCTGGTGTGGCGGGCCGGCGGGTCCCAGCCCGTCAAGAAGTAGGGCTGGGCATGACCGGTCCGGCGTCGGGCGACAACCGCCGTCAAACGCCGATCCTCCGCGGCGCGCAGGTCATACTGCGCCCCGTCGTCGACGCCGACATCCCCGCCCTTGAGGCGATCCTGCGCGAGCCCGAGGTCCTGCGCTGGTGGATGCGCGACACCTGGGAGCGCGTCGACGAGGAGGGGAGCACCGTGTTCGCGATCCTCGTCGACGGCGCCGTCGTCGGGTGTATCGAGTACGCCGAAGAGATCGACCCAGACTACCGGCACGCCGGTGTCGACCTCTTCGTCGCGGCGCGCGCTCAGGGGCGCGGCATCGGCACCGACGCGTTGCGCGC
Source organism: uncultured Thermoleophilia bacterium (assembly GCA_963707855.1). Classification (GTDB taxonomy): domain Bacteria; phylum Actinomycetota; class Thermoleophilia; order UBA2241; family UBA2241; genus UBA2241. The sequence continues at coordinate 6,885 of CAVPRQ010000023.1, forward strand.
GCTGCTCACCCACCTCCTCGACGACCTCGGCCACCATCGCGTCATCATCGACCCGGCGGTCGAGAACGCGCGCGCCATCCACGTCTACGAGAAGCTCGGCTTCCGCCGCGTCGGGGTCATGCGGCGCTACGAGCGTGGTGCCGATGGCATGTGGCGCGACGGCATGCTGATGGAGCTGCTCGCCGAGGAACTCGTGCGCTGACGTCGCCGCCGAGGTGCGAGGCTCGCGGCGCGCGGGCAGGAGCCCGGCCCATGTCGGCGCTCAGGGCGCCGTGCGTATCACGTTCGTCAGCGCGAACCGCTCGTAGAGGATGCGCGTGCCGGCCGGGACCAACTCGCCGTCCACGGTCTCGTCGACCGTGCTGACGTAGTAGGTCGAGCCGGTGATCCTTCCGGTCGAGAGGACCGAAAACGTCGTCCAGCCGAAGCGCCATTGACCGCTGCCGGGAGATCCCAGGTGACCACGATCGAACCTGTCCAGCGGTGGAACGGAGGGCTCCAACGTGGTGTGCCGGTCCGGCTTGGGACTGGCGCCCCCCATGCCTTGGGTGAGGTAGACGGTCCCATCCCCCTGCACGTGCCGCCGGTAGTAGTGAACGTCGCCCTGGAGCACCAGATCCACCCCGTAGCGGCGGAACAGCCGCACGAGCCTCATCTTCTCGCTCTCAGGTGCGGTCGTGTCCCACGGGGCGCCGACCTTGGCGTCGTAGAGGGGCTCATGGACGACGATCACGACCCACTGCCGGCGGCCCCGTTCATCGAGCCACCTCACCAGGTCGCGAGCCTGCTCGCTCTGCGTGAGCCACGCCGAATCCGCCGTGGTGTCGACGACGGCGGTCTTGAACCCGATGGTGCCCGAGCTCGCCGCCCCCTCCGTCACCGAGAGGTAGTAGCAGTACACCTCCTTCTTGTCGAAGGTCATACGGAAGGCGCCCCAGTGGTGCAGGCTATGGTCGTCCGTGGGCGTCGGGACGCTCTCCCCCCAGAGCTTCTCGTGGTACAGCCGATCGTCGACCGGGTCGTCGATCCGTTCGTGGTTTCCCACGATCCAGTGGGTCGTACGCTGGCGGGTCAGCGGTCTGGCTGCGGCGAGGAAGCTGTCGTAGCGCGCAGCGTCGGCGACGGGATCGCCATCCGCGAAGGTGTAGTCGCCCACGGTGATCGAGTGACTGAAACTGGTCTGCTGGAGCGCCTGGACCAGGGTCAAGAACCCGGGCGAAACCGCGGTCTGCCCGGGATCGCTGCGGACGTCGCCCCACACAGCGAAGCGGCCCAGCGTGTCGGTGGATGGCCCCGCCGCGGCGCCCGGCTGGCCTACTGCAGCGCAGATGGCAAGAGCGAGAATGATGAGAGTGCTGAGGCCGCCCATATGGCTCCTGAAGTCGACTACACGGCAAGGATACTCCTGACGGCCGCCGCCGCCTCTCGGGATGTCGATGCCTCTGTCCGGCCGCGACCAATCCGGATACGGCGCCGGGCCCGGTACAATCGACGTGCAAGGCGGGTCCGATCACGCGTGAGCCTGTTCTCCCCGCGCCGGGATCGCCGTCCTGTGTGAAGGGAGGCCCGTGACTGACGATCGCCCATCGCACCTGCTTCCGAGGATCGAGCTGCACGTGCATCTCGAGGCGACGGTGCGGCCCGAGCTGCTGCTCGCGATCGCGCGCGCGGAACGGCGTAGACCTGCCCGCGACGACCGCCGAGGGGCTGCGCCGCTACTACCGCGTCGACAGCTTCGAGCAGTTCGTCTCGCGCTGGATCTCGACGAGCCGCGCGCTGTGTCGGGCCGACGATTTCCGCGAGATCGTGGTCGACTACGCCGGCCGCGTGAAGGAGCAGGGCTGCCTCTACATCGAGGCGATCTGCTCGCCGACCGAGCCCGTGCTGCGCGGGTCTTCATGGCAGGAGGTCTTCGAGGGCTACTGCGATGGCGCGGCCGAGGCGTGCGAGAGGCACGGCGTCGAGGTGCGCCTGACGCCGGACATCACGCGCGACTTCCCGGCCGCGCTCGGCAACCGTCTGGCGCGCTGGGCGGTCAAGTACCGCGACCGGGGCGTCGTGGCGCTGAGCTTGGGCGGCTCGGAACGCAGGCACGCGCCGCAGAAGTTCCGCAAAGCTTTCGCCATCGCGCGCGAGGGGGGGCTTGGCTCGGCGCCGCACGCCGGGGAGCTCGCCGGCGGCAAGGCCGGCGCGGCGTCCATCCGCGGCGCCCTCGACGTGCTGCACGCCGACCGCATCCGCCACGGCATCCGCGCCGTCGACGACCCGGCGCTGCTCGCCGAGCTCGCCGAGCGGGGCATCGTCTGCGACGTGACGCCGGTGAGCAACCTGCGCACCGGCGCCGTCGCGTCGCTCGACGAGCACCCGCTGCCGGCCATGCTCGCCGCCGGCGTGCGCTGCTCGATCTCGTCCGACGACCCGGTCCTCATGGCCACCGACCTGGCCGAGAACTGCGCCGTCGCGGCGCGACTCGGCCACACGCCACGAGCGATGTACTTCGATGCCCTGCATGGGGCTCTGTGCGACGCGTCGACGCGGGCGAAGCTGCGGCGCGCGGGCGAGGACTTCGACTGGGAGACCGTCGCGAGCTGAGGGTACGCGCAGCGGCGGTGAGGTCCGTCACGGCTGAAGGCAGCCTGTTTGGCTTGCCTTCTGAAAGGGAACCTGCTACTGTCCCAATCGTAATCAGTGGAGCCGGTTCAGTTCCCGGCCGCGTCGCGGCAGGCTACCTCCCCGAAGAAGACCCCAGGACCCTGTGAGACACCGGGCAGCGTTCTGAACGAAAGGAACGCAGTCCGTATCCCCTTTGGCCGTCCCGAGGACGGCCCCCTACCAGGCGAACCCGCAGCCGACGCCCGCGCGTCGCAGCACGGCCCCCAACGGCCGCAGCGCGACGTGCCGCGTGACGATGCCCGGCTCGCCGAGGAAGAGAGTCACCACATGGATCCAGTCACCGAGCCCACGATGGAACGCGCCCAGGCGCCGGGACGCCGCCGCCACCGCGGCGGCCGAGGCCGCCGCGGTGGCGGCGCCCAGCCGGCGCAGGCCGGCGCGGGCCAGGCCGTCGTCGAGCGGCCCCAGACCGACAGCCCGGACCAGGTCGTCGAACGCGACCAAACGCGCCGCAGCGAGCCGCGCAGCGACGAAGACCCGTCGCGCCGAAGCGCGCCGCAGCGAGCCGCGTGACAACGAGTCGCCCCGACCTGCTCCGCAGCCGTCCGTCGACGTCTCCGCCTTCGCGGCGCTCGGGCTCACGCCCGAGCTGCTCGCCGGGGTGGCCGCCGTCGGCTACGAGCGTCCGACGCCGATCCAGGAGCAGGCGATCCCCCGTGTCCTCGCCGGTCGCGACGTCGTGGGCTGCGCCCAGACGGGCACGGGCAAGACGGCCGCCTTCGTGCTCCCGATCCTGCAGCTCATGGAGGGAAAGCCCGCCGGCGGCGCCGCACCCGCCGCGGGTGAGCGCCGCCGCGTCTCGCCGCACGCCCTCGTCGTCACGCCGACGCGCGAGCTCGCCGGCCAGATCGAAGAGGTCGGTCAGGCGCTCGCCGCGCAGACCGGCCGGCGCGTGGTCGCGGTGTACGGCGGCGTCGGCTACGAACCCCAGGTCAAGACCGTGCGCCGCGGCGTCGACCTGCTCGTCGCCACGCCGGGCCGCCTGCTCGACATGATCCAGCGCGGCGACATCGCCCTCTCGAGCGTCTCGATGCTGGTGCTCGACGAGGCCGACCGTATGCTCGACATGGGCTTCTGGCCGGACGTGCGCCGCATCCTCCACAAGCTCCCGCCGATGCGCCAGAACATGTTCTTCTCGGCCACCATGGGCAAGCAGGTGCTCTCGGTCATCGAGGACACGCTGAACAAGCCGGTGTTCATCGAGCTCGGCGGCCGCGCCGTCCCGATCGAGGCCATCGACCAGCGCGTGTTCCCCGTGAGCCACGATCAGAAGCTCGACCTGCTGGTCGAGTACTTCCGCCACCACGAGCCCGACCGCACTCTCATCTTCACGCGCACCCGTCGCCGCGCCGAGCGCCTGGCCCGGACGCTGAACCACAAGGGCGTCACCTGCGCCGCGATCCACGGCGATCGCACTCAAGGGCAGCGCCAGGACGCTCTCGACGGCTTCAAGGACGGTCGCGTGAAGGTGCTCGTGGCGACCGACATCGTCGCTCGCGGCATCGACGTCGAGGGTATCTCGCACGTCATCAACTACGACATCCCGGGCAACCCCGAGGACTACGTGCACCGCATCGGGCGCACGGCGCGCGCCGGTGCCAGTGGCATCGCCGTGAGCCTGCTCACCGAGGAAGACGTGCACGAGCTCAAGGCGATCGAGCGCCTCATCGGCGCGACGCTGGACCGTCACGACCTGCCTCACTTCGACTACGACAAGCGCGACATCCCCGAGTCGCACCTGGTGCCGCGCAAGCCGGGCAAGCTCGTCTTCAACGGCGGCGCGCGGCGCTCGGCGGCGAGGGGGATCCGCCGCAAGGCGCCGCGCCGCTCCGCGGGCTGAGCCAGGGGCGGCGGGCTCTCCGAAGGCCCGTCACCGTTTGGTATACTCCCGTTCTCGCGTGGGCGACTAGCTCAGTTGGGAGAGCGCCAGCTCGACAAGCTGGAGGTCGTTGGTTCAATTCCAACGTCGCCCACCATTCCTGCCTCTGGCCACGCGCGCCGGCGGGGGAGCGGCGCCGAGAAGGGGGACCGGTCATGAGCACTCCCGAGAACACGCCTTCGCCGCTCGCGTCGCCGCCTTCACCCGACGCCGCACCGCCGTCGTCACCCGACGCCGCACCGCCGTCGTCACCACACGCCGCATCCTCGCCGCCCGCCACCGAGGCCGAGCTCCGTGATCTGGCCCTGCGGCGCCTCAAGAAGCGTCAGGACTTCCGCGCTCACGTGGTCGTCTACATCGTCGTGAACGCGTTCCTCTGGGCCCTTTGGGCGATCCTCTCGCTCACCAGCGGCTGGACCTTCCCATGGCCGATCTTCCCGACCCTCGGGTGGGGCATCGGTGTCGCGCTCAACGCCTGGGACGTGTACGGTCGCCGCGACATCACCGCCGCGGACGTGGATCGCGAGATGGAGAGGCTGCGCGGGGGCTGAGCCGCCGCTGAGGGCCGCGAGCGCGTCGCCTCGCGGCGCCCAGCCGGTCACGGCACGGCGCGAGCGCTCTCCTGGGCCTCCTGCCAGTGTCGCCGGCAGGCGGGCACGACCTCGATCGCGCCGTCGCGTCGCGTGACGCGCACGTAGATCACCGCCGGGTCACCTTCGTCGGGCAGGACCTTGCCGCAGTCGAAGCAGTGCTCTGCCTTCGACTCGTCGCCGTCGCTGTAGTAAGGGAAGGCTGGCTCCTCCATCGCTCCTCCTCGCCGACGCCGCGCGATACCCGGGGGTATCACGCGCGGGCGATTCCCAAACCTTCGCGAGGGCGCGCCCGCGCCCGACCCTGGTCACGCGAGGTCGGTCGGTACGATAATCACGAGGAACCCCACATAAGCGAAAGAGGCGCGAGGCGGGTCAGCTGGGCATGACCGTGGACGAGTATCGGGCCGTGCTGAACGAAGCGCACCCCATCGGCCGCATCGGCCGTCCTGAAGAGGCGGCGGCCGCGGTCGCCTTTCTCGCCAGCGACGACGCGAGCTTCGTGACCGGCGTCCTGCTGCCGGTCGACGGGGGGTATGCGGCGCAGTGAGAAGGGGGCGGGCGGCGGGGCGGGCTCGCCACGCGTGCCGGCCCCGCCGCCCCTTCTGCGGCAGGAGGCTAGCGATCCACGCCGCAGTACGTGCGCACGGAGCGTGGCAGGCAGGCGGCTATGATGAGCAGGCCGAGCATGGCGTACGCGACGTGGAACCAGCTGAACGTGATGATCGCCAGCTCGACGGCGATCCAGATGACGAGCCCACAGCCGACGACGCCGGACGCCCACCAGGCCCAGGTCTGGCGGCGCCAAACGCCGATCGCGGCCGCGAGCGGCAGAACGCCGAGCACGAGCAGCAGGATGAGACCGGGGATGAGGTACGAGTCGAACGGCGAGTCGTCGAGCTGACTCACGGGCATCTGGATGATCTCGCCCTGAGGACCGGCGACGAGGGCGATGCCGCCGCCGATGGCGCCGATCGCCTGCCCCAGCAGGAGGATGATGAGGATCCAGACGGCGAGCGTGCGGGGCTCGGCGGCGGCAGTGCTCATGGGCGCTCCTGTGGCAGATCGGGTCGGGCGCGGCGCCGCGCGGGGCGCCCTCGCGAGTCTAGCGCCCCGCGCGGCGCCCCGCGACCGGGTCCCGCGTTCCAATCTCGTCCACCGCGGGCATGACGTGACCCATGGCGGATGGCAGCGCATCCGATACCTTCTTCGCCACCGACGCCACAGCGTGGCGCGAATGGCTCGAGGCCAATCACGCGACCGAGCGCGAGGTCTGGCTCGTCCTGCTCAAGACGCGCGTGCAGCGCCCGTCGGTGCGCTACGCGGAGGCGGTTGAGGAGGCGCTCTGCTTCGGCTGGATCGACGGGATGCTGCGGCGGATCGACGACGAGCGCCACATGATCAGGTTCACCCCGCGCAGGACCGGCAGTGTCTGGGCCGCCTCGAACAAGGCCCGCGTCAGGCGCCTCGTCGCCGAAGGGCGCATGAGGCCGGAGGGCCTCGCCCTCGTCGAGGAGGCGAAGCGCCGCGGTGAATGGGACAGAGCGGAAGAGCGTGAGGACGTGACGGCGGTGCCCGACGACCTCGCGGCGGCGCTGGGGGCGGACGCGACCGCGCGAGAGGCGTGGGAACGCCTGCCCCCGTCGCACAAGAAGCAGTACCTCTCCTGGATCGGCGAGGCGAAGCGGCCCGAGACCCGGGCCGGCGCGTCGCCGAGACCGTGCGCCGGGTGGCCGAGGGGCGCCGGCCGGGCGCGTAAACGAGACTCGGCGCTGGAGCGCCGCATGAGGCCGTCGCCCTACGTCGCGGCGCGCTCGAGCCGCACGAGCTGACCGTCGCGCACGGCCTCGAGGACGGCCGGGTCGCCGTCGATCGCGCCGATGAGGTTCACGGGGGTCACCGGCTGCTGGCCGAAGAACAGGCAGACGGCGCTGCCCGGCGGCCAGTAGCCGACGGCGCCGAGCTTGACACTGGCCTGCGGGTCCTCGGGGCCACACTCGACCGGGACGGTGAAGTACACCTCGGCGCCCCAGACCTGGGCCGAGCTCTCGATCGGCAGGGCATTCGAGAGCTCGGCCGCCGTCTGTGAATCGTTGAGGGTGACGGCGAGCTCGACGCCGGACTCCTCGACGGTGACGCGCATGCGGTTCACGGCGACTCCTCTCGTTCGTTGTTGTCGGCGTTCAGGACGTCTGCGATCGCGTCGAGCGCCGCGGCGATCCGCTCGTCCGGTTGCGCGAGGGCGAAACGGACGTGCTCGTCGGCCCATGTGCCGCGCCCTTCATCAGGCCCGGCGGCGAAGCCGATACCGGGCGCGACCGCCACGCCGGCCTCTCGTACCAGGATCTCGGCGAAGGCCAGCGAGCCTGCGGCGCGGAAGTCGGGCGGTATCCGCGCCCACACGAACATCGTGCCGCGCGGGCGGGCGACGGGCCAGCCGCGGGCGGTCAGCCCGTCGCAGAGCAGGTCGCGGCGCTCCTGGTAGGTCGCCGCCATCCGCGCGGGCACGTCGTCGCACTCCTCGAGAGCGGTGAGCGCCATCAGCTGGACGGCCCTGGCGACGCCGTAGTCGAGGTAGCTCTTCAGGCGCGCCAGGCCGGCGACAACCTCCGCGTTTCCGGCGACGAAGCCGAGCCGCCAGCCGGCCATGTTGTGACTCTTCGAGAGCGATACGAGCTCGACGGCGACGTCGGCGGCCCCGGGCACCTGAAGGATGCTGGGTGGCCGGTAGCCGTCGAAGGCGATGTCGCCGTAGGCGAAGTCGTGGACGACGACCAGCTCGCGGGCGCGAGCGAAGGCGACGAGACGCTCGAAGTCCGCGAGCTCGACGCACCGTGTGGTCGGGTTGTGCGGAAATGAGAGGAGCACGACGCGCGGTCTCGTGGCCGCGACCTCCCAGGCTCGCTCGATCTCCGCCGCGAGGTCGAAGGACCCTTCCGTCCACATCCGCAACGGTAGCGGCTCGGCACCGCTGAACTGGATGGCGTGACGGTGGATCGGGTAGCAGGGCTCGGGGACGAGCGCCGTGTCGCCGGGGCCGAGGAGCACCCAGGGCAGGTGCGCGAGGGCCTCGCTGGCGCCCCAGGTGACGAGCGTCTGGGTGGCGGCGTCGAGGACGACGCCGTGACGACGCTCGTACCAGGCGGCGAGCGCCTCGCGCACCTCGGGGATCCCGGCCGACGTGGGGTAGCCGTGGTTGCGCGGCTCGCGCGCTTCGCGCACGAGCCGGTCGACCACGGTCGCCGGCGTCGGCAAGTCCGGGCTGCCGATGCCGAAGTCGATCACGTCGGCGCCGCGCGCCGCGGCCTGCGCCTTCAGGTCGTCGATGCGGCTGAAGACGTACTGAGGCAAGGTCTCGACGCGGCGGAGGTCCACGGCGCAAGCCTACCGCACCGCGGCGCCGTCCCATTCACGGCGCAGCAGCGAGAGGGTCACGTCGTCGCGGACAGTCCCGGTCTCGTCGATGCCGTGGTCGCGCAGGACGCCCTCGCGAACGAAGCCAAGACGGCGAACGAGGCGCAGGGAGCGCTCGTTGCGCGGCATGACGAGCACCTGGACGCGGTTCAGCCCCATCGCGCCGAAGCCATGGTCGAGGATCGCGGTCAGGGCCTCGGTCATGATGCCCTCGCCCCAGCGCCCGGGCTCGAGGTCGTAGTCCATCTCGACAGAGCGGATCGTGTGATCCCAGTCGTCGAAGCCAGCCGATCCGACGAGTGCGTCGTCGCCCTTCATCGCGATGCCCCAACGCAGGCCCTCACCGCGCGTGAACGGGTCGAGGATGAACCTGGCCATCTGCTCGCGCGCCTCGGTGATGCCCACCGGCGCGGGGAACCCCTGCCCATGCACGATCGCAGGCGCCGAGCGGTGGGCGAGCAGCCAGTCAGCGTCGTCAATCGTGATCTCGCGCAGATGGAGACGTGCGGTCTCGAGCTCGGGGAACAGGTTGTCAGGCACGATGCCGTTCTCACGCGACGACTGCGGCGGGGTCTCGACGCGGCGGAGGTCCAGGGCGGAAGCTTGCCGAACCGCGGCGCCGCCCCATTCGCGGCGCAGCAGCGAGAGGATGACGTCATCGCAGACCGCACCGGTCTCGTCGACGCCGTGGTCGCGCAGGACGCCTTCGCGAACGAAGCCGAGACGGCGAACGAGGCGCAGGGAGCGCTCGTTGCGCGGCATGACGAGCACCTGGACGCGGTTCAGCCCCATCGCGCCGAACCCGTAGCCGAGGATCGCCGTCAGCGCCTCGGTCATGATGCCCTGCCCCCAGTACGCAGGCACGAGGTCGTAGCCCAGTTCCGCGGAGCCGACCTCGCGGTCCCAGTCGTAGAAGCCGGCCGAGCCGACGAGCGTGTCGTGGCCCCTCAACTTCATGCCCCAGCGCAGGCCGCGGCCGCTCGCGAACAGGTCGACGACGTACTGCGCAAGCTGCGCGCGCGCTGCCTCGATGTCGGCTGGGGCGGGGAAGCCCTGCCCGTACACGATCTCCGGCGTCGAGAAGTGCGCGAGGAACCACTCGGCGTCGTCCGTCGAGATCTCGCGCAGGTCGAGCCTTTCGGTCTGAAGCTCGGGGAAGGAACTGTCGGTCACGACGGTGTCCTCGGTCGGCAGATGCATGGCGAGTGCCAGCCTATGCCGCGCCCCGTATCCGGGGGAAGCGGGGGCCACTCTCACGCGCGCGCGGGTTGAACGACACTGCCCTTTCGAGGTATTGTGGCCTGCAACGCTCGCGATGGTGTAATGCGCAGCCGCGGTCCTGCAGCGGGGCCGCCACTTCGACTCACGACTCAGGAGGCTCAATGGCGAGATCCAAGGCTATCGAGGGGGCGCCGCGCGCGTTCCTGCTTGCGGCCGTCATGTTCGCGCTGTCGCTCGCGCTCCTCGTCTTGGCGCAGCCCGCTTTGGCCTCCCCCGACGGCGCCTACAACCACGGTGGCGCCTCCTGCCTCACGTGTCATCCGAGCTACCCGACTTCGCTCGGGCCGCTCACCGACGCCACGTGCACGAGCTGTCACTCCGGCGGCTTCCAGTCGCGCCAGACGATCGGCACTGCGACGCGCACCTGCTGGACCTGCCACGATCCCGGTCAGGACATGACGAACGTCCAGGCCACGGGATGCGGGACGGCGGCCGCCGGCGCCGGCTGTCACGGCGGGGCGGCCCACTTCGGCTCGAACGCGGCGACGTGCACCTCCTGTCACGGCGTGGCGCAATCGGCCAAGAACCCCGGGACCAGCGCGCACCACGACCAGACCGCCTACACCGCGCCCGCCACCTGCACCGACTGCCACACCCCGGCGAAGGGTCTCCACACTGACTTCGTCGTCGGCGTCGCCTGCACGACGTGCCACGACGGCTTCGGCACGGCGCATCCCGATCCTCTGGCAATGAAGCTCCCGACCGTCACGCTCACGGCGAAGCCGCTGATCGTGAAGTACGGTCTCACGACGATCCTTTCCGGCGCGGTCAAGAGCGGCACCGCCGGCGTCGCCGGCAAGACCGTGACCCTGCAGCAGAAGCCGGTCGGAAGCGTCGGCTTCGTCACGGTCACGGAGACGACGACCGGCCTGGACGGCGCCTACGCCTTCGCCGCCCAGAGCCCCACCATGCTCACCACCTACCGCATCGTGGTCCAGGGTGCGGTCGTAAGCAAGACCGTGGTCAAGCCGGCGCTGAAGACGCTCGACGTCAAGGTGTCGCCGGCCCTCACGGTCGCCCTCGCCAAGACGTCGATCGTGTTCGGTAGCAAGCAGACGATCAAGGGCACGGTCGAGCCGGCGCGTCCCGGCGGCGTCGTCAAGCTGACCATCCAGCGCAAGGTCTCGGGCGTGTGGAAGTCGCTGCCCGCCAAGAACGTCGCGCTTCAGGCGGGTACCGGGTACACGACGTTCAGTCTGCCCTATAAGCCGCCCTCCAAGGGAAGCTACAGGGTCAAGGCGAGCATCGTCGCGACCGCGCAGCTGGCTGCCGCCACGACCACCTACAAGACCTGGGTCGTGAAGTAGGACGACCTCGAGTGAGCTGGTCCGCAAGGGCCCCATGTGAGCCTCGACGACGGGCCGCGCAGAAGCGCGGCCCGTCCGTTTGAGGCGGCGGAAGGGGCGACCCCGGGAGCAGGCTGAGCCGCAGGACCTCAGGACGGGCAGCCGGAGGGCCCGCGACCTCCGTCATCCTACAGCTGGGTCGTCGTCCCGCTCTCTTGAACGAGGACGACGGGAACGTTTCCGGCACCTTGCGCCGCACCGCCGCCTTGAGCTCCTCGATGGGCGGCGACTCGTCCGCGCCGAGCACGGTGATGACGATGTCGTCGCCCGAGACCCGCACGGAGTCCAGCGTCCAATCGGTGCCCCGCACCCACTGGTCGGCGGCCGTCGTGGTCGAGGACACCCAGCCATCGTAGCGGCCCGTGCGCAATGAGGCGGCGCCGAGCGGTACGAGGATGGCGACCACGAAGACGGTGATGAACACCTGCGCCCGCCGGGCGATGCGCGGGTCACGCTCCGCGGCCTCGCGCGCGTAGCCGGCGGCTCCGAAGACGAGGGCGCCGGCGATGAGGATCGCGGCGACGTTGGTGAGAAAGAGCAGCAGGGCGCCCCAGGCCAGGTCGAATCGCCCGGCGCCGGCCGTGATGCCGACCACGGCGAGCACGGGGACCAGGGAGATGGCGATCGCCACCCCGGCGAGGATGTTGGACACGTCGCGGCGGGTCAGCGCGAACGAGCCGGCGATGCCGGTCGCGACGGCCACGTAGAGGTCGAGCATCGAGGGCGCCGTTCGTCCCGTGATCTGCGGGTTGGCGTCGAGCGGCAGGCGCTGAGCCAGGAGGAGTCCGGCGATGACGCCGATGGCGATGTTGACGGCGATGCCGCTCACGAGCAGCGTCATCGCGGCGCGCAGGCGAGCCGGCGAGCCGATCACCGTCGCGAGAGCCACGCCGTAGATGGGCGTCGCGAGCGGGGCGACGATCATGGCGCCGATCACGGCCGGGGTGGCGTCGCCGACGACGCCGCCGGCGGCGATGATCGCCGAGAGCACGAGCAGCATCCAGAACTGCGAGCGCTTGGCGTGCGTGTCGCCGATGTCGACGAAGAGGCCCTCGGCGACGTCCTCCAGCGGGTTGCGGAAGTCCTTGCCCGCGTCGATGGTCCGCGTCATCCATCCCATGTCGTCCTCCCGGTCCTCCGGCGGTACGTGCTAGATGTCGATCTGACGCGGGCGTCCGCGCGCGTCGGGGAACCACTCGCCGTCGCGTGACATCTCGGGGGCGATGTCGTCGAGTCTCATCTTGATGTACTTGCCCTGCGCTTCGACGGCGATGGTGCCGTCGTCGAGCACGATCTCGCCCGTGCCCTCGAACAGCCGGCTCGTGTCGCGGGTGATGCGCGCGACGGCGCGGATCTCGCCCTGCAGCGGGACCGGGGCGCGAAAGCGCGCCGTGAACTCGGCGGTGACGCCCCAGACGTCGGGGCGGGCCATGAGGATCGCCCGGCCGATGGTCTCGTCGAGGATCGCCGAGCTGATGCCGCCATGCAGCCGCCCGGGGTAGCTCTGGTGCTCGACCCTGGGCGTGAACACACCGAGCAGCTCGGCGGCGGTCGGCGTCTCGCCGCCGGCGGCCGACTCCACCTCGAGCACGAAGAAACGCGCGCGCAGCCCGTACGGGTTGTCGACGCCGCAGACGAGGCACATGCGGCTGACGTTCTGGACGGCGAGGACGCGGCGCCGGCGGTCGGACGCGGCCATCTACTTGCGAAGCAGTGAGCCGAGGATGCCGCGCGCCAGCCGGCGGCCGGCCTCGCTGCCGGCGGCGCGGATCACGCTCTTGCCGAGCGCCTCGGCCATGCCCTGGCGCTTGTAGCCGCCGCCCGACGCCTTCTTCGGGGCCGGGGCGGACTCGGGCCGAGGCGCGGGCCGCTGCGCGGCCTCCGCCTCGGCCGCCTTGGCTTCAGCCTCTGCCGCCTTGTCTATCGCGTCGGCCGCCGCCTGCGCCCGCGCCAGCAGCACCTCTTCGGCGGATTCGCGGTCGATGACCTGCTCGTAGTGACCGGCGACCAGCGACGCCGTCATCGACCTGCTGGCGTTGCTCGGGCGCGATCGCGCCGATGTGACCGTGTGGCGGCACGATGAAGGCGCGCTGCACCATCGACGGGCTGCCGTCGGCCTCGAGCACGGAGAGGAGCGCCTCGCCGACCCCGAGGTCGGTCACGGCCTTCTCGACGTCGACCTCGGGGTTCGGCGCGGAAGGTCTCGGCCATGGCCTTGACGGCCTTCTGCTCGCGTGGCGTGAAGGCGCGCAGGGCGTGCTGGACCTTGTTGCCGAGCTGGCCGAGCACCGTGTCCGGGATGTCGACGGGGTTCTGGGTGACGAAGTAGACGCCGACGCCCTTGCTGCGGATGAGGCGCACGACCTGCTCGATCTTGGTGAGCAGCGCCGGCGGCGCGTCGGTGAACAGCAGGTGCGCCTCGTCGAAGAAGAAGACGAGCTTGGGCTTGGGCAGGTCGCCGGCCTCGGGCAGGCGCTCGAAGAGCTCGCTGAGCAGCCAGAGCAGCAGCGTCGAGTAGACCCGCGGCGAGAGCATGAGCTTGTCGGCGGCGAGGATGTTGATGTAGCCCTTGCCGTTCGGCGTCGGTCTGCATGAAGTCGAAGAGGTCGAGGGCGGGCTCGCCGAAGAGCCTCTGCCCGCCCTGCTCCTCGAGGTTGAGCAGGCCGCGCTGGATGGCGCCGACCGAGGCGGCCGAGACGTTGCCGTAGGTCGTGCCGATCTCGTCCGCATGGTCGGCGACGTACTTGAGGATCGCGCGCAGGTCGTCCATGTCGAGCAGCAGCAGGCCGTTGTCGTCGGCGACGCGATAGGCGACGGTGAGCACGGCCTCCTGGATCTCGTTGAGGCTGAGCATGCGGGAGAGGAGGAGCGGGCCGACCTCTGACGCGGTCGTGCGGATCGGGTGGCCCTGCTCGCCGAAGACGTCCCAGAACATGACCGGCGCGCCGCGCGAAGTCCCAGGGCGCGAGGCCGAGCTGTCCGATGCGGGCGTCGACCTTCTCGTTGCCGCCGCCGGGCTGGGAGACGCCCGAGAGGTCGCCCTTGATGTCGGCGGCGAAGACGGGCACGCCGATACTGCTGAACGCCTCGGCGAGCACCTGCAGCGACACGGTCTTGCCGGTGCCCGGTCGCCCCTGCGACGAGGCCGTGCCGGTTGGCCATCTGCGGCAGGAGGTGGACGTCGACCGGGCCCGCCGCAGCGGTCGCCCTTCGCGATGAGCAGGCCTTCGGCTGCGTCGTCCACGGTGTGCTCCTTCCCCGGAGTGCAATCGCGCGTGCGATCGAGTGAGACCCTGGGGCGGATGATACTGCAGGGGCGTGCTAGCATCCGCCCCAGAATGGCCCGGACGAGGGACTACGTTTGATCGCGCGTCTACCGGTCGCCTGCAACCGCGACTGCGGTGGCGGCTGCCCGCTGCTGGCGACCGTCGAGGACGGCCGGGTCGTGCGCATCGCCGACAACCCGGCCGGCGGGCCCTTTCTGAAGGGCTGCGTTCGGGGCTACCGCGCCTTCCTGCAGCAGCAGGCGCCGGACCGCCTCACCGCGCCGCTCGTGCGCACCGGGCAGCGCGGGTCGGGGCAGTTCCGCGAGGCGGGCTGGGACGAGGCACTCGGCCTGGTCGCCGACGGGCTCGCGAGCGTGCGCGACAGGTACGGCAACGACGCGGTCGTCGCTCTCAGCGGCTCGGGTTCGTGCCGCGGCGCCCTGCACGACACCGGCGCGCTGACGGCCCGCTTCCTCAACCTGACCGGAGGGCACGTCGAGGAGTCGAACACCTACAGCTCGGCGGCCGACTCGTACGTCGAGCCGGTGGTCCTGGGAACGCGCAAGGCCGGCGTCGACCCGGCGACGATGCGGCACGCGGGGATGATCGTCCTCTGGGGCGCCAATCTCGTCGACTGCATCATGGGCTGCGAGTGGCGCGCCCGCGTGCGGCAGGCCAAGCGGCGCGGGGTGCCCGTGATCGTCGATCGACCCGCGCCGCACCGAGACGGCGAAGCAGCTCGGGACGGAGTGGCTGCCGGTGCAGCCCGGCACCGACAGCGCTCTCATGCTGGCCGTGCTGTACGTGCTGATCACCGAGGGTCTGGTGGACGAGGCGTTCGTCGCCGCGCACGCGACGGGCTGGGAGGCGCTGCGCCGGCGGGTGCTGGGGAGGAGGGCGCGCCCGGCGAAGCGGCGGGCGCGCCCGGACTCGGGGCGGGCGACGACGCCGGAGTGGGCCGAGGCCGTGTGCGGCACGCCGGCGGCGCGCATCGTCGCGCTGGCGCGCGACTGGGCGCGCCGCCGCCCCACCGCGCTCGTCCCCGGCCTCTCGATCCAGCGCACGTGGGGCGGGGAAGAGGCCGTGCGTCTCGCCATCGCCCTGCAGGTCGCGACCGGCAACCTGGGCCGCCTCGGCGGCTCGTCGGGAGCGCGCACCTGGGGCGGCCTTCCCGAGCCGCGCTTCGAGGGCATCCCCGTGCCGCCGAACCCCGTCGACGCGAGCGTCGCCGAGAACGACTGGGCCGACGCGGTCCTCAAGGGGCGCGCCGGCGACTACCCGGCCGACATCCGCGCGGCCGTCAACGTGGGCGGCAACTACGTCGCCCAGGCCGCCGACGTGCACAAGAGCATCCGCGCCATGGAGGCGCTCGAGTTCTCCGTCTGCCACGAGCTGTTCCTGACCGCGACCGCGCGGCACTGCGACGTCGTCCTGCCCGTCACCCACTGGCTGGAGCGCAGCGACGTCCTGTTCACGAGTGCAAACTACCTCCTGTTCTCGCACAAGGTGGCGGACGCGCCCGGGCAGGCGCGCGACGACTACGACGTCTTCGCCGACCTCGCCGAGCGCATGGGTGTCGGCGGGCTGTTCACTGAGGGTAAGGACGAGGACGCGTGGCTGCGCGAGTTCATCGAGCAATCGGAGATCCCGGACGGCGACGAGTTCCGCGCCTCGGCATCTACGTCGCGCCGGACCAGGAGCGCGTCGGCCTCGCCGGGTTCGCCGCCGACCCGGAGCGGTACCCGCTGGCGACGCCGTCCGGCAAGGTCGAGCTGGCCGGCGGCGCCTGCGTCGCCGCCGGCCTCTCCGAGGTGCCGGAAGCGCGCGTCCTGCAATCCGACGACGCGCGCCCGCTCCGCCTCGTCACCCCCAAGTCGCGCTACCGCGTGCACTCGCAGCTCGACGACATCCCCTGGTTCCACGAGCGCGACGATCGCAGCCTCTGGTTGCACTCGCGCGACGCGGCCGCGCGCGGCATCGCCGACGGGATGGAGGTCGTCGCCGCGAGCGCGCAGGGGACGGTGCGCGGCGCCTGCCGCGTCACCGGCGACATCATGCGGGGGGTCGTTTCCCTGTGCGAGGGCATCGAGCCTGAGTTCGGTGCCGACGGCGCCGACGTGGCCGGCGCCGCCAACGTGCTCACCTCTGACCAGCCGACGCTGCCGAGTCGAGGGGCGACGATGCATTCGACGTTCGTCGAGGTGGCGCCGGCGGCTGCAGACTGACGCGAACCGGCCCCTCGCCTTACGACGTCAGGGCGCGCGGGCTCGTGTCCACCCAGTCCAGCGGGGTCTGCTGGCTCTGCATCAGTCTCGACTTGACACCCTCGATCACCGCGTCGAGCCCGCTGGCGAACTCCTTGTCGTGATCGTAGGTGGCGGCGATCGGGACCACCTCGAGCAGATGCACGAACCCGTGGTCGCCGTAGTCCTGGATCGTCATTCGGCCACGGTTGTCCCACTTCGGCGGATCGCCGATCAGGCCGATCGTCTCGGTGAGGGTGTAGCCGAGCACGTAGGCGCGCAGCGTCTGGTAGGAGTACAGGGCATTGTCGCGGTCGAAACCCGCGGCGAGCAGGATCGCCAGCACGTCGTCGCTGACCTTGACGGCCTCAGGCGTGTTGAACGGCCTCGTGATGACGGCTGGGAGCAGGTTGGGATGGGCGAGCAGGACATGCCGCATCGATTCGTGCATCCGGTAGATGCGCAGCGACCAGTCGTCCTCGCCTTCGGCGAGATCGACCTGGCGCATCAGTTCGCCGACGAGGCTGTCGATGATCTGGGTCTTGTCCCTGAAATGATGATAGAGGGCCATGCCCTGGACGCCGAGCTTCGCGCCCAGCCCGCGCATGGTGAGCTCGCTCAGCCCGTGCTCGTCCACTTCTCGCAGCGCGACACTGAGGATCTTCTCCCGCGTGAGAGGAGCTCCCACCTTACGACCCACGAGTCCCCCTTGGAGCCGTCACCTTGCGTCCGATTCTACCACCGGTCCCTCGCGATAGCCCTTTACGGCGTTCAATTCTCTCTTGACAAGGAATGCCCTGGATGACATAACGCACGGCATCGATCGAGAGCTACGTAAAGGGGGAGGCCGCTGGGCCACCAGACGTTGACTGCGGTGCACGTGCGTGAAGCGGGTGCCGAGGCCTCTGGCAGCGTATCACTCCTCGTCATCGCGCCGACCGAACCAGTACGGAAAGGAGGAGCGGGGACACATGGCAACCACCATGGAGCCGCCGAAGGCACCAACGGGGGCAGCGCCGAAGCTCTTTGTGCGGCAGGCCTCCGGTCTCATCAGAGAATTCAGCTTCAAAGACGCGTTCGTGTTCAACACGCTCGGCTACTCTCTCGGCCTCGTCATCGCGGTGACGCCGTTCTTCGCGGGGTCGGTCTTCCCCGGCGTCAATCCGCTCCTCGCCCTGACGGTCGGTTCGCTGCTCGTCCTGGCCAACGGGCTCATGTACGGACTTCTGGCCGGTGCGATGCCCCGGTCCGGCGGCGAGTACGTGTACAACGGGCGCGTGTTGCATCCCGCCATCGGCTTCATGACCAACTGGGGCTACTCGTGGTCCCAGATCCTCGGTCTGGCCATCTACACCCAGTGGACGATCAACTACGCGATCGCCACCTCGCTGAGCACCCTCGGCTACTCCCTTGACAACCAGGCCCTGCTCGACGCCGGGAGCCTGGGTCAGCAAGACCTGGAACACCTTCCTGCTCAGCACGGCGCTGCTGGCCATCGTGGTGGTCGTCCAGCTGGCCGGCATGCACGTGCTCAAGCGCGTCCTCAACTGGCTCTTCATCCTCGCCATGATCGGCTCGGTCCTCACCCTGATCGTCTTCCTCATGAACGACCACTCGAGCTTCATCGATGCGTTCGACTCGTTCATGAAGCGGTCCACCGACACCGACGGGGCCTACCAGAGCCTGCTCACCCAGGCCAAGGACTCCGGCTGGACGCCGACCGTCAAGCCGTGGTGGGGCTTCATCACCGCGCTGCCGCTGGCCTACTGGATGTTCAGCGGGTTCACCTACTCGACGTACATCGGCGGCGAGGTCAAGGAGCCGCAGAAGAACCAGACTCGCGCCGTGCTCGCCAGCCTCGTCGTCGGCTTCATCTTCTACTTCACGATGATCGCCGCCTACTACAGCATGGTCGGCACCACGTTCAACGACTCCGCCGCCTACCTGCAGTTCAACGGCGAGAGCCCCCTGCCGGTCGCCGGCGTCCTGAACTTCTTCGCCGGCGTGGTCACCGAGAACTCGGTCGTGAACGTGCTCATCGGTCTGAGCTTCTTCCTCTGGCACTTCTGTGCCCTGTTCTGCATGTTCACGATCATCGTGCGCAACATCTTCGCGTGGTCGTTCGACCAGGTGATGCCGGCCAAGCTCACCGCCCTCACGAAGGGTACGGCGGCACCGTGGGCCGCTGTCGTCACGCTGGCCATCGTCGTCGAGATCCTCCTTGCGCTGTTCACCTTCACCACGTTCTTCAGCTTCGTGTTCAACATCATCGTGCTCTTCAGCATCGCTTTCTGGATCACGAGCTTCACGGCCATCCTCATGCCGTATCGCCGTCGCGACCTCTTCGAGGCGGCGCCGCCCTCGACCCGCCGGCGCGTGCTGGGCGTACCGCTCCTCGTGATCGCCGGCATCGTGAACCTCATCCTGTTCACGCTGATCCTGTACGTGTCGTTCAAGTTCCCGGCGTTCAGCGGGCCGACGGGAGGGCGCTCCATCGCGTTCATCGTCGGCGTGTACCTCACGCCGCTCGTCATCTACTTCTGTGTCGACGCCTACAAGAAGCGCAGGGGCGTGGACCTGAGCCTGCTCTACGGTCAGATCCCGCCGGAGTGAGCGCGCAGAGTAGTCAGTGACAGACGCCCGGCCGCCCCTTCCCGACCCGGGAGGGGGCGGCCGGGCGCGACATGACGGCAATCCGCCGAGGCAACCGAGATCGCCGGGGAGCTACGATCTGCACACCCCGGCATCGACAGGCAAGAAAGGCGACGCTAGATGGTGTTCGGGAAGAAGAAGGCCGAGGCAGACTCCGTCACGATCTTCTATGCCACGGATCTGCATGGCTCCACGATCTGCTTCAAGAAGTTCATCAACGCGGCCATGTACTACCGTGACAAGGGGCAGCCGGTCAGCGTCGTCGTCATGGGCGGGGACGTCGCCGGCAAGCTCATCGTCCCCGTCCTGCACCAGGCCGGACACTACCGTGCGCATCTCACCGGCATGGACCACGACATGACCACGCAGGACGAGCTCGCGGCGTTCGTGAGGAGCTGCGAGACTCTGGGCGTGTACCCGCGGATCTTCGAACCTGACGAGTACGAGAGCATGGCGGGCGACGCGGAGGCCCGCGAAGAGCTGTTCAAGCAGCTCGTCATCGAACGGCTGCGCGAATGGGTCGCGTTCGCCGAGGACCGGCTGTCAGGCCAGCCCATCACGTGCTACATGAGCCCCGGCAACGACGACTTCTGGGAGCTGGACGAGGTCCTCGGCGGCGCTGAGCGCATCGTGGTCCCGGACGGCAGGCGGGTGCTGATCGATGAGACCCACGAGATGATCAGCAGCGGCTTCGGCAACGACACGCCCTTCAACTGCCCCCGCGATCTCTCCGAGGATGAACTCCTGGCGAAGATCGAGGCCATGGCCGTCGAGGTCCAGGACATGCGGACCTGCATCTTCAATCTTCACGTTCCTCCGATCCAGTCTGGCATCGACGACGCCCCCGCCCTCGACAAGGACCTGCGTCCGCAGATCGGGGCGCAGGGCGTCGTCATGGCCCCTGCGGGCTCGACGGCGGTCCGCGCGATGATCGAGAAGTACCAGCCGATGCTCGGCCTGCATGGACACATCCACGAGTCGCGTGGGCAGGCCAAGATAGGCCGCACCCTGTGCCTCAACCCCGGAAGCGAGTACTCGGACGGGATCCTGCGTGGGCTTCTGGTGACGGTCGCCGGCGACAAGGTGGGCGGCCATATGATGGTCTCCGGATGAGGTGGAGGAACGCCATATGACACGGATCGTCGCGGTGGACCCTGACTCGTGTGTGGCGTGCCGCCAGTGCGAGTACGCGTGCGCCTTCCGCAGGACTGGTGACTTCGGCAGGAACGCGTCCCACATCCGCGTGAACTTCTACCCCGAGGAGCGCGCGTGCGTGCCGATCACCTGCATGCACTGCGGCGACGCGTGGTGCCTCGAGATCTGCCCTGGAGGGGCCATCAGCCAGGACCCGGAGACGGGGGCGGTCACCATCGACGAGACGCGCTGCGCGGGCTGCAAGATGTGCCTCCTCGCGTGCCCGTACGGCAACATCCACTTCGATGCCTCGCTTGGCGTGAGCCAGAAATGCGACCTCTGTGAGGGAGACCCGGCCTGTGTGGTCGTCTGCGGCTCGGGAGCGCTGCGCTTCCTCGAGCCGGACGAGGCGGCCGAGTCGCGGCGCGAGTCGGTGGACGCCGTGCTCCGGCGCGCCCTGCGCCTGGACAAGGTGGAGAAGTAGTGGCTCCGCAGCGCGAGGTGAAGAAGACGCTGTGCCGCCAGTGCGACGACCGCTGCGGCATCGAGGTGCACCTTGAGGACGGGCGCATCGTGGACATCCGTCCCAACAAGGACCATCCCTGGAACCGCGGCAGGCTGTGCGTCAAGGCCAGGGCCGCCATCGACATGGTCTACCACCCCGACCGCATCCTGATGCCGCTCAAGCGGACCGAGTCGGGCTGGCAGGAGATCCCCCTCGACCAGGCGCTCGACGAGATCGCCGCCAGGCTGACCGGGATCGCCGAGCGCCACGGCCGCCGCAGCGTCAGCGTCTGGAAGGGCGAGGCGGTCGGCTTCATGCAGCAGGAGGACGTCGCCCGCCGCTTCATCCATGCCTTCGGCAGTCCCAACTACCTGTCCAACGACTCGGCCTGCTGGACCTCGGGACACATCGCCTACTCGCTCGTCGACGGCGCCTGGCCGGTGCCCGATTTCGAGCACGCCGACTGCATCGTCGTGTGGGGCACCAACCCGGTCGCCTCGCACCCGAACGTCAACCAGTTGATCACGATCGCGCGGCGCAAGGGGGCGCCCCTCATCGTCGTCGACCCCAGGCTCTCGGAGAGCGCCCGACGGGCAGACCTTCACGTCCCCGTGCGTCCGGGCACAGACGGCGCCCTCGCCTGGGGGCTCGTCCACCTGTTCGTCGAGAACGGCACGTACGACAGGGAGTTCATCGAGCGGCACACGGTCGGTTTCGCCCAGGTGGCCGAGTACGCGCGCGCCTTCACGCCCGAGTTCGTCGAGAAGGAGACCGGGGTGGCGGCGGCCACAGTCCGCGCAATGGCCCAGATGATGGCCGCCGCCGCTCCGCGGGTGACCATCTACGTCGACTCGGGCCTCGAGCATCACGAGAACGGTGTGAACAACATCCGCGCCGTCGCGATGCTCGACGCCTTCCTCGGCAGTCTCGACGTCGAGGGCGGCAACCGCCTCTTCGACGATCCTCCGCTGCAAGGGCTCACGCTCTACGAGGAGCTCCCGCTCCGCGACCTCGGGCCGCTCGGCGCCGACCGCTTCCCGGTGCTCTACGACTTCCGCCAGGAGTGCCACACGATGACCGGCCTCGCGGCGATCCTCGACGACGACCCGTACCCGCTACGGGCGATGATCGTCACGGCCGCCAATCCGGTCATGACCAACCCGAACACGACCAGGATGGTCAAGGCCCTCGAGGCGCTCGACCTGCTCGTCGTCCGCGACCTGTTCATGACCGAGACCGCCGAGCTCGCCGACTACGTATTGCCGGCGGCGTCCTTCCTCGAACGCGCCGAGCTGCACGTGCACACGAAGTACCAGCTCCTGAACCTGACACAGCGCGTCATCGGCTGGCCGGACGTGCAGGACGAGTACGCCTTCTGGCACGATCTGGCCGTGCGTCTGGGCATCGGCGAGTACTTCCCCTGGGAGGACGAGACCGCGCTTGACCGCTGGCTGCTGGAAGGCTCCGGGATCACCCTCGAGCAGCTCGCGGCGCACCCCGAAGGGTTCCCCTACGCGCCGATGCGCACGCGACGCTGGGAGGAGGGCGCGCTCGCCACGCCGTCCGGCAAGGTCGAGTTCACGTGCCGGTACCTGAAGGACCTCGGGTACGACGAGCTGCCGGTGTACCGCAGCCCGGCGTACCTGGCCGAGCCGGACCCGGCGTACCCGTTCGTCCTCATGACCGGGGCGCGCAAGCTGGTCTATCTCGCCAGCCGTTTCCGGAACATCGCGCGGTTCCGTACGGCGGTCCCCGGACCCGAGGTGGAGATGCACCCGGACGACGCCGCAGCAGTCGGGGTCGCCGACGGGGATACGGTGCGGATCACTTCGCGTATCGGGTCGCTCGAGATCCGCGTGAAGGTGATGGCGCGCAACGAGATCCTCCCCGGCGTGCTGCAGATCACCCACGGGTGGAGAGAGGCCAACGTGAACCTGATCACGCACGACGACCGGTTCGACCCGGTCAGCGGGTTCCCGCTGATGAAGTCGATGACCGTGCGCCTGGAGAAGGTCGCGGACGAGACGACGGGCGCGGGGCCGCGACCCGCCGCGGATCGCATGCAGGCGACCACGTGAAGGGGCGGCGCCGCAGTCCCTGACGGGCGCCGCCTCGCGACCATGCGACTCGTCATCGTGGGCAACAGCGCGGCGGCTCTCACCGCGCTGGAGAGCTTTCGCAGGCGCGACGCCGGCGCGTCGGTCACGGTCGTGACCGACGAGGGGGCGCGCCCGTACTCCCGGGTGCTGCTGCCGTACTACCTCCGCGGCAAGATCGCCTACGACGGGCTGTTCATCCGCAAGCCGGGGTACTACGGCGCGATGGGAGCGGAGCTCCTGGCCGGCGCTCGCGCTGAGCACGTCGACGCGCCGGCGCGCCGTCTCGAGCTGAGTGACGGCCGGCGTGTGGACTTCGACCGCCTGCTGCTCGCGACAGGGTCGAGGCCGGCGACGCCCCCGATCCCTGGGCTCGCCGGTCCCGCGGTCTGCCACCTGTGGACGCTCGACGACGCGGTGCGGCTCGAGCCCCTGTTGCGGGACGGGGCGCGTGTGCTGGTCCTGGGATCGGGCTTTGTCGCCCTCCAGGCGGCCTGGGTCGCCAGGCAGCGCGGGGCGGAGGTGACGGTGGCCGAGCTGGAGGAGCGCATCATGCCGACGGTGCTGGACGCTTCCGCGGCGCAGGTCCTGCACGAGCACATCCTGGCGCACGGCGGCGTGGTCCGCACCGGCATGCGCACGGAGGGGATCGAGAGCGACGAACGGGGGGCTCTACACGTCGTCGCGGACGGCGTCGACCCCTTCACCGCGGACGTCGTGATCGTGGCCACCGGCGCGCGGCCGAACGACGAGCTGCTGCCGCAGGCACTGGATGCCGGCAAGCCCGGTATTCCAGTGGCCGCGACGATGGAGACGAGCGTGCCCGGCGTGTTCGCGGCCGGCGACGTCGTCCGCGGTCCGACGGCGACGGGAGGGCCCCGTGAGATCCATGCTCTGTGGCCCACCGCCGTGGAGCAGGGCAAGGTCGCGGGCGCGAACCTGGCGGGCGCGAACGTGATCTATCGTGGGAGCCTGAGCATGAACGTCACCGAGATGTTCGGGCTGACCGTGGCCTCGCTCGGCCGCTTCGTCGAAGGCGAGGGGGACGACGTGCTCGCGCGGCAGGACCTGGAGGGCATCGTCTATCTCAAGGTCGTGGCGCGGGCGGGGGTACCGGTCGGCGCCGTCGCCCTCGGCGGGCCCGAAGCGGCCATGCTTGTCGGGCGCCTGCGGCCTCTGGTGCGTTACCGCAGGACCATGACCGACCTGCAGAGCGTGGTGGAGGGGAGCGAACTTGCGCGGAAGCTCACACCCAGGCAGCGAGCCCCTCGCACCGGCGTCCGCGCAACGGCCGGTCAAACGTCAGGGCAAAGCCAGATCCTGCGCTGACGTCGTCGCGGGCGCCGCTCGCGACGACGTCGCCGACGTGCGTCGAGGCGGAGGCAGGAAGACCGTCTGCTCCGAGGGGAAGGCCCCGCTGTCGCCCGTTCTGGCTACTGCATCGCCGTCCAGACGTTGCGTCCGCGGGGGTATCATCACCTCGTGGGCCGCGCCGCCCGAGGGGCCGGCGAGAGACCCGCTGCACAGGGCGCGGCCGGGGTCCGAAGGGGAAGGAGCCACCATGTTCCGCACGCGCCACGCCAGACTGACGGCCGTCGCGCTGCTCGCGGCGCTCGCGCTGCTCGTGTTCGCCTCCGCCGCATCGGCCGCGTCGGCCGCGCAGTGGACCGTCGCGGTCTACGTCGCCGGCGACAACGACCTCGAGAAGTACTGGGACCAGTACAGCCTCACCGGGCTGCTCGACGTGCCGGCGAGCCCGGACGTGAACCTCGTCGCGATGGTCGACCGACTGAGTACCGACGGCACCGAGCTGATCGAGATCGACGGCGGAGTCCAGCGCGTCGTCGCGACGTATCCCGAGAAGGACTTCGGCGACGGCGCCACACTCGCGTGGTTCATCGAGACAGTCCGCGCGCGCTACCCGTCGACGTACCTCTGCGTCACCCTGTGGGACCATGGTTTCGGCTGGCGCTACGTCGCCAAGGACCAGACATCCGGCGGCGACCACATCACCATGGACGAGATGGGGCAGGCCCTGACCGACGCCGGGGCGCGCATCGATATCCTCGCCTTCGACGCCTGCAACATGGGCGACGTCGCGGTCGCGTACGAGGCCGCGCGCACCGGCAAGGTGGGCATCATGGTCGCCTCGGAGGAGTCGGTCCCCTTCGACGGGTTCCCCTACGACGAGATGCTCACGCCGGTGGCCGAGGACCCGTCGCGCACCCCGGTCCAGGTGGCGACCGACATGGTGGCCGGCTGGGCGGCGTACTACGACTCTCTGACGTCGGCCAACGGCGTGCACCTGGCGGCCGTCGACATCGCGCGCATCGGCCTCGCGGCGTCCGACATGCGAGCCTGGAGCGCGCGCCTCGCGGCCGGTCTTCCTGCTTACGCGAAGGCTTACTCAAAGGCGCTGGGCAGGAGCTGGTCGCCGTGGGCGACGCGCTACGAGGACTTCGGCGACGTCTGCCGGCAGCTGATCGCAGATGCGTCGATCACCGATGCGACGCTCAGGGCGCTGACCCGGACGGTGCTCGCCGACCTCGAGGCGGCGTTGATCGCGCAGGACACGGCGCCGAAGACGGCGAGGGCCACCGGCCTCACGCTCTGGTGGGCCTCGAAGAACACCTGGACGGCGGCCCAGGAGG
This sequence comes from uncultured Thermoleophilia bacterium, assembly GCA_963707855.1. Taxonomy (GTDB): domain Bacteria; phylum Actinomycetota; class Thermoleophilia; order UBA2241; family UBA2241; genus UBA2241. The sequence continues at coordinate 32,615 of CAVPRQ010000023.1, forward strand.
ACTTCAGGACGCAGGTGAGCTTCGCGCAGCCCGCGCCCGTCGGCATGGACTGGTGGGCGTTCCTCAGGGCCTACAACAAGAAGTAGCCGCGCGGTCGTCGAGCGGCCGGAAGCGAAGAGACGCCGGGCGTCCGCTCAGCCCTTGGGGTTCGGCGTCTTGACGACGAGGAAGCGCACGACGCTGTCGCCTTCGTTGCGGATGCTGTGCAGGTGTCCGGCGGTGCTCGGGATCAGCGTGTCGCGCGCGGCCTGCGCGGTCTCGCCTTCGATCTCGACCGTCGCCGTGCCCTCGAGGACGTAGAAGAACGCGTCCACCGGCGCCTTGTGCGGCTTGACGACCTCGCCCGGCTGCAGGGTGATCTGCGACACCATGACGTGCGGGCTCGCGTGGATGTGGCGCACGTCGACGCCGTGCGGGTTGTCGGCCACGGGGAACTGGTCGGCGGTGATGGTCTGCATGGTGGCTCTCCGTCGTTCGGAAGGTACGTGTCGCTCGGCACGGTACCCGCCCCGAGCATCCGGGAGTCGTGACCTTGGTCAAGGCGCGGGCGACGGCCTTGACGAAGCCCCTGCCCAGGGCGACCATGAGTCGATGAGGGGATACCGGCAGTGACCAGCACCGCTTCGTCCAGGGTCGCCCTGGTCTTTCCCTACTTCCGGACCAGGGCGCCCACCGAGATGCTCCTTCCGCCGCTGGGCCTCGCCGCCCTGGCCGCTCAACTGCGCCGGCTCGGTGTCGAGACCAAGGTCTTCGACGGCACCTTCGCCACGATCGAGGGCTTGCGCGCAGACCTGCGCTCCTTCCGCCCGGACATCGTCGGCCTCTCGTCCATGGTCAGCCTGACGCGCAACACCCTGCGCATCGCCGGGATGGTCCAGGGCGACCTCCCCGGCTGCCTTGTCGTCGCCGGCGGGCCCCTGCCCACGGTGTTCCCGGGGCGCTACATCGGCCACGTCGACGCGGTCTTTCGCGGCGAGGCCGACGTGAGCTTCCCGCGCTTCTGCGTGGACTACCTCGGGAGCGAGGCCTCTCCGGACGACCTCGGCGAGCTGGCTCTCGACGCGTACGCCGGGTTGTTCGTGCAGGCCGACGGCCTGCACGTCGACAACCCGGTCGTGCACCACGGCGAGAGCGAGCTCGCCTCCTTCCCCTTGCCCGACCGGAGCGACTTCGACCACGCCGCCTACCAGCGCGAGTGGCTGCACCGGTCCGGGCGCAGGGTCACCTCGATGTTCGCCACCCTCGGCTGCCCCTACAGCTGCGATTTCTGCTCGCGGCCGGTCTTCGGCAACGTGGTCCGCCACCGCGACCTCGACACCGTGTTCGCCGAGATCGACGAGATCCGCGCGCTCGGCTACGACAGCCTGTGGATCGCCGACGACACCTTCACGCTCGACCCGGCGTACCTCGAGGCCTTCTGCCGCCGGATGACCCCGCTGGGGATGACGTGGACCTGTCTCTCGCGCGCCAACGGGATCGACCTGTCGACGATGCGGCTCATGAGGGCGGCGGGCTGTCACAGGGTCTACCTGGGGCTCGAATCGGGAAGTCAGGCCACGCTCGACCTGATGAAGAAGCAGATCACGGTCGAGCAGGGAGCCCGCGTGACCCGGCTGTATCGCGAGGCCGGCATCGACGTGGCCGCGTTCTTCATCGTCGGGTACCCGGGGGAGACGGTCGCGGCGATCGAGGACACCTTCAGGCTCGCCTTGACCCTGCCGCTCGACGAGATCTCCTTCAACGTGCCCGTCCCGCTTCCCGGCTCGACGCTGTTCGAGCGACTGGGCGGCCCGGACGAAGGCAGGGACTGGGAGCAGGAGAACGAGGTGACCTTTCTCTACCCGGCCGAGATCGACGAGGCGTGGCTCAAGCGGCGAATCGACGAGACGATGCGGGCGTTCGCGGCGAGGAAGTAGGCGCCGGCCCGCCCGCGTCCGGCCGGCGCCTCGTCCGGCTCTCACTTCATGCGGCGCAGCACCCTGTCGGTGGGGCCCTCGAAGAGCCGCAGGGCCGCCGGCGCCAGCCGGCCCAGCCGGCGCCTCATCTCGAACTGCGCGTGGCCCTTGACGATGCCGAGGCGCATCTTGAGGGCCGAGAAGTCGGCGTCGTAGGTCAGTTCCTGATTGAGGATGAAGCTGCCGTCCGGCCGCGCGTCGCGCCTGATCCGCTCGCGCAGGCGCTCGTGCAGGGCCGTCCCCGGCAGTGGGTAGGGCATCGAGAGGCCGAGGTAGTCGAGCGGCAGCGAGCCGGCGAAGCGCAGCGTCTCGAGCACCGTGTCGTCGGTCTCGCCCGGGTAGAAGAGGATGAAGAACGCCCCGACCTCGAGGCCGGCTCGGTGGGCGGCTTCGACCGCGTCCCTCGCCTCGGCCGCGGTGATCTGCTTGTTCATGAGGCGCAGGACGTCGTCGTTGCCCGACTCGATGCCGAAGTACACGCGCGTGCAGCCCGCGCGCCGCATCTCGCGCGCCAGAGCCTCGTCGACGGAATCGACCCTCGCCAGGCACTCCCAGGGGAAGCGCAGGCCGCGGCGGCGGATCTCGTCGCAGATCGCGAGCACCCGGTCGCGCTCGAGCGTGAACACGTCGTCGGCGAACGAGATGCGGTCGTAACCCAGCGCGAGGGCCTGTTCGACCTCGTCGACCACGCTGACCGGCGAGCGCGCGCGGTACGACTCGCCGAAGACGACGTTGCTGCAGAACTCGCAGGCGAACGGGCAGCCGCGTGTGCTCATGACGGTCGTGACCGAGGAGCCGTAGCGGCGCCGGCCGTGGCGGATGTAGGCGGCGTTGGGGAGGAGGTCGCGGGCGGGGAAGGGCAGCCGGTCGAGGTCGGGCGCGAAGGGGCGCGGAGGGGCGGGCGCCGGCGCCGGCGTGTCGCCGGCACCGGCGGCGCGGGGCGTCACGACGCCCGGCACCGCGCCGATGTCCGCGCCCGACTCGTGCGCGTCGAGGAGCTCGACCATGGTCGCTTCGCCCTCGCCGCGCACGACCGCGTCGAAATGCGCGAGGAACGCCTCGGGCTCGCACGTCGGCAGCGGCCCTCCGGCCACGAGCAGGCGGCAGCGGCCGCGCAGGCGCTCGGCGAACCAGAGACAGTCGTCGAGCATCGTCGCCATACAGGAGATGCCGACGACCTCGGCGTTCGCCGCCAGCGCCATGCGCAGCGCCTCGTCGCGGCGCAGGAAGGTGCAGTCCAGGAGCCGCACGTCGTGACCCGCCTCCCGCGCCGCGGCGGCGACGTAGGCCGGCCCCGAGGGGGGAAGCGAAAGCGCGACCGGTCGATCGACCGCCGGATGAACGGATAGACGATCAGGACGGAGGTCACGGGGTCCTCTCTATGGTCAGCTCGTAGCCGAACGAGCGACGCGTGGGCGGGAGCGCGTAGCCGAAGCCCGCCCAGGCGAGGCGCGCGCCGACGAGCTCACGCCCACGATACAGTCTCGCGCCCGGCACCTGGGCGAGCGAGAACGCCACACGGTGGCCGGTGCTGACGAAGGAGGCTCGCGCCGCGCCGACCTCGTCCCAGGTACCGATGCCGGTGCCACGCAACACGGCGCCGTCCGAATCGTCGTAGCGGTCGAAGCGGCGTGCGCCCTGCTCGTTCATGACGACGACCTCGGTGACGCCGCCCGCGGTCAGGCCGGAGAGGTCGACGGTGACCGCGACGCGGGTCTCGACGGCGCCGCTCCCGCCGCCGTCAGCCCCGCCGACCCCGGGGCGCACGACGTGCGTCACGGCGATCGTGCCGCACGACTCCGTCGGCTCGTACGTCGTCGCCCAGCCGAACGCGCGCCGCACGGCGGTCGAGGTGGCGGCCAGCGAGCGGCGCAGTGCGGGGAAGCGCCGGTGCAGCGCGGCCAGCGAGTCCTTGGCGGCGTAGAGCGCCCGGGACTGCACGGGTCGGGTCCCTTCCCGGGCGAGCCGCTCGACGAGGTCCATCTCGTACGTGGCGGTCACCTCCCACGTCGAACCGTCACGCCGGCACGCGATGTCCCGGCGTCCCGGAAAGACCGTCCGCGCGCCCCGCTTGAGGACGGGGACGCCGAACCCCACGCCCTCCTCCGCGAGGCTCTCACCGGCGTCGACGAGCAGCAGGCCCTTCTGCAGCCGCGCCGTCGGATAGTCCCGCGCGCCGTCCGGCTCCTCGCCGATCTCGAGCGCAAGCCCCGCGCCGATCGGCACCCCGACCTTCACGGCCGTACTGCCTCGAGCGCCTCGTTGCGCCCGCTCGCCGGCGCGGGCGCACGTCCGACGCACAGGATGACGATCCACCAACCCGCCACCTGCCACGCGACCGCGAGCCCGGCCTTGAGGACCAGCGCCGTCTCCTCGTAGCGGTCGACCCACGAGATGGACGCCGCCATCGCCCCGGGGAAGGCCGTGAAGAGCAGCTCGAGCGGCGAGTGGTTGACCACGCTGAACGCGAGCGGGATCGCGCACACGGCCATGAAGGTCCACCGGGGCAGCGCACCGGTCACGGTCAGGACCAGCACCAGCGGCACGAGCAGCACCACGTTCGGTTCGGCGAGCCTCGCCCTGGCGAGAAAGAAGACGAGGACGAGCGCGGTGGTCTTCTTCAGCAGGTCCTCGAGGGCGCCGTCGCCACGCCGTAACGTCACCGTGGCAACGGCCAGCGCGGGGATCCAGACCAGGCCGACGAGCCACCACGACCCGGGCAGCTCGAGAGGGTCACGCCAGAGCCTGAAGGCGGTCGAGAGTGCGAGCCCGCCGGTCAGGACGAAGTGGCCGTTCCAGCGGTGAAGGATCGCCGACGGGTCCCAGCCAAGCGCGGCGAACGGCGCCACGACGGCCACGATCGAGACCGCGGTGAAGACGCCGGCGTACCGTACCGCCCGCCGCCGCCCTTCCCGCCACAAGAACAGCAACGCGACCGGCAGCACCGGCAGGGCGATCGGCTTCAGGCAGACCGACAGGGCGAGCAGACCGGCGGAGGCTGTCGTCCGCCGCGCCCACAACAGCGTCAGCGCCCAGATGGCGAGCGCCGCGGCGATGGCGTCGATCTGCCCCCAGGCGGCGCCGAAGTAGAGCAGGACGGGGTTGAAGAGCATGAGGACCCAGGCCCGGCGAGCCACCGCCGGCGACGCGCCGAGCTCCTCAAGCAGCGCGGCCACGAGATAGGCGAGCCCGACGTTCGCGGCGATCACCGGCAGCTTGAGGGCGAGGTTGTAGAGCAGCAGGTTGGGGACGACGGCGTACGAGACCAGGTACAGAAGCCCGAGGACCAGCGGCCATGGCGGCGGATAGCCCGCCGGGCCCAGCTTGTCAAAGCCGACGTGGTGAAACACCGCACCGAGGTCGGACGCGGCATACGGGTTCTCGCCGGTGCCGACGAGGTAGCCCGTGGCCATGAAGACGCGCGTGTCGAACGAGTGACCGAAGATGAGGGCCAGCGCGAGTTGCAGGGCGACGCTGAGGAGGAGGACGTGCCGGTCCAGGACCGGCCTCACGACAGCGTCCGCGTGCACGCGGCGGCGCTACCTGTAGAGGGCGATGTAGACGGCGATGCCCAGCAGCACGCCGAGCGTGTAGAGCAGGTACGACACCCCCATCGCCCGCTTGAGCGGGGCGATGTCCCGACCCTGGGCTGTGAACTGGTTGGCGCGGATGACGACGTACACGCCGACCACTACGCCGATGGCTCCGACCACGGCGTGGATGGTCGTGAGCAGGTACGAGCCCTGATCCAGGATGCCCGGCAGGTCGGGGGCCACGTACTTCGCGAACGAGCGGATCATCCAGATGGCGACGGGGACGGCGTTGAGGCACACCGCGATGGTCTGTACCCAGCGGTGTGCCTCGTACCGCCGTCCCACCGCCAGCCGCCAGCCGATCGTCAGCAGGATGGCGGCGACCACCGTCGCGACCAGAGCGAAGTCGGCCGAGAAGCTGGCCTTGGTGCCGAGAAAGCTCGCGATCATGGTCACCCCCAGTCGCATCATTTCGTCGACCCTAGCGCGGAGGTGCGGGCAGAGCAACGTGTCGGGCGCTGCAAGGCGCTCCTCGGTTCACGTTCGCCGCAACCAGAGGTTGACGTTGCGTCGCAGTCCTTGACTCGCCGAAGACCCCGCGCACAATGTGGTCGCCACCCCGAGCATCGGCGCGGGGCGCGAGGCCGCCTTTGGGCGGCTTCAGCTCGCTCTACGGCCATTGTCACCGCGTCTTCCAGGGTTGTCACTTGACAACCACGACCGTTCTGCCGACACTTGCGAGAGAGAGGGCAGCTTGGCAAGGAGACGGCATCCTGTTCGAGACATCGAGAAGGCGCTGCGATATGCGGAGCGACACGGCTGGCGGATCGAGACGTCAGGCCCCCGGGCGCACGGATGGGGGAGGATGTACTGCCCTCACAACGATCCCGACTGTCGGTGTGGGGAGTTCTGCATCCAGGTCATCTGGAGCACGCCGGCGGTGCCCGAAAGCTTCGCGAGGCAGGTTCGACGAGTCGTCGATCACTGCATCCACACCGACGAGGCTGCGAGGGACGTGACCCAGTGAAGGACTACGACTTCACGCTGTCGTTCGCGTTGCCGACAGACCGCGACGACCCGGAGCAGTACGTTGAGCCACTCGGCGACGCCGGATGCACGGACGCCCTGCTGGGCATCGGTTGCAGGGGCCAGATCGGATTGATGTTCACCCGCGAGGCGGCGACGGCCGAGGAGGCCGTCCTAAGTGCCATCAGGGATGTCATGGGTGCCATACAGGGTGCACGCCTGGTGGAAGCGACTCCGGACCTTGTCGGCCTGAGCGATGTCGCCGAGCTGCTGGGGGTCAGCCGGCAGAACGTGAGGAAGCTCGTCGTCGACTCCGAGCAGGCAGAGCCTCCCGCGGTCCACGAGGGCAACCCGACCCTCTGGCACCTGGCCGACGTGCTGCGGTGGCTGCGCGTGGAGAAGGGCTACCGTGTCGACGATCGGCTGATGGCCATCGCTGAGGTGACGCGGCAGGTGAATCTGGCGGTGGGCAGCCGCGCCGCCGACCGCGACGCGCAGAAGCAGATCCTGGCGCTGCTTGCCTAGTCCCTGGACGACCACTTCGCTTCAGGCAGGTCGCCGACCGTGCCTGATAGACTCGGCAGTGAACGATCTGGCGGAACGACCATGAAGAGAGGGGCCTCCAGAATGGCGAAGGAGATCGACTGGAAGACGATAGAAGAATGGAACGACAAGTACGTCGTCCGTACGTTCTACAGCCAGGGCGAGTATCACTGCATCCCCGTTGAGAGCACGGACGGTGACTATCTGGTCATGCCGGACGGCACCAGACTGCTCGACTTCTTCAATCAGCTCTACTGCGTCAACGTTGGCCAGAAGAACCCGTATGTCACAGAGCGGATCAAGGAGGCCCTGGACCGCTACGGCTTCGTCTGGGATCTCTACACGACCGACTACAAGGCGTCGGTCGCCAAGCTGATCGTGGAGGACATCCTCGGGCCTTACGACTGGGCCGGCAAGATTCGCTTCACCAACAGCGGCAGCGAGTCCGTGGAGGTGGCGAGTTCGATCGCGAGGCTGGTCACCGGCAAGCCGCTGATCGCCTCTCGCGAGCACGGCTATCACGGCGAGTCGGCCGGGGCCGCCGCCCTCAACCACGTCTACCCCGGCCGGTCGCATCTCTCCGACGGGGGCGACAAGGAGTTCGTGCGCAACGTGCCGGGCCGGGGACACCTGAACACCTTCGCCTGCCCGGCCCCGTTCTGCTACCGCTGCTCCGTCGGCCACACGTACCCGGACTGCACCACCCGCGGCAGCCAGCTCCCTTGCGTGCTGGCCACAGAGCGGATGATCCTCAACCAGGGTGTGGACCAGGTGGCGGCCATCATCACCGAGCCCGCCTGCGGGGCCGGCACCATCGTGCCCCCCGACGAATACCTGCCGCAGATCTACCAGATGACCCGCAGGTTGGGCATCCTGTGGATCCTCGACGAAGTGCTCATGGGCTTCGGCCGTCTGGGGACCTGGTTCGGCCACCAGAAGTACGGTCGCGAGCTCAAGCCGGACCTCATGACCATCGCCAAGGGGATCACCAGCTCGCAGATCCCGGCCGGCGGTGTGGTCGTGAGCAGAGACATCGCCGCCTACCTCGATGCCCTGCGCTGGAACCATGTCAGCACTTTCGCCGGACATCCCATCGCCATGGCCGCCGCGCAGGCCAACATCGAGTACATGATCGAGAACGACATCCCGGAGATGTCCAGGAAGGCCGGAGAGTACTTCGGCGCCGCGCTGGCGGAGCTCGAGAAGAAGCACGAGACGATCGGCTTCGTAGCAGGGGCAGGCATGTTCTGGCAGGTGGAGCTCGTCAAGGACAGGGACACTCGCGAACCGTTCATCCCCGAAGACCGCTACACGGTCTTTGGCGGAGACAACAGTGACTACCCCACCCGCATCGTCCTCGGCAAGTGCCTGGAGAAGGGCGTCCTCCTCGGAGGCTACCTGCCGAACACACTGCGCATCGGCGCCTCCTTGACGGTGTCGAAGGCCGACATGGACAAGGCCGTCGAGGCCCTGGACTACGCGCTGGACTACCTGGACACGACCGTCTGATTGAGGCGTGTGGGCCGGCGGATGCCGGCCCCCACGCCCTCTGACCTGCTCCGACCGAGTGTTCCAGCGGTCCTGCACGGAGACGGCGTCGTCCGTGGCGCCGAGGGCTATACTCGCCCAGTGAGCGCGACGGTCCTCATCCTCGGTGGCTACGGCACCACCGGCCTCATGTTGAGCGAGCTGCTGCTCGAGCACAGCGATGCGCGTGTGGTGCTCGCGGGCCGCGATCTCGGCAGGGCTGAGCGCGCCGCCGGCGAGCTCGAGAAGCGGTATTCGGGCCGGGTGGAGGCGCGGGTGGCGGACGCCGCCGACGCCGCCTCGCTCGAGGCGGCGCTGCGCGGCGTCGACCTGGTCGCGGTCGCCGCGAGCGTGCTGGCGCATGTCCGCACCGTGGCCGACACCGCCCTGCGCGCCGGCGTCGACTACTTCGATCTGCTGCTCTCCAGCCCGGCCAAGCTGGAGGTGCTCGAGAGCCTGCGGCCGCGCATCGAGGCCGACGGCAGGTGCTTCGTCACCGACGGCGGCATCCACCCGGGTCTCTCGGCCGTCATGGTCCGCGCGCTGGCGCCACGCTTCGAGCGGCTCGAGCGCGCGGCGATCGGCGGCCTCATCAAGGCCGACTGGAACGCCTACGACTTCACGCTGGGCACCATGCTGGAGTTCGCCGAGGAGATGAGGGAGTACCGGACGGAGGCTTGGCGCGACGGCCGCTGGGAGTCGTTGCCCTGGCGGGAGGCGACGCGACGCTTCGACTTCGGGCCGCCATGGGGCGCGGAGCGCTGCTTCCTGATGTCGCTCGAAGAGCTGCGCCGCCTGCCGGACGCCGATTCCGTCCCTGCGCGACTGCGGCTTCTACGTCGCGGGCTTCAACCCCGTCGTCGACAACCTCGTGATGCCGCTCGGCGCCGTGGCGATGAAGGCCGCCCCCGGCGCGCTCGTGCGGCCCTACACGCGCCTCCTCGTGTGGTCGCTGCGGCGCTTCGGCCGGCCGCCGTACGGCTGCGTCTGGCAGGCCGAGGTCACGGGCCAGACCGCCGAGGGCCGCCGTGAGCTCGGCCTGCGCGTGCTGCACGCGGACGGCTACTGGCTCACGGCGGCCTCCGCGGCCGCCTGCCTGCTCCAGTACTTGGACGGCTCGCTGCGCGCGCCCGGCCTGCATCTGCAGGCGCTCGCCGTCGAACCATCGCGCTTCCTGCGCGACCTCAACGCGATGGGCGCGCAACTCGCGGGGCGCGGGTTTGACGTGGCGGACATCGTCGCGCCGCGCTAGACGCGCGCGTCGTAGCCCGCCGCCCTCAGCACCCGCAGCGCCCTCAGTGTGATCCAGCGGCTGGGCTTGCCCTTGGCCTCGATGTCGACGACGAACTTGCCGTTCATCGTGGTCTCGAGCTTCCAACGGCCCTGCGCGTCCTGCTTGCCCGCGACGAGGTCGAGGGCCTCCCGCGTGCGGGGGTCGTGAAGAGGTCCGTGGTGCGCGGCGGCGACCGCGTCGCCGCCTGCGGCCGCGGCCCCCGCCGCGTCGCCGTCTGCGGCCTCGCTCGCGTCATCTCCGAGCGTCGCCAGGATGCCGAGGATCTCGAGCACGTCGGTCTGGTACATGAGGGGGTAGCCGAGGCGGCGCCAGCCGGGCTTGGAGTCGCGCGATAGGTCGTGGCTGCGCTTATGGACGTGGTGCTTGAGGATGTACTCGGTGCCGGCGGCCAGCGTCTGCGCGACCGCCGGCGAACGGCGCCCGGGCGGGATCTCGGCGAGCCCCTTGAGCGCCTTGACGGCGCCCATGTGGCAGGTGTGGCGTCCCCAGCACATCTCGTAGCGCGCGTAGGGGCCCTCCTTCGGCGGCTCGCTCTCGCCGTCGTCGAAGCGCTGCCAGGTCGCGATCCAGTCGACGGCGCGCTGCAGGCGGGGGTCGTCGAGGTAGCCGAGGCGGACGAGGCTGAAGACCATGTTGCCGGTGAGGCAGGGGATGACGCCGCTCGCGAGTCCGCCGCCGCGCGACTTGCTGCACTCGACGGAGAAGCCGCCCGACTCGGGCTCCTGGGAGTCGCGGAGGATGGCCTCGCAGGCGGCGCGGACGCGCGCGTCCGCCGGGTCGGCGCCGAGCTCGGCGAGGACGATCAGCTGCCACACGGTGCCGCGGTACTTGTCGGTGTAGAAGCGGCCGGGGCCGCCCCAGTGGCCGTCGGCGTTCTGGGCGGCGAGGATCCGCGGCACGGCGCCCTGCGTCATGATCTCGCGCCGCGCCGTGGCCGCCGCGCCGCCCTCCGCCGCCTCGCCGAGCAGCTCGGTCAGCGCGAGGAAGCGGACCGAGGGGTCGTCGGGGGAGAGGAGCCAGTCGAAGACGTCGGCGCCGGGCGTACCGGCGATCGGCGGCCCGGCGTTCGGTGGGTCGACTCTCAGCGGGACTTCGTTCGGCGGTGAGATCCGGTCGGCCATGGGCCGATTCTCTCACCGCCGGCCGCCTCATTGCACATGTCGACCCATACCTTGACAGCCCTTGCCATATTTGACATATATCCGTCGTATGCAAATCACCGGCAGGCAGAGTGATCTCGCGTACGACGAGCTCAAGGAGCTCATCGTCACTGTCCAGCTCGCCCCGGACGCGCTGATCTCCGAACGAGAGATGATGGCGCGCCTGGGCGTGGGGCGAACGCCTCTGCGTGAGGCCCTGCAACGTCTGGCGAGCGACCATCTCGTCAGGAGCGTCCCCCGGCGGGGCTACTTCGTGGCCGGCGTCACCTACAGGGGCGCGTTGCACAGCTACGAACTCCGGAGTTACGTCGAGGGACTCGGCGCCCGCCTGGCGGCCGAACGAGCCACCGAAGAACAGCGCCGGCGTCTTCGCGACCTGCTCGTTGAGGCCGAAGAAGGCATGGAGTCGGAGACCGGAAGATGGCATCTGGCGATGGATGCGAGACTCCACGAGCTCGTGGCGGAGGCGTCCGGCAACCCGTACATCCAGCAGGTGCTCGGCGAGCTCTACGACGTGAGCGTGCGCGACATGTACGTCTCGAAGCGGCCGGTGACTCTCGTCGTGGACGAGATAGAGAAGTACCGATCGCTCGTGGACGCCATCTGCGAAGGCGACGCCGACGCGGCGGAGCAGGCGATGCGCGAACATCTCACCTGGGACGCCTGGCAGCCGAACGGCCCGGGGCGCGATCAGTGACGGCGACTGGAAGAGGCTGAGGCTGTGGAGATCACACGAGCCGATGGCCCGCTGGCCGACCGCGAGGCCTCCGCGCGACACTACGACTGGACGACCCTGATACTCGTCGGGCCGTCCGTCGTCCTCATCTTCGGCTTCGTCATCATCCCCTTCGTCTTCATCCTGCGCTCAAGTGTGGCGAGCGTGGAGATGTACGGGGCGATCGGTACCGACTGGACTCTGGACAACTACCGCGCCCTGGCAGACCCGGTCTACGTGCGCATCATCCTCAACAGCCTGTGGCTGGCGGCGCAGAACACGATCATCTGCCTGCTCGTCGGCTACCCCGTCGCCTACTTCCTCGCGTTCAAGGCCGGCCGCATGACGGGAGCGCTCATCCTGCTGCTCGTCATCCCGTTCTGGGCGAGCTTCCTCGTCAGGATGTCGGCGTGGATGACGCTGCTCAGTCCCGGCGGCGTCGCGGATTGGGCCCTGCAGACGGCCCGGCTCGTGGGCGACGACGCTCAGCTCATCCCGAGTCACGGGGCCGTGCTGATCGGGCTGCTCTACGTCTTCCTGCCGTCGGCGGTCTTCCCGATCTACGCCGCGCTGCACGGGATCCCGCACTCGCTGCTCGACTCCGCCAGCGATCTCGGCTGCGGTCCGCTTCGCACTCACCTCCATGTCATCATGCCGCTCGGCGTGAAGGGACTCGCGGCGGCCGCTCTCTTCGTGTTCGCTCCCTCGCTGGGGGTCTTCGTCATCCCCGTGCTGCTCGGCGGCGGCAAGGACCTCATCATCGGCAACCTCATCGTCACGCTCTTCCTCGAGTTCCGCGACATGCCGTTCGGCGCGGCCGTGTCGGTGGTTCTGGTCACCCTCGTCGGTCTCATGGCCATGCTGACGCTGGCGATCTTCGGCCTCCATGGCCGGAGCAAGGGCGAGGTGAAGAAATGAGCGCGACGCCGGCGGCGGTGGAGGTGAGACGGCCTCGAGAGCGACGGTCCGGCAGACGGCTGACGCGGCTGGGTGCCGTCTGGCTCGATGCGCTGGTCGGCGTCATCACGGGGGCCACCTACATCTTCCTGTTGGCGCCCATCGTCGTCGTCGTCATCTTCTCGCTGACCAGTTCCGCGACCGGCTACCAGTGGACCGGCCTGACCTTCGACTGGTATCACAAGCTCACACACGAGACTCAACTTCTGCATGCTCTGCGGGTCAGCCTGGTCGTCGGCCTGGCGGCAGCCGCCCTGAGCGTGCTGATCGGGCTTCTCGCCGCCTTCGCCATGGCCCGGCGGCAGTTCCGGGGCAAGGTCGCATTCACGGGTATGGTGCTGATGCCGCTGGTCGTGCCCGAGCTCGTCATGGCGACCTCGCTGCTCATCATGTGGACGAAGGCCAGCCTCCAGCTCGGCTACCCGAGCCTCGTGATCGGCCACGTGATCATCACGCTCCCGTACGCCGCCCTGATCCAGCTGGCCGGCATCTCGGGTCTCAACAAGGAGGTCGAGGAGGCGGCAGCCGATCTGGGAGCCGCCCCCAGAAGCGTGATCCTGCTGGTGATCATCCCCCAGCTGTTGCCGGCGATGCTGACGGCGTTCATCTTCGCCTTCCTGGTGTCGTTCGACGACATCGTGATGTCGACGTTCCTGAGCGGGGTCGGGACGACCATGTTGCCCATCAACATCTACTCGATGCTGAAGCTCGGCGTGAGCCCGGTGGTCAACGCGCTCGGCACCATCCTGGTGGGCCTGACGCTGCTCCTCACCGTCGTGACGGGGCTGCGGCAGGCGACGGTGCAGATGGGACGGGGGTGAGCGACGACGACAGAATCCCCGGGACCAGGGGGTCCCGTCAGTGAGTGTTGTCAACGAGATACGGGGGTTGTCATGAAGCTAAAGAAGGGTTTGGTCGTCTCACTCGCCGCGCTCGCCGTGATCCTCATGGTGGCGTTGGCCGCAGGCTGCGGCGGCAGTGACACGCCCAGCGACACGGGCAGCAGCGCCGCCGCCACAAAGGAGTTGAACATCTACGGCTGGTCGGGCGAGATCCCTGAGTCGATCATCAAGGACTTCGAGGCGGAGACGGGCGTCACGGTGACGTTCGACACCTTCGACAGCAACGAGGCGATGGTGACGAAGTTGCAGTCGGGCGCCACCGGCTATGACCTCGTGAACCCGAGCCAATACGCCGTGCAGCAGCTGGCGGGTCTCAAGCTGATCCAGGAGCTCGACCACGCGAAGCTGCCCAGCCTGGGCAACGTGCCGGAGTCGTTCCAACAGTCCCAGTACGACCCCGGCAACCGCTGGAGCGTGCCGGTCATGTGGGGCACGACGGCGCTCGCCTACAACTCCAAGTACATCACCGACAACATCGACAGCTGGGCGTCGCTCACCGACCCGAAGTACAAGGGCAAGATCATGATGCTCGACAACATGCTTGCCGCGTACATCCCGGCGCTGCAGGCCAACGGGTACGACGCCGGCTCGACGGTGAAGGCCGAGGTCGACGTCGCGACGCAGTGGCTGATGGACCAGAAGCCGTTGCTGCAGGGCTACAACGCGACCAACAACGCCCAGCTGCTGGCGCAGGGGCAGGTGTGGATCGAGCTCGCCTGGAACAGCCAGATCGTGCCGCTTATGAAGGACAATCCGGAGCTCAAGTACATCTTTCCGAAGGAGGGCTTCTCCTTCTGGACCGACAACCTGTCGATCACGAGCAGCTCCGAGAATGTGGAGAACGCCTACAAGTTCATCGAGTACGTGCTGCAGCCCGAAGTCGCCGCCAAGATGTGCACCGAGTCCGGCATCGCCGTGCCCAACACGCCGATGATGGACCTGCTGCCGGCCGACGTCACGAGCAACCCGGCCATGTTCGCACCGGAGGCGGACATGTCACGCGCCGACGTGATCCTCGACCCGGCGAAGGCGACCATCATGTACCAGAAGGGCTGGACGAAGGTCCGGGCCGAGTAGCCGTGAGA
>CAVPRQ010000024.1:0-60284 GCA_963707855.1 uncultured Thermoleophilia bacterium
TGAGGTTGACGACGTGCGCAGCGAGAGCGTCCGTCTGCGCACGGCATTGGGTGACCTCGGGCGCCCTCTCGACGTCTTGGTCATGCGCACAGAACGCTTCGAGAAGACCAAGGACGTGATCGGCGGCATCGCCTACCCGGCCAACAGGTATGGCGTGGTGCTGTATGAAGCCGCCTGACACGGAGGTACAGGCCCTCTCCGCCAGCTGGCTCGCCAAGGCCGAGGTTGACCTGCGCGCCTGCGACGGTCTCTCGGCGCCCGGCATCGAGCTCTGGGAGGCAGTCGCTTTTCACAGCCAGCAAGCGGTGGAGAAGGCGCTCAAGGCCTTGCTCGTCTGGCACCAGGTGGAGTTCCCCAAGACCCACGACATCCAGCGACTCCTCGAACTTCTGGCGGGCACCGAGCCTGAGTTGGCGGGAGCCTCTGTCGGCGCTGCCGAGCTGACTCCCTACGGGGTCGAGTATCGGTACCCAGGAGAGTACCCGCCGGTCGACCGCGATTCCGCGACTGCCGCCTTGCTGGTTGCGCGGAAGGCCTGCCATGAGGTCGCCCGGCGCATCCGAACCGGGTAGCTCTCACTCACTGGCAGCCCGTGGCCATGCCGCTCGTGAGCATCTCATCCACGAAGCAGCCGCTCGCCTGACGCCGCTAGCCGGTGACCGATCCCTCAGCCGCAATGACATCCAGCCACCTTGACAAGTCCTGCGGTGGCATGGCGAGCAAGCGCGCAGTGGCGGCGGGGTCCGCCACTTGAGCGAGCATGTTGTGCAGCGCGAGGTACAGACGACGGAGTAGTGAAAGGCAGCCTGGGCCGAGGCGCGGTCGCCGCTTTGGTCGCCGATCGACCAGAAGACCGCGGGGATTGCCTCGATAGCATGCCGGGTCTTCTCGGCGACGTAGGCTAGAGGCGGTCCCGTGCGTTGCTCCACTTGACGATACGCTCCGTTGTTGGAGTCGCCGACAATGGCGTACAGGTCGAAGTCCTCATCCTCTGAGTCGCCGTGCGCTTCAATGTCGTCGGGTGGTACCACGGTCTCCACATCCCTTCTGGCTTCAATGCTCCGATGAGTCGCCAGGCACCGGCCGCGAGGGTCTGCTCGGCCAGTCGGCCTCGTCGAGCAACGTCATCAGGCTGCGCTTCTGCTTGTGCTTGGCTTTGACCGCGTCGAGGTACTCTGAGAACTCGCCGCCTCGGAGCCGATCCATCAGATCCTCGATCTGCAGAAGGAGCTCCACGGCCTCCTCGTATGCTCGCCTGTTCTTCTGATCGATGAGTCGCTCCGCCTCGCGTTTGTAGACGGGCAGGGCGTCTGCCGGATGCTCGGCAGCACGGGCCGCGGCAACCTGCATCCAGAGCGCCGTGCTGCACCCACCAGCTACCGCTTCCTCCCAGGCGACGTCGACGTCGCCCTCCCACAGGAGTGCCTTCACGACCTCCGAGCGACCCGACGTCCACCCGACGACTGGAGGCCGGACACTCCCCAGGGCCCGCGTGATTCCCTGGGCCGTGGTGGGCAGGCCCGGCATGCCCAGCATCGGCATCGTGCCGACTGGAGGTCCAGGCTCGCTGGCCGCGCTGCGCAGCCGTTCGAGCGCCTTGCCACGCCACTCGTCCCACTCGCCGTCCTTCACCGCATGCGCCTTGAGCCGCATGTAGGAGTCGACGGTCGGTCGTCGCTCGAGGAAGGACCACATGACAGTCAATGCGTCGGCGTCGCGACCACACCGCTCGTACTCTTCTGCGAGGACCTCCACGAGGCGCGTATCAGTGCAGTCGGGATGGGCCGCGATCCCACGCTCTGCCCACGCGAGCGCCTCTTCGAAGCGCTCGGCATCGCGGCAGATCGTGGCGATCTCGGCGAATCTGTACGGCGAGGAGAGGTCGTGAGCTTCGACAGCGATCGACATGTCGAGATCGCCCGAGAGCCGTGCAAGGGTTTCCATTATGTGCGTGATGGCGAAGCGGCCGAAGTCATGCTCCTGCCCGGGCTCCAGGGGCGGCGTTCGCGCCCACACCTCCTCGGCGCGCCGTCGGTACACTGCGAGCCCGGCGGCGCCAAGCACGTCCGCGTACGTCTCAGCCGCGCCGAAGAACGTTTCCCAGTCGGAGTGCAGCTCCCACTCGAAGAGCCGCTCGGCGAGCGCTACCGGGTCGGGCTGCGCTGCCACGCAGGCCTCGTGATGAAGGCCACAGATGCGTGCCTTGATATCGCTCAGGTGGCCGCCGGAGTCATCGACGTTGCCCGAGGCGTCCTCCAGGCAGGCGAGCGCGTGCTCGCTGAGGCCGATCACCTCGGTACCGAAGCCGGCGGCCAGGAGATCGGAGAGCGAGTCGACCAGGTCGTCAACCGCCCTTGCGTAGTCGTACATCGAGCGATAGTCGACGAAGCCCCGCGGGGCGATCACTTGACGGATGATGTGACGATAGTCCTTCAGGTCAGCAGTTGCGCCGCGGGCTCGAGCCGCCTCCATCTCAAGCCTGCCGCGCAAGAGCTCGTCGTCGCCGGCCTGAGCCATGACGAGGTCGATCAAGCGCGCCTTGTCCAGTCCTTCCAGGTAGGCGCGCACATGGTCAACCGCGCGACGCCGGCGGGCAGGGTGGGCCCCAGTAGCAGCGTCGTGCATGACGAGACCGACCGCGACGCAGTGCTTGCAGAACAGCCCGTCCGCGGCGACGGGGCACGTGCAGGAGAACGCCAACTCGCCGTCCTCGATCCACAGGCGCACGCGGTATGGCTGCGTTCCCCGCACCGTGGCGGTCGCCTCTTCGGGACCCACCTTCAGCCGTTTGACCCTACCGTCGGCCGCGTAACCGGCACCTCGCTCGAACGAGCGCTGCCAAGCGAGCGCGCACACTGCGTCCGGGCTGAATGCTGTCTCGAGCTTCGGCGTCACGACCGCAAGGATACATGGTCGCCGAGCTGTATCGTCGGCCGCTCACGACACGGGTCAAGCATTGGTGCCGCGTGTCTCTGAATCGGGGCCTGGGCTCCGTCACTACGGCATAAGCAAACGCCGGACCTCCTCTCGCAAGTTCGAGAGCTGTCTAGTTAGGTCCACCACTTTCTGTCCTGTTCCGGGTGACACGAGACAGACCGGCGTCACCTGATGCTTGACGGAGATTCGCCTGATCCTTGACGGCTGTTCCGGCTGATCCTTGACGGTGGCTCCGGTTGATGCTTGACAGTCGCCCATCGTCCTGTTCCGGGTGATGCTGATCGGACCGGTGTCTAGGGATTCTCGGAGAGGGGCGACGGCTGGGCGCAGTGTGACGCACGAGTGCCAGAAATGCGAAAGCAGGCCCATGGACCTTCCGGTCGACGCCTGCTCCGCAGGGTGACTGTACCCGGGCCTGTGGATTCGAGTCAGCGACTTGACGGGCCGCTACGTTGTTCTGAGAGGCTGGTAGAGCTGGACTCTGAAACGGCTCGTCTGGATGTCCTCGGCCAATGTGGTCACTCCGACCTTCTGGCGCAGGCGCCGCACGAACTCAAGCCTCACGTTCGGCTTCTCCGGGATGAGGCCATGCGTGACCTTGAAGTCCTACGCGACCGCGCCCAGGAACAGATCGGCCATCTGGACGATTTCCACGCCCCCTCGAGTCCACGCTGACCACACCCTGCACGGCCAGACGCCTGAAGTCGGGGCGTAGGCTCGGCCTCGGCCGGAGCGAGTAGCGACCTCAGGCGGGCGTTCTCGGCGCGCAGGCGGCCGCACTCGGCGCGCAGAGCCGCGACTTCGGCGCTCTTGCCATCGACGTCGCTCACGCCGGCATTGTCTCAGCCAGTCGCATGGATCGAAAGGCCTGGCCCGCCCAAGCTGACGTACAATGCGGTCGTCAGAAGTCGCCGTGCTCAAAGGCGAAAAGGAGGTGCGGCGTGAGCCTGCAGATCGACATCGACGCTGAGGCGCTGGCTGCCTTCTGCCGGCGCGCCAGCATCCGTCGCCTCTCCTTCTTCGGCTCCGTTCTGCGTGAGGACTTCGGTCCCGAGAGCGACATCGACGTGCTGGTCGGTTCGCCCCCGATTCTGGGATCGGCCTCTTCGAGTTCGTCGATCTGCAGCGCGAGCTCGCCAGGCTCCTCGACGCCGAAGTCGACCTGCACACGCCGGCCAGCCTGAGCCACTTCTTCCGTGAGGGCGTGGTCGATTCCGCCGAGGTCGCCTATGCCGCATAGGCGCGACAGCGTCTTCGTCGCGCAGATGGTGGAAGCCGCCGCCGAGGCTGCGCTCGAGTTCAGCGATGGGCATACGGCCGAGAGCTTCGCCGGCGATCGCCTCGTAGGCTACGCCGTGGTGCGGGCCATTCAGCTCATTGGCCAGGCGGCACGCAGTGTCTCGGCGGAGCTGCAAGCGGCCCACGCGGAGATCCCCTGGCGCGAGATGATCGGCATGCGCAACGTCGTCGTGCATGACTACGCTGACGTCGATCTGGCGCTCGTCTGGAAGACGGTGCGCGAGGATCTACCCGGGCTCATCGAGCGGCTGAACGCGATTCTCGAAGAGGGCAGCGCCTCCTGAAACCGCTTGGTCGCGGAGCTGCCCGCCGAGGCCTCCCGTACTTGATTATCACGACCCCGAGATCGGCGACTCAGGACTCCGTCACGCCAGGCTCTCGGCATCGACCAGACGCCGGACTTCCTTGCGTAGGTTCGAGGCTTCTGGCTGGGCCCACCACGTTGTCGAAGCGACAGCGTTTCTCGCTACAGATGAGTGCCTCTGCCTGCCCGTTCATTCATCCTGACATGCGGGACGAGCCCAGGGGCCGGTCTTAGGCGAGCATGGCCGGGTGCGGGGGCTAGCGACGGGTGCGGTGCGTGCCGCAGCCCCGTCACTGGCCCCATCAAGCGCCATCCCCGTGCCCCGGTGCGGTCAGGAGACGTCGAACCGGTCGAGCATCATGACCTTGTCCCACGCGGCGACGAAGTCGCGGACGAACTTCTCCTGGGCGTCATCACTGGCGTAGACCTCGGCGAGCGCGCGCAGCTGGGAGTGTGACCCGAAGACCAGGTCGACGCGGCTCGCCGTCCACCGGATCTCGCCCGTCGACTGGTCGCGGCCCTCGAACGTCTCCTCGGCCTCGCTCACCGGCTGCCAGGTCGTTCCCATATCGACAAGGTTGACGAAGAAGTCGTTCGTCAGCTTCCCCTTGCGGGTGGTGAGCACGCCGAGGTCGGACCCGTCGTAGTTTGCGCCGAGCACGCGCAGGCCGCCCACGAGCACCGTCATCTCGGGTGCGCTGAGCGTGAGCAGGCGGCCTTCTCGACGAGCAGGTGCTCGGCAGGCTCTGCCGGCCGTCGCCCAGGTAGTTGCGGAACCCGTCCGCGGTCGGCTCGAGCACGGCGAACGACTCGATGTCGGTCTGCTCCTGCGCCGCGTCCGTGCGTCCGGGCGTGAAGGGCACGTCGACGTCGGCGCCGGCGTCCCTCGCGGCCTTCTCAACGGCGGCGCAGCCGCCCAGCACGATCAGGTCGGCGAGCGAGATCTGCACGCCGCCCGCGGCCTGCGCGTTGAACTCCTGCTGGATCGCCTCCAGCGCGCCTAGCACCTGGGCCAGCCGCGCGGGCTCGTTGACGGCCCAGCCGTTCTGCGGCGGAGGCGGACGCGGGCGCCGTTGGCGCCCCCGCGCTTGTCGGTGCCGCGGAAGGTGGACGCCGAAGCCCACGCGGTGGAGACGAGCTGTGACACCGAGAGCCCGGAGGCGAGGATCTTCTCCTTGAGGGCGGCGACGTCCTGCCGCCCACCAGCGGGTGGAGACCGCGGGTACGGGGTCCTGCCAGATCTGCGGCTCGGACGGCACCAGCGGGCCGAGGTAGCGGGTGATGGGCCCCATGTCGCGATGGGTCAGCTTGAACCACGCCTTCGCGAACGCCTCGGCGAACTCCTCCGGGTGCTCGAGGAACCGCCGCGAGATGGGCTCGTAGATCGGGTCCATGCGCAGCGCAAGGTCCGTGGTAAGCATGACCGGGGCGTGCCGCTTCGAGGGGTCGTGCGGGTCAGGCGCGGCGTCCTTCGCCGCCGGGTCCGTCGGGACCCATTGCCAGGCGCCGGCCGGGCTCTTGTGAGGTCCCAGTCGTAGCGGAAGAGCGTCTCGAAGAAGCTGTTGTCCCAGGCGATCGGCGTGGGCGTCCAGGCGCCCTCCAGCCCGCTGGTGATCGCGTCGTCGCCCTTGCCGGTGCCTACGCGCTCCGCCAGCCGAGGCCCATCTCCTGCAGGGGCGCCGCTTCGGGCTCCGGTCCCACGTTGCTGGCGGGTCCGGCGCCATGCGTCTTGCCGAACGTGTGCCCGCCGGCGATGAGAGCGACCGTCTCCTCGTCGTTCATGGCCATCCGGCGGAACGTCTCCCGGATGTCCTTGGCCGCTTCGATCGCGCTCGGCATACCGTTGGGCCCCTCCGGGTTGACGTAGATGAGGCCCATCTGGACGGCGGCCAGCGGGTTGGCGAGCTCGCGCTCGCCGCCGTAGCGCTCGTCTGCGAGCCAGGCGCGCTCGGCGCCCCAGTCGATGTCCTCGGGCTCCCACACGTCCTCGCGGCCGCCGCCGAAGCCGAACGTCCTGAAGCCCATCGACTCCAGGGCGCAGTTGCCGGCGAGGATCATGAGGTCGGCCCAGGAGATCTTGCGGCCGTACTTCTTCTTGATCGGCCACAGCACCCGGCGCGCCTTGTCGAGGTTCGCGTTGTCGGGCCAGCTGTTGAGCGGGGCGAAGCGCTGCGCGCCCGAACCTCCGCCGCCGCGGCCGTCGCTGATCCGGTAGGTGCCGGCGCTGTGCCACGCCATCCGGATGAACAGCGGGCCGTAGTGGCCGTAGTCGGCCGGCCACCATTCCTGCGAGTCCGTCATCAGGGCCGTGAGGTCGCGCCGGACGGCTTCGAGGTCGAGCTTCGCGAACTCGGCGGCGTAGTCGAAGTCCGGCCCCATGGGGTCGCCGGCCGGCGGGTCGCGGTGCAGCACCGTCAGGTCGAGCTGGCTGGGCCACCACTCCGGACCCGCGTCGCTCCGGCCATGTGGCGGACCGGGTCAGTGCTCTCGTCGGACATGTCAGATCTCCCCTCTCATGGCAGCGGTGCGGCTCGCCTTTTCTCGCAGTCGGCGCACACGCCGCGGAACTGGACGGTCACCGCGTCGGGTCGTCCGATGCGGGTCACCTCCGCGGTGGCTTGGATGGCGTCGAGGTCGCGGTCCTCGACGTCGCGCACCAGCCCCAACGGTGCACACGAAGTGGTGGTGCCGGGCCGGGTTCGCGTCGTAGCGCGCCGGCCCGGGCGTAAACAGAGCCCGCGTGATCAGCCCGCGTTCGGTGAGCGTCGCCAGCGTGCGGTACACGGTGTCCAGCGAGATGGTCGGGACCCGTTCCCGCACGGCCCGGTAGACGGTCTCGACATCCGGGTGCGTCTCATCGGCGGCGATGAAGCGCACGATCTCCAGCCGCTGATGGGTGAGGCGAAGACCGGCGTCGCGGAGGCCATGAAAGCTGCTCGACGCGAGGCGCAACTTCATCGACTGTCACGGTCACCGCGTTCCTCTCATTCCAGCAACCCCGCCCGAGAGCTCCCATGGGTGGGTTCTGCTCTCGACGTTCAGGTCGCGGGTCGTCCAACGACTGCCATAGCTTGTAGCGACCGCTCTTATATAGGAAGAAGGGGAACGAAAACAAGTGTCGAACAGCGTTTCGGGCAGCGAGGGCCGCGGGCCTCATGCCTACGTAGGCAAGAGGCGATCGGGGATGCGATCGGACGACAGAAGGTGGCGGCTGGCATGGGCGCGCCGGCGCGGCGGCCGACCACAGAGAGACGCCGGGAGGAATCCGTGGCGCGACCAGGCTGCCGAGGGGGTTCCACCAGCATCCGAAGCCAAGTCGCTCGCTTCTCCAGCACCTCAGCCGTGGACGCGCGTCTTGTGTGATACCCCTCGACGGGAGGCCAGTGACGCACTGCGCGACGTGGCGTAGTCTGGGCGCGCGACGTAGGCGTTTCGCGCCCTGCGTGCTCACCGACATGGTGTTCCCGTGAGCCGACCTGGGACGGACGGGAGGATGACGTGGCCGCACAGCACAAGGGATATGTCGACGCAGCCTACCTCGACACCGTTCAGGGACTGCTGTCCGACCTCAAACGACTCACCTACGACCGCATGCACCTGCAGGCGGGAAACAAGGTGCTTGACGCCGGCTGTGGCCCCGGCACGGACACGATCCCGCTCGCACCGCTGGTGGGTCCGTCGGGCCGGGTCATCGGCGTCGACCACGACGCGGACATGGTCTGCGAGGCTCAGAGGCGCGCCCTCGAGGCGGGGGTGGCCGACTGGGTGACCCACGAACAGGCGGACGTGACCGCGCTGCCGTATCCGGCGGCTTGCTACGACGCCTGCCGGTCTGAGCGGCTCTTCGAGCATCTGCACGACCCGGTGAAGGCGCTCTCCGAGATGTCGCGCGTGACGAGGTCCGACGGCTGGGTCGTCGTGCTTGATGCCGATTGGGGCACGCTCTCGATAGACGTGAGCGACGTCGACGCGGAGCGGCGGTGGGCGCGGTTCCTGGCTGACCACCTCTTGGACAACGGCTACTCGGGGCGGCAGCTGTATCGCCTGTTCAAGGGGCAGCGGCTGGCCGACGTGTCCGTCCAGGTCCGCGGCGTCCCGTTCACCGACTACGCCGTTGCGCGCGAGGTGATGCTCATGGACAGATGTGATCGTGACGCAATGGCGTCGGGCGTCGTGTCGGCCCAGGATCTCCAGCGGCTGCACGCACGTTGGGAGCAGGCGGATGCCGACGGCGCCTTCTTCGCGAGCGTGTCGATGGTGCTGGTCTCGGGGCGCAAGCCGTGACTGAGGGAGTTCCACGACCCCTCGCCTACTGCGCTCTCCCTCACGACGTTCTCGCTGCAGACTGCCGGAGTCTGCTGCGCGGTCGCCGTCGCGGACGGCGGCGTGCCGGTTGAGTCTGGCTCGCGCGTAGGCACTGTCCTTCCATGCCTCGCCTGCGTGCGCCGGTGCCGCGTTCCCGGTAGGCTGGTCGAGGCCATCGCGTTACGGGGAGGAGGAGGCCTTGGCACGCTACCGCTACTTCACCTGCGACGTCTTCACCGACACGCGCTTCGGCGGCAACCAGCTCGCCGTGCTGCCCGAGGCCGAGGGGCTGAGCACCGGGCAGATGCAGCAGATCGCCCGCGAGTTCAACTACTCGGAAAGCACCTTCGTGTTGCCTTCGGAGGCCGGACACGACCGCAAGGTGCGCATCTTCACTCCGCCGCGCGAGGTGCCCTTCGCCGGTCACCCGAACATCGGCACGGCGTTCGTACTCGCGACCATGGGCGCGTTCGGCCCGCTCGACGAGCCGCGCACGGTCGTCTTCGAGGAGGACGCCGGGCTCGTGCCGGTCGCCATCCACAAGGGCGACGACGGGCGGATCAGGTGCGAGCTGACGGCGCCGCAGCGCCTCCGACTGGCGCGCGACCGTCCCTGTCGCCTCGCTGGCACCGGCGCTCGGCGTCGAGCCCGACGCCATCGTGACGGCGGCCCACGAGCCCGTCGTCGCCTCGGTGGGCTTGCCGTTCGTGATCGCGGAGCTCAAGGACCGCGTGATGCTCGAACGCGCCCGCCTCGACGTGGCCGGTGCGGAGCGGCTTCTCGCCGACGGGGCGGAGGTGGCGGACGTGCTGGTGTACGTCAGGTCGAACGACGACTTCGACATCCGCGCGCGGATGTTCTCGCCGCTCGACGGGATCCCCGAGGACCCGGCCACCGGCAGCGCCAACTGCGCGCTCGCCGCCCTGCTCGCCGACCTCGACGAGGCGCGGGACGGCGCCTTCAGCTGGCGCATCGCGCAGGGCGTCGAGATGGGACGACCGAGCGTCCTCGAGGCCCGCACCGAGAAGCAGGACGGTGAGGTCGTGAACGTGTGGATCGGCGGGGAGTGCGTCATGGTCGCCGACGGGCTCATCGAGGTCTAGGGATGGGGGGACGATGATCGACCTGTTCGAGCCATTCGCGATCGGCGGCCTGGAGATCCCCAACCGGTTCGTGCGCAGCGCGACGACGAGCGCCTACGCCGACGAGCGCGGCGTCGTACGGCCCGAGATGGTCCAGCGCTACGAGGAGCTTGCCCGAGGGGGGATCGGTCTGATCGTCAAGGGTCACCTCTCCGTCGACCCACGGGGCAAAGCCCACGCCGGCATGGCGGGCGCCAGCGACGACGCGCACGTCCGCGGGCTCGCCCAGATCACCGCCGCCGTCCACCGCGAGGGCGGGCGCATCGTCGCCCAGATCAACCACGGCGGCTGCGAGGCGGAGGCCGGCGAGCGCATGGGGCCCAGCGACTTCCGGACAGCGACGTGGAGTGCCCGCGCCATGGACGGCGGCGAGATCCGCGACGTGATCCGGGCCTTCGGGGAGGCGGCGCGGCGCTGCATGGACGCCGGCTTCGACGGCGTCCAGATCCACGCCGCGCACGGCTACCTCGTGAGCCAGTTCCTGAGCAAGCTCGTCAACCGGCGCACGGACGAGTGGGGCGGGAGTCTCACGAACCGGCATGCGCCTCCTGCGCGAGATCTACCTCGAGCTGCGCGCTCGCCTCGGCGACCACGTGCCCATCGCCGTGAAGCTCAACTGCGACGACTTCAGCCCGGACGGCTTCACGGTCGCCGAAGCGGCCGAGGTCGCCGGCGAGCTTCGCGCCTCGGCATCGACCTCATCGAGGTGAGCGGCGGCGGCATCGGCGAGGAGGCGCGCCTCCGCACGCGGGCCCGCTCGGACGACCCCGCGCTCGCCGAGGCGAGCTTCGCCGGCCACTGTGCGAGGATCCGCGAGGCCACCGGGTCCACCCCGCTGGCGCTCGTCGACGGCCTCACGAGCCTGACGGGCATGCAGGCCGTCGTCGACCAGGGTCTCGCCGACCTCGTCAGCCTGAGCCGGCCGTTCATCAGGGAGCCGGACCTCGTCAGGAAGCTCGCCGCCGGCCAGCCTGAGGCGACCTGCACGCGCTGCGACGGGTGCTTCGACACCTTCGGGGTGATGATGCTGCGCTGCGTGCTGGACGAGCCGCTCTGACGGCCGGGCCGCCGGTCCCCGTCACCGGTCGTCGTCCTGCCGCGGCAGCCGCATCGGCAGCATCGCGCTCGGGATCAGCGCGAGCAGGGCGGCGATGGCCGCCGTGAGCAGCGGCCAGCGGAAGGCGCATCGCCGCCTCGTCCATGAACACCTTCTCGAGGTCGTCCTTGAGGCCGAGCAGGGCGATGCCCTCGAGCGGCCCGATGCGCGGCTCGATGATCTCGGCGATGGGGTGCGCGATCTTCATGATCTCGCTCATGCCCAGGGAGACGTCGATGCCGCGGGCGCTGTCGATCGCCGCGGCCACCTCGGGCTTGAGGTCGGCGGGGATCGCCGGGCTCGCGTCGGTCATGACCTTGGCCTGGTCGGCGGCCCGGCCCACGGCGGTCTGCATGGTGTGCGAGAACACGGCGACGAGGATCGCGACGCCGAGCAGAAAGCCGAGCTGGCGGGCGGTGTTGAGGACGCCCGAGCCGAGGCCGCGGACCTCGGCCGGCAGGGAGCTCATGCCGGCGGCGGTCAGCGCCGGCAGCGAGAGACCGAGGCCGGCGCCGACCAGGGCGGTGCGCCAGGCGACGGCGCCGGCCGAAGCCGAGCGGTCGATGAAGGCGAGCAGGACGAGGCCGGCCGCCGTGAGGGCGGCGCCGGCGAGCGCCGGCAGGCGCGGCCCGGCGCGGTCGACGATGCGGCCGGCGAACGGCGCCAGGATGAGTCCGGCGAGCGGCAGCGCCGTCACCACCACGCCGGCCTTGAGCTCGGTGTAGTCGAGCATCGCGACCATGTAGATGACGAGCATGAAGGTGGTGCCCATCATCGCCGTGTCGACGGTCATGATCGCGGCGCTCGACGCGGCGAACGAGCGCCGCCTGAAGAACGTGAGGTCGAGGAAGGGCTCCCGCGTGCGCTGCTCGTGGACGAAGAAGCCGAAGAGCAGCACGGCCGCCCCGACGAACAGCAGGAGGATGCGCGCCGAGGTCCAGCCCCACGGGTTGCCCTGGATGAGGGCGAGCGTGAGGCAGAAGAGGCCGGCGGCGGCGAGGGCGGCGCCGGAGAGGTCGAGACCCGCCGGCGCCGGCTTCTCGCGCCGCCGCGGGATCAGCGCCAGCGCCAGCGCGATGCCGAGCAGCCCGACGGGCAGGTTGAACCAGAACACCGCCGGCCATCCCCAGCGGTCGATGAGGATGCCGCCGAGCGTGGGTCCCAGGGCGGCGGCGGCCGAGCTGATGGCGCCGAACAGGCCGGCGGCGAAGCCGCGCCGCGCCGCCGGGTAGGCGGCGAGGATGATCGTGAGCGCCGTCGGGATCACGCCCGCGGCGCCGACCGCCTGCACCGCGCGCCAGGCGATGAGCTCCTCGATCCCGGTCGCGCGCGCACACCCGAGCGAGGCGGCCGTGAACACGGCCAGTCCGAGGACGAAGACACGCTTGTGGCCCCAGCGGTCGCCGAGCCGTCCCATGGGGAGGAAGAGCACGGTGAGGACGAGGTTGTAGCCGTTCATGATCCACGAGACGGCGGTGACCGAGGCGTCGAGGCGCTGGATCACGAGCGGCACGGCGACGCTCATGACGGTGGCGTCGGCGAGGGTGAGGACGATCCCCGGTATCAAGGCGAGCAGGACGAGCCAGGGGCGCCGGTCCGGCTCCGGGGCAGCGGAGGTCGCGCCGCGAGCCGCGTCTCGTCCGGGGTCAACGCTCATGGCCGCGAGTGTACACGCTAGAATCGAAGCCATGATCGTCCGCGACATCATCGCCGTCGTCGACCGGCTGGCGCCGTTCGACCTGGCCGAGCCCTGGGACACCGTCGGGCTGCAGGTCGGCTCGCCGGATGCGCCCGTCGACGGCCGTGCTCGTCGCGCTGGAGGCGGATGCCGACGCCTTCGACGCCGCCGAGCGGCTCGGGTGCCAGGTCGTTCTGGCGCACCATCCCCTGCTGTTCGCCCCCCTCTCGCAGCCTGACCGACGAGTCCGTCATCGGCGCGCTCGCCCTGCGCGCGGCGCGCGACGGGATCGCCGTCGTGGTCGCCCACACCAACCTCGACAAGGCGCGCGGCGGGCTTGGCGACGTGTTCGCCGCCATGCTGGGTCTCGAGGACGTCCGCCCGCTCGCCCCGACGCCCGTCGACTGGTGCAAGCTGGTCGGCTTCGTGCCCGAGGACGCCGCCGCGGACGTGCGCGCCGCGGTCTTCGCCGCCGGCGGCGGGCGCATCGGCGCCTACGAGCACTGCTCGTTTGCCACCGCGGGCCAGGGGACGTTCCTCGCCGGCGAGGGCGCGAGCCCGGTCGGTCGGCGAGACGGGCCGCGACGAGACCGTCGCCGAGCTGCGCATCGAGGTCGTCTTCCCGCGCCGCTTGCGGCGCGGCGTGGTCGACGCGTACGTCGCCGCGCACCCCTACGAAGAGCCGGCCTTCGACGTCTACGAGGTCGACGACGAGGTCGCGAGCCTCGGCCTCGGCCGCGTCGGCGACCTGGCGCGTCCGCAGGTCCTGTCGCAGTTCGCCGCCGACGTGGCCGCCGAGCTTCATCTGCCGGCGGTGCGCGTCAGCGCCGGGCCCGAGCGCGAGGTGCGCCGCGTCGCCTGCGTGCCGGGTTCGGGCGCCTCGCTGATCGACGCCGCCGCGGAAGCCGCCGACATCCTCGTCACCGGCGACGTCAAGTACCACGACGCACGCCACGCGCACGACCTGGGTCTCGGCCTGGTGGACGTGCCGCACGACGTGGTGGAGGACGCGGCGCTGGCGCGATGGAGCGACGCGCTGGCCGACGCGCTGGGGCACGACGGCGTGCGCGTGGAGTCGCATCGCGCCCCCACGCCCGTCTGGGCGACGCTGCCGGGCGGGGCGCCGCCGGCGCGACCCCGCCCGGCGCTGCGCCTGGTGCACTCGGACGGAAGCGGCAGGCGAACCCGTCCAACCGGCGAACCGTGACGACATGCACCACCACCTCTACACCGACGGCGGCGCGCGCGGCAATCCCGGCCCCGCCGGGATCGGCGCGCGCCTCCTCACCGCCGAGGGCACCCTCGTCGACGAGCTCAGCGACGTGATCGGCGACGCGACCAACAACGTCGCCGAGTACGAGGCGCTCCTGGCCGGGCTCGAGCTGGCGCTCGACCGCGGCGTCGCGCGCCTCACCGTCTTCATGGACAGCGAGCTCGTCGTCAAGCAGCTCACCGGCGAGTACAAGGTCAAGAACGCCGACCTCAAGGCGCTGCACGCCGAGGCGGCGCGCCGCCTGCGCGGCTTTCGCGAGGTCGACGTCAAGCACATCCGCCGCGAGCAGAACGGCGACGCCGACCGCCTCGTGAACGAGGCGCTCGACCGCGCCGGGCACTAGTGCCGGCGCAACTGCGAACCTTGCAATTTTGCTATCACGTGGCAAAATAGCAAGGTAATGGCGAGATCGAACCTACATCGGGCGGACACTCGAGCCGACGCTTCTGCGAGCCGTCGAGCAGTTCCCGGCCATCTTGCTCACCGGGCCACGCCAGTCGGGCAAGACGACTCTGCTACGGCGCGCTCTCGCCGACACCCACGCGTACGTGTCGCTGGAGGCGCCCGACGTGCGTGCGGCGGCGAGCGCTGACCCGCGGGTTCCTCGCTCTGCACGGGCCGCCGGTCGTCTTCGACGAGATCCAGAACACGCCAGGTCTGCTGCCCTACATCCAGGAGCGCATCGACGAGCACCGCGAGCTGCGGGGGCAGTACGTCCTGACAGGGTCGCAGAACGTGCTCCTGGCGGCCGGCGTGACGGAGTCGCTCGCCGGCCGTGTCGCCCTGCTGCGTCTCCTGCCGCTGTCGCTCCGGGAACTCGGCGGACAGCCGCATCGCCCTCTGCCGTGGGAGCCGCCGGCCGCCGGCAGCGACGCGGCTTCCCGACGCCCGGGCGTCCTCCGGCGCCACCGCTGTGGTCGACGACGTGGCGCATCGCACCCGCGTATCTGGGAGACGGTGATCCGAGGGCTGTACCCGCAGCTTGCGGCCGAGCCCGGACTCGACGCACGGCTGTGGCATGACGGTTACATCGGCACCTACCTTGAGCGCGACCTGCGCTCCATCACGCAGGTGGGCGACCTCATCCAGTTCCAGCTCTTCCTGCAGGCGCTGGCCGCCAGATCGGCCCAGCTCCTCAACCTGAGTGACGTCTCGCGCGACCTGGGGATCAGCGTCAATACCGTCAAGCGTTGGCTGTCCGTCCTGGAAGCGACGTATCAGGTCGTCGTGTTGCGCCCGTACCACGCCAACATCGGCAAGCGCCTCGTCAAGAGCCCCAAGGTCTACTTCACCGACCCCGGGACGCTCTGTCATCTTGTGGGCCTGAACGACCCGGTCCTCGCCGCGCGAGGGCCCCTCGCGGGCGCGCTGGTCGAGACGCTCGTGATCGGCGAGCTCGTGAAGACCGCGTGGCATCGGGGCAACACCCCTCGCCTGCACTTCTGGCGCACGACCACCGGCGTCGAGGTCGACGCGCTTGTCGAGCACGCCGGGTCACTCGTGCCCGTCGAGGTCAAGGCCGGGGCGACCACGACACCGCTCATGGCCAGGAGCATAGGTCGGCTCCGAGCGGATCTCGGCGGCGTCGTGGCCCCAGGTTTCGTCGTGTACCCGGGAGAGCAGCGTCTTCCTTTGGGCGACGACGTCACCGCGCTGCCCATCGCGGAGCTCTGATCGCGCGCCGCGACGTGCCTCCCGCCTCGATTGCGCCCCTCCGAGGCAGTGGGGTATCATCCTCGTCTGCTGCGGGTGTAGCTCAGTCGGCTAGAGCGTCTGCTTGCCATGCAGAAGGTCGAGGGTTCGAGTCCCTTCACCCGCTCCAGAACCCCTCGCCGGGGCGGCGTAGCCAAGTGGTAAGGCAGAGGTCTGCAAAACCTCCATCGCCGGTTCAACTCCGGCCGCCGCCTCCAACTTCTCTCCTGCAAATCGGCGCTTTTCGTGTTGCGCCCAGTCTCGGATGTCACCGAATGCTGCCATGTCCGCCGACATGCGAGTGTGCTAGGCGTCATTTGGCTGCGAACACCAGCTCCGCAATGCGCACCGCCGCCTCCTCCTGCATCGCCGGGATGGCGTGCGAGTAGGTGTCGAGCGTGATCGAGACGGTGGCGTGACCTCCAGCGCTCAGCGCACCTCGTGGCGCCTCCTGGCCCTCTACCGACCAGTTCGATGGCTCGTCCACGCCGACGGTCTCGCCCTCCGATGCGCGTCTGCGCATCGCATGATTCCTTCCGAACGTGCCGGCGCACACGGCACGCCCTTCGCATCGAGCGCCTCGAGCACCTGCGGGAGTCGTTACCAGCATCTGCCGCAGGGGAATACGAAGGCGTTACCAGTCCCGTGCGCCGGGCGACGGCACGAGGTCGCGGCGCGTTCCTAAGGAGACTCATGGAGAAACGCAGGTTGGGCAGCCAGGGGCTCGAGGTCTCGGCCGAAGGGCTGGGCTGTATGGGCATGTCGGAGTTCTATGGGGCCACCGACGAGACCGAGGCGGTCGCCACCATCCACCGCGCCCTCGCCCTCGGAGTCGATTTCCTTGACACCGCCGACATCTACGGGCCGTTCACCAACGAGCGCCTCGTTGGGCGCGCCATCGCCGGGCAGCGCGACCAGGTCGTGCTGGCCACCAAGTTCGGCAACGAGCGTCGCGACGACGGCAGCTGGGTAGGGGTGAACGGGCGGCCCGAGTATGTGCGGTCCGCCTGCGAGGCGTCGCTGGCGCGGCTCGGGGTCGATCACATCGACCTCTATTACCAGCACCGCGTCGACAAGACGGTGCCGATCGAGGAGACCGTCGGCGCCATGGCGACGCTCGTCGGCGAGGGCAAGGTGCGCTACCTCGGCCTCTCCGAGGCGTCGCCTGCGACCATCAGACGAGCGCACGCCGTACACCCCATCACAGCCCTGCAGAGCGAGTACTCGCTCTGGTCGCGCGAACCCGAACAGGCGGTCCTGCCGGCGGTGCGTGAGCTCGGCATCGGCTTCGTCGCCTACAGCCCGCTGGGGCGCGGCTTCCTTGCCGGCCGGTTCCGCAGCCCCGACGACCTGCGCGACGAGGGCGACTTCCGCAGCCACCATCCGCGCTTCCAGGATGACAACCTCAGGCGCAATCTGGAGCTGCTGGGCCGCCTCGAGGAGATCGCCCGCGACAAAGGCGTGACGCCCGCCCAGCTCGCGCTTGCCTGGGTGCTGCACCGCGGCGCGGACGTGGTGCCGATCCCCGGCACCAAGAAGCGCCGCTACATCGAAGAGAACGTCGCCGCCGCGGCGATCGAGTTGGGCGACGACGAGCTGGCGCGACTCGACGCAGCGTTGCCGCCCGGCGCCACTGCCGGCCAGCGCTACGCCGACATGAAGACGATCGACGTCTGACCGGCAGCCCCACTGCAGCAGCCGCTCAGGTCAGATAGATCGGCGCGCCGGAAGATCGGCGCAGGAACTGGGCAGGCACGCCGAGGCGATGCTGGCCGCGTCGATTCTGACTGATCCCCTCCGCGAAGCGTGGCCACCGACCTCTTGCCATCACGCGCGTGGAACAGCCGCGTATGGCCACGCGCGCCTGCTAGAGTGGACCTCCTTCACGATCGTCCCTTCGTCTCTGGGAGGCACTGGGTGAGCTACACGGTGATCGACGTCAAGGACTTCGAGGGCCGGCGCACGCCGGTCGCGCAGGCGCTGGGCGCGCTCGCGATCAAGGCTAACCAGTTCGACTCACAGCCCGACCAGGCCGGCCACGAGCACGATGAGCTCAAGTCGGGCCAAGAGGAGCTGTTCGTGCCGCTCCGCGGCACCGGCTTCTTGCAGATTGACGGCGAGAAGGTCGACCTCGAGCCGGGGCGCTACGTGCTGGTGCAGCCGTCCGCGCGGCGCCAGGTGGTCGCCGGGCCCGAGGGTCTCTCCTATCTCGTGATCGGCGCCCGCGTGGAGGGCGAGACTGACTGATTCGGTGTGGCTCGACGCCGGGTGAGTGTGACTGCGCGATACCCGAACGCCCTCCCGCAGCCGTCGGCGATTCGCCGGCAGACCGTTGGAAGTGCCTGCATGCTCGCGACGTATCGCGCCCGCCCAGGTCGTGCAGACCTGTGTTCGAATGCGCCGAGCACGTGGAGATGTGCGGGATCACTCAACCACACCTGAGCAGGTGCGCTCTCGTCGGGGCGTTTGAGGCGGTGCTCCGTCCGGTCAACGCAGTTGTGGAGTTCCGGTACATCCTTTGCCGCGTGGCTCCGGCAGGTGCGTGACAGTGCCCCGGGGGGCGCGGAACACTGCTCACGGCCGGCCGCATCTGCTCGCACCAGGTGCCGGGGGACGGCCGAGGCTCCGGTTCGCAGGCCGCCGTCGCTCTGGCGCGGGCCAAGGGGATGCGTTAGTGTCGGTGCGGAGGTCCGCAGAAACGTCAGGGTGATCGACGATCAGTCAGGCGGAGCTTGAGCCGTGATGCGCATCGTGCCGACGAGCGCCATCCTATGCCCGAGTGCCGGGCGGCTCGGGGCCTTACGGCCTGCGTCGCCTGCCCTCGAACGTCGTGTCGGCCGCCGCCTCGACCCGCGATCCACCCCATTCTTCTCTCCAGCTCTCCCCGGCATGACCGGCACCGCTTCCTCACAGCGCTGGGAATGGGCAGCGCGAGCACTCGGGGGAGGTACCCATGCATGACGTCACGGTGGTGTGCCGGAGCTGCGGCAAGGAGTTCACGTACCAGACGATGTTCATCTCGACGGTGTGGCGTCGCCGTGTGTCCGTGGTGCGGCGTGCGCGACGGAGCAGCGGCGCCGCACGGCAGACTCACGTCTCCTCCCGACATGAGGGGGCACGACTCTAGCGGGCCGACGGGTCCGCCGGTTCAAGAAAGGGCGGGCTGACGTGACGGGGATTGGTGCTGCGTTCGCCATCGATCGGGGCGACGATCGACGCTGTCGTCTTCGACATGGACGGGGTGGTCACGCGCACCGCAGCGGTGCATGCCGCCGCCTGGAAGAAGCTCTTCGACGATTTCCTCGAGAGGCGGGCCGCCGCTGTCGGCTCTGATTGGACCCCCTTCGATGTCGACGGCGACTATCGCGTCTACGTCGACGGCAAGGCCCGCTACGACGGCGTCCGCAGCTTCCTTTCTTCGCGCGATATCACGCTGCCGGAGGGTGCCCCGGACGACTCGCCAGACACGGAGACGGTCTGCGGGCTCGGCAACCGCAAGAACGGCTACTTCATCGATGAGGTCGAGCGCAACGGCGTCCAGCCCTTCGAGAGTACGGTCCAGCTGGTTCGCTGCTTGCAGCAACTCGGCATCGGTACCGCGATCATCTCGGCCAGCGAGAACGCCACCGCGATCCTCCGTGCGGCGGGAATAGGCACACTCTTCCCTGTACAGGTCGATGGCCAGGTGGCTCGGCGGCTGGGTCTGCTCGGCAAGCCCGATCCGGCGGTCTTCCTGGAGGCGACTCGGGAGCTCGGGTCCGTCCCCGAAAGGGCGATCGTGGTGGAGGATGCGCTCGCCGGGGTCGAGGCGGGGAGACGTGGCGGTTTCGCGCATGTGATCGGCGTCGACCGCACGGGCTACCCCGATGCGTTGCGCGCCTCGGGCGCGGACGTGGTCGTGCCGGACCTCGCCGACGTGACCACCGCCCCCCCGACTCTGGCGTCTGCGCTCACGTGCGCCGCCGACATCACGCGTCGCCTCGGCGGGACGCCGCCGGCGGTGTTCCTGGACTACGATGGCACGCTCACCCCCATCGTCGCGCGGCCGGAGCTGGCGACGCTGTCCGAGGCGATGGCGTCGGTGCTGCGCGACCTCGCCGCCCGGTGCCCGGTGGCGATCCTCAGCGGCCGCGACCTGGCGAACCTGCAGCAGATGGTGACGCTTGACGGACTGGTCTACGCCGGCTCTCACGGGTTCGACGTGGACGCCCCCGAGGAGCTCGGCGGGCGGGTACGGCGCGGCGAGGACTTCGCCGACGTGCTCGCCGCCGCCCGCGCCCGCCTCAAAGAAGCGGTCGCGCCCATCCCCGCCGCCTGGGTCGAGGACAAGGCCTTCGCCGTGACCCTCCACTTCCGCCAGGTGGCGCCGGAGGACGAGCCGGCTGTCGAAGCCGCCTTCTCCGGCGTGGCGGACGCCTTCCCCGAGCTGCGCCGGACCGGCGGCAAGAAGGTCCTCGAGCTGCGGCCGAACGTCGAGTGGGACAAGGGCCGCGCCCTGCACATGCTACTCGAGCGCATGAACCGAAGTGCGACCCATTTCCCTCTGTTCATGGGCGACGACGAGACCGATGAGGACGCCTTCCGTGCCGTCGCGGGCAGCGGCATAGGCATCCGCGTCGGCGAACCGCATGTCACCTCTGCTGCGGAGTACTTCCTGGCCGACAGCGACGAGGTGGCGACGTTCCTGGCAGGGCTCGCGAGATGAGGACGAGGATCCCGCGACGCGCCTGGCGACTTACCTACACTGGGTTCGACCCGGAGGAAGAGGGGCTGCGCGAGGCGCTCTGTGCGCTCGGCAACGGGTACTTCGTGACTCGCGCCGCGGCACCCGAGGCCTCGGCCGACGAGGTCCACTATCCGGGCACCTACCTCGCCGGCTGCTACAACCGCCTGACCACCGAGGTGCAGGGCCGGCCGGTCGAGAACGAGGACCTCGTGAACGTGCCCAATTGGCTGCCGCTGACGTTCCGGATCGAGGACGGTGAGTGGTTCCACCTCTCGAAGGTCAAGGTGCGTCGCCACCGTCTCGACCTCGACATGCGCAGCGGCGTGCTCACGCGTTTCGTCGCGTTCCGGGACGACGCCGGCAGGCAGACCGAGGTCACCCAGCGACGCCTCGTTCACATGGGCGACAAGAACGTGGCCGCGCTCGAGACCGCGATCGTGGCGCGCAACTGGTCGGGGCGCATCATGCTCCTCTCGGCCCTCGACGGGACGGTCACGAACGCCGGCGTGCCGCGCTATCGCGAGCTCGACGGCAGACACCTGGTCCCGGTGAGCACGGCGCGTCAGGCCGACGACAGCATCTGCCTTGTGGTCGAGACCAGCCAGAGTCACGTGCGCATCGCCGAGGCGGCGCGTGTGCGGTTGCACAGCCAGGGATCTCCACGCGACCTGCACGCGGAGCTCGAGGAGCAGCCCGGCTATGTCGCACTGCACATCCCGTACGACCTCGAACAGGAGGTGCCCCTGACCATCGAGAAGACCGTTGCCCTCTTCTCGTCCCGCGAACGCGGGATCTCGGAGCCGGGCTACGCCGCCCGCCGCAAGCTTGAACGCACCCCCGGCTTCGAGGAGCTGCTGGAAACGCAGTCCATCGCCTGGAGCAACCTCTGGCGGCGTTGCACCATCAGCTTGAACGACCACGGCGAACTCAACCGGACGCTGCACCTCCACGTCTTCCACGCCCTGCAGACCGTCTCTCCCAACAGCGTCGACATCGATGCCGGGGTGGGGGCACGCGGCCTCCACGGCGAGGCGTACCGTGGCCACGTCTTCTGGGACGAGGCCTACATCTTCCCGTTCTTCAATCGCACCTTCCCCGAGCTGACCCGGGAACTGCTCATGTACCGCTACCGGCGTCTGCCCGAGGCGCGACGGCTGGCTCACGAGGCGGGCTTTGCGGGCGCCCTCTTCCCGTGGCAGAGCGGCAGCGACGGCCGTGAAGAGACACAGGTGATCCACCTCAACCCGCAGTCTGGCCGCTGGCTGCCGGACGTCAGCCACCTGCAGCGTCACGTCAACGCGGCCATCGCCTACAGCGTCTGGCAGTACTGGGAGTCCGCGCGGGACGTCGAGTTCCTGTGTGCGCACGGTGCCGAGATGCTCCTCGAGATCGCACGTTTCTTTGCCAGTCTCACCACCTACAACGAGGCCCTCGACCGCTACGAGATCCACGGCGTGATGGGCCCCGACGAGTACCAGACAGGCTATCCGTGGGCCGAGGAGCCGGGGCTCGACAACAACGCGTACACCAACCTGATGGCGGTCTGGGTGCTGTCGCGCGCCCTCGACATGCTGCGGCTGATGCCGGCGCCACGCCGCGACGAGCTGGTCGCGACCCTCCACCTGACACAAGCTGAGCTCGCGGCGTGGGAGCGGATCAGGCGCAGGATGCGGGTCGTCTTCCACGACGGCGTCATCAGCCAGTTCGAGCACTACGACAGGCTCGAGGAGTTCGATTGGGAGCGGCTACACGGCGCGCTACGGCGACATCCAGCGCCTCGACCGGATCCTCGAGAAGGAGGGCGACACGCCCAACCGCTACAAGGCGGGGAAGCAGGCGGACGTGCTGATGCTCTTCTACCTCCTCTCCATGGACGAGCTGACGGAGCTGTTCGCGGGGCTCGGCTACTCACTCGACGAGGAGACCGTGGCGCGCACCATCCTCTACTACGCCGAGCGCACCTCGCACGGCTCGACGCTCAGTGGCGTCGTGCACGCCTGGAGTCTGAGACACATCGAGGCGCGACCAGTCATGGAGCTTCTTCGTCGACGCCCTGCACGCCGACCTGCTCGACATGCAGGGCGGCACCACGCGTGAGGGCATCCATCTCGGGACGATGGCCGGGACGGTGGACCTGGTCGAGCGCGCCTACGTCGGTCTCGAGATCCGCGAGGACGTCCTCTGGTTCGCCCCGGACCTGCCGCCGGAGGTCGAGACGCTGCGCTACGCGCTGCAGTTCCGCGGGCACTGGATCGACGTCGAGGTGGACGGCGACCGGCTCTCGATCGGCCATCGGCGCTCGGCGGCCGGGGCCGTCGCCGTCGGTCTCGGCGGCAAGACGGAACTGCTCAAGCCCGGCGCGAAGGCGGTGACGACGCTCGATCGGCGGCGCACCCAGGCCCCTGTGGCTGGTGCCCGCCGTGAGCACCTGCCGGACGGACAAGGCAGGAGCCGGGCGATCCAGCGGCCTGCGTCGACGGAGCCGGGCGCCGGTCACCGACCGACCATCGGCGGCCGCGGCGCGTCACCGCCCGGTCGGTAGCGGCTGGTCCTCTCGCCGACCTTCTGCTCAGTGGGTGCGCACCGTCAGGCCGCGATCACTGTCCCGTAGCCGACGGGTTGCCGACCAGACGCGCCACCGCAGCTCGGTACGCCTGAGCATAGACGGGCATCGAGTTCGCACGGAAGCCCGGACTGCGCAGCACACACGGGCCCGTTCGGACACCGGCCGGCCGGCATCGCTTCCCCACGGAGGAGGGCGGTCCTTCTCCTCGAAGACCAGTGCGCCGGCCCACATGCCGCCTGCGGACGTCACGGTCTCCGCAGCCGCCCGCCGGCCGAGGCGCGAACGGGGGTGTTCGTGGCGCCGAGCTACGAGGAGATCACACAGCGCAACATCGGCGTGGTGACCGCCGACGAACAGGCCAGGATCCGGGCGCTCCGCGTCGCCGTCGCCGGCTGCGGCGCACTTGGCGCCCCGACGGCGCACTTCCTCGCGCGCCTGGGCGTGGGCGAGCTGCGACTCGCCGACCCCGAGGAGTTCGAGCCGTCCAACATCAACCGTCAGTTCGGCGCCTACGTCGATACCGTCGGGGTGAACAAGGCGGAGGCCGTCGCCCGCGAACTGGTGAGGGTCAACCCCGAGGTCGAGGTCCGCACGTTCGTGGACGGAGTCACCGAAGAGTGCCTGGACGCGTTCCTGGACGGCGCCGACGTCGTGGTCGACGGCCTCGACTTCTTCTCTCTCGAGATCGAGCTTCGGCTGCACGAGGAGGCCTGCCGTCGCGGGCAGTGGGTCTACGCCGGCCAGGGCGTCGTGGAGATCTCGACGATGACCTGCTTCGATCCCGCGCGGCCGGCGCTGGCGGACATGGTCTGCGAGCAGGGGAGCCCGTCGGTCGCCAAAGCGGTCGCCTCGTTCTTCCCGGTCCTCCCGAGGACCGCGACCCCCGAGCTGCTCGAGCGTGCCATCTCCGGCGAGCTGCCGTCCGTCCCCTCCGACGTGTCCGGCGCCGCCTTCGGCGGCGCCTTCCTCGTCGAGGACATCCTGCGCACGGCGATCCGGCACTGGCCGCCGCACGCGGTCGCGCCCGACGTGTACGTCTTCAACCAGGAGGAGCTCTGGGTGCGCCGCTGGGACGCCGGCCGGCGCGACTGGACCGCTCTCTAGACGAATGTCCCCCGTCACGGCCTTGCGGCCGGCGGCGCTCGCGCCGATAGAGACGGCAGGCCAATTGGGCACACGCTGTCGACCTCGGGGGCTTCTCCTTGCAGATCTTGCGCCTGACCGACGAGAAGGAATTGCTCCGCCTCTACGCCTTCCGCTACCGCGTCTTCGTGGAGGAGCTGGGCTGGATGGCGCGCAAGGACAAGGGCGCCCACATCCTGGTCGACGAGTTCGACCGCGACGCGGTCAACTACGCCGCCTACGACCTCGACGGGCACATCATCGGGAGTGTGCGGGCGGTGCCCGACGGCCCCTTGGGTCTTCCTCTCGAGCGGTGTCAGGTGCTCGACGGGTACCGCTCCGGCAAGCGGCTCGTCGAACTCTCCCGCCTCGCTGTGGCGCCCAGGTGGCGCTGCACGAGACTGGCGGCCATGCTGATGAAGGCCGGCTACCAGTGCGCCGGCAGGATGGGCGCGACCCACATCGTTCTGGACACCTACGTCGGGAACGGCTTCCGGACCGAGCGCCTCTACCACAAGCTCGGGTTCCACCAGCTCTCGGACCCGTACCCGGACCCGGACTACCTCTGGACGCAGAACGTGGTCACGTTCGCTCTCGACTGCGGGGCCGCGAAGTGCGATTGGCCCGTCGAACGCCCCAGCCTGTTCCGCTTCTTCGAGTCAGAAGATCCGGCCATCGATCACGGCGTTCAGCCCGGATGGGCGACCGGCATCGCCTGGCCGGCGGAGACTCACGCTCGCGCCGCAGCCCCTGCTCGTCTCTCAGCGCTGAGCAACGACCGCACCCTCGACGCCTCCACCGGGCGCGACGAGTAGTACCCCTGGCCCAGCTGGCACCCCATGCTGCGCAAGGCGAGCATCTGGGCCTCCTGCTCGATGCCCTCCGCGACGACCTCGAGCCGGAGCGTGTCCCCGAGCGTGATGATGGCCCGCGCGAGGGCGGAATGGTCGTCGCCATCGGCGATGTGATCGACGAACGGCTTGGCGATCTTGACGGCGTCGACGGGGAACTGACGCAGGTAGCTCAGCGACGAGTAGCCGGTGCCGAAGTCGTCGATCGAGAGCCGCACGCCCAGCGCCTTGAGGTCGCGAAGACGCGCGAGGGTCGCGTAGCTGTCTTCCACGAGCGCCGTCTCGGTGATCTCGAGCGTCAGCCTGCCGGGATCTATGCCCGAGCGCTCGAGCGCCTGGCGCACCGTGGAGACCACGAGGGGGTCCTTGAGCTGGCGCGGTGACAGGTTGACGGCCATGCGCATCGCGCTCGCCTCCAACTGCTCATCCCAGAATGCGAGCTGCCCGCAGGCCTGCGTGAGCACGTGGTCCCCGATCGGGACGATGAGGCCCGTCTCCTCCGCGATCTGGATGAACGCGTCCGGCTGCAGGAGGCCGCGCCTTGGATGGGCCCAGCGCACCAGGGCCTCGCACCCGACGATCAGCTCCGTGGCGATCTCGACGATGGGCTGGTAGAAGACCACGAACTCCCGGCGCTCCACGGCCTCACGCAGCTCGTTGGCCAGCTCGAGCCGCTCATAGACCGCCGCCTGCATCTCGGGCTCGAAGACCTCGAGACGGTTCTTGCCGTGCGCCTTGGCCGAGTACATCGCGACGTCGGCGTCCCGCAGCAGCTCCTGGGCCGACGCGTGCGACTCGTCGGAGATGGCGACGCCGATGCTCGCCGAGACGGCGAGCTCCGCAGCCTCGATCGAGAACTTGCCCTCGAAGAGGCCGAGGGTCCGCTCCGCGACCTGGCACGCTTCGCGGAGATCCGTCGCCCCCTCGAGGAGGATGGCGAACTCGTCTCCCCCGAGCCGTGCGGCGGTGTCGCTGGCGCGCAGGATGCCGTCGATCCGCTCCGCGACCTGGACCAGGAGATGGTCGCCCATCACGTGTCCGTAGCTGTCGTTGACCAGCTTGAAGTCGTCGATGTCCAGGAAGAGCACGGCGACACTGATGCCGGTCCGCTCGGCGCGCGCCAGCGCGTGCTCCACGCGGTCTTTGAAGAGCACGCGGTTCGCCAGGCCGGTGAGGGCATCGTGGAACGCCTGGTGCTGAAGCTCGTTCTGGAAGCGCACGCGCTCTCCGATGTCCCGCGATGTGAACACGAGGCTGTGCACATGTGGATCCTCGAGGAGGTTGGCGACCACCGTCTCGGTGTAGTGCCACTCACCCTCGTGGTCGCACAGCCGCCATTCGCGCACGGGCGCTGCTGCCCGACTGACCGGCGCAGCGCGCGACCAGCGAGAGCATGGCGGGGACGTCGTCGGGATGGACGAGATCGCTGAGCTTGCGCTCGCTCAGGTCGTCGGGCACGTAGCCGAACACGCTCTCCGCCGAAGGGGTGCAGAACAGGATCGATGTGTCCGGGTCGGTGACGAAGATCGTGTCTGACGAGTTGGTCACGAGCGAACGAAAGCGCTCTTCGGTCTCTTGCGACGCCTTGAGCTCGTGGAGCGTGCCGCTCTCGCGCAGGGCGAGGGCCTGCCGCGCGAGGAGGAGCGGCGTCACCGCGACGGCGGCGAGGATCATCACGCCGAGCGGGGTGCCGATGATGCCCCTCGAAGCCATGAGCAGGACTCCGAAGCCCCCGAGTGCCGCGACGTACGCGACGAGATAGGCGAAGAGGCTGGGGACGCCGATCTCGCGCTGGACACCTTCCGCGGACTTGTTGCGCAGCCTCATGTAGCCCGCCCATGCCACCAGGATCCAGGTAAGGGCGGCCATGCAGTTCAGCAGCGTCGCGTTGCCGGTCGCCCCGTTGAGCGACTCGTAGCTGAAGAGCAGGTCCACGGCCACCTGGATCAGAAGCGCGAGGACGAGTGCGGCGATGCCGGCGTCGCGCGGCAACGACCGGCGGCGGATGACCACCCACAGGAGGCCGAACATGAGCAGGAGGTCGCCCAGCGGGTACGCGGCGGCCACCACCTGCGCCGCCAGGCCGTCCTGACCCGCTTCAAGCGTGGGGATGATGAGCGTGTACGCGACGACCATCCCGCCGCCGAAGAGAACCGCCACCGCGTCCAGCGCGAATCCCGCGGCGTCCCCGGGGTTCGTCACCGCGCGCGGAAACTGCATCAGCCCGACGGCGACGAGCGGATACAGGGCGAGGAAGAAGACATCCGCCCACGACGGGGAGGGCACGTACCCCAGGGCGAGACCGTAGAGGACCGAGACCAAGCTGCCGACGAGGGCCGCGAAGAGGCCCATGCTGACCAGGACCCATGGCCGTCGCCATCTGCCTGGCTGCGCCAGCGCCGAGCGCAGGAAGAGGAGGTTGGCGACGATGATGAGGACCTCGAAGGCGACGTAGTCGAAGATGCCGTCACCGACGGCTGTCCCACCACCCCAGGATGCTGGCGACCATGTAGAAGCCGCCGACGGCGTTGGCCACGACGAGCAGGAGCCACGGCCTGTCCCATTTGATCATGGGGAGCTCGAGTGTCAGGGTGCCGCGCAGCGTTGTCGGCCCGTCCGTCACCTGTCCGTCGTTCCTCCCCCGTTGATGCATCGCCGGTCCTCCAGGAAGGGCGATGCCCGCGCATCAGGGTATCGGCAGGCACAAGAAGGTGCTTGAATACGCGCGCGCGCGAAAGCTACTCCGCCGCGTCCCGTCCCGGCGAGGAGTGTCCCGACCGCGCCGGTCCGCTCGGCCGGCCACGGGCGCGGGCTTCGGCCGCTGCCGG
Source organism: uncultured Thermoleophilia bacterium (assembly GCA_963707855.1). Lineage (GTDB taxonomy): Bacteria > Actinomycetota > Thermoleophilia > UBA2241 > UBA2241 > UBA2241. The sequence continues at coordinate 27,820 of CAVPRQ010000024.1, forward strand.
CCGGCCCGCCGTGCAGCCATTCCCGATACAGCGTCGGGCCCGCGACGACCAGCCCCGCGAGCCCCACCCCTCCGGCCACGGCGAAGCACGCTCCGCCGATCCACGTGTAGAGGAAGGGAGCAGTCACGGTGCCCGCGAAGGCCGCCAGCTGCATCGCCGTCTGCTCCGCACCTTGGATCGCGCCGACCCAGCGCCGGGGGCTGACCTGGACCAGGAGCGCCTGCTTGGCGGGGAAGGCGAGGGCGAAGGCGAGCCCGTCGACCGGCAGCACCACCAGAAAGACCGTAGGGTCGTGCGCCACGGGCACCAACAGCCAGCAGATCGCCTGGACGGCGAAGCCGCCGACCATCAGGGCGACGCGATCGCTCCGGTCGGCGATGCGGCCGCCGACGAACGAGAGCAGCAGCGGCGCGCTGAACAAGACCCAAGTGAGCCCGACAGTCCTCATCGACGCACCCAGGTCGCGCAGGTAGATGCTCCATACCACCTCGAAAGCGCCCATCGCGTACTGCGCTGTCGCCACCACGACGACGATGGCCACGACAGGGCGGCTGAGCAGCGCGCGCCAGGGCGCCCTCTCCGGCGCGCCACGCGGCGCGCATGCCCCCGCCGGCTCGCGCAGAAAGACCGCGAGCAGGAGCGCCGCGGCCAGAGTGACGAGTGCGGCGCAGAGGAAGACGGCGCGAAACGCCCATGCGCCTTGACCCCCTTCGAGCGCGTAGAGCAGCCAGGCCAACGCCGGACCCGCGATGAGACCGCCGTATTGCGCCGTCGTCAGCCATCCGTAGGCGCGGCTGCGGTGCGCGTCGGTCGTGATCTCCGCGACGAAGGCTTGCGCGGCGGGCACGACGGCCGCCGCGCCGATGCCCTCGAGCACGCGGAAGGCGATGAACCACCAGGGGTCCGTGGTGGTCACGAACAGGAGCGTGGACACGGCAAAGAGCACGGTCCCCATGACCATCATCGGCTTCCTGCCGACGCGGTCGCTCAGCCGCCCGGCCGGCGCCGAGAAGGCGAAGACCGCGAGGAAGTAGGCGCCGGCGATGACGCCCAGCATGGGGACCGAGGCGTGCGCCTCCTCGCGCAAGAAGACCGGCAGGTACGGGTAGATCGCGCCCGACGCGAGCCAGACGAGGAAGTCGGTACCGCAGACGAGGGCGAGCTGTCTCCTGGCCGCCGGCGACATGGCCTCCGGCCGCCGCCCCTCGTCCGCCTGCGCCTCGTGACGCTTCACCCCGGCTCCCAAGTCACTTCAGCGACCCTTCGTCGGCGGCGCCTCCCGCGGCGCACGCCGGCGGGCCGCACGCCGGCCCGCGATGACGTCATCGGCAGGTGGGGCCGCGCACCTGACAAAGCCGAGCACGGCACGCGCCGCCGGGATCGAAGCGTCGCGCCGCCGCCGGTATGAGAGACGTGCCAGGTACAGGGCGTAGATGTGCCCGCAGGGGCATCGCGGTGTCTCCCCGCCGATGCCCACGGCCTCCGATCGTCGCCCGTGCGGCCCCGTCGCCAGACCTGCCGGCGCGTTGACACGCGAAGCATCGCGAGCGTAGCGTGGGTCGGGCAACCGGTCGACTCATGAGGGGGGCGCACCGCCCCCGGGGGCTTCGTGATGGACCGCTATCGTTCGTGCAGCTTCTGGTTCGATGAGCTCCCCGGGGCGCTCACGCCGCGGGACTCCCTTCACGGCCCGATCGAGGTCGACGTGGCGATCGTCGGGGCGGGTTACACGGGGCTATGGACCGCGTACTACCTGGCGAAGGCCGACCATCACCTGCGGATAGCCGTGATCGAGAAGGCGATCGCCGGCTTCGGTGCTTCCGGACGTAACGGCGGCTGGGTGTCACCCGCCTTCTCGGTGCCTGCCGCGAGGGTCGCCAAGAGGTACGGTCGCGCCGCGGCCCTCGCGTTGCAGCAGGCAATGCTCGCGGCGGTCGACGAGGTGGGCAGGGTCGCCGAAGCCGAGGGTATCGACGCGCACTTCGCGAAGGGCGGCTATCTGTGCGTCAGCACCTCGGCCGCCCAGACTGATCGCCTGCGCCGCTCCGTCGAGGAACAGCACGCCTGGGGGATCGCGGCGCAGGACTACGTCTGGCTCGACGCCGCGGAGGCGGCGACGCGGATCCGCGTCGCCGGGTGCCGCGGCGCCACGTACACGCCGACGTACGCTTGCGTCCAGCCGGCGCGCCTCGCGCGCGGCCTGGCGGACGTCGTCTCGGGCTGCGGCGTGCGCATCTACGAGCGCACGCCGGCAGTGGCCGTCGGTGCCGGCATCGTGCAGACGCCGGCAGGGAGGGTCAAGGCCGACGTCGTCGTGCGCGCGACGGAGGCGTACACGGCCGAGCTGCCGGGGCGGCGGCGGGCCATCATGCCCCTGTACTCGCACATGATCGCCACCGCGCCGCTCCCGCCCTCCTTCTGGGACGAGGTCGGCTGGCGGCATCGCGAGGTCTTCAACGACGGCCGCCACCTGATCCTCTACGCGCAGCGCACGGCCGACGACCGCATCGCGATCGGCGGGACGCGCGCTCCGTATCACTTCGGCTCGCGCATCGACGACAGCTTCGACCGGGACGAGAAGATCTTCGCCGCCCTGGAGCGGGAGTCTCGCCGCCTGTTTCCCGCCCTCGGCGACGCGCCGATCACGCACCGCTGGGGCGGCCCCCTGGGCGCGACCCGCGACTGGCACGCCGCGGTGCAGTTCGATCGGCGGACGGGCATGGCCTGGGCCGGCGGCTACGTCGGCGACGGGGTGGCGACGGCCAACCTCGCCGGCCGCACGCTGGCCGATCTCATCCTGCGGCGCGACACGGATCTCGTCGGCCTGCCGTGGGTCGGTCACGGCTCACGGCCGTGGGAGCCGGAGCCGCTGCGCTGGCTGGCGGCCGAGGGCGTCGAACGCATGCTGGGCCGAGTCGACAGGGCGGAGAGCCGAGGGGATCGTCAGCCACGCTGGACGCGTCTTGTGGATCGCCTGCAGGAGGTCGTCGGATGGTGACAGCCGGTGCGGTCGCGTGGGGTCGCCGGTGGGTGGCGAGGGCCTCATGAAGGCACTGTTCCAGGTCCTGTCGCAGGACGAGCGGGCGGCGGTGCACGAGCGCACGCTCCACGTGCTCTCCTCGGTGGGGATGCGCGTCGACACCGCCGAAGGGAGGCGGATCCTGGCGTCGGCGGGCGCGCGGGTGGACGAGGGGACGAGGGTGGTCCGCTTTCCTCCGGCGCTCGTGGAGGAGTCGCTGCGCCTGGCTCCCAGGCAGTTCTCCCTCGGTGCGCGGCGGCCGGACTGGAGCCTCCCGCTCAATGCCGGCGAGTCGACCCTCGTGATGGACGGAGAGGGGACGATGGTCCTCGACCGCATCTCGGGAGAACCGCGGCCGAGCACGCACGAGGACTGGCTCGAGGTGACCCGGCTGATCGACGCCATCGACGACGTCGGTGTCTACTGGACCATGCTCGAGGGCGCCGTGTCGGGACAGACGCAGGCGGACTGGGTCGACTACAACATCGAGGTCATCCGCACCTTCTCCAAGCACATCCAGGACTCGTTCTCCGACCCCGCCGGCGCACCCTGGGTGCTGGAGATCCTGGACGTCGTCTTCGGCGGTCGCGAAGAGGTCCGCCGCCGGCATCCGTACTCGTTCCTCATCACGCCCGTCTCGCCGCTGGTCATCGAGAGGAGCTGCACGGAGTCATGGTTGGCGCTGCGCGGTTGGGACATACCGGTGGCCGTGATGCCGATGCCGATGATGGGCAGCACGGCGCCGGGGACCCTGCTGGCCACGACGCTCCAGGCGAACTGCGAGACCCTCGGCGTGTTGTGTCTCATCCAGGCGGCGGAACCTGGCACGCCGTTCATCTACGCACCCGTCGCGGCGGCGATGGAGCCCCGCTCCGGCCGCTACGCCGGCTGCGCGGCGCTGGCGGCGCTGAGCGCCGCCGGCACCGAGATGGCGCGCTTCTACGGCCTGCCGGCCATGGGCTCGGGGTGCGGCAGCGACCAGTTCTTCGCCGACGTCCAGGCCGGATACGAGAAGGCGCTCGACGCGCTCGTGGGGGACCTGGCCTGGCCGGACCTGATGGTCGGGCCCGGAGGGCTGGGAGGCTCCATGATCATCAGCCTGGAGCAGACCCTGATCGACGTCGAGATCTTCCGCATGTGCCGCAAGGCTCACGACGGCATCGTGGTCGAGGACGACCGCTGGCTCGTCGACGTCCTTGAAGGGGTCGGCCCAGGTGGCAGCTTCATCGGAGAGCCGTCGACGCGCGCGAACCTGCGGAGCGGGGAGTGGTTCCTGCCTGGCTTGGGCACGCACAGCTCGCATCAGGCTTGGCTGGACGCCGGTCGACCGGAGCTCCTGGCGGAAGCGCGAGTCAAGGTCGACGGACTCCTCGCCGGACACACCCCTCTGCCGCTCCCCGACGACGTGGAGCGCGAGCTGGAGCGGCTCCGCAGGCGAGCGAAGTAAGGCTCCAGCCGAGCAAGAGCGTCAGCCGAGCAGGGCCTCGCGGGTGAGCGGCATGTCGGAGGCGCCGTCCGCGCGCGGTCGCACCGCCAGCACCTGATGCACGGTGGTCTTGCCGTGGGCGAAGTTCTCCGCCGAGCCGGCCATGTAGAGGCGCCACACCCGCGCTCGCCCGCCGCCGGCGAGGCGGACCGCTTCGTCCCAGTGCGTCCTCCAGGTTCCGCACCCAGTGGCGCAGGGTGAGCGCGTAGTGCTCGCGCAGCGACTGCGTGTCGCGCACCTCGAAGCCGCGCCCCTGCATCGCCTGCGCGACGATGCCGACCTCGTGCAGCTCGCCGTCGGGGAACACGTAGCGGCCGGCGAACGAGGTGCGGCTGAGACCACGGCTGCCGCGTGGCCGGCAGATACCGTGGTTCAGCAGCCGGCCGCCGGGGCGCAGCAGCGCGTGCAGGCGGCCGAAGTACTCGCCCAGACGTGAGGCGCCGACGTGTTCGAACATCCCGATGCTCGAGACGGCGTCGAAGGGGCCGTCAGCGACGTCCCGGTAGTCCTGGAGGCGGATGTCGACGCGGTCGCCGAGGCCGGCGGCCGCGACCGCGTCGCGCGCGTACTCGACCTGGCGCCGCGACAGCGTCACTCCGACCGCCTGCACGCCGTAGTGCTCGGCGGCGTGCATGGGCATGCCGCCCCAGCCGCAGCCGACATCGAGGAGCCGCATCCCGGGCCGCAGGCCGAGCTTGCGGCAGATCAAGTCGTACTTCGCCCGCTGAGCGTCGGCCAGCGGCGTCTCCGGTGTGGCGAAGTAGGCGCACGAGTAGGTCATCGTCTCGCCCAGGAAGAGGCGGTAGAAGTCGTTGGACACGTCGTAGTGATGGGCGATGGCTTGCGCGTCGCGGGCGCGCGAGTGGCGGGCGCCGCGCAGGCGCGCCTCCTCGGCAGGCGGCTGCAGAGGGGGGCCGAGCGCGCCCGTGGCGCGCGCGGCCGCGAGCAGCAGCCGCCCGCCTTCCAGGCGCGCCCTCCATCCGCTGGGCCGGTCGGCGGGCGAGAGGAGCGCCTGCAACCTGAAGAGCGAGTAGATGTCACCCTCGACCCCGATCTCACCGGCGACGTAGCCGCGGGCGAGGCCGAGTTCGTTCGGCATCCAGAGGATGCGGCGCACGGCGTTGGGTGACGAGAACACGACGGTCGCGCCGTCGCTCGTCGCCGGGTCGCGGTCGGAGGCCCGCGACGCTCGGGCCGGTCGCGGGCCCAAGTTCACTGCCGTCCCAGAAGCGCATGCGCAGGGGAGGGTCGCCACCGCAGAGGTGGCGGACGAGGGGCAGCAGCGCTTCGGCGGCGCCGGACATGTGCGTGAGTATACCGACGTGCGCGAGATCCCTCTAGCGGCGTGGGTCTCGCGCCCGTTGACGGCTCGGCCCCGGGCGACCCAACGGCGGCGAGAAGCAGGCGCGGTGGTACAACCAGATCGTGGAATGCGGAGTCCCCGGCGTTGCCTTGGGACTCCGCGGATCCTGCGGAACACGTCAGGGAGGGAGTCATGCCACGCTTCATCGCCGTTCACCCTGGATCGTTCAAGGAGGAGGACCTCGCCGGTCTCGCACAGCGGAGGGGAGAGATGCCCGCGGGTGTCACCTGGCTCGGCACGTGGTGCGGAAAGACCGACGGGGTGACGTACTGCGACTGGGACGCGCCCGACGGAGCGTCGATCACCGGCGTCCTGGAGTCGTTCCAGGTCCCCGTCGACGCGATCCACGAGGTCCGGTACTTCGAGCCGGACGCCGGGAAGTTCGTCGCCTGAGGAGCGTCCTGCGGCCTGTGGCAGCCGAGGGCCTCGACGCCGGGACGTTGGCCGACGTCGAGGCGGTCCTCGGATAGGATCCGCTCACCGGCGACCGTGGTGCGCCGTGCAGGAGAACTGACGAGTCGACGTCGTGGGAGGCACAGATGGCGCGGGACGTGAATCCAGACATGATCTACCGCGCCCTGGGCACGACGGGCGAGACGGTCTCGGCGATCGGCGTCGGCGGCTTCCACCTCGGCATGCCCGAGGTCGACGAAGCCCTCGCGATCCGCATCGTCCGCGAGGCCATCGACCACGGCATCACCTTCATGGACAACTGCTGGGACTACAACGACGGTCTCAGCGAGGTCCGCATGGGCAAGGCGCTGCGCGACGGCTACCGCGACCGGGTCTTCCTGATGACCAAGATCGACGGGCGCACAAAGGCGGAGGCGGCGAAGCAGCTCGACGAGTCGCTTCGCCGCCTCCAGGTCGACCACATCGACCTCGTCCAGCACCACGAGATGATCCGCTTCGAGGACCCGCACCGCATCTTTCGCGAGGGGGGCGCCAACGAGGCGCTCGTCGAGGCCCGCGAAGCCGGCAAGCTGCGCTACATCGGCTTCACGGGCCACAAGGACCCGCGCGTCCACCTTGACACGCTCGAGGTGGCGGCCGAGATCGGGTTCGCGTTCGACGCCGTGCAGATGCCCCTCAGTCTGCTCGACGCCCATTACCGCAGCTTCGCTCGCCAGGTGCTTCCGTACCTCGTGGAGCACGGCATCGGCGTCCTCGGCATGAAGAGCATGGCCGCGGGCTACCTGCTCAAGACGGGCGTGGTGACGCCGGTCGAGTGTCTGCACTACGCGCTCGACCTGCCGACGTCGGTCGTCATCACCGGCATCGACAGCCTTGCGATCCTGGATCAGGCGCTGGAAGCCGTGCGCACCTTCCGGCCGCTTGCGGAGGGGCAACGGGCTGCGCTGCTGGCGAAGACGGCGAAGGTCGCCGCCGGGGGCCGGTTCGAGCCCTTCAAGACGACGGCGCACTTCGACGGCACGGCCGAGCACCCGGAGTGGCTAGGCGAGGAGCCGGAGCCGGTCTGAGCCAGGCGGTGGTCGTACGAGGTCGCGTGGTCGGCGCCACGTCGCCCGAGCCGCTTACGCCGCTTGGGCGCCTCTCTCGCTCGTCGAGGCCCGCGAATGCTACCATCTCCACCGGAGGCTGCCGCCGTCTGGGGCGGCCGTCGAGAGGGAGGGGCATCGATGAGACCGTTCACCCTGGTGGCTGTGCTGGCCGTGGCGCTCGTACTCGTGACCGGTCCGCCGGCAGCCGCGACCTCGTCCGGCAGCCACTTGTGGCATGGCTCCGTGTTCAGCACCGGCGGCTCGGGGGACGAGTCCGCCGTCGCCGTGACCACGAACGCCGCCGGTCAGCCGATCGTCGTCGGCAGCGCCATCACCTCGGCCGCCGGCGACCTCGACATCCGTATCTGCAGCTGGACCGCACTCGGCGTTTGGCGCTGGACCTCGGTCGAGAACTACTGGGACAACCCGTCCAACCCCTCCTCCGACGACACGGCGGCGGGCGTGGTCGACGTGTCCGGCTCGGCGTACGTCGCCGGCACCACTCAGGGTCTGACTACCGGCAACGACATCGTGCTCCTCAAGATCGCCGACGGCATGCCGGGCTACCTCGGCGGTGAGGTCGTCTGGACGGCGTACGCGAGCAGCACGCCCTCCCGCGACGACGAGGCGGAGGCTGTCGCGCGCGACAAGGCCGGCAACGTCTACGTCACCGGCGGCGCCGAGCGCGCGGACGGGACCATGGACGTGATCACCGTGAAGTTCCGCCCGAACGGCTCGATCGCCTGGAAGATGCGGCACAACAACTCGACGACACGCTTCGACCGCGGGCTGGCGATCGCCGTCAGCGGCTCCTCCGTCTACGTTGCCGGCCTGAGCAACCGCAGGGGTCACGGCGACGATCTCGTGCTCCTCAAGTACACGACGGCCGGTCGCCTCCGCTGGGCGCGCTACTTCGACGACCCGTTGAGCCGTCACGAGTCGGTCGAGGGCGTCGCCGCCGACGCGGGCGCGGTCTACGTCTGCGGCAGCGGCAAGGCGACGGCGACGAAGCCGGGCGACGCCCTCCTCGTCAAGTATCTGAGCGATGGCCGGTTCGCGTGGGCCAAGTGGGCGGCGGGCAACGGCGGCGGGGACGACGCGTGGTCCGACATCGCTCTTGACGCCAGGGGAAGGCCGCACGTCACCGGCTATCAGACGCGGGCGGTGACGGGCGCCGACATGGTCACCGCGCTGTACAGGACCGACGGCACGCGCGCCTGGCAGGTCGGCTACTCGGTCGCGGGCGTCAAGAAGATGGACGCGGGTACCGGACTCGCCGTCGACGCCGACGGGCGCACCTACGTCAGTGGCTATCGCACCGGGTCCGACGGCGACACGGAGGCCGTGGCGGTGAAGTACGGGACCACGGGGGCGACCCTGTGGTCGACGTGGTATCCGGACCCGGCCGGGTACCCCATCGACCCGTGGAGGGAAGTCGACGCGGGCCCCGACTGGGCGACCGACATCGCGCTCTCGAGCTCCCACGCGTATGTCGTCGGCGGCCAGGAGGTCGACCACGCCCCAGGCCTTGACGCCGATGTCTTCGTGCTCGCCATCCAGCGCTGAGGACGGGGACTGACATGGCGGGCATGGTCCCCGAGGACGTCTATCGAGCTGACCGGGGTCTCCGACCCGCGCGTGTCGCCCGACGGTGCGACGGTCGCGTACGTCGTCGTCGGCGTCGACGAGAAGGAGAACAGCTACCGGGGCGCCATCTGGCTGGCGGCGCTCGACGGGCAGACGGCGCCGCGGCAGTTCACGAGCCGGCGACGAAGAGCGACGCCGAGCCGCGATGGTCGCCGGACGGCTCGGCGCTCGCCTTCACCTCGAACCGCGACGGCGACACGATGCAGCTCTACGTCGTGCCGGTCGCGGGCGGTGAGGCGCGCAAGCTCACGGCGCTCAAGGAGGACGTGACGCAGCCCGTCTGGTCGCCGGACGGCACGCGGCTGGCCTTCGTCGCCCGCGTGCCCGACGCCGCGTACGACGAGAAGGACGAGAAGCGCCGGCAGCCGCGGCGCTTCACGCGGCTGCAGTACAAGCTGGACGACGTCGGTTGGACGGCCGACCGCCCGCAGCACCTCTTCACCGTGCGGTCGGACGGGTCCGGCGAGCCGGTCCAGCTCACCTCCGGCGACGCCGAGGACACGGCGCCCGGCGTGGTCACCGGACGGCAGCGACGCTGGCCTTCGTCTCCGCCCGTCATCCGGATTGGGACATCGAGGTGGTCACCGACATCTACCTGGTCGACGCCGACGGCGGCGAACCGCGCCGGCTCACCCGCGGCGGCGGGACCTTCGGCCGCGTCTCGTGGGCGCCCGACGGGACCCGTCTTGCCGCGACGCGCTACCCTGCCGTCTTCGACGACCCGAAGGACGTGCGCAGTCGCGATGGTCGACGCGCGCCAGCGGCGAGATCCGTCTTCTCACCGAGGCGCTCGACCGCAACTGCGAGCCGTACCCCTCCTCGCGCGAGCCGGTCTGGGACGGCGAGCGACGTGCTGTTCACGGTCGAGGACCGCGGCATGACGCACGTCTACAGGGTCGCGGCGGACGGCTTCGGGGCGCCCGAGCTCGTCGTGGGTGGCGAGCGGGTGGTCTCCGGGTTCGACCTCGTTGACGGGCAGCTGGTCTTCGCCGCGAGCGAGGCGACGGCGCTCGACGAGCTCTTCGTCGGGGAGCGCCGTCTGACGCGCGTCGGCGCTGCGTTCGCCGAGGGGCGCGAGCTCTGTCCGGTGGAGCGCTTCACGGCGGTCTCCGCAGACGGGAGCGAGGTCGAGGCCTGGATCATGAAGCCCGCGGGGTTCGAACCGGGCTGCAGCTACCCGACCCTCCTGAACGTCCACGGCGGCCCATACGGTCAGTACGGCGTCGGCTTCTTCGACGAGTTCCAGGTGTATGCGGGCGCCGGTTACGCGGTCGTGTTCTGCAACCCGCGCGGCTCGTCCGGCTACGGCGAGGCCTGGGCGCGGGCGATCCGGGGCGGAGGCTCCGGCGACCCCGGCGACCCGGGCCCCGGATGGGGCTCCGTCGACTACGAGGACTGCATGGCGGCGATCGAGGAGGCCGCTCGCCGGTTCGACTTCGTCGACGGCGAGCGGCTCGGCGTGATCGGCGGCTCCTACGGCGGCTACATGACGTCCTGGATCGTCGCCCACACCGACCGCTTCAAGGCGGCGGTGTCGGAGCGCTCCGTCAACCAGTTCGTCTCGCAGTGGGGCTCGAGCGACTTCGGCTGGGACTCCAAGGGCTATCTCGGGAGCTTCCTCCACGAGGACGTCGACGCCTATCTGCGCCTGTCGCCCGCTACCTACGCCGAGAGCATCCACACGCCGCTGCTGATCCTCCACTCCGAGAACGACCTGCGTTGCCCCATCGAGCAGGGAGAGCACCTCTTCGTGACCCTGCGCCTGCTCAAGCGGCCGGTCGAGATGGTGCGCTTCCCGGCCGAGTCGCACGAGCTGACACGGTCCGGCAATCCCGTCCACCGGGTGCAGCGCTTCAACATCGTGCTGGAGTGGTTCGACCGCTACCTGAAGCGCTGACCGTGCGGCGCGACCGCGAAGGAGCGCAGTGAGTCCGATCGTCGGCGCCCTCTACCTCGCCCTCTCGATCTACGCCTGGCTGATCATCATCCGGGCGCTGCTGTCGTGGTTCCGGCCGCGTCCGGGCGCGGCCGTCTATCCCGTCTACGACCTGCTCGTGCGCTTGACCGAGCCGTACTTGGGGCTCTTTCGCCGGCTCATACCGATCGGACGCGTCGGCGGCGCAGGCATCGATCTCAGCCCCTTCGTGGGCCTGGTCGTCCTCTTCGTGATCATGCAGGTGCTGGCGCGCCTCTGACCACGGGGACTGGGTGAAGACGAGGTCGCGGTGAGGGCACCGTTCGAACTCACGCGGTACGTCCCTCTCGGTCGCGTCGGCGGCGCCGGGATCGATCTTGATACGAGGCTCCCTAGAACCACTCCTCGAAGGTCTGGACCGCGGTCGGCGTCAGCGCAACGCCTCGTGTGAAGTAGGCCAGCTCCTCGCCGTCCAGCAGGGGCGCCGGGGGCGGCGCTACGGCAGGCTATTCCCGGGTGGCCCGCTTCCCAGGCCACCAGGCCGATCGGCCGGCAGGTCTCGTGCGGGACCGTCGTGCCCGCGACGTCCAGCGGGTAGCTCGGCGGCAGGCTGGCTGCCCGGCAGCCGTCGTCGGTGACGACATCGACGTACCGGCCGTCTGGCACCGTCGGTGCTGACAAGCAGCGGGGCCGCCGGCGGATCGAGGTCCTCGGGGCCGTACGGAAGGCCCGCGAACCTGTGCAGCAAGTTGGCGCGGGCCACGCGGGCGTCGCCGTTCAGGTAGACGACCGGGAACGAGCCGGGCGGGTTCCAGCGACCGCCCCGTTCCCGGGCGAACTCGCCGCTCAGCGGGTCGTCCCAGTCGGGGTCGGCCACGCGCAGGTAGCGTCCACCGCGCCCGATGGTCAGGAGCGTCATCCGCTCGTCGGAGCGGCGCCGTGTCGGCGGGGTAGGCGCGGCGAGCGTGACGCAGCGCCGGTCATGCGGTCGCCGCGTAGTCGAACGAGCCGCGCACCGACGCGAGGAGCCAGGCGTGGCGGTCGGAGGCGATCAGGTCGAGCATGCTCCTGCCGTCGTAGGCGGGGGCCGGCGCCCGCACGATGCCGGGGATGCGCTCGGGTTTGAGGCGCCCCGCCAGGATGTCGGCGATCGCCGCCAGACATGCCGCTTTGGGCCGGCGGGCGGCGGGGGGCCCGTCGACCAGCCAGCCCGCCGCCGCCTGTCGACTGACGCCGAACAGCCCGGCGAGCTCCGTCTTGCTCAGGGCGAAGGTGTCGCGTACGCGCTGCAGGTCGGGCCCGCCCGACTGCAGCTCGAGCGCGACGCGCCGTGCGAAGGCCATCAGGGCGTCGGGGTCGTCCAGTCGCGGGAAGGCCCGCTCGCCCTGGGCAGGGGCAGGGGCTCGACCCCCGGCAGAAGGGCGCGCAGCCGCGCCAGCAGGTGGAGTGCCACGCCCGCGCCGAGCCCCTTGGCTGCGACCCAGGGCGAGAAGGGGGCGTCGGCGGCGAAACCGTGGAGCAGCTCGACGGGGAGGCCTGCGCTGCGTGCGGGCGAGTAGGTCACGCTGTAGGCGCCGGCGTCGTCGCGCGTGAGCAGGTCCGGTCGCGCCTCGTGTGCGGCGGCGAGGAGGCGCGCGGTGAGGGTCGTGCATGCCCGCACGTAGGTACGCACGGCCGCAGGCCGCCCGCGCAAGGCGTCCGTGAGCGCGGCGTCGAGCTGGTCGCGCACGCCGGGGGCGGCGCGGTCGACCAGGCTGACCGCCGCCCTCAGGTCGGCGACGTCGAGCAGTGAGCGGGTCGCGGTCTTCACGTCCCGAGTCTAGCGCAAGCAGAACGCAAGCGCAAGTGAAACGCAATCAGCGGCGCGGCGCCATCGCAGGAATACCCGCACGCGCCGGGCCCCCGGTGTGCCCTAGGCCCCCGATTCGAAGAGGACGAGCTCCTCGCGGCCAGTGCCCCCCGAGACGGCGAGGGCGAGCACCGGGCCGACGCCGCGGGCGTAGAACTTGTGCTCGAGCAGCCGCGGCTCGAGCGGCGTGAAGTCCTTGGTCATGAGCACGCCCTCGAAGAAACCGAAGGGGACCGTGACCATCTCGTCGAGGCTGAGCACGGTGGCCGCATCTTCCGCTTCGCCGGCGAGGTACTCCTGCCGGTAGGTGAGACCCGGTTGCGGGTCGGCCGGCACGATGACGCCCGGCTGGGCGCCGTCGACGCCCGCCTCCCACGAGCCGGAGGTCGACTTGACCTTGCCGTCCTCGTACTCCTTCGTGTCCTCACCGAGGTACCAGATGTTGCCCTCGGCGTCCTGGGCGTACCAGTCGTAGGTGTCCTCGACGAGCGCGCCGTCCTCGGTGACGACATCGTGCACGACCCGGGCCTCGATGCCCATGATCGTCCTCGTGTCCTCGGTGACCGTGACCTCGACGCGCTGCTCGCCGCCCGCGCCGTCGGTCTCGCGGTACAGCCAGCGGCTGCCCGGTTTCATCGGCCACCAGGGGTTGTCGATCGCGGTCGTGAACTCCGCGGGATCGAGTTCGACTGTTTCGCTGCCTTGGGGAAGGCCGGCGGCTCCGCCGGAGAGCGCAGATCGACTGTTCGCAGTGCCGCTCGGCGTCTCCTCGCCGCCGCACGCCGCCGCCGAAACGGCGAGAAGAGCGGCGACGGCTGCCGCGACACAGACGAGCATGAGCGGTCGGTGATGCACGGTGCGATTTCCCGGCGCGCCATCTCTTGTCAGGAGGGAGTCTTTCCCGGCGGGGGCGGACCGTACTCGGCGTGTCGTCCGGCTCGCCACGTCGCGCGACCCGGAGGTCCGCCGTCGGCGGGGCTCGACGCCGTTCGCGGACCGGCGTCGGTGAAGTAGAGTCAGGCGCGACGGACGTGGCGGGTCCCGGCAGCGTGCGCGTCCTGGACCCACGACAGCGGAGGCGAGCGATGAGGACACGGTTCGAGTTCACGTCCGTCGAGGACGCGCGGCGCATCGTCGACGGCGCGATGGAGCTGCTCGAGGTCGTCGGCATGCGCTTCGGCGCCGGGGACGCGCTCGAGGCGCTGGGCGAGGCCGGGGCCAAGGTCGACCGCGAGGCGGGCGTGGCGCGTATCCCGCGCGAGCTTGTCGAGCGCGCGATCGCGCAGTGCCCGCGCGAGATCGTGCTCGGCGGCGCCACGCCCGAGGACGACTGCCTGCTCACCGAGGGCGTGCCGCACTTCCTCAACTCGGGCACGCCGACGACGATCCTCGACTTCCGCACCGGCGAAGCGCCGCGAGGGCGTCGCCGCCGACCTGCGCGAGGCGACGCACGGTCCTCGACGCGACGCCCACGGCGAGCATCATCTGGGCGCTCGTCTCGCCCGGGGACCTCGCGCCCGAGCGGCGCACGCTCGAGGAGCTCGCCCTCATGCTCGAGACACGACCAAGCACATCCAGCACGAGGTCGACGATCGCTGCGCAGGTCGACCTCCTCGTGCGCATGGCCGAGGTCGACCGGCGGCGACCTGCGCGAGCGCCCGCGCGTGAGCGTCGTCTGCTGCACCGCCTCGCCGCTCTCGGCGCACAGCGAGCTGCTCGACGCCTCGACCGACCTGGCGGCGCTGGGCATCCCCGTCCTCGTCCTGCCGATGCCGATCGCCGGCGGCACGGCGCCGCTCACCGTGGCCGCGACCGCGACCATGAACGTCGCCGAGTTCTTCGGCGCGGCGACCGCGATGCAGCTGCGCGCCCCCGGCGCGCCGCTGATCCTCGGCGCCGCGCCCGGCCTCCTCGACATGAAGCAGACCACCTTCAGCTTCGCCGCCCCCGAGGCGGCGCTCGCCTCGGCGGTCTGCGTCGAGGTCGGCCACGGGCTCGGCCTCGCCTGCATGGCGCCCAGCCAGTCGACCGACGCCAAGCACCCCGGCATCCAGGCGGCCTACGAGAAGATGCTCAAGGGGTTCACGGTGGCGGCGACCCGCCCCGACCTCATGACGGGCATCGGCATGCTGCACGCCGCCAACCTGCGCCTCGCTGCCGCAGATCGTCATCGACGACGAGATGGCGCGGGCGATCCTGCGCATCCTCGACGGCCCCGAGGTGTCGGAGGAGACCCTCCTCGTCGAGATGATGGAGCGCATGGGCTTCGCCGCGGAACTACCTGCTCGAGAAGGACACGCGCCGCCGGCTGCGCGCGGGCGAGATCTTCGCGCCGACTGGTCGCCGACCGCCAGTCGTACGAGCACTGGGCGGCGGCGGGCAAGGACGAGCTCGCGGTCGCGACCGACCGCGTGCTCGAGATCCTCGCCGCCGCCGAGGAGCGCGGGCCGCTGCTCGACGCCGCCCAGCTCGCCGAGCTCGAGGCCTGCGTGGCCGCGGGCGCGGCCGCGGCGCAGGCCTGATCGACGGCGTCAGGCTAGGTCGACGGCTCCTTCTCCCACGGCACCTCGAGCTCTACGTACGGCGCCGTGCACGGGTTGCCCGACGCGAGCCACATCCGCCGCTCGGTCAGGTCCATGACGAGCGAGGCGATGGTCGCGTACTGATCCACGACGACCGCCCGCGTGTCCTCGTGTGAGCAGACGCCGAAGGGGTGACCGGCGTGGTCGGTGAACGCCGTCTGCAGGCGCGACCTGCTGACCGGCCCCTCGCTCGCTTCTCAGCAATGACGTCAAGCGGGCGCCGCGGAAGAGGCTGTCCGGCCCGGTCTGGAGGCCGATGTCTCCCGCCGTGAAGCGCGGCGACACGAAGTGGTTGGCGTGCACCGCGAGGCCCTCGTCGGGCAAGTCGAGCAGCACGTTGCCCGGGCCGCCGGGAAGGCACTCGGCGCCCATGGCGAGGCCGTCGCCGGAGGCGACGAGGAAGTTCGCCGAGGACGACCTCGTCGCGCGGTACAGGCGGGAGAGCGCGTCGGCGACGCTCTCGGCCTCGTGCAGCGAGCGCAGGATGACGTGATACGGCACCACGGGCTCGGCGGCGTCGAGGTCGCTGACGAGCGTGTTGGTCACGACGCCGACGCCGTTCGCGTTCATGCCGGTCTTGGCGAGGAGGCCCGCCTCGACGACGGTCACGTAGGCGGGCCCGTCGTCCGGGCGGGCCTCGAGCACGATCGTCGTGTCGCGCGTGTGGATGAGCCAGTCCCAGTTCTGGGCGAGCAGGGTGTGGCCGTCGTCCGTCGCCTCGGGGAGGGCGACGACGGCCGTGCACTCGCCCGGGTTCGGAGGCGGCGTCGCCGCCGCGTCGTCGCCGCTCGGGCGGTGCAAGGCGCTCGACCCGTGCGGCGCACACCCGAACATCACCTCGCTGCGCAGGTTGAGGGCGAGCAGGTCGTCGAACTCGAGGCCGGCGCCCTCGGCCATGCCGTCCAGCTGGGTGAGGCAGCGCCCGTCGTAGGCGCCGATCGCGGGCACGAACGCCTGCGCCTTGCGGCGCGCCTCGGCCCAGCTCATGTGGGCGTAGTAGTCGAACACCGCCGTGTACGCTTCGATCGAGCGTCTGATCCGCTCGCGCAGCCGCGCGCCCGTACTGGCGGCCGAGCTCGCGCGGCGCGCCGGCCGCGACGACGCGCGGGTAGCCGTCCGCTTCGCGATCAGTCATCGCCCACTCCGTTCCAGGGCGGCGTCCGCCCGTTCGGCGACCTCGCGGGCCGTCGCGACCCACAGATCGGCGTGTGCTTTCATGACGTCGATCAGCTCCCGCAGCATGGCCAGCCTGCTGGGACGTCCGGTCAACTGGGGGTGCATGGTGAGGACGAAGAGGCCCCCAAGGCGATGGATGCCTTCGAGCTCGCCGCGCCAGATCTCGAGCACCTCACCCGTCGTGGCGATCTTCTTCTCCAGTTCGCGGTGCCGTCGAACCAGAAGTGCGGCGCGTCGTCGAGCATCCACTGCACAGGGAGCTCGATGAGCGGCGAGCCCTCGTGCCTGTACGGCCGCAGGTCGTCCATCATGTTGGACGAGTACAGGAAGCCCTCGCGGGCGAGGAGCCCGAGCGTGCGCTCGCTGAAGTCCCAGGACGGCGAGCGGTAGCCGGCGGGCTCCGCGCCAAGCGACCGCAGCACCTCGAGCGAGCGGCGCAGCTCGTCCTCCTCCTCGACCGGCGAGAGCGCCGCCGGCGAGCGGTGCGTGTAGCCGTGGAGCGCCACCTCGTGCCCGCCGGCGAGGATCTCCCTCACCCTGTCCGGGTAGCGGGCGGCGACGGCGCCGGGCACGAAGAACGTGGCGCGAAGGTCCACGTCCGCGAGCAGCGCGAGGATCAGCGGCACCCCGACCTTGGCTCCATAGTGGCCCTGCGAGAGGACGCCGGGGCGGGGGGCGTTGTCCGGGTCGTCGGCGAGCCACACCTCTTCGGCGTCGAAGTCGAAGGACAGGATGGCGCCGGCGCTCATTCCTTGCGGCCACATGGCTTGACCTCGCTTCGTCTGGTCCGACGCGCACGATTCTAGCGCACCCCCGCGTTTCCTCGCCGCCCGTGCGGGCAACAAGCAGGTGCCGGCAGTGAGTGCCGGCGGCGAGTGTGACCAGGGGAGGTGGTCCGGATGAGCGGCAGAGTCCTCGTCACCGGCGCGTCGGGCAGGGCCGGGGCGCGATGGTCCGACGGCTTCAGGACGCCGGGGTCCCGGTGCGGGCCGCGATCCACTACCCGGACCACGACGCCGAATCGCGCGCCACCGCCGTCGACTACGTGGAGGTCGACTTCGATCGCCCCGAGACCCTGGACACCGCCTTCAGCAGGGTCGACAAGGCGGTCCTCATCACACCCGAAGAGACCGCGATGACACGCATGACGGAGCATCTCGTACGCGCCGCCGAGCGTGCCGGCGTGGGCTTCCTGGTGCGCGTGTCGTTCATCCACGCCGGGTCCGGCGTCGGCGGCCCGTTGCTCGACTGGCATCGCGAGGCCGAGGAGATCGTCGCCGCGTCGCCGATCCCCTCGGCGATCTTGCGGCCCAACTCGTACATGCAGAACTTCGTCACCATGTACCAGCCGAGCATCTTCACCCAGGGCACCTTCTTCACGCCCATGGGACAAGGCAGGATCAGCTACGTCGACGGTCGCGACGTCGCCGATGCGGCGGTCGAGATCCTGCTCGCGGGCGGGCACGAGGAAGCGATCTACTCGCTCACCGGTCCCGACTCGCTCGCGCACGACGAGATCGCCGACATCCTGACCGCGGAGACCGGCCAGACCATCCGCTACGTCGACGTCGGCGAGAACGACGCCTGCGTCGCGCTGCGGCGGCGCGGCGCGTCGGCGGAACTCGTCCACGCGCTCTGCGAGCTGTGGCTCGACATGCGGCGCGGCGCCTTCGCGCCTACGACTGACGACGTCGAACGGCTCGTGGCCCGCTCGCCGCGGAGCTTCGTCGACTTCGTGCGCGAGCATCGCGACGAGATCCGCGTCTCGCCGACGGCGAGGCCGTGAGGCCGGGTGCGGGCTGCGGTCCGGCGGGCCGCTCGTCCGCGCAGGGCTACGGCAGGGCGGCGACGGCGCGTTCGATCAGGTCGATGAGGGGCGCCGGGTAGACGCCGGCGGCGAGCACGATGGCGACGAGGGCGGCGAGGACGGCGCCGGAGGCGCGGACGGTCGCCGCGCTCGTCGCCGCTCGCGCTGCTCCGCCGGCCGCTGCACGTACATCGCCACGATGACCCGCAGGTAGTAGTAGAGGCCGATCGCGCTGTCGAGCGACCAGGACGACGACCAGCGCCCAGAGCGCGGCGGCCGCCCCGGCGGTCACCACGTAGAACTTGCCGATGAAGCCGGCCGTGAGCGGGATCCCCGCGAGCGAGAAGAGCGCCACCGCGAAGGCCGCGGCCAGCGCCGGGCGCCGCGCCGGCCAGGCCGCGGTAGTCGTCGATCCCGTCCGCGTCCCGCTCCGGCGCCGAGAGCGCCGTGACCACCCCGAAGGCGCCCAGCGTCGTCGGCGAAGTAGGCCACCAGGTAGAAGGTCGACCGCCCGCGGCCCGCTCACCCCGGCGAGGAAGGCCACCAGCAGGTAGCCCAGGTGGGCGATCGAGGAGTAGGCCAGGAGGCGCTTGACGTTGTCCTGGCGCAGCGCCAGCAGGTTGCCCGCGACCATCGAGGCGATGGCGATCACGGCGAGCGCGACGAACAGCGGCGCCGTCCGGGGCGAGGCGAGCGGGCCGAAGAAGCGCAGCAGCACCGCGAACACCGCGCCCTTGGACACCGTCGCCACGAAGGCCGTCACCGGCGCCGGAGCGCCCTGGTAGACGTCCGGCGTCCACATGTGGAAGGGCACGACGGCGAGCTTGAAGCCGACGCCGACGAGGATCAGCACCACGCCGACGGCCACGACCAGGCCGCGTGCGCCGTCGGGGCCGTCCATCGAGCGATGGCGCGCGAGCCCGCCGGACAGGCATGGACGCCCGTCTCGGCGTAGACGAGCGCCATGCCGAAGAGCAGGAAGGCCGAGGCGACGCCCGCCAGGACGAGGTACTTGACCGCCGCCTCGACCGACTCGCGGCGATCGGATCGGATAGGCGATGAGCGCGTAGAGCGAGACGCTGAGGATCTCGAGGCCGAGGAAGAGCGAGGCGAAGTGGCTGCTCGCCGCGAGCGCCGCCGCCGCCGAGGGTCGCGGTGAGCAGCAGGACGTAGAACTCCTCCGGCGGGACGCGCCGGCGCTCGCAGGTAGCCGCCACGAGAGCAGGGCGACGGCCGCCGAGCGCCGACCAGCAGCAGCCCCGGTATGAACGAGCGCGTAGCGAGTCGACGACGAGCAGCGGCGTCACGGGCTCGAGCCGCGCTGCCCGCTCGCGGCGATGGAGCAGGGCGGCGAAGGTCGCCGCCAGCCCGAGCAGCGTGAGCGCCAGCGCGCGGCACGGTGCGAGCGCCGGACGGCGGCGCCGAGCATGACGGCCACCGCGGCGGCGGCGAGCACCATGAGCGGCAAGAGCGCGACCAGGTCGCCGCAGTTCATTCACGCGCCTCCGGCCGCCGTCCACGCGCCGCCCAGTGACTGCTGGCGCGGCTGCGGCCCGCGGTCGCATCCCGCCGGCGGCCCAGGTGCCTCGAGTGCGCTCGAGCGCGGTCCCGCTGGCGCGCGTCACGATCAGCGGCTGCGGGCAGAGGCCGATCCAGACCAGCGCGACGATCATCGCGCGCGAGCATGCCGATCTCGCTGGCCGCGCAGGTCGGCGAAGCGCCAGGCCGTCGCGTCGCCGGGCCGTGGAAGACGCGCTGCATCGATCCACAGCGCGTAGACCGTGGCGAAGACGAGGCCGATCGTCGCCCGAGCACGGCCGCCCACTCGCTCACGCGCCAGACGCCGACGAGCATCAGGAACTCGCCGACGAAGTTGCCCAGGCCGGGCAGCCCCAGCGAGGCCATCGCGAAGAACATCGCCATGCCGCCCATGCGCGGCGCCGACCGGCCAGAGGCCGCCCATGCGCGCCGAGGTCGCGGGTGTGCATGCGCTCCTGGAGCCCCCGACGAGGATGAAGAGGGCGCCCGTGGAGAGGCCGTGGCAGACCATCTGCATCACCGCGCCCTGCAGGGCGAGCGTGTTCCAGGCGAAGATGCCGAGCAGCACGAAGCCCATGTGGCTCACGCTCGTGTAGGCGACCAGCCGCTTGAGGTCGGTCTGCGCGAAGGCCATGCACCGCGCCGTAGAGGATGCCGGCCACGCCGAGCGCCATGGCGAGCGGTGCGAACTCGGCGACCGCGTCGGGGAAGAGCGGCACCACGAAGCGGATCAGCCCGTAGGCGCCGGTCTTGAGCAGCAGCCCGGCGAGGATCACGCTGCCGGCGGTCGGCGCCTCGGTGTGCGCGTCCGGCAGCCAGGTGTGCAGGGGCAACGCGGGCAGCTTGACCGCGAAGGCGGCGAAGAAGCCGAGCATGAGCAGCAAGGCGGTCCGCCGAGGCCAGCTCGGTGCCCGAGCAGCTCGGTGTAGTCGAACGTGTACTCGCCCGGTGGCGCGCCCGTGGATGAAGTAGAGCCCGAGGATCGCGACCAGCATCAGCAGGCCGCTCACCTGGGTGAAGAGGAAGAACTTGATCGCCGCGTAGACGCGCCGCTCGTGACCCCAGACGGCGATCAGGAAGTACATCGGGACCAGCATCATCTCCCAGAAGAAGTAGAAGAGGAACAGGTCGAGCGCGAGGAAGACGCCGGCCAGCCCGGCCACCGTCCAGAGCAGGACGAAGTGGAAGGCGCCGACGCGCTCCGTGATGCCGCGCCACGAGGCCAGCACGGCGAGCAGGCCGAGGGCGAAGGTGAGCGCGAGCATGATCATCGTCAGGCCGTCCTCGGCGAGGAAGAAGCTGATGCCGAGCGGGCTCGATCCAGGCGACCTGGAGGTGGGCGAGCCAGGCACCGTCGACCAGGCCGGCCGGGCCGGGGCCGTCGGCGGCGAATGCCGCCCGCAAGGCTCCGGCCTCGCCGGCCCACTGCCACGCGAGCAGCGCGAGAGGCACGGCCGTCCCCGCCACCGCCGCCCAGCGGGCGAGTGTCGGCCGCGCGCGCGAGAGCAGCCATGCGAGCGGCGCCGCCACGGCGGGGATCGCGATGTACCAGATGAGGATCACGGCGCCCTCACCTCAGGATCACCAGGGCGAGGATCAGGACCACGCCCGCGCCGGCCACGCCGACGTAGAGGCGCAGCAGGCCGTTCTGCGAGGCGCTGAGCGCCCGCCAGGCCTGTACGTTCAGCCAGGCGAGACCGGTGAAGGCGGGGTCGACCAGGTCGTCGTGCGCCACGCGCGCGAACCACCTCACGGGCCGCACGAAGAGGCGCTCGTAGAGCCAGTCGAAGCCCCAGCCGCGCGAGCCAGAACGCCGCCACGGCTCGCGGGACCGGCCGCGACGCGAACGCGGCCGTCGCGGCACGGTCCCGCAGCCAGAGCAGGTACGCCAGGCCGATGCCGGACAGCACGACGGCGCACGGCGACGGCGGTGCCCGCGAGGCTCTCGGCGAAGGCGTCGTGCACGAGCTGCGTCTCGGGGAGCGCGGTCTCGAGGAACGTCTCGAACGGGTGTGAGCCGCCCATCCACGCCGGCAGCCACACCAGCCCGCCGACCACCGAGAGCGCCGCGAGGACGACGAGCGGCAGCTGCATGCGCCAGCGGGGCGGACGGGTGACGGCCGTGCGCTCCGGGCCGAAGAAGACGACGAACACGAGGCGGAACGCGTACAGCGACGTCACGAAGGCGCCGGCCAGAGAGCCGAGCCACAGCCACACGCTGCCGTCGACCGAGGCCCAGCTGGTGGCGACGATCAGGTCCTTGCTGTAGAAGCCGGCGGTCACCAGCGGCAGGGCGGCCAGCGCCGCGGCGCCGATCAGGAAGGTCCAGAACGTGAGCGGCAGCCGTCGCCGCAGGCCGCCCATGCGGAAGATGTCGTGCTCGTGGCCCAGGGCCTCGATGACGACGCCGGCGGCGAGGAAGAGCAGGGCCTTGAAGAAGGCGTGGGTCATGAAGTGGAAGACGGCCGCGCTCCAGCCCGACACCCCGAGCGCCAGGAACATGTAGCCGATCTGGCTGATGGTCGAGTAGGCGAGGACGCGCTTGATGTCGCGCTGGGCGAGGGCGCTGAAGCCGGCGTAGAGCAGCGTCGCGGCGCCGACGACGGCCACCGCGAGGCGCACGTCCGGCGCCAGCGTGAAGAGCACGTTGGTGCGCGCGATCAGGTAGACGCCGGCGGTCACCATGGTGGCGGCGTGGATGAGGGCGCTGACCGGCGTGGGGCCGGCCATCGCGTCGGGGAGCCAGGTCTGCAGGGGCAGTTGCGCCGACTTGCCGACGGCGCCGCCGAGCAGCAGGGCGGCCGCGGCCACGGCGACGCCGGAGCCGGCCGCCCACTCGGCGGCGGCGCCCGCCATCAGCGGCTGGATGTCCAGCGTGCGCAGCTGGGTGAACAGCAGGAAGAGGCCGACGATGAGCGCCGTGTCGCCGACGCGCGTGACGATGAACGCCTTGCGTCCGGCGTACACGTTGCCCGCGTCCCGCTGCCAGAAGCCGATGAGCAGGTAGCTGCAGAGCCCGACGCCCTCCCACCCCAGGTAGAGCAGCAGCAGGTTGTCGGCGAGCACGAGGACGAGCATCGAGGCGACGAAGAGGTTCATGTAGACGAAGAAGCGCTGGAAGGCGTCGTCCCGTCCATGTACTCGGTCGAGTAGAGGTGGATGAGGAAGCCGACGCCGGTGATGACGAGGACGAAGACGACGGACAGGGCGTCGAGGTAGAAGGCGATGCGCGGCGCGAGGCCGCCCGTGTCGAACCAGGTCCAGAGCACCTGGCGGTAGGCGTCTCCGGGCGGCGGCGAGGCGATGAAGTCGAGGCACGACGGCGAACGCCACGAGGGCGGACAGGCCGACCGAGCCGGCGCCGATGAAGGCGACCGCGGTCCGGCCGAGGCGCCGGCCGCCGAGAACCAGGACGACGAAGCCCGCGGCGGGGAGGGCGGGGATGAGCCAGAGGAGGTCCAGCATCCCTAGCCCTTCATCTCGTCGGCGCTGTCGACGTCGAGCCGTCCCACCGTCTGCCTGAAGCGGATCGCGAGGGCGAGGCCGACCGCCACCTCGGCCGCGGCCATGGCCAGGACGAAGAGGAACATGACCTGGCCGTCCGCCTTGCCCCAGCGCGCTCCCGCGACGACGAAGGCGAGGCCGGCGGCGTTGAGCATGATCTCGATGCAAGCGAGCACCACGATCAGGTTGCGCCGCGTGAGCAGGCCGACGAAGCCGATGGCGAAGAGGGCGGCGGCGAGGATCAGGCCGTGGTCGAGCGAGACCGCGGCCATCAGTCCTCGTCCTCCTCGGCGCCCGACCCCGTCGTCGCCCTCTCCGGAGCCGTCCTCCGGCGCCCCGTCGTCCGGCTGCGCCGAGATGTGCCGGGCGCCGACCAGGGCGGCCAGCAGCAGCATCGAAGCGAGCTCCACGCCGAGCACGTAGGGCCCGAACAGCGCCCTGCTGACCTGCCGCGGCCCCACGATCGTCGTCGTCCAGCGCCTGGTCCGAGAGCCCGATGCCGTACAGGAGCTCGCGCGAGCAGCACGGCCACGAGGACGAGCGGCCCTGCCCAGACGCTCCACGCCAGGCGCGGCGGCGCGTCCGCGTGCACGTTGAGCAGCATGACGGCGAAGACGAACAGCATCATGATCGCGCCCGCGTAGACGATCACCTCGAGCGCGGCGACGAACGGCGCGCCCAGCGTGAAGAAGACGACGGCGACCGCGAACAGCGAGACCACCAGGTAGAGCAGCGCGTGCACCAGGCTGGAGCGCGTGATCACCAGCACGGTCGCGACCACGGCGACGGCGGCGGCGATGAAGAAGACGGACGGTCATCTCACGGCAGCAAGGTCGTGGAGGTCGACCGGCGGGGCCTCGCCTTCGGCCTCGCCCTTGTCCTTGCCGCCGACGGCGAGGCCGGCGACCCGGTAGAAGTCGTAGTCGTGGTACTTGCCGGTCCCCGCGATCAGCAGGTCCTCCTTCTCGTACACCATGCTCGGGCGCTCGTACTCGCACATCTCGACGTCGGGCGTGAGCTGGATCGCGTAGGTCGGGCAGGCGTCCTCGCAGAAGCCGCAGAAGATGCAGCGCGAGAAGTTGATGCGGAACCACTCCGGGTAGCGACGTCCGTTCTCGTCCTCGGTCGCCTGCAGGGCGATGCAGTCCACCGGGCAGGCGGCGGCGCACAGGTAGCAGGCGACGCAGCGCTCGGCGCCGTCGGGGTCGCGCGAGAGGACGATGCGGCCCCGGTAGCGCGGCGGCAGGTACACCATCTCCTCCGGGTACTGGACCGTGTCGCGCGCGCCGAAGGCGTGGCCGATCACGATGCCGAGGGCCTGCAGCGTCGAGACGACCGTGCGGTAGATGCGCGGCGCCAGGGACTGACCGCGCCGCGCCAGCTGCCCGGTCGTGACGACGTCGGCGGTGAGCGGCGGGTGCGTCCTCGACGGTCGCGCGGAGGGGTCGCGCGGCGCGGGCGCCTGGCCGTGCCTGTCTGTCCCCGGTCCTTCAGCTTCGTCCCCCTACCTCTGCGCCACCACGATGGCGCCGGTCACGAGCAGGTTGAGAGGCTGAGCGGCAGCATCACCTTCCAGCCCAGGGCCATGAGCTGGTCGTAGCGCGGCCGCGGGAACGTGCCCCGCGCGACCACGAAGAAGGTGATGAACACGCACGTCTTGAGGAGGAACCAGACGACGCCGGGCAGCCACGGCCCCAGCCAGCCGCCGAAGAAGAGCGTCGCGATCAGCGCCGAGACCAGGGTGACGGCGATGTACTCGCCGACGAAGAACATGCCGAACTTCATGCCCGAGTACTCGGTGTGGAAGCCGGCCACCAGCTCGCTCTCGGCTTCGGCCAGATCGAAGGGCAGGCGGCGCGTCTCGGCGAGGCCGGCGACCACGAACACGACGAAGCCGACGAACTGGGGGACGACGAACCAGAGGCCGCGCTGGGCCTCGACGATCTCGGTCAGGTCGAAGGAGCCCGCCATGAGGACCACGCCGACCAGCGAGAGGCCCATGAAGACCTCGTAGCTCACCATCTGCGCCGCGGCTCTCAGCCCGCCGAGCAGCGAGTACTTGCTGCGCGAGGCCCAGCCGGCGAGCACGACGCTGTACACGGCCAGCGACGACATCGCGAGCACGAACAGCAGGCCGACGTCGATGTCGGCGACGACGATGCCCTCGGCGACGGGGACGACCATGAACGAGAGGAGGGCCGTGGCGAACACGATCGACGGCGCGACGACGAACACGCGCCGGTCGGCGAACGGCGGCACCCAGTCCTCCTTGAAGAGGATCTTGAACGTGTCGGCCAGCACCTGCAGCAGGCCGGCAGGTCCGACCCGGTTGGGGCCGTAGCGGTCCTGCACCAGGGCGAGCAGGCGGCGCTCGTACCAGATGAGCCCGGCGGCCAGGGAGAGGACGACGATCAGCACGCCGAGAACGGTGGCGAGCTGGCCGACCCAGTCCGGGACGGCGGCGACGATGCCGCCCGCAGGCCCGGTCACGACCTCGCCTCCGCGACGGCGGCGCGCGAGAGACGGCCTCGGGCCGGGAGCGAGATGAACGGAAAGCCGGGCAGCCCGACGGGCAGGGCGGCGACGCCGTCCGGGAGCGAGGGGACCGGCCGGTACGGCGCGCGGGTGTCGAGCCACGGCAGCCAGACGGCGACCAGGTCGCCGGCGGCGAGCCCGAGTCGCTCCGCGTCGGCGTCGTTGACGCCGACGTACGGCTCGGTCGCCCGGCCGGCGATCGCCGGCGCGTGCATGCTGAGGTCGTCGGATCCGAAGATGTGGTGTGCGGGGACGAGGAGGAACTCGTCCTGGCGAGAGGCGAAGCGGCGCGGCACGTCGGGGTCCGGCAACGGACGCGGGTCCGCGACGCCGTCGAGAAGGCGCATGCCGGTCGGGTCGTCCCTGAGCGGTCCGTCGACCTCCTCCTGCAGCTTGTGCAGCCCGTTCGACGAGTTCCAGCCCGGCGACCAGACCCGGGGCAGGAGTGCCGATGGGGCGTCGGCCGGCCCCAGGCCCTCGAGCGAGAAGACGAGGGCGGAGTCGGGGTCGGCGACGGGCGCCGGCTCACGCACCGTCCGTCCGGCGTCGATCGCGGTGCGGCCGCTCCAGCGCTGTGGCTGGCGTGCGACCCTTCGCCAGTGCCGCCGCCATCCGGCGCCCGGCGCTGCCGCGCCCACGCCGCGGAACTGCGGCAGCTCACGCTCGAGGTCGGCGATCACGTCGTCGAGTGTCACCCAGGAGGAACCCTCGTCGCGGCCCAGCAGCTGCATGAGGTCGCGCAGCCAGCGCCAGGCTTCACGGACGCCCTCGCGCGGCTCGAGCACCGCGAAGAAGCGCTGGGCGCGACCCTCGTTGTTCACGAACGTCCCTGTGGACTCGGCGTAGGTGGTCGTCGGGAGGACCACGTCGGCTCGCGCAGTGATCTGGTCCGTCAGCGTGGCGAGGGAGATCGATCCCAGCCGATGACCGAGGAGGTCGTCGACGAGCAGTGCGGCGGCGCGCCGGTACAGGTCGTCGTCCAGGACCACCAGTGTGTCGGCCTCGCCGCGCGCGACGGCGGCGATCGCCTCGGGAAACCCGCGGTCGCCCATCATGCGCAGGCCCAGGCTGTTCGCCTCGGGTACGGTGAGGACGAGCCTCCCGGCGGGCGCGGTGCCGGTCCCGACCGCCGGCGCCGGGCCCGGCGCCGTGCCCGCGGCCAGGGCTTGCGCGAGCCGGGCCGCGGCGCGCAGGAGCGCGACCGAGCCCCCTGAGGTCCCCGAGACGACGAGGGGCGCGCGCCGGCCGCGGAGGGCGTCGGCCCACCGCGCGACGCGTGCGCGTTCGGAGGCGTCCAGATCGGGGACGGCCGGAGGTGCCGCGTCGAGCTCGTGGGCGAGCGCGAGGGCGTGACGGGCGATGTCGTCCGGCGCGGCGTGCCAGCTCTCCGCGGCCACCTCGTCGAGCTTGGTCGCGTACGTCGTCGCCATCCACAACGCGCTGCTCGTGCGCCGCTTGGCCCGCCCGACTGCGGCGTCGTTCCAGGGCCGGATGTGGACGCGCTCTTCCTCGGCGGTGGGCCTGAGCCGCAGCCAGGTGCGCAGCGTGAGGTCGAGCATCGGCGCGGTGAGCTGGCACGACCGGACGCCGCACGACAGATCGCGCACGCCGCACTCGGCCTGCTGGCCGCAAAGCGCATCCCCAAACCGTAACCTCAAGATGCGCAAGGCATCTGAGAACTCGATAGACCAACTCGCAATCAGGAGGAGATCATGGCTAACGCACAGCTTACTTGGGTCGAAGACATGCAATTCGTCGCGCGCGCCGGCACCGGCCACGCCATCGTCATGGATGCAACGGTAGAGAACGGCGGCTTCGGCTCGGCGTCCAGCCCGATGGAGGTATTGCTCATGGGCGTACTCGGCTGCACAGCCATGGACGTCATCAGCATCCTGAAGAAGAAACGCCAACCGGTCGAAGGGTTCAAGATTTTTGCCACCGGCGAGCGGGCGGCCGAGCATCCCAAAGCCTACACCGCCATCCACCTGGAGTACGTCGCCTACGGCGAGGTGGATCCCGAGGCCCTCACGCGCGCGGTTCAGCTTTCGGAAGAAAAATATTGCGGCGCGCTGGCCACGGTGCGCGGGGTGGCGAAGATCACCAACAGCACCCGCGTGGAGCCGGCAGCGCGGTAGGAGCCAGACTGACGGTTCGATGAGTCTCACACCCAAGCCTCGCCCTCATCGTGGACGAACGCTTTTTCTCGCTGTCTTGCTGATCCTCAGCCTGGCCACGATCGCGCTCGGCGTCTGGCTGCTGGTGGACCAGCGGCAGCAGATCGCCGCTGAGTCGCGCCCGGCGGTCGCTGCGGCCGCGCCCTCGCCCGCGCCGGACTTCGAGCTGACGGCCTCCGATGGGCAGGTCGTCCGGCTGGCTGACCTGCGGGGCAAGGTGGTGCTGTTGAACTTTTGGGCCACGTGGTGTCCGCCCTGCAAGGCAGAGATGCCCGACTTGAACGCGCTGCAGCGGAAGTACGGTGCTGAACGCGATTTCGTCGTGTTGGGCATCAACGACATGGAGAACGCCGCGGACGTGATCGGTTTGCCGAGCGGGAGGGTATCGCCTTCCCACTGCTCCTGGACCCGGAAGGCCGCGTGATCAAGGATCTCTTCGACGTGCGCTACCTGCCGACCTCGATGATTATCGATCGCGACGGCAACATCCGCGACACCTGGCGCGGGCAGATCGCCCGCGAGGCTATGCTGGCCCGGCTGCAGAAGGTCTGGTAAACAACCGCTACGACGAGGAAGTCATGACAGCCATCACCCCACGAGCGGGTCCGAACGGCCATCCAGCACATCCAGCCCGATCGCACCCCCTATCAGATCAACTTCACGACGCCGGCACGACGTAAGCTGGTGGAACACTACGGCACGGCTGACCTGGATGAACTTATCGGCAACCACATGGCGAAGTACATCCCGATCGTTTTTTTTTTTTTTAAAATTATGCAAAACATGGTTTGATGGAGTACGAGACTGATGCGCGAGGGACGGACGGCTTCATCATTAGCCCTTCGCACGACATGCCGGGATCCGTGTGACTTTTGCCAAGCGCAAGCGCTTGACCACGCAGCGGGTATTGTGCTAGAATCTCATTGTTGCATGTTCAGGCGATGGTTGCGGTTTTGATGCGGGATCATTTCAGTTGCGTGTCGCATATGACACCACCCCGACAACCACGGAAAGGAGGCAAATCAAAACCACGATCGCAACTTCTCTCCAGCATCACCCATTGTCGTGTACGTCGTCAGTTACTCTCAAGGAGGAGACACTATGTCACGTCATGTTCGCTGGCTCACCGTGTTGAGCCTGGTGGCCATTCTGTCGATGATGTTGGTGGCCTGTGTGCCGGCGGCTGCGCCGGCGCCTGCCGCAGGTGGGAGCAAGGCGACCGACAAGGTGGAGATGTTCTCGTGGTGGACGGCCGGCGGCGAAGCCGATGGCCTGAATGCCATGTACGACATCTACAAGAAAGCCAACCCCAACGTCGAGATCGTCAACGCCACGGTGGCCGGTGGCGCGGGCACCAACGCCAAGGCCGTGCTTGCGACCCGCCTGACCGGCGGCGATCCCCCGGACTCCTTCCAACTCCATGCGGGCCTTGAGGTCGAGAAGTATGATCCCGCGAAATACGTGCAGGAACTGGATAAACTGTACGCCTCCGAGGGCTGGGACAAAGTCTTCCCCAAGGATCTGATTTCCCTCCTGAAGTACCAGGATCACTTCTGGGGCGTGCCGGTCAACATCCATCGCGCCAACGTGATGTGGTACAACAAACAGGTCTTCGCGGACAACGGACTCAAGCCGCCCACAAACTGGGATGAGTTCTTCCAGGTCGGCGACGCGCTGAAGGCCAAGGGCATCGTGCCACTGGTCATCGGCACCAAGGAAGGCTGGGAGGCCGGCCATACCTTCGAGACCATCCTCGTCAGCATCCTGGGCGCCGAGGCCTACAAGGGCCTGTGGAACGGCAAGACGCAGTGGACCGATCCGAAGGTGACCGAGGCGCTCGAAGCCTACAAGAAGATCATGACCTACGCCAACACCGACTACTCGGCGCTGACCTGGAGCGACGCCGCGCAGTACCTGGTGGACGGCAAGGGCGCCATGCACATCATGGGCGACTGGACCGATGGCTGGTTCACCTCCAAGGGCTACAAGGACTACGGCTGGGCGCCGGTGCCCGGGACGCAGGGTATCTTCGATGCCCTGTCCGACAGCTTCGCGGCCGCCAAGGGCGCCAAGAACCAGGCCAACCTGGAGAGCTGGCTGAAGATCGCCGGCTCGAAGGCGGGGCAGGAAGCCTTCAACCCCAAGAAGGGCTCCATCTGCGCCCGCACCGACTGCGATCCCGCCCTGTTCAACGAGTACCTGAAGTCGGCGATGCAGGATTGGTCCAAGGATGCCATCGTGCCGAGCGTGGCGCACGGTGCGGCGGCGGTAGAGAAGTGGGCCACCGTCTACAAGGACATCCTGAACACGTTCGCCACCAAGGGCGACGTGGCCGCGACCCAGACGGCATTGCAGCAGGCCTGCGTTGATAACGGGGTCTGCAAGTAGACGTTGGTAGATTGGTAGACAGGTAAATTGGTAGGTTGGTAGGACTGATCGACGGTCGGTCCACCAATCTACCAGTTTACCAATTTACCGGTTTCCCCGTTTACTGTACGTACCCCGCTCGGAGAACCGCCATGCGCCACATATCGCGGGATCGGCTCCTTTCGATCCTCATCATCTCCCCATCCGTGGTTCTCATCGGCATCTTTGTCTATGGCTTTATTGCCTTCACCGGATATTCTTCCCTCAGCAAATGGGATGCGCTGACGCCGGATTTCACCTTCGTCGGCCTGCGCAACTACCAGAAACTCTTTACCATCGATCGTTTCATGGCGGACCTGCGCAACACGGTCACCTTCACCCTGCTGTTCCTGGGCGCCTGCCTGGTCATCGGCCTGTTTCTGGCCATCCTCCTCGATCAGCGCGTCAAGGGTGAGGGCGTCTTCCGCAGCATCTTCCTCTTTCCGATGGCGATCTCCTACATCGTCACCGGCGTAGTCTGGCGCTGGCTGTTGAATCCCGGTACGGCGCAAACCGGCAGTTCCGGCGTTAACCTGTTGTTTGAAAAAATCGGCCTGCCGTTTTTGCGGTGGGGATGGTTCACCGATCCGGACATCGTACGTATTCTTCCGGATTCAGCGGTGGGTCAGTTGCTCGCCCGCATCGGGCTTGTCGGGCTCACCAGCCAATACGTCGGCATCTCACTGGCCATGATTTCGGTCGTGCTCGCCGCCACCTGGCAGATGTCCGGCTACACCATGGCGATGTATCTGGCCGGGCTGCGCGCCATCCCCGATGAATTGCGCGAGGCGGCGCGGGTGGATGGCGCGTCCGAGTACCAAATCTACCGCCACATCATCATGCCGCTGCTCGCCCCAATCACCCTCAGCGCCGTGATCATCCTGGGCCACATGTCGCTGAAGATCTTCGATCTGGTCGTGTCGATGACCGGTCCCGGCCCGGCTTTCGCCACCGATGTGCCGGCTTTCTTTATGTTCGACACCACCTTCCGCGGGAACAACTTCGCCCAGGGCGCCGCGGTCGCCATCCTGCTGCTGCTGCTGGTGGCGGTGCTCGTCGTGCCCTACCTGGTTTACACCAACCGCACGGAGGCGGAGCTATGACCGTTCAAGTCGACGAACTCCGCGGCAAGCCGGCCGGCCGAAGGAAGATCCGCTGGAGCCGCGTGCTGCTCTATGTCACCCTCGTCTCAGCCGCGGCCCTCTACCTGTTGCCGGTCTACATGCTGATCATTACGGGCATGAAGAGTTTTCAGGAGGTCAGCCTGGCCCGCATGTGGGACCTGCCGTCGGGATTGCACCTTGACAGCTTTATCCAGGCGTGGTTTGGCGACCCAGCCCGGGGCATTCGCGGGCTGAACGGCAACTTCATCAACAGCCTCCTGATCGCCATCCCGGCGACTATCGGGTCGGCGTTCCTCGGCTCGCTGAACGGCTACGTACTGTCCAAGTGGAAGTTTCCGGGATCCAACCTCGTCTTCACGCTGATGTTGTTCGGCATGTTTATCCCGTACCAGAGCATCCTGATCCCCATGGTGAGGGTGCTGCAAGTCATGGGCCTCTACGGATCGATCCCCGGGTTGATCTTCGTACACATCGTATACGGCATCCCGATCTGCACGCTGATCTTCCGGAACTACTATGCGGCTGTCCCGAGCGAGCTGCTGGAAGCGGCCAAGATCGACGGCGCCGGTCTGCTCGGCATCTACCGCCACATCCTCTTCCCGATCTCGATCCCAGGCTTCGTCGTGGTGATGATCTGGCAGTTCACGTCGGTGTGGAATGATTTCCTCTTCGGCGTCATCGTCACCAGCCGGCCAAACGTCCAGCCGATCACCGTGGCGCTGAACAACATGGCCGGCTCGTTCATCGTCAAATGGAATGTCCAGATGGCCGGCTCGCTCCTGGCCGCGCTGCCGACGCTGGTCGTGTACATCCTCCTGGGCCGCTACTTCATGCGCG
>CAVPRQ010000025.1:0-334442 GCA_963707855.1 uncultured Thermoleophilia bacterium
CCTTCGCGGCGCCGCGCGCCGGCCGCGCGGCCCTCATGCCGGTACCTCACCGGCGGGCATCCCGACCTCGAGACCAGCGGCCGGCTCATCGACGCCGTGACTCTGCCGCTGCGGCGCCGACATCGTCGAGCTCGGCGTCCCCTTTCCGACCCCATCGCCGACGGACCTGTCGTGCAGCGCTCCACGCACCAGGCGCTCGTCGCGGGGGTCACGCCCGACGACGTGATACAGCTCGTCGCGGGGCACAGCGGCGCGGCGCCGTTCGTGCTCCTCACGTACGTCAACTCCGTGGTGCTCGCCGACGGTCCCGAGCGGTTCTTCACGCGTGCGGCCGCCTCCGGCGTGGAGGCCCTCGTCATCCCCGACCTGCCGCTGGACGAGGCCGCGACGCCGGACTTCCCGCCGGCGCAGGACGGGTTCCCCGGCACCCCCGGCGGCCTCACCGGCCTCGCCTCGCAGCACGGCGTCTCCCTTGTCCCGATGGCCACGCCCACGAGCACCGAGGCCCGTCTCGACATGGTGGCGGCCTCTAGCCACGAGCTTCATCTACTGCGTGGCCGTCACCGGCGTCACCGGGGCGCGCGCCGAGGTGGGAGCGGACCTGCCGCGCCTGCTCGAACGGCTGCGCGAGCGTACCGCCGTGCCGCTCGTGGTCGGTTTCGGCATCTCCACCCCGGAGCAGGCAGCGCGCGTGGCCCACCTCGCCGACGGCGTCATCATCGGGAGTGCGCTCCATCGACGCAGTGTCGGCCGCGGCGAGCCCCGACGCCGCCTGCCGTGCCGCCGCTGAGCTCATCGGCGCGGCCAGCGCCGCGATCGCCGCAGACTGACCCCCGTAGCGGGCTCAGCGAGGGGTGCGCCGCACGTGCACCGCTCAGAGAAGCGGCGCGGCGCAAGCCGTGTCGCCCGACGTGCCCGGCCAACCGGCCTGCCGCACCCCAGCCGGGCTCCACAGTCACCATGCCCTCGGCCATCATCTTGTCTTCACCAGGAGCCCGAAACGAAAAA
Source organism: uncultured Thermoleophilia bacterium (assembly GCA_963707855.1). Taxonomy (GTDB): domain Bacteria; phylum Actinomycetota; class Thermoleophilia; order UBA2241; family UBA2241; genus UBA2241. The sequence continues at coordinate 1,009 of CAVPRQ010000025.1, forward strand.
TGGCCTCCGCCCCAGGGGCAGAAGCCATCAGCGCCGCTGCGCGTTACGCGAGCCTCATCGCGACGCGACACTCTCGCGCGGAGCCGCTTCCCTGCAGGCATCCTTGTCGATGGAGTAGCGGATGAGCGGCCGGCACACCCTGGCCGGACACCGCTTTTCGACGACGTGCGCCCTGACTCGTCGCCGAAATGGCGGAGCGTGGTCACGACAGAGCTGGGGGCGCTCTCGCCGAGGCCGCAGAGTGAGCCCTCGGCGATGTCGTCGCACAGCCGTTCGATGCGGTCGAGGTCGGACTCCGTCGCACGTCCGGTCGTCACCTTGTCGAGGAGCTCGTACAGGCGCTGTGTGCCCACTCGGCACGGCACGCACTTGCCACAGCGACTCCGCCGCCATGAACCCGACCGCGGACTTCGCGAGGTCGACCATGCAGGTGGTGTCGTCCAGAACGACCATGCCGCCCGAGCACATCGACGGCGCCGGCCGCGGCCAGACCCTCGAAGTCGATCCCGGTGTCGAGCAGCGCGGCCGGCAGACAGCCGCCGGACGGCCCGCCGAGCTTCACCGCCTTGAACTCGTGGCCGGGCGGCGTTCCGCCTCCGATGTCGAAGACGACCTGGCGCAGGGTGGTGCCCATGGGCACCTCGACCAGACCGCCGTTGGCGACCTTGCCGGAGAGCGAGAGCACCTTGGTCCCCTTCGAGGTCGTGGTGCCCAGCGTCGAGAGGGCGAGGGCGCCGTTGTCGACGATCCAGGGCACGTTGGCGTAGCTCTCGACGTTGTTCAGGTTGGTCGGCTGGCCGTGCAGGCCCCTGGGCCACGGTGCGGATGTGTCTGCCCCGCGGCGAGCCGCGCAGGCCTTCGATCGATCGCCGTCAGCGCAGTCGACTCACCGCCGACGAAGGCGCCGGCGCACTGCGATGATGCGATATCGAAGCCGAACCCGGAGCCGAGGATGTCGTCGCCGAGCAGGCCGCGACGCCTGGCCTCCTTCAGCGCGCGAGTCAGGCGTTCGACGGCCGAACTGGGTACTCGTGCCGGACGTAGACGTAGCCGTGGACGGCGCCGTACGCCGCGCGCCGATGGCGAAGGCGGCGATGAGTCATGCCCTCGATCACGGCGAAGGGGTTCGCCCTCGACGATCGAGCGGTCCATGAACGCCCCGGGGTCGCCTTCGTCGGCGTTGCAGATGACGTAGTGCACGTCGCCGTGGTTGGCGCGGCAGGAGCGCCACTTCTTGCCGGTAGGGAAGCCGGCGCCGCCGCGACCCCGCAGCCCGCTGCGCTCGACTTCGTCGATCACGGCCTCGGGGTCGTCCGCGGCGAGCACCCTCGCCAGGGCCCGGTAGCCGCCGTGGGCGAGGTAGTCGTCGATCGAGTATGGGTCGATCTTGCCGTTGAGGCTGAGGACGATGCGCTCCTGCAGGCTGTAGAAGGGGATGTCGCGCTCGTGCGCGAGGGCTTCGCCGGTCTGCGGGTGCTTGTAGAGCAGGCGCTCGACGACGCCGTCGCCGACGACGCTGGTCTCGACGATCTCGGCGATGTCCTTGGCCTTGAGGCGCGGGTAGAAGAGGCCATCGGGGCGCACGACGACGATGGGCCCCTCTTCGCAGAAGCCGTGGCAGCCGGTCTCGACGACGGCGACCTTGTCGCCCAGGCCGCGCGCCGCGAGCTCCTTGTCGAGCGCCTCGCGCAGGGCGACGCGGCCCGAGGCGTGACAGGCGGTGCCGGCGCAGATGCGGATCTCGGCCTTGTCGTCGCCGGCGATGTAGGCCGTCGTGTCGAAGGCCTTCTTGAGGGCGGCCTCGATGCGGCGCGCGCGCTTGCTCGGCGGCTGTCGCCGCCGGCGCCTTGCGCGCGCCCTCTCGCCGCTGGCGCCTTGCCGGCGCCCTTGCCGTTGCCGCTGGCGCGCGGGGTCATGACGCCACCTCCAGCTTGCGCAGCTTGCGGACGAGCTTGCGGGCCTCGTTGGGGCCGACGCGGCCGTAGGTGTCGTCGGCCCCGACGCGCACCACCGGGGCGAGCGCGCAGGCGCCGACGCAGTTCACCGTCTGCAGGGTGAAGAGGCCGTCGGCCGTGGTCTCGCCGACGGGCATCTCGAGCTCCTGGGCGAACGCCTCGACGACCAGCGGCGCGCCGGCCACGTGACAGGCGGTGCCCATGCAGACGTCGATGACGTGCTTGCCGACCGGCTTGAGGCGGAACTGGCTGTAGAAGCTGGCCACACCGAACACGCGCGAGAAGGCAGCTCATCTCGCCGGCGATCTCCTCGAGCGCGCGGCGCGGCAGGTAGCCGTACGTCTCCTGCGTGGTGTGGAAGGCCTCGATGAGGCCCGAGCCCTCGCGGATGCGCGCGATCACCTCGTCGAAGAGCGTCATGTCGATCTCGGGCTGCACGCGCCTTGGCGGCGGCGCGCTCGGCCTCGACGTCGAAGGGCAGCTCCTCGAACTCGGGGCAGAAGTCGATCTCGATGCAGTCGACCGGGCAGCTGCGCTCGCACAGCGTGCAGGCGTAGCAGCGGTACCGGCCGTCCTTGTCTTTGACCAGGTCGAAGAGGCCGACGCCCTTCGCCTTGTGCAGCAGCTCGCGCTTCTCGAAGTCGATGCCCTTGAGGACCTCGTAGAGGGCGGAGCCCTTCGGCTCGGTCCGCCCCTTGCCGTTTCCTCCGTTGCTTCTCGCCATGGCCGTCACCTCAGTCCTCGCGCAGGTTGAGGTAGCGGCGCTCGATGGAGGCGCGCTTCTTCGACCTGGCGGCCTTCTGGAGCACGGCGAACGCCTGCTCGATGTTGTCGGGGATAGATGTCGCGGCCGCCGAGCCCGTAGATGAAGGGCAGCACCTGGGGACGCGGGTCGCAGTCGTAGAGCGCCGCGCGGACCTCGAGGAAGACCGGGCCGCCCTGGGCGCCGAACGAGTCGGCGCGGTCCATGACGCCGACGACCTTGACGTGCTGCAGCGCCTTGGCGTAGGCCTCGTGCGGGAACGGCCGGAAGGCGCGCACCCGCACCATGCCGGCCTTGACGCCCTTGGCGCGCAGCTTGTCGACGACCATGCGCGTCGTGCCGGCGGTGGAGCCGACGACGACGATCGCGACCTCGGCGTCGTCGAGCCGATACGGGTCGAGGAGGTCGTACTGCCGGCCCGAGAGCTCGGCGTACTCGTCGGCGACGTCCTGGATGACCCTGAGGGCGCGGTCCATGGCCCGGTTCTGGGCCACCTTGTGCTCGAAGTAGAAGCCGTGCAGGCCATCGAACGGGCCCACGGTGACCGGGTGCTTGCTGTCGAGCAGCGGGTTCACGGGGCGGTACGGCCCGACGAACGCCTTGGCCTGCTCGTCGGAGAGCATCTTCGAGGGGCCCGATGGCGCCGCTGATCACGTAGCCGTCGAGCATGTGCATCACCGGCAGGTGCGACGTCCTCGTGCTCGGCGATGCGCACCGCCATGAGGCAGTTGTCGTAGGCCTCCTGGTGGTTCTCGCCGTAGAGCTGGATCCAGCCGGTGTCGCGGCCGCCCATGGTGTCGGAGTGGTCGCAGTGGATGTTGATCGGGCCCGAGAGGGCGCGGTTGACGGTCGTCATGACGATCGGCAGCCGGTACGACGCGGCGACGTAGAGGACCTCCCACATGAGGGCGAAGCCCTGGGAGGAGGTCGCCGTCATCGTCCGCGCGCCGCCGGCCGCCGAGCCGATCACGGCGCTCATCGCCGAGTGCTCCGACTCGACGGTGACGAACTCGCTGTCGACCTTGCCGTCGGCGACGAACTGGGCGTAGATCTGCACGATCTCGGTCTGCGGGGTGATGGGGTAGGCGCAGACCACGTCGGGGTCGATCTGGCGCATCGCTTCGGCGACCGCCTCGTTGCCGGTGACGGCGATGGTGGTCGCGTCGAGCACGTTCTTGGAGTCGAGCGTCGTCACCGTCTCACTCCTTCTCGTCGAGTCTTCATGACGATGGCGCCGGTCGGGCACTCCTTGGCGCAGATGCCGCAGCCCTTGCAGTGCGCCAGGTCGACGGCGACCGCCTTGCCGTCCTCGACGATGATCGAGGCGTCCGGGCAGTAGAAGTAGCAGAGCATGCAGCCGTCGCACTTCTCGGGGTCCATCTCGGGGACGAGGGTGCGCCAGCCGCCGGTCTCGTTGTAGACCGAGTTGCCGGCCTCGGGGATCGTGGCGCCCGAGCTGATGCTTGTCGGGACCCCACGTGTCGAGGTCGCTGACGTCCCACTTGGGCTTGGGGAGCTTCTTGGCGCGCGGCTTGCGCAGGGGGGCCGGCTTCTTGGCCGTGGCCTTCTTCTCGACGCTCATTCGGCCTGGACCTCCTCGTAGCTCCGCGTGAGAGCCTTGATGTTGCCGTCGACGACCTTGGGCGGGAACTTCTTGCCGAAGTCGGCGCGCAGGAACTCGACCACGTCCTCGATCGGGAACATGCCGGTGATGCGCACCAGCGCGCCGACCATGGGGGTGTTGGGGATCGCGCGCCCGATCGTCTCGGTGGCGATCTTCGTGGCGGCCACCGTGAACAGGCGGTGCCCCTCGAGCTTGTACTGGGAGCGCAGCTGCGCCGGCGGCAGGTCGCTGTTGACGAGCACGATGGCGTCGGCGGGCGCGCCCTTGGCGACGTCGACGATGCTGAGCAGCGACGGGTCGAGCACGACGACGATGTGCGGGTGCTCGATGCCCGAGTAGACCTGGATGGGCTCGTCGCTGATGCGCGTGAAGGCGACGATGGGGGCGCCGGAGCGCTCCGGTCCGTACTCGGGGAAGGCCTGGAAGTAGCGGTTCTGGCCGAGGGCGACCTCGGCGACCATCTTGGCCGCCGTCACGGCGCCCTGGCCGCCGCGCCCGTGCCAGCGGATCTCGGTGAGACCATGGGTCGACGATCTTCGGTCTTGCGGCTCGCGGTCGTCACTGTCACTCCTCCTCGTGGCGCAGGCTGCGGCGACCGGCGAAGGCGCGGCCGAGCGTGAGCTCGTCCGCGTACTCCAGGTCGCCGCCCACCGGCAGGCCGCTCGCCAGGCGCGTCACGCGCACGCGTCCCGGGGAGCTGCTCGGCGATGTACATCGCCGTCGCCTCGCCGGTCATGGTCGGGTTGGTGGCCAGGATCACCTCGCGCACGCTGTCGTCGACGCGCGCGAGGAGCTCGTCTGATGTGCAGGTCGTCGGGATCGACGCCGTCGAGCGGCGAGAGGGCGCCGCCGAGCACGTGGTAGAGCCCGCGGAACTCACCGGTCCGCTCGACCGGGATGATGTCGGCCGGCTGCTCGACGATGCAGATCACGCCGGCGTCGCGACGCGCTGTCGGCGCACACGGTGCAGAGCTCGCCCTCGGCGAGGTTGAAGCAGCGGCGGCAGAAGCCGATGCGCTCCTTGACGTCGACGATCGCCTCGGCCAGGGGCAGGACCTGTTCCGGCCGCTGCCGCAGGATGTGGAAGGCGAGGCGCTGGGCGCTGCGCGGGCCGATGCCCGGAAGGCGCGACAGCTCCTTGATCAGCCGGTCGACTGAGGGTGAATACAAATGCACTCCTGTTGCATGAACATGCGTCCGCGCGCGTGACCTTGGACACGAGCGCGCGGGGATGCGAGACGAGAGACTCCCGGGAGGCGAGTCTACTCTCGTGGCTCGTGCCGCGCAACGCGGGTCGCGGCGCTGCCCGGCGGTCGTGATCCGCGCGAGCGCGCTCGGTCCGCGACCCTAGGGTGACGTCCGCTAAAAGAAGGAGGAATACAGTCCAGTATGCAGTCGCGTATCCGCTCGACGCACGCCGGCCGCGGGCTGCCGGTCGAGGATCAGAACAGGCCCGGGATGTTGGGCAGGTCGAGGCCGCCGGTGGCGCCGCCCAGCTTGCGCTGCGCGAGGTCCTGGGCGGCGCGCAGGGCCTCGTTGGTGGCCGCGATGACGAGGTCCTGCAGCATCTCGACGTCGTCGGGGTCGACGGCCTCGGGCTGGATGCGCACTTCGCGCACCTCGAGCGAGCCGCTCATGACGACGGTGACCATGCCGCCGCCGGCGCTGGCCTCGACAGTCTCGTCGGCGAGCTCCTCCTGCGCCTCCGCCATCTTGCGCTGCATCTCCTGGACCTGCTTCATCATCTTCTGGTACTGGGGGTTCATCGCTGGCGCGTCTCCTTCGGACGGCCGGGTCGCCTGCGGCGCCCGGTCACGGCTCGTCGAGCTCCTCGGCGTCGAGCAGCTGCTTCGTCAGGTTGATCGTCTGGGTGAAGTCGAGGGGGGCCTGGGCGCGAGGCGCCGGCTCCGCGGCGCCGCCGCGCCGGGCTCGGCGAGGACGAACTCGGGCTGCAGCCGGTGGCCGAGCGTCTCGGCGAAGGCGCTCGCGAGGATGTCGTCGTTGCCGGGTTCGCGCGCCCGCGTGAGGGCGAAGTCGGACGGCATCGCCACCGTGAGGCGGTCGCCGGCGAGCGCCGAGGGCCGGGCGTCGCGCAGCAGCGCGTACAGGGCCACGTTGCCCGACTGGACGCGCTGCAGGACGAGCTCCCAGGCGCGGCGCACGCGGTCGAGCGTGAGCTCCGGGCCCGTGGCGGACGGCGCGTCCGGCGGACGGCTCGGCCGCGCTCGTCGCCCGCGAGGTCGCGGTCGCGGGCCGGCGCCGGCGTCGTCGTCGCCCGGTGTGTCGCCTCGCCGGGAGTCGCCTCGGGGCCGGGGGCGCCGGCCGCCGCGCCCGGTCGCGGCCGCGACCGCCTCGCGCGGCCGTCTCGGCCTTGGCGCCGGCCGTCTCGCAGGCGAAGCGCGTCGCGCCGAGGCCGGTCTCGAGGCGCCGCAGGCGCTCCTCGAGGCCTGCGGCCGAGGAGTCGACCTGCGGGCGCGTGATCTTGACCAGCGCGAGCTCGAGCTGCAGCCGCGCGTCGAGGCCGTCCTTGATGTCGCGCTGGGCCTGGCCGAGGGTCTCGATCATGCCGACGAGCTCGCGCGGGTGGAGCTGGTTCGCCTGCGGCAGCAGGCGCCGGACGAGCTCCTCGTCGAGCTCGACCGTCTGGCCGAGGGCGCGCAGCGCGGCCTCGTCGTCGGCCGCGTCCTCGAGGTGCTGCAGGAGGAAGACCTGGCGCAGGTGGCGCAGCAGGTCGCGGATGAACTGCGGGAAGTCGACACCCTCGTTGGCGAGCCGCTGGACGAACTGCAGCGCCTCCGCGGTGCGGCGCTCGATGCAGATGTCGGTGACCTCGAAGAGCAGGTCGGTGCTCGTGACGCCGAGCGCCTCGAGCACGTCGCCGGGGTGGATCGTCCCCTCGCCGTAGGCGATGAGCTTCTCGAGCGTGCCGATGGCGTCGCGGAAGCCGCCCTGCGAGTGGCGCGCGATCTCGATGAGGGCCGCCTCCTGGATCTCGACCGGCGGCCCGCCGCGCTCGTCGTCGGAGCGCTGGTTCTCGCTCTCGACGATGCGCGCCAGGAGCTTCGCGATGTCGTGCGACCTGGGGGCGGCGGAAGTCGAAGCGCTGGCAGCGCGAGACGATCGTCTCGGGGATCTTGTGCGGCTCGGTGGTGGCGAGCACGAAGACGACCTTGGCGGGCGGCTCCTCGAGCGTCTTCAGCAGGGCGTTGAAGGCCTCGCGCGTGAGCATGTGGACCTCGTCGATGATGTAGACCTTGAAGCGGCCCTCGACGGGGGCGTAGGCGACGCGGTCGCGCAGGTCGCGGATGTCGTCGATGCTGCGGTTCGAGGCGGCGTCCATCTCGATGACGTCGAGCGAGACGGCGTCGGCGATCGCCGCGGCAGTGGTCGCAGACGCCGCAGGGGTGCGCCGTCGGCTGCGTCCGCGGCGCGTCCGGCGTCCCGGTGCAGTTCAGCGCCTTGGCGAGGATGCGCGCGGTGCTCGTCTTGCCGGTGCCGCGCGGGCCGGCGAAGATGTAGGCGTGCGCGACGGTGCTCGGTCTCGACGGCGTTCTTGAGCGTGCGCGCGACGTGCGCCTGCCCGACGAGCTCGTCGAACGTCTGCGGGCGGTATTCGCGATAGAGGGAGCGTCGCATCGGAGGGCTAGTCTACCGCCGCCCGCGGCGGGCGGGGAAGCGCGCACGACGGCGCGCCGGGTACTCGCAAGGCAGTCGCCGCCGACGCGCCTGCGGCGGTCACCCGCGGCGCGCGCAGGCGAGAAGAGAACGGCCGCGCACCCGCCGTCGAAACACATCCTCCAAGCGTCCCTGCCGGGCGCAAGCTCCGGCCAGGCGACCCCACGGCACATGAAAGGGCCTGCTTAGCGCTGCTTCCTCCCGGACCTGACGCGGTTCGCAGGGTTCCATTGCGTGGGACCCGGCCATCGACGCCGCACACCGGCCGACTGCCTTGCGGGATGGCCCCTCGGGCGGGGATTCAGCCCCGCTGTAGCGGATTGCGGGTACAGGGCACCGCTGGCTCCCCGCCTAGCGCGACCAAGGCCGGAGTGTACGCCGGGGCCCGGGGCGACGCAAACGTGCGGTCGCCGCCGGCTGCGTCGCCGACGCGGCGCCAGGCGAGGGCGACGGCGTCGAGCACGGCGTCCGGGCGCGTGAAGTGCGGCACGTGGCCCGTCTCCTCGAGCAGGACGAGGTCGCGCGTGCGGGACGCGCTCGACAGAGACGGACCGCCTGGGCGGCGCTGACCACGCGGTCGGCGAGCCCGTGGACGGCGACGACCGGCGTCCCGAGTTCGGCGTAGCGCGGCGGCCAAGGCGCGCAGGCCGTCCTCCACGTCGGGCAGGTCGCGAGCGTCGCCGGCATGCGCGCGGGGCGCAGGGCGAGGCCGGGCGCCAGGCGGGCGTAGGCCGGGTCGGGCGGGTCGGGCGCGAAGACGTGGCGCAGGACGACCCCGGACAGCAGGTGCCCGAGCGGCACGACCACCGTCCAGCGCACGAGAGCGCCGAGGACCGGGAGAGTGAGGAGGCGGTTGGGCGCGCGCGCGGGGTCGCGGATCGAGAACATGTAGCCCCCGAGCGTCACGACCGCGGCGACGTCGGCGGGGTGGCCAGAGCGAGCGCGAGGGCCACGGGCGCGCCGGCCGAGTGGGCCACGACGACCGCGCGCCGCGATGCCCAGTGCGCGCAGGGCGAGGTGCAGCAGCTCGGCCTGGACGAGCGGCGAGCCGCTGCGACGCCGGCGCGCCCGCTGTAACCTGCGCCCGGGCGGTCGAACGCGACGACGCGGTGCTCGCGGGCGAGCGCCGGGCCGATCGAGAGCGGCGGCGTCGTAGACGGAGCCCTTGGCGCCGTGCAGGAAGACCACCGGAGGGCCGCTGCCCGTGTCGGTGAAGTGGAGCGGCACGCCGTCGACGACGAGCGTCTCGCCGAGCCGGGGCGCTCGGCGCTCGGCGCGATACACGAGGACGCGGGTCGTCACGGCCAGGCCGGCGAGCGACGCCGCGACGATGGCGCCGAGTACGAGGAGCGTGTCCATGGGTCCATTCTCCGCCGGCGCGGCGGCGCGCGAAACGCCGGCTCGGCCGAGGCGTTCCCCGCTCTGCGCCTCGCCGTGCTACCGTTGACCGTGACGGGGCGCGCGTCGAGCGGGAAGGACGCTGGGCGCAAGTGAGACGTAGTCACGCCGCCGTGCTCACCGCCGTGGTCGTCGTGGCGCTGGCGGGGCTCGGCATCTGGCAGGTGCGGCCGCCGGCGGCGGCCGGCACGGCCGCGCCGGCGGCCGCGTTCTCCGCCGCCCGCGCCATGCGCCATCTCACGGCGATCGCCGCCGAGCCGCACCCGCTCGCCTCCGGCCGCGAACCGGCGCGTCCGCGACTATCTCCTCCGAGCACCTGGACGATGCCGGGCTCGAGGCTTGGGTCCAGCACGAGGCGGTCGTCCCCGACGAGGACCGTCACGTCATCGCCTTCGTCGACAACGTCGCTCGGCCGGCTGCCCGGCCGCGACGGCGACGGGCGCGTGGTCCTGCTCGTCGCCCACTACGACAGCGTCGCCGTGAGTCCGGGAGCGGCCGACAACGGGACCAGCGTCGCGACGCTGCTCGAGGTGGCGCGAGCCCTGCGCGCCGGGCCGGCCCTCGATCGCGACGTGCTGATCCTGTTCACCGACGGCGAGGAGCACGGCCTGCTGGGCGTGCAGGCATTCATCCGCAGCCCGTGGGGGCGCCGCGTCGGTCTCGTGCTCAACTTCGACAATCCCGGGTCCTCAGGGCCCTCCGTCATGTACGAGACGAGCGCCGGCAACGAGCCCCTCGTGCGCGACCTTCGCGGCACGGGCGCCGTGGCCGCTCGCCAGTTCCCTGACCGACGACGTGGCGCGGCGCCGCTGGATCGAGAGCGACTTCACCCCGTTGCGCAACGACGGCCTGCCCGGCATGACGTTCGGGTTCACCGAGGGCTTCTTCCGCAACCACTCGATGCTCGACACGGTCGCCCACATCGACCCCGACAGCCTGCAGCACCAGGGCGAGTACGCCCTCAGCCTGACGCGTGCCTTCGCCGCCGGCGAGCTCGGTCCGAGTCGCGCGGGGAGGAGACCGTGTACTTCAGCCCGTTCCGCGGCCGTCTCGTCGTGTACCCGCGCTCGTGGGCGCTCCCGCTGGCGATCGGCGCCGCGGCGCTGTACATGGCGGTGGTCGGGCTCGGGCTGCGGCGCCGGCGGGTGAGTCTGTCGGGTCTCCTGGCCGGCGCCGTCAACAGCCTCCTGTCGCTCATCTTCATGGGCGCGCTTGCGGCGCTCGGGTGGGCGCTCGTCCGCCAGGTCTACGGGGTCGAGTCGTCGAGCCTGCCCTACTACAACGATGATCTGCATCGGGCGGGCCTCGTCGCGCTCGTGCTCGCCATCGGCCTCGCGGTCTACGTCTGGGGCCTCGACGACGCCCGGCTTTCGGACACGCGCGACGGCGGCGCTGCTGTGGTGGGTCGTGCTCGCGCTCGGCGTCGCGGCGGCGCTTCCCGGAGCGAGCTACCTGCTCCTCTGGCCGCTGCTCGCGGCGCTCGTCGCGCTCGGCGCCACCTTCTTCCTCGAGCCGCTGATCGGCGAGGGCGGGCGTGTCGCGCCGGTGTCGCTCGCCGTGCTGCTCGCCGGCGCCGCTCCCGGCCTCGTGCTCGCGAGCTCGTCCCTGTACCTGCTCTTCGTCGCCAGTGGCGCGCGTGTCGTCGTCATCGTCGTGTGCGTCTGGCTGATGCTCGTGTCTGCTCGCGCCGCACATCGCCCTCGTCTCCCACCCTCGCCGCTGGCTGCTGCCGGCCGCGCTGGCCGTGGCTGGCGGGGTGCTCTTCATCGGCCTCAGTCCGGCCACCGGGTACGGCGAGGACTGGCCGCGCCCCGACAGCCTCTTCTATCGTCTCGATCACGACGCGGGCCGCGCGGCATGGGGCACCATGGACGAGGTCACGGACGCGTGGACCGGGCACGTGCTCGGGGCGCCGGGCCGCTGGGAGGACGGGCACGAGCACGTGCCGCTCTGGGGCTTCGTCCACTATCACCACGCCGCGGCTCCCGTGGCCGCCCTTCCGCCGCCGCGGCTCGAGGTCCTCGAAGACCAGGTGCGCCGGGGCCGGCGCGAGCTGCGCCTGCGCCTTTGGTCGCCGCGCGCTTGCGCCCTTCGCCAGCCTCCTGCTCGAGAGCGAAGCAGGCGAGGTGACGGCCCGGGTCGACGGCGCCGCGGTCGCCGGTGGGGACACGGCCTTCCTCGACTACAGCGCCGAGCACTGGCACGTCGACGTGCTCGGCGTGCCGGCGGCCGGCGTCACCGTCGCGCTGAGCGTCGACGCCGGCGTCCCGCTGCGGTTCAGGGTCGTGGACCTCAGCTACGGACTGCCGCCGGTCGCTTCGTCCGTCGCCGGCATGCGTCCGGACGGCTTCGTGCCCGGCGGCGAGGGTGACGGCACCATCGTCTCCTGCGGCTACCGCCTCGACCGCGACTCGGGGGCGGCGTTGCGTCGGGTGTTCCCATGAGCCCCGATGACCGATACAGTCCGGGCATGAGTCGGGCCCCGTCGCCGGACGCCGTCCCGTGAGGCGCTACGCCATCGCCGCCTTCACCGTCGTCGCGCTCGCGATCGCCGCCGTTCGTGGGGACGCGCCCACTCGGGATGCCCGCGCCAAGACCGGCCGCCGCGCCTGCGGCCGAGTTCTCCGCGGGGCGCGCCATGGCGCGACCTCGAGCGCCTCGCCGAGCAGCCCCGCCCGATCGGCTCGCCTGCTGGCGTCGCGCAGCGCCGCGCCCTCGTCGCCGAGCTCGGGCGGCTCGGTCTGCACCCGGAGGTGCAGACTGCCGAAGTCGTCTCGACGCGTACCGACCGTGTGGGAGGGACGGTGCACAACGTCGTGGCCCGGCTGCCCGGCATCGGGGGCGCCCGCAGCATCCTGCTCGTCGCCCACCACGACACCGTCGCCGTCTCGCCGGGCGCCGCCGACGACGGCACCGGCGTCGTCGTGCTGCTCGAGACGGCGCGCGCGCTGCGGGCCGGCACGCCGCTCCGCAACGACGTCGTGTTCCTCTTCACCGACGGCGAGGAGCACGGCATGCTCGGTGCCCGGGCCTTTCTGCGCGAGCACCCGTTCGCGTACCGCGTCGGGGTGGTGCTCAACGTCGACAGCCCGGGCACCTCGTCGCCTCTCCTCATGTACGAGACGAGCCCAGGCAACGGCAGGCTGGTGACGGAGCTCCTCGCCGCGGTCGACAGGCCCTACACCTCGTCACTCATGTACGAGGTGTCCCGGCGCAGCGAGATCCTCTCCGACTTCCAGCCGTTCGGGGAGGTCGGGCTTCCCGGGGATGAGCTTCGCCGCGCTCGATGGCCCCGCGTACAACCACACGGGCCACGACTCGGTCGACAACGTGGACCCGGCGGTGGTGCAGCAGATGGGCGACACGATCCTCACCCTGGTGCGGCATCTGGGACGCATCGACCTGTGGGACCTCCATCGTCCGGACATCGTGGTGTTCGACGTGGTCGGCGGGTTCGCGGTGAGCTACTCCCAGCGCTTCGTGTGGCCGTTCGCCGGTCTCGCCGTCGCCTGTGTGGCCGCGGCGCTGGTCGTCGGCTGGCGCCGTCGCCTGCTCGACGCTGCGCGGCGTGGCCGAGGGTCTCGGCGCTGTGCCGCTCGCGCTCGCCGTAGCGCTGGCCGTCGTCGGCCTCGTCTGGGCGATGTACGAGACGGCCTACGAGGAGCACCCGTGGAGCGACGCCGGCGTCGTGGTCAGCGATGGCTACCGCCTGGGGCTCGTGCTGCTGGCCGCGGCCGCCGTGACGGCGGTCTACGGCGCGATGCTGCGCCGGCTGCGCGCCTGGGACCTGGCCGCCGCCGCGCAGGTGTGGTGGGTCGCCGGGAGTCGCTGGTCGTGGCGCAGGTCGTGCCGGGGGCGAGCCACCTCCTCACCTGGCCGCTCGTGGCCGGTGCCCTGGGACTGCTCGTCGCCTTCCTGCTCGGGGAGCGCGTGTTCGAAAGCTTCGCCGGCGCGGCCGTCCTCGTGGCGGCGAGCCTCCCGGCGATGGTGTTCATGAGCTCGGCGACCTACCTGCTGATGGCGTCCGCGGGCCTCAAGCAGGCCTTCACCGTGCTCCCCGTGTGGTTCACGGCGGGACTTCTGGTGCTTCCTCTCGAGCTCGTGCGCCGGACCCTCGGGCGGGCCTTCCCGGCGGTACTCGCCGGCGTCGGCCTGGTGATCCTCATGGTCGCCGGGTCGGCGGTCGCCATCGACGCCACCCACCCGCGGTTCGACAGCGTCTTCTACCGGGTCGACGTCGGTCGGCGCGCCGACGTGGCAGGTGGTGGACAGGCTCGACGACTGGACGAGCTCGTTCTTCGCCGGCCAGCGGCGCGCGCCGTTCACCCCCGCCTACTTTCCCGGGCTCGGCTCCCGGGCGACGACCACGGCGTCGGCGCCCTAGATCGGGCTCCGCAGCCCCGGCTCACGGTGGTGGCCGACGAGACGGTGAAGGGGATGCGCACGGTGCGGCTGCGGGTCAGCTCGACGCGCGACGCGCCGGTCGTGTCGCTGGTCGTCGAATCGGTGGTCGGACAGCTCAGCGCCTGGCTCGACGACCAGACGGTGGCGCGCAAGGACACGACCACCCTGGACGGGACCCCGGTCCGCTGGTCGTTCGACTACTACGGTGCGCCGTCGCGAGGGATACGAGATCACGCTGCGCTTCGCCGCCGGCAAGGCGGTGCGCCTGCGCGTCGTGGACTTCTCGTACGGGTTGCCGGATGAGCTCGCCGAGCGCTACGCCGCGCGACCGCGCGACGTCCTGCCCGGGCGCATCGGCGACGGCGCTCTCACGGAGCGCCTCTACGTGCTGTCGGCAGTCGGCCGGCGGCGGGCTGCGCGCGCCGCCGGCCGAGGAGTGACGCGGCCCGGGGCCGAGCGCACTCCCTAGAGCCGCAGCACCAGCTTCCGGACGTCCGGCTCGGCGCCGGGCAGGACCTCGAAGCCGAGCGACTCGGCGAACCGCGTCATGCCGGGGTTCGCGGCGAGCACGTCGCCGTTGATCTCGCGCACGTGGCGGTCGCGGGCCGCCTGGATCAGCGCGTCCATGAGTTTGCTGCCCAGGCCCTTGCGCTGGTAGACGTCGCGCACGACGATGGCGAACTCGGCCTCCTCGGCGTTCGCGGTCTCGATCGCGAACCGGGCGACGCCGAGCATCTGCGGCTTCTTCTTGCCCTTCGCGGGAGAGAACGCGGCGATGGCGATCTCGCGGTCGTAGTCGACGTGGCAGTAGCGCACCAGCATCGACTTGGTGATCTCCTGGACGGGGCCGAAGAAGCGGTACATCGCCGTCTCGGGCGAGAGAGACTCGATCATCTCGGCCCACAGCGGCTCGTCCTCGGGGCGGATCGCCCGCAGGAGCACCTTCTCCCCGTCGAGGGGGACCTCCCAGCTGTACTTGCTGGGGTACATCGAGATCATCAGGTGCGCGCCGGGCAGGACGATCTTCTTCACGTCCCTGGGCTCGATCACGAGGCGCGCGTCGAGCACGCAGAGGCCGTCTGGACGTACCTGCACCGGGTTGGCGTCCATCTCGACGATCTCGGGGAAGTCGACCAGCAGGTAGCTGAACTTGACCAGCGCCTGCTGCAGGGCGACAAGGTCGACCGCCGGCTTGCCGCGGAACCCCCGGAGCAGGCGCGAGACCTTCGTGCTGTCGATCATCGCCTCGGCCAGCGCCTGGTTGATGGGCGGGAAGTCGACGGCCACGTCGCGATAGAGCTCGACGCCCGTGCCGCCCATGCCGAACATGAGCGCCGGTCCGAACGTGGGATCCTTCTTCGAACCGATGATCACCTCGTAGCCGCCGCGCGACATCTCCTGCACGGTGACGCCGATGATCTCGGCCTCGGGCATGCGCCGCCTTCACGCGCTCGACGATCTTCGTGAACTGGTTCGCCGCCTCCGGCGCCGAGCGCACGTTGAGGGCGATGCCGCCGACGTCGCTCTTGTGGGTGATGTCGTGGCTGAGGATCTTGATGGCCACGGGGAAGCCGATCTCCTGCGCCGCCTTCGAGCACTCCTCGGCGCTGGTCGCGACCATCGTCTTGACCGTGCCGATGTCGTAGGCGGCGAGCACCTGCTTCGCCTCGTACTCGCTGAGGATCGAGCGCTTCTCCCGCGCCACCGCGAGGAAGATCTTCTTCACCGCGTCCCGGTCAGGCTTGAAGTCGGGGAGGATGTCGGCCGGCGTCTCATAGAGGTTGGCGAGGTTCTTCGTGTACTCGTACATGTAGAGGTAGGCCCGGACCGCGTCCTCGGGCGTGTCGAACGTGGGCACGTGCTCGTCGTGGAAGATGCGCAGGCCCTCGGCGACCTTGATCTCGCCCATGAAGGACGTGAGGAGCGGTTTGGAGGGATGGTCCTTCGCCACCTGGACCAGCGCAAGGGCCGTCGCCGTCGGGTCGCTCATCGCCTGCGGCGTGAGGATCGCGAGCACGCCGTCGCAGCCCGGGTCGTCCATGAGGGCCGCCGCGGCGGTCGCATAGCGGGTCGCGTCGGCGTCCCCGGCCACGTCCACGGGATTGCCGCGGGCGGCGAAGCCGGGCAGGCAGGCCTTGAGCTTCTCGTCGGTCTCGGGGGTGAGCTCCGCGAGCTCCCCGCCGAGCGACAGCAGGCGGTCGGAGGCCATGACGCCCGGCCCGCCGGCGTTGGTGACGATCCCGAGGCGCGGGCCGCGCGGGCTGGTCACGCGCGAGAGCACCTCGGCCGAGTCGAACATGTCCTCGATCTCGTCCACGCGGACGATGCCCGCGCGGCGGAAGACGGCGCTGTAGAGCGTGTCGTCGCCGGCGATCGCCCCGGTGTGCGAGGCGGCCGCCAGGGCGGAGCGGGCGTGGCGGCCGCTCTTCACGACGATGATCGGCTTGGTCTTGGCGAAGTGGCGCGCGGCGCTCATGAAGTGGCGCGCGTCGGTGATCGACTCGACGTAGAGGATGATCGAGCTCGTGTGCTGGTCGGCGCCGAAGTAGTCGATGAGGTCGCCGAAATCGACGTCGCACATCGAGCCCACGCTGACGAACGTCGAGAAGCCCACCTTGTTCGCGGCCGCCCAGTCGAGGATCGCCGTGCCCAGGGCGCCGGACTGGCTGAAGAAGGCGATCCTGCCCTCCGGAGGGGTGACGTGAGCGAAGGTCACGTTGAGGTGGCTGGCGGGCCGGGTGTAGCCGAGGCAGTTGGGGCCGACGATGCGCAGGCCGTAGGACTCGGCGATGGACCGCACCTGCTCCTCGAGCTTGCGGCCCTCGGCGCCGATCTCGCGGAAGCCCGAGCTGACGATGACGGCGCCGGCGACTCCGGCCTCACCGCACTCGCGGACGGTGTCGGGGACCGCCTTGGCGGGCACGGCGATGACGGCGAGGTCGATCTTGCGCGGGACCTGGCTGATCGACGCGTACGCCTGGATGCCCTGCACCGCCGGCGACGACGGGTTGACCGGATAGACGACGCCCTCGTACTCGGCGCCGATGAGGTTGCGCAGGAGGATGTAGCCGACCGACCCCTTCTTGTTGGAGGCGCCGATGACGGCGATCGTCTTGGGGTCGAACAGCTTGTCGAGGTTCCGTGTGCTCATGGCGGAGTCCCGCCTCCCTCCACGTGATGAGTCCCGGCATGCGTCCGGCGTGGCCGCCTCCGGCCGCACGCCACAGAACAGCCTACGCCCGTCGCTCTGCGTGTTTCATCCGTGCGGCGCGGACGCTCTGGCGCGCGGGGCGCCGGACGTTGGGCCGCCGCGTACCGGCGGGTCGGGCGACGGGCGCGTCCGGGCTCAGGGGTAGCGCAGGTCGCCGACGGCGCGGAAGAAGGTCTCCTCGGCGAGGTCGCGAAGGCCGGCGAGCCTGTCCGCGGCGGACGGCGTCGAGATCGAGGCCCGGATAGTCAGGGACGGCGCGGCCGGCACGGCGGCGCAGCCAGAGCTTGCCGCGCAAGACCTGGCGCTTGATGCGCACGGCTTCGGCTTGCGACGCGATGATCTCGTCCGGCGTCGCCGGCATGAGGCTGAGCCGCTCCGCCATCAGTTCGCCGACCAGCCGCTCTCCGGCGGGCGTGCGCGCGATCACGTCGGAGACGCCGTCGGCGACGGCCGGGTCGTCGGTGAACCGGTCGAGCCAGGTGTCGCCGACGGAGACGTCCGAGCACTCGGCAAGGGCGTCGGCGCACAGGCGGCAGCGCGGCGGCGTGTATGCCGCCATGAGCCGGTCGAAGTAGTCGGGGTACGGCTCGCCGTCGTCCCTCGCCGCCGCGTGTCTCGAGCCGCATCTCGCCGGGCCATCCCGGACCGCGGTACGACACCGTCGCGAGGTCGCCCGGGTCGAGCCCGGCGCGCCGCGCGGCGACCTCCGTGGCGCGCGGCTCCGACGTCCAGCCGCAGAAGATGCCCGAGCGCAAGGACGACGCGCTCGCGCAACGTCGCCGAGCGCGCCTGGGCGAGTCGCAGGCCGTGCAGGTGGCAGGGCAGGCCGACGAGGACGTAGCGCCCCGGCGTCGTGCGAATGTGA
This sequence comes from uncultured Thermoleophilia bacterium, assembly GCA_963707855.1. GTDB lineage: Bacteria > Actinomycetota > Thermoleophilia > UBA2241 > UBA2241 > UBA2241. The sequence continues at coordinate 18,904 of CAVPRQ010000025.1, forward strand.
CGCAGGACCTCGTTCATGGCCACGGTGTTGTACTTCGAGCCGCGGCAGGCGGCGGCCTCGGCGACCGTTCGCGCGAGCACCGGCCGGACGGCGAGCGCGTTCACCTGATCGATGCCGGCGCAGACGACGGCGTCGACCGGCACCTGCTCGCCGCGCGCATCGGGAACGCCGTCTTCGAGCACGGCGGCGAGCATCGCCGTGGCGACCCCGCCGGACGCGCCCCGGTGACGCACGTCCGGGTCGGCCGCCCACCCGAACCACAGGCCCCGCCAGGGACCCAGGAAGTCCGGGCTCGGCGCACCGGCGTTGCGCTCGCGCCACGGCGCTTCGGGCCGGAAGTCGAAGGTCTCGCCGGGACAGGCGTCGAGGCAGGCCCCGCAGTCGGTGCAGCGCCGGTCGTCGACGCGGACGCGCCAGCCGTGTCGAAGCTCCCAGTGCAGGCTCACCGCGTCGGCCGGGCAGATGCCGGCGCAGGTGCCGCACTGGGTACACAACCCGGCCGCCTCGACCCTTCCTACGTGTTGCTTCGCGCCGTCCATGTCCGTCATGCGCACAGCCTACCAGCGCGACGTGCGCGCCGGGTCCCGGCTCGCCGACTGGTGAGCGGTCATTCGCCTGGGGTATCCTGCCCGGAAGTGCGGAGCCCCGCTGGTGCCCGGCGGGGCGCCGTCCCGATGGAGAGAAGGAGGCGGACATGGCGACCAGAGCGGACTTCACGGACGACGAGTGGCGGGTCCTTCAGCTGGCGGTCAGCGACACGATGGCCTGGCTCACTATGGCCGACCCCGGCTTCTGGGACATGTTCAAGGAGGCGAAGGGTGCGGCCACGTTCATCTCGAGCGTGAAGGTCGACGAGCGAGAGTCCCCTCGTGCGCCAGCTCGCCGACGAGATGAAGATGAAGCGCGACAAGGCGCTGTCTGCGAACCCGACCGACATGGCGAGCGAGGTGATCGCGCGCATCGGCGACGCGGCGGCGATGGTCGCGGACAAGGCGCCCGACGACCTGCCGGCGTTCAAGGAGTTCATCGTCGGCGTGGCCAGAGCGACGGCCGAGGCCGCCGGCGGGGTCGGCTCGACCGAAGCCTCGGCGATCGCGAAGCTGGAGGCGGCGCTCGGCTGAGCCAGGACCCGGCGCCGAAGAGGGGAGAACGACGGGGGGCCGCCCGCAGGGCGGCCCCCCGTCGTTCCGCTGCCTGTAGCTCGCGCTACTGCTTGTTCGCCTTGAGGTCCTCGACGACCGACGGGTCGGCCAGGGTCGAGGTGTCACCCAGGGCCTCGAACTCGCCCTCGGCGATCTTGCGCAGGATGCGGCGCATGATCTTGCCCGAGCGGGTCTTCGGCAGGCCGGTGGTGGCGAACTGCATCTTGTCGGGCGTCGCGATGGGGCCCACGACCTTGCGCACGTGCACGGCGAGCTCCTTCTTGAGGTCGTCGCTCGGCTCCGCGCCTTCGTTCAGCACGACGTAGGTGTAGATGCCGGTGCCCTTGATCGGGTGCGGGTAGCCCACCACGGCGGCCTCGGCGACGGCGGGGTGGCTCACGAGAGCGCCCTCGACGTCGGAGGTGCCGATGCGGTGCCCGGAGACGTTGAGCACGTCGTCGATGCGGCCCTTGAGCCAGTGGTCGCCGTCGGCGTCGATGGCGCAGCCGTCACCGGTCGTGAACACGCCCGGGAACATCGAGAAGTAGACTTCCTTGAAGCGCTTGCCCTCGATGTCGCCCCACGTGCCGCGGATCATGCCGGGCCACGGGTGGGTGATGACGAGATGGCCGTCCTCGCCGACGCCGGCCTCGCTCGCCCTTGTCGGTGAGCACCGCGGTCTGCACGCCGAAGAACGGCCGGCCGGCCGAGCCGGGCTTGAGGGTCATGGCGCCGGCGAGCGGGGCGATCATGTGCCCGCCCGTCTCGGTCTGCCACCACGTGTCGAGCAGCGGCACGCGGCCCTTCCCGACCTTCTCGTGGTACCAGAGCCAGCTGTTGGCGTCGATCGGCTCGCCCACGGAGGCCATGAGGCGGAGCGTGGGCATGTCGTGCTTGTCGACCCACTCGTCGCCCTGGCCGATGAGGCTGCGGATGACGGTGGGTGCGGTGTAGATGGTCGTCGTCTTGTGCTTCTCGACGACCTGCCAGTAGCGGTCCGGCTCGGGGTAGGTCGGCAGGCCCTCGAAGAGGACGCTGGTGACGCCCATGCTGAGCGGCCCGTAGACGATGTAGCTGTGCCCGGTGATCCAGCCGATGTCGGCGGTGCAGAAGTGGATGTCGTCGTCGTGCAGGTCGAACACGTACTTGCACGTGTCGTGCACGTACAGGAGGAACCCTCCGGTGCTGTGCAGGACGCCCTTCGGCGTGCCCGTCGAGCCCGACGTGTAGAGGATGAAGAGCGGATGCTCGGCGTCGACCGGGACGGGCGGGCAGTCGGCGGTGATGTCGGGCGCCGCCATCTCGTCGTGGTACCAGACGTCGCGGCCGTCGGTCATGGGCACGTCGCCGTCGACGCGCTTGATGACGATGACCTTCTCGACCGTCGTCTCGCCACCGATGGCGACGTCGGCGTTGGTCTTCGAGGGCGTCGCCTTGGCGCCGCGGTGACCCTTGTCGGCGCAGATCAGGACCTTGGCGCCGCAGTTGTCGATGCGCGCCTTGAGCGCCTCGGCGGAGAAGCCGCCGAACACCATCATGTGGATCGCGCCGAGGCGCGCACAGGCGAGCATGACGACCGGCAGCTCGGCGATCATCGGCAGGTACAGGGCGACGCGGTCACCCTTCTTGACGCCGTGCTTCTTGAGCACGTTGGCGAACCTGCTGACCTCGTCGAGGAGCTCCTTGAACGTGGAGGTCTTCGTGTCGCCGGGGTCGCCTTCGAAGACCAGCGCGGGCTTGTCGCCCTTGCCGGCTTCGACGTGGCGGTCGAGGCAGTTATACGAGGCGTTGAGCTCGCCGCCCTCGAACCACTTGACGTACGGGACGGGATCGAAGCTGTAGTCGAGGACCTTGTCCCACTTCTTCGTCCAGACGAGCGCGTCCTCGGCGCGCTCCGCCCAGTAGCCCTCCGGGTCCTCGACCGAACGCTTGTACAGAGCCTCGTACTCGTCGAGGCTCTTGATCCAGGCGTTCTTGGAGAACTCGGGTGACGGCGGGAACAACTTCGGCTGGTCTGCCACCCTGTCCACCTCCTGTGAACCGTCGCTGGCGTGTCTTGCCTTGTCTGCGCGACGCCGCCGGCGGCGGCTCGCGCCCTGATTCCGTGCTGCCGCCTGCGCTCGATCGGCTGCAGGGGGACCCTTCGGGACCGGGCGGGAGAGCGGACGGGGGCGTCCGGTCGCCCGGGGGCACGCGGTCGGGCCAAGCGAGCACGCTACAACCTATCCAAACGCACTTCAACCCGCGGCGCCGTGTTTCATCACTTGGGCCAAACGGGGTCGGCGCAGGTGGACGACGGGAGAGGGCGACGGACGGGAGAGAACGCGTGGTGGGCGATGTTGGATTTGAACCAACGACCTCCCGCGTGTGAGGCGGGCGCTCTCCCACTGAGCTAATCGCCCACTGAAGGGGAGCACACGATACCAGACCGCCGGGGGGCCGGAAACCCTCGCGCGTTGGCGCGGGCCGTTCGCGGGAACTCTCGCCGTGACGGATACAGGAGGACCTTGGTATGACAGCGCCGAATCACGCACTCCTCCTGCGCAGCGCCTATCGAGGGGTCGGCCTCGGCCTCGGCACGGGTATGCTGCGCGTCTTCGGCCAGGACGGTGGGCGACGCCCTACCTGGTCGGTCGTCGACCTCGTGTCCGGCGAGCGCGGCCGTTCGCGCGAAGTCGTCGCCGAGGACCTCTTCGGCAGCGTCCCGGGCCATTGGGAGGTCACGCGAGTCGAGGCGACCTCGGTCCGCGGCCGTGACGAGCGCGTGGTCGTCACGGGGCACATCCTCTGCCGTCCACGGGGCGTGCGCAGCTTCGATCTCTGTCACGTGCCCTTCGCCCACATCTGGACCATGCGAGGCGGTGAGGCTCTCCGCGTGCTGAGCTACCTCGACGGCATCGAGCTGCAGCGCACGTGATGCGGACGTGGCGCGCACAGAGCTGGACCGCCCTGGCGGCCGGGTCGATGAGCGTCCTCAGGTCGGTCGGCCGACCCCGGCATCTGGCCGCTCGACGGCTCGGCGCGGCGACTGTCGCCGCGAGCGGCGCCCGCGGAGTGACGTCGCCACGCCGTCGCCGCTCTCGCGGCCGGCGGGCGCTGGTCTCCGGCCTGCCGGGCGTCGCCAGCCACCAGAACCCGCCGAGCGCCGCGACGACCGCGGCCAGCGACAGGTACAGCTTCCAGTCGGTCGAGCCCTCGAGCAGAAGCAGCCACAGCTCGCGAAGGACGACCGCGAGCGAGACCTCGGCGAGGTTCGTGACCTTGATGTGAGCCGAACGCAAGTACTCGCGGAAGAGGTCGAAGATCTCGATGATGATGAAGATCGTCAGGATGCCGAGGATCAGGCTCTTGATCGCCGTCGCATCCCTCTGCTGGACCGTGTCGGAGATCACGAACCCGAGCGCGATCACCGCCCAGACGAGCAGCCCGACGGTGAGGACGACGAGCACGTTGACGATGATGCCGATGGCGCGCGTGGCGAACGCGTCGACGAGGTGGCCGAGGGGAGTGCGGGTGTAGCCCTTGCCTCGGGTCGGGGTGGCGCCTGGCGCCCGGCTCTCGCCCGCGTCGCCGCCGGGCGGCTCTGGTCCTGCTCAGTCACGGCGAACCTCCGTCCGGCGCCGGCGCCCCCGCATCCTCGTCGGCGAACAGCCCGGCCGCGTGGATCTGTTTGACCGCCTCGACGGCGACCGCCGCGAGCGGGGCGGCGACGACGCCGCCGACCGGACCCGCGAGGATGGTGCCGGCCATGGTCGCGAACAGGATCACGATCGGATGCAGCTTCAGGCTCGCGCCGAGGGCGAGCGGCTGCACCACCCACTGGCCAGGGCCGTTGGCGACGAGCACGAGGATCAGCATGACGAGCGCGTCGCTGCCTCCGCCGCCGGCGAAGGCGATGAGCACCGCGAAGGCGCCGCCGATGAACGCCCCGATGAACGGGATGTAGTTGGTGAACAGCATGACGACGGCGAGGACTGCCGCCAGCGGCGTCCCGAGGACCACCGCCCCGATGCCCACGACGAGGGCATTGACGATGCCGACCAGCGTGGTGCCGATGAAGTAGCCGCGGATGCTGCGCGCGCTGTACACGAGCGTGCCCTCGCCGATGTCGCGCGGCACGCCGAGATGGCCGCTGAGCCAGCGCTGGATCTCCTGGCCGTCCTTGATGAGGAAGAAGAGGATGTTCACCGAGAGCACCACCACGAGCGCCAGGGTGGCCAACGAGCCGACGCCTTTGCTGATCGTGGGCACGACGCCCTTGAGCAGCGTCTGCCAGTTGGCGGCGACGCTCGCCTCCACCTCGCTCACGATGTCGCTTCCCCAGCCCTGCCGGCCGAGCCAGTCGGCGAGGTCGGCGGCCGCCTTGCTCAGCTGATCGGCGATCTGCGGCGACTGATTGACGACCTGCACCACGATGAGGACGAGCAGGCCGACCCCGACCACCACGACGAGCATCGTACAGAGGAGCGCGCCGATCCAGCGCTTGACCCCGCGCCGCTCGAGGCGGTCGGCGATGGGCGAGAGGATCGCGGCGAGGAGAATGGCGATGATGAACGGGATGATGATCGTCCGCGTCGCGCTGACGAACCAGGCGACCATGACGACGAGGACGACCATGCCGATGCCGTACCAGCTCGTCAGCCCGATGAGCCGCACCCAGGACGGGATGTGCCAGCGTTCCTGCTCGCTCAGCGAAGGTTCCTTTCTCGCATGCTGCGACCGCCCTCAGGCGCGCCGCGGTGTGGTCCCGGATTCGGCGCGCGCCCTGACGGCCCTGCACATCTCCTCGAAGCCCGCCTGCGACTGGCGCATCGCCTTGCCGAGGAGGGGAAGGAGGAGTCCCGTGACCTCTTCGCGCGTGCGGAACCGGGCGCGGTCCTCGCCGAGGGACTCGACGGTGAGCGCGTGGTCGCCGTCGAAGAGCCCGGGCAGGAACCAGCGCCCGCGCCAGCGCAGCTCACGGCCCGGGACGAGCCGCTTGACGCGCGCCGCGAAGGTCACGGGCTTGCGCCCGGGCGCGCGGATCGTCACTTTGAGGTCGGCGCCTTCGCGCAGCTCCCCCGCGACGCCGGTGACGAACGGGTTCCACTCGCCGTAGCTCGCCGTGTCGGCGAGGACGTCCCAGACGCGCTCGGCGGGCGCGTCGATCTCGATACTGGCGTCAAGGACTTGCACGGCCGGTCACCCCTCAGACATCGCGCGGGCCGCGTGCGCCGCCCGCTGGCCCGCAACGTACCCGGTCGCGGCCGGCCGCATGCGTGCGCAGCTCCGGCGCTCAGCGTCCGTCGTCCCGGCCTTTCAGCCGGTAGTGCTCCTTGGCGCTCTTGTGGATGATCTTCCAGCGCCTGACCTCGTCGTTGCGCAGGCGGGCGTCGGTCTTCATCGCCGCCACCTGCGCCTCGCGCTGCAGCTTGTGCCAGCTCGCGAGGCGCTCGGCCGGCAGCGTCGCCGCGCTCGACGGCCGCCGTCACCGCGCAGCCCGGCTCCGTCGCGTGCGTGCAGTCGCGGAAGCGGCAGCCTCCGGCCAGCGCGGTGATGTCCGAGAACGCGGTGGCGATGCCGTCCTGGGCGTCGATCATGACGACCGCGCGCATGCCGGGCGTGTCGAGCAGGACGCCGCCGCCGGGCAGCGGCACGAGCTCGCGCGTCACCGTCGTGTGGCGGCCCTTGCCGTCGCCGACGCGGACTTCGCGGGTCGCCTGCCGCTGCTCGCCCAGCAGGGCGTTGATGAGCGTCGATTTGCCGACACCGGACGGCCCGATCAGAGCGACGGTCTTCCCCTCACCCGCATACGCGCGCACGACCTCGATGCCGATCCCAGCCGTGGCGCTGGTCACGAGGACGTCGACACCGAGCGCCACGTCGCGGACGTCCGCGGCGCACGACTCGGCGTCCGCAGCCTCCGCCAGGTCCGCCTTGGTGAGGACGACGACCGGGACGGCGCCGCTCTCCCACGCGAGCGCCAGCTCGCGCTCGATGCGGCGCAGGTTCGGCTCGGGCTCGACGGGGTGGACGACGAACACCGTGTCCACGTTGGCGGCGATCACCTGCGGCGTGGAGGTCTCGTCCGAGGCCCCGCGCGTGAAGGCGGAGGCGCGGGGCAGGATGGCTTCGATGACCGCAGCTTCGTGGGTCGGCGCGGGGTCGAGCACGACCCAGTCGCCGCAGGCCGGCGGGCCGTCGCTGCCGGCGCTCGCGCGGCCGTCGGCGCGCAGGCGACCATCGGGTCGCGCGTGGCCGGCCGCGCTGTCACGTCTCCGGCGCAGACGCGCCGAGGGCTTCGCGCGCACAATGCCGTGGGCCGCGGCGACGACCGCGCTGCCGCGGCCGCTGCGCACGACACGGGCGGGCACGTGGCCCGCCTCCGCGTGCGCCGCGAACAGCGCCCGCCAGCGGTCGGAGTAGCCGAGTGATTCGAGCGTGGGTGCGTCTACGGGGGCGTCGGCCCCGGAGTGGGCGAGAGGGCCGTCGGCCCCAGATCGGTCTGACAACGCGGGGTTCCTTCCCGTCGAGGGCGCCCCGCAGAGCGCGTCTAGCGGCGGGGCACCGGAGTGGAGGCGAGTGTGAGATGGGGCGCGCGCGGCGCCCGTGCTGCCGTATCGGTCATCTGCTTCGCCTCCTCTCCTCGGGTCCACGTCGGGCAGTCATTGTAGCAGTGCCACGGCCGATCGGGTCGACACCCGTCGCCTACTCGTCGGGCCCCATCCGGGCCGCCCGCTCGCGTGGGCGGCTTCGGCCGCCAAACGAGCAGCACGACGATGAGCGCGGCGGCGACGCCGGCGACGAAGACGAAAGGCAGGGTGGCGCCGGTGCGGAAGAGCAGGCCGCCGAGGATCGCGCTCCCGCCATCGGCAGGCCCATGATCGTATCGAAGATCGCGTAGCCCCAGGGCAGCGGGATCGCGCCGAAGGAGCGGCCGACGATGCCGGTGGCGAGCTGGCGGAAGGCCTCGTAGCCGCCGCAGAGGAACATCGCCAGCGCCCACAAGGCCCACGACGTACCGCCGACCAGCAGCAGGGTGCCGGCGAGCAGCAGTCCGAGCATCACCACCACTCCGACGCGCGGGCCGCGGAGGTCGGCGATGCGTCCGCCGAGAGGGGTGACCAGCGCGGCGCCCAGCGCCGCGAGGGCGGCGAACACCCCGAGCGCGGCGTAGCCTTGGTCGTGAACCTGAGCGAGGTAGGGGTTGAGGAACGGCTGGCCGACATAGACGGCGAGGAAGCCGACGAGGAAGAAGAGGACGTAGCGACGGAAGGCACGGTTGCGCCGCACGTCGGCGAAGACCCACGGGATGTCGCCCGCACAGTACGGCTCGTCGTGGATCAGCGATGTCGCGACTGCCGAGAGCGCGTACAGGGCGGCACTCAGCCAGAAGACCGTCGGCATGCCGTAGCGCGCGGCGAGGAATCCTCCGACCAGCGGGGCGATGACCAGGCCCGCGGGGTAGGCGCTGAACACGAGCGTCAGGTCACGGGCCACTCGAGACGGCTCGCTCCTCAGGCAGATGTAGGCCTTGAGGCTCGGGTTGCTGGCGTTCGACAGGCCGGTGAGCACGAGGCCGGGGAGCAGCCAGGGCCAGGAAGGTGCCAGGGCGTAGCAGACGGCTGCGGGGACGGTGAGCCACCAGGTGGCGACGATGATCGTCTTGAGACGAAAGTGGTTCGTGGCCCAGGCGCCGGGGATGTAGCAGGCGGCCATCGTCCCCAGCATGACGGCGTTGAGCCAGCCGATGGTGAAGCGCGTGGCGCCGAGGTCCATGGCGTACACGAAGAGCAGCTGGAGGTACATGCCCACGGCGAGCGCCCATAGGACGATGGCGACCATGAGCACCTTGAAGTCGCGGTCGAGGTGGGGCACGGTCCTCCAGGGGGGGCACACGAGCGACGGGCCGATGGTACACGACGCACGCTGGCGCCGTGCGACTCGGCGGCGTTGTGACGAGCCGCCGAGTCGGCGGCCGGCCGCGGTCCTCTCGGAGGCTGATGGGCGATGTCGGTGGCGGCCTTCCCTTCGCTCTCAGGTCGGTGCATGATGATGCGCTCATGTGCCGCGCCCGAGAGACCGAGCCCAGCCTGGAGCTTCGCCGTTTCGATTGCCTGCCGCCGTGCGTGTCCGACATCGTCGAAGACCTGAAGGTCGAGGCAAGGGGGGCTCATGCCGCGCGACGTCTTGAAGCGGAAGTCGCCATCACAGGAACCGGGTCAAGTGAGGTCGGGGAGGTTGTGAGATCGCCGCTTCAGCGGCGCGGACGAGGAGTCAGAAGGCAGGGCGTTGCCGAAAAGACGGCGGCGAATGGCGGAGAGGGGGGGATTCGAACCCCCGAGGGACGGAACCGCCCCTAACGGTTTTCGAGACCGCCGCTTTCAGCCGCTCAGCCACCTCTCCGCGGGGCAGTATAGCCGATTGCCTGGAGGCCTCCGAGCGTGCGCGGCGTGCGGGGCAGGGGACGTCTAAGCCCGCGCGCGACGAGGACTTGAGCCGTCCTGGAGTCTGGGGGCGGGGAGGGGCGAACGGATGGCGGAGAGGGGGGGATTCGAACCCCCGAGACAGCTCAACGCCGCCTACGCGATTTCCAGTCGCGCTCCTTAAGCCAACTCGGACACCTCTCCGCGCGACGCCCGGCGCGCCGGGCGAGTGAGAAGTATACGCCAGGGCGCCGCGGCCGCACGGCAGGTCGGCGCCGCTGCAGCGCCCGGCGCCTCAGCGCCGCGCCTGGAAGAAGTCCTGGAGGAGCGCGACCGACTCGTCGGCGAGCACGCCGCTCGTGACCTCGACGCAGTGGTTGAGGCGCGGGTCCTGGCAGACGTTGAAGAGCGTGCCCGCGGCGCCGGCCTTCTCGTCCGGCGCGCCGTACACGAGGTGCGGGATGCGCGCCTGGACGATCGCCCCGGCGCACATCGGGCACGGCTCGATGGTCACGTAGATGACGGTGTTGAGCAGCCGCCAGCTGCCCATGCGCCGGGCGGCGTCCTCGATGGCGAGCATCTCGGCGTGCGCGGTCGGGCTCTTGCGCAGCTCGCGCTCGTTGCCGGCCGCGGCGATCACCTCGCCGTCGAGCACGATCACGCACCCGACCGGCACGTCGCCGTGCTTCGTCGCGCGCCCGGCTTCGCGGAGGGCCAGGCGCATGTAGTACTCGTGACGCGGGAAGACGACGTCGGCCATGAGCGCAATCATGCCCGTTCCCCCCGGTCTTGGGAACACCCCCGCAAGCCGACGGGCCGGTCGCACCGTCGTCGGCCGGGACGTCGCAGCGTCCTCAGGGCGGTGTTCAGGTCTCGTCGCGGCGGGAACAGCGCTTGGCGAAGTACGTGCATCTGCCAATACCTTCCTGGAGCTGAAGGGGCTCGCGAGACCGGATGGAGTCGCGGGAAGGCGCACGAGGAGAGTGACATGGCGGCAGTCATCGAGGGCATCCCGACGTGCAGACCAGCGGCGCGGTACGAGCCTGACACGGCGTCGAGCACAATGGCGGCACGGAGTGGAAGACCCTCGGCGAGCGGACCATCAAGGGCGTCACGCGCGAGGTCGCGCCCGACGCTGAGTCCCTCGGCGGCGCACCGACCCGCGGGCGGCCAGCACGTCGTGTTCACGGCGGAGACCGGGGTCGAGCGCGAGGACCACGGCTGCGCGTGGGACGTCGCGCTTGAGACCGGCGGTTGGCTCGCCGGCGGCTAGATCAGGGTCGGCTTCGAGGCAGAAGCGGTACGCCAAGCGGCGTGACTCTCGCTGCGCCGCGCAGGTCGGAGGCCGGCGCGAGGCAAGAGACCCGGAAACGGCGGCGGGGTGGCCTGCATGGCCGCCCCGCCATCGTTATGGGACCTCTGCCACATGGGTACCCTAGCAGTGCGACCGTTTGGCGACGAGAGGGAGTCGGCCATGGGTACGTTCCCCGAACACGCTCCGGAACGAGCGACGTCGTTGGCGGAGCGTCTGACCGAGGAGCTGGCGCGCCGGTCGCGCCGGCGCAGCCTCGAGCAGAAGTCGCACGCCGGCCGGATCAGTGACGACCTGGTCGCCATGGGCGGCGAGGCCGTCCCTGCCCTGATCGGGCGTCTGGACTCGCTGGGCGAGATCGGCTGCACGACGCTCGCCCGCATCGGACCAACCGCCTTCTCCGCACTCGTGGAGGCGCTGCGGGCGGGTCCCGCGCGCCGCCGTTGCCTGGCGGCACGGGCGCTGGAGCTCACGGGCGTCGCCGCCGCCGCCGGACCGCTCCGCTGCGCTTCGTTCGACCGCGACCCGGTCGTCCGCGAGGCCGCACGGCACGCCCTTGACGGGCTGGCGAGGACCTGGGTGACGGCGCCTTCGCGACGGCCACGTGCGGGACGAGGCGGCGCGGGCGCTCGCCGCCCTCGGCGAGCAGGCGGTGTGGCCGCTGGCGCACGTCTTGCACGACCGCTACGTCGGCCTGTTCGCGGCGCGCATCCTCGGGCAGATCGGCGAGCCGGCGGTGCCCGCCGGCGCTGCTGGTCCTGGCGCAGGCCCGGCGCAGCCCCGACTGCGAGGACTGGGATCCCGCCTTCGCGCACGCCACCGTGGCGCTCGCCGAGATCGGGGCGCCGGCCCTCGGCCCCGTGCTGTACATGCTCCACGACGAGCAAGAGCTTCCGAACGTGCGCACCGGGGCTCGTGTGCGTCCTCGGGCGCATGGGCGAGATCGCGGCGCCGCACCTCGTCGCGGCGCTCGAGGACGACGACCCGCTGCGTGCGCGAGGCTCGCCGCTGCCGCGCTGGCCAGCGATCGCGTTCGTGACGGCAGGACGTGACGACCGGCGCGCGGGGCGGCCTCATGCCCGCGCCCGCCGCCGCGCGCGCATTCCTCAGGCCACGAATGGGAATACACTTGCCGGCATGCCTCCGGGCCGCTCCTCGAGAGGACCGGACTCAGATCGACGAATGAAAGGTGTGAGCAGGCAACGATGGGTGGCTACCTGGTCGTGTTCTTCATCATCCCGCTCGTCCTGGGCCTCTCCGTGCAGGGCTGGCTCAAGAGCACGTTCGCGCGCAACTCGAAGATCCCCGTGGGCAGCGGCCTGAGCGGCGCCGACGTGGCGCGGCGCATCCTCGACAGCAACGGACTCAGCGACGTGCCGGTCCTGGCCTCCAAGGCGGGCCCGCTCTCGGACCACTACGACCCGCGCAAGCGCACCGTGAACCTCTCGCAGCCGGTCTTCGAGGGGCGCAGCATCGCCGCGACGGCGGTCGCGGCGCACGAGGTCGGTCACGCCATCCAGCACGCGACGGCCTACGCGCCCATGCGGGCGCGCACCGCGATCTGGCCGATCGCGGCCTTCTCGTCGCAGGCCTGGATGTTCTTCCTCTTCGGCGGCTTCCTCATCCAGAACCTGAGCGGGCACGCTGTTCACGATCGCGCTGATCCTGTACGCGTTCGCCGTGCTCTTCCAGCTCGTGACGCTGCCGGTCGAGTTCAACGCCTCGAGCCGCGCCAAGGCGCAGGTCGCGGCGCTCGGCCTCGCGAGCGGCCCGGAGCAGGAAGGCGTCAGCAAGACCCTGACGGCGGCCGCCATGACCTACGTCGCCGGCGCCCTCGCCGCGCTGCTGCAGCTGCTCTACCTGTTCCTGCTCTCGCGCGACTGACAGCGCGGGCCCGGGCGGAATCGCTCGGCCCGGGAATCCGGACAACAGGCAGGCGACGCCCTCCCGTCCTATGATGGACGGGAGGGCGTCGCGCCTTTCCGACGGCGGTCTCGGCCGGAACGCGGCGCGCCGCCTGCCGCCGCCGCGACACAGCGCACGAAGGGGGAGCCATGAGTCGCGACGACACCATCCTCGATCTCGCCCGGCGTCTCCGCGACGGAGGGCTCACGCGGCGCGAGTTCGTCGCCCGGGCCCTCGCCCTGGGCCTCTCGCTCTCGGCCGCCGGGACGCTGCTCGCCGCCTGCGGCGAGTCCGAGGAGGAGCGAGCCGGCGGCCGGCGCCACCCTGCCGCCCATGGACGAGACGAAGCCCGAGGCGATCGTCGTCTTCAACTGGGCGGAGTACCTCGCTCCGTCGGTGCGCAAGGGCTTCGAGACCGAGTACGGGATCAAGGTCAAGGAGACCTACTTCGACAACAACGAGACCATGCTCGCCAAGCTCAAGGCGGGCGCCACGGGCTACGACATCGCCGTCCCCACCGGCTATACCGCGAGCGTCCTGATCAAGAGCGGCATGGTCGAGCCACTCGACTTCGAGTACCTGCCCAACATGCAGAACACGCTGCCGGCGTTCCAGGACCCGGTCTACGATCCGGGCACCGACGGCCTGAACTACACGGTGCCGTACATGTGGGGGACGGCCGGCTACTGCCTGCGCACCGACATCCTCGACGACCCCATCACCCGCTGGGCGGACCTCTGGGACCCCAAGTACGACGGCAAGATCTCGATGATGTTCGACGAGCGCGAGTGCCTGGGGGCCGCGTTGAAGCTCCTCGGCTCCTCGCTCAACACGACGAACGAGGACGAGATCAACGCGGCGGCGGACAAGCTCATCGAGCAGAAGCCGCTGGTCCAGAAGTACGTCATCACCAACTCGTACCGCGAGATCGTCAGCGGCAAGGCGCCGATCACGCACTGCTGGAACGGCGAGGTCGCCCTTGCCGTCAACAACATGGGCGAGGGCGGCGAGAAGAAGGTGCGCTACGTCTTTCCCGACGAAGGGTTCTCGACCTGGGTCGACACCCTGGTGATCCCGGTGGGCGGCAACAGCCGGTACGGCGCGCACCTGTTCATGGACTACCTCATGCGCCCGGAGGTGTCGGCGGAGAACGCGCTCTGGGTCGGCTACCTGCCGGTCAGCGAGGAGGCGCTCACGACGGTCAAGGCCGAGAACCCCGTCGCCGACATCATCATCCCGACCGAGGCCGACATGGAGCGCGCCGAGGTGCTCGGCGACGTCGGCGAGGCGGCGCAAGCTGTACTCGGCCGCGTGGCAGCGCGTGGTGGCGGCGTAGCGCAGGCGGGCACCGACAGCGAGTAGGATGGCCTCTCCGTGAGAAGTCGAGCCTAGGGAGGCGCGAAATGTTCGCGCTCAAGGTGCGCCGCCATAATCATCGGGGCCGTCCTGCTGGGGTTCATCGTGGCCGGCATCGTGTTCGCGAACTTCAGGGTCGTTCCTCTGGATCGGCATCGTCGGCTTGATCGTCTACGCCATCGCGGGGCTCGTGATGGCGCGACGCTCGAGTTGAGGGCGGCCGGCGTGACGGCAAGGGAGTGAGAATGGCAGGCAGCAACGCGAATGCGGGCGCCGCCGGCGGCGGGGCCGGTCTACGGACTCGGGTTCATCGGCGCGCTGGTCTACTACATCGGCAGTGCGACGTCGTTCTGGGACGGCCTCTACGGCGTCTTTCAGGCGCTGGTGTGGCCCGCGTACCTGGTCTACGAGCTCCTGCAACACGTCAACGCGTAGCGCGGCCAGGCCGCGGCCGTCGAGAGGGTCGGCGGCGGCTGAGTGGGGAGCGGAAGTGGTGCGCCTGGCAGGATTCGAACCTGCGGCCTTCGGTTCCGTAGACCGACGCTCTAATCCAGCTGAGCTACAGGCGCACTGGGGAGAGCAGTATACCGCGCCGGGCGACGCGGCCTCACAACGTGGGTGGAAGCTGGCGGAGAAGCCGGGATTCGAACCCGGGAAGGAGCTTGTCGCCCCTTAACCGCTTAGCAGGCGGTTGCCTTCAGCCACTCGGCCACTTCTCCGCGCGGGGGGAAAGTGTACCGCATAGGTGCCGCGCGCGGCCGGAAGCGGCCGCCCCGTCCGGGCGATATCATCGCAGCGGCACATCGGCGGACGGCGGCTCAGGAGGTCGAGGTGGAGATCGCAGGCGTTGACGCGAAGGTCGTGGCCGAGGTCCAGAAGGAGGTCGTCGACCTGCTCGTCGACCTGATCAAGGTCGACACCTCGAACCCCCCCGGCAACGAGACCGAGACGGCACGCCTGCTCGACGCGTGGTTCAGGGCGCGCGGGCTCGAGGGGCAGATCGTCGGCGAGCCCGCGGAGCGGGCGAACTTCATCCTGCGCCTCGAGGGGACGCGCCCCGGCCCCACGCTGCTCCTGCTCGCCCACATGGACGTCGTGCCGGCCGAGCCGGATTCGTGGAGCGTGCCGCCGTTCGCCGGCGTCGTCAAGGACGACCACGTCTGGGGCCGCGGCGCCGGCGACATCAAGAACCTCGTCGCCGCCCACGCCGTCGCCGTGAGCCGCCTCGCCGCCTCCGGCCGCGACTTCGCCGGCGCCGTCGATCTACGCCGCCACCGCCGACGAGGAGGAGGGCACCGATCTGCGGCGCCCGCTGGCTGGTCCAGAACCGTCCCGACCTGGTGCGCAGCGACTACCTCCTCAACGAGGGCGGCGGCGAGTTCCAGCTCATCCGCGGA
This sequence comes from uncultured Thermoleophilia bacterium, assembly GCA_963707855.1. Lineage (GTDB taxonomy): Bacteria > Actinomycetota > Thermoleophilia > UBA2241 > UBA2241 > UBA2241. The sequence goes on from CAVPRQ010000025.1 coordinate 34,421, forward strand.
GAGCGTGTCTACGAGCTCAACACCGGCGAGAAAGGGACCGCGCAGTTCCGCCTCACGGTCCACGGCGAGGCGGGGCACGCGTCGGTGCCGCTGCACAAGGGCAACGCGGTGGTCGCCGCGGCGCAGATCGTCCAGGCCCTGCACGAGTACCAGGCGGACGTCCACATGGAGACCCTGCCCGCCGACTACGTGCGTCTGCTGGTCGACGACGACGACCTCTGCCGGCGGCTTCTCGACGCGGCGACGGCGCGCGCGGCGCTCGCCGAGCTCCACGAGCGCGACGACGCGACGGCGCGCCTCCTCGAGCCGCACTACGGCATCACCTTCTCGCCGACCATCGTCCACTCGAGCTCCGAGGCGATCAACGTCTTTCCCGAGCAGGTCGTCGTCACCGTCGACTGCCGCACGCTCGCCGGGCGCGGCGAGGACGAGGTGAGGGTCGAGGTCGAGCGTGCCCTCGCCGGCATCGACGCGCCGTGGGAGCTCGAGTTCGTCGGCAGCGTGATGGGCAACGGGTCGGCCGACCCGAGCCCGCTGAGCGAGGCGATCGACCGCGTCATGGAGCGCCGCGTCCCCGGGGCGCGCATGGTCTCGCTGCACTGCGTCGGCTTCACCGATTCGAACTGGTTCCGCGCCGCGTTCCCGGACGTCGTCGCCTACGGCTTCGGTCCGTACATCGAAGAAGCCAGCGACATCACCGGCGACCTGACCCACAACCACGACGAGCGCATCCACGTGCGGGACCTGACTTTCCAGGCCGTGTTCGCGGAAGAGCTCGCGCGGGAGCTGCTGCAGGTGAGGAGGGGCGGGCGGGGCCGGACGCGAAAGCGTCCGGCCCCGCCCGCCCCTCCCGCTGAACGCGCTGCGGCTCACGCCAGCGGCATCACCAGTTCGGTGAGCAGCTCGTCCTCCCCGACCTGATCGGGGTCGTTCAGGTAGACCTCGCGCATCGGGCCCCCAGGCTGACGGCCGCTCGCTGCCGACCCACTCCATGAGGCGCCGCCAGGACGGCTCCATGCCGCCGTAGGGCCCCTTGTAGAGCAACGTCGCCGCTTCGACGGCGGGCAGCTCTTCGAGCTCCACGCCGTCGCCGGCGACCGCGCCCGGAGCCACGGGCATGCACACGAGGAACGTGAACTCCTCGCTGGGCATCTCGGGGTAGAGACGTGAACGGCGGCCCCATGAACTGCGCGCCGGTCGCCTGCGCGTGCCGCATCAGCTCGCCGAACGCCTCGCCCATACCCGCGGCGACCTCACTCATCTTCACCCGTTTGCGCACGACCAGCGCGAGTTGAGCTGGCAGCTGCTTGACCTGTACGTCCTCTTCCACGTGTGCTCCCTTCTCGTCGCCCAGACGAAGTCAACACCCGTCCGCGCCGGAGCTCAACGTATCGGCGACGGAGAGGGCGAGTGTGTGATGGACGATCGAGCGCGTCGTGACCGGCGCCGCACGCTCAGTACGGCCGGCCGGCGAGGATCGCCGCCACGCAGAGGGCGACGATGACGGCCTGCACGCCGACGCCGAAGACCGGACCGCACTTGCCGTGCGGGAAGCGCTTCCAGTGGCTCGGGAACCAGTGCGGCGCGTCGTGGCCGCGGACGGCGGCGACGAGGACGTCGAAGTCGGGGGCGCCGGAGAGCGGCCCCATGGCGACCAGCCACCAGGGCATCTCGAGGGCGAGCAGGCAGACGAGCAGGGTCGCGCAGCCGGCGAGGAAGTCGACCCAGCCCCAGGCGATCGGGTGCCGCGAGACCGTGTAGTCCCAATGCGGGATGAGGTCAAGGGGGACGTGCGAGCCGAAGGCGAGCACGGCCACGAGCCACACCGGCTCCTTGACGAGCGCCGCGATGGCGAGTCCGACGTACACGTGGACGACGACCCACATGGCGCCGCAGCCTACTACGGCCATCTTCTGCGGCGCAAAGGCGTGCGGGCATCGCCGCGGTCACGATAGGGTACGATGCGAGAAGCTCACGGAGGAGGAGGTCACACATGAAGAAGCTGCTGTTCTTTGCGCTCGCGGTGCTCGTCGGCGCCGGCATCGTGATCGGCTACAAGATGGCGAAGGGCGAAGGATTCGGCTGTTGCGGCTGGGGCGGCGACAAGGTCGACCCGTGGACCGCGTACACGCCGCCGGCGGAGGAGCCGCCGGCCGGCGACGCGGCCGAGGCCGCCGAGGCCTGAGCCGACGGGCGAGCCCGCGGAACGGCGTCGCGGAGAGTGGTGACGACGGGCGGGGCGGGCCGTGAGGCCCGCCCCGCCCGTCGTTCCTGTTTCGCGTCGACCGCTGCGCGCTCGGCCGCGCCCGACATTGACGCGGCCGGAGCGATGCTGTGAGCATGGCGTCAGCCGCAGCGGCCGGTGCACGGACTGCCGGTCGGATCCCGTGGGGGACTCGTCAAGGGGGAGCCATGAGGACGATCAAGACGCAGGTCGCTGGTCGACCGCGCTCGTTCTGCGTGCTCGTCACGCTGGGCCTCGCCGCCGCTCTCGGGCCCGGCGCGGCCCTTGGCGAGAGCGCAAGCCCGGCGCCGGACGGCGGCAAGGTCGTGGTCAAGATCGGCTGGATGGGCGAGATCGACAACCTCAACCCGCTCATCGGCTGGACCAACAACGTCTACGAGATCTACGGCAACGAGTACCTGCTCATGGTCGCCCGCGACTGGGACACCTTCAAGCCGACCGACGACGGGATCGCCAAGAGCTGGGAGCTCTCGGACGACGAGCTCGTCTGGACGTTCCACATGAACGAGGGCATGACCTGGCACGACGGCGAGGAGGTCACGGCCGAGGACGCCGCCTTCACCTACAACTTCATCATCGAGCAACAGATCGCGAACTTCGCCATGTTCCTCACCGGCGTCGACCACGCCGAGGTCGTCGACAAGTACACCTACAAGGTGTACTGCAAGACGCCGGTGGCGAACATGCTCACCATCTGGCTCGCCTGCCTGCCCGAGCACATCTTCGGCGAGATGAGCGCCAAGGAGGCCACGGTCAAGTTCCAGAACGACCCGCCCTGCATCGGCAACGGGCCGTGGCAGGTCGTCGAGTGGAAGCGCGACGACTACCTGCGCATGGAGGCCTACGACGGACTTCTACCTGGGGCGCGCCGAAGCCCGATGAGGTCATCTTCGTCGTCTACCAGAACGGCGACACGATGGTCCAGGACTTCATCAGCGGCAACCTCGACGCCATCTACATGTTCCCGCCCGCGCAGTACGACAAGATCAAGGCCACCGAGGGCGTCGAGACGCGCGAGTACAACTTCTGGAACTGGGACTACGTGGGCTTCAACTGCTACGACGGGCCGTCCGGCGGCCACCCCGCTCTGCGCGACCCGGAGTTCCGCAGCGCCCTCGAGTACGCCATCGACCGCGACAAGATCCTCGAGAACGCGTACAGCGGTCGCGGGGTCCCCGGCTACACCTTCCTGCCGCCCGACACCTGGAGCGACCCGGACTACGCCTGGGCGCCCGACGACACGCAGATGCGCGGCTACGACCCCGACACGGCGAACCAGATGCTCGACGACGCCGGCTACCCCGACTCGGACGGCGACGGCGTGCGCGAGTACAAGGGCAAGCCGATCAGCTGCGTCTGTGGGCCGACAAGGAGACGCCCGAGGCGGCGCGGGCCTGCAAGCTGATCGCCGGCTGGTGGGAGGCCGTCGGCATCGACGTGGAGTTCAGCGTCCAGGACCAGGGCGTCTACTTCGACAACATCTGGGGTTACAAGGGCGACACGTTCTACCCCGACTTCGACGCCTACTACTGGGAGTGGGACGGCTACTTCGACCCCGGCCAGACGCTGACGTGCTTCACGCCGGCGCAGATCGAGGGCTGGAACGAGTTCTCGTGGGACAACGCACGAGTACGGCCGCCTCGACGCGCTGCAGGCCCAGGAGATGGACGCGGACAAGCGCGCCGAGTACATCCACCAGATGCAGCAGGTCATGTACGAGGACGCCCGTGCTTCGTCACCGTCCACCCGTACAAGCTGCAGGCCTACCGCACCTCGACGTGGGACGGCTGGAAGCTCACCGGCAACGGCGGCAAGGACGGCCCGGAGTTCGCCTTCCTCAGCGCGTCGATGCCGTGGGCGTACTACGACCTGACGCCGAAGGCGGTCGAGGAGGAGACGTCGAACCTCGGCCTTTGGGTCGCGATCATCGTCGGCGTCGTCGTGGTCGTCGGCGTAGTCCTCTGGCTCATCGTCAGGGCCCGTCGCGGCGGTCCGGCCGAGGAGGTCTAGCGGCGGCCGCTCGCACGGACGGGTCTGAAGGAACGGACGGCGCCGGCGGCCGCAGGGCCGTCGGCGCCGCTTCCGTGCCGACTCAGTCTGGTGGGAACGCTGGCGGAGGGGGTGGGATTCGAACCCACGAGCGAGTCGCCCCGCTGGCGGTTTTCGAGTTCGAGCCTGGCCTCCGCCCGTCGCGGTGTCTACCGCGGTGGCAACACGACATCATTGCAGTCGGTACGAGTGCCGCCTACTCTGGTCACGGGCCGGGCGGCGCAATCGCCCAGTCGCCTTCGCCCGGCCCACCAGTACCCGAGGCCCGCCGTCAGCACCGAGGCGGGCCTCGGCGTGCCACCTCTTGGCCCGTGTCCGGCGTACGTCACGCCCGGCGTGCGTCACGCCCGGCCTGCGCCTCGCCGCCGCTCCCGGCCTTAGGTCAGCCCGCTGATCAGGACGGCAACGGCGACCGCCAGGATCCCCACGCCCCCGCCGACCACGACCTGGAACGCGATCGCCTTGACAGCGTGAGGCTTGAGAACGTCATCATACCTGTCCATGCCTGCAGCCTCCTGTGCCCGCAGCTCCAACCACAGTCGGTGCATTCATCGGCTGCCGGCGGCCTCGGCTGAAGCTCGCGGTGGCTGCCGGGTCGAGTGCGCCCGGTGACGACTACCCGGCCGCCGATGAGGCCCGCTGCCCTGACGGGTGGCGGGCCTGCTGGTATCTCGCTCGGCTGATCGGCGGCGAGGCGACGTCGCCCGCCGCGGATCATTCATGCGTTCGTGGGAGTAGACTCGCCGGGTCTGGAAGGAGAGGCCATGGGACTGTTCGGGAAGTCGAACCGGCCAAACATCGAGAAGTTGAAGAAAGAGCGGGATGTGGAGGGCCTGATCGGGGCGCTCAGGGACAAGGATAGTGATGTGCGCAATGCCGCAATCGAGGCGCTCTCCAACGTCAACGACCCCCGGGTCAGTGAGGAGATGATCGCTGCGCTGACGGACGAGGACGCGCTGTACGCTGTTGCGCCGCCGTGGTTCTCGCCGCCAGCCCCGATCCGCGTGCCAAGGAGCCGCTGATCGCTGCGCTGAAGGACGAGGACGCGACGGTACGCTATTGCGCCACCCGGGCCCTTGGGAACCTCGTCGTCGCAGGCCCGGACGCGCGCGCTTTGGAGGCGCTGATCGCTGCGCTGAAGGACGAGGATTCCGATGTACGACTCTGCGCGGGCCAGGCGCTCTGCAACATGAACGACCCTGGCGTCGTGGACGCGCTTGTCGCTGCGCTGAAGGACGTGAACTGGGCGGATCGCGGCTTCGCCGCCGTGATCCTCGGCCACTTCGACGACGGCGTCGCCGGTACCGGCGACCCTCGCATCATGGAGACACTGATCGCCGCGCTGAACGACGAGGACGCGGGGGTGCGCAAGGGCGCCGCCATGGCTCTGGGCGCCCTGCGCGACAAGCGTGCCTTGGAGCCGCTGCTCACCGCAGGCACGGCCGAGCAGGACCCCGACGTAGAGTCCGCCATGGACGAGGCCGTAGCCAGGATCTCGGGCATCAGGGAGTCTGTGCGGAGCCTCGACGAGATGCTGCCGACATAGGTGGAGAGACGACGGTGTCTGGATCGCCTACGCTCTGGAGTGACCAGACGATCTGTGCGTGTGGGCGAAGTCCCCGATACGGTGGCCGGTCGATGAAGAGTCCCGCCGCCTCGATGGGTGGCGGGACTCTGCATCGTCGCCCTTGCTGGCCGACCGGCCCGAGGGGTAGCGTCGGTGACGGTCGGCTACGCTGGCGCTCGTTTCCGGGACGACCGGGATAGACAGCCGCACCGTGGTGGGCCGGGGGGCAACCGCCAGGCCGTTCCCGGCTCGGCGTCGGCGGTCACGTGTACGTCGGTCAGCGTCGCCACGCCTTCTTGCTCTCGTCATCCTCAGCCTGTGTGCGCTCGTCATGCTCGGCCTTGTCCTTGTCGTGCGCGGCCTTGGCCGCGGCCTCGCTCTTGTCGTGCGCGGCCTTGTACTCGGCTCTCGCTCTTGTCGTGCGCAGCCTTCATCTCGTCCATCGTGGTCCTCTCTGGAGCGGGTAGAGGCTCGCCCCGCTCGCTTTGTATGTGCGTGGGGTCCTTGTGGGGGTGGCCCCTGTTAGCCCCCTGAGACGGCAGGCAGGTAGAGCGCCGACGCGTGCTGCGCCAGCACGTTCCTGGACCGCGCTGTGACTGCCCTCGTGGCGGCCCCATGGCGGTCACGTCCGTGGTGGCGAAGCATGGCGCGGTGCAGAGCCGTCAGCGCCTCGATGCAGGTCAGCGCCACGTCAACCTCCTTCGGCCATTGTCCACCTTGCGGGTTGACCGGTCTAGGACATGAGCGTCGGCCTCGGTCGGCTACACTGGCGCTCGTATTCCGGGACGGGCGCCTTGGGGCGGTATGCGCACATCGCCCGTGAGACAGCCGCACCGATGTGGGCCGGACGAGCTGACGGCGCGGCGCAGTCCTCGAAACGGTGGCCGGTCGGGAGACAGCGCGCCGGGCTGCTCTTCAAGAGTCCGAAGACAGGGAAGGATCAGCGATCCATCTCGCTCATGGCCTCGACGGCAACCGCCTGCGACGGCACAAGCCGCCTGCAGGCCGCGCTACGCCTTGAGAAGGGGCCGGCGCATCAGGACAACGATCTCGTGCTGTGCGAGAACGACGGTCGCCCGAGGACTCCCAACCGCTTCTCGGCTCAGTGGCACAAGGTGGTCAGTGGGCGGGGCCAGACAGTCCGCTTCAACGATGTTCGCCACGCTCGCGCGACGCTGCCGCTTCGCCAGAGGATTCACTCCAAGGCAGTCCCTGGGCGCCTGGGACACTCGACCGTCAACATCACTCTGGACACGTATTCCCGCGTCATGCCGGACATGCAGGACGAGGCGGCGGAGACGCTGAACGGCGTGCTGAAGGCTGCGATGGGCGTAGCGGCAGCAGAGCTGAAGGGAAACTGCCCCAAACCGGTGCCAAGACGGAGAAGCGCGCGGCTCGCGGGCCTCGGGGAAGCGCCTCAAGCGACACAGAAGGCCTGCAGAAGTGGCGGAGGGGGTGGGATTCGAACCCACGAGCGAGTCGCCCCGCTGGCGGTTTTCAAGACCGCTGCCTTCGACCTCTCGGCCACCCCTCCGCGGGGCTGAACGAGGATAGCACGGGGGCGCGCCGCCGCAGGCGGGCGCGGCCCCGTGCGTCGTTTGCGCTCACGATCGCGCGCTTGGCCGCTATCCATCCGTATGGGATACTGCCGCTCGTGGAACACCTTCTCATCGCCTGCTCCGACGGGCGCATCGCCGACACGCTCTCCCGCCTGCTCGCCGCCCGCGAGATCGAGGGCGCGGACAGGCTGCTCGTGCCCGGCGGGCCGCTGGTGTTCGTGCGCCCCGGCATGGAGCGGCGCGTGGCCATGGAGTGCATCACGACGCAGATCTCCGCGGGGAGCGTGCGCAAGGTGATCCTCGTCTCTCACCAGGACTGCCGCGCCTACGAGCATGCCTTGGGGGGTCTGGGGTTCGACCAGCAGGAGATCCTCGCTCGCGACCTGCGCCGCGTGCGGGCGCTGATCGAGAACGCCTTCCCGGCCCTCGACGTGAGCTGCTACCTGATCCCCTGGCGCGAGAACGGCGGCGGCGCCGCGTTCGGCGACGCCGAGCCGGTCGACTGACGCGCCCGCGGGCGGGCGTGTCGCCCTCCCGTCTTCAGCCGCCCAGCGTCTCCTTGCCCACGTACGGGCGCAGGACCTTGGGCACCTCGATCGACCCGTCGGCGCGCTGGTAGTTCTCCATGATCGCGATCAGCGTGCGGCCGATGGCGATGCAGGTGCCGTTGAGCGTGTGCACGAAGCGCGGGCCCTTCTCGGTGCGGTAGCGGCAGTTGAGGCGTCGCGCCTGGTAGTCGGTGCAGTTCGAGCAGCTCGTGACCTCGCGATAGCGGCCCTGGCCCGGCAGCCACGCCTCGCAGTCGTACTTCTTCGCCGCCGGGGCGCCGAGGTCGCCGGCGGCGATGTTGACGACGCGGTAGGGGATGCCGAGGAGCTGCAGGATGTCTTCCTCGGCCGAGAGGATGAGCTCGTGTTCGAACTCGGCCTGCTCGGGGAGGCAGAACGAGAACATCTCGACCTTGTCGAACTGGTGGACGCGGAGGATGCCGCGCGTGTCCTTGCCGGCGGCGCCGGCCTCGCGACGGAAGCACGTCGAGTAGGCGGCGTAGCGCAGCGGCAGGCGCTCCGCCTCGAGGAACTCGTCCATGTGCATGGCGGCGAGCGGCACCTCGGAGGTGCCGACGAGGCAGTCGCCATCGGTCGTCTGGTAGATCTGGGCGCGGTCGGTGGGGAAGAAGCCGGTCCCGTACATGGCCTCTTCACGGACGAGGACCGGCGGGACCACCGGGCGGAACCCCTTCTCGGCGACGATCTCGAGGCCGAAGCGCACGAGGGCGAACTGCAAGCAGGACGAGGTCGCCCTTGAGGTAGGCGAAGCGCGAACCGCTGGCCTTCGCGGCCCTCTCCATGTCGATGAGGTCGAGGGCGACGCCGAGGTCGAGGTGGTCCCGGGGCTCGAAGTCGAAGTGGCGCGGCTCGCCGATGCGGCGCAGCTCGACCGCGTCGTCCTCGCCGCCGCTCGGGACGTCGTCGAGGACGAGGTTGGGGATGTCGAGGAGCATGTCGCGCATGCGCGCCTCGACGGTCTCGAGCTCCTGTTCGCGCTCCTTGATGGTGTCGCCCAGGGCGCGCATGGCGGCGATCGCCATCGCCGGCGTCGCCGCCGGCCTTCTTGACCTTGGCGATCTCGTCGCTCGCCGTCTTGCGCTCGGCGCGCATCGTCTCGACTTCGGTGGTCAGACGGCGGCGCTCAGACTCGACCGCGAGGAACTCGTCCAGCGACTGCGTACTGCCGCGGCGCTCGAGCGCTGCGCGGACCACGTCGGGGTTCGAGCGCACCAGCTTGATGTCGAGCATCGTGACTCCTCGCGTCGGGCGGGCGTCCGGTAATGCTACCGTCGGGCGGCGGCCATGACGAGCGCCGGGGTGCAGGAACGCAGGCCGGTATCCGATACTAGACACGGACATGGTCCTTCGGCTTCGACACACAGTGTTTGGTCGCCGCGCGCGGCGGCCGTCCTGGCCGTGCTCGCGACCCTTGTCGCGAGCGCGCTGCTCGCGGCCGCCCCGGCCGCCGCGGCCACCCTCACCTGCACGCTGTCACAGTCCACCATCGTGTACGGCGCCTCGGTGACGGTCGCCGGCGTCGTCGACCCGGCCGTCGAGGGGCAGGAGGTCGCCGTGGCGCTCGCCGGCGGGGACCTCGGCACGGCGCTGACCGACGCCAGCGGCGCCTTCTCGTTCGCCTTCACGCCGGCGCACGGCGGCGACGTGACGGCGCGCCTCGTCGCCGACGGCAGCCTCAGCGCGCCGGCGCCGCTCGTCGTCAAGCCGGCAGTCAACGTGAGCCACGGAGCGCTGATCCCGTTTCTGAGCACGCGTTTCGTGCTGAGGGTGTCGCCGTCGACCTACAGCGGGGGCGTCGTCGCCCGCGTCTACCATCGCGGCCGCCGCGTGGCCACGGTGCGCGGTCGCTGCGTGGACGGGCGCGCCGCGCTGCTCGTGCCGCTGCACGGCATCGAGAGGTTCAGCGTGCGCTTCGAGCTCGCGCCGGCCGCCGGGCTCGCCACGAGGACCATCACGACGAGCGTCAAGCTCGAGTGGCGCCGCCTGGCGGTGGGCTCGCGAGGCCCGCGCGTTCGCGGAGTGCTCACCCAGCTCAGCCGCCTGCGCATCCTCGTACCCGGCACCGGCGAGACGTTCACCAGCGCCGTCGCCGACGCCGTCGTCGCCTTCCAGAAGACCTACCGCCTGCCGCGGACGTACGTCATGGACTACGACGACTGGCGCAGGCTGGACGGCGCGGTGAGGATCAAACCGAGGTACGCGTCGCCGGAACGGCACCTCGAGATCGACGAGACGCGGCAGATCATCATGGTCGTCAAGCAGGGCGTGGTGCTCGGCATCGTGCCCGTCTCGACGGGCGCCACCGGCAACACGCCCGAGGGCGCCTTGAGCATCCTGGGCAAGAGACCGATGAGCGCGACCTACGACGGTTCGGTCGCGCTCCCCCGCTTCATGAGGTTCTACGGCGCGATGGGCATCCACGGCTACCCGGTGGTGCCGCCCTACCCCGCGAGCCACGGCTGCGTGCGCGAGCCGCTCTGGGCGTGCGACTGGGTGTACGACCGCGCCTTCGTCGGCGAGCGGCTCTACCTGTACTTCTGACGCGCGACGGCGTCGACGAGCCGGCACATGAGGTCGGTGCCCGTCGCGCGCGTCGTCTCGCGCTCGTCGTCGCGCTCCGGGTCGTACGCCGTCACCGACAGCCCCGCGACGGGCAGCGTCTCGCCGACCGCAGCCACAGCGGCGACCACCTCGCTGGGCGTCAGGCCGCCGGGCGAGGGGAAGTCGACGCCGGGCGCGGTCGCGAGATCGAGGACATCGATGTCGACGTGGACGTAGACGTGCGTGGCAAGGGGCGCGGCGGCGGCGAGGGCGACCTCGAGGCCGCCCTCGCCGCCGCCGCGCAGACCGTTGCACGTCACGACGTGCACGCCCTCGGCCGCGAAACCGACGACTTCGTCGGGGTCGAAGTCACGCCCGCCCACGTGGACGACTGCGCGCGGGTCGACGGCGCCCATGGGCTGCGCCCAGGCGCCGGCGTGCGCGCGCCCCGTGGCCATGGCCAGCGGCATGCCGTCGAGGAAGCCGCTTGGCGAGGTCTCAGGGTGGTTGAAGTCGCCGTGGGCGTCGAACCATACGACGGCCGTCTGGGGGGCACCCAGCCCGGCGGTCATGCCGAGAGAGACGTTGCAGTTGCCGCCAGCGACCAGCGGCAGCGAGCCCGCGGCCACGGCGCGACGCACGGCGGCAGCCAGGCCGCCGTTCACGTCGATGACTGCGGCGAGCTCGGTCGTGAACGAGCCCGGCCGCATGACCTGGACGAGGGAGGCCTGGTGGCCGCGCTCCTCGAGCGCGGCCACCAGGCCTCCCTCGAGGTACCTGCCGGGCCCGAGCGCCATGCCCTCACCCTCGCGTCCGAGGTGATAGGGCACGCTGAGGACGGTGACGCGCAAGGCGACCTCGCCCGCTCTCAGCGCTCGGGCAGGCGCTTCTCGAGCGCGATCATGTCTGTCTGACCGTCTGCCGCCCGCGACGTGAAGTCGTGCCGGTGGTACAGGTGCAGCGACGACTTGTCGCCGGCCGGCACCGCGGCCGTGAGGCGCCGCCGGCCACGGCTGATGGCCAGCCCCTCGACCCAGTCCATGAGCCGGTTGGCGACCATCCGCGCCTCGTGCGCGGGGCTGACGCAGAAGCAGCGCAGGTCAACCTCGTCGCCGTGTTCGTCGAAGGCGACGTACCCGGCGATCGCCCTGGTCTCGGTCTCGGCCAGGTACACCTCCGCTCGCTGGAGGAGCTCGAGCAAGGCGGCGCCGTCGAAGCGCTCCGGGTGGCCGGCGCGCAGGGCGAGCGGGCAGAGGTTCTCCTCGGCGAGAAGATAGAGCATGCTCTGGTCGTCGGCGGTGGCCCGACGGATCGTGACCTTCAGGCTCTCCATGTCGCCTCCCGGATGCTTGCGTCCGCGGTCATCATACCGCGCGCCTGCGTCTGGTCAGACGGGATATGAGCCCAGCACTCTGAGCCAGGGGAGCTTGCAGGCGAGGCACTTGAGCGTCTGCGCGGCAGGGGCGTCGCCGGCGCGTCCCTCGAAGTCGATGAAGAAGATGTAGTGCCCCAGGGCGAGCCTGGACGGGCGCGACTCCACCTTGCTCAGGTTGATGTGCCGGTAGGCGAACTCCGAGAGGATCAGGAGGAGGCTGCCGGGCTCGTCCTGGTCGATGCCGCAGACGATGCTCGTCTTGAAGGCCGCGTCCTGGTCTTGTGCCGCGGCCTGACGGGCGAGATACACGAAGCGCGTGCGGTTCTCGACCGAGTCCTCGATGTCGTCGCGGATGACGGCGCACTCGTACATGTCGGCGGCGAGGCGCGTGCCGATGGCGGCCCAGGGGCGGTCGACGCGGCTCACCGTGCGCACTGCGTCGGCCGTCGAGTTGGCCGCCTCGTGCTCGACGCCGGCAAGCTGCGTCGTCGAGGAAGGTGCGGCACTGGCCGTAGGCATGCGGGTGGCTGATGACCTTGGTGATCTTGCCGAGCTCGAGCGGGCGGCGGGCGATGAGCTGATGACGGACAGGGTGCGTGACCTCGCGGACGATGGCGAGGTCGTCGAAGTCCCAGGCGAGCAGGTCGAGCGTGATGGCGACAGAACCCTCGAGGGAGTTCTCGATCGGGACCAGCCCGATCTCGGCCTCTCCGTCGCGGACCGCCCCCAGCACCTGGCGGATCGACGGATACGGGAACGGATCGAGCGCGTCGCCCGGGGGGTTGGCGAGGAGGGCCTCCTCGGTGAAGGTGCCCTCGGGGCCGAGAAAGGCCACTCTGCCCTTCGCATCGCCGCCGTTCATCAGCCGCCTCCTTCCGTCACTCGGTCGTCTCGATGTCGGCGTCCGCGTCCGCGTCGGCCGGTGGGGCCGCCAGCGGGCGCGGCACCGCGGCGTCGACCGCGCGCTGCTCCTCGGGAGAGAGCTCGCGGTCGGCGACGCCCTTGTCGAGGTGCTTGACGTACAGGCGCGCGAAGTCGCGCGCCGCGATCGTCGTGACGACCAGGCCGGAACGATGGTTGTCGAGGAGCGCCAGCGAGGCGCTCTGTTCGCCGCCGGCGTCGCGGAAGGCGTCGTAGCGAACGATGGCGCGGTTGGTGAGCGCCTCGTCGAGGTGGAGGCGGTGCTCGTCGAGCTCGCCGGTGAGGCGCTCGACCGCCTCGCGCAGGTTGCGCACCCCGGAGTCGAGCGTCTGCACGTGCTCGACGATGTCGCGCTCGTCGTGCGTGCCGAGGATCACGATCTGGGCGCGCCGCAGGCGGCGCAGGGCGCGCCACTGGAGCATCAGGAGGACGGCGAGCGCGAGGGCCGCGGCGAGAGCGGCCGCCGCGAGGTAGGGGGCGATGTCCTGCAGCGTCTCCACGGCGGCGCTACTGGAGCTGCAGCGAGGAACTGGTAGATGGCGGAGTTGTTGCGTGAGCACCTTCTCCTCGGCCACCGGCCCGACCTTGACGCGCAGGGTGCTCACCTCGGCTGATCGCCGTGTTGGGGATGACGAACCCCGAGACCTCGACGGTCTGCTTCTTGCCGGCGGAGATGGCGGCGATGCTCGCCGTCTGCTTGAGCCTGTCGCCGCCCGGGAGCACGAGGACCACCTCGATGGGGACGTCGGCCTCGGCGGTGTTGCCCTGGTTCTCGACCGTGACCTCGAAGGAGAGGTCGGGGGAGGCGGGCAGCGGCACGCTCTTGCCGCGCACCAGCGCGGTGCCGGACGGCTGGGCGGTGACGCCGTCGAGGGCGACGCCGTGGACGCCGCCGAGCTTGGCCGAGGCGCCCAGCCGCTGCAGCATGGAGGTGACGCTCTCCTCGGTGAGGATGTCGTTGGCGAGGTAGTAGGTCGCCGTGGGCACCGCCACGTCGCTGATGTCGTTGTCCTTCATGACGCGCCGCGCGGGCGCGTAGAACAGCATCTGGTAGTAGGCGTCCGGCCCGCTCAGGTACCCGGACAGGGCGGCGATGGCGCCCGGCTTGGCGCTCTTCTTCTTGTCGAGCGCCCCGGCGATCGCCGCGCGGAAGAGCGCGAAACCGCGCGCCCTCACCCGCATGCCCGTGGCGAACACGTCGGCTTGCTCGGCGAGCGAATCCGGGTGCTCCTGGCGCGCGGCGCGCTGGGCAAGCTCGTCCTGTTGAGAGGCGAGCTTGTCGAGCTCGGCGAGCAGGGCCTTGCCGTTCTCGAACTGCGTCGGGTCGTCGACGACCGCGCTGAGCTGCTTGCCAAGCGCTTTGGAGTCGTCGATCGCGGTGGCCACCCCGCTCATGTAGTCGCGATAGGCCTCGACCTTGCGGTCGTGCTGGCAGCTTCGCAGCCACCAGGCGAGGAGGAAGATGACGACGAAGAGGACGGCGAGCACGATGACGAGCCGCTGGACGCGGGTGCGGCGTCGGCTCGACGGGCGGCGTGGTGGCGGAGAAGAGGGGAGAGGCTCGGCGTTCGCGTCGTCGTCGAAGAAGTCCACGCGGCGAACCCCCTCCGGATAGCAGATGGTGGGCGAGGCGGGACTTGAACCCGCATGCACGTAAGTGCACTAGACCCTGAACCTAGCGCGTCTGCCAATTCCGCCACTCGCCCAGCGGTCCGTACAGGGAGTGGATTGTACCATACCGAATACCGAGCCAGGACGGCCTCGGAGCACCGCCGCTGAGGGTGCGCGGACCACTGGACTTGCCTGCTACAGCCCACACATCGACACCGCTGAACCTCGCGTGGCGCGAGCGCTACGAGGTCGTCGAACGCCTCGGCAGCGGAGGCTTCGCCGAGGTCTTCGAGGCCCTGGACCGGAGCACCGGAGAACGCGTCGCGCTCAAGGTCATCCCCGAGGGGCGCGGCATGGCGGCCAGGGTGGTGCGCGAGGTCGACGCGGCCGCCGCCCTGGCGCACCCGAACATCGTCGCCCTCTACGACTACTTCGGCGACGGTGAGCGCAGCTATCTCGTCTGGGAGCTCGTCGAGGGACGATCTCTCGCGGAGCTCGAGGGGGAGCTCGGCGACGCCGACGTGGCCGCCGTCGGGATGGAGCTGCTCGACGCCCTTGCCTACGCGCACAGCCAGGGCATCGTCCATCGCGACGTCAAACCGCAGAACGTGATGGTCGACATCGGCGGGCGGGTCAAGGTCATGGACTTCGGCATCGCCCGCATGATCGACGCGGACACGCTGACCGACGAGGGTGACGTCATCGGGACGCTCGCCTACATGTCTCCCGAGCAGGCGGCCGGACGGAGGGTCGGGCCGCAGAGCGACGTGTACTCGGCCGGCATCGTGCTCTACGAGCTGCTCGCCGGCGAGAACCCGCTGCGCGGCGCCACCGCGGCCGAGACGCTGTCGAACGTCGTCGGGCATCGGCTGCCGCCGCTCGGCGAGCTGCGCCCGGACCTGGCGGAGGAGTTCGCGGAGCTGGTCGACGACGCCTGTCGCGCGCAGCCCATCGAGCGGCCGGCGGCGGCCGAGCTCAGCGACGCCCTGCGCGACGTGCTCGAGAGCGGGACGCTCGGCGCGAGCGGCCTGCGGCGGGCGCAGCGTCTGGTGCGCCCGCTCGGCCGCGCCGCCGAGCTCGTCGAGCGCGGCGGCGGCGCGGCGCTGGCGGGCGTCACGGCGGCTGTCGTCCTGACCCGGCTGCCCGCCTATCCGGCGAGCTGGACCCTGCCGCTCCTCGCCTTGGCGATCGCGGTCTGGGCGGTGGTCCCACAGGCGGGACTCGCCTGGCTGCTGGCGATGCTCGCCTTCCCGCTCTTCAACGTCTCGTTCAGCGTCGGCACGGCCTATCTTGGCTTCGCCGTCGTCCTGTTCCTCGCGACTCGTCACCGGCCGGTGTCGGCCGTGTGGCCCACGTTCGCCCTCCTGCTGACGCCGTTCTACCTCACGCTGCTGGCGCCGGCGGGAGCAGCCGTGCTGGGCCGCGTGCGCGGCCCGCTCACGGCCGCCTGGGCCGGCGCCGCGACGCTCTTCTACCTGCTGCTCGTGCGCGCCCCCCGCGGCCCCTTCACCGGCTTCCAGCCCAGGGGCCGCCTGGCGCGCGACCTCGCCGCCGCCGAGCACCCTCTCGCTGTGGTCTGGGACGTCCTGGGCGTCGTCCTTTCCTGGCCGAGCCTCGTGCAGATGGCGGCTTGGGCGGCGCTGGCCGTCGCGGTCGGCGCCGCGCTGCGCGCCCGTCGCGTCGAGACGCGCCTCTGGCTGTGGGCCCTCGGCTTCGCCGTCGTGTTCACGACCTACCGCGCGGTGCCCATCGCCGTGTGGGAGTACCAGGCGACGCTGGGCGTGCTCCTCGCGAGTGTCGCCCTCTCGGCCACCGTGGTACTCTTGCCGCTGCTCCTCTGGTCGGCCCCCACCCCGGAAGGTCCCAGCGATGAACATGCTGAAATCGGTTGAGCGCAAGCTCGAAGGCCTCGTCGAGGGCCTCTTCGGCCGCGCCTTCAAGGCGAGCGTCCAGCCCGTGGAGCTGGCGCACAAGCTGGCCAAGGAGATGGGCGACCACAAGACGCTCAGCGTGTCCAGCGTGTACGTTCCGAACGAGTACGAGGTCTACCTCGGGCATGACGACCATGAGAAGCTCTCGGCGCTGGGCGACGCCCTCAAGACCGAGCTCGGCAACTACCTCACCGCCTTCGCCCGCCGCGAGGGCTGGACGATGGTCGCGCCGCCGCGGATCGAGCTCCTCGAGGACGCCGACCTGCGCCTCGGCGAGTTCGGCATCGCGACGCGGACGGTGACGGGCGCCGCGGTCGCCGAGGCGGCGCCGTCCGTCGCGTCCGGCGCAGCACCGGGCGAGAGCGCCGCCGCGGGCGGCGTCCCGCCGGTCGCCACCTCCGCCGTCGCCGCGCCGCTCGCGGCCGGCCCCTCGCCCGCGCAGACGGTGCTCTACGAGCGGCCGCCTGCGGTCGCGGCGCGCTACGCGCTGCGTGGCCCGGGAGTCGACGCAGAGCTCTCCGGCGCGGTCATCGTCATCGGCCGCAGCCGGCGCAGCGACGTCGTCCTCGAGGACCCGAACGTCTCCAGGCAGCACGCCGAGGTGCGTCTCACGGGCGGCCAGGCGGTCCTGCGCGACCTCGGCTCGACCAACGGCACGCGCGTCAACCGGCGCGCCGTGACCCAGATGGTCCTGCAGCCGGGCGACCGCATCGAGATCGGCACCACCGAGCTGCGTTTCGAGAGGCTCTCGTGAAAGGCGTCGCGGCCCTCAGAAGGCCTTGCGCTCGTCCGGCGTCGTCGTCCGGGCCGCGCCGGCCCGCGTAAGCGGGTCGGCGACCCCCTCGTCGCGGCAGGAGAGGCCCATGATCGACATCGTTCTGCTCGTCCTGAAGATCGCCATCCTGGCCCTGCTCTACCTCTTCATCTGGCAGGTGGTGCGCGGCGCCGTGTCTGACGTGCGCGGGTCCGCCGCGGTGCCCGCGCCGGACGTGCCGCTGCCGGACGGCGCCCGCCCGGTGGCGACGCACACGCCCGAGGACAGGTACCACCGGCGCGAGGAGCGCGCCTCCGAGCGCACCGAGTCCGGGCAGGTCATGGACCTGACGCGCCACATCAGTCCGCGTCTCATCGTCGAGGAGAGTCCCATCGTGCCGGTAGGGGTCATCTTCCCCCTCGAGGGTTGGATCACGGTCGGCCGCGCCGCGAACAGCGACATCGTGCTCGACGAGCCCTTCGTCTCGAGCACGCACGCGCGGCTCTTCCCGCGCGGCCAGTTCTACGTCGTCGAGGACCTGGGCAGCACCAACGGGACGTTCGTGAACGAGAGGCCCGTGGGCGACGCCGAGCTCAGGCTCGACGCCCGGGTGCGGATCGGCGAGACCGTCTTCCGCTACGAGGAATGATCCGCCGGTGACCCTCGTCACCCAGTACGCCGCCCTGTCCGACATCGGTCTGCACCGGCAGACGAACGAGGACAGCTACGTGGCGGCGCCGCCCCTCTTCGTCGTCTGCGACGGCATGGGCGGCGCCGAGGCCGGCGAGGTCGCGTCCTCTCTGGCGGTCGAGACGCTCGCCGAGCGGTTCGCCGCCGGCGACACGTTGATGGCCGCGGCGCAGGCCGCGAACGACGCCGTCTTCGCCCGCGCCAGCTCGCGCGCCGACGAATCCGGCATGGGGACGACGCTCACCGCGGTGGTCGTCGAGGGCGAGCTGGCGCGCTTCGTTCACATCGGCGACAGCCGCGCCTACCTGCTGCGTGACGGCCGGCTCGAGCAGCTGAGCGAGGACCACTCGCTGGTCGGCGAGATGGTGCGCGAAGGCACGCTCACCAGGGAAGAGGCGGCGGCGCATCCGCAGCGCAGCATCCTCAGCAGGGTGCTCGGGACCGAGGCGGGAGCCCAGCTGGACGAGTTCGCTGCCGAGCTCCGCCGGGGCGATGTGCTGCTTGCTGTGCAGCGACGGTCTGAGCGGCGAGGTGCCGGACGACGAGCTGCGCGAGCTCCTCGCCGCGGCAGAGCCGGATGAGGCCGCCCGCGGCCTCATCGACGCGGCGCGTGCCGCGGGGGGCCACGACAACATCACCGCGGTCGTGATCCGGGTCGAGGCGGGCGACGACGCGGCTCCCGGCGCCGAGGGCGACACCGCAGGTCCTCGCGAGCGCCGAGGTCGCCTCACAGGCTGCCGGCGCCGTCCAGGGGGCCGGCGACCACCCAGGCCGCGACCGGCGCGGACGGCGCCGACGGGGCGATGGACGACCCCCTCGTCGAGAGCGTCGGCCCGGACCGAGTCGGCGCCCGCGGGGGAGCGGTCCGCCCGCCGCCGCCTTGCGCTGCTCGTGGCCGTCCTCGCCCTCGTCGCCCTCCTCGGCGTGGCGGGGGTCGTCGTCGTCAACACGTGCTACTTCGTCGGCGTCGAGGACGGACAGCTCGCCGTGTACTCCGGTCTGCCGTGGGCCCTCGGGCCGCTCGAGCTGAACAGCGTGTACTTGAGGACCACGCGCTCCTACGGCCTTCTCGACCCGGCGCAGCGGGCGCGCGTCGACGCGCGCCGTGTCCACACCAAGGAAGGCGCCTTGCGGCTCGCCGAGGACCTGGGGATGCTGCCGTGAGCCGGCGCACGACCGAGCTGCTCTACCTGGTGCTCGCCGGATCGGTCAGCACCATGGCCTACGTCTCGGTGTACGCCGGCCGCTACCGCGAGATCGACCGCGCGTCGATCGTCTATGGGCTGGTCTTCGTCGCCATCTTCCTCGCCCTGCACGTGGTCGTGCGCGTCTTCCTGCGCCAGGCGGACCCGTACCTGCTGCCGTTGACGGCGTTGCTCGCCGCCGTGGGACTCACCGAGATCTTCCGCATCCGGCCGGCGCTGGCGCTGCTCCAGGGACAGTGGCTCCTGGTCGGCGCCCTGCTCTTCGTGCTCACCGTCGTGATCGTCCGCGACCACACGCGGCTCGATCGGTACCGCTACCTCATCGGCGCCGTCGGCCTGGGACTGCTGGTGCTCACCATCGTCGCCGGCACCACCGTCAACGGCGCCAAGCTGTGGATCCACGCCTTCGGCATGTCGATCCAGCCCTCGGAGTTCGCCAAGCTCGCCATCGTGGTCTTCCTCGCCGGCTACCTGAACGACAAGAAGGTGCTGCTCTCGGTGCCCGACGCGCCACGTCCTCCGGGTCCCCGTACCGGCGACCAAGTACTTCGGCCCGCTGCTCGTCATGTGGGTGCTCTCGCTGCTCATGCTCGTGTTCATGAAGGACTTCGGCATGTCTCTGCTCTTCATGGCGGTGTTCGTGGCGCTCCTGTACATGGCCACCGCGCGCGGCGTGTACGTGGTCATCGGCGGCGGGCTCTTCGCCGTCGCCGCGGCGCTTGCGGTCTGGCTCGTGCCCCATGTGAACGACCGGTTCAGCGTGTGGCTCGACCCGTGGGCGAAGGCGGAGACGACCGGCTACCAGCTCCTGCAGTCGCTGTTCACGATCGCCGACGGCGGCGTGCTCGGGGCGGGATTCGGTCGCGGCTTCCTCCTGTACGCGAACCGGCAGCCGGTGGTCCCCGACCTGCAGACCGACTTCATCTTCGCGGCCATCGCCAACGAGATGGGCATGTTGGGCGCCGTCGCCGTCGTCCTCTGCTTCCTGCTCTTCTTCTGGCGCGGGATCCGCATCGCGACGCAGGCCCCGGACGGCTTCTCCAAGCTGCTCGCGGCCGGGCTTGCCACCGCCTTCGGCCTGCAGACGTTCATCATCCTCGGCGGCGTGACGCGCCTCATCCCGCTCACCGGCATCACGCTGCCGTTCGTGAGCTACGGGGGCAGCTCGATCACGGCCAACCTCGTCCTCGTGGCGCTCCTGCTCATGGTGTCGCACCGCACGAACGTCGTGCGTGGCGGCACCGATCTGGAGCGCCGGCGCCTGGCGGAGCTGGGGTGAGGCGACGATGACGCGGACGGGACGCACATGAACAAGGCCATCGGACGGGTGTTCATCGTCGGCGTCGTGCTGTTCGTCGCCGTCATCCTCAACCTGACGTGGCTGCAGGTGATCCGCGCCGACCACCTCGCCGAGCGGCCGGAGAACAAGCGCCAACTCGCCAAGGAGCTGCGCATCAAGCGCGGCTCGATCCTCGCCTTCGACGGGTCGGTGATCGCGCGTTCGGTGCGCCGCTCCGGCTTCTACCAGCGGCGCTACCCGAACGGCACGCTGGCGCCGCAGCTCGTCGGCTACGACACCGTCCGCTACGGGCGCAGCGGCATCGAGAAGCAGATGAACGACGAGCTGCTCGGCAGGGCGCCCGAGCTCGGCGTCCAGAACTGGCTCGACCAGCTCCTCGGACGCCGCCCCAAGGGCGCCGACGTCGTGACGACGCTCGTCCCTGACGTGCAGCGCGTCGCCCAGCAGGCGCTCGCCGGCAAGACGGGCGCCATCGTCGTCCTCGATCCGACGACCGGCGCCCTGATCGCCAACGCCTCGGCGCCCAGCTACGACGCGCGCACGCTCGAGGAGGAGTGGGGCACCCTCAGCCAGGACGAGTCCGCACCGCTGCTCGACCGTCCGCTTCAGGGGCTCTACGCGCCGGGCTCGTCCTTCAAGGTCGTGACCGCGGCCGCTGGTCTGCAGAACGGGAGCGTCACCCCCACGACGTTGTTCCTCGACACCGGCACCTACGTGGTCTACGGCGGCAAGGTGACCAACTACGGGGGCGAGGTCTTCGGGCCGCACGACTTCGAGACGGCGCTGACCCAGTCCATCAACACGACCTTCGGCAAGGTCGGGAACAAGCTCGGCCGCAAGCGACTCGTCGCCGCGATGCGTGCCTTCGGCTTCTGGCAGGTGCCGCCGCTGCCGATGCCGCCGGGGGCGGTGGTCGCGAGCGGCCGCTACGACGACGAGGGCCTGCTGTCGCCCGAGGCCAAGATGGACCCGCTCGCGGTCGCATGGGCCGCCTGCGGGCAGGAGCAGGTCCTGGCGACGCCGCTCCAGATGGTCCTCGTGGCCTCGGCGGTGGCGAACGGCGGACCGGTCATGAGGCCGTACGTCGTCCATGAGGTCCGCGCCCCGGATGGCAGCCTCGTCGAGCAGGCGGCGCCCGCGGAGTGGCTCACCGCGATCCAGCCGGCGACCGCCCTCAGCCTCAACGAGATGATGCAGCGCGTGGTCACCTCGGGCACCGGGACGGGCGCCGCGATCCCCGGCGTCAAGGTGGCCGGCAAGACCGGCACGGCGGAACGCGGCGACGGCACCAATCTCGCCTGGTTCATCGGCTTCGCGCCGGCCGACGACCCGCGCGTGGCCGTGGCGGTGACCATCGAGGACACCCTGTCGACGGGCGGCGCCGAGGCGGCGCCGCTCGCCGCCCTGGTCCTGCGCGCCGCGCTCGCCCAGGCGGCGCTGCCGTGAGCTTGGCAGGGAGCGGGGCGCCGATGTTGTACGTGACACCGACGGCGAACAGAAGGAGTGGCGACGGTGACCGACGCCTTCAGACCTGACCAGATCGTCAACGAGCGGTACCGGGTCCTGCGCAAGCTGGGCGCCGGCGGCATGGCCGACGTCTACCTCTGCGAGGACCTCACACTCGGGCGCCAGGTCGCGCTCAAGGTGCTGGCGTCGCGCTTCGTCGGCGACCAGCAGTTCGTCGAGCGCTTCCGGCGCGAGGCCAAGGCCGCGGCCGGACTCAACCACCCGAACCTGGTCGCGATCTACGACTGGGGCGAGATCGACAGCACCTACTTCATCGTCATGGAGTACGTCGAGGGAGAGACCCTCAAGGAGCTCGTGCGCCGTCGGGGACGCCTCGACGGCACCGACGCGCTCGACATCGCGCTCGGGCTGCTGGCGGCGGTCGGCTACGCCCACCGCCACGGCGTCGTGCATCGCGACATCAAGGCCCAGAACATCCTCATGGACCGGTCGGGCACGGCCAAGGTCACCGACTTCGGCATCGCGCGGGCCGGCGACGCGGGCATGACCGAGGCGGGATCGATCCTCGGCACGGCGCAGTACCTGTCGCCGGAGCAGGCGCGTGGGGCCGCGGTCGACGAGCGTTCGGACCTGTACTCGGTCGGCATCGTGCTCTACGAGATGCTCACCGGCAAGGTCCCCTTCGCCGGCGACACCGCCGTCACGGTGGCGATGAAGCACGTGAACGAGCTGCCGCCCGAGCCGTCCGAGGTCATCCCCGGGATGCCGTACGCGCTCAACCAGATCGTCCTGAAGGCGCTCGCCAAAGACCCGGCCCTGCGCTACCAGACGGCCGAGGACTTCGCCCGCGACCTGCGCGCCGCGCAGCTCGGCGGGCCGGTCACGGCGGCGACGTACGACGCGGCGGCCGCGCAGACGCAGCTCATGACGGCGCCGCCGGCCGGCGCCACCCAGGTGATGGCGCGCCCGGCGGGGGCGCCGCCGGCGCAGCGCCGCCGCTCGCGGCGGACCCTGTGGCTCGTCCTCCTCCTGCTCGCCATCATCGCCGCCGCCGCGGCGGCGCTGGTCTGGACCCTGAGCGGCGAGCGGGTCGACGTGCCCGATGTCGTCGGGCGCAGCGAGGCGCAGGCGACGAAGACGCTCAAGGACGCCGGCTTCGTCGTCAACGTCAAGGACACCTACTCCGACGACGTGTCGACGGGCTTCGTGGCGCGCCAGTCGCCGGGCGAGGGGACGGAGCTCAAGAAGGGCGCCACGGTGACGATCTGGGTCAGCCGCGGACCCCAGACCCTCCAGTTGCCCTACTTCCGCGGCTGGGCGGCGGCGGACGTCGCCGCGTGGCTCGAGAAGAACGACCTCGTGGGCGTCCGCAAGAACGCTCGCTCCGACGACGTCGCCGAGGGGCGCGTCTTCAGACAGGACCCCGCCGGGGGCGTCGACATCGCGCGCGGCGAGACCGTGACGTACTGGGTCAGCACCGGGGCGCCGAAGGTGCCCGTCCCGGACCTCACGGGCATGACGCGGGCCGACGCGATCGCCGCGCTCGTCGAGCTTGGTCTCAAGGTCGGCGACTCAGACGCCGGAGCCCAGCACCACGTACGACGCCGACCAGGTGATCCGCCAGGACCCGGGGGAGGGCGTGAAGGTCGACAAGGGCACCGCGGTCGACATCGTCGTGTCGAGCGGCCCGCCCTCACCGAGCCCCTCGCCGAGCGGCACGCTCGTCGAGGTGCCGGAAGTGGTCACGATGGACGCCGGCGTCGCCCAGGCGGCGCTCGAGGCCGCCGACTTCGTCGTCGCCGTCAAGGAGAAGACGAGCC
The DNA here is from genome assembly GCA_963707855.1 of uncultured Thermoleophilia bacterium. Taxonomy (GTDB): domain Bacteria; phylum Actinomycetota; class Thermoleophilia; order UBA2241; family UBA2241; genus UBA2241. The sequence continues at coordinate 58,025 of CAVPRQ010000025.1, forward strand.
CCGAGGCGCCCGGAACGGTCATCAAGCAATCGCCCGAGCCGTTGACCATGGCGCCTCGGGGCTCGGTGGTCACGATCTGGGTCGCGAAGTAGGCGGCGCCGCGGCGCCGGCCGGCCCGGCGGCGCCGCGTTCAGCGGCCGAGCACGTCGGCGATGTACGCGAAGTACATCGACCCGGCGCCGGCGATGGACCACCACGTCATGCGGTGGGCGGCGCGCAGCGTCGCGTAGAACACGCAGCCCCGAGGCCAGGGCCAGCAGCGCCGCTCACCAGCTGATCCTGCTCGAGGCTGCCATGTCGGAAGACGAGGCCGATCGAGTCCGGGAACGTGCTCTGGAAGACCATGGCTCCCGCGAAGTTGCCCAGGGCGAGCGTGTCCTTGCCGGCTCACGGCGCCCAGAGCACGGAGTTGAACTTCTCCGGCAGTTCCGTGGCGACCGGGCGTGGTGGGCAGCGAGGCGAGCAGCGGTCGGCGCCCAGCGAATCGCTCGACGGGCTGCACCTGCTCGACGAAGATCTCGGCGCCCAGGAGGATCGCCGCCGAGGGCGACGGCGACTCAGAAAGACGCGCGATGCGGCATCTCGGGTGTGCCCGCGCAAGTTCGGCGCATGGTGCGACCTTCGAGTTCATGGCCCTCGCTCTTCGCCGTGGACTCCCACGGTCGTAGTAGCCGTGAGAAGAGCATCGGGTCATCTGCGGCGGCGTAGTTCATGGCAGCCATGATGGCGCCGGCCGCGGGCAGGTTCGTCGGCGATCAGGAGTGGCCAGGTCGCGCGCATCACGGCACGTGAGCCTACGCGCTGGTAGCGTGGCCAAGCAGGGAGAAGACGATCATCGCGGGCGCGGTCGCGAACATCGCCGAGGCTTGCGAGCATGAACGGCGCCCCGAGATGGCGCCGATCCACGTCCCAGGCGGCGTCTGGCCCCGGTGAAGACGATGGCGATGATCGGGATCAGCGTCTCGGGAGCGCCGTGCCGACCGCGGCGAGCACGCTGCCGACGGCGCCTTCGCCGAGGTCGACCGGCGGCCGAACCACTCGACCCCGTTCGTGAAGAGCTCGGCCGAGGCCAGGATGACGGCGAGCGCGACGATCAGGAGGAAGACGGACATACAGCGGGCAAGGATAGCAGAAGGGGCGGGGCCGGCCGGCGCCGGCCGGCCGGCCCCGGTCGCTCGTCAGGCCGCCTGTCGGACGCGACGGCGCTCAGACCCAGCCCTTGGCGTCGAAGTACGGCCAGATGAAGTAGATCGCGAAGGCGATCGTCGCGACCCACAGCAGCCAGTTGACCTCGCGCGCCTTGCCCTGGACGACGCGGATCAGCACGTAGGCGATGAAGCCGAAGCCGATGCCGTTGGTGATGCTGTAGGTGAGCGGCATGATCGTCATGATGAGGACGGCGGGGAGGCCGAAGGCGAGGTCGCCGAAGTTGATCGCCGCCTTGCATTCCCGCCGACGGGTCCTCGGCGTCCGCCTCCGCCTTGGTCAGGGTCGCCATCATGTAGTAGCCGACGACGATCAGCGCCGCCGCCGTCGCCTGCGCCGGCACGACGCCGGCGATGGGCGAGAAGAACATGGCGAGCAGGAAGAGCGCCCCGACCACGATCGAGACCCAGCCGGTGCGGCCGCCGACGCCGACGCCGGCGCCCGACTCGATGTAGGTCGTCGCCGACGACGAGCTCGCGGCGCCGCCGGCCACGGCGGCCAGCGAGTCGACGAGCAGCGGGCGGTTCACCTGCGGCAGGTTCGCCCTTCTCGTCGAGGTAGCCGGCCTGGCCGCCGACCCCGACGAGGGTGCCCATGGTGTCGAAGAAGTCGCTCAGCATGAGGCTGAAGACCCAGAGTACCGCGGCGGCGACGCCGAGCTTGTCGAAGGCGCCGAAGTCGAAGGCGCCGATGAGGCTGAAGTCCGGCGACTCGACGATCTTGTCGGGCACCACGGCCGTGCCGGGGAGGAAGCCGACGTCCTTGCCCATCGCATAGTTCAGGACGATGGCGAAGAGCGTCGAGAAGACGATGCCGAGCAGGATCGCCGGCTTCCACTTGAGGGCCATCATGGCGATGGTGATGCCGAGGCCGAAGATGGAGACGGTGAGCGGCGCCATCGGCACCGTGCCGAACTCGACGAGGGCGACCGGCGTCCCGCCGTTCACGTTGATGAAGCCGGCGTCGACGAGGCCGATGAAGAGGATGAAGAAGCCGATGCCGACGACGATCGCCTTCTTGAGCTCGAGGGGAATCGACTTGAAGATCGCCTCGCGAAAGCCGGTGAGCACGAGGATCGTGATGGCCACGCCTTCGAGGAAGATGATCCCCATGGCGTTCTCCATGGTGAGCCCCTGGCCGAGGACCAGGCTGAACGCCACCACCGCGTTCAGTCCCATGCCGGGGGCGATCGCGTACGCACGGTTGGTGAACAGGCCCATGATGATGGTCATCACGCCGGCGACGAGGCACGTCGACGTGAGGGCCGCGGCGAACGGCAGACCCTCCGGGGCGCCGCCGAGCCCCAGGATGTTCGGGTTCACGAAGATGATGTAGGCCATGACCATGAAGGTCGTGAGCCCGGCGAGCGTGTCGCGCCTGATGCTCGTGTCCCAGCGCGAGAACTTGAAGAACTTGTCGAGCGCGTTGCCGTCCACCGGCGCCGCTGACTCCATCGCATCCCTCCTTGTGCCATGGCCTCCCGGACGCGCCGAGTCTATCGCAGGCCTCCCGCGGAGAACACGGTCTTCCGGGGGCTGCGGGCAGCGCCCGTCGCCGCCCCCGGATCGACCGGCAACGACGCCCCCGGATTGACAGGCCATGGCGCCCCCGGTATCGTCGCCGCGCCCTCCTTGCGAAAGGATGTGAGCCGCCCAGTGGACGCCGAGCCAGGCTCCCTCGCGCTCTCTGAACTCGAGTCTCTCAAGGTAGTGGACGCCGCCGGCGCCGACGTCGGTGAGCTGATCGACGTGGTCGCCGAGTTCTCGACCGAGGCCCCGGTGGTCACCGCCTTCTTCATCGCTCGCGACGACGAGCAGCTCGGCGCGTCGTGGGAGCAGGTCGCCGAGATCGACGTCGACGGTGGGCGGCTGCTGCTGAACTGCCCTCTCCGCGCCCTCGGGGGGGCGTCCTTGCGCGGCGCCGAGATCGCCCTGGTCGACGCCGTCCTCGACAACCAGGTCGTCAACATGCGCGATCGCTCGTTCGTCCGCGTCCAGGACGTGATCCTCGACGCGCGCGAGGACCAGCTGGTCGTCGCCGGCGTCGACGCGAGCCACGGCGCGCTCGCGCGGCGGTTCGGCCTCGGCTTCCTCGCCAGGAGACTCCCGCGGCGCAGCGGCGACTTCGTCCCCTGGCAGGACGTGAACGCGATCTCACTGCGCCTCTCGCGCCTCAACTTCGTCGAGGCCTTCGCCGAGCTCGCCGAGCTGCATCCTGCCGACATCGCCGACATCGTCGGCCAGGTCGGGACGCGGGAGCGCGCCGCCGTGCTCGGTGCGCTGAACGCCTACCTGGCCGCCGATACCCTTCAGGAGATGGACGAGGAGCTGCGCGCCGCGGCGCTCGCCGAGATGCCCGTGGCGCGCGCCGCCAAGGTGCTCGAGAAGCTCGACGCCGACGTGGCCGCCGACTTGCTCGCCGACCTGCCCGAGGACCTCGCCGAGGAACTCCTGACCATGCAGCCGGACCAGCGCGAGCGCGACCTGCGCGGGCTCGCGAGCCACGCCGAGGACACCGCCGGCGGCCTCATGACCCTCGAGTACGTGACCCTGCTCTCGGGCACGACCGCCGGCGACGCCCTCGAGTGGCTTCGCAGGGAGCGCCCGGACCAGCACGCGATGTCGTACGTGTACGTCTTCGGCTCCGAGGGGCGGCTCGCCGGCGTCCTCAGCCTGCGGGAGCTCGTCCTGGCCGATCCCACGCATTCGGTGGACGAGATCATGGAGGACGACCTGGTCACCGTCGCCGCCGACACCGACGAAGAAGAGGTGGGACGGCTGATGACGAAGTACAACCTCCTCGCCGTCCCGGTGGTCGACGCCCAGCGCCGCATGCTCGGTATCGTCACGCTCGACGATGCCCTCGACGCGATCCTTCCCGAGGACTGGAAGCGGCGTCTCCCTCGCCTGTTCCGCTGAGCCGGCTCAGACTGGCTGCGCCGCCGCGCCAGGCTCCACGCTCTCGCGCAGGCGGCTGTGCCGCGGCACCGCGATGACGGTCGCGAGGTCGAGTCGGTAGCGGGCGACCTCGCCGCGGGCGCAGACCGCCCGGAACCCGCCGCCCTCGAGCACCTCGGGGTGGAACAGGTTCAGGTCGCGAAGATAGCCGCGGAAGCGATCGCCGGGCCGCGTGCGGCGCAGGGCGAACGCCTCCAGCGCGCTCACGCGGCGGTTCTTGAGCGACGCCTCGATCTCGAGCAGGAGCTGCTGGAACCCGCCCACGAACTCCTCGTCGTAGAAGTAGGCGCAGGTGAGGAGCCAGGCGTCCGGCGAGGGTGGTCCGGCGGGCAGGCGGCGCGCCCTGGGGACCAGCGCGGCGGGAGCGGTCTGGATCCACCCGATCACCGCCTCGCCGTCCATGAGAGCGCGGCCGAAGAGACCGGCCTCGGCCTCGACCGCGCCCTCCCAGCGCTGCCGCGGATCGGTCCCGGGCGGGCACGGGAGGTCGGCCTGCCACCACGAACACGCACGGCAGACGGGGGCGAGGAGGTCGCGGCTGGAGCTGTTGAGGTCGATCGCTCTCACGAGCGCCGACAGAGGCTCACTCGTCGTCCGACGCCAGGGCGACGTCGTCGACGTAGACCGTGACCCGTTCGATCGGCGTCCCGGTCATGCGCGCAAGGTAGGTCGAACTCGCCCGCCCCACGGCTTCGCCGAGGGTGGGAAGGTGGGCGTCGGGCTTGGCGACCAGGTGGATCTCGAGCAGTGGCCCGTCGGCGTCCTCGTCGAGGCGCACGGGGCCGTAGCGCTCGATGTGCACGCGCTCGCCGAGGCTCTGGAGGGGGTTGCGATAGAGCTCGTGGACGCCAGGGATGTCCTTGACGGTGTCCCACACCGAGCGGGTCAGGACCTCGGGCGAGAAGCTGGGCTTGGGCGTGTCGGCCACGGTCACCTCGCGGGGTCGCTTGCCGGGCGAGTATAGCGCGGCCGCCGCCGGCTGGGTACCACGGCGCCGGCGGCCGCCATTTGCGCCCTCTCCGGGCCTCTCCTATACTCAACGCTCGCGCGGGCCGGCCCGAACGATGACCCCCGCGCGATCCGCCGATGACCGACACCGCCGCCCCGAACGACCGCGTCACCGTGTACCGCGCCGACTGGATCCTCCCGGTCGCGGCGCCGGTGCTCGCCGACGGCGCGCTCGCCGTCGCCGGCGACCGCATCGTCGCCGTCGGGCCGGCCGCCGAGATCTCCGCCGCTCACCCCGACGCCGAGCTCGTCGATCTCGGACGCTCGATCGTCATGCCCGGCTTCGTGAACTGCCACAGCCACCTCGAGTACACGACCTTCCGCGGCATCCTCGACGACGCCGAGTTCGGCGACTGGATCCTCCAGCTCGTCGACATCAAGGCGTCGCTCACGCCGGACGAGTACCTCGACAGCGCGCGTCTCGGCGCTGTCGAGTCGATCTCGTCCGGCATCACCACGGTCGCCGACACCAGCTACACGGGGACCTCGATCCGGGCGGCCGACGAGGCCGGGCTGCGGGGCCGCGTCTACCTCGAGGTCTACGGCATCGACGACGCGCGTCTCGACGAGACGATGCGCGAGGTCGACGAGCGGCTCACGGCGGCACGGGCGCTCGCGCCGAAGCGCATCGACGTGGGCCTCATGGCGCACGCGCCCTACACCGTGTCGAGCCGGCTCTACGAGGCGATCGCCGAGCGCAGCCGCGCCGAGGGGCTCAAGGTCGCGAGCCACGTCGCCGAGAGCCGCCATGAGCTCACGTACGTGCGCGCGGGCTCAGGCAAGTTCGCCCACGACTTCCGCGAGAAGCTCGGCTGGGAGCGGATGCTCGTCCAGCCCTACGGGGTGAGCCCCATCAAGTACCTGCAGCAGTGGAACGTCTTCAACGAGCACTTCCTCGCCGTGCACTGCACGCAGGCGACGCTCGACGACATCCGCATCCTGCGCGCCAAGGACGCCGCCGTCGCGCACTGCCCCAAGAGCAACGCGAAGCTCGGCTGCGGGGTCGCGCCCCTCGCCGACATGCTCCACCAGGGGGTGCGCGTCGGCCTCGGCACCGACAGCCCGGCGGCGAGCAACATCATGGACATGTTCGACGAGATGCGCACGATGCTGCTCCTGCACCGCGCGACCGAGCGTGACGTGACCGTCCTCGACGCCGAACGCTGCGTGCGCCTCGCGACCCTGGGCGGCGCTGAGGCGCTCGGCCTCGGCGACGCCGTCGGCAGTCTCGAGCCGGGCAAGTTCGCCGACTTCATCGCCGTCGACGTCTCGCGCTCGCACTTCGAGCCGATCGCCAACCCCTACTCGGCGCTCGTCTACGGGGCCAACCAGGACGACGTGTTCCTCACCGTCGTCGGCGGCCGCGTGCTGTATCGCGACAGGGTCTTCACGACCGTCGACGACGCGGCCTTCCGCCGCGCCGCGCACGCCGTCCGCCAGCGCCTGCAGGAGCGGGTCCGGGAGGGCGTGCAGGTCGGCGCCGCCGAGTCCGGCTGGTGGCGACCCGCGCCGGCGGGTCCGGCGACAGAAAGGTAGGCAGCGTGCTCCTCGACCGCAGAAGGGTCAAGTTCTGGCAGAAGATCGTCTTCGGGGCCATGGCGGTCCTGATGGCGCTCTGGCTCGTGAGCATCCCGCATCGGCCGCTGGGTCGGATGCGGCAGCAGCGAGCAGGCGGTCAACACGCTCGACGACGAGATCGCCGCGCTGCGCCAGCAGATCACCGCGTCGCCCGGCGATCTCGCCCGCGGCTCGAACTGGCCGAGGCCCTTCGTCGCCGGGCCGGCCAGGCGGTGCAGGACGCGCAGGAGCGCGAGGACTACCTCCGCGCCTCGGCCGAGGCCTACGAGGCCTACATCAAGCGCCTCGCGAAGACCGAAGGGGACCAAGGCCGAGCTCAAGGAGGCCGAGCGCCTGCAGGTCGCGGCGCTCGAGGACCTCGTCGTCGTCTACCGCACGCTCAGCGACTTCGCCAGCGTGACGCGGGTCTTCGGCATGCTCACCGACCTGCGGCCGAACAACGCCGAGCTACTTCTACGACATGGGCAGGAGCGGCGATCACCGCCGGCGACACCGAACACGGCGCTGCTCGCCTTCGGCCGCTACCTCGAGCTGGCGCCGGACTCCGAGGAGGCCGCCCAGGTCAAGGAGTGGATCGCGGCGAACACGTCCGCGGGAGGCGAACCAGTGACCGTCGAGTTCGACGTCAGCCAGTGAGACGCTCGACGGCTCCCGCGGGCTTGATCAGCCTGCGCGGCGAGGTCGATATCTACACCGCGCCGCGCCTCAAGGAGCGGCTGCTCGAGCTCCTCGACGGCGGGCGCGACCGGCGTCGTCGTCGACCTCTCCGGGGTCACCTTCATCGACTCGACGGCGCTCGGCGTGCTCATCGGCGGGGTGCGGCGCCTGCACGACGTCGGCGGACGCATGGCGCTGGTCGTCGCCACGCGCCCCGTGGAGCGGGTCCTGACCATCACCGGCCTGGATCGCGTGTTCACGCATCCACGGCACGCGCGAGGCCGCGGTCGCGGCGCTGGCCTGAGTCGCGACCGGCGTCGTCCAGGCGGCGGGCTGCACCCGCGTCGGGCGGGCCGCGTCCGATCGTCATCTCGACCCGCCCGCCGCGGGGTGGTAGGTTCTCCCGACGCCTCGCGCCGCTGAGCGACGGGGCGCCGTCTCCGAGCAAGCAGCCAACGATCGAGGACCACGTGAGGCTCATCGTCACAGAGAAGGATTCCGCCGCGCGCAAGATCGCCGAGATCCTCGGCGGTCGGGTCAGCGTGCGCGAGCACGGCCGCGGCCGCCAGAAGGTGCGGTCCTACGGCTTCGAGTGGGACGGCGCGCCGGCCACGGCGATCGGGCTGCGCGGCCACGTCATGGAAAGCGTCTTTCCCAACACGTACCGGCGCTGGAGTCTCAAGTACCTCGAGAAGATGATCCGCGAGCCGGACCTCGCCTGGATGGTCGACGGCGGGGCCGCGAGCACGCTGGCCGCGCTGCGCACGGCGGCGAAGGGCGCCGATGAGCTCTTCATCGCGACCGACTACGATCGCGAGGGCGAGCTGATCGGCCACGAGGCGCTCACGATCCTGCGCGGCGATGCCCTCAAGCGGCATCCGGAGACCGCCCGGAGAAGGGCAAGAAGGCCGGCCGCGCGGCAGCCGAAGCCGACCCCGCCGGAGTCGACGACGAGCCCGGGGCGCGCGTCAAGGCCATGCTCGCCGGCCAAGGTCGTCGACCGTCATCATCGGGCGCGGTACTCGGCGCTCACGCCGGCCGAGGTCCAGGCGGCGTTCGACAAGCCGGCGACCGTCGACTTCAACCTCGCCGAGGCGGCTCGCTCCCGTCAGGACATCGACCTCATCTGGGGAGCGGTGCTCACGCGGTTCATGTCGCTGGCCTCCTATCGCTACGGCTCTGAGTACCTGTCGGTCGGCCGGGTGCAGACGCCGACGCTCCGCCTGATCGTCGACCGCGAGCTCGAGCGCCGCGCCTTCGTCCCCGTGCCGTACTGGGAGGTCAAGGCGCTGCTCGCTCACGACGGCGGACAGCTCGAGGTCGCGCACGCCAACGGGCGGTTCGACTCGCTCGAGGGCGCTCAGGCGGCCGTCGCCGGCGCCGACGCGGCGACGGCGACCGTGACGGACTACAAGGCGCAGCCGCGCCCGCTCGCGCCGCCCGCTCCGTTCAACACGACGGCGCTGATGAGCGCGGCCTCCGCCGTCGGGGTCGCTCCGTCGCGGGCGATGCGCGCCGCCGAGTCGCTGTATCTTGAAGGTCTGATCAGCTACCCGCGCACGGACAACACGGTCTATCCGCCGTCGCTCGACCTGCGGGGGAGCCTGAGGGAGCTCACGAGGTACGCGCCCGTCGCTGCCGTCGCGGGGCGTCTCGCCGGCGCCGGCAAGCTGAGTCCGACACGCGGCAAGCGGCGCACCACCGACCACCCGCCCGTCTACCCCGTCGGGGCTCCGGCGCGGGAGCTGACCGGCGATCGGGCCAAGGTCTACGACCTGGTCGCCCGCCGCTTCCTCGCGACGCTGCTTCCGGGTGCTGTGATCGAGAGCCAGCGACTCGACCTGCGGATCGGCACCGAACCGTTCCTCGCCCGGGGGAGTCGCGTCGCCAAGGCGGGCTTCCTCGAGGTGTACGAGCGCTACGCCGCCAAACGCGAGCGTCCGCTTCCGGCACTCGCGCCCGGCGACGAGCTCGAGGTCCTCGAGCTGCGCTCGGAGGCCAAGGAGACGCAGCCGCCGTCGCGGTACGGCCAGGGCTCGCTCATCGAGAAGATGGAAGACCTGGGCCTGGGCACCAAGGCGACGCGCGCCGACATCATCCAGCACCTCTACGACCGCAACTACGTGCGCGACAACCCCGTGGAGCCGACCGAGCTTGGTGTGGCGCTCGATCGCCGCCTTCGACGTCGCGATGACAGAGGCGCCCGTCGACATCTCGTCGAGCGCGATGACCGCCGAGCTCGAGCGCGAGATGGACCGCATCAGCGACGGCGAACTGGCTCGCAACGACGTGGTCGCCGACAGCCAGCGCATGCTCGAGCGGGCCTGGAAGCTCCTCGACGGTCACGTCGAGGAGATCCGCAGTCGCATCCGCAGCGGGGCCCGCGAGGATCTGACCCTGGGGACGTGCCAGAACTGCGGCGGGCAGCTGCGCGTGCTGCGCGGCAAGACCGGCAAGCGCTTCGCCGCCTGTGTCGGCAAGGGCGCGCCGGAGGCCCGTGCGGACGGCGCGACGCCGGCGGCCGCGTTCGGCACCCGCGGCACCGGAGGCCCCGGCGCCGCGGCGAAGCGAGCGCGCGTCCCCGCCGCGGCTGCGGACAGACGTTTCCGCTGCCCCAGCGTGGTACCATCGTGCCGACCGGCAAGACCTGCACCGAGTGCGGGTGGCCGGAGATCAAGGTGACTGGCGCGAGCGGCCGCGGACGTCCGTGGGTGCTCTGTATCGATATCGATTGTCCCAGCAAAGAGAAGTATCGCGCGCGCACCCGCAAGCGCTCCTGACCGCAGGAGCGTCTGCGCCGGGTGCGCGCCGCCCGGAGGTCGCCTGACGGTGGGCGACGGGATCCTCATCAGCATCGAAGGCGTCGACGGCTGCGGCAAGTCGACTCAGGCCGCTCTGCTGTGCGAGCGTCTCGCTGGCGCGGGGCCTGGCGGTCGGGCCGGCGGAGGCGCCGGGCTCCGTCGTTCGCGAGCCGGGAGGTACCCCCGCCGGCGAGGCCGTCCGCGACGTGCTGCTCCGCGGCCCGGACGACCTCGCGCCGTGGACCGAGACGCTGCTCTACGCGGCAGCGCGGGCGGAGCTCGTCGCGCGCGTGCTGCGCCCGAACCTCGCCGCAGGGGCGCGTCCTCGTGCTCGACCGGTATCTCGACTCGTCGCTCGCCTACCAGGGACACGCGCGCGGGCTCGGTATCGACGCCGTTCTCGCCGCCAACGCCCCCGCCGTCGGCGACGTCATGCCGCGCCTCACGATCGTGCTCGCCATCGATCCCGCTGCCGCTCTCGCGCGCTCCTGCGGCGACGCCGACCGGATCGAGCGCGAGGGCGTGGGCTTCCAGGAGCGGGTCGCGGCCGGGTTCGCCGAGCTCGCGCGCCGCTTTCCGGCCCGCGTCCGGCTGGTCGACGGCACGGGCACGATCGCCGAGGTGGCGGCTGCGGTCGACGCTCTTGTCGGCCCGCTTCTGGAGCGCCGCCGTGTTTGAGACCGTCCCCGGTCAGCAGCGCCCGAAAGCCCTGTTCGAGCGCGCTCTCGCCGATGGCTCTCTGAGCCACGCGTATCTGCTCGCGGGCCCGGAGGGACTCGGCAAGGTCGCGTTCGCCCGTGAGGTGGGAGTCGCGCTGGTCGCCTCGTGCGGCGGGTGTGGCGCCTGTGCCGAGTGCGAGCGCGCACGCCGGGGGGCGCATCCAGACCTGCGCGTGATCGAGCGCGAGGGCGAGCGGATCCGGCTCGAGCAGGTCGAGCCGCTCGTCGCCGAGCTCGCGCTCAAGCCCTTTGCGGCGGAACGACGCGTCTGGGTGGTCCCCGAGGTGGAGCAGCTCATGCCTGAAGCAGCCAACAAGCTGCTCAAGAGCGTCGAGGAGCCGCCGGCGCACGTGCACTTCCTCCTCGTGACCGACCGGCTCGAGCGCGTGCTGCCGACGATCGTCTCGCGCTGCCAGGTCGTCGAGTTCCGCCCGATCTCGGACGTCGAGGTCGAGGCGTACCTGCGCGACACGTTCGGTGTGGACGGGGAGGAGGGGCGGGCGCTGGCGCGCCTCTCCCGCGGGTCTGTCGAGCGCGCCGCGCGCCTCGCCACCGACGCGCGCGGCGCCCGTCTGCGCGAGGAGTACCTCGAGCACGTCGCGCGCCTCGCGGGGCGGCCGGCGGAAGGCGGCGAGACGAAGTCGAGCCCGGCGAGGATGTTCCTCGCCGTGCTCGACAAGCGCCTCGCCGCCATCGGCGACGAGACGCAGGAGGCGCTCGCGGAGCGCCTCGCCGAGATCGAGGCGCAGGCCGCCGAGGAGAGGGACCGCGCCTGGCACCGCAAGCGAGCCGAGGCGTTCGCCAAGCGTGAGCGCGACAGGCGGGCGCGGCAGGCGAGCGTCGATGCGCTCGAACTCGTGGTCTCGTGGCTCCGCGACCTCTGGACGGTCGCTTGCGGCGCCGACGGCGCGGTCCTCAACTGCGACCACGCCGACGAGCTGGCCGCCGACGCGGTCGCGCGCCCCGAGTTCTACGCGCGTCTGCTGGCCGCCGCGGCGACGGCGCGCAAGGACCTCTATCTGAACGTCGATCAGAAGCTCGCGCTGCAGGCGATGTTCGCGCGCTTCGAGGAGGTGGCACGGAGTGCCTGACATCGTGAGCGTCGTCTTCCGCAGCGGCGGAAGGGTGTACCAGTTCGACGCCGCGGGGCTCGACCTCGCACCGGGCGATCAGGTCGTGGTCGACGCCGCCCGCGGCGCCGATCTCGGCACGGTCGTGAAGGGGTCGGAGGCGGGCGGCGAAGCGGCGCCGCAGGCGGAGCTCAAGCGGGTACGGCGCGTCGCGATCGGCCGCGGATAGCGAGCGGCTCGCCGCGAACCGCGCCGCCGAGGACGAGGCCAAGGCGGCCTGCCGGGAGCTCGTGCACGAGCTGGGTCTCGAGATGAAGGTCGTGGCCGCCGAGCAGCCGTTCGAGGGAGGCAGGCTCACGGTCACGTTCTTCGCCGAGGAGCGCGTGGACTTCCGCGAGCTTCTCGGCAAGCTGAGCGAGCGCCTCGGCAGGCGCGTCGAGCTCAAGCAGATCGGGGCCCGTGACGAGGCGCGCGCCGTCGGCGGCTTCGGGCCCTGCGGCCGCAGCCTGTGCTGCGCGACGTTCGCCGGCGACCAGCAGCCGGTGTCCATCCGCATGGCCAAGGACCAGGGGCTGCCGCTGAACCCCACCAAGATCTCGGGCTGTTGCGGCCGCCTGATGTGCTGCCTCAAGTACGAGCACGGCGTGTACGTCGCGTTCCGTCAGCAGGCGCCGCGTCGCGGGGCGGTTGTGACGACTCCCGCCGGGGAAGGAAAGGTCGTCGAGCTGCTGGCGCCCACCGAGAGCGTGACCGTCGACCTCGGGGAGGGCCGCTTCGCAACGTACAGGCTCTCCGACCTCGGTCGCGAGGGTGACAAGAAGGAGTGACCATGACCGACCCCACGCATATCGTGCTCAACGTGCCGAGCATCAGCTGCAACCACTGCAAGATGGCGATCGAGGGGGCCCTGGCCGGGCTCCAGGGCGTGGAGTCCGCCGTCGTCGACGTCGGCGCCAAGAGCGTCGACGTCGTGTTCGACGGCGGACGCGTCGACCGCGAGCGCATCGTCGCGTCGATCAGCGCCGAGGGCTACGAGGTCGCGGGAACGCACACCTTCGGGGGCTGACCCGGCGTTGCCTGGGCCTCGGTTGGCAGGCTGTCGCGAGGCTGGTACAGTGACCGCATCTCGACCCGGGCCGTTAGCTTAGTTGGTAGAGCAGGGGACTCTTAATCCCAAGGTCGAAGGTTCGAATCCTTCACGGCCCACCAACACTCCTCGCGGCGGCGGTCTCGACGTTGTCCTGGGCCCCTCCCCTTTGGTATCCTTACGAGAACCGGGGCGCTCGTTGTCGCCCCACGTCCTCCTGACGAAGACATGGGTGCAACCATGAGACGTATGTTGGCCGGTCTGCGACAGCTGTCGCGCGACTTCGCGACCGCCACCACTCCGCGTGGGGGCCGCGACGTCCTCGTCCAGTTCTCCCTCATGTTCGGCCTCTACTACCTCTACCGGATCACGCGCGCGCTGGCTCAGGGCCGGGAGGCCATCGCGTTCGACAACGCCGACGCCGTGATCCGCGTCGAGCGGGCTCTCGGGTTGTACTGGGAGCCGTGGCTGCAGGCGCGCTTCAGCAGCATCGAGCCCCTGATGTCGTCCATGATCTGGTTCTACCGCGAGGCGCACCTCCCGGCCATGATGGTGTGCCTGGCCTGGGTGTTCATGCGCCGGCGTGACGACTGGCCGCTGTTCCGCAACTGGTTCCTCTCGCTCAACCTCATCGGGCTGATCTTCTACACTCTGGTGCCGACCGCCCCGCCGCGCATGCTTCCTTGGTCGGGCGTGGTCGACATGGCGTACCTCTACCGCGACGACGTGGCCTTCGCGACCGCGCCCAGCATCTTCGCCAACCCCTACGCGGCCATGCCGAGCCTGCACTTCGGCTACGCGCTGTTCGTGGGGCTCTGCGTCTTCGCACTGGCGCGCCCGCTCTGGCTGCGCCGGACCGCGCTGGTCTATCCGGTGCTGTGTCTGCTGGCGATCGTCGTCACGGGCAACCACTTCATCCTCGACGCCATCGCCGGCGGTCTCGCGGTCTTCGTCGCCTGGCTCGTCGCGGTCCGTATGCCGGTGGCCGAGCCACAGCGTGAGCCCACCCTGACCCTCCGTGATTACGACCGCTAGCGGAGGTCGCCGCGGCGCGTCTCCTGCCCGTGCCGCCGCCGGCGGCGGGTGACCGGCGTGGCCAGCATCAAGACCGACGTACACGGACGGCGCCCGGCGCGGGTTCTACCGGCTCGGCGTCATCCTCGCCGGGCTGCACATCACCGCCGACATGCTGACGTTCGCGGGGCTCGCCCTCAACGTCGTCGCGGCCTGGACTCATCATCGAGGGGCACTTCATCTGGGCCGCGGTCGCCTTCGGCGTCGCGGCCTTCTGTGACGGGATGGACGGCGCCGTGGCGCGCGCCGGCCGCGGGCCCACGCGCTCCGGCGCCTTTCTCGACTCGTCGCTCGACCGCGTGTCGGAGATCATCACCTTCGGAGCGCTCGCCTACTACATGGCGGCCGAGGACCGCATGTGGGAGCTCGCGGCGGTGCTCGTCTGCCTGGGCTCGGCACTCATGGTCTCATACACGCGCGCCCGCGCCGAGGCCCTCGGCACCGACTGCAAGGTCGGCTTCATGTCGCGCCCCGAGCGGCTGGTGGGCCTGAGCATCGGCTTCGTGTTCGCGGGGCTCGAGCCGTTCGGCGTCAGCATCCTCACCTTCATGATCTGTCTCATGGCCGTGCTCACGCCGATCACCGTCGTGCGCCGGCTCGTGTACGTGATGCAGAAGCTGCGCGCCGAGGAGCGGGCGACGCCCGCGGCGCCCTGACGGGCCGGGCGTCACCGGCGTCCCTGGCAGGCGGGCGGCGGCTTCTCGCCCGCGAGCCGGCGCCTACGACCCTTGTGATATACTCGCGCGCGTTCGTCTGAGCCCAGTCGTCCCGGCAGAGACGCCTGCGGCATGAACCTCACCGGCCGATCACACGGCCGGCCCTCGTGGAGGTAGACCGACGTTGAGCAATCCAGTGCGCGTGGCGATCATCGGCGTGGGCAACTGCGCCTCGTCCTTCGTCCAGGGCGTCGAGTACTACAAGAGCGCCAAGAAGACCGACTTCGTTCCCGGCCTCATGCACCCGGTCCTCGGCGGGTATCACATCAAGGACATCGAGTTCGTCGCCGCCATCGACATCGACAAGAACAAGGTCGGCAAGGACCTCTCCGAGGCCATCTTCGCCAAGCCGAACTGCACGCCGAAGTTCTGCGACGTGCCCGCCAAGGACGTCAAGGTCGCCCGCGGCATGACGCACGACGGTCTCGGCAAGTACCTCTCGCAGATCATCGAGAAGGCCCCGGGGCCGACGGCCGACATCGTCGGCATCCTCAAGGAGACGCAGGCCGACGTCGTCGTCAGCTACCTGCCCGTGGGCAGCGAGGACGCGACCAAGTGGTACGCCGAGCAGATCCTCACCGCCGGCTGCGCCATGGTGAACTGCATCCCCGTGTTCATCGCCCGCGAGCCGTACTGGCAGCGGCGCTTCGCCGAGGCCGGCGTGCCGATCATCGGCGACGACATCAAGAGCCAGGTCGGGGCGACCATCGTCCACCGCGTCCTGACGCGTCTCATGCGCGAGCGCGGGGTGCGTCTCGAACGCACGAGCCAGCTCAACGTCGGCGGCAACACCGACTTCCTCAACATGCTCGAGCGCGAGCGGCTCGAATCGAAGAAGATCTCCAAGACCAACGCCGTGACCAGCCAGCTCGACTACGACATGGGCAGCAAGAACGTCCACATCGGGCCGAGCGACTACGTCGAGTGGCTCGAGGACCGCAAGTGGGCGTACATCCGCATGGAGGGCCGCACGTTCGGTGACGTGCCGCTCAACATCGAGCTCAAGCTCGAGGTCGTCGACTCGCCCAACTCGGCCGGTATCGTCATCGACGCCGTGCGCTGCGCCAAGATCGCCCTCGACCGCGGCCTGAGCGGCTCGCTCGAGGGTCCGAGCTCGTACTTCATGAAGTCGCCGCCGATCCAGCACCCGGACGACGAGTGCCGCCGACTCACGGACGAGTTCATCACCGGCGAGGGGCGCGGCGCGAGCGCGGTCTGCCAGGGCTAGTCGCCGCAGGCGGGCGAGCGAGCGGGGCTCCGTGGGCGCACCGCTCGTGACGCGGCCGCAGAGACCGAGTTCCCGGACGGGCCGGGGCCGAAAGGCCCCGGCCCGTCCCCTTCGTGTCCCGCTTCGGCCGGGGGGCCGCGTCGCCGCGGGTGGGATACCATTGCGCCGTGAGCCACAGCATCGGACTCCTCACCCCGTACCCCTGGACGAAGCCGAGCGGCGTCAACGACCAGGTGGCGGCGCTGGCCGGACGCCTCGCCTCCCGTGGTCACCGCGTGACGGTCATCGCGCCGAGCGCCGACCGGGAGGCGGTGCGCGAGGCCCGGGGCAGGGTGCAGGCCGTGCTGCTCGGCGAGCGCGAGACGGTCTTCGATGCCGACGAGCCCTCCCCGCGGTTCTTCTTCGCCGGGCGCACCTACGCGTCCGCCGCGCGCCGCTCGCGCCCCGTGATGGCGGCGCCGGTCGACCTCATCGCCAATATCGACGTCCTGCTCGAGGCCGACGACCTCGACGTCCTCCACCTCTACGAGCCGTTCGGGCCCGGCCTCGGCTGGGCGGCCCTGCGACACGCTGCCTGTCCGCTCATCGCGACGTTCCACACCGACGGCGAGCACCTCGGCAAGGACTGGGTGCCGCGGCCGCGCCTCCAGCGGCTGTTCGACTCGCTCGACGCCGCCGTGGCGAGCTCGGCGGCTGCCCGCGACGCGGCCGCGCGCGCGTTTCCGGGCGCGTATCGCATCGTCCCTCCGGGAGTCGACGTCGACCGGTTCCGGCCGGCGGCCGCCAGGCGGCCCGGCCCGATGCGGGTGCTCTTCGCCGCCGCGGAGTCCCGGCGTCAGGGTCTCGGCGTGTTGCTGCGCTCGCTCCGGCGCCTCGAGGACGTCGCCCCCGCGATCGAGCTCCACGTCTGCGGGCACGACGCGCAGGAGAGTCGGTTCGGCTACCTCGTCCCGGCGGCGTTCGCCGGCCGCGTCGCCTTTCACGGCCGCCTTCCGCGGGAGGAGATGCCCGCCCTCGTGTGCGAGGCCGACGTACTCTGCGCGCCGGCGCTCGGTCCGGAGTCTGCGGGCGTCATCCTGACGGAGGCGATGGCCGCCGGGACGGCGATCGTCGCGAGCGACGTCGGCGGTCACGGGGAGGTCGTCAGCGACGGACTCGAGGGCCTGCTCGTCCCCCGTCGCGACGGGCGGGCGCTCGCCGCGGCCCTGCGCACGCTCGTCCGCGAGCCCGAGACGCGCGCGCGGCTCGCCGCGGCCGGCGTCCGGCGGGCGCGGAGCTTCGACTGGGAGCGCGTCACGGACGAGCTCGAGGATCTCTACGACGAGGTCGTTCGCCGGCGGCGGCACCCGCTCGCCCGCCGCCGCCGGCAACAGCGCGAGCTCTTCGCCGACTTCCACGTGCACTCGGACCACAGCAAGGACAGCGTCTCCGCCGTGCCTGCCATCCTCGAGCGGGCGCGCGAGGTCGGCCTCGACGTGGTGGCGATCACCGACCACGACTCGGTCGACGGCGGGCTCGAGGCGCGCGAGTTCGCCGATCACTACGGCGTGCGCGTCATCGTCGGCGAGGAGGTCAAGACGGCCGAAGGGGAAGTGGTCGGCCTCTTCCTCGAGCGGACCATCCCACCGGGCATGACGTTCGCCGCCACCATCGCGGCGATCAAGGAGCAGGGCGGCATCGTCTACGTGCCGCACCCCTTCGACCGGCTGCACACGGTGCCGAGCTCCGACGTGCTGCGCGCGAACGTGACCGACATCGATGTCCTCGAGGTGTTCAACTCGCGCCTCGCCTTCCCCGGCTTCAACGAGCAGGCGGAGCGTTTCGCCCTGCGCTACCGCATCCCGGCGGCGGCCGGCAGCGACGCCCATGTGCTCGCCAGCCTCGGCACGGCACTCACCGGCATGGACGACTTCACCGGCCCCGGGGACTTCGTGCAGGCACTCGCCGAGAGCCGTATCGTGCGCCGCCCCAAGAGCTACCTGTACCTGCAGTCGCTCAAGCTCGTGCAGACGAGCCTCGACGGGCAGAGTCGGCAGGAGCGTACGGCGGACGGGCGCTCGCGGCGCGAGGGGCGCGAGACGCGGTAGCCGTGTGCCGGCGCGGTCCCGGGCAGGCGCGCCCGCCTGCGCGCCTGCACCCGAGCCCCCGGACGCCCCCGCGACGCGAGGGAAACGCGTGCCCCCGGCGAACTCCTCAGGCGTCCCTTTCGAACCGAGGTCGCGGGTGGCACAGCCGAACGAGATCTACGACAAGTACCTCACGCGGGCGATCTCCGAGATCAACGAGTTGACGGGCGAGGTCCTCCGCTGCCGGCAGTGCCGCCACGCGCGCACGATGCCGGTGATCGGCTCGGGGCATCCTCTCGCCGACATCTTCATGCTCAAGTATCAGGCCAGACCCAGCGAGTGCCACGAGGGTGTCGCCTTCTTCGGGCGCAGCGGGACTGCCCTGATGAAGAGCTGCCAGCGCCTCAAGATCGACCCGCTGCAGCTCTACGGCACCAACGTGGTCAAGTGCGGCGACGTGCGCGAGGCGCAGGCCGAGGGCCGCTGCCTCGAGCACCTGCGCCGCGAGCTCGCGATCGTCGAGCCCAAGATCATCGTCGCGATGGGCGAGGAGACGGTCGCCGCCCTGAACGCGGCGCAGGTGCCGTTGGCGCGCGAGCTCGCCTACGCTCCGGGCGAGATCGTCGAGTTCACGCCCGGCATCGAGGCGCTGATCACGCCCGACATCGACGCGTCTCTCGATGAGGAGCGTCTCAAGGCGGGCTTCTGGCGCGCCTTCCGCCGTCTCGGCGAGTGGTACGACACGATCCCCCCCTACTGAGCCGATGCCCCGCCTAGGGTCGGCCGCCGGCGCGGCCGTCGTGCTGGTCGCCGTCGGCGCTCTCAGCGGCTTCGCGCCGGCCTTCGCTCTGCGTGCCGACATCGTCCTGTCGGCTGCCGTGAGCCTCGCCGTCATCGCCTGGCTCGTCTGGGCGCTCTACCCACTGCGCGTCCTGGGGCACCGGCTTCTGCTCGTGGCGCTCGTCGGCCTGCCCGCGGGCGCCCTCCTGACCTGGCTCGAACTGCTGCCCCTGGCCAACGTCGCCAAGGTGGTGGCCGCCGCCGCCCTCGGCCTGTGGGTGGCGGAGAACCTCGAGCGCGCGAGCTGGGTCGTGCTCGTCGCCGTCGTGTCGGCCGTGGTCGACATCGTGAGCGTGTACGCCGGACCGACGAAGGCGCTGCTGGGGGAGGGGCCTCGAGTGGTGGGCTACTTCACCGTCGCGCTCACCTGGTTCGGCTACGGGGTGACGGAGGGATACACCGCGCTGGGCATCAGCGACGTCGTCTTCTTCAGCCTGTACCTCGGGGCCGCTCGGCGCTTCGGCCTGCGGGCGGCGGCGAGCGCTGTCGCGATGACGGCCTCGTTCGTGCTGACCATCGTCGCCGCCCTGTGGTGGGAGGCGCTGCCGGCCCTGCCGCTGCTGTCGGTCGCGTTCCTCGTCGTCAACGCCGACAAGCTGTGGGCGCTGCGCCCGGCGCGCGGCGGCGGGGTGTAGCGACGCGCGTCGCGGTGGCGTCGGCAAACGCCCCGTCCGCTGCCCGTCGTCAGGCGTCGCGCACGAAGAGCGCGACGGTCTCGACGTGGTGGGTCTGCGGGAACATGTCGACGGGGGCGACGCGCTCGAGTCTGTACCCGAGCTCGCGCAACTCGGCGCCGTTGCCGGCGAGGGTCGTGGGGTTGCAGGAGACGTAGACGAAACGCTCGGCGCCGAGAGCGGCGGCGCGCTGCAGCGCCTTGCGTGCCAGACCCGCACGCGGGGGGTCGACGAGCACGACGGCCGGCGCCTCGTGAGCCGCGGGTCCCTCGATGACTTCCTTGAGCAGGCGGCGCACGTCGCCGGCGCGGAAGTCGACGTTGGCGATCGCGTTGCGGCGCGCGTTCTCGCGCGCCGCGACGATCGCCTCCTCCTGGATCTCGATCGCGTGCACCTCCCGCGCGGCGCGCGCCAGCGGCAGCGAGAGCGAGCCGATGCCGCAGTACAGGTCGTACGCCCCGCGGTCGCGCACGGCGGCGGCGAAGCCCAGCGCGGTCGCGTACAGGGTCTCGCACATCGCGCTGTTCGTCTGCAGGAAGGCGGTCAGCGGCACGGCCAGCTCGACGTCCGCGAGACGCTCGCGCAAGAAGGCCGGCCCGAAGAGCAGGTGGGGCCCGTCGCCGACGGCCGCGTCGGCCCGGGAGGCATTGACAGTGATCGCGAATGAGGTGGGCGCGCAGGCATCGACGACGCGCGCCGCCAGCTCTCCTTCTTCGGCGAAGCGGCCCGCCACGTAGAGGTTGAGGGCGAGGTCCCCGCTGGCGCGCGCCTCGCGGATGACGAGGTGGCGGAGGAGGCCCTCGGGCACTTCGTGGCGGCCGGCCGTCCGGTCGTAGGCGCGCAGGCCGAGCGCCCGGCAGGCGTCCGCGACCGCCTGCCGGGCGCCGTTCAGGCGCGCCGACGCCAGCCGGCAGTCGTCGATCTCGACGACGTCGCGCCACGAGCCCCGGCGGTGAAGGCCGAGGACCAGCCGGCCGTCCTCCTCGGCGAACGAGAACTCCATCTTGTTGCGGTAGCGCCACGGGTCGGCCATGCCGGCGATCGGCTCGAGCTCGTAACTGGTGAGGCCGCCGATGTGGGCGAGGGACTCGACGACCTGACGCTGCTTGAACTCGAGTTGGGTGTCGTAGGCGATCGTCTGCCACTCACAGCCGCCGCATTCGCCGGCGTGGCCGCACGGCGCCGGCACGCGGGCCTGTGAGGGCACGAGGATCTCGAGCAGCCGCGCCTCGGCGTGGCGCTGCTTGCGCCTGGTCACCTGCGCGCGGACGAGGTCGCCGGGGACCGCGCCGCGCACGAACACGACGAAGTCGTCGACGCGGGCGATCCCCTGACCGCCGTAGGCGAGGGTGTCGACGCGCAGCTCGAGGATGTCACCGCCGCGTGGAGGCATCGAGGCAGTCTAGCCCGGGCCCGGCGGCCTGGCGAACTCGTCGCGGCCTGGCGAACTCGTCGCGGCCCGGCAGGACCATCGCGGCCCGGCGAATCTGTTCGCTTCCGGCGTCCCGATTGTCCACCCGGTGAGGCCCAGCGCGACGGGTCGCCGGCACCCGCCGTCTGCTAGAGTCGCCTGAGTGCCGCCGCCGGCGGGGTCAAGAACGCGATCAGGGGGAGCCTGTCGATGCCGATCGTCCTGCAGCAGTACCGTCGCGACGCCGAGCTGTTCGTCATGGCGCTCGAGAGGGAGTACTACGACCACTTCTCTGGCCAGAAGCCGGTGTGCGACACCGCGTCGGTCTACGCGCGACACCCCGAACTCTTCACGCAGGACGCCGTCTCCGAGCTCGATCGTCTCTACGCTCTGGCGCAGGGCGACGAGAAGCGGCGACTGGCGTACCTGCTCGCGTTCGCGGTGGACGGCTACATGGGGGCCGAGATCGGGCACCTGAGCGACGAGGTCGCCAACACGGAGGGCCAGACGACGATCACGGTCGACGGCGAGGAGATCGGGCTGCGCGCCGCGCCCGTCGTCCTCGCGAACGAGGCCGACAGAGCGCGCCGCGCGCGCATCCAGGAGGCGCGCATGGCGGCCACTGTCGAGCATCTGAACCCCCTGCTCGACAAGCTGTGGCGCCGGTGTCACGAGCTCGCCCGCGGTCTCGGCCGCACGCACTACATGGCGCTGTTCGAGGAGGTCAAGGGCATCGACTACCTTGCCCTGCGCGCGAAGACCGACGCGTTCCTGCACGACACGGCCGGCCTGTACGAGCGTTCCATGGACAGACTGGCGCGCGAGCGCCTCGGCCTGAGCCTCGACGAGCTGCGTTACGCCGACATCCCCTTCCTTTGGCGGGCGCCGTCCTACGACGACGTCTTCACCGCCGACCGTCTCGTGCCGACGCTCCGCTCGACGCTCGCCGGCATGGGCATCGACCTGGACGCGCAGACGAACGTGCACCTCGACACGGAGGTCCGCGAGCTCAAGACGCCGCGCGCCTTCTGCTGCCCGGTCCGCGTCCCGGGCGAGATCTACCTCGTCGTCCTGCCGCGGGGAGGCCAGGACGACTACGGAGCCCTGCTGCACGAGGCGGGGCACACCGAGCACTTCGCCCACGTCGCGCCCGACCTGGCGTTCGAGTACCGCCACCTCGGCGACAACGCGGTGACCGAGGCCTTCGCCTTCCTCTTCGACCACCTCGTCCTCAACCGGGCCTGGCTGAAGCGTCACCTTGGGTTCGCGGACTGCGACGACTTCCTGCGCTTCGCGACGGTCTCCGACCTCTTCTACCTGCGGCGCTACGCGGCCAAGCTCTCCTACGAGACGGAGCTCCACAGGTGCTCGGGGTCACTCGACGCGATGGCGACGACCTACCGGGAGCGCGTGAGCGAGGCGATCATGATCGACGTGCCCGCCGAGAACTACCTCACCGATGTGGACGCAGGGTTCTACGCCGCCAGCTACCTGCGCGCCTGGATGCTCGAGGGCGCCCTGCGCATGATGCTGCAGGATCGCCACGGGTGGGAGTGGTTCGCCGTCCCCGAGGCCGGCGCGTGGGTGAAGCGGCTGTGGTCCCTGGGGCAGACCTTCACCGCCGAGCAGCTGCTGCTCAAGAACGAGGGCGGCATCCTGGGCACCGACCAGATCCGCCACCACATCGAGCGCGTGCTCGGGCGCTGACGGACGCCTCGCCCAGCGCGGCGCGCGGGAGCCGGCACGAGTCGGCGCGCGGGAGGTCAGGCCGCGCCGCCGGGCAGGGCCACGACGTGGACCTGCCGCCGGCGCGGCCCGTCGAACTCGGCGAAGTAGACGCCCTGCCAGGTCCCCAGCTGCAGGCGTCCTGCGGCGACGGGCAAGGTGACACTCGAACCCATCAGGCTCGCCTTGACGTGGGCGTCGGCGTTGCCCTCGAGGTGCGTGTAGGGGAGGTCGCGCGGGGCGATCCGTTCGAGGGTCATCTCCATGTCGGCGCGGACCGACGGGTCGGCGTTCTCGTTGATCGTCACGCCGGCCGTGGTGTGCGGGACGAAGACGACCAGCGCGCCCTCGGCGAGCCCGAGCTCGCGGCAGGCGCGCTGCACCTCCGCAGTGATGTCGATGAAGGCCGCGCGTCGCGGCGTCTGCAGCGTCAGGGTCAGCATGCCGGCGCCTGCCCTGCGGCTCAGAAGAGCCCGAAGCGGCGCCGCTTCGGGCTCTTCTTGGTCGCGTGCGGCACGGTGAGGCGCCGCTTGAGGCCGTCCACGACGTCGGCCGTCGAGCGCAGTGGCTCGGGGAACTCCGTGTAGCACGTCATGAGGTCGTCGGGTTCGTGCGCGTCGCTGCCGCCGGTGCGCGCCACGCCGAGCTGGTCGGCGATGCTCGTCGCGGTGCTCACGTAGCGTTCCTCGAGCCACGCCCCGTTGTAGATCTCGACCGCGTCGAGGATGGGCGCGACGAGGCGCTCGAGGCCCGGGTAGTAGGCCGATCCGCTGCGTCCGCCGCCCGCTCCGGGGTGCACCCAGACGACGGCCGCGTCTGGCGGGACGGACCCAGCCGTGGGTGCCTCCTGCACGTCGCGGAAGGTGGCGAGGTAATCGAGGTCCGGGGAGAAGACGACAAGGTCGCCAAGCATCGTCGACACCTCGACCCCGTGGACGAGCAGGATGCCCTCCGCGGCGAGAGCGCCTTCGAGCTTGCGGTTGTCGGACACGTCGCCGTGGTTGGTCAGGGCGACCGCCTCGACCTGGTGGTCGACGCACCACGCGATGTAGTCGCGGTAGGTGATACGGGAGCACGACGACGACGGGTAGGTGTGCGTGTGAAGGTCGACGTTCATGCGGCCCGAGTATACACTCCGGTCAGTTATGCAGGGCACGCTTGACACCTTCAGCGTCGTCGAGATCCTGCAGATGCTGGGCAAGTCGAGACGCTCGGGGACGCTGCACATCGAGTGCCCCAACCGTCAGATCGACGTCCACTTCGTTGCGGGGCGCATCGCCGAGACTCGGGACTCGACGCGGGTCTTCACGGACACCGTCCTCGGCAGCCAGCTGCTCAAGCGCGCACTCGTCAACGAGGCGCAGCTGAACGAGGCTTTGGCCGTGCAGGAGCGCATGCCGCGCCCGCTCGGTACCCTCCTCGTCGAGAGCGGCCACCTGCACGAGCGCGACCTGCGCGAAGTCCTCTCGCGCCAGGTCGCGAACACGCTGGTGGCCGTCAAGGTCGAGACCAGCGGCACCTTCGTCTTCGTCGCCGACCCCGCGGCCAAGGCGGTCGACTTCATCACCATCGACACGCACGCCGTGCTCATGGACATCTCCTCGCTCGGCGGCGACTACTGTCTGGCCATCGAGGCCCTCGGCCAGGCCAACACGGTGCTGGTCCGCAACAAGGACTTCGAGAGCCTGCCGCGTCACTCCATGACGATGGGGCGCGACGAGCTGTACGTCCTGGCCCAGGTCGACGATCACCGCACGGTGCGCGAGATCACGGCCTCGACCAGTCTCGAGGAGATCACGGTCGTGAGCATCCTGGGCATGCTGGCCGAGGCCGGCGTCGTCCTCGTGAAGGCCGAGAAGCAGACTCGCGCCGAGGCCGACGAGGAGCTCAAGGCGCATCGCGACAGCGTCTGGGCCGAGGTGAGCTCACTGCTCGACGGCCTCGCCGGCGAGGGCGCCGGAGCGCCTGGGCCGGCGGCGGGGGAGACCCAGCCGGACGCCGCCGGCGCCGCGGACCCCGGGTCCGCGCCGGCCGGCGGCGTCGACGCGGCGCAGCTCGACTGGGGCAAGTTCGTCCCCGAGTAAGGCGCGAGGGCGCGCCGGCGGCGCCGCCCTGGGGGCGGTCAGTGCGCCGGCGTGCGCGGCGCGCCCGCCAGCCGCTCCTTGACGATCCCCGTGACGTCGTCGATGACGGCGAGGCTCTTGTCGACCTCTGCCTGCGTGTGGGCCGTGCTCGCGAACCAGCGCTCGTGCCAGCCGTTGTGGAAGTACACGCCCCTCGCCTGGCACTCCCTCTGGAAGTGCTGATAGAAGAGGGAGTCGTTCTCGGCCGACTGGCGCACGCGCGTCACCGGCTCCTCGAGCCCGAAGAACACCTGCCAGATCGGGCCGGCCTGCTGGACCACCGCCGGCACGCCGTGGGCGGCGAACACCGCGCGCATGCCGGCGACCATCGCGTCGGCGATCGCCTCGATGTGGCCGAAGACGGCCTCGCGGTGGTCGATCATGCGCGTCAGCGTGGCGTCCATGCCGGCCAGCACCATGGGGTTGCTGTTGTAGGTGCCGCCGTGGAAGACCTCGTCGCGGGCCTCGAGCTCCATGATCTCGCTCCGGGCGCCGAAGGCGGCCGCGCACGGCGTGCCCCCGCCGATCGCCTTGCCCCAGGTCGTGATGTCGGCGAGCACGCCGTAGCGCTCCTGGGCGCCGCCGAGCGCGAGACGGAAGCCGGTGATCACCTCGTCGAAGATGAGGAGCACCTCGTTGTCGTCGCAGATGCGACGCAGGCCCTCGAGGAACCCCGGCTCCGGCGGGATCACCCCGCAGCTCGCGAGGACGGGTTCGCCGATCACCGCGGCGAGCTCGTGACGGTGGTTCCGGACCAGACGCTCGGTCCCGTCGAGGTCGTTGAACGTGCCGGTGACGATGCACTCCTCCTGAAGGCGGGGGATGCCGGCCTTGAAGCGGGTGGTCTGGGGCGCCGCCTCGGTCCCGGCCGGCTCGAACGAGAGCGCGTGGCAATCGAGGAAGCCGTGATAGCCGCCCTCCCACTTGAGGATCTTCTCCTTACCGGTGTAGGCGCGAGCCAGGCGCATCGCCGCCTGTGTGGCTTCGGCCCCTGAGTTGGCGAAGCGCACCTGGTCGACGCCGGGCACGGCCTGGACGATCTTGCGCCCGACCTCGTAGTCGAGCTCATGGGGGAAGGTGTAGAGCATGCCGCGCTCGTCGATCTGGCGCATGACCGCGTCCACCACCTCGCGAGGCCGGTGGCCGAAGATCATGGGTCCATAGCCGAGGCACCAGTCGAGGTAGCGGTTGCCGTCGACGTCCTCGAAGTAGGCTCCCTCGCCGCCGGCCATGACGATCGGTCGCGTGTTCGAGAGGCGCGCGTAGCTGGATTCGCCGCCGGCGACCACCTCGCGGCACTTCGCGAACACCTCGGCCGTCCTGGCGAGATGACTGTCGTCGATGAGGTGATCGGTCATGGCGTATCAGCGACTCCCTTCGCGGGGGCACGTGAGGCCGGCGTCGCCCCCCTCGGACACGAGGCTGCTCGCGAAGCGCCGGCGCCGCGCCTGGGCCCCTGCGCGGCGCCGCACGGCGAACGCTATCACCAACGCCGAGGGGAGCGGGCGCCGGCGCACGAACGGAACGGCGCGGGGCGGCCCTTCCGGGCCGCCCCGCGCCGTGTCCCCTGCGCCGGCGCCTCCGCCGGCTCATGTCGTGCCTGGTGTCGCTCAGGCGGTCACGTCGCGCACGAGGTCCTCGAACGCGCCGATGTAGCTGGTCGATGTCGGCGTCGGTATGCGTGATCGACAGCGTCCACTCCTCCTCGCGGCCGGGGGCGATGATGATGCCGCGGTTGAAGTTGTAGAGCCACGCCAGGGCGACGAGCTCGTGGTCCTGGAGTCTTGATGAACGACTCGTAGTCGGTGATCTTGCCGAGGGCGAAGTTGACGCAGCCCTTGGACGAGATGCCGACGGTGTAGCCGGGGAAGTCGTACTTCTTGCAGACCGCGTCGCACCCGGCGATGAGCCTGTCGTTCAGGTGGTTCAGGTGCTTGTAGGCGTCGTCGGTCATGACCTGTCTCGAAGCTGGCCCGGGCGGCGGCCATACTGAGCGGGTTGCCGCTGTACGTGCCGACCTGGAACACGGTGCCGTCGTTGACGACCGCCATGACCTCGTCGGCGCCGCCGATGGCGCCGGCCGGCGTGCCGCCGGCGAGTGCCTTGCCCAGGGTGATCATGTCGGGCACGACGCCGAAGCGCTCGACGGAGCCGCCGCGGGCGGTGCAGATGCCGACCTTGACGTCGTCGAAGATCAGGACGATGCCGTGCTTCTTGGTGAGCGCGCGGACGCCCTCGAGGAAGCCCGGCTCGGGCAGCACGACGCCGAGGTTCATCATGGCGGCTTCCATGATGACGCAGGCCGGCGGATTGCCCTCCTCGACCATGCGCTCGATGCGCTTGGTCATGTTCTCGAGGTCGTTGAACGGCACCGGGACGGTGAGGTCGATCGAGCTCTGCGGGATGCCGGCGCCGTAGCTGAGCGACGCGTAGTTGTCGCGCGGGCCGATCTTGCCGTAGTCGAGGGCGCCGATGCTCACCATGACGTAGTCGTGATGGCCGTGGTAGGAGCCGAACATCTTGACGATGGGTTCACGGCCGGTGAAGGCGCGGGCCACGCGGATGGCGTCCATGGTGGCCTCGGAGCCCGAGTTCACAAAGCGCCACTTGGGCAGCTTGAAGGCGCCGGCAAGGTGCTCGGCCATGATGATGGAGTCTTCGGTCGGCAAGGCGAACTGCGTGCCCAGCGGAGCGCGCTTCTGGATGGCCTCGACGATGGTCGGGTTGCCGTGACCCTGCACCATGCAGCCGAAGCCGTTGTGGAAGTCGAGCGAGCTCCTGCCCGTCGACGGTCCAGATGTGCGGACCCTTGCCGTGGGTGAAGTACACGGGGTATGGGTCGCGGGCCTGATACGTCGAGGCGACGCCCATCGGCATGCACTTCGATGCCGCGCTTGTAGAGCTCGTAGGACTTCGGGGTCTGCTCTTCGAGGATCTTCTCCTCTTTCTTCGTCAGTTCCGCGATGAGCTTACGGTTCGGTACGCACTCTGCCATTCTCGGTCCACTCCTTGTCGGACTCCCGCCGGAACCGCCACGTGCAGTGGGTTCCGCGACGGGACTTGAACACTTCCTCGCGCTCCGCCGGGCCAGTGTGCTCGCGGCGGAGCGGGATGCAGCACTGCGACTCGCTGGCGCTGGATCGGCCGGTTATCACCTTCCTCCACTGCCAGGTGTCGAACGTCGATGCACCTCGGCCGGTGACAGCGGGTGCGGGTGGGCGTTTCCCCAGGTCCGCGCGCGTCGCGCGCGGCGCCAGTCTACACGCAGGATCATCGGATGTGTAGGGTTCGGCAACAAGTTGGCTGTTTCGGCAGCCGATTCGGCAGATTCCAGGACGGTCAACGGCGATCGTCGCGATCCTTGAGTTCAGCTTATCAGGCCGCTCCCGCGGACGAGAAGAGGGGCGGCTCCCGACGGGGAGCCGCCCCTCTTCGTCTTTCGGTGCATACGGCAGGCCCGAAGCCGTCGGGCGGTGTCGGCTAGCGCTTGACGACCACCTTGATCGCGTAGCTGGTGCCCTTCAGGTGATCTGTGTCCGCCCGGAACACGGCGCGGTAGTAGTAGGTCCCGGTGCTCTTCATCTTCTGGAGGAGCGACCAGACGCCGCTCACGCTCACCTCGGCCGTTGCGAGGTTCTTCCAGGCCCCACCCGCCTTCTGGCGCTGGATCTGGATCTTGGTGCCCGCGGGGAAGTCGACCGGGGCGACAGTGCCCTTGAACTTCACGGACGTGTTGAGCTTCACGTTGGGATTGGGCTTGGTTATGGTCAGTCGATACCTGACGTTAAGCCCGATGTACTGCGTGGACACCTTGGCGTCCCATACGTCGTTGCCGACGAACTGGGCCACGTAGGTGCCGCTGCGCGCAGGCATGACGGTGAAGAGGTACTCGTCAGACGCAGGACCGCTGACGAAGACCTGCTGGATCGGCTGGTACGCATTGCCTCCGGTCGGCTTGAACCATATGCGGACCTGGCTGCCGAGCAGGGTCGTCGTATCGGCGCCCGTCGGAAGCACGACCTTGCCGGAGATGGTGGTGGACTCGCCGTACGTCAGCACGGCGGTCCCGTTCGGCGCGGTCACCCTCGGTGACGTGATGGTCACGTCGGTGATGACCGCCTTGACCGACTTCGCCTGCGCCATGGCCTTCTGGATGACGGCCGTAGCGTAAGACCAGTTGTGGATGCCCCAGCTGCCTTCCGATTCGATGTATGAACGGTTGGTGAAGGCACTCTGGAAGGCGAGTTCGCTGGCGTTCCAGTCGGCCTGGTCCTTGCCGTTGATCGCCGCGTTGGCGACCGCGATGGCAGACTCGGTCTCCGTGGCGGCGTAGCCGAGGCGGCCGGCCGCTGCGGTCAGCTCGACGCCGACCTCCTCGTCCCAGGTCTGCATCTGAGTCCGGCGGTTCTCGAACGTGCCGGTGAGGTAGGTCGCGTACGGATCGGACGACCTGCCGTGACACAGCGTGCACGACGAGGCCGGGAGCGGGCGCTTCACGCTGTCGCCGGTGGGGCCGATGTTGGCCGTCGACAGCGACTCCGCCGCGACTTCGGGCTCGACGACCTTGAACACGTGGTTCGCGCCCGTCATCGGCACGCCGTTGCGGTCGTAGTCCGTCGGCACCATGTGGCACTCGACGCACTTGCCCTTGTGCACGCTGGGCGAACCCTCCGGCACGCCGATCGCGCCGGTGCCGTTCATGATCTCCTTCATCGGATGATGGACTTCCGAGCCCGGAGTAGCGGTCTCGCCCTTGGGGATCTCGGCGTTGTGACACTCGACGCAGAGCTCCTCACGCGGAGCGGTGAGCTGCGGGTTGCGCTCCTCGTTCCAGAGCGAGGTCTGCTCGCTCTGCGCGTGCGGGTCGTGACAGACCTGGCACGTGACGCCGTACTTGGCCTCATTGATGGTCGGCTTGCTGCCTTCCTCGGCCAGGCGATAGTCGGCCGAGTGGCACTCGAGACACGAGGTCATGAACGGGAACCTGCCGCCCATCGTCTCGATGAAGCCGTCGAGGGCGTTGGCGTGGGCCTCGACGTGCTCCTCTCCCTCATCGTCCGTATACACCACGGCCCACTCGTTGTACTGCTGCGCGCCCTCTTCGTGACCGCGGGCGCTCCACGGCAGCAGCTTCCCGTCCGCGTCGGTGTAGTAGACCATCGACTGCGGAGCGGCCGGCGTGGCGATGTTGAGGTAGTCGCTGATCGGATCGGGCATCCAGCCGTTCTCGAGGCGTGCCCAGTGGGTTGAAGTTGCCCAGCGTGTACTGGCGCGTCGAGAACGTGCCGTCGTAGTTCTCGTACTGCTCGACGCTCGCCGAGTAGCGCGAGTGGCACTGCCCGCAGATGTCGGCGTTGGCCAGGTTGGCCTTCGGCGTCCCTTCGAACGCCTCGTGTGTGTAGCCGAAGCCCACGTGGCACGCCGAGCAGCCGACGAACGGCTCGGTGAAGGCGTCGTCTCCGTCGGTGTTCTCCCACGGATACGCCGGGTCGATTCGTCGTCGGGGATCGGGATCGTCGAACGGGACGTGCTTCTGCGGGATCGTAGTTGCCGCTGTGGCAGCCGGCGCAACCGGGCCCGTCGGCGATCGGCTCGGCGTTCGCCAGGCCTTCGAGGAGCTCGCCCGTCACCGGGTCCACCACGACGGTGTCGGCGTCGACCATGGCGTGTGCCGTGGACTCCCAGTCGGTGAACTCGCTCCAGGTGCTGTGGCACCCCTGGCACGAGACGGTCTCACATCCCGTAGGTCGGCGTGTAGTCGGCCCTGTAGCCGTCGAAGGCCATGGCCGGCGCAGCCAGCACCAGGGCGGCGGCCACCACGAATGCTGCGAGCACGATACGTTTCGTCATGGTCACCCCCTTGTGTGGCTGGTCAGACACTCGATCCGTCTTCATCGATCACCTCCTTTCGCCAAGCGGATCAAAGGACGAATGCGGACGCACGGAACCCGGGTCCCGTGGGCCGCGATTCGGCAAGAGGAAGGGTCTGCAAGGCCGGGGGAACGGCATGGAGCGCATGCGCCGAGCGCCGACGCGCCGACGCGCGCGGCACGTCGCGTCCGCCGGATGCGGCCTCGACGGCCGCGCCTGGTCTGTTCCCCGGTCCCATAGCAGAGAGCCCGCGCGCGACACACCCGCTGCGGGTATCGTCACGGCGCACGCAGGTATACAGGAATCCGTGCGCCAAGGCAATCATTATCGATGTGCCCTGCCGCCACGGCCGCCTGCGACGCCCACCGGTCGCGGAGCGGCGCCGCCGGCAGGCATCGCCGCTCACCGGAACATCCTGCCACTGCGAGACGCGTCAGGGAAGGCCACGCGCCGTTGGCGTGACGGGACGCGGAGGTCCGCGACGTGTCCTGCGGCGGGCGAACCGGCGCGCCCGGCGAGGCGCTCAGCGCCGTGCGGGTGGGCTGGCCGGGCGGTCTGCCCCGCCCGCCGGGTCGAGCGCGTCGCCTGCCGTGCCGCGCACCGCGAAGCACCAGGCCTCGAAGCTCACGCGCGGGCGCAGGAAGTCGATCGTCTCCTTGACCAGCGGGATCAGCGGGATCGCGAGCAGCATGCCGGTGAGGCCGTGGATCTCGCCGCCGGCGAGGACCGCGAAGATCACGATCAGCGGGTGCACGCGGAACCGGCCGCCCATGATCACCGGGACCAGGATGTGACCCTCCACCTCCTGGATGAAGATGAAGACGAGGATCACCCAGAGGGCGGCGGCGGGCGACTCGAAGAGGGCGACGAAGGTGGGAGGGATCGCCGCCAGCACCGGACCGAGGTAGGGCAGCGCCTCCATGACGCCGGCCCAGACCCCGAAGAAGAGGGCGTACTTGCTGCCGTTGGGAAAGACGCCGACCACGCCCAGCAGCCACATCGCCACGCCCACGCTGGCGCCGAGGATCGCGGAGAGCAGAAGCTGGGCCTTGATGTAGTCGACCACGGCGCCCTGGGCCCGCGCGACGTACTCCTCGCCGTCCGCCTCGCTGCGCGTGGGGAAGTGGCCGGCGACGAAGCGGCCGATACGACGCGAGTCGAGCAGCATGTAGATCGAGACGACGATCACGATGATGGCGACCGTGACCTGCCGCACGACCTGGGCACCTACGCCGACGATGTCGCGGCTCGCCGCCGGGATGCGCTCGGAGATCGTCGCCGCGAGGTCCCGGATCTCCTTGTCCACCTCGATCCCGAGTCCATAGCGATCCGAGATCTCCTGGAGGCGCTGGATGCCCCCGCGGGCCTCGTCGGCGGTGTCCGGCACGGCGTCGACGAGGGCGTTCATCTGCTCGACGACGGGCGGCCACACCAGGACGACCACGGCGACGACCACCGCGACGAACGCCGCGTAGACGAGGAACACGCCGAGGAAGCGCGGCACGTGGGCGCGCTGAAGCAGGTGCACGAGCGGGTTGAGGACCATGGCGATGAACGCCGCGACGAGGAAGATGAAGAGCACCTGCTCGAGCGCGCCGATCGCGAACCAGACGATGATCGCGAGCGCGGGCAGGAGGGCGAGCTGGACCCAGCGGGGCACGAAGATGCGGCCGGGGCCGCAGATGGGGGCTGACGTCGCCATGCTCACCTCGGGGTCCGCGTGAAGGATTCGACGGCCGGCGGCGGGAGCCTGCCCGCCGCCGGCCGTCCGCGCCTCTTGCGCTTCTCCGCGGCCCGGACCGGGGGCCGCGTGTTTGGCGTTGTTGCGTGGCTGGCGATACATCTGACACAATAGCGCTTAGATTTCTTGAACCAACATGTGTCGGCACGAGTCTGGCACGGTGAAGGAGGAACGTTCATGGGCAAGGTACTCGGCATCGACCTGGGGACGACCAACAGTTGCATGGCAGTCCTCGAGGGCGGCGAGCCGACCGTCATCCCCAACTCCGAGGGCGGTCGCACGACGCCGTCGGTCGTGGCCTTCTCGAAGAGCAACGAGCGGCTGGTCGGCAGCGTCGCCCGTCGTCAGGCCGTGACCAATCCTGAGAACACCGTCTTCTCCATCAAGCGCTTCATGGGACGCAAGTACGGCGACGTGGCCGAAGAGATGACCATCGTGCCGTATCACGTCCAGGCGGCCGGCAACGGCGACGCCTCGGTCGAGATCGGCGGCAAGAGCTACACGCCGCCTGAGATCTCGGCGATGATCCTGCAGAAGCTGAAGCGCGACGCCGAGGACTACCTTGGCGAGAAGGTCAACGAGGCGGTCATCACCGTCCCGGCGTACTTCAACGACTCGCAGCGTCAGGCGACCAAGGACGCCGGCAAGATCGCCGGGTTCGAGGTCAAGCGCATCATCAACGAGCCCACCGCGGCCGCTCTCGCCTACGGCCTCGACAAGGAGCACGACCAGACGATCCTCGTCTTCGACCTGGGCGGCGGCACGTTCGACGTGTCGGTCCTCGACATCGGCGACGGCGTCTTCGAGGTCAAGTCGACCAACGGCGACACCCATCTGGGTGGCGACAACTTCGACAAGGCGGTCGTCGACTGGATGGCGGCCGAGTTCAAGCAGAGTCAGGGCATCGACCTGAGCAGGGACAAGATGGCCCTGCAGCGCCTGTACGAGGCCGCGGAGAAGGCCAAGATCGAGCTCTCGACGACGACGAGCACCAACATCAACCTGCCGTTCATCACCGCCGACGAGAACGGCCCCAAGCACCTCGACCAGACGCTCACCCGGGCCAAGTTCGACGAGCTCACGCACGACCTGGTCGAGCGCATCGTCGGGCCGGTCGAGCGCGCCATGGCCGACGCCAGCCTGCGTCCCGAGCAGATCGACCACATCATCCTGGTGGGCGGCATGACCCGCGTCCCCGCCGTCCAGGAGCGGGTCAAGCAGCTCGTCGGCAAGGAGCCGCACAAGGGCGTGAACCCCGACGAGGTCGTCGCCGTCGGTGCCGCCATCCAGGGCGGCGTGCTCGCCGGCGAGGTCAAGGACGTGCTGCTCCTCGACGTCACGCCGCTGAGTCTCGGGATCGAGACCAAGGGCGGCGTCTTCACGAAGCTGATCGAGCGCAACACGACGATCCCGACGAAGAAGAGCGAGATCTTCTCGACCGCCGAGGACAACCAGACGAGCGTCGAGATCCACGTCCTCCAGGGCGAGCGTGAGATGGCGCGCTTCAACAAGACGCTGGGCAAGTTCCAGCTCGTCGGCATCCCGCCGGCGCCGCGCGGCATCCCGCAGATCGAGGTCGCCTTCGACATCGACGCCAACGGCATCGTCCACGTGAGCGCCAAGGACCTCGGTACCGGCAACGAACAGAAGATCACCATCACCGCGTCGAGCGGTCTGAGCGAGCAGGACATCGAGCGCATGATGAAGGACGCCGAGTCGCACGCCGAGGAGGACCAGAAGGCGCGCGAGGTCGCCGACGTCAAGAACAGCGCCGAGAACCTTGTCTACTCGACCGAGAAGTCGCTGCGCGACATGGGCGACAAGGTCGACGCCGCGACCAAGGAGCAGATCGAGTCGGCGGCGGCCGAGGTCAAGAAGGCGCTCGACGGCGACGACGTCGAGGAGATCAAGACCAAGACGGACGTCCTCATGCAGGCCTCGCACAAGCTGGCCGAGGCCGTCTACCAGCAGGCCCAGCAGCAGCAGTCCGCGGGTGGCGGTGACGGCTCCGGTGAGACCTCCGGTGACGAGAACGTCGAGGAGGGCGACTACGAGGTCCTCGACGAGGACGAGAGCAAGTAAGTCAGGCACGAGCGGCCGGCCCGGACGCCAGGCCGGCCGGCCGAGAACACCCACAGCACCCGAGGAGGTGTCAACCATGGCGATCATCAGATGGGACCCGTTCCGCGAGATGACCCAGGTCCAGAACCAGCTCAACCGGCTGGTAGACCAGGTCTGGGGCGGGCGACAGGAGAGCTGGCTGCCGGCGGTCGACGTCTTCGACACGAAAGACGCCGTCGTCCTCAAGGCCGAGCTCGCGGGGATGGACCCCGACGACATCCAGATCGAGGTCGAAGACAACGTCCTCACCATCAAGGGCGAACGCCGCTTCGAGGAGAAGGTCGACGAGGAGCGGTACTACCGCGTCGAGCGTCGCTTCGGCTCCTTCCAGCGCAGCCTCGCCCTGCCGCAGGGCGTCAAGGCCGACGAGATCGCGGCGGCCTACGACGACGGCATCCTCACGGTGACCGTGCCGAAGGTCGAGGAGGAGAAGCCGAAGCGGATCGAGGTCAAGGCGAAGAAGGCGGTGGAGGCGAAGAAGGCCGCCGAGGCCAAGGCGCCCGGGAAGTGACCTGCGGGGTCGCGGGGCCGGCGCGCCGGCCCCGCGACCCCGCCAACGACAGGCACGGAGAGACGTCACGACATGACCGACAGGAAGCACAAGCAGAAGGACGCCAGACGACGCCATGAGGGCGCCGGCTCTGAGGAGGACACCGATGCTCAGGCACCGGCGGCCGACGAAGCCGAAGCCCCGCAGGCCGCGGCCGGCAGCCGCGACGAGGACCCCGCGGCGCGTCTCGCGGCCGAGCGCGACGACTACCTCGACCATCTCCGTCGCCTTCAGGCCGAGTTTGAGAACTACCGCAAGCGCGTCCGTCGAGAGGCCGAAGAGCTCCGTCTGCGCGCGTCCGAGGGCGTCGTCGAGTCGCTGCTGCCGGTCGTCGACAACATGGGTCGAGCCCTCGAGGCGGCGGACCGGCACGAGGAGGGGCAGCTCATCGCGGGACTGCAGCTCGTCGCCGGACAACTGCGCGCCGCTCTCTCCGCGCAGGGCCTCGAAGAGGTCCCCGCATCACCCGGTGACGAGTTCGACCCCACGGTCCATGAGGCGGTCATGACGCAGCCCTCGGACGATCACGATGAAGGCGCCGTCCTCGAGGTGCTCGAGCGTGGCTACGTGCTGCACGGCCGCCTCCTGCGGCCGGCGAAGGTGGTCGTCGCGAGGTAGGCGATGGGTGACTTCTACCAGACACTCGGCGTCGCCAAGACCGCCTCTCAGGACGAGGTCAAGAAGGCCTTCCGCAAGCTCGCCCGCCAGTACCACCCCGACAAGAACCCCGGGGACAAGGCGGCGGAGGACAAGTTCAAGGAGGTCAACCAGGCCTACGAGACCCTCTCCGACCCGGCCAAACGCAAGCAGTACGACGAGCTCAGCCGCCTGGGCGCCTTCGGCGCCGGCGCCGGGGGGCTTCCGTCCGGGTCAGGGCGGCTTTCAGGGCTTCGACCCGCGCATGTTCCAGCAGGGCGGGGCGACGTTCGAGATGGGCGATCTCGGCGACATGCTCTCCGGCCTGTTCGGCGGCGCCGCGGCCGGTCGGCCCGGCGCTCGCGGGCGCCGGCAGGCCGCCGAGCGGGGCGCCGATCTGCAGGCCGAGGTCACCGTCTCGTTCGACGACTCCCTGCGCGGCGTGACGGTCCGCGTCCCGCTCGAGAAGCCGGACACCTGCGACGCCTGTCGCGGCACCGGCGCCAAGGCGGGCACGACGCCGAAGGTCTGCCCCGACTGTCAGGGGCGGGGAGTGATCGCCCAGAACCAGGGTTTCTTCGCGCTCTCGCAGCCCTGCCCCCGCTGTCTGGGCAACGGGACACTCGTCGAGCATCCGTGTCCGGAGTGCGGTGGCAGCGGGGTACGGACGCGGACGCGGCGTTACTCGGTCAAGGTCCCGGCCGGCGTCAAGGACCGCAGCCGCATCCGCATCAAGGGTAAGGGCGAGGCCGGCCTGCGTGGCGGACCGGCGGGCGACCTCTATGTGGTCGTGCGCGTCGAGGAGGACGTGTTGTTCGACCGTCGCGGCGACGACCTCGTCCTCGAGGTCCCCGTGACCCTCAGCGAGGCCGCGCTCGGCACGCGTGTCAAGGTGCCCACGCCGGGAGGCGGCAACGTCTCGCTCAAGGTGCCGGCGGGGAGCCAGGACGGGAGGACCCTGCGCGTGCGCGGAAAGGGCGCTCCGAAGATCAAGGGCGGTCAGGGCGACCTGCTGGTGCGTCTGCGCATCGCGGTGCCCGACAAGCTCAGCAAGGAGCAGAAGCAGCTGCTCGAGAAGCTCGGTGCGACGCTCGCCGATCCGCGCGACGCGGCGTTCAGGCGCGCCTGAGGCACCAGATGAGCCAGCGTGAGATCACCCGCGCGGCAGGTGGACGATGAGGTTCGAGGACGACATCGACAGCCCCCTGTTCATGATCTCGATCGCCGCCGAGCTGGCCGGCATGCACCCGCAGACCCTGCGAGTCTACGAGCGGCGCGGCCTCGTGCGGCCGCAGCGCTCGGCGAAGAACACGCGGCGCTACTCGCGCCGCGACGTCGAGCGGCTTCGGCGGATCCAGGAGCTCACCGAGATGGGTCTCAACTTGGCCGGCGTCGAGCGGGTCCTCGTCATGGAGGGACAGCTCGCCGCCATGGCGCGCGAGGTCGAAGGGCTCCGCGCGCGCCTCAGCGAGACCATGGACGACATGCGCAGGGCGGTGGCGCAGGCTGAGCGCGGGCAGCGCTTCGAGCTCGTCCCGCTGCGCTCGGCGGCGCTCGTGCCGCTGCCGCGCCGGCGGCGCGGGCGCTGACAGCCAGCTCCAGCACGGCGAAGGGACCGCACATGGACGTGAACAAGTTCTCCGAGCGGGCGCG
The DNA here is from genome assembly GCA_963707855.1 of uncultured Thermoleophilia bacterium. GTDB lineage: Bacteria > Actinomycetota > Thermoleophilia > UBA2241 > UBA2241 > UBA2241. The sequence continues at coordinate 95,537 of CAVPRQ010000025.1, forward strand.
CGAGGCGCTCGAGACCGCGCAGGGAGTGGTGCGCCGCGGCGGCGGCAGCCAGGTCGGCACCGAACACCTCCTGCTCGGCGTACTCAGCCTGCCGGGGGGCGTCGTCGACCAGCTCTTCGGCCTCATGAGCATCGACAAGGGCGGTGTCATGGCGCGCGCCGGACGGCTCGTCGAGACGAGCGGCGGCCACGGCGGCGCGGGCGACCAGCTCTCGCTCACCCCGCGCGCCAAGGCCGCCCTCGACATCGCCGTCCAGCGCGCCCAGCAGATGGGCGACCCCTTCGTCGGCACCGAACACCTGCTGCTCGGCATCGCGCTCGAGGGCGAGGGGCGTGGCAGCGCGGTCCTTCGCGAGGCCGGCGTGACCGAGGAGGCGCTCGTGCGCGCCCTCGGCCAGGTGCGCTCGGCGGGCGTCGACTACGAGGAACAGGCCACCGGCGAGAGCATGCTCAAGCTGTACACCCGCGACCTGACCGCTCTGGCGCGCGACGACCGGCTCGACCCCGTCATCGGCCGCGACGAGGAGATCAAGCGTGTCGTCCAGGTGCTCAGCCGCCGCACCAAGAACAACCCCGTGCTGATCGGCGAGCCCGGGGTGGGCAAGACGGCGATCGCCGAGGGTCTGGCGCAGAAGATCGTCGCCGCCGACGTGCCCGAGAGCCTGCGCGGCAAGCGCGTGCTGGCCCTCGACCTCGGCGGCATGGTCGCCGGCGCGAAGTACCGGGGCGAGTTCGAGGAGCGCCTCAAGGGGGTGCTCGACGAGATCCAGCGCTCGCGCGACGTCGTGCTGTTCATCGACGAGCTGCACACCGTCGTCGGCGCCGGCGCGGCCGAAGGGGCGGTCGACGCCTCCAACATGATGAAGCCACTGCTCGCCCGCGGCGAGCTGCAGGCGGTGGGCGCGACCACGCTCGACGAGTACCGCGAACACATCGAGAAGGACGCCGCTCTGGAGCGGCGCTTTCAGCCGATCCTCGTCGGCGAGCCGAGCGTCGAGGACACGATCGCCATCCTCCAGGGCTTGCGCGACAAGTACGAGGCCCACCACAAGGTGAAGATCACCGACGAGGCCCTGGCGGCCGCGGCGACCCTCTCGGATCGCTACATCAGCGGGCGCTTCCTGCCCGACAAGGCGATCGACCTGCTCGACGAGGCGGCGAGCAAGTTGCGCATCGAGGCGACCATGCTGCCCGCCGACCTGCGGGAGATGGAGGTGCGCCTGAACGACCTCGCGCGCGAGGGCGCCGCCGCCGTCCAGGCGCAGGACTACGAGCGCGCCGCGCAGCTCCGCGACCAGGCCGACAAGATCCAGCGCACGTTCGTCCAGGCCAAGGACGCCTGGCTTGGCGACAAGGGCATCGCCGACGCGACCGTCGACGCCGACGACATCGCCGGCATCGTCAGCAAGTGGACGGGGATCCCCGTGCAGCGCATGCGGCAGGCCGAGGCCGAGAAGCTCCTCGACATGGAGCAGAAGCTGCACGCACGGGTCGTCGGCCAGGACCGAGCCGTCGTAGCCGTGGCCGAGGCCGTGCGCCGCGCCCGCGCGGGGCTCAAGGACCCGAAGCGGCCGATCGGCTCGTTCATCTTCCTCGGCCCGACCGGCGTGGGGAAGACCGAGCTCGCCCGCGCCCTGGCCGAGTTCCTCTTCGACGACGAAGAGGCCATGGTGCGTCTCGACATGAGCGAGTACATGGAGCGCCACAGCGTGTCGCGTCTCGTGGGCGCTCCGCCCGGCTACGTGGGCTACGAGGAGGGCGGCCAGCTCACCGAGGCGGTGCGCCGCCGGCCGTACAGCGTGGTCCTGCTCGACGAGATCGAGAAGGCGCATCCCGACGTGTTCAACATGCTCCTGCAGATCCTCGACGAGGGCCGCCTGACCGACAACAAGGGCCGCACCGTCGACTTCAAGAACACCGTCATCATCATGACGAGCAACGTCGGCGCGCCGCTCATCCCGGCGGGCGACGAGATGGTGCGCGAGTATGAGCGCGTCGAGCGCCTGCTCATGGATGAGCTCAAGCAGGTGTTCCGGCCCGAGTTCCTCAACCGGGTCGACGAGATCATCGTCTTCCACGCCCTGACGCGCGAGCAGCTCCGGCGGATCGTCGGAGTTGCTCGTCGAGAAGGTACGGCGCCAGGTCGCGGCGCAGGGCATGACGCTCGAGGTCAGCCCCGAGGCCGAGGACCTGATCGCCGACGCCGGCTACGACACCCAGTTCGGCGCGCGGCCGCTCAAGCGCGCCATCCAGCGCCTGCTCGAGAACCCGCTCTCGCGCGAGCTCCTCCAGGGGACCTTCTCCGAGGGAGACACCGTGCGCGTGGCGGTCGCCGAGGGGGCTCTGGTCTTCGGCCGCTGACGCTTCGGCGCCCGGCAGCCGGCGTGCCCGGCCGCCGGGCGCCGTGTGCTACAGTGGCCGCGATGCGCAAGGGTCGCACGTTCTTCTTCGCGGGTCTCGTGAGCGCCGTCGGCGGGCTGTTCGCGGCGCCACACGACGGCGGGTCCCGGCGCGCCGCCCTCGTCCGACTCAGGTCGGGCTGGCGGCGCCGAGGTGGGGTCTCGGCATTCGCCGGCGCCCCGTGCGCCGGGGAGGACCGGACCACCCCGGAGGCATGGTCGCCGGCGTCACCGGGCGCCGGCACGGAAGGGAGCTGAGGGAGCTATGGCGGATGCGAGCGCGGACGCACCAGAGACCAACCGGGCCGATACCGGCTTCCAGGAGCTCAGGATCGTCGCCTACGTCGACCGTTTCAAGGTCGTCGGCACCGCTTCCTTCGGGGTAGGTCATCGGGCCACCTCCCGGCGCGCCTCGGACTTCATCCGTTCGTTCAACGACACGCGTCTCACGCTCGCCGACGCCGACATCTTCGACTCGCATTCGGGCGAGCTCCTCGAGACGTCGCCCTTCGTCGTGCTCAACCTCGACAAGGTCGACTTCATCTACGCCCGCGACGACGAGCCGCCGGCGGCGGAGCCCTCCTGACCGATCCACGGCCGAATCCGAGGGAGTGACCGCGGTGTACACGTTCGACGTTCTCATCCCGACGGCGCGCTTCGCCTTCAGCGTCGAGAACGGCGCGGTCGACGTGCTGCCGGAGCACCGCTCTCCGGAGGCGTACCTCGCCTACAGCCGTCTGCGCGCCGAGAAGGCGGTGGTGGGCATGACGACGTTCCCCAACACCGTCCTGTTGCGCGGCGATCCCGCGCGTGGCCTTGCCACGATCCTCGTCGATCCCGGCCTGCAGTTCCAGAACGAGCCTGTCCTCAAGGCGCTGACCGCGCTCGGCTTGGGTCTGGACGACATCGATCTCGTGGCGCTGACGCACGCGCACGACGACCACGCCTGCGCGTGCGTCGACCTGCCGCTGCCCGTGGCGCTGCACGAGCTCGAGATCGGGGCGCCGCACTGGCCCGTGGTCGAGGGCATCCTGGGGGCGCGCGAGCTGCGCGTCCTTCGCGGCAGCGAAGGAGAGCTCGCGCCGGGCGTCCGCTGGGCGCTGACCCCTGGACACACCCCCGGCGGCGTGACCTATGCCGTCGACACGCCGGAGGGCGTCGTGGTGCTCTGCGGTGACATCGTCGGCCCGGCTCGGGCGCGCTTCGACGCGATGGATCCGGAGCCCGGCCCCGAGGCCATCGAACTGCTCGCCTCGTGGCGGCGCATCCGCGCCTTCTCGCCCCGGCGTCGTGATCGCCGGTCACCTGCCGCCGTTCGCGCCCTGACGGTCGTCTCCGGCGCCGCTCGCGCCGCCCGCCGGCGAAGCCGGGGCGAGCGCGAGCCTGTGCTACACTGACCGCTCCAACGGTGCCGCTGGGAGCCTGACTTTGCCCATCTACGAGTATCGATGCGACGACTGCGAGGTCCTCCTCGAGGTCATGCAGAAGATGAGCGACGATCCCCTCGAGGTGTGCGAACGTTGCGGCGGCCACCTGCGCAAGGTGCTGCACCCGGTGGCGATCCACTTCAAGGGTTCGGGCTTCTACACCACGGACTACGGGCGCGGTTCAGGCGGCCGGCAGGCGAAGGAAGGCGGCGAGACCTCGTCGCCGTCCGGAGACGGGCCGGCGGCCGAGTCCGCGAACGCGAAGGCCGAGACTTCTGCGGGGGCCGGCGACGGCGCGGCGGGCAAGCCCGCCAGCGCCAAGACGCCGGCCTCTTCCTGAGAAGCGAAGGAGGCGAGCGTGGAGTCACCGAACGATGACACCCTCCGCCGCGCACAGACCACGATGCGCAGCCTGGTCAGCGACGGCGCCTCGCGTCTCCCGGCACTGAGCGTCGTCGCCGACGCCATCCGTCTCGAGCTCGAGCGACGCGGGAGCGTCGCGATCCTCTACGTCAAGCTCGACCGCTATGGACGGCTCGAGCCCATCTTCGGCTGGCGGATCGTCCACGACATCCTCGACGCCGTCGCCGCCAACCTCGGCGGCATGGTCGGGAGCACACTCCGCCGCCTCGACGTGGTCGCCGACTTCACGCTCACCGATGACGCCTTCATCGTGCTGCTCTCGCCCCCACGATCGGCCGAGACCATCTCCGGCGAGGACCTCGCCCAGGTGACGCGCCGCGTCTACGAGCGCCTGCAGTCGCTGCTCCTCAACGACCTGGCGCCGGGCGTCTACGACCGCGTCCATCCGTCGGTGGGAGCGGCGATCCTCGAGGCCGACGAGGCCCTCACCTTCGAGCAGAACCTGCAGCGTGGCGTCGCGCTCGCGATGCAGGCCGCCGAGGAGCAAGCCGTGCTCTACGAGCAGGAGCTCGAGAAGACCCTCGCCCACTGCGTCGAGGAGGGGGAGCTCGAGCCGCTGTTCGAGCCGGTCGTCGACCTTGCGACGCGCGCCGCGATCGGCTACCGCAGCAGTCTGCGGGGTCCGTTCTACGCGCCGCTGCGGCTGCCCGACGTGCTCCTCGACGTGGCTCGTCGTTCGAGCCTGCTGCCCTCCTACGGGGTCGCCGCCAGGGCGGCGACCGTCGAGGCGGCCGCCGGGCTCGAGCCCCACGACCTGCTCTTCGTGTGGTGCGCCACCGCCGAGCTCCCCAACGCCGCGGTCGTCGCCCTCAGCGAGTTCTACTCGCTCAACCAGGCGCTCGTGCCTCAGCACGTCGTCTTCGAGATCGACGCCGACGAGCTGCGCACGAACACGGCGTCCACGGTGCGCACGCTCGCGAACGTGCGCGAGATGGGATTCCAGCTCTGCCTCGCGGGGCTGGGGGCGCAGTTCACGACGCTCGAGCTCATCGCCGAAGCGTCTCCCGACTTCCTCTGCCTCGACCCGGTGCTCGTCGCCGGCGTCACCGGAGAGCAGACGGCGGTCGAGGTGGTCCAGCTCCTCGTGCGCTTCGCGGGCCGCATCGGCGCCCAGCTGGTCGCGACCGGGGTGAAGAGCGAGGAGCAGGAGGACATCCTGCGGCGCAACGGGGTCGAGCTGTTCTGCGGCGACCTCTACGCGCGACCCGACGCTTGCCTGCCGAAGGTGAGCTTCTCGCGCTGAGGCGCGTTCACGCGCTCAGCGCCGCCGCCTCGCTTTCGCGGCTGACGAGGGTCGCGATGGTCACGCGGTTTCGCCCCCGGTGCTTCGAGGCATAGAGCGCGGCGTCGGCGCGTTCGATCAGTTCCTTCTCCGTGCTCGCCGCGGCCGGGTAGCTCGCGACGCCGACGGAGACCGTGGCGTACGCGCGACGGCCGCCGCGGACGGTCACCGAGAGGTCCTCGACCGAGGCGCGCAGGCGCTCGGCGAGCTCGAAGCCCTGCGACTCGTCGCCGCGGATGAGCACGGCGAACTCCTCGCCGCCGTAGCGCGCCGCCAGGTCCGCCTCGCGCACCAGGCTGCGCAGCGCGGCGCCGACTCTGCGCAACAGCTCGTTGCCCGCCTCGTGCCCGTGGACGTCGTTGAACTCCTTGAAGTGGTCGAGGTCGAGCATGAGCAAGGTGAGCTGGCCCCCGTAGCGGTCGGTCTTGGTGACCTCGTTGTGGAGGTAGTCGACGAAGGTGCCATAGTTGTAGAGGCCGGTCAGGCGGTCGCAGAGCGACGTGGCGGCGAGCGTGGCCTGCAGACGGTGATGGTTGCGCTGCACGCGTCCGAGCAGCAGGCCCGCGAGCCCGAAGAGCGCCGTCCCGAAGACCGCCTGGCGCACCGCCGCGGGGGTCGGCGTCTCGGCGAACGCGAACACGTTGACGAAGAAGAGCCCGAGCCACCCGGTCACGATGAGGCTGCCGAGCTCGAAGAAGAAGACCGAGGCGAGGACGAGAGGGAACACGAAGAGGGGCCAGAGGTACGCCGGTCCGAGGACGACGACGACGGTCGTCATGGCGACGAGCACGGCGGCGAGGACGATGCCGCGGCGGGTGAAGACGCGGCGACCGGCCAGGTCGCCGGCAGGATGGCTCGTCTCGGTCATGGGGCTCCTTCTCAGCCTTCTCCCCTGGTCTTACGACGCCGGTCGTGGCATTTCCTGCGCTTCGGGGGGCGTCCGGAGCGTGCAGTACAATGAGGCTGTGACCCTCCAGCTCCTGCTCACGAACGACGACGGCATCGCCTCCCCCGGCATCGCGGCCCTGCGCCGCGCCCTCGACGGTCTCGGTGCGGTCACGACGCTCGCCCCCGCCGCCAACAGCAGCGCGGTCGCGCGCAGCATCACCATCGACCGCGCCCTTCGCGTGCGGCCGGCCGTGTTCGGCGGCGGCTTCGAGGGCCTCGCCCTCGACGGCACGCCGTCCGACTGTGTCCGCGTGGCCTTGCTCGGCGTCGTGACCCCCATCCCCGATCTGGTCGTGTCCGGCATCAACCTGGGGGCCAACCTCGGCGCCGACGTGACCTACTCCGGTACCGTCGGCGCCGCGCTCGAGGCCGCGCTGCGCGGCGGCGCCGGCATCGCGCTGTCGGTCGAGAGCCGCGAGCCTCGCTGGCTCGACGAGGCCGTCCCCCTGGTGCGCGCGATCCTGCGCCGGGCGATCGAGTACGGAGTCCCGGCGCAGACCGTCCTCAACATCAATCTGCCCGACGCCCCGGCGGCCGACGATCCGCGGCGTGCGTCCGGCGCGCCTCGGCGGTGCGAGCTGCCACGACCGCGTCACGCTCGCCGGCGACGGCGGGGGCGAGTACTTCGTCCCGTGCGACGGCCCCGGGCCGGCCGCCGGCTTCGACACCGACTTCGAGGTCGTCGCCGCGGGCTGCGTGGCGCTCACCCCGCTCCGCTACGACCTCCTCGACGCGGAGCTGCTCGCCGACCTCGCGGCGTGGGACCTCGATCTCGAGACCGTTCGCGGCTAGCGGTGGCGCCGGTGCGAGGCTTCGATCCCGTCCTCTTCGACCTCGACGGCACGGTGGTCGACACCGTCGAGCTCATCGTGCTCTCGTTCCGCCACGCGGTGCGCACGGTGCTCGGCGAGGACCTTCCCGACGAGTACATCACCGCCGGCGTCGGCCAGCCGCTCATGACGCAGATGGAGCGGCTCTCCCCGGAGCATGCGCAGGAGCTGTACGACGTCTATCGCGAGTACAACCACCGCCGCCACGACGAGCTCATCCGCGGCTTCGGCGGGGTCGCCGACGCGCTCGCCGCGCTCAGGAGCGCCGGCCGGCGCCTCGGCATCGTCACGTCGAAGAGCCGCGACACCACGGCCATGGCTTTCGCCGCCGTCGGCATGCGCGACGCCTTCGATGTCGTCGTGACCGCGACCGACACCCAGGCGCACAAGCCCTCGGCCGAGCCGATCCTCCTGTGCCTCGAGAGGCTCGCGGCACGACCTCAGGCGACGACGCCGGCCTTGCCGGCCATCTACATCGGCGACAGTCCGGTCGACATCGAGGCCGGCAAGGCGGCCGGCATCGCGACGGCGGCGGTCGCCTGGGGTGTGTTCGGGCGCGACGCGCTGCTCGGGGCCGGGCCGGACTTCTGGCTCCAGAGGCCGGGCGAGCTCGTCGACCTGTGCCTTCGCGGCGAAGGGCGCGCGGCGCGCGACGCGGTCGCGGTGCCGCCCGCGGGCTGAACGGGAGGGGCGATGGACGCTGCCGACGCGGCGAGACGGGCTGCCGAGCTGCGCGCTCTCATCGAGCACCACGGGCACCTCTACTACGTCCTCGACCAGCCCGAGATCAGCGACGCCGAGTACGACGCTCTCTACCGCGAGCTCCAGGCTCTCGAAGATGAGCATCCCGGGACTGCGTACCCCCGACTCGCCGACGCAGCGCGTCGGAGGGCGGCCGCTCGAAAGGTTCAGCCAGGTGCGCCACCTCGCAGCCGATGCTCTCGCTCGCCAACGCGCGCGACGAAGACGAGCTGCGTGCCTGGGACGCGCGCAACCGGCGGCTGCTCGAGGGGCTGGGGCTCGACGAGGACCCGTTCCGTTACGTCGTGGAGCCCAAGATCGACGGCCTCGCCATCTCCCTGACCTATCGCGACGGCGCGTTCGCGGTCGGCGCGACGCGCGGCAACGGCACGATCGGCGAGGACGTCACCGCCAACCTGAGGACGATCCGCGCGGTCCCGCTGCGCCTGCGCGCCGCCCCGCCGCCCCCGGTGGTCGAGGTGCGCGGCGAGGTCTACCTTCCGCTGGCCGCCTTCGCGCGCCTCAACGAGGCGCGCGCCGCCGACGGTCTGCCGGCCTTCGCCAATCCGCGCAACGCCGCCGCCGGGTCGATCCGTCAGCTCGACCCGGCCGTCGCGGCGTCGCGCCCGCTGTCGGTGTACTGCTACGCCATCGGCGCCAGCGAGGGGCTGGAGGTCGCCGACCACTCGCGGCGCTCTGGAATGGCTGCGGGAGCAGGGCTTTCGCGTCAATCCGGAGATCGCCGTCGCCGGGAGCATCGACGAGGTCGCCGCTCTCTGTGCCCGCTGGGAGCAGCGGCGCGGCGAGCTCGACTACGACATCGACGGCGCCGTCGTCAAGGTCGACTCGTTCGCACTGCAGCGCGCCCTCGGCTCGGTCGCCCACGATCCCCGCTGGGCGATCGCCTTCAAGTTCGCCCCCACGACGGCGACCACGCGTCTGCGCGAGATCGCCGTCAACGTGGGTCGCACCGGGGTGCTCACGCCCTTCGCGATCCTGGAGCCGGTCAGCGTCGGGGGCGTCACGGTCGAGCGCGCGACCCTGCACAACGAGGACGACATCCGCCGCAAGGACATCCGCGAGGGTGACGACGTGGTCGTGCAGCGCGCGGGCGACGTGATCCCGCAGATCGTGGGGCCGGTCACCAGCGGGGAGGTGGACGAGGACGGCGGCCGCGTGCCGCGCGCGGCACGCCACGCGGCTCTGCCCGAGTGGCGCATGCCCGCGAGCTGTCCAGCGTGCGGCTCGCCGGTCGTGCGCGAGAGCGGCGAGGTGGCGGTGCGCTGCCCGAACCGCTCGTGCCCGGCGCAGATCGTCGAGAGCATCAAGCACTTCGTCAGCAAGGGGGCGATGGATATCGACGGCCTCGGGGAGGAGGCGGTCGCGGCGCTCCACGAGGCGGGACTCGTCGTGGACGTCGCCGACCTCTACGAGCTCACCCTGAGCGCGCTGGTCGACCTTCCCCTCTTCAGCCGCAAGGACAAGGGTCCGGGCGGCGAGGAGATCGTCGTGCCCGGCAAGCTCGCCGAGAACGTGCTGGTGGCGATCGAGGCGTCCAAGCGGCAGCCGTTCGCGCGCGTGCTCTACGCCCTCGGCATGCGGCACGTGGGCTCGGTGACGGCGCGGGCGCTCGTCGAGCGGTTCCGGACGCTCGACTCCCTGGAGGCGGCCTCGGTCGGCGAGCTCGCCGCCGTCCCCGGCGTCGGCCCGGTCGTCGCCGAGGCGGTGCGGCAGTACCTCGACGAGCCGCACAACAGGCAGACGCTCGAGAAGCTGCAGGTCCACGGCCTGCGTTTCGCCGAGGAGGCGCCGCCGGGCGCCGCCGGCCCCCTCGCCGGCCGCGCGTTCGTGCTCACCGGGCGCCTTGAGACCTTCACCCGCGGCGAGGCCCAGGCCCGCATCGAGGCGCTCGGCGGCAGGGTCAGCGGGTCGGTCGGCAAGGCGACCGACTACGTCGTGGTCGGCGCAGACCCGGGGTCGAAGCTCGACAAGGCGCGTCGCCTCGGGATCGACGACGCTCGACGAGGCGGCGTTCGCCGCCATGGTCGGCGAAGGAGGCTCGGGCGACGCGCACCTGGCGCTGGGGGAGACCTGAGGCAGGGTGCCGAGCGAGGCAAAGCGAGTCGAAACCGCATCAAACCGCTTGGTCGCGCGCAGAGAGAATGGTCTGCGCGCTTCATTTCGGTTAATATTTGGTTAACCTTTCCTTCGCACGGCGCTCCTAGAGTCCGCCCTGCGACGCTTCCCATCTCCGAGAAGCACGCTGCCAGCGACGTGTGCTGGTACCTCCTATCTTCTGGTTCGCCCCGGCCCCGGGCGGACCAATGTCCGGGGCCGGGGCGAACCGCCGAAGGCGGCTGATTCCCGGCCCCGGACGCCCCCTCCGAGTCCGCGCTACCCTCGAGTTGCGTGCTCCCAGCCTGCATCCCGGCGTGCGGGGATCACGGCGACGACTGTCCCCGGCAAAGCGGATACACTCTCTGGCGCGCGAGCCGGCGTAGCTCAGTCGGTAGAGCAGCCGCCTTGTAAGCGGCAGGTCGACGGTTCGAATCCGCCCGCCGGCTCCACGTCCCCCCGTGTGCGTCGCCTCTCCGGCCCCACGCCCGCGACGCGTCTGCACCAGCCACCCCGCCCCCGCGCGACAACGGCGCGTCTCGTTGGTTCGCGACGCGTTGGGGAAGACCGTGCTTGAGCGCCGGTCGCGGGGACCGGCGCACGACACCCGGGGGTGCGCCATGCCGGCATTCGTCCTGCTCATGAACCTGACCGCCAAGGGGGCGGCCGACATCAAGAACATGCCTCAGCGCATCGACGCGAACATGAAGGCCTTCGAGGCGATGGGCGGCAGGGTCCTCAGCTTCCACGTGACGATGGGTCCGTACGACATGGTCGCGGTCGGGGAAGCGCCGAGCGACTGAGGTCGCGGCCACGATGGCTCTGGCTCTGTCCGCGGCAGGCAACGTGACGACGACGAGCCTTCCCGCTCTCAGCCGCGAGGAGTTCGCGGCGATCCTGAGCAAGCTGCCGTGACGGCTTGACGCGCCACGACGGCAGTCGGAGGCGCGTCCCGTGGGCACCGCCGGCCGGCGGGACGCAGGTCCCGCCGGCCGGCGGTACGGTGGCGCTCGCGCTCGGCGCTCGGGTACGCTAGCTCTTCGATGACGACGCTCAGGAGGTGATGCCGTTGGAGCCGAAGATCCCCACCCGCATGGGCGACGGGTCGCTGGTCGAGATGACCCGCTCGGAGATGAAGGCCGATCTCGAGGCCGGCACGCAGCTCGCGGCCAAGAAGGCCAAGGTCCCCGAGCTGACCCAGGACGAGCTCGACCACCTGCTGGACATCTACGCCTCCGCGGCGCGCTTCACCGCCGTCGACATCGGTGACGAGGTCGTCCTCAGCAACGACGGCACCGGGACCAAGTACACCGGCAGCGTCGGCACGGACCTGCAGGTCTACGAGCAGGTCGTCGGCGTCGACATCGTCGAGCTCTGGCAGGCCGACTACTCGTACAAGGCCGTCAAGACCAACGTCCACCACGAAGCGCAGTGGATGAAGATGGCGCAGATGCTGCTCACGAACCCGGTGCAGTACGGCGCCATGCCCGACCTGGGCCGCTACTCGACGCCGGACGGGCCCTACCCGAACTGGTCCGAGCTCCTGCCGCTGGGCAAGATCGACGAGGCGCGGCGGTCGCAGGAAGAGGCGGCGGCGGCGCTGGTCCACGACATCGAGTTCGTCGCCGATCATCTCGTCGCGGCCGGTGCCGACGGCATCGACATGGACACGACCGGCGCCGCCGGCGACTGCGACTTCCTCGCCGCGCTTCAGGCGTGCGAGAAGCTGCGCGCCAGGTACCCCGACCTCGGTATCGAGATCGGCATGGCCGGCGAGTTCGTGATCGGCATGCACGGCCAGGTCACCCACGACGGCACGCGCCTCGCGGGCCTGTGGCCGAAGGCCCAGCTGGAGCTCGTCCAGAAGGCCGGGGCGAGCATCTTCGGGCCCTGCGTCAACATCAACACCGGCAAGTCGACCGCCTGGAACGTGGCCCGGGCGATCACCATCATCAAGCCGTGCACGGAGATCGCCGAGATCCCCATCCACGTCAATGTGGGCATGGGGGTCGGCGCCGTGCCGACCTGCGCCTACCCGCCGGCCGACGCCACGTCGAGGGCGTCCAAGGCCTTCGTCGAGATCCTCAAGATCGACGGGTACTAGGCGGGCACCGGCGACGCCCAGGGCATGGAGGGCGCGCACGCACACGCCGCGGGCATGGGCGGCTACCGGACGGCCGGAGACCTGGTCGCCCGGATGCAGATGACCCGCAGGATGCGTCTCAAGGAAGCGAAGCAATACGTGGCCGACAAGCTCGGCTGCTCGACGCGCGATCTGTCTGACCCGGTCGCGATGGAGACCATCAGGCTCGATCACGGCATCGGCACGCTGGCCTGCACGTCGGCGGTACACCCCGCCGAGGCCGGCATGATCGAGGCGAAGTTCAATATCGGCAAGGTGCTCGACATCCCGATCAACTCGGTCGAGCGCTTCAAGGACCGCGTCGGGCTGTAGAGCACGCGTACAGGGCGGATGCGCACGGGGCGGCGCCCGGCCGGCGCGCCGCCCCTCGGCGTCTCCGCCCGCTTCGGGGCCATCCGGCTCGCTCGCGCGTCACAACCCAGGGGGGGTCGCAGGACTTCCCGAGAGACCACGCCACCGGCTTGCCGTCCTGCTCCGTGACGTACACACGGAGGACGCCGGTGTCTGGCCAGCCGACAACGTAGCCTCCGACGGAGTCAGCGCTCCGCGCGCTCCCCGCCGCGCGCGCTCAGGGCACGAACAGCATGTTGCCCCGTGTGTAGTAGAGCGTCTCGCGGGCGATCTTGCCGTCGCGGATCTCCGGCATCGTCGAGCCGTCGCCGCCCGCGGTCCAGAGGACGGCCGCCCAACCGGCGCCGAAGGCATAGTGGAGCTGCGTGAAGTTCAGCCTCGCGCGGGGCGTCGTGAAGATCTTGACATAGTGGGTCTGTACCTGGCCCGGGTCGTGCCCGACCGTGCCGGAGGCGGTGTCGGTGAAGGCGATCTTCTGCCGTCGGGGTTCACCGAGAACAGGTGGACGGCCTGCACGTAGTAGATCTTCCCGTCCGACCCCCAGGTCGGCGACACGTAGAAATCGATCAACTCATGCCCGTACCCCGTCAGCACCGTGGTGGTCGCGGGGGTCACCTGCCGCAGGCCGCTGCCGTCGGCGTTGATCACGCAGATGGCCTCCTTCTCGGGCCAGTACCCGAGGAAAGCAATCTGCGTGCCGTCGGGCGACCACGTCGGGTGGTCGCCATGGACCCGATCCGTGGTGAGCTGCACCTTGCCGGAGCCGTCGGCGTTCATGACCCACACCGCAGGGGTGGGTTGGTAGTCGAACGCAGGGGCGATGTCAGGATCGATCCCTTCGCCGACGACCCAGGCGATCTTGCTGCCGTCCGGGGACCAGGAGGGCGACTCCTCCCAGGCGGGGTCGTCGGTCAGCTGCTTGAGGCCCGTGCCGTCGGTGTTGACGACGTAGATGTCACCGTTGCCCCCGATCAACGGTGTCACGACGCGCTCGAACGCGATCGTGCCGGTGACGGTCGGCGCTGGCAGTGGGGTCGCGCTCTGACGGGACGTCGGCGAGCTTGTCGGCGTGCCACTCTTGCCGCTGCAGGCGGCGAGGGCAAGCGCCGCGGCCGCGACGAGCGTGGCGAGCGCCCTGGCCGCTGGTTTCCAAGATCCCCCTCGGCCTTTCATGACTGTCTCCTCCTCCTTGGCATTCGCCCGGCCGCCGCAGCCCTGCGGCGAGCGGCCTGGCGCGCCTCTCGAGCCGCCTAGGGCTCCAGCAGACTCCGGTCCATGGCGACGTAGTTGTGTTGCCGGATGATCTGGCCGACTCTGAGCTCCAGGATGACGAGCATCGGCAGGTCGCCCGGCGTTCCCAGGTCGAGGTAGGTACCCTGCATGGCAGCGAAGCGACCGTCGGGCGACACGAAGTAGGCGGAATCCATGGCCGACCCCAGCGGACGTCCGAGCTTGGACCGGAACTCATCCCGGGGAAACCGCGAGGCGACGTCGGCGGCGAGCTGGCTCTTGGTCATGACGCGCCACTTGGGGCTGACGAGGTCGACGTACCTGGCGTCCTCGGCATAGAAGGACAGGAAGGACGCGGCGTCCCTGCCGTTGTAGGCGGCCAGCCACTGCTCGATGGTGGCCGTCGCTTCGGCGATCGCGGTCTTGGCCGCCGGGGACCCCGGTGCGACCGCGCCGGACGAGACGGCAAGCGTGGGCGTCGTCTGCCCGGCCACGCCCTGCCCGCCATAGTGATCGCATTCCCACACGATCTTGTCGTTCGCCACCGCCAGCACGGAGGCTGCCGGCTGCCACGGCAGATCGCCCGACTCGTCGCGCAACGCGATCCTGCCCAGGATGGCGGCGAAGCGGCCGTCGGCCGAGACGAAGGAGGACTTCAGGGTCAGTCGGAAGGCCTTCCACCACTCGGGGGACTGAATCATGGCGTCCATGTCGCTCTTGGTGATCGGCGCGTAGGTCTCGGCGGCGTCGTAGTACTGCACATCGTCTGCGTACAGAGACGACAGAGCGCGTCGGTCTTTCTTGGCGCTCCAGGCGTTGTTCCATGCAGTCATGAGCGCCGTCACCACCGACTCGGTCCTTGCCACCTGCGCGGAGTCGGAAAAAAAAAACGTCGACGGCGTCGTCGAGCCTGCCGCGCTGCCGCTCTCGGGCGAGCCGCCGCAGGCGGCGAGCGCGAGCGCCGCGAGCACGACGAGTGACGCGAGCGCAAGCCCGATCGCGATGGCTGCAGATGACCGGGATCCCCTTCGCCTGTTCATGACCTGCTCCCTTCTCCCTTGCCTCAGAGTCGTTCTTCGTGGATCCTCATGACGTCCTCCGGTCTCAATCGGGGCGGTAGGGCCGCAGCGACTCGGCGACGGCGATCAGCTCCCTGGTCGTCGCGCTGCCGGCTATCGTCAGCAGAAGGCGGCCTTTCACCGCCCAGAGGTGCGGCGTCGTCGTCCTCGGCCCCACGACCACCGCTGCGGTCACACCGGCGAAGGATCCTGTAGTGAGGCGGACGTCCTTGCGCAGGATGCCGGCCCAGGAGATATCCGGCTCGATCGGGTCGTCGCTAGCGGCAGACTGCGGATCGCCGACGATACGCGTGGTCACTGTGAAAGTGTCGAAGCCGCGCACGTACTGAACTGCGACCACGTCTCGTCCCCTGGTCACCTGGTTCGCCGTGGTCGCTTTGGCCGCGACGGCGGCCCATCTCTGCGCGAAGCCGTTGGGGAGCCAGGCCGGCACCAGCGTGACGTAGCTCGCTGCCGAGCCGATGCGGGCGAGCGGCAGTCGGCGAAAACCGCCGTCCTTGCGTACGACCTTGGCGCCCTTTGGCGGAGCGAAGGTGAAGGCTGTGTCGGGCAGCGGCTCGTCGACGCGCACGTTGTGCCAGCTGTAGTCGAGCTGAACGACGCCATCTTTCAGCGTCTGAAAGCGTGTCAGCAGGCACGTCTGTTGGTCGATGGTGATCGAGTACGTCTCGTCTTCGGTCAGGCGCGGGTCGCTGCCGGCCCGCAAGGACGTCGAGATCACCCATGCCGGCCTGCCGTCGTAGGAGGTCGTCTCGAGCGTGCCCACGTGGCCGGCCTGCAGGGCCCGCGCGGTCGCGCCGATGCCGGTCAACCTTACGTTCGCCCAGAAGTCGGGTGGGCCGAGGGGGAAGCCGGTCGTCACTTCGAATCGGTTCACATAGCTCCCGCGTGGCCCTGCCTCCGAGTCCCATCCGCGCCAGTACTCGCGGAGCATTCCGCTGGCTGCGTCGTAGGCCCAGTCCGCGGCGTCCGCTCTGTCTCTCTGCTGTACCGGTTTGGAGGTCTGCGGCTTGTCCGTCAGCGTCTCACGGAAGCTGCCGTCGGAACGCACGAGTAGGCGGGAGTGTTCGACGGCGTACACTGTGACGCCGCCCGGCAAGAGCGCAACCGCGGATTTCTCGGTGGTATCCGCCTGCACCGTCTTGCCTGACGAGAGGGCGTCCAGCGCCTTCTGTATCACCTGGGCGGCGGAGACAGGCTCCGGTCCGCTCATGCGCGAGATGCCGGGCACGCCGATGAGGACGACCGCCGCGACGGCGACTGCGGCGGCCAGCGCCGCGGCCAGCCGCAGCCGCCGCCCGTTGAACGCCTCGTGTGACCGGCGCCACCAGGGGGCGCGCGGCGCCCTTCCCATCTCGAGGTCGGCCTCACCCAGGCTCGTCATGAGGAGCGCCTGGAAGCCCGGCAGGTGGTCGGGCGCGCCGCCGTACGTGCGCAGGATCTCGTCCGGGTCGTGACGCTCGTCGTTCATCGGTCCTCCTTGGCGGAACGCCGGCATGCCAAGCGTGTCGCTCAAGGCGGCGCGGGCGGTGGCGACGCGCGAAGCGACGGTGCCGACCGGCACGTCCAGGATCTGGGCGGCGGTCGTGTAGCTGAACCCGTCGCGGTGGACGAGCAGGACGGCCGCGCATTGCTCGGGCGTGAGCCCCGCGAGTGCACGGTGGAGCTCGTCGCGCAGGACGACGTCGTCGGCGAGGTCGGGCGATCGGCCGGCGCGAGCGCCTCGAGGCGTTCGTCGTTGGTCGGCTCAAGACGTTCCTGCCGCCGTAGGCGCTGCAAGCATGAGTTGTACGTGATGCGATAGAGCCACGTGCCCACCCCGGCCTCACCGCGGAACTGCGGCAGGCCACGATAGGCGCTCAAGTACGTCTCCTGTAGAGCGTCGTCCATCGCCTCTCGCGATCCTAGAAGGTGGAAGGCCAGCGCCCGCAGGCGGTCGTCGTAGAGCGTCGACGAGCTTGGCGAAGGCACGGTGGTCACCACGCCGCGCAGCACTGACGACGGACGACGGCGGATCGCTCACCGGTCCGCGGCCGGCGGTGAGGTCGATGACCATCGCCTCGCCGTCCGCCTCCATGCGACCCCGGTCCACCCGTGACTCACGGCCGCCAGGTAGCGACGACCGTCTGCACTCGCTACAACCCTTCTACCGCTTTCGATGTGCCACGTAGCCCTGTTTATCGTTGTCCGTCCTGCATCCGTGCGGTTACGATGGGGCCGACGGGGAAGAGAGCCGGCTCGCCGCTGAGCGGGGCCGGCCGCACGCGCCGAAAGGGGCCCACGTGGAGCCGAAGATCCTCACCCGCATGGCCGACGGTTCGCTGACCGAGATGACGCGTTCCGAGATCAGGGCCGACCTCGAAGCGGGGGTCGAAGAGGCGGTCCGCCGCGCCAAGGTCGAGCCGCTCGATGCCGCCGAGCTCGAGCACCTGCTCGACATCTTCGCCTCGGCGGCGCGCTTCACCGCCGTCGACATCGGCGACGAGGTCATGCTGAGCTTCGACGGCACCGGCGCGGCGCAGTTCGACCGCATCGGCGGGCTGCTGCTCTACGAGCAGTGCCTCGCCTCGGACAGCCTGGAGCTCTTCCACCCGGACTACTCGTTCAAGGCCGTGAAGACGCTCGTGCCCCACGAGCAGATGGCCATGAAGCAGGCCCAGGAGCAGCTGACGATCCCTGTGCACTACGGGTCGCAGCCCGATCTGGGCCGTTACTCGGAGCCCGACGGCCCGTGCCTCAACTGGTCGACGCTGCTGCCCGAGCTGCGCATCGCCGAGGCGCGCGCCGCTCAGGAGCAGGCCATGGAGCTGGCGGTGGAGGACATGGTCCATGTGGCCGAGGCCCTCTGGGAGGCCGGCGCCGACGGCATCAACTTCGACACCGCGGGCGCCGCCGGCGATGCCGACCTGCTGGCGACGCTGCGCGCCGTCGAGACGTTGCGCGCTCGCCATCCCGACATGGGCATCATGGTCGGCATGGCGGCCGAGCGGGTGCTCGGCGTGCACGGCCAGCTTGAGTTCCACGGCATGCGGATCGCCGGACAGTGGCCGGCCGGCCAGCAGAAGCTGGTCGAGCAGGCCGGGGCGACGATCTTCGGCCCGGCGGTCAACGTCAACACGGGCCGCAGCCTCGCCTGGAACACGAGCCGCGCGCTGGCTCTCGCGAAGCCTTGCATGCCCGAGGCGCACATCCCCGTGCACATGAACGTGGGCATGGGCGTGGGCGGCGTGCCGATGCACACGGTGCCGCCGATCGACGCCGTCTCGCGCGTGTCCAAGGCGACGGTCGAGGTCCTGCGTCTCGACGGCTTGTAGGTCGGCACTGGCGATATCTTCGGCATGCCGATCGCGCACGGCGTCGCCGCCGGAATGGGCGGCATGCGCGCTGCTGGAGACCTGGTAGCGCGCCTGCAGATGGCGAAGGGCATGCGGCTCGCGGAGGCCAAGAGGTACGTCGCGAGCAAGCTCGGCGTGGCCGAGCGCGACCTCTCCGACTGCGCGGCGATGCAGGAACTGCGCGCCGAGCACGGGCTGGGTCAGATCGACGAGGGGGAGGCCCCCCATCCGTTCGACCCCAGTCCGATGGAGGCCAAGGCCAACATCTCGCGCCTGCTCGACCTGCCGATAAACAGCGTGACGCGACTCGAGGCGCGGCGCGGCGTCTGAGGCGCCGCGGCGCCGGAATCTGAAGCGCCGCGGCGCCGGGTCACGACAGGGACCGCGCCGCTGCCGTCGAACCCTGTTGCGAGCAGGGGAACCTGCGCTCCTCCACAGGAGGTACGACCATCGTCATCGCAGAGCTGTTCATCGTCGCGGGCGCGTTCGTGGCGTTCTACCTCGCCGTGCGCGTGGCGGCGCTGGACCGGCGCGCGGACGCCGTCCACCGGACGTCGTCGCTCGTCCTCGCCATCGCCGCGCTCCTGACGGCGGCGTTCTTCACCGTCGACCTCTTCACGGCGGGCAGCGAGACGCCCTCCGCCGAACGCGTCATCGGCCTCATCCTTGCTGCCGGGCTGGTCGCGGCACTCACGGTCGGGTTCTACACCCTGTACGTCCAGGAGTACGCCCGCGTGCGCGTGCTGCGTGAGCACTCCGAGAGCCAGGAGCGGCGCTCGATCCGCCTCGAGGCGATCGTCGACCTCGGAAACCGGCTGCGGTCCGCCCTGGACGCCCTGGAGGTGGCGCACCTGGCGGCGGACATCGTGCGGGACACGCTGCAGTTCCGCGAGACCGCGCTGTATCTCCGCGAGCCCGGGGAGGACGTGTACAAGGCGGGGGCGGCATACGGCCAGGACCCGGAGTACGACAAGGTGGTACGCGACCGCCGCATCCCCGGATCCGTCGTCCGCGGCGTGCTTCGCGACGAGTTTCGTCACGACGACTGCTACTTCATCGACCACGAGCGCTACACGTGGACCGAGGAGGAGCTGTTCTTCTTTCCGCCAGGCTCGCTCCCTGATCTCGGTCCCGGCATGTTCCACGCCGACGACGCCCTGTTCGTGCCGCTCTACGACCACGACCAGCAGATGATCGCGCTCCTCGACGTGTACGACCCGGCGGACGGGCGGATCCCCGACGAGCCGAGCCTGCAGCTGCTGCAGGTGTTCGCCAACGTCACGGCGAGCGCGCTCGAGAACGCGAGGGCGGCGGAAGAGCTGCGGCGGCGCGCCGCCACCGACGGGCTGACCGGCCTCTACAACCACCGGCACTTCCAGGAGGCCCTGGCCGTCGAGGCGGAGCGCGCCGCCCGCTACGGACTCACGTTCACGCTGCTGATGATGGACCTCGACCACTTCAAGATCGTCAACGACCGCTTCGGGCACCCGCACGGCGACCAGGCCTTGCAGCAGGTCGCCGCCGTGCTGCGCGAGAACGCCCGCACCAGCGACTTCGTGGCCCGCTACGGCGGCGAGGAGTTCGTCATGATCCTGCCGGGGACGACGGTCAAGCAGGCCGGCGCGCTGGCCGAGCGCATCGCGCAGGGCGTGCGCGGGATCGCTCTCGACGTGCCGGAGCCGCCGCCGCTCTCCATCAGCATCGGCATGGCCGACTACCCGGCGTGCGGCCACGACCGCGAGAGCCTCATCGCCGCCGCCGACGCCGCCCTGCTGTTCGCCAAGCGCTCGGGGCGCGACATGGTGGCCGACTTCTCGGAGATCTCGCTCGTCGAGCTCGACCAGGCGTCCCTGGAGGGCCTCTCGTTCAGACTGGAGAAGGCGGACCAGGAGACGCTCGAGGCGCTCGCCGGCGCCGTCGCCATGCGCGACGCCTTCGCCGACCGGTCGGCCTCGTGCGTGACCGACGCGGCGCGTCGCCTGGCCGACGCCCTGGGCCTGGATGAGGCCGAGAAGGAGCTCTTCGCCACCGCGGCCGTCGTCTACGACATCGGGAAGGTGGCGATCCCCCTCGAGGTCCTCAACCGCCGCGGCGACCTGACTGCGAAGGAGCGCGAGACCGTCGAGCGCCATCCCGAAGTGGGGCGTCGCCTGCTCGAGAGCGTCATGCGCCTGCGCAGCGCGTTGCCGGCGGTGGTGCACCACCACGAGCGCTGGGACGGGACCGGCTATCCGGACGGGCTCAAGGGTGAGGAGATCCCGCTGCTGGCACGCGCGATCGCCATCTGCGACGCGTATCAGGCGATGGTCGTGGAGCGGCCGTACCGCCATGCGATGTCGCAGGCGGCCGCCTTCGAGCAGCTGCGGACGTGTGCGGCGACGCAGTTCGATCCTGAGCTGGTCGGCGTCTTCATCGGGGCGCTGGAGAAGGACCCGGCGGCAAGCTGAGCCTGTCTGGGGAAGAGCCCCGGGGACGCGAACGGGCGCGGCGGCCGAACGGCCGCCGCGCCCCGTTCGCGTCTCTGTCTGTGTCGTCAGCCCTCAGGCCACGTCGAGGCGTGGATGTCCATGACCTTGTGGAGCAGCTCCACGGCCTCATCGTGCGGCCGCTGGAACGAGTTGCGCCCCATGATCGTCCCGAAGCCGCCGCCGAGCGCCGTCTGGCGGTTCTCCTCGAGCACCTCGTCGACGCCCTTCGCCTCGCCGCCCGAGAAGATCACGATGCGGCGGCCACCGAAGGCGCCCTGGATGACGTGCTTGACGCGGTCGGCGAGCGTGTCGAGCTTGGTGCCCGACTTCTCGAGCGCCTCGGCCGCCTTCTTGTCCCAGGGGCCGAGCACGGGGGGCTTGACCTTGACGATGTTGGCCCCGAGCTGCGCCGCGATCTGGGCCGCGTAGGCGGCCACGTCGACCGCGGTCTCGGCCTCCTTGGGGATCACGCCGCGCGGGTAGCTCCAGACGACGACGGCGAGCCCCGCGGCCTTGGCCTCGGCGGTGAGCTCGCGCAGCTCCTCGTACATCTCGGTGCGCGCCCCTGATCCGGGGTAGATGGTGAAGCCGATGGCGCCGCAACCGAGCCGCAGGGCGTCGTCGACGCCGGACGTCACCGCCGGCAGGGGCGCGCCCTCGGCGGTGAACAGCAGGTCGTGGTTGTTGACCTTGAGGATCAGTGGGACCTGGCCGGCGTACTCGGCGGCGCCGGCCTCGATCGACCCGAGCGGCGCCGCGTAGGCGTTGCAGCCGGCGTCGATCGCGAGCTGGTAGTGATAGCGGGGGTCGTAGCCCGGCGGGTTGGGCGCGAAGCTGCGCGCGGGGCCGTGCTCGAAGCCCTGGTCGACCGGCAGGATGACGAACTTGCCCGTGCCGGCCAGACGACCGGTCATGAGCATGCGGTAGAGGTTGGCCTGCACGCCCGGGTTCTCGGACGCGTACCAGGACATGATCTCCTTGACCCTGGGGCTGGCTGTCGGCATGTCTCTCACTCTCCTCGTTCACCCGTGCGGCGAAGCAGCTACGTGCCGCGCCGCGACGACGTCGTGTCCGTATGGGATCGGCGGCGCGGGTCGTGACCCGCGCCGCCCGCAGTCTCTCGCATGGTGCCCTGCGGGTCAACGCGGTGAACAGCAGGTCGGTGCGCCGTCGCACAGAACTGGCCGTCGGCCGTGCAACGGATCCCGGCGCGATCGACCCGGCCCGGCCGCGGGAACCGTTGCCCGCCGTGGCGACGCGCGCCTACAGGTACCCCTGCGTGCATTGCCCCCGTGCGGGCGGCGGGCTACGCTCGCCGGTGCGAGCCGCACGCGCCGCGCGGCGCGTCGCCGGGGCGCGGCTCGTCCGAAGGGGCGTACCAGAGAAGCGACCGGCCGACGGCGAACGTCGGCGCGTCGCAGGGGGTGACCACAGTGACTCACGTGAGGACAAGAACCTGGCTTGGCGCACTCGGCGCACTGATGCTCGGGATCCTGGTCGTGCTGTTGCTCGTGCAAGCGAGCAGCGGACCTGCTCTGGCCGGCAAGCCGCCCAAGCCCACACCGACACCGACTCCCTCGGCGACCTCGCTCGCCGCGCTGGCCACCGATCCGAGCCCGTGGCTGCATCTCGAGGCCAACTCGCTGCAGCCCTCGCCGCTCTACCTCGGCAAGACCCCGCGCGAGCTGGCGCTCGGCCTGCCGGCGGAGAACGGCACGACCGCCAAGCTGCCGCTCACACTCAAGGCGCTCGGCGACACCCAGCTCAAGAACATCCGCCAGACGCTGATCTCCAAGAAGGTCATCAGCGCCAGCACGACGCTCACCGTCGAGTGCTGGCCGATCAGGGAGTACCGCGGCCGCCTGACGTGGTTCTTCGCGCGCTGGCGGACGAGCTCGACCGCTCCGTGGCACTGGATCGATTCGAGCTTGATCGCGAACACCGAACCCAATCCCAGCGCCTACATTCCCGAGCCTCTCGACCCGACCGTGGCCGCCGACTACCGGGATCTCTTCGGCACGGCAGACAACTGGGACTACGGCTGGTACTACACGCCGCAGTTCGCCAGCTGCATCTGGGTCAAGCGGAGTGCCGACATGTCGCTCGCCCCGCCGATCGAGGCCTGGCTGCCCTCGTCGCAGCTCGAGACCTACAAGCAGAAGGACCTGTCCGACCGCGTCGCCCTCGTGGCCGCGCCGCCGGCGCGCCTGAACGGCGTGCCCATCACCTACCCTGTCGTGACGGTCAAGAGCACCGGGACGACGTGGCCCAAGAGCATCACCTGGACGCCCGAGCCGGCCGTTCCCACGGCGCTCGACGAGGAGCCGATCATCACGAGCTGGCCGGCCGACTTCGCCGGCGACTACTACGACGACGTCGTCACCATGGACGGCGAGGTTCCGGCCGTCTTCCCGGTCAGCGGCCGCGTCGAGTCGTTCACGGTCAAGAACAACGCCCTGTGGCCCAACGACCTTCAGAAGTGCTTCGAGTACCTCGAGGAGCGCTACCAGGTGATGGGCATCGAGACCCGGAGGCAGTCGTTCACGTGGCGAGGCATGCCGCAGATGAACCTCATCGCCGAGATCCCCGGCAGCGATCCGAACCTCGACCCGGTCCTGATGGCCGACCACGTCGACACGGCCTTCGACGAGCGCCTGATCGTGAACTTCCACGAGGTCGTCGCCGTGCCGGGCGCCGACGACAACGCGACGGCCAGCGCCGCCCTGCTGCGCGCTGCCGAGGTGCTCAAGGACAGGCATCCCGTGCGCACGATCTGGCTCGTGCACTTCACCGGTGAGGAGTTCCCGGCCGACGACCTCGGCGCCCGGGAGCTGGTCAGCAAGATGCTGGGCGACAAGCAGGACATCGCCGGCCTGGTGCTGCTCGACATGATCGGCTTCGCCGGCGCAGGGCCAGCCGCTGTTCCAGATCAACCCCGGTCCGCACGCGGCGTCGCTCAAGATGGCTTCGGTCGCCCTCGACGCCGCCGCCGACCAGGCGCCCGACCTCACGCCGCTGCTCCGAGCCGCGCTACTCCGACCGCAGCTACCTCTACAACACCGACGGGATCATCTTCTCGGAGAACGGCTATCCCGTCGTGCTCATCAACGAGCACCTCAACTACTTCACGCGCCTCATGCGTGCGGCCTACCACGACATGAGCGACACGTCGGACAAGGTGAACTTCCCGTTCGCCGTGAAGCTCACCAAGATCTCGATCGAGACGGTGGCGCGTCTGGCGGAGGTGCCCGCGCAGTAGGCGCGTGACACCGGCGAACGAGGCGGCGCCGGACCAGGCCTCTCATCCGGTGCGGTCACTCGCGAGGCGACGGACGTTCCTGACGGCTAGTCGCCGGTCTCTGGCGGAGCCTCCGGGCGCACGTAGTAGGCGACCCGCTCGAAGTACACGCCGCCTGGCCGGGCCTTCACGAGTCCGGCTCCCTCCTGCGGCGCAGCGAGCGTCTTCCACCAGCCCCACGCCGTCTCCTCGTCGTCCTTCTCGCTGCGGAGAACGTCGGTGATGGTCTCGAAGCCCTCGGGAGTGTTCTCAGCCGCGAACAGCTCCTCGAGGTAGGTGGCGAACTCGGCCTTTGCGAAGCGCCCGTCGACGGCGTCCTCGTAGACGAAGTCGTCGGTCACGGCGCTCAGGATCATTTGGGCGTCGCCCTTCCTCCAGCCCTCCAGCCAGAGATCCACGTGCCGTCCCATGTGGCCTCCCTCCGTCCGTATGCGGCTGTCGCAACGATACGGCGCGTGAACGGCGATGCGCCATGTGCGGAGATCGTGCCGCCGCGGTCGGCGCCGACGCCGCCGACAACACCACGCACAAGCTCGTCGCCGGCCTCACCCAGGCGTCCGTCGTGGTGGCCCGCGGCGAACGGCTCAACCTCAAGCGGCTCGCCGGCATCATCAAGATGACCCAGAGCACGAGTCGACTGGCCCTGATCTTCGCCTCCATCGACGCATCGCGCCAGCAGATGGCGATGCATGGCGAGGAGCCTTGGCAGGAGGCCATCGAGCTGTCCCACTGGGGGCGGCAGCGCATCCGCGAGATCCCGGGTCTGCGCATCCTGGGCGAGGAGATCCCGGAGCTCGGCGCGGCGCACGAGTTCGATCCCACGCGGTTCACGTTCACGGCGCGCGATGTCGGGCTCTCCGGCTACGAGTTGGAGACGATCCTGCGCGACGACTACCGCATCGCGGGGGATCGAACCCCGGACCCCATCATTGCGAGTGGCGCGTCTCGATGACAATAGGCTGTGAATGGCGGAAGAAGTCGCCTCGGCGAGCGGTGCCCAGGCGCGGCGTTTCGCCGAGAATGGGGCCCCTGCGCCAGCCCCCGGGCGGACGCCATCATTCCCGATGATTGCGGACGACTACGGCGGCGACGGTCAACGCAGGTTTCTCCAACTGGATCGAGGCATCAGACGATCATTCAGTCCGCGCACATCGTCTGCCAGACCTCCTCGCTGAAGGGGGCCTTACGGTTGGGGCACCCTTCACGATGGCAGACCTGGCAGCTCGCGAACTCGGCCTCGGTGGGGAAGACGATCCCCGAGACCGACATGGTCGGGATCATGAGCATCGAGTCCGTCAACCTCACGCCGATCAGCTCCTCGACGTCCCCGAAGATGGAGAACAGCTCCTTCTGCTGCTCGATCGGCCACACGGCGGCATCGCCAGAGCCCGGATTCATGGTCGAGGAGTGCGTGATCCGGTAGCGCGTGGCGAGATGCTCGAACAGGTGCTCGATGGCGGCAGTGAGGACGACCTCTTTCAGCGTCCAGAGCCAGAAGGCCCGGCTCATATCGCCCTGTGGCGCGACGATCGCATCGGCCTCCGTGCCACACGTGGCGACGTAGGGGAAGACACGCTCGACGGGATCAAGGTTCCTTCGCAGCGCGCGGCTCGTGAACCTGATCCCGTTCAAAACGACCGAGTCGTCTCCCTTCTCGTCGATGGAGGAGACCTCGTAGATCGCCTTCGGTCGTGCGACCTCCTGGACCTCTCCGACAAGCTCGGTGAAGATCCTGGCGTTCTCGGTCCCCGGCGCGATGCGCTGCTGCTGCATGAGCAGGTCGGCTTCGAGAGTGAAGGGGATGTCGTGCAGCTCGACCATGTGAGGGCCCGCTGATCTATGATGCCTTCGCGGCAGGCGCGAAGGATGCTGGAGCCGACGCGGGGAATCGAACCCCGGACCCCATCATTACGAGTGATGTGCTCTGCCAGCTGAGCTACGTCGGCTCGGGGCCAAGGCATTGTAGGTCAAGGGCGGCGCGGGCGCAAAGCTGGGCTCGGGCTTGTGAACGTGCGCCCATTCACTATATCCATAGTGGACTTTTGCGCCGAACGGGGCACAATACCCTTCTAAGAGCGCTCGGTTCGCTCGCATCGGCCGTGCACGGTTCCTTTGGAGGGAAGCCTATGTCCGAGATGCGCACCATCAGCTGTCCGTCGTGCGAGACGGCCAACCAGCCGCTCGCCGCCGTCGACGGCATGCAGGAGTTTCGCTGCCACACCTGCGGGCTCGTCTACTACGGGCCGTGCGGCTGCGATACCACCAGTTCGGTCGCGGCGGAAGCGCGGGTGAAGTCGGAGGCTCACTCGAAGCCCGGCGTCGCAAGAGGTTCTGTCATCGCGTGCGGCGACGACTGGCAGACGACGACGCCGCCCGTCGAGGCGCGCGACAGGGCGGCGGTCCAGGCGTATCCGGGCTGCTGACGCGGCACCGAGGGCGGCGGGGGCGGGCGGCGCAGCCGGCCGCCCCCGCCGCCCTCGATTCATCCGCCATGCGGCGGCTGGCCCTCGCTCAGCCGCTGAGCAGAGCCTCGACCTCCGCGCCGATCTCGCTCACCAGCTCCGGGAAGGCGGCCTCGAGCGCATCGCTCATCGTCTCGGAGAAGGTCGCCGTGTCGGCCACTTCCACGGCGAACACGCGGATCTCGTCGTCCGCCGGCAGCGCGGTGCCCATGGTGCGCCCCAGCTGGAGCGCCGTGGCGAAGTTGGTGTCGTGCACGTTGCGCAGGTTGAGCGTCTCGCGCAGGGAGCGGGCGTCGAAGGCGTACCAGGTGCCCGGCGCGCCGTCGCCGGTCATGATCGAGTCGAGCACGACGACGCGGTCGTAGCCGGCGAAGACCTCGACGAGGTTGAGGCCCCCGACAGCAGCACTCCTCGAGGACGTCGAGGTCGGGACGCGGGCCGAGCCGTTCGGCGACGGCGCCCGCCAGGCGGATGCCGACGGCGTCGTCGCAGAGGATCGGGTTTCCCATGCCGATGAGCAGCGTCTTCACGACCGCCCCCGGGGCGCAGGCCGTCGGCCCGGCCGCGCGTGCGCGGGCCGGGCCGGCGGATAGAAGACGGGCGGTGGCGGCGCCGAGGCGCGTCCACCGCCCGTGGCACCGCCGTCACGCCGCGTGGACCACGCGGCGGACCTCGGTGCGGCGTTGCGCTTCACCGTGCTGTCGCCCTCAGCAGCCGCGCCTGAAGTGGTGGGTCACCTCGCCGCCGCGGTGCACGCGCACCTCGAGCGGCATCTCGCCCGGCAGGCTGTGCGTGGCGCAGCTGTAGCAGGGGTCGAAGGCCCGGAAGCCCATCTCGATCATGTTGAGGATGCCCTGGTCGGGGTCCTTGCCCGGGCTGGATCAGCGCCTGCGCGACCTTCTTCGTCACCATGTGGATGGCGGCGTTGTTGTTGGTCGTGCCGACGATGAGGTTGGCGCTGGTGCAGATGCCGCGCTCGTCGCAGGTGTAGTGGTGGGTGAGCGTGCCGCGCATCGCCTCGACGATGCCGACGCCTTCGCCGGTGATGGCGTCGGGGATCACGCGGAACTGGTCGCCGGTGATCTCCGGGTCGTCGCAGTAGCGACTTGAGCGTCTCGGCGTTCTGGACCATCTCGACGAGGCGCGCCCAGTGGTTGGCGAGCAGCGCCCGGCTCGGGTGGCCGCCGAGGGTCGCGAACATCTCCTCGAAGGCCTCCTGGGCCTGCGGCGTCGCCATGCGGTCGGCGACGTTGAGCCGCGCCAGCGGGGTGGCGCAGTAGAGGCTCGTGCCCGATGCCCTCGTGGAAGCCCTTCCAGCCGCGCTGCTTGAGGTAGGGGAACTTGAGGTACGTCCACTCCTCGACGTGCTCGGCGACGTAGTCGGCGTACTCGTGGGCCTTGTACTGCAGATCTCCTTGCCCTCGAAGTCGACGACGCGCACCTCTGCCGTCGTAGAAGTTGGGCGCGTTGTTCTCGTCGACCAGGCCCATGTTGTGCACGTCGAGCGTGTAGGGGCCGTTGAGGATGAGGTCGACGTAGGTCGGGTTGGCGAGCACGACGTCGTGGAACAGCTGCAGCGAGAACTGCGCGAAGTCGAACAGCGTCGTCGACCCAGGGCCTGATCTGTTCGAGCTCCTCCTTCTTGAGCCCCTTGGCGACGCCGCCCGGCAGGCACCAGATGTCCTGCGTGTTGCGCCCGCCGATGATGCGCTGGATCTCCTGCGCCATGCCGCGCGCCGCGATCACCGCGCCGCCGATCTCGAGGCCGACCTTGTGGACGACGCCGAGCACGTTGCGCGTCGCCGGGTCGGCGTCGGGGCCGAGCACGAAGTCGGGGGCGGCGAGGGCGTAGAAGTGGGCGATGTGGCTGTGGATGTAGTGCGCGTGGTAGTACATGTCGCGCAGCTTGTGGGCGAGCGGCGCGACCTGGCCGCCGAAGCAGCCGTCCACCGCCTTGGCGCTGGCCATGTGGTGGCTCGCCGGGCAGACGCCGCAGATGCGCGTGACGATGCGCGGCAGCTCCTCGATCGGCCGGCCGACGACGAAGCGCTCGAAGCCGCGCAGCTCGGGGATCTGGAAGAAGGTGTCCTCCACGGCCCCGTCGTCGTCGAGGAAGATCTCGATCTTGCCGTGGCCCTCGAGCCGGGTGATGGGGTCGATGCTGATCTTCCGCGTCATTGCCGGTGGCTCCTTTGCAGCGGCGAGGCCGGGACGCTGTAGCGGTTGGCGAAGCTCGTGAAGTCGGGCAGGGTCGCGAGGATCTGCGTCGATCTCGTCGGGGTCCTTGCTGTCGATGATCGAGGCGACGGCGCTGACCAGCTTGGCGCCCTGGTCGATCACGCCCGGCGCCGGGCCGTAGCAGCCGCGGCACGGGATGCCGCTGTTGGGGCAGCGCACGCCGCAGCCCGAGCGCGTCGCCATGCCGGCGCAGAAGATGCCCTGCTCCATCAGGCACGTCGTCCGGGTCCTGCATGATCTCCCAGGGCCGGTAGAAGCGCTTGACCTTCTTCTCGGTCTTCTCGCGCTGGCAGTCGTCGCACAGGGCGCGCTCGAAGGCGCCGACGACGGCGCCCTTGGGCGGCGGGTCGGCCTGGCCGGTGAGCGCCGCGACGAGGGCCAGGATCGCCGCCTTGCACTGGTCGGGCTGCGGCGGGCAGCCGGGCACGTAGTAGTCGACGTCGACGATCTGGTCGAGCTTGTAGACGCGGTCGTAGAACTTGGGGATCTCGAGCTCGTAGCCGTTGACCGAGGCCTCGGCCAGCGGCACCGTGCGGTTGCCGGGCTCGATCGACGGGTTGTCGAGGTAGGCGCGCTCGAAGATCTCGTCGCGCGGCACGAGGTTGGCGAGGCCCGGGATGCCGCCCATGTAGGCGCACGAGCCGTAGGCGACGAAGATCTTGCTCTTCTGGCGCAGCAGCTTGCAGATGTGCTCGTTCTCGCTGTTGCGCACGGCGCCGTTCATGATCGCGACGTCGAGCTCGCCGTCGGCCATCGCCTCGACGTCGGCGTACTTGCCGTCGGCGGCGATCGGCCAGAGGCGGATGTCGGCGACCTCGTCGACCTCGAGGATGAACTCGTTCGGTGTCGAGGATCGAGACGTCGCAGCCGCCGCAGGCGGCGCCCCAGTAGATCGCGATCTGCAGCTTCTTTCAGCCACGGCTCACCTCTCCGCCATGTCGGTTGGCCAGGGCCGTCTTGACGGGGCTGGGGCCCAGCGCCCGCACGCGCTCGGTCATGTCGTTGACGATGTCGGCGAAGCGCTGCCCTTCGCTGGCGCTCACCCACTCGAGACGCACGCGCTCGTCCTCGATGCCGTAGTCGGCGAGCAGCGTCTTGAGCAGCGGGAAGCGGCGCATCATCTTGTAGTTGCCCTCGGAGTAGTGGCAGTCGCCGGGGTGGCAGCCGCAGATGAGCACGCCGTCGGCGCCGTCGTGCAGCGCCTTGAGCACGAAGGTGGGGTCGATGCGCGCCGAGCACATCACGCGGATGACGCGCACGTTGGGCGGCGTAGTGGATCCGGCTCGTGCCGGCCAGGTCGGCGCCCGTGTACGAGCACCAGTTGCAGAGAAAGCCGACGATCTTCGGTTCGAACGTCATGCCAGCACCCCCTCGATCTGGGCGAAGATCTGCGCGTCGGTGAAGTGGCGCGCCTTGATCGCGCCCGACGGGCAGGCGGCGACGCAGGCGCCGCAGGCCTTGCAGAGGGCGCTGATCACGTGGCTGCGCTTCTTCTCCTCGTCGTACTCGATGGCGCTGTACGGGCAGAGCTCGTTGCAGATGCGGCAGCCCGAGCAGCTGTCCTCGTCGACCTCGGCGAACACGGCGTCGATCTCGAGCTTGCCCGCGCGCGATGCGCGCCAGGATGCGCGCCGCCGCGGCGCGCGCCTGGGCGACCGAGTCGGGGATGTCCTTCGGGGACTGGCAGGCGCCGGCGATGTAGATGCCGTCGGTCGTCGTCGCCACCGGGTCGAGCTTGGGGTGGCTCTCGATGAACCAGCCGTCCTTGTCGCGGCTGATGTTCACCAGGCGCGCGACCTCGCCGGCGTCCTCGCGCGCCTCCATGCCGACCATGAGGACGACCAGGTCGGCGGGGATCTCGATCGTCTCGCCGGAGAGCTTCTCGTTGACCTCGATCAGCATCTCGCAGTCGTCCTTGGGCCCGGCCTTGCGGATCACCGGGTAGTCGTTCTTCTCGTACATGAGGAAGAGCGTCTTGACCTCGGAGCTGCGCCGGTAGAAGTCCTCGTGGCCCTTGCCGAAGGCGTGCATGTCGATGTAGACGTCGCTGACGTAGCTGCCCGGCAGCGCGGACTTGATCTCGTGCGCGTACTTGAGCGCCGTCATGCAGCAGACGCGCGAGCAGTAGGTGTGGAACTCCAGGTTGCGGCTGCCGACGCAGTGGACGATGGCGACGTACTGCGGCGCCTTGCCCTCCTTGGTCTCGAGCCTGCCCGTCGCGCAGCATCTTCTCGAACTCGAACGAGGTGATCACGTTGGGCAGCTTGCCGTAGCCGTAGTGGGTGATGCGACCGGCGTCGAACTCCTTGTAGCCGGTGGCGACGATCACGCTGCCGACGTCGACGCGTCTGGTCGGCGCACGCTTGCCGTCGGCCTGCTGCGGATGACGCGTCGTTGAAGTTGCCGACGAAGCCGTCGACGGCTTCGACCTCGGACTTGAGCAGCACCTCGATGTTGCCGTGCTCGACGACGCGCGTGATGCGCTCGGTGAGCATGTCGCGGGCCGAGTCGAGGTAGGGGGCGGTCAGGTCGACCCGGGCGACGTTGCCGCCCAGGTGGTCGGCGCGGTCGACGAGGTAGACCGTGCCGCCCGCGTCGGCGAGGTCGAGCGCCGCGGTCATGCCGGCGATGCCGCCGCCGATCACGAGCGTGTTCGGGCACATGTCGACCGAGCGGCGCTCGAGCGGCTCGTGCTGGGCGACGCGCAGGACGGCGGCGCGCGTGAGCGCCTTGGCCTTCTCGGTCGCCGTCGACCGGGTCGTCGTGCACCCAGCTGCACTGCTCGCGGATGTTGGCCATCTCGAGGAAGTACGGGTTGACTCCCGCCTTCTGCAGCGCCTTGCGGAACGTCGGTTCGTGCATGCGCGGGCTGCAGGCGGCGACCACGACCCGGTTGAGGCCGTGCTCCTTGATGTCCTGCGACGATCATCTCCTGGCCGGGGTTGGAGCACATGTACTTGTAGGGCCGCGCCACGGCGACGCCCGGCAGCGAGGCGGCGCGCCTCGACGACGGCGTCGCAGTCGACGACCTTGGCGATGTTGGTGCCGCAGTTGCAGACGTAGACGCCGATCTTCAGTTCGTCCATGCCCATCCTCCGATCACGCGGTCTGGGCCGCGCCGACGGGCTCGGCGGCCTTTTCTTTGGCCGTCTCGACGTCGGCGCGCACGTCGGCGAAGTACATCGCCAGCGGCCGGTAGGCGAGGTGCGACCACTTGCTGAACGGCACTTCGAGGGCGAGCATCGGCACGACCGCCATCAGGTGGACGACGTAGGCGATGTTGGCCGCGGCGTCGAGGCCCGACGCGGTGCAGGACGAACTGCAGGATGCCGGTCGCTGGCGACGACGAGAGCAGGATGAGGAACATCCAGTCGGACTCGTGCGAGTGCTGGTACTGGGTCTCGTTCTTGAGCAGGCGGCCGCGCATCGCCCAGATGGTGGTCGCCAGCAGGCCGACCGTCGCCAGCGATGCCGAACACGTGGACCCGCCAGTCGACCTCGGGTCCGGATGCCATGTCGCTCGAGGAAGAACATGATCAGCATGAGCATCGTCACGTAGCTGAGCATGAGCACGAGGTGGACGACCCAGGGCCGCTTGCGGTCGCACTGCGCGTAGCGCATCTGCGTGACGAAGTGGACCGGGAGCACCCAGATCTTCCTGAGGTAGGCGCCGATCGGCCCATGCACGTCCCTTGTCCTTGCCCATCGTCTTCCACCACATGCGCACGCAGTTGGTGCCCAGGAAGAAGACCAGCACGGCGGCCAGGATCCAGTCGAACGATGTGGACGCCCGAGCCGGTCGGCAGGCCGTACCAGCTCTCGCCGGCGGGCAGGAAGGCGCCCTCGCCGTCGTAGACGCCGATGTCGCCGCCGCCGAGCCAGAAGCCGGCGGCCAGGAAGCCGAGCGCCGGTGAGCAGCGCCACGATGATGACGCCGACGAGCTCGGCCTTCCAGGAGCGGTAGAACAGGCGCGAGATGCCGGTCCAGTCGTAGCGCGACGTGAGCCAGCGGCGCAGGCTCATCATGGTCTCGCCGGGCTCGGCGTCGCGCGGACAGTCGTCGGAGCACTCGCCGCAGTAGTAGCAGAGCCACGGGTCGAGGCTCGCTCTCGAGCTTGGCTCTCGAGGCCCATCTGCAGCATGCGCATCGCGCGTCGCGGGAAGACGGTGTCGCCCTTCGAGAACGGGCAGGTGGCGGAGCAGTTGCCGCAGTGGTAGCACTTCGAGACGTCCTGGGCTCCGTACGTCTCGAGCTCGTCGATGAGCTTGGGATTGACTCGGATCGCCATGTCCGCCTCCTCTCTAGACCCTGATGAGATTGGCCGCGCGCGCCTCGATGTCGGCGAGCGACAGGTCGGCGCGGCTGTCGAGGCCGCGACCGGTGGCGATGGACTTGAGCACGCCGGCGGCGACGGCCGAGGCCTGCGCGACCGTGTCGGGGATGTCCTTGGGCGCCTGGCAGGCGCCCGCGACGGAGATGCCGCCGCGCTCGGTGTCGGTCGGGTCGGCGTTGTAGTCGAGCTCGCTGAACCAGCCGTCGCTGTCGACAGCGAGACCGAGCATCTGGGCCAGCTCGGCGGTGCCGTGCGCCGGCGACGAGGCCGACGGCGAGCAGGACCATGTCGACGGGGAACTCGACCAGCTGCTCGCTTGACGATGTCCTCGCCGCGGATCGACCATCTGGCCGTCGGTCTCGATGACCTTGGCCGTGCGCCCGCGGACGACGAACGTGCCCTCGGCCTTGATGCGGTCGGCGAACTCCTCGTAGCCCTTCCCGAAGGCGCGCATGTCGATGTAGAACTCGTAGCAGTCGGCGTCGGGCAGCTTCTCCTTGACCAGGTGCGCGAACTTCAGCGAGTACATGCAGCAGACGCGCGAGCAGTAGGCGTTGTGGTTGGCGTCGCGCGAGCCCACGCAGTGGATGATCGCGACGCTGCGCGGGGCGCTGCCCTCGTCGGCGTCGAAGACCCACTCGTCGGCCTTCTTGCGCTTGTTGAAGCGCTTCGTCTTCATGACGATCTTGCCGCCGGTCGGGCCGGAGGCGTTGGTGAGGCGCTCGAACTCGAGCGCGGTGAGCACGTTCGGGTAGGTGCCGTAGCCGTAGCGCTCGATCTTCGTCGCGTCGTAGACGTCGTAGCCGGTGGCGAGGATGATGTTGCCGACCTCGAGCTCGACGAGTCTCGTCGGCCTGCGTCGAGGTCGATGCACTCCTTGGGGCACTTCTTGGCGCAGGCGCCGCACTTGTCGCCGTCGCTCTGCACGTAGGTGCAGACTCGCTCGTCGATGAGGTAGGCGTTGGGCACCGCCTGCGGGAACGGCATGTAGATCGCCTTGCGTTCGGCGATGCCGTTGTCGAACTCGCTCGGCACGCGCACGGGGCAGACCTCCGCGCAGGCGTGGCAGGCGACGCAGGCGTCGGCGTCGACGCGGCGTCGCCTTCTTGCGCACCTTGACCTTGTAGTCGCCGGGCTGGCCGCTGACGTCGTCGACCTCGGCGTAGGTCATGAGGTCGATGATCTCGTGCTGGCCGACGGCGACCATCTTGGGCGTCAGGATGCAGGCGGCGCAGTCGAGCGTGGGGAACGTCTTGTCGAACATCGCCATGTGGCCGCCGATCGTGCCGGTGCGCTCGACCAGGTAGACCTGCTTGCCGGCGTCGGCGATCTCGAGCGCCGCCTGGATGCCGGCGACGCCGCCGCCGACGATCAGTGTCGCCGGGTGCACGGCCGTCGTGTCGGGCACGGCGGCCAGCGGGAAGGGCACGCCGAGCACGGCGCAGGCGAGCACCGCCTTGGCGCGCGCCGTGCCGACGCCGCGCGCGGCGCCGAACTCGCGGAACGACGCCAGGCGCACCTCGTCGCGGGTCGCCGCCGGCGAGCGCCATGGCGCGCGTGAAGGCCGGCTTGAAGAAGCCCGGCGAATCGCCGGCGATCACCACGCGCTCGAGCGCACTCGTCCTTGATCTCCGTCGCGAGCGCGTCGAGGTCGAGCTTGGGGAGCGACCCCGAGGTCGCGCACCACCTCCACGTCGGGCAGGTTGTCGGCGTAGCCGGCGATGGAGTGGACGTTGACCGCATCCGGGTCGCCCGGTCCCGGTCTGGCAGAGATACACCCCGATCCTCATACCGACCCCCCATGGCCGTCGGTTGGCATCCGATCCGGCCCAGGGCGACGGGCGGTCGCGACGGGTCGTGTCCGCAGCCGGTCGCCGCACTCCCGACTCGCAGCGCACCGTGCGCTCGAGCGCCACGGACCGGTCAATGTGCCTATGTGAACAGAGTGCACGACCGGTATTGTACACAGGACTTCGTTCTAGGGTCAATACCCCATGCGGTTTCGCGGTCTGCGTCGAGCGGCGAAGCTCGCAGGAGGACGACGCATGCCGGCGAACCATGCGCCTAGTTCGGCGGCCTCGTCGGTAGGGCTACATCCTAGCGTCGAGATCGATGCGCCTCCGATCGCTCCACCCGGACGGTGCGGGTCGCCCGCGCGTTGGAGTAGGGTATGACACTGTAGGCATCTGCGACGGTGTCGGCCTGGGGAGGGCAGTGCGTCGCCTGAGGGAACAGCCCACGCTCTGCGGCTGATCGCCGGTGTCAACGCCGGCATCGTCCTGGCCGGCGCCGTGGGCGGCACCGTGCTGACGCGGCACTTCGACGAGTGGCCGGCCTGGGGCCTCGTGGTCCTCTTCTTCTGCCTCGGAGCGGTCATGATCGCGGCGGCGAACTACGCTGATCCTGCGCAACGACCTTCCGGCCGCTGCTCGAACTGAGCGCGCGATGGCCGCGCATCCACAAGGGCGAGACGGTGCCCTCGCTGGGCGTCGAGGACGGCGAGCCCAGCCTGCGCGACGTCGCCCTGCGCGGCCAGCCGAGATGCTCGAGCGCCTCGACGGCGAGTCGCGCGCCTACTCCGCCAAGATCTTCGAGTCGATCGAGGACGAGCGCCGGCGCATCGGCCGCGAACTGCACGACGAGACGAGCCAGTCGCTCGCCGCCTCGCTCGCTCAACCTGGACCTGGCGGAGAAGATGCTCGGCGACCGCGGCGCCCGAGCGCGGTCGAGCGCATCGCCAGCGCGAGGCATCTGATCCAGCCACTGCCTCGACCAGATCAAGCTCCTGGTCCACGACCTGCGCCCCTCGATGCTCGACGACTTCGGGCTCGTGCCGGCGCTGCGCTGGTACGTCCAGTCCCATCTCGACGGGTGCGGGCATCGACGGTCGAGACTCGACCTCGCCGCAGGAGAACCGGCGCCTGCCGAGCGAGGTGGAGACCGCGTTGTATAGAATCGCTCAGGAGTCGCTCGGCAACGTCGTCGCGTCACTCGGGTGGCGACCCGGGCCCTGTTGTCGCTCGAGATCAAGTCCGGCTACGCCAGCCATGCTCGTCAGCGACAACGGTCGTGGCTTCGAGCCCGGACGACGTGATCCTCGACACGGAGGGGCGCTACGGCGTCGGGCTGCTGTCGATCAAGGAGCGCGCCGAGCTGCTGCACGGGACGGCGCGCATCACGTCGGCGCCCGAGCGGGGCACGCACGTGCACGTCGTCGTGCCGCTCGAGGGGCGACCATGCCGAGGGGGTGAGGGACGAGTGACACAGACAGGGGCCGCGCACGGGGCGGCGATCCGCGTCCTGCTGGTGGACGACCACACGATCCTGCGCGAGGGCGTGCGCGCGCTGCTCGCCGGCGAGCGTGAGATCGTCGTCGTCGGCGAGGCCGGCGACGGTCGGGAGGCGCTCGAGAAGGTCGAGACCGCTGCGGCCCGACATCGTGCTCATGGACATGGTCATGCCGGGCATGAACGGCCTCGAGGCGACCACCCACATCAAGAAGCTCCACCCCGAGGTCAAGGTCCTCATCCTGAGCATGTACGACGACGACGAGTACGTGCAGCAGGTCATCCAGGCCGGCGCCTCGGGCTACCTGCTCAAGGGGATGGCGGCGGACGACCTCGTCCTCGCCATCCGCGAGGTGCACGCCGGGTCGTCGTTCCTCAACCCGGCCGATCGCCGCGAAGCTGATCGAGGACTACGTCCGCCGCGTGCGCGGCGAAGGCGATGCCGCCGGCGAGCTGCTCACCGCCCGCGAGCGCGAGGTGCTCAAGCTGATCGCCGAGGGCAACACCAACCAGGAGATCGCCGACGTCCTCTGCCTCAGCCGCAAGACGGTCGAGAGCCATCGCGCCAACATCATGCGCAAGCTCGACCTGCACGACGTGACGGAGCTCGTCAAGTACGCGCTGCGCACGGGTCTGATCCGCCTCGACTAGCAGCCCGCGGGCTGCGTCGTTTCGACATCCGGGCCTAGAGAGCGGCCGCTGGAACGGGCGGTTGCGACATTCGGGTGCATCACGGGCGGGGCGCGGCGCGGCGTCCCTGGGCGCCGACGGTTCCCGACGGAGGCCCTGGTCAGGAGAAAAACCCAGGCTTTGTAGGTGTTTCTCCCTAGAACCGGCGACTACCGGGGAGCCGCCGCTGTCATCCTCCAATCGGGTGGCGGCCTCTCGACTTCTTGTACAGAACGGTCAAGGCGAGTCGACCTCGCGCGTGATATCTTGTACTGCGTGAGAGGAGTCGTGTGGGGTTCCTCGCCTTCCGTGCAGCGTGACCGAAGCCGACGTCTGCGCAGTCGTTCACGATCGGCCGACGTCGATCGGGCCTGCACACGGGCACTCCACACCCTTCACCCTGGACGTGCACGCGTCCTGGATGGTTCTTTCGCTCCGGCCCCTCGAGGCATGAGGGGCCGTCGCTCACGCCGCTCAGTTGACTGACTGGAGAGGGGAATGACGGAACTGCTGACTACTCGCAAGCGAAGGAGCTGCACCGCAAGTTCGTCGAGGACGTCATGGGCATGCCGTCCGGCGAGAAGATCAACATCTGCCAGCAGTGCGGCACGTGCACCGGGTCCTGCCCGACGAGCTACCTCATGGACTACGGCCCTCGCGAGGTCAT
The DNA here is from genome assembly GCA_963707855.1 of uncultured Thermoleophilia bacterium. GTDB lineage: Bacteria > Actinomycetota > Thermoleophilia > UBA2241 > UBA2241 > UBA2241. The sequence continues at coordinate 133,262 of CAVPRQ010000025.1, forward strand.
CGCCGCCTTCCGCGCCGGCATGATCGACCGCGTCGTGAAGAGCAACACCATCTGGCTCTGCACCTCGTGCTACTACTGCACCGTCCGCTGTCCAGCCGGCATCAAGATCACCGACCTCATGTACGAGCTCAAGCGCATGGCCATCAAGTACGACCTCGCGCCCAAGCAGAGCAAGAACCCCGCCGATGACCAAGTCTTCATCGACAGTGTCCACAAGCACGGTCGCAACCACGAGGTCGAGCTGATGGCCAAGTTCATGCTCACCGAAGGACTGGAGCCTGCCCTTCAAGTTCTGGCAGCTCGGGCTGAGGCTGTTCACCGCCGGCCGCATGCCGCTGACGGCGAAGAACATCCGCGCGCAAGGACGAGCTCGACAAGATCTCCGCGTACCTCGAGGCTCAGGAGGCGAAGGCTCAATGAAGTACCTCTACTACCCGGGCTGCTCCGCCGAGGCGACGGGCAAGGCCTACGACGTCTCCTCGCGCGCGATGATGGACAAGCTGGGCGTCGAGCTCGTCGAGCTCGACGACTGGAACTGCTGCGGCGCCACCAGCTACTTCTCGGTGCGCGAGCTCGACTCGTTCGCCATCGCCGCGCGCAACCTCGCCATCGCCCAGGAGATGGGCGACGACGAGCTCTGCGTGATCTGCAACGCCTGCTACACGACGCTCGCCAAGACCAACCGCTACATGGCCGAAGACCCGCACGTCTTCGAGGCCGTCCAGGGCGCCCTCGGCGCCGTCGGGCGCAGCTACGACGGCAACGTCAAGGTGCGCCACGTCGTCGACATCCTCATCAACGACGTCGGCGTGGAGGCGATCGCCGAGACGCGTCACGCGCCGTCTCACCGGTCTGCGCGTGGCGCCCTACTACGGCTGCCAGTTCTCGCGCCCGATGGGCAGCTTCGACGACGTCCAGCTGCCCACCACGATGGACCGCCTGTTCGAGGCGATGGGCGCCGACGTCATCACCGAGTTCGACGCCAAGACCGACTGCTGCGGCGGCATGATGATGCTCACGCGCGAAGACGCGGCGCTGCGCCTCTGCCACGAGCTGCTCGTCGCGGCGCGACAGTACAGGGCCGACGTCATCGTCGCCGCCTGCCCGCTGTGCGAGATGAACCTCGAGGGCTACCAGCCGCGGGTGAACAAGACCTACGGCACCGACTTCAACATCCCGGTCATGTACTTCACCCAGCTCGCCGGCCTGGCGCTGGGCGCCGACCCGAAGCAGCTCGCCATCGACAAGCAGGTCGTCTCCTGCTCCTCGGTGCTCGCTGCGATCCCGGCGTGAGCGGCGAGGAGGAGAGGCAAATGGCAGAAGAGAAGATCGCCGTCTACATCTGTCACTGCGGCACCAACATCGCCGGCAAGGTCGACGTCGAAGAGGTCACGCGCTGGGCGAGCGAGCAGCCCAACGTGGCCGTCGCCCGCGAGTACAAGTACATGTGCTCGGACCCGGGCCAGGACCTCATCAAGCAGGACATCGCCGAGCACGGCGTCACGCGCGCCGTCGTGGCCGCCTGCTCGCCGACCATGCACGAGCCGACCTTCCGCAAGGCGGCCGGCGACGGCGGGCTCAACCCCTACCTGCTGCAGATGGCGAACATCCGCGAGCACTGCTCGTGGGTCACCATCGACGGCGACGCGGCCACGGAGAAGGCCAAGCGCATCCTCGGCGCGCAGATCCACCGCCTGCCGCTCAACGTGCCGCTGGAGCCGATCGAGGTGCCCGTCAACCCGAACGTCATGGTCGTCGGCGGCGGCATCGCCGGCATCGAGGCGGCGCTCAAGCTCGCCGCCACCGGCAAGAAGGTCTACCTGGTCGAGAGAGACCCCTCCATCGGCGGCCACATGGCGATGTTCGACAAGACCTTCCCGACGCTGGACTGCGCGGCGTGCATCCTGACGCCCAAGATGTCGGCGGCGGGCAAGGAGCCGAACATCGAGATGCTCGCCTACAGCGAGGTCACCCAGGTCGACGGCTACGTCGGCAACTTCAAGGTGAAGGTCAGGAAGAAGGCGCGCTACATCGACATCGACAAGTGCACGGGCTGCGCCCTGTGCACCGAGGCCTGCGTGGTGCGCAAGGTGCCGAACGAGTTCGACCAGGGTCTGAGCAAGCGCTCGGCGGCCTACATCCCCTTCCCCCAGGCGGTCCCGCTGCGCGCGACCATCGACCCGACCCGCTGCCTGACGCTGACGGGCAAGAAGTGCAAGCAGCCCTGCGTGGCGGCCTGCGGCCCCGCGGCCATCGACTTCGACGCAGAAGGACGAGGAGATCGAGGTCGAGGTCGGGGCCATCATCATGGCCACCGGCTTCCAGCTCTGGGACGCGACGCCGGAGACGCGCTACAGCTACGGCAGGCTCGACAACGTCATCTCGAGCCTCGAGTTCGAGCGTATCTCGAACGCCTCCGGGCCGACCGGCGGCCACATCGTCTGCAAGAACGGCGAGCCGCCCAAGTCGGTCGCCATCCTGCACTGCGTCGGGCAGCCGCGACGAGAACTACCAGGAGTTCTGCTCGCGCGTGTGCTGCATGTACTCGCTCAAGTTCTCGCACCTCATCAAGGAGCACCTGCCCGAGACCGAGGTGTACGAGTGCTACATCGACATGCGCACCTACGGCAAGGGCTACGAGGAGTTCTACAAGCGCCTCATGAACGAGGGCGTGCACTTCATCCGCGGCCGCGCCGCCGAGGTGAGCGACGTGGGACTCTCGTCCGCGGAGGAGGGTCGCCTCGTCGTCAAGGTCGAGGACACGCTGCTCGGCATCACGCGGCGGCTGCCCGTCGACATGGTGATCCTCTCGTCCGGGCTCGCGCCGCGCAGACGACGCCAAGGCGACGTCGCAGATCTTCGGCTTCGGCTGCAGCTGCCAACGGCTTCTACCTCGAGCGGCATCCCAAGCTCGAGCCGGTGAGCACCGTCACCGACGGCATCTTCATCGCCGGTTGCTGCCAATACCCGAAGGACATCCCCGACACGGTGGCCCAGGCCGGCGCGGCTGCGGCCGGTGCCCTGGCGCTCGTCGACAACGCCACGGTCAAGGTCGAGGCCACGATCGCGTACATCGACCCCGAGAAGTGCTCGGGCTGCCACATCTGCGTCGGCCTCTGCCCGCATACCGCGATCCGGTACAACGAGGAGAAGGACGCGGCCGAGGTCATCGAGGCGGCCTGCAAGGGCTGCGGCGTGTGCGTCGCGGCCTGCGGTTCAGGCGTGCCCCAGCAACGCGGCTACCTCGACGAGCAGATCTTCGCCGAGATCGAAGGAGCCCTGGCCGTATGACGGCCGGCGTCGAGAAGGAGAACAGAGTGAGTGACCAGTTCGAACCACGGCTGATCGGCTTCCTCTGCCGCTGGTGCAGCTACAACGGCGCCGATCTCGCCGGCACGTCGCGGATGAAGTACCCGCCGAACCTCGTGCCGATCAAGACCAACTGCTCGGGTCGTGTCGACCCGACCCACATCTTCAAGGCGTTCGCCGAGGGCGCCGACGGCGTGCTCATCGCCGGCTGCCACCCGGGCGACTGCCACTACATCAACGGTAACTACCGCACGGCGGGCCGCTTTCCGCTCATGCAGAAGATGCTCGAACAGCTCGGCATGGAGCACGGGCGCGTGCGTCTCGAGTGGGTCTCGGCCGCCGAGGGCGACAAGTTCGCCCGCGTCGTGACCGAGTTCACCGAGGAGATCCGCGCCCTCGGCCCGCTGGCCTGGAAGACCCAGACGGCGGCCGAACTGTCCGAGCCGGTCGGGCGGCGTCCGATCGCGTCGAGGAGGCGGTGCCGGCATGGAATAGCCCCCGTAGTGAAGCTATGGAGCGGGGCGCCGAAGTGGCACCGCTCAATGGCAAGTTCAAGTTCGCCATGTACTGGGCCGGCAGCTGCGGCGGCTGCGAGATCGCCGTCCTCGAGATCAAGGACAAGATCCTCGAGGTCGACGCGAACTACGACGTCGTCTTCTGGCCGGCGGCCGCCGACTTCAAGTACAAGGACGTCGAGGGGTACGACGACGGCTTCATCGACGTCTGCCTCTTCAACGGCTGCATCCGCAACAGCGAGAACGAGTACGTCGCCAACCTGCTGCGCAAGAAGTCCAAGGTGCTCGTCGCCTTCGGCGCCTGCGCCACCATGGGCGGCATCCCGGGTCTGGCCAACGAGGCGACCGCCCAGGAGCTCAAGGACCTCGTCTACAGGGACAACCCGTCGGTCGACAATCCGGACGGCGTCTACCCGCAGGAGACCTGGACGGTCCCCGAGGGCGAGCTCGAGCTGCCGCACCTCTACGATACGGTGAAGACGCTCGCCCAGACGGTGGACGTCGACTACTTCGTGCCGGGCTGCCCGCCCGAGGCGCACCAGATCGGGGCGGTGCTCGACGTCGTGACCGCCGCCCTCAAGGGCGAGGTCGCGCTGCCGCCCAAGGGCGCCGTCGATCGGCGTCGCCCCCAAGACCTGCTGCGACGAGTGCGAGCGGGTGAAGGAAGAGAAGAAGATCGCGGGCTTCCGCCGCATCTGGGAGTTCGTGCCCGACAAGGAGCAGTGCCTCCTCGAGCAGGGCATCGTGTGCATGGGCCCCGCGACCCGCGCGGGCTGCGGCTCGCGCTGCACCAAGGTCGGCATGGCGTGCCGCGGCTGCTACGGCGCCCCCGAGGGCGTCGTCGACCAGGGCGCCAAGATGCTCAGCACGCTGGCCTCGATCGTCGACGCGCCGACGCCCGAGGAGATCGCCGAGATCGCCGCCACGCTGCCCGACCCGGTCGGCACCTTCTACCGGTTCGGGCTCGCCGATTCGCTGCTCAGGAGGGCGAAGGTCTGATGAAGAAGATATCCGTCGATCCAATCACCCGCCTCGAGGGCCACGGCAAGATCGAGATCTTCGTGAACGACGCCGGCGAGGTGGCGAACGTCTACTTCCAGATCCCCGAGCTGCGCGGCTTCGAGCGTTTCTGCGTCGGCCGTCCGGTCGAGGAGCTGGCCCGCATCACGCCGCGCATCTGCGGCGTCTGCCCCGAGGCGCACCACATGGCCGCGACGAAGGCGATCGACGCCGTCTTCGGCGTCGAGCCCGCCCCCGCCGGGGTGCGCCTGCGCGAACTGCTCTACAACGCCTTCTACGTGACCGACCACACGACGCACTTCTACGTCCTCGCGGGCCCCGACTTCATCATGGGCCCCCAGTCCGATCCGGCGGCGCGCAACATCCTCGGCGTCATCCACAAGGTCGGCCTCGAGACCGGCGGCGCTGTGATCAACCTGCGCGCCGAGGCCGCCGAGCTCATCAGCATGATCGGCGGCAAGCAGATCCACCCGGTCTGCGGCCTCCCCGGCGGCGTCAGCACGGCGGTCACCAAGGAGCAGCAGGAGCGCATGGTGCAGATCACGGCGGCTCAGGTCGAGTTCGCCAAGTTCAGCCTGCAGCTGTTCGACGACGTCGTCCTCGGCAACAACGACTACGTCGACCTCATCAAGAGCGACGCGTTCACGCACGAGACCTACTACATGGGCATGGTGGACGAGAACAACAAGGTCAACTTCTACGACGGCAAGATCAGGGTCACCGGTCCCGACGGTGCCGAGCTCCTCAAGTTCGAGGGCAAGGACTACCTGCAGCACCTGGCCGAGCACGTCGAGCCGTACAGCTACCTCGTCTACCCGTACCTCAAGGCGGTGGGCTGGAAGGGCTTCGTCGACGGCAAGGACTCGGGCGTCTACCGCGCCTCGCCGTTGAGCCGTCTGAACGCCTCCGACGGCATGGCGACCCCGCTCGCCCAGGCCGAGTACGAGCGCTTCTACTCCACTCTCGGCGGCAAGCCGGTGCACGCGACGCTGGCGACCCATTGGGCCCGCCTCGTCGAGCTGCTCTACGCGGCCGAGCGCGCCCACGAGCTCGCCACCGACCCCGATCTCACGAACCCCGACGTGCGCACGATCCCGACGGGCATCGTCGGCGAGGGCGTCGGCGTGGTCGAGGCGCCGCGCGGCACGCTCTACCACCACTACAAGACCGACGACAAGGGCATCGTCACCAACGTCAACCTCATCGTCGGGACGACGAACAACAACGCCGCCATCTCGATGTCGCTGAGGAAGGCCGCCGAAGGCCTCATCAAGGGCGGTACCGAGATCGGCGAAGGCACCCTCAACATGATCGAGATGGCCTTCCGCGCCTACGACCCCTGCTTCGGCTGCGCCACCCACACGCTGCCCGGCGACATGCCGCTCGAGGTCGTGACCAAGAGCGAGGCGACGGGCGAGGTCATCGCGAGCGCCAAGACGGAACATGTGACGTGAGCTCCACCCTCGTCCTCGGCATGGGGAACCCGATCCTGTCGGACGACGGCGTCGGCCTCGAGGTCGCCCGTCGGCTGCAGGCGGGCCCCATGCCGGACGGGGTGGAGGTCCAGCTGAGCGAGGTCGCCGGGCTGCGCCTGCTCGAGCTGGTCAAGGGCTACGACAAGGTCGTGATCGTCGACGCCCTGCGCAGCGGGCGCGAGCCCGGCGAGATCGTCCGCTACGAGGCCCGCGAGTTCAAGGGCGGGCATCGCTACGGCTCGGCGCACTCCATCGGTCTGCACACCGCCCTCGAACTCGGCCGCCAGCTCGGCATGCCGATGCCCGAGGACGTGACCGTCTTCGCCGTCGAGGCTGAAGACGTCGAGACGTTCGGCGAGGAGTTCTCGCCGCCGGTGGCCGCGGCCGCCGACAAGGTCGTCGACCTGGTGCGGGCCGAGGTGGGCGCGGGGTGACCCGTCGCCCGGCCGGCGCCGCCGACGGCGGCCCGGACGGCGGCGCAGGCAGCTGCGCGCCCGTCGCGAGCGAGCATCCATGAGCGCCGAGTTCATCACCGTCACCGGGGTCGTCCAGGGCGTCGGCTTCCGGCCCTTCGTGTACGGTCTGGCGCAACGCTTGGGCGTGCGCGGCTGGGTACGCAACACCTCGGCCGGCGTGGAGGTCCACGCCGAGGGAGAGGCCAGGCTGCTCGACGCCTTCGCGCGCGGCCTGCGCGAGGAGGCGCCGCCGCGCGCCTACGTCGCCACGGTGACGCGCGCGGCGGCGGCGCACGAGGGGCACGACGGCTTCGTCATCGTCGAGAGCGCCCCCGACCCGGACGCCTACCAGCTCGTCTCCCCGGACATCGCGACCTGCGACGACTGCCGGCGCGAACTGCTCGACCCCTCGGACCGCCGGTACGAGTATCCGTTCACCAACTGCACGAACTGCGGCCCGCGCTTCACGATCATCGAGGGCCTGCCCTACGACCGCGAGCGCACGACGATGCGGCGCTTCCCGCTCTGTCCCGCGTGTCGCGCCGAGTACGAGGACCCATCCGACCGGCGCTTTCACGCCGAGCCGAACGCGTGCCCGGTCTGCGGGCCGCGGGTGCGGCTGGTGCGGCGCCGCGACGGCGAGGCGGCCGAGCTGGCCGCCGGCAGCGAAGCGGACCCGGCGGCCCCGATCCGCGCCGCCGCCGAGCTGCTGCGGGACGGCGAGATCCTCGCCGTCAAGGGGCTCGGCGGCTTCCACCTCGCCTGCGACGCGACCGACGGCGCGGTCGTGCGGCGGCTCAAGCAGCGCAAGCGCCGCCCCGACAAGCCGCTCGCCGTCATGTTCCGCGACCTCGACCAGGTGCGCGCGCACTGCCGCGTCGGCGCCGAGGAGGCGGAGCTACTGACCTCGCCCGAGCACCCGATCGTGCTTCTCGAGTGGCGCGAGGTCGGGGGCGACGGAGCCGTCGGGTCCGAGGTGGGGGAGCCGGGGCGAGCGGGACCGGCGAAGCCGCGACGACGCGGAGCCGACGTCGGCGATCGCGCCGCGCCCGGTCGACCCCGAAGTCGCCGTCGGCCAGCGGTACCTGGGGGCGATGCTCCCCTACACGCCGCTCCACGTCCTGCTGCTGCGCGCCGCCGGCCGGCCGCTCGTCATGACCAGCGGCAACCTCGCCGAGGAGCCGATCGTCAAGGGCTGGGAGGAGGCCGACAGGCTGGCGCACATCGCCGACGCCTACCTGCTGCACGACCGCGAGATCGCGGCGCGCTACGACGACTCGGTGGCGCTGGTGCGCCGCGGGCGTCCGCGCCTGGTCCGCCGCTCGCGCGGCTACGCGCCCGTTCCCGGTCCCCCTGCCGCGCGCGCTCCCCCAGGTCCTGGCCTGCGGCGCCGAGCTCAAGAACACCTTCTGCGTGACGCGCGACGCGTACGCCTTCCTGAGCCAGCACATCGGCGACCTCGAGAACCTGGAGACGCTCGAGCACTACGAGACGAGCATCGCCCTCTACGAGCGCATGTTCCGTCTCGAGCCCGAGGTCGTGGCCTACGACCTGCATCCGGAGTACCTGGCGACGAAGCACGCCCTGGCGCTGCCTCAGGCGAGAGGCTCGCCGTGCAGCACCATCACGCCCATCTCGCGGCGCGGCTCGTCGAGAACGGGCGCGAGGACCGCGGCGATCGGCGTGTGCCTGGACGGCCTCGGGTATGGCGCGGACGGCGTGCTCTGGGGCGGGGAGGTGCTCGTGGGCGACCTTCTCGGCTACGAGCGGGTCGCCCACGTCGAGGAGCTGCCGCTGCCCGGTGGCGCGCTCGCCATCGAACGCCCGGCGCGTACGGCGGCGGGCTGGGCGTACGCGCTGCTCGGCGACGAGGGGCTCGCGCGGGCGGCGCGGCTGCTGCGCAGCCGCGCCGGGGCGCGCGAGCCGTTCCTCTCGGACGAGGAAGTGGCCGTGGTCGTCCGCCAGGTCGAGACCGGCGAGAACGCGCCGCTCACGACGAGCTGCGGGAGGCTCTTCGACGCCGTCGCCGCGCTCGCCGGCGTGCGCGGCAGCATCACCTACGAGGGTCAGGCTGCGATCGAGCTCGAGATGATGTCGCGCTCCGGGGGCGCGCCGTATCCTTTCGCGATCGAAGGCGACGTGGCGCCCCAGCCGGCCGGCGCGCGCGCCGTGGGCGCGACACCGGCCGACGACCTGGCGGCAGGGTCTGCGGCCGTCGTCCGGCTGGCGCCACTCTTCGCCGCCGTTCTCGACGACGTCGAAGGCGGGCGCGAGCCCGGCTACGTCGGCTCGCGCCTCCACGCCACGGTCGCGGCGCTCGTCCTGGAGCTGTGCCGCCGGGTCCGCGCGGCGAACGGCCTCGCCGTCGCCGCGCTCACCGGCGGCGTCTTCCAGAACCGCCTTCTCAGCGACCTCTGCGAGGACGCGCTCGAGGCCGACGGCTTCGAGGTGCTCAGCGCACGGCCTCGTGCCGACCAACGACGGCGGCGTCGCGTTGGGGCAGGCCGCGGTGGCGGGCTATACTGTCCTGCACCGCCGGGGCCTGCTCGACTGAGTCCCGGGCGGCCGGAGGCGTCCCCTATCGGGCGCGCACCGGCCGCGAACGCGACCACGCACCAGTACGGCAGCGACAGGACCACCGCATGTGCCTCGCCCTTCCCATGCGCATCACCGCCATCGACGGCCAGCTCGCGACCATCGTCGCCGAGGGCATGCAGCAGCGCGCCAGCATCGTGCTCGTGCCCGACGCCGACGTGGGCGACTACGTGCTCGTGCACGCCGGCTACGCGATCAGCGTGATCGACGAGGCCGAGGCCGACGAGACGTACTCGCTGCTCGCCGAGCTGGCGGAAGCGGCGGCGTGGGAGGACTCGCGCGACCGGCGCGGCGAGACCGGCGGGAGCCTTCGACAGGGACGGGTCACAGGAGGACGCGTGACTCGGCCGGGCGACGCCCTGCCGCCCTCCGCCGCCGTCCGGCCTGCCGCCCTCAGGCGCCTGGCCGACGAGCTCGCCGCCGAGGCCGAGGCGGCGCTCGTGCGCCGCGGCGGCTCGGCGCTCACCTTCATGGAGGTCTGCGGCACGCACACGATGGCGATCGCCCGCTTCGGCCTGCGCGACCTGCTGCCGCCCGAGGTGCGCCTCGTGTCGGGGCCCGGATGTCCGGTCTGCGTCACCGCGATGAGCGACCTCGACGCGGTCATCGCGCTCGCCCGGCTGCCCGAGGTGACGCTGGCGACCTTCGGCGACCTCGTGCGCGTGCCGGCGTCGCGCTCGTCGCTGGCCGCCGAGCGCGCCGCCGGCGCCGACGTGCGCGTCGTGTACTCGCCGCGCGACGCGGTCGAGATCGCGGCCGCCGAACCGGAGCGCGAGGTGGTCTTCGCCGGCATCGGCTTCGAGACCACGGCGCCGACGGTCGCCGCCGCCCTGCTCGAGGCGCAGGCGCGCGAGCCTTGCCAACTTCAGCGTCCTCAGCATGCACAAGACCATGCCGCTGCCGCTCCGCGCCTTGCTCGAGCTGGGCGAGACCGACATCTCGCGGCTTCATCCTGCCGGGGCACGTGAGCGTCGTGACGGGCGCGGCCTGCTACGAGTTCCTCGCGCGACGAGTACGGGGTCGGCGGCGTGATCGCCGGCTTCGAGGCGCACGACGTGCTGCAGGCCCTGCTCCTGCTCGTGCGCCAGAGCGAGCCGGCGATCGAGATCGAGTACGGCCGCGCCGTGCGTCGCCGAGGGCAACGTGGTCGCGCAGCGCCTCATGGACGCAGGTGTTCGAGCCCTGCGACGCCGACTGGCGCGGCCTCGGGGTGATCGCCGGCTCAGGGTTGCGTCTGCGCGAGGAGTACGCCGCCTTCGACGCCGCGCGCCGCTTCGCCGTCGACGCGGAAGAGCCGCTCGAGCCCAAGGGCTGCCGCTGCGGCGAGGTGCTGCGCGGCGTGCTCGACCCGGCCGAGTGCGCGCTCTTCGGCGCGCGCTGCACGCCCGAGGACCCCGTCGGCGCCTGCATGGTCTCGAGCGAGGGCGCCTGCGCGGCGCGCTACCGCTATCGAGGGATCGATGACTGACGGGCGGACGATCCCACGGCGTCCTCGTCCGAGCGCATCCTTCTCGGCCACGGCAGCGGCGGCAAGCTGTACCGCGACCTGGTGCGCGACGTCTTCGTCAAGGCGTTCGCGAACCCGCTGCTCGAACGCCTCGACGACGCCGTCGCGCTCGCCCCGAGCGGCCGCATCGCCTTCACCACCGACAGCCACGTCGTGCAGCCGCTCACCTTCCCCGGCGGAGACATCGGCCGCCTCGCGGTGGCCGGCACGGTCAACGACCTGGCGACGGCGGCGGCGCGGCCGCTGGCGCTCGCCGCCGCCTTCATCATCGAGGAGGGCTTCGCCGTCGACGAGCTGCGAGGCGATCTGCGCCAGCATGGCGGCCACGGCGGCAGGAGGCCGGCGTGCCGATCGTCACCGGCGACACCAAGGTGGTCGAGCGCGGCGCCTGCGACGGCGTCTACATCACGACGACCGGCGTCGGCGAGATCGTCGTCGGCCACGACCTGGGCGCCGACACCGTGCGCGACGGCGACGCGATCGATCCTCTCGGGCGGCGTCGGCGACCACGCGGTCGCCGTCCTCGCCGCCCGCGGCGACTTCCACTTCAGCGCCGACGTGCGCAGCGACTGCGCGCCGCTCTGGGGCCTCGTCGAGGCGGCCGTCGAGCCGCTCGCGTCGGAGCGGCGGGGAGGAGGCCCTTCGCTTCCTCCGCGACCCGACCCGCGGCGGCCTGACGACCGTGCTGGCCGAGCTCGCCGAGGAGGCGAAGCTCGGCATCGAGGTCGAGGAGACCGCGATCCCCGTCTCGCCGGCGGTGCGCTCGGTCTGCGACCTGCTCGGCTACGACCCGCTGACGCTGGCCAACGAGGGCAAGATGGTCTTCGTCGTCGCTCCCGAGGCCGCCGACGCCGTCGCTCGCCGCGCTGCGCGCGCACCCGCTGGGCCGCGACGCGGCGCAGGTGGGCGTCGTCACCTCCGCCCACCCCGGCCGCGTCGCCCTCCGCACCGTCTACGGCACGCGCCGCGTGCTCGACATGCCGGTGGGCGAGCTGCTGCCGCGCATCTGCTGACGGCTGGCCGGCTCGCGTGACCGCGACTGACAACGACCTCGGTCTCAGCCTCGCCGCCGACGATCGTCAACCGCCCGCTTAGCCAGACGTCATCCCGGACCCGATCGTCACCCTCGCCTCCGCGGACGCGCTCTGACTAGCCTCTCACGAGCAGAGCGCGCATGCGGCTGTGTTGCAGAATGCAACCAAAGGGGGTACCGTGGGGACACAGGAGGCGATCGCCATGCCGATTCTCCACGTCCGCGGCATTCCGCAAGACCTGTACGAGCGCGTCAAGACTCAAGCGGCGAGCGATCATCGCTCGCTCACGGCCGAGGTCATCCATCTCCTCGAACAGGGACTCAGCTCGGAACTGCCTCGACAGACCATGGCCGAAGTCCTCGAGCGCGCGAGACTCCTGCGCGAGTCCCTCGAGGCGCAGGGAGTACAGGTCGACAGCACGGAGCTCATCCGGCAGGAGCGTGAGAGACGGACGCGGCAGTTGCTCGGGGAGTAGTCGACGCCAGCGTCGTGCTCAAGCTCGTCCTGCCCTGGGAGGACCAGGCCGGCGAGGCGGCCGCCGCGCTTGGTGGTGACGATCCTCTGAGAGCGCCTTGGGCCACCGTCGACTTCCTTGAAGTGGAGTGCGCGAACGTGCTCGCGAGCGTCACGCGCAGCGGGACCATCGACAACGCGTACGCGGTGCAGAGCCTGGGCGTCATCACGGATCTCACATTCATGCGCTGGCCTGCCACGAGTGTCCTCCAGTCCGCGCTCGAGCTCAGCTGTGCTCACTCCATCTCGGTGTACGACGCCTGCTACGTCGCGCTTGCCGAGGCTCTTGGGGTGGCCTTGCTCACAGCCGACAAGAAGCTGGTGCGCGCACTGAAGGGCACCCGCCACGCGGCCATCTCACTGGGTGAACTTCGGGCGATAGCGGCACGAGGGCCGCGCGCGGCGAGGATGGGTGCCTGAGGGCGCGAGAGGTCGAGGAAGACTGGAGCCCGGTCACGGACTCGAACCGTGGACCCCCTCCTTACCATGGAGGTGCTCTGCCGACTGAGCTAACCGGGCTCGCTGGTGGGGGAGCTAGGATTTGAACCTAGGTAGGCTGCGCCAACGGATTTACAGTCCGCCCCCTTTAACCACTCGGGCACTCCCCCGGGAGCAGGTGTCGATGCTAGAGGAAAGGGGGGGCGACTTCAACCGGCGGCGAGGCTGCGGACGCCGTCCCGAGGCTGCGCAGGCTGGATTGAGGGCTCCCGGCGGCCTCTGGTATCATCCTCTTCCCACCGGTGGCGGCGTAGCTCAGCTGGTCAGAGCAGCGGAATCATAATCCGCGTGTCGTAGGTTCGAGTCCTACCGCCGCTACCACCTCTCCTGGGGCACTTCTGTTCGCAGGGCCTGACGCGTGACCGGCCACCGTTTCGGGGACTGCGCCCAGCACGCACGGGACATCCGCGCGCAGGAGACGGTAGGCACGGCGCCAGTCAGCCCACAGGATTGACACCGCGCTTCGAATCCTGGCTCCTGGAGGATCCCGACAGGCGGGCATTCTCGCGCCTTCCAGCTCACGAATCGGCCGCGAGGCCGACGCTGTCCGGGGCGGGGGCGGTCAACCGGCGGCGATCAGGGCCACGCCGACGAGCGCTGACGCGACCCCCAGCTGCTGCGCCCACGAAAGGCGTTCGTGCAGAAAGACGTAGGCGAGGACGACCAGGAAGACGGGGCTGATCGAACTCAGCACGGAGACGACGCTCAAGTAGCCCAGGGTCGAGGCCACCGAGAACAGCGCATTGCCGCCGACGCCGAACACCCCGATGGCGAGGAGGGGTATCGCGGCCGCCCTTGTGAGCTTCAGGCCCGGCCGCACGACGAGGAAGGCCAGCGCGAAGAGCGCAACGGTGACCGTCTTGGCGAGGAAGACGCTCCAGTACGGGTCCGACTGTGCGCCCTGGGCGTAGAAGACCATGACGAAGCCGTAGGACAGGGCGGCCAGCGCGGCCAGCGCGATGCTGAGCTTGCTCGTGGTCTCGTGGTGCTCGCCGGCGCTCTTCTCTCGCGACGCCAGGAGGACGCCACCGAGCGCGATCGCGATCCCGGCCATCTGCAGCACGGACGGACGCTCGCCGCGCGCGAGGCCGACGATCACCGGCACGGCGGCGCAGAGGCTGACGATCGGCCCGACGATGCTCATCACTCCGATCGCCAGCGCCTGATAGCCCGCGACGACAGCGACGCCGGTGAGCAGGCCGGCGCCAAGCGCCGGCAGCAGCACCTCCTCTGGAAGCGCGTCGCCGCGCGCCAGCACCACCAGCGCCAGCAGGATCAGGCCGGCGAGCTGGCTGAAGACGATCACCGTCCAGAGGGAGGTCCGGCGCGTCTGGCTGCCGGCCAGGAAGTCGCTCGTTCCGAAGCACAGGCTGGCGGCGAGGGCGAGGGTGATGGCGAACATGCTCGCAGGCTACCAGACCGGCAGGAGAAGAGCCGTCGAGTGGCTGCAAGCGTCAGGTGAACGCTTGTGCCGCCACGGGCGCGCGACTACTGTCAGCGATCGAACGAAACGCCTGCATATGTTGTAGCTCACTCGCCGATGCCGCAGGCGCTGGTACCCCTGGTCGGTGATCATGATCGGCGTGTCGAAGTGCGGCAGCGCTCCTGCCAACCGCGCAAGACCGCTTCTTCCGACGAGTGCCGGCAACGAATCTCCCGGCAGCTCGCGGGAAGGACGACGCCGGGGACGTCGATCGCCCGATCTTCTCTCTCACTTCGTCGCTGGCGAACCCGGCCCGCAGGTTCTCATCCCCCCCCGGCACCGACGCAGCGAGAGTCCGGGAATCAGGGTGCTGCGACCGACAGGTAAGATGTCCGTTGCTGGTAGGCTTGCGTGCATCGGCAGACATCGACGTGACAGCCGAGACACGGGACGAAGGGAGCACGACAGATGTCAGCATCAGGGCACGCCTGTTCGGTACACGACAGGCGCAGATCCGTGATCCTCGCGCTGGTGACGCTCGCGGCTGTCGCGGCGTTGCTCGCACTGGCGGGCTGCGGCTCGTCGTCGGAGCCCTCTGTCTCGGGCAGCGGGACTGCAGCCTCCGGCGCCGTCGCGAGTGAGCTGCGCCTCGGCTACCAGCTCATTCCGAACGGCGACCTCATCGTCAAAGACCAGAAGTGGCTCGAGACGGCTCTGCCCGACACGACGATCAAGTGGATCAAGTTCGACTCCGGCGCCGACGTCAACACCGCCATGATCGCCGGCAGCATCGACATCGCGCTGGCGGGCAGCAGCCCCGTGGCCGCCGGCCTTTCACAGCCCATGGACATCCCGTACAAGGTGCTGTGGATCCACGACGTGATCGGCGCGGCCGAATCGCTCGTCGCGAGCAACGGCTCTGGCATCACCGGTATCACTGACCTGGTCGGCAAGAAGGTCGGGACGCCGTTCGGTTCGACCGCCCACTACAGCCTGCTGGCGGCGCTCGAGGGCAGCAACGTCGACCCGACGGAGGTCAAGATCGTCGACCTGCAGCCGCCGGACATCCTTGCTGCGTGGCAGCGCGGCGACATCGACGCCGCGTACGTATGGAACCCGACGCTCGCCGAGCTCAAGAAGGATGGCAAGGTCCTCGTCACCAGCGCCGAGCTGGCGAAGAGAGGCGCGCCGACCGCCGATCTCGCCGTCGTCACGACCGCCTTTGCCGAGGAGTACCCGGACGCCGTGCAGACGTGGGTCGAGCAGGAGAACAGGGCCGTCGAGCTGTACAAGTCCGATCCCCAGACGGCCAGCGAGGCCGTCGGCCGGCAGCTGAACATCTCGGCCAATGATGCGTTCCTGCAGATGAAGGACCTCATCCTGCTCGACGCGAGCCAGCAAGCCGGCCCAGGCTATCTCGGCACGCCCGGTTCACCGGGCAGCCTGGCTGACTACCTGCTGAGGACGGCCGAGTTCCTGAAGGCGCAGCAGTCCGTTCAGGGCGTGCCCCCGCTGAGCGACTTCCAGGCGGCACTGGCCAATCAGTTCGCCGCCAAGGCCGCAGGAATGTGATCGACACTCCACGCGGGGCCGGGCGGTGGCCAGGTCCTGGCCGCTTCCTGACACAGAGGCCCGCCTCCCGTGAGGGCAGCCGGCCTCTCGGACGACCGGCCGCCGTTTCGGGGACCGCGCCCGCACGCACAGAGCCTCCGCTTGTCGCCACCGCAGGCAACGCTCCGGTCACCGGACGACGTGCCAGATGCTTGAACGCCTCCCGCATTTGGCGTATACGGGTGATCATTAGGGGACCACCGAGAGGCCCAGCACCGATGAACGTCCGTGACGGGTGCCTCTCGTCCAAGCTGGAACTCATCCGCCGCGGGGGGGTACGCCTTGTATCGCGTCAGCCGAAGGTTCGCCGTGGCGGTCGTGTTCGCCGTCGGCGTGTTGCTGGTCATGGTGGCGCCGGCGCAGGCCGGGACGGTCCTTCGCGGCATCTGCGAGCCGGGCCTGATCGACTCCTGGGGCGTCGACGGACCCGCCGTCGTCGAGGACTTCGCCGACCGTCTGGGCGCCGACATCGTGCGCGTCAATCTGAATTGGCGGGAAGCCGAAACGAGCCCCGGGGTGTACGACGAGGACTACATGGGGCGCGTGGTCAGCGCGGTCCGCGACATCCGCTCCCACGCCATGCAGGTCCTCATCGTCGTGCACGAGGCCCCGCGCTGGGCGTCCGATCGCGCTCTCTGGGCGACCGCGGTGCCCGGCGACCGGACCGGCGTCTATCACAGCTACTACCCACCCGCTCTCGACAGCCTCGACGAGCTGCAGGGCTTCATGGAGCAGCTCTCCGCTGGTCTGCGGGGCGAGGTCCTGGCGTACGCCTGCTGGAACGAGCCCAACCTCTGGACGTACTTCTATCCCCAGCAGACGGCGTCAAGCCCCGCCTTCGCCGCCGGTCGCTACGCGCAGATGCTCGCGGCGTTCTCGCGGGGCGTGCGCGCCGGGGGATCCGCAAGCCAAGGTGGTCGCCGGCGAGACGGCCCCCTACGGCGACAACACGAAGCTGCGCACGAGCCCTCAGCGATTCGCCAGGCAGCTCGCCCGCGCCGGGGCGGGCGAGTACTTCGACGCGTATTCCCATCACCCGTATGCGATCGGCGGCAACGCGGACATCGCGCCCGCGGCGCTGCCCAGTGACCCTCAGCACACCGTGTGCCTGGCCAACGTGGGCGTGCTCCTCGACATCTTCCCGGGCAAGCCCCTGTACCTCACCGAGTTCGGCTACGCGACCACGCCCAACCGGGTGCTCGGCGTGTGGGTGAGCAAGGCGCGCCAAGCCTTGTACCTCAGGGCGGCGTACCGCGTCGCGTCGAGGCAAACGGGGGTCGAGATGCTGATCTGGTTCCCCCGCAGAGACTCGTCAGACGGCGAGGCACACAGCAACCCTTGGGGCAACTACTGCGGGTTGGTCACGTTCCGCGGCCATCCCAAGCCAGCCTACTTCGCCTTCGCCGGGGGCAACGAGCTGACGCTCGCCGACCCCCGGCCGCGTGGCCCGCGGCGGCTCACTCGTGTTGCGCGGCGTGCTGACCAACGCACGCATGGGTCCCTTGGCCGGCAAGACCCTCGCCGTGCTTGCGTACCGTCCTGGTCGCTCCTGGGTCGTGGTCACCTCGGCGACGACGCGCAGCGACGGTTCGTATGTCGTGCGCCTGCGTCCGAACGCGAGCGCGACGTGGAAGGTCCGCTGGCCGGGCGTCGTGACGAGCCCGGGACACTGGGTCCCCGTCGGGTAGGCGTGACGCAGGTTCGAGTTCTGCCGCCACTACCAGTCCTCTCACGGCGTCTCCCGCGCTACGACCATGTTCGGTGGCCGCCAACGACGGTACCATACGCGTATGGTGAACCTGGTTCCAAAGGATCCCAGACCCACCGGCCTTGCGGGAGCGCTTGAGCCCGAGCCGGCGCGCAGCGCCGAGCGACTGCTTGCGCGTCTCGAGCTGCCCGATACGGCGGACGAGTTACTCGCCATGATGCGCTTCCTCACAGCGGAAGACGGGCCGTTGCAGCAGCTCGCCTCGACGGGTCTTTCTTCGCCCTGGCACGAGCGCGTACTTTTCAAGGCGCAGGAACGGATCGAGGTCCTGGATCACTTCCTGCGTGGTCGCGTCGCCTTCTTCGTCGCCGGACGCAATCAGGGCTACGGCTCCTTCGACGATGAGCTCGACCTCGCCGGCGCGGCGCTCGATACCTGTCGCGCCATCGCCCGGGTGGTCGAGAGGCTGCTCGCCGGGGAGCTGCCGACGGAGCGGGAGTACCGGCTCATGGGGGACGCGGCAATGACGATCTACCCCGCCCTCGAGAAGCTGTGACGAGGGAGCCCGACACAGGGAGGCGATGATGAAGCGGGGATCAGCGGTGGCGCGGCTGCTGATGATGGCGTTCTCGGCGGCCGTGCTGGCTGCCGCGGTGCTGGGTGCCGGCGCCTGCGGCGGGGACGAGACCGACCCGGCGGCGCTCGACGGCACCAACTGGAAGCTCGCGGGCTGGAGCGTGAGCTCGCTCGCCCCGGCGGACTTCACGATCACGGCGGACTTCGAGGATGCGCGCATCTCCGGTACCAGCGTCGTGAGCAGCTACGGCGGGCCGTACGAGACCGGGCCCGGCGACGACTTCTCGATCGGACCGCTCTCCAGCACCATGGGAGGTGGGACCGGGGACGAGGGGCGCGCCGAGAGGATCTACTTCGACCTCCTCAAGGCGGTGGAGACCTACGCCCGCGAGGGCGACGCCCTGACGCTGTACGACGCGGAGGGTAACGAGTCGCTCGTCTTCGAGCTCGTGCCCGGGTCCTGAGCCCCGCGGCCGTCCCGTTCGTACCTCGCCGCGCCGAGACCCAGCCGACCGAGCGACCGGAGGAGCAGCATGTACTCGATCGTCACCATCATCGTCATCGTCGTCGTCATCGCCCTGGTGGCGGGCTGGGTGATGCGCGGCCGTGGCAAGAAGCGCCCCGAGGCGGGTCCGACGATGCCGGACCTCAGCATCGCTGAGGAGGTCCAGCGCGTCGAGCAGCTTCACGACGCGGGCGAGATCACCGACGCCGAGTACCGCGAGGCGAAGTCGAGGCTACTGAGCTAGGCGGCGGCCGCGAGCAGATCGAGGATGACGCGGCAGGCGGTGATCGCCGTGATGCCCGCCGGGTCGTACTGGGGCGCGATCTCGACGACGTCGAAGGCACTGTAGCCGGCCTCAGCCACCACGCGAAGGGCGGCGAAGAGCTCGCGGCTGGTGAGCCCGCCCGGTTCGGGGGCGCCACCCGGGTTGTACGCCGCGTCGAGGACGTCGATGTCGACGGACACGTAGACACCCTTGGTGCCGTGCCAGGCGGCCGCCATGGCGTCGCGGGTGACCTCGACGATACCGCGACGCTCGATCTCCGCCACGGAGTGGAGGTGGATGCCCCGACGCTCGGCCCACTCGCGCTCTTCGCGGGGATTCGCCGGACCGTGGATACCCACGAGTGCGGTGTTGGCCGGCGCGAACGCCTCCAGGTCGAGCGTCCGCGACACGGGTGCGCAGTACGTGAGCTCCTCGCCACCGATGTCCGTCGCCGTGTCCAGGTGGGTGTCGAAGACGACCAGACCGAGTGGACCGGCAACGTGTGCGGCGAGCGCCCGCGTGCCGGCGATCGTGACCGTGTGCTCTCCGCCGAGCACGATCGGCATCGCGCCGGCGGCGTGGATCTCGGCCAGGTCCTGTTGGGCGATGTCGAGCGTTCGCGCCGCGTTGCCGGGGACGGCGGCTGCATCTCCGCAGTCGACCAGTGTCACGTGCTCCGCCAAATCGACGTCGTAATCGAAGTGGTAGGAGACGAACTGCACCGACGCGTCGCGCACGGCCTTGGGCCCGTGCATGGAGCCGGTGCGATACAGCGTCGTACTGTCGAACGGCACACCGTAGATGGCGTGAGTGGCCGACGCGGCGCGCAGCGCGTCGGCTTGCGGCGGCAGGACCGGCGAGCGCAGGAAGCCATGGATCCCTGCGTGCAGCACGCCCGACCAGGTCGGCTCGTTCGTCATGGCGCCCTCCGTCTGTGTGGCGGTCCCGCGCGTCATCTTACCCTTGCATCGATCCGCGCGGTGAGCCAGCGGGCGTGCAGTGTACGGGGCGCCGCTGCGGTAGAGTCGCTGCGACGACGACGGCGACGGACGGAGGGACGATGGCAGCGCAGCTGATGGTCGAGGACGTGCCGGCGGTCGCGCTGGCGGAACGCTTCGGGACACCGCTCTTCGCGATCTCGGAGAACTCGATCCGCGAGCGCTACCGGCGCACGCTGGCCGCGGTGCGCGCCGTCTACGACCCGGTCGAGGTCTACTACGCCGTCAAGTCCAACCCGATCCTCGCCGTGCGCCGCATCCTGGCCACGGAGGGTGCCGGCGGCGATGCCTTCGGGCCCGGCGAGGTCGAGACCTCGCTGCGTGCCGGCGTGCCGGGCGAGAAGCTCGTCATGAACGGGCAGGCGAAGACCAAGGAGTGGCTCGAGCTTGCCGTGCGCCACGGCATCACGGTGACGCTCGACAACCCCGGCGAACTGGAGCTGCTGCTCGAGGTGGCGGGCCGGGCGGGCGTACGGGCCCCGGCCTTCATTCGCCTCAAGCTGCCGATGGACGACGTGCGCAAGAACGTGAGTCCGGAGGGGCCGCAGATCGCCGACCGCGTGCTGACGACGGTATGGGGGTTCACGGAGGACGAGGCGAGGGAGGCGGTGCAGCGCGCCCTCGGCGCGCCCGACCGCCTCCTCCTGCGCGGCTACCACCACCACATCGGCTACTTCATCAATCGCCCCGACTACCACGCGGCGACGATGCGCGACCTGGTCGGCGCCGTCGCGCGCCTGCGCGACGCGACCGGCTTCGTCCCCGGCGTGCTCGACCTCGGCGGCGGCTGGGCCTACCCGTCCGATCCCGAGTCGGGCGACGAGCGCCCGCACGAGGTCGCGCCGCCGGAGGAGTTCGCGGCGGTGCAGCTCGGCGCCCTCGGCGCCGCGCTCGACGCCGCGGGCCTGCCGCGCCCGCTCGTCCTCTTCGAGCTCGGGCGCTCGCTCGTCGGCGAGTCCACCGTCCTGCTCGCCGGCGTGCAGTGGGTCAAGGAGCAGTACGGCCGCCGCTTCGTCGTCACCGACGCGCAGAAGCACCTGCTGCTGCGCGCCTGCATCGAGGGCTACAAGTACCGCTGGGTGAAGGCGAATGACCTGGAGGCGCCTTCGGTCGGGCCCGCCGAGCTCTTCGGCCCGACCTGCACCGACGACGAGCTCGCGCTCGGCTACGACTTCCCGGCCGTCCAGCGCGGCGACGTCGTCGCCGCGCTCGCCTGCGGCGCCTACGCGCAGACCTTCAACGCCAGCCTCAACTCGATGGCGCGGCCGGCGGTCGTGCTCGTCAACGGCTCAGATGCGGCCGTCGTCGTGCGTCGCGAGACGGTCGACGACGTGCTGGCGCGGTACGAGCTGCCCGACTGGCTGGCGTAGGCGCGCGGACGTCGTCGGCGACGGTCCCGACGCGCCTCGGCCCCCGGCCCGCCGGGCCCGCTGACGATGCTGCCGGCGGTCTCCCCGCCGTCCATGACGATCGTCGAGCCGGTGAAGTACGCGGCCTCGTCCGAGGCGAGGTAGGCGAACAGGCCGGCGAGCTCCTCCGGCGTGGCGTGGCGGCCGAGCGGGATGCGCGCGTTGACGGCCTCGAGCATCTCGGGCGTGTACTCGGCCTCCTGCATGGGCGTGAGCACGTAGCCCGGGCACACGGCGTTGACGCGGATCGTCGGCGCCCACTCGAGGGCGAGCGACTTCGTCAGAGCGACGAGCCCCGCCTTGGTGGCGTTGTAGTCCGCGTAGTAGCGATAGCCGACGAGCGCGTTGGTCGAGGCGGTGAAGAGGATCACTCCGCCGCGGCCGAGCAGCATGCGCCGGGCCGCGGCCTGCGCGACCCAGAAGGCCCCCGTAAGGTTGGTGGCGATCACCTGCTCCCACTGATCGGCCTTGATGTCGACGGCGGGGTTGCGGACGCTGGTGCCGGCGTTGTTGATGAGGACGTCGAGGTCGCCGATGTGCTCGAAGGCGGCGTCCACCTGTTCGCGATCGCCGACGTCGCAGGTGACCACACCCGGGCCTGAGTGTCGCGCGAGGATGACGACCTCACAGCCCTCGTCGCGGAAACGTACCGCGGTCGCGGCGCCGATGCCGCTGGTCCCCCCGGTGATGACGACCCGCTTGCCCGCAAGTCCCTTCATGGCGCGCCTCCTGTCCGTCCGTCACCCGGCGAGGATAGTATGCCACCATGCGAGAGGCGCCCGACATCGGTGCCACATCCGACGCACCGGTCATCGGCGTCGTCTCCGACACGCATGCCTACTACGACCCGAAGCTCGACGAGTCGTTCGCCGGCGTCGCGCACATCGTGCACGCCGGCGACTTCGGCACCCTCGACGTGCTCGAGCGTCTGCGACTGCTGGCGCCGCTCACCGTGGTCTGCGGCAACGTCGACCGGCCGTACTTCCTCGACCAGTTGCCCTGGGAGACCGAGGTCGAGGTCGCCGGCCTGCGCATCCTCGTCGGTCATATCGGGACGAGCCTCGTAGGGCTGCGCGACCCGGTGGCCGAAGGCATCGGCATGGTCGTCAGCGGCCACAGCCATCGCGCCGCCGTCGAATGGCGCGGCGAGACGCTGTTCCTGAACCCGGGCTACGCCGGCAGGCCGCGCTTCGCGCAGCGGCGCAGCGTGGCGCTGGTGACGGTGCGCGACGGGGTGCCAAAGCCGGAGATCGTGCCGCTGGGCTGAGAGGCGCCTCAGCGCGCCAGCTTGACCACCTCGTAGGCGGCGAGCGCGCGGGAGCGGGCCTCGCCGTGGTCGACGATGGGCGCCGGGTAGGTCTCGCCGAGGCGCACGCCGGCCTTGGCGAGCACGTCCGCCGGCGCCGCCCACGGCTCGTGCACCCATCGCGCCGGCAGCCCGGCAAGCTCCGGGACCCACGTCCGTACGAAGGCGCCGCCCGGGTCGAATCGCTCGCCCTGCGTGACCGGGTTGAAGATGCGGAAGTAGGGCGCCGCGTCGGCTCCGCAGCCGGCGACCCACTGCCAGCCGAGCGTGTTGCTCGCGAGGTCGGCGTCCACCAGCGTGTCCCAGAACCACGCGGCGCCGGACTGCCACGGCAGCAGCAGGTCTTTGACCAGGAACGACCCCGCGACGAGGCGGGCGCGGTTGTGCATCCACCCGGTCGCCCAGAGACAGCGCATGGCGGCGTCCACGAACGGGAAGCCCGTGCGACCGTTCTGCCACGCCGCGAGTCCCTCTGGATCGTCACGCCACGGGAAGGCCGCGAATCGGTGATGCAGCGGTCGCGTGACGGTCGCCGGGTAGTGCCACAGGAGGTGGTGCGCGAACTCGCGCCAGCCGAGCTGGCGGAGGAAGGCGGCGGCGCCGCGGGCGAGGGCAGCCGCGGCGGCGTTCTGCGGAGAACGCGAGATCGATCGGCCCGCGTCCTGCGACCTCAGCTCGGCCTTGCCCCGCGCCGGTGGCCCTATCGCCGCCTCGTTCTCGAGCCCCTCCTCGGCGAGGCGCCCGGCGACGGCGTGCCAGACCTGGCGCGCCGAGAGCTCGCCGAAATGGAGGTGAGGCGACAGCCTCGAACTGCCCTCGAGGTCGGGGCGGTCGCGGTCGTCGGCGTAGGCGGGGAGGACGTCGTCGAGCAGCCGGGTGAGGCGGGTGCGGGCACCCGCCTCGCCCGGCTGCCAAACGTCCTCGAAACCCGCGCTCCACGGACGGACGGCCTCGAGCTCGAGCTCGGCGATGGGGACGCCGCAGGGAAGGGTCGCCGGCGCGTTCAGCACCTTCGGCATGGGCAGCGGCGCCGGCGGACGCAGCCCGGCGCTCACGGCCCTCCAGAACGGCGTGAAGACCCGATACGGAGCGCCTTGGTGCGTCGTCACGGCGTCGGGGGCGAGCAGCAGGCCGGCCGGGGGCACGATCACCGGCTCGACGCCGCTCTCCGCGAGAGCGCGCCGCACGGCCTCATCCTCCGCATGCTGGTCGGGGTCGATGCCGCGGGCCCAGACGACGCGGGTCGCCTGGGCGTCGACGGCAGCTGTCGCGACGGCCGCGCTGGGGGCTCCGCGGCGGACGACGAGCTTGGCGCCGCGGCGACGCAGGTCGGCGTCCAGGGCGACGAGAGAGCGTGCCAGCCACCAGCGTCCTGCGCCTCCGGGCGCGCTGAACGGCGCGACGCGGACGAGCGACGCGGTCGCGCGGGAGCCGGCGCGGCGCGAACCGACTTCTCCGTGCATGCCGGGCCAGAGGGCGAGGATCACGACGGCTCCGCCTGCGCGGCAGCCTCGGCCAGCGCAGGGTTGTCGGCGAGCCGCAGGTCGCGGCGCAGCCAGACGATAGTGGGGCCCGGGTCTTCGCTCACTCTCACTCGTCCGCAAGCTCGCTGCACAGTCCTACCATCACCCCGACGGGGAGAGGCGTCGCGCTCGGTGTACCCTTAGGGTGATGCCGGCACGCCTCAGCATAGTGCGTCACGGCCGTGGCGCGCGGTCCGCCGTGCGGGCGGCGTCCGCCGCGCTGCTCGCCGCGCTGCTCCTCGGGGGTGGGCTCGCTGTCGCCGGGTGCGGCGGAGGCGACGCACGTGACCCAGCCTCAGAACCAGGCGTCGTGAAGACGGCGGCCGGCCTGATCTCGGGCGCCGAGACGGACGGCGTATGGTCCTTCCTCGGCGTCCCGTATGCGGCGCCGCCGGTCGGCGACCTGCGCTGGCGGCCGCCCGAGCCGGTCCGGGCCTGGGACGGCGTGCGCTCCTGCGTCGCCTACGGCCCGTCCTGTCCGCAGCCGTCAGGCGCCGAGATGAGCTTCTTCTCCCTCGGCGAGACGGACGAGGATTGCCTGTACCTTAACGTGTGGACGCCGGCCGCCGCCGGGGTGTCGCCGTCGGCGTATGGCTCCGCATCGCCCCCCGTCGCGCTCCCCGTCATGGTCTTCATCCACGGCGGTGGGTTCTCGTCGGGTTCGGGCTCGGTCGAGGTCTACGACGGGCGCGAACCTGGCGCGTCTGGGCGCGGTCGTGGTCACGATCAACTACCGGCTCGGGCCGCTCGGCTTCCTCGCGCATCCCGAGCTGACGCGCGAGGACCCCCAGGGGACGTCCGGCAATTGCGGTCTGCTCGACCAGATCGCCGCCCTCGAATGGGTGCGCGACAACGTCGCGGGCTTCGGCGGCGACCCGGCCGCGGTCACCGTGTTCGGCGAGTCGGCCGGCGGGATGAGCATCTGCGACCTGATGGTGAGTCCGCGCGCGGAAGGGCTGTTCGCGCGGGCGATCGTCGAGAGCGGGCCGTTCGACTCGCATGGCGCCGGGATGGACGCCGTGCGCACACTCGCCGAGGCCGAGGAGGCCGGGCGCGAGCTCTCGAAGCGGCTCGGCTGCGACGAGGCGCCCGACGAGCTGGCGGCGCTGCGCGCCGTCCCGGTCGGGCGTCTGCTCGAGGCGGCCGGGAAGACGGTCGTGCGGGGGCCCGGCGGCATCGGCTTCGGCCCGGTCGTCGACGGCGTCGTTCCTGCCCGGCGACCCGGCAGCGCTGTTCGCCGCTGGCAAGATCCACGACGTCGACCTGCTCGTCGGCGCGAACGCCGACGAGGCGAACCTCTTCCTGATGGGCATGCGGGGCAGCACGGCGGCGCAGCTCACGGCCTTCGTGCGCCGCCTCTACGAGCCCGATGACGAGGCCGTCCTCAGACTCTTCCCTGGCTCGGAACACGGCTCGCGCGCCGCGGCGCTCAGCAAGGCCGTCACCGTCATGGGTTTCGTCGCCTCGGCGCGCTTCGCCGCCGCCTCGGTCGCCGGGGCCGGCGGCGACGCGTATCTGTACCACTTCGCGCGTCGCCCGCCCGTCGCCGGCGACCTCGGCGCCTTCCACGGCCTCGAGCTGCCCTACGTGTTCGGCAACTCCGCCCTCACGCTCGACGTGACCGAAGGCGCCGACGGGGAGCTCTCAGACGCGATGATGCGGTACTGGGTCTCGTTCGCCCGCGACGGCGACCCGAACGACGCCCGGCTCTGCCGTGCCTGGCCTGCGCTACGACGCGGACTCAGATCGCTGCCTGGTGCTCGATGCGGAGATCCGGGCGGCGCCGGCGCCCTACCGCGCGGGCCTGCGACCTCGCCGACTCGCTCCGCGCGCAGCGCTTCTGAGGCCGGCGCGCGGCGCGCCGAGCGCCGCTAGAGCTGGCCCCTCCAGGGCACGAGCACGCGGTCGATCAGCTTGATGATCCCGTCGAGCACGATGCCGCAGAGGCCGATGATGATGATCCCCAGGATCACGACGTCGCTCTGATTGAAGCGCTGCGCGTCGCGCACCATGCCGCCGATGCCGGGGAGCCCGTTGATGGTCTCGGCGGCGACCATGGTCGTGAACGCGAACGCGACCGCGACCCGGATGCCCGTCATCACCTCGGGGAGCACCATCGGGAAGACGCCGTGGCGGACCACCTGCATGCGCGAGGCGCCGAGCGTGCGCAGCGCCAGCACCCTGTCCTCGGAGACGTTGCGCACGGCGTCGCTCGTGGCGAGCACGATCGGCGGCAGGGCGGCGAGGAAGAGCAGGGCGACCTTCGGCGTCTCGTCGATGCCGAACCAGATGACGAGCAGGCTGAAGTAGGCGAGGGGCGGGAGACTGCGGATGAACGTGAGCGGCGGGTCGAGAACGGTGCGCGAAGGACGGCTCAAGCCGATCAGGAGGCCGAGCGGGATACCGATGACGATGGCCACGGCCGCGCCCTGAAGGATGCGGCGGACGCTTGCCCAGAGGTGTTCGTAGAGGAAGACGCCGCTGTAGCCGCGCATGCCGTCGTGCTCCGTCGATGTCTTGATGAGCTGGTCCCAGACGGACAGCGGCGTGGGCACGAACACGCGTGGCCAGATCTCGAGCCAGGCGATGAACCACCACAGGCCGATGACGCCGAGAACGATGATCAGGCGCGTGAGCGGGTCGCGCCAGCGGTCCCATGCTGCCTGCGCTGGCGCGGCGACCGCTGGGCTGCGTCGTTCCCGCAGCCTGACCTGCGCTCGCGCAGGTCCTCGGGGACAGGAGACTCTCCTTCGAGAGGTCCACGTTGTCAGCCATGTCGCCGGCACCTTCCAGAGTCGCCACGACCTATCACTACTCCGCGTAGTCGACTCGGAGACAATAACAGAAAGCTTATTGACACAACGGCTATCGCTTATGAATAATGGCATCATCACTCACCGATCTGAGTGAGTCAACGTGGGTGCCGTGCGCTGCATCAGAGCTCGCACAGCGGCGCTTCCCGAAAGGAGACGGATATGAGTTCAAGCAGGTGGCCCGAGAGGCATGGACGTTGGACGCTCGTGCTGTCGTTGTTCGTGCTCCTCGCGGTCGCGCTCGTCGCGGGCAGCCTCGCCGCGTGCGGCGACGACGAGGGCACGGACGAAGGGACTACTGACGGCGCCTGCCAAGATGCGCATAGCCTATCAGCTCATCCCGAACGGCGACCTGATCGTCAAGGACCAGGGCTGGCTCGAGGACGCCCTGCCCGACACCGAGATCGAGTGGGTCAAGTTCGACTCCGGCGCCAACGTCAACACGGCCATGATCGCCGGCAGCGTGGACATCGGCCTCGCCGGCAGCAGCCCGGTCGCCGACGGCCTCTCCGATCCGCTCAACATCCCCTACAAGGTGCCGTGGATCTACGACGTCATCGGCATCGCCGAGTCCCTCGTCGCGAGCAAGGACTCGGGCGTGACCGACATGGCCGGCCTCGAGGGCAAGAAGGTCGGCACGCCGTTCGGCTCGACCGCGCACTACAGTCTGCTCGCCGCCCTCGAGCTTGCCGGCGTCGACGCGACCAAGGTGAAGATCGTCGACCTGGAGCCGCCGGACATCCTTGCCGCGTGGCAGCGCGGTGACATCGACGCCGCCTACGTCTGGAATCCGACGCTGGCCGAGCTGCGCGCCGACGGCACCGTCCTGGCGACGAGCGAGGAACTCGCCGGACAGGGCAAGCTCACCGCGGACCTCGCCGTCGTGACGACCGAGTTCGCGGACGCGTACCCGGACGCGATGCAGACCTGGCTCGACATGCAGACCAAGGCCGTGACGCTCTACAAGGAGGACCCGCAGGCCGCGGCCGAGGCCGTCGCGCGTCAGCTCAACATCACGCCTGAGGAGGCGCTCGCCCAGATGAAGGAGCTGATCCTCCTCGACGCGACCGAGCAGGCGGGCGCCGACTACCTCGGCACGCCGGACGCCCCCGGCGCTCTGGCGGAGAACCTGATGAGCGCCGCGGAGTTCCTCAAGACGCAGGGCAGCGTCGAGGGCGTCAAGACGCTCGAGGACTACCAGGCTGGTCTCGCCAACTCGTTCGTGGCCAAGGCCGCGGGCATGTGAGTGTGTGAGAGCGTTAGACTAAGCGTGTGACAGAAGAACGCACGAAAGCAGCACCCGAAGCCGCTCCCGCCTCCGTCGAGGCGGGAGCGGCCCGTCCTGAGCGCATCGAGATCCGCGGGGTCACGCACTCGTTCGTGCCGCGGCAAGAAGTCCACGGTCGCCGTCGCCGACATCGACCTCGTCGGTCGAGCCCGGCGAGTTCGTCATGCTCGTCGGCCCGTCAGGGTGCGGCAAGACGACGATCCTCAAGATGATCGCCGGCTTCTTCACGCCGACCACCGGCGAGGTGCTCGTCAACGGCGAGCCCGTCCAGGGGCCGGGCGCAGACCGGGGCATGGTCTTCCAGGCGCCGACGCTCTTCCCGTGGCAGACGGTGCGCGGCAACGTCGAGATCGGCCCGCGCATGCGCGGCGCCTCGAAGGAGGAATGCCGGCAGATCTCGGACCACTACCTCACGCTGGTGGGTCTCGCCGACGTCGCCGAGCAGCGGCCGCAGGAGCTCTCCGGCGGCATGCAGCAGCGCGCGGCCATCGCCCGGGCGCTGGCCAACGACCCGGCCATCGTCCTCATGGACGAGCCGTTCGGCGCCCTCGACGCGATGACGCGCGAGCGCCTCCAGCAGGAGGTCAAGCAGATCTGGACGCGCGACCGGCAAGTCGATCGTCTTCGTCACGCACAGCGTGCAGGAGGCGGTGTTCCTCGGCAGCCGCATCGTCGTCCTGAGTCCGCGTCCGGGGCGCATCATCTACAACGAGGCCGTCGACCTGCCCGACCCGGCCTCGAGGCGTCCGTGAACGAAGCGCTCATCATGCCCGAGTTCGCCGCCCTGCGCCACGAGATCAGCGGCCTGATCGGCAGGATGTGAGCGGCGCGGGCGTGAGCGGCGCGATATGCTCACCCCTGCAAGGCTGACCGCGACCCCCTGACGACGCCGCCTCCGCGCGCCCGCGGCGGCGCGTCGTCCGCACGACAAGGAGTTGATACCCGTGACACACATGACCGCCAGCGAAGCCATGGTCGAGACCCTGAGGGCCGAAGGCGTCAAGCAGGTCTTCGGCATCGTCGGTTCGGCGTTCATGGACGCGCTCGACCTCTTCCCGGCCGCGGGCATCCGCTTCATCCCCGTCCGCCACGAGCAGGCCGCCGGCCACATGGCCGACGGCTATGCGCGCGTGACCGGCATCCCGGGCGTGTGCACGGGCCAGAACGGTCCCGGCATCACCAACATCGTCACGGCGATCGCCGCCGCGTATCACGCGCACTCGCCGGTCGTGATCGTCACTCCGTCGGCCATGACCACGGGCCGCGGTCTTGACGGCTTTCAGGAGGTCGACCAGCTTCCGATCTTCCGGACGATCACCAAGTACCAGGTGCAGGTGCCGCGCGCCGACCGGATGGCCGAGTCGTTCCGCACCGCCTTCCGCATCGCGCTGGCCGAGCACGGCCCGGTGCAGGTCGACGTCCCGCGCGACTACCTCTACGAGGAGGTCGACTGCGAGATCCTCGAGCCCGAGCAGTACCGCGTGGCGGCGCGCGGCGCCGGCGACGAGGCGGCGCTCGACCGC
This sequence comes from uncultured Thermoleophilia bacterium, assembly GCA_963707855.1. Taxonomy (GTDB): domain Bacteria; phylum Actinomycetota; class Thermoleophilia; order UBA2241; family UBA2241; genus UBA2241. Next base: position 163,131 of record CAVPRQ010000025.1, read on the forward strand.
GCCGCCGAGGTGCTCGCCGGCGGCGAAGAACCCGGCGATCATCGCCGGCGCCGGCGTGGTCGACAGCGGAGGGGCCGACGAGGTGCGGCGCCTCGCGCGCCTGCTGAGCGCGCCGGTCGCCACGACCTACCTGCACACCGACGCCTACCCGAGCGACGACGAGCTCGCCGTCGGGCCGATCGGCTACCAGGGCTCCAAGGCGGCGATGGGCCTGCTCTCGAAGGCCGACACGATCCTCGCCGTCGGCACGCGTCTCAGCGGCTTCGGCACCCTGCCGCAGTACGGCTTCGACTACTTCCCCAAGGGCGCGACGATCATCCAGATCGACCTCGACCCGCGGCAGCTCGGCCGCGCCAAGAGGATCGGCGTCGGCATCATCGGCGACGCGAAGGCGTCGGCGAAGGCGCTCGCCGACCGGCTCGCGGCCCGGCATGGGCGAGGCGCAGCCCGAACGCCGAGCGCCTGCGGGCGATCGCCGCGGCCAAGAAGGCCTGGGCCGACGAGCTCGACTCCTGGTCGTCCTCCGACGCGACGCCAATCAGCCCGCGCCGCGCCCTCAAGGAGCTCACCGCGGTGCTGCCCGAGGACACGATCGTGACCAGCGATATCGGCAACGTCTGCTCGGTGGCGAACGCCTACGTGCGCTTCACGACGCCGCGTTCGTACCTGCCGGCTCTCGGCTTCGGCAACTGCGGCTTCGCCTACCCGGCGGCGCTCGGTGCCAAGGTCGCGGCCCCAGACCGGCCGGTGATCGCCATCGTCGGCGACGGCGCCTGGGGCATGAGCGGCCACGAGGTCATGACCGCCGTCGAGGAGGACCTCCCCGTCGTCGCCTGCGTGTTCAACAACATGCAGTGGGGCGCGGAGAAGAAGAACCAGATCGACTTCTACGACGACCGCTTCGTGGGCGGCAACATCGGCCGCGAGTGCGGCGGCTTCGACTTCGCCGCGATCGCCACGGCGATGGGCGGCAACGGCATCCGCGTCACCGATCCGGGCGATCTGCGTGAGGCCTACACCTCGGCGCTCGCCTCCGGCCGCCCGTCGGTGATCGAGGTCATGATCGACCCGGAGGAGCTCGCCGAGCCCTTCCGCCGCGACGCTCTTGCCTATCCCAAGCGGTTCCTGGAGCGCTACAAGCACCTCGACGCTGCCAACTTCGCGAAGAAGGTCCAGTGACCGAGCTGCCACACGACGCGGCCTGCGAGGGACCAGACGGGCTGCGCGCCTGTGCGGCGCGCAACCTCGGCAAGCACTTCACCCGCGCCGCGGCGTGGCGCAACCCGGAGATGCTCATCATCGAGCGCAGCGAGGGCTGCTATCTCTGGGACGACAAGGGCCGGCGCTACATCGACGGTCTCGCCGGCCTCTTCTGCGTCAACATGGGCCACGGCCGCGCGGACATCGCCGAGGCCGCCTCCGCCCAGATGAAGCAGCTCACGTTCGCCACCAACTGGTCGGCGGCCCATCCGGCGTCGATCCGTATGGCGGCGCTGATCGCCGATCTCGCCCCTGGCGATCTCGGCGTGACCTTCTTCGTCAACTCCGGCTCGGAGGCGAACGAGTCGGCGATCAAGTTCGCCCGCGAGTATCACCAGGGGCGCGGCGAGCCGCGGCGCATCAAGATCCTCAGCCGCCACATGGCATACCACGGCACGACGCTCGGCGCCCTGTCGGCGACCGGCATCCCCCAGTTCCGCGAGCCGTTCATGCCGCTCCTGCCGTGGTTCGTGAAGGTGCCGAACACCCTCGGCTGGGAGAAGGGGGGCGGCGCCGACCTGCCCGTCGCCGAGCTGCCCTGCGTCAAGGCGATCGAGCAGACGATCCTCGACGAGGGACCTGAGACCGTGGCGATGCTGCTGGCCGAGCCGGTGCAGAACGTCGGCGGCGTCATGGTGCCGCCGGACGGCTACTGGCAGGAGCTGCGCCGCATCTGCGACACGTACGGCGTCCTCCTCGCCGCCGACGAGGTCATCTGTGCCTTCGGCCGCCTGGGATACTGGTTCGGGTCCGAGCGCCAGGGCGTCGTCCCCGACCTCGTCACGTTCGCCAAGGGCGTCACCTCGGCCTACGCGCCGCTCGCCGGCATCATCGTGCGCGAGCCGCTGATCGACGAGCTGCTCGACTCCCACGCCGGCGGGTTCACGCACGGGACGACCTGGGGCGGCCACCCGATGTCGACCGCCGTCGCCTACGCGAACCTCACGGCGCTGCGCGACGAGCACGTGCTGGAGCACGTGCACGAGCTTGCCCCGTACTTCCGCCGGGGTCTGGACGAGATCGCTGCCCGGCACCCGATCGTCAAGGAGGTGCGCGGCACGGGCTACTTCTACGGCCTCGAGCTCATGGTCGATCGCGATTCCGGCCGCGAGCTCACGGTGGAGGAGAGGACGAGGGTGTGCCGCGAGGTGCTGCCCGCCCTGATGCAGCGGGCGGGTCTGATGACCCGGGCCGACGACCGCGGCCCGGCGATGCTGATGCTCTCGCCGCCGCTCGTCGCCGACGCGAGGTGCTGGACGAGATCTTCGTCAGGATCGACGAGGTCCTGTCGGGCGCCGAGCGCTGGCTCGCGAGCCATTGACGTCGGCAGGAGAAGTGCGAGACGCGACGGGGCGCCTGGTGGGCGCCCCCGTCGCGTCTTCACCATGTTCGTCCGCGGGTATGCGCGAGCAGGACTGACGTACTCCTTCACCACAGAGGGACGATTCGTGGCTCCGCCGCCGGTCCTGATCGTGTCGCTGGCGACGTGCGGAGCCTGTGCGGGAGGCTAAGGCGTTCTTCAGGCAGCTTGGCATCGTGCCGACGGTGATCGAATTCGACAAGGAACTGACGAGGGGCTGGGCGCGCCGCCCGTCCGCAGCGGAAGGGCGAAGACGAGCTGGGGAGGACCCTGGTCGGGGTGGGCGGATTTGAACCGCCGACCTCTCGGTCCCGAACCGAGCGCTCTACCAAGCTGAGCCACACCCCGACGCGGAGAGCGAGTATACCGGAAGCTCCGGGAGAGGTTCCAGCGGGTCGTGTGGGCGGTGCGCAGGCGCGTCGCGCCACGCCTTTCGCACCACGGCGTGGTCGCGGCAGCGACTCAGCGACCCGCAAGCAGCTCGCGCGTCTCGCGAGCGATCTCGATGTCCTCGCGCGCGGCGACGACGAACACCCTGACCGCGAGGCCCGGCACCCCGATCTCGCGGTCCTCGGGCCCGCTCTCGTTGCGCACGGGGTCGACGGCCACGCCGAGGAAGCCGAGGCCGTCAGCCGTGCGCTGCCGGACGAGCGGCGCGTGTTCGCCGACGCCGCCGGTGAACACGAGCGCGTCGAGGCCGCCGGCCGCCGCCGCCATGCGCGCCACGGCACCGCGAAGGCGGTGGACGTAGACATTGAGGGCCAAGGCGGCGTCGGCGTCGCCGGACGCCGCCCATTCGATCGCCTCGCGCATGTCGGCGGTCCCGGCCAGGCCGAGGAGGCCCGACCGATGCGTGAGCTCGCCCGACAGCTCGTCGGCCGTCAGCCCCAGGCGGCGCTGCAGCCAGAGGAGCATGCCGGGGTCCACGTCGCCGCTTCGCGTGGCCATGACGAGGCCCTCGAGCGGCGTGAAGCCCATCGTGGTGTCGACAGAATGGCCGTCGCGCACGGCGGCGAGGGAGACTCCGGCACCTACATGGCAGGTCACCAGACGCAATCCGCGGACGTCGCGGCCCATGAGCTCGCCGGCGCGACGCGCCGCGTAGGCGTGCGAGAGGCCGTGGAAGCCGTATCGCCGGATGCCCAGGCTGCGCGTCCACTCGCGCGGCAGCGCGTAGGTGGCCGCCGCCTCGGGCATCCGGGCGTGGAACGTGGTGTCGAAGCAGGCTACCTGCGGGATGTCGGGGTACGCGGCCCACACCGCGGCGATACCCATGAGCGCGCTGGGCTGATGCAGAGGCGCAAGCTCAGTGTACGTCTCGAGGCGGCGGACCACCTCTTCGTCGATGAGCACCGGGTCGGCGAACTCGGCGCCGCCGTGCACCACGCGATGCCCGACGGCAGCGATCCCGCTCACGTCGGCGAACGCGTCGGCGACGGCCTCGGCGTCCTCGGCGCCGCGCGGCGCCGGTAGATCGGCGCGAGACACGAGAGCGTCGTCCTCGTCGAGGACCCTCAGCTTGAGGCTGCTCGACCCCGCGTTGACGACGAGGACGCGCATCAACCGAGCACGTCGAGGTGCGCGCCGGCCGTCGCCAGATCGAGGAAGTCGCTCAAGCCTGGCTCGCGTTCTCGCCCGCGCGGCGTCGCCCGCCCGGCCCGGTGCCGATCTCGCGTCCGATAGACTCTATCCTGCCTTGCAGGCAGCCCCGGCACATCTCGGCGGTCTCGTTGACGCACGCCTTGTCAGGATAGATCTCGTAGCTTCACGCGGTACTCCGGCGGCGTGAGGTTGGGCATGACGATGTTCGCGCCGCGCATGAGCCCCAGTTCGCGTCCGTCGACCTTGTTGATGGTCGCGAGCGCCGTCGTGCTCGGGATGTTCGGCTCGGGCAGCACGAGCCGGGTGAGGGCGACGACCTTGTAGACCGTGAGCTCGTCGCCCGGCGATCTGCTCGCTCGGGCGTCGATCGGGCGGGCCCGCTCGTACTCGTCGCCCAGCGGCGTCAGCCGGGTGCGGGAGGTACGGCCCGATGCCGATCATGTCGAGGTCCATGCCGCGGAAGAGATCGATGTCGTCGGCGACGCTGGCGTACGTCTGGCCGGGGATGCCGACCATGATGCCGCTGCCGGCCTCGTAGCCCAGGCGCTGAAGGGTCCGCAGGATCGGCGAGCGGTCGGACGCCGGCCGGGGAGGTCGGGGTGGATGAGCCGGTAGAGCTCGTCGTCGGAGGTCTCGAAGCGCAGGAGGTAGCGGTCGGCGCCCAGCCTCGCGCCAGGCGGCGAGGTCCTCGTCGGGGCGCTCCCCGAGGCTCAGGGTGACGGCGAGGCCGGTCTCGCTCCTTGATGCGGCGCACGACATCGGCGACCAAGTCGGTCTCGAGGCCGTAGTCCTCGCCCGACTGGAGGACGAGCGTGCCGTAGCCGTAGGCGAGGGCGGCGCGGGCGCAGTCGAGGACATCGCCGGCCGCATCCGGTAGCGTTCGAGCCGCGGTTCGCGCGCGCGGATGCCGCAGTAGGTGCAGCCGCGCACGCAGTAGTTGCGAGATCTCGACGAGGCCGCGCAGGTGGACGGCGTCGCCGACGTAGCGATGGCGCGTCTCGTCGGCGGCGCGCCCAGAAGCCTCCGAGGCGCCGCGCGTCGTCTCGCGCAGCCAGGCGAGGACGGCCTCGCCGCTGAGGGCGTCGCCGACGCCGAGGGCCGGCAGCGGGCTGCGCCGCGCTGCTCGGCTCACCGCGATGGGCCTGACGGTACGTGTCGCGCGGCGCTCAGCACAGCTCGTCGACGGCGGCGTCGTCGGGCAGCCCGGCCGTGACCGGCTCGGCTGCCCCGGCCGTCGCCGCGTGCGCGTGCGCCGCCGGCGCCTTCAGCGCCTGGCGGTACACGTCGAGCGCCGCGGGGAAGGGCTGCAGGGCGCGTTCGAAGATGCCCAGGCTGTAGGCGATGACGAGGCCGTAGTTGGTGAGCGGCACGCCGGCCTCGCGAGCGCGCAGGATGCGCGCCAGCATCGCCCTCCGGTTGAAGGTGCAGGCGCCGCAGTGGATGACGAGGTCCCATCCACCGAGGTCGTCGGGGAAGTCGTGCCCCTGGACGTGGTGGATGTCGAGCTTGCCGCCGACGTACTGGGTCAGCCAGCGGGGGATCTTGACGCGGCCGATGTCCTCGGCGATGGGGTGGTGGCTGCATGCCTCGGCGATGAGGATCTTCGCGCCGCTCCGCAGCCGCTCGATCGCCAGCGTCCCCATGACCTGGCTCGTGAGGTCGCCCTTGAAGCGCGCGAAGAGGATCGAGAACGAGGTCATCGGGACCTCGGGTGGCGTGTCCGCGGCGACCTTGAGGAAGGCCTGCGAGTCGGTGACGACGAGCTTGGGCGGCGTCCTGAGCTGCTCGATCGCGTGGCTGAGCTCCCGCTCCTTGACGACCAGCGCCATGGCGTCGCGAGTCCATGAGGTCGCGGATGGACTGCACCTGCGGCAGGATCAGACGGCCGCGCGGTGCCTCCTTGTCGATGGGCACGACGAGGACGGCGAGCTCGCCGGTGCTGACGAGGTCGCCGAGGATCGTCGGGTTGTCGATGAAGTCGGGGGGCGCCGCGTCGAGCAGCGCCTGGCGGAAGTCGAGCACGCCGCGCCGCTCGCTCGCCGCCGTCAGTACCGGCGTGAGCTTGAGATCCTGGAGGCGCGCGACCGGCGCCGGGCGCTCGTGCAGGTCGATCTTGTTGAACACGACCACGACCGGCGTCTCGCGCTGCTGGAACTCGTCGAGGATCCCGTCCTCGTACTCGCCCCAGGCGCCGGCCTCGGTGACGAGCACGCCCAGGTCGGTGCGGTCGAAGACCTGCATCGTGCGCTTCGCCCGCAGCTCGCCGAGGGCGCCGACGTCGTCGATGCCGGCGGTGTCGATGAAGAGGACGGGGCCGAGGGGGAGGAGCTCCATCGGCTTCTCGACGGGGTCGGTCGTCGTCCCGGCGAAGTCGCTGACGATGCTGACCTCCTGCCGGGTGATCGCGTTGAGCAGGCTCGACTTGCCGACGTTGCGGCGGCCGAAGATGCCGATGTGCAGCCGCATGCCTCGAGGTGCATCCATCAGACCCATGAATGCACCTTGATTTCGCGGCCGTCATTGTCTGGGCAGGCCTTCGGCCCGCCGATCGCAGTGTGCAGCCGCATTGCCTGCGACGGTGCGATCCATCAAACCCATGAGATGCACCTTGATTCCGCGGCCGTCATTGTCTGGGCAGGCCTTCGGCCCGCCGATCGCAGTGTGCAGCCGCATGCCGCGCGGTGCGTCCATCAGGCCCACATCAGACTCCGGTGCGCCGTTCGACAGCCATCAGTCCTCCACGCCGCGGCCCAGCTGCTGCGGGGTGCCCAGTCGCAGCACCGCCTCCGGGGTGAGGGCGGCGTCGTACTGCTCCGCCGTGAGCACGCCGCGGGCGAGCGCGACGTCGCGGACGCTCGCTCCGGCGCGGGCCGCCTCGGCCGCCAGTTCCGAGGCGGCCTCGTAGCCGATCTCGGGGACCAGCGCGGTGGCGGCGGCGCTCGAAGCGTGCACGTGGGCGCGGCAGCGCTCCTCGTCGGCCTCGATGCCCTCGACGCAGTTGCGGCGCAGGGTCTCGTCGGCGCGCGCGAGAAGCTCGAGGCTGTCGAGCAGGCAGCTCGCGACGAGCGGCAGGAACGGGTTGAGCTCGAGGCTGCCGAGGCCGGCCGCCAGGGCGATGGTCTGGTCGTGGCCCATGACGAGCAGGGCGACCTGCGTGACGGCCTCGGGGATCACCGGGTTGACCTTGCCGGGCATGATGCTCGATCCGGGCTGCCGCCGCGGCAGCCGGATCTCGCCCAGCCCGGCCTCCGGTCCTGAGCTCAGGAGGCGCAGGTCGCCGGCGACCTTGAGCAGCGTCGCGGCATGTGCCTTGAGGATGCCCGAGACCTCGGGAAAGACGTCGGCGTTCTGCGTCGCCTCGATGAGGTTCTCGGCGCGGGCGAAGCCGATGGAGGTGAGCTCGCGCAGCGCGTCGACGACGCGGAAGATGTACTGCCGCGGCGCGGCGAAGCCGGTGCCGATGGCCGTCCCGCCGAGGTTGACGACGCGCAGGCGCTCCTCGCACTTGTAGATGCGCCAGCGGTCGCGGTTGAGAGCCTCGGCGTACGCCCCCATCTCGCGCCCGAGCGTCGTCAGCACCGCATCCTGGAACTGCGTGCGCCCGACCTTGACGACGTGGGCGAACTCCTGCTCCTTGGCCTGGAAGGCCTCCTGGAGGGCGACGACGCGCTCCTCGAGGTCGTGAAGCAGCCGGATCGCCGCCAGGCGCAGCGCGGTGGGGTAGGTGTCGTTCGTGCTCTGGTGGAGGTTGAGGTCGTCGGTGGGCGAGACGCGGCCGTAGGCGCCGTGCGGCTCGCCGAGGATCTCGAGGGCGCGGTTGGCGAGCACCTCGTTGACGTTCATGTTGGTGCTCGTGCCCGCGCCCCCCTGCAGGGCGTCGACTACGACGTGCTCGTCGAGCAGGCCGTCGCTCATCTCGCGGCAGGCGCGCTCGATCGCGTCGGCCTTGGCCTGGTCGTGGGACCAGACTCCCAGGCCGCGGTTCGTCAGCGCGCAGGCGAGCTTGACCGTGCCGTAGGCGCGCACGAGCTCGCGGTGCGGGGGCCGGCCCGAGAGGGTGAAGTTGTCGAGGGCGCGCTCGGTGTGGATACCGTGCAGCGCGCCCGTCGGGACGGGCGCCTCGCCGAGGAGGTCCCGCTCGAGGCGGTGTCCGTCGTCAGTCATGGGTGGCCCCGCTGTGCGTCGCGCCGCGTCCGAGGTCAGTGCCCGAACACCATCGTCTGGACGTCGACCCCGTCCACGGCGCCGACCCTGGCGGCCATCGCCTCGGCCTCGGCGGTCGTGCCGAAGAACTCGATCAGCACGACGCCGCTCGGCGAGCACACGTTCGCGTCCACGTCGTGCAGCCCGATGCGCGTCTTGATGTTGCACCCGTACTCGGTGAAGACCTTCTGTACCTCGACCGCGTTCTTGAGGCGGTCGGAGACGTGGATGCCGAGGATGATGTGCTCGTCGCTCATTCGTCGTCCTTTCGTCGGGTGCGCGCGCCGGGGCGCGGCGCGACGGCGGCCCCGGCGCCGGTCGCATCAGTCTACCGTCAGCAGAGCACGTCGCGCTTGCCGGCGCGCACCTCGGCGAGCATCGCCTCGGTGTGCGCGCGGCGCACCGGGTCCATCTCGCCGGTCTTGCGCGCGATCAGGGCCTCGCCGACGGCGCGCGTCTTCGGGCGACCCGTAGTCCTCGAGGTACTCGAGGAAGGTCGAGAGCGCGTTCGGGTCGCAGTGGTGCTTGATGTCGCCGGGCTTGGCGAGGTCCATGAAGTCCATGCCGGTGCGCCCGAGGCGGTAGCAGGCGGTGCAGAACGAGGGGATGTAGCCCAGCTTCGCGACGTCGCGGATGACCTCGTCGAGCGAACGGTGGTCGCCGAGCTGGAACTGGGCCGTCGTCGAAGTGCTCGTCCTCGACGTAGCCGCCAGGGTTCGTGCGGCTGCCGGCGCTGATCTGGCTCACGCCCAGGGCGAAGGTCTCGCGGCGGATGTTCGGCGTCTCGCGCGTGCTCATGATCATGCCCGTGTAGGGGACGGCGAGCCGCAGGATGGCGACGAGCTTGCGGAAGTCGACGTCGTCGACCGGGTGCGGCGGCTCGTGGGCGATGTCGGAGCCGATCGCCGGCTCGAGTCGCGGCATGCTGATCGTGTGCGGGCCGACGCCGTAGGCGCGCTCCAGCTCGCGGATGTGCTGCATGCAGCGCGAGCACCTCGAAGCGCCAGTCGAAGAGGCCGAAGAGGACGCCGATGCCGACGTCGTCGATGCCGGCCTCCATGGCGCGGTGCATGCCGGTCACGCGCCAGTCGTAGTCCCTCTTCTTGCCGCCGAGATGGACGGCGCGGTAGGTCTCGCGGTGGTACGTCTCCTGGAAGAGCTGGTAGGTGCCGATGCCCGTCGCCTTGAGGGCACGGAACTCGTCCACGGTCAGCGGCGCCACGTTCGACGTTGATGCGCCGGATCTCACCGTTCCCGCGCTTGACCGTCGTAGATGGTCGCGACCGAGTCGAGGACGTACTGGAAGCCTTCCTTGGGGTACGACTCGCCGGCCACGAGCAGGACGCGCTTGTGGCCCTGGTCGACGAGGATCTCGACCTCGCGGCGGATCTCGTCCTGCTCAGCGCCCGCCGCTTGAGTTCCTTGTTCCGCACGCGGAAGGCGCAGTAGAGGCAGTCGTTCGTGCACATGTTGGAGACGTAGAGCGGGGCGAAGAGCACGAGGCGCGCGCCGTAGATGGCGTCCTTCACGTCGCGCGCCGCCGCGAAGAGCTCGCCGAGCAGCTCCGGGTCGCTCACCGACGAGAGGACGGCGACGTCCTCCATCTCGAGGCCGCCGAGCTCGCGCGCCTTGGCGAGGATCTCGCGCACGCGGCCGGCGTCCTTGTCGGCCGCGGCGCCGAGCGCCTCGTGGATGCGTCCTTCGTCGATGAAGCTGCCGGTCTCGATCTCGGTCATGCGCTCTTCCCGATGCTCGCCGCCTGGTCGTCCTCACACTCCGGCGATGCGGGGATCTCCAGGGTGAACCTGGCCCACTCGCCCTTCTTCGCGTCGGCCGTGATGTGGCCGTGATGCAGCTGCACGATGCGCCACGCGCTGTACAGCCCCACACCCGTGCCCTTCGTCCCTTTCGTTTCGGGGTCGTCGAGGCGCGAGAAGCTGCGAAAGAGGCGGTTGCGCTGTGCCGGCGAGAAGCCGGCGCCCTCGTTCCAGACCGATATCGCGCAGCGCCACGGGTCTGACCCGGCGCGACGTCACCACTTCGAGCGTCACCCGGATCTCGCCGCCCTCGCGCCCGTACTTGACCGCGTTGTCGAGAAGGTTGATGAGGACGACGCGCATCAGCGCCGGGTCGCAGCAGACGACTGGGTTCGGCTCGCCGGGAGTCGCGACCACGAGCCGCATGCCACGCGCCTCGAGATGCGAATGCACGAGTTCGATCGCGTCGTCCAGCACCTCGCTGCGCACGTGGACGTTCGGCTGCAGGCGCGCTTCGAGCTCCCCACCCTCGACGCGGGCGAGGTCGAGGTACTCGCGCACGAGGTCGAGCAGGTACTCGCCCTTGCGGATGAGCCGCTCGAGCTTGTCCTTCTGCCGGGGCGGCATCTCGCCCGAGGTAGCCGTCGGCGAGCAGGCGCGCGTCGGTCACCATCGAGGCCACCGGGCTCTTGAGCTCGTGGCTCACGAACCCGAGCATCTGCGTGTAGGCGTAGTTGGCCTGCTCGAGCTCCTCGATGCGCCACGCCTTCTCGACGGCCTGGCTCAAGCGCTCGGCGATCGCCATCTGCAGCTCGATGTGCTTGGAGTGGTAGGTGTCGGCGACGCGCGAGCTGCGGAAGATGAAGCCGACGACGCGGCCCTCGACGCTCAGGGGGCAGGTGAGGTTGGAGCGCACGCCCTCGGTGACGAGGAGGCGAGTCGAGAGGCTTCGAGGGTGCTCCTCGAGGTAGGCTTCGAGGTCGCCGATGATGCGCGGCAGCCCGGTCTCGAGCACGGCGCGCAGTGAGCTCCCGCGCAGGTCCTCGGAGTAGTCCGTGTCGATGGCGAGCGGCTCGTAGGCGGCGCGGTTGTAGTAGGACGTGACCCTCTGGCCGTCGGGGTCTATGAAAGCGAGGCCGATGCGGTCGCAGGGGATCAGCGCCTGCGTGCTCTCGAAGAGGTAGTCGACGATGCCGCGCAGGGACGGGCGCGCGGCGATGCGCTGGTTGACCTGACGCAGCAGGGTGCGCTCGTCGGTGGTGATGGGCTGGAGGGCGCGCGCGTCGCGGAAGGGATCGACGTAGCGGACCGCGGTCTCGGGCTTGCGCTTGGTGGCCATGGACCTCGATGCGGCGGACGCCTTGAGGCGCGGACCGCGCGCCGCGACCGTGGTCCGCACCGGTCTTCTACCCGCGCCTAGTGTAGTGGAAGCGCGCGGACGCCGCCTCCGCGGGCGAGGCCGACGGAGGCGGCGCCTGCGCGCCCCGTCGTCAGAACTCGGCGGGCAGGGCCTGGAGCTGCGCGGCGGAGAACACCGGACCGTCCTTGCACACGTAGACCGGGCCGATGTTGCAGCGCCCGCACTTGCCGACGCCGCACTTCATGCGGTTCTCGAGCGTCGTGTAGACCGCGTCGGGCGCGAACCCGAGCGTCTCGAGGACCGGGAGCGTGAGCTTGACCACGATGGGGGGGCCGCACAGGATGGCGACGGCGTTCTGGGCGGACGGCGCGGCCTCCTCGACGATCGGCGTGACGAAGCCGACCTTGCCTGTCCAGTCGGGCGTCTCTCCGCCGGGGTCGACGGTCGTGACGAGCGTGACGTCGTCGCGCGCCGCCCACTCCTCGAGCTCGCGCTTGTAGACGAGGTCGCCGACCGAGCGCGCGCCGTAGACGATGGTCACGGCGCCGAACTCGGCACGCCGGTCGAGGACGTTCCAGATGACGCAGCGCACGGGGGCGAGGCCGATGCCGCCGGCGACGAACACGAGGTCCTTGCCGAGCCAGTCGTCGACCGGGAACCAGTTGCCGTACGGGCCGCGGAAGCCGAGGGTGTCGCCGACGTTGACCTCGCGCAGCTCGGCGGTCACCTTGCCCGCCGCCTTGACGGTGCACTCGATGTAGCCGTCGCGCGTGGGCGGGCTGGCGATGCAGAACGTCGACTCGCCGGCGCCGAACACGGAGTACTCGCCGAACTGGCCGGCGCGGAAGGTGAAGTCGCGGGCGAAGGCCTCGTCCTTGAACTCGAGGCGGAAGGTGCGCGTGTCGACGGTCTCCTCGGTGATCGCCGTGACCGCGGCGAGCTGTGGCTGGTAGAGGTTCACGCGCTGCCCGTCGATCCGGCGGTCTGCTGCGCGTACTCGTCGATCGCGACGAGGATCTCGCCGATGTTCTGGCCCATCTGGCAGGTGCGCACGCAGCGCCCGCAGCCGGTGCACAGAACGTCGCCGAACTTGACGGGGTAGATGGCGAACTTGTGATTGATGCGCTGGCGATAGCGGGCGATCTGGTCCGCGCGTGGGTTGTGACCCGAGGCGTGCAGGGTGAACTTGCCGGCCTGACAGGTGTCCCAGCAGCGGCGGCGCGTGCCGCAGCCGACGCCCTCCTCCTCGTCGACGATGTCGAAGCAGTGGCAGGTGGGGCAGACCATGGTGCACGCGCCGCAGCCGTTGCAGCGCACGCCGAGGGTGGCCCAGAAGGGGTCCTCGAAGTGGTGCTCGATCCAGTCCTGCACGCGTGCCGGCGTCGATCTGCGTGTTCTCGCGCGACCTTGGCCGCGGCGGCGTCGCGGAAGGCGCGCGCGGCGTCGGCGGCGCCGTCCGGCGCCGCCGCGAAGCGCGCGCGGTGCGCCTCGACGAAGGCGCGCCCCTTGTCGGTGACGGCCTCGACGAGGAAGCCGCCGTCGACCGGCGTCAGGAGGCCGTCGGCGCCCCGGACCGTGTCGGGCGCGGCGCCGACGGAGGGGCAGAAGCAGTGCTGGTCCTCGACCGCGCAGGCGAGGGCGAAGATGGTCGTCGCCGCGCGGCGGCCGTTCCAGAGCTCGTCGCGGTACTCCCAGTTCATGACCGCGTCGACGATCTCGAGGGCGGCCGCGTCGCACGGCTTCGCGCCGAGCACGACGCGGGGGTTGAAGGTCGTCGGCGTCTCGCGGATCTCGACCTCGGCGCCGCGCTGCTTCCACGAGAAGAGGTCCTCGCTCTGCGGCAGGAAGAACTGCTTGAGCGAGAGGCGCGGCATGCCCGGTCCGAGGACGAGCTCGGCGGCGTCGCCGACCTCGCGGTACTCGAGGCTGCCGTAGATGCCCTTGGCCGTGGGCCGCTCGCGCTCCTCGAGGCCGGGGATGCCGCGCGCCGCCGGCGTGGGCCGGGCCGACAACGGCCGTGCCGGCGGCGACGAGCCCGGCCACGAGCTCCGCGCAGCGCCTCGTGGGTGAGGTAGAGGGCCTCGCTCACTTGATGAACTCCTGCTGGTCGTCGAGCCTGAAGTCGCCGATCGGCGCCTTGAGCTCGGGGTCGTCGGCGACGCGGTAGCCGTAGCGCTCTTCGACGACGAGCTGCAGCTTGCGGTTGATCGTCGCCAGAGGGATGCCGGCGGGGCAGAAGCGTTCGCACTCGCCGCAGCCGACGCAGCGGCCGGCCAGGTGCAGGGCGCGGGTCACGTTCCACGAGAAGTTGCCCCGCGGATGCGACGCCGTCTCGATCCACTGCGGGCGGCTCTTGTCGGCGACGCAGCGTTCGCAGACGCACAGCGGGCAGACCTGGCGGCAGGCGTAGCAGCGCACGCACTTGTCGAACTGCGCCGTCCAGTACTCCCAGCGCTGCTCCGGGGTCAGGGCGTCGAGCGCCGCGACCCGCTCGTCGAGCGAGAGCAGCGGCGCCGGCGGCTCGGGCTGCGCTTCGCCGACGAGGTGGTCGACGAGGCTGGGCTCGCGGTTGTCGCAACCGAAGCAGCGCGGGGCGACCGTCTCCGGCGTGAGCGCGACCGGCTCGGGCGCCATCGAGTCCTCGCAGCACGCCGCCGCAGCGGACGCCGATGAGGACGACGCGGTCGCGCTCGAGCTGCGCTTCGCGCAGCAGTCCCGCGACCGCCTTCGCGTCGCACCCCTTGACGACGATCGCCAGCTTGCCGAGGTCGGTGACCTGCTTGCGGCGCGGGTTCAGGTACGTCGCCAGGTCGTGCAGGCAGCGCGTGTCGAAGATGAGCTTGCCGGCGTCGTCGGGCGTCGCGGCGAAGATCGGCCGGGCGCCGCGCGGGCTGTCCTCCCAGCCGACGACGACGTCGACGGCCCCGTCGGCGAGCAGCTGCCGGGCGAGGTCGCGAAGCTCCTGCATCAGGCCTCGCCGCCTTCGCCCAGGCTCGCCGGCGCGAGCTCGTCGACCCAGTCGAAGTGGTCGGCCGAGACGTTGTGGTCGTTCAGGCTCCGATACGCCGTGAAGGGCCCGAGCTCGCGCACCTTGCCCACCGCGTCGTTGACGACGTCGCGCCACTTGGCGCCCTCGGAGGCGGACACCCACGAGAAGGTGATGCGCGCGGGGTCGACGCCGACGAACCCCATGAGGTCGTGGAACACGGCGAAGCGGCGCCGGGCGTGGTAGTTGCCCGCCGTGTAGTGGCAGTCGGCCGGGTGGCAGCCGCTGACGATCACGCCGTCGGCGCCGCGCTCGAAGGCCTTGATGACGAAGAGCGGGTCGATGCGGCCGGTGCAGGGCAGCCGGATGATGCGCACGTTGCTCGCCATGTGCAGGCGGCTGGTGCCCGCCAGGTCGGCGCCGGTGTACGTGCACCAGTTGCAGACGAAGGCGGTGATGCGCGGCTCGAAGCGGTCGCCGTCGCCCACGCCGGATGATGTGCCGCTTGCGTCACTCACGTCACTCACCAGGCCGCCAGCGCGTTGATCTCGGCGTACACCTGCTCGTCGGTGAAGGTCTCGAGCTCGATGCTCTTGCTCAGGCACACCGCCTGGCAGGTGCCGCAGCCCTGGCACACGCCGGGGTTCACGTAGGCGACGACGCGCTCGACCGACCCGTCGCGGGCGAGGATCTCGCGCTTCTCGATCGCCCCATACGCGCAGACGGGCTGGCAGCGCATGCAGCCGATGCAGGTCGTCTCGCTGACGACCGCGACGGCGGGCTCGCGCTCGAGCTCGTCGGCGCTGAACAGCGACGCCACCTTGGCGGCCGTGGCGCTCGCCATCGCCACGCTGTCGGGGATGTCACGGGGCGCCTGACAGGCGCCGGCCAGGAAGACGCCGGCCGTGTTGGTCTCGACCGGCCGGAGCTTGGGGTGCGCCTCGTTGAAGAAGCCGTGCTCGTCGTAGCTCACGCTCAGCTTCTGGGCGAGCTCGCGGGCCCCGGCTTGCGGCCTGATGGCGGTCGCGAGCACGACCATGTCGGCGTCGATCACGACCTGCTCGCCGGACAGCGTGTCGAAGCCCCACACCTTGACGACGTCGCCCTCGCGGAAGATGCGACTGACGCGGCCGCGGACGTACTCGGCCTCGTCCTCTTCGATGGCGCGCCGCGAGAACTCGTCGTAGCCCTTGCCCGCGGCGCGGATGTCCATGTAGAAGGCGACCGCGCGGCCGTCGTGCACCTTGTGCTTGTAGAGCATCGCGTGCTTGGCGTTGTACATGCAGCAGATCTTCGAGCAGTAGCTCATGCCCTTGTCGGGGTCGCGCGAGCCGACGCAGTGGACGAAGACGACGGTCTTGGGCTCCTTGCCGTCGGACGGCCTGAGGATCGCGCCTCCGGTCGGCCCCGAGGCCGACGCGAGGCGCTCGAACTGCAGGCCGTCGATCACGTCCGGCACCTCGCCGTAGCCGTACTCGCCGTAGCCCTTGAGGCCCTCGGGCTGCTCGCGGCCGATCGAGTAGAGATCGAAGCCGGTGGCGACGACGATCGCCCCGACCTCCTCCTCCACGAACGTGTCCTCGGCGTCGTAGTCGATGGCGCCCTTGAGGCAGGCCTCCTTGCACTTGCCGCAAGCGTCCTTGGCGAGGCCCTTGCGGCGGCCCTTGAACAGGGTGCAGTTCTGCGCGGTCGAGCACGGGGATGTTGGGGACGGCCTGCGGGAAGGGCACGTAGATGGCCGTCCGCTTGCCGAGCCCGGCCTCGAACTCGCTGGGGATCTTCTTCGCGGGGCACGCCGCCTGGCAGTCGCCGCAGCCGTTGCAGAGGTCCTCGTCGACGGAGCGCGCCTTCTTGCGCACCTTCACGGTGAAGTTGCCGATGTAGCCGTCGACGGACTCGACCTCGCTCCAGGTGTGGAGCTTGATGAGTCGGGTGCTGGTAGGCCTCGACCATCCGCGGCGTGAGGATGCACTGCGAGCAGTCGAGGGTGGGGAAGGTCTCGCTGAGCTGGCTCATGTGGCCGCCGATCGAGGCCTCCTTCTCGACGAGCACGACCTCGTGGCCGCCGTCGGCGATGTCGAGCGCCGCCTGGATGCCGGCGATGCCGCCGCCGATCACGAGCGCTCGCTTGGTCACCGGGATGCGGATGCTCTCGAGCGGCCGGTTGTGCTTGACCTTCTCGACGATCGTGCGGGCGATGTCGATCGCCTTGGGCGTGGCCTCGGCCTTGTCCTCGTGGATCCACGAGCAGTGCTCGCGGATGTTGGCCATCTCGCACATGAAGGGGTTGAGCCCGGCACCGGCGCAGGCGCGGCGGAAGGTCTTCTCGTGCATGTGCGGCGAGCAGGCGGCGACGACGACCCCGGTGAGCTGGTGCTCCTCGATCGCCTTGCGCACCAGCGCCTGCCCGGGGTCGGAGCACATGTACTTGTAGTCCTCCGAGTGGACGACGCCGGGGTGGTCCCTGCATGGCCTCGGCGACCGCCTCGCAGTCGACGGTGCGGGCGATGTTCTCGCCGCAGTGGCAGACGAAGACGCCGATGCGGCTCACGCGTCACCGTCCTGGGAGGCGCGGGTGTCGGCCGCCGCGGGAGCGTCATCGGCCGGGGCGTCGCTCGGCGGCGGTCCTCTCGCGGCGGGCGGCGGACTTCGCCGCCGCCTCCGCCTTGACGCGCTCCTCGGTGGCGACGCGCGCCGCCGCCTGCTCGACGAGCCGGTGGATGAAGGGCTCGGTGTCGACGAAGTGGCGGTCGAGGCCGAGCGCTCGCGGCCGGAAGGCCGAGCGCGAGGCCGACGACCTGCGTGATGAAGAGCACGGGCATCGGCTCCTCGCCGCGCGTCATCATGGCCTTCTGGCGCAGGTCGAGGTTGGAGTGGCAGAGCGGACAGGCGACCACGATCGCCTCGGCGCCGTTGCGGCGCGCGTCCTCGATGATGGCGCGGCCGAGGCGCACCACCGAGCTCGTGCGGCTCACGCTGAAGGCGCCGCCGCAGCACTCGACCTTCATGTTCCAGTCCACGGCGTCGGCGCCGCAGGCGGCGATCACCTCGTCCATGGACGTCGGCGCCTCGGGGTCGTCGGCGCCCGCGATCTCCGGGGGCCGCACGAGCAGGCAGCCGTAGTAGGCGGCGAGTCGCAGCCCCTCGAGCGGGTTGGGCGTGAGCGCCGCGGCGACCTCCTCTTCGATCGCCGTCGCGGACGTCGCGCAGCAGCGCGACGACGCTCTCCACCGCGACGGTGTTCGCGAACGGCCGGCCGAGGACGTCCGGCATGCGCTCGGCGAGGTCGTCCTCGGCGGCGACGGCGAGGCGCGCCGCGGTGAGGCGGTTGTAGCAGGCGGCGCAGGGCGCCAGCACGCTGGCGAAGCCCTGCGCCTCGGCCAGCGCCAGGTTGCGGGCCGGCAGGGCTACGCCCAGAAGGTGGTCGGTGGTGTGGCCGCTGCTGGCCCCGCAGCACGACCAGTCGTCGATCTCGTGGATGGGGATGCGGAGCGCCGCGAGGACCGCCCGCAGACTCTCGTCGAACTCGCGCGAGGTGCCGTGCAGCGAGCAGCCCGGGTAGTAGGCGATGGGGGCGCGGGGGGTGGTCGCGACAGCGCTCGGGGCGCCGGCTTCGGCGGCCACGGTGCTCACGCCTCACCGCACTTCTCGAAGATCCGCTTGACTTCGGCGATGCCGCGGATGCGGTCGGGGCGCAGGCTGAGCTTGCCCCGGCTGACCATTCCGGGCGCATTGGTGACGTCCTTCATCAGGTCGCCGGTGCGGAGCTTGTATTCCATCACCATGCCCATCTCGTGCAGGCGGCCGTTGCTCTCGATCTGGGCAAGGAAGGCGCGGTGGAAGGCGGCGATGCGGCGCGGCGCGTCGGAGACGCCGGCGCCGAGGCTCAGCTCGCGCAGCGAGTCGATGACGCCGGCCGGGTCGCAGTCGTTCGGGCAGCGGGCGCTGCAGGTCTCGCAGGTGAGGCAGAGCCAGATCGACTCGTCGGCTGCCGCCGCGCGACCCTTGCCGCCGGCGACGAGCCGCATGATGTCGTGTGGCTTGAGCGCGCATCTCGCCGCCCATCGGGCAACCGGCGGAGCACTTGCCGCACTGGTAGCAGCGCAGCGCCAGCGCGCGGGCGTCCGCAGAAGGCGCGCCTGAGCGCTGGCTTCGAGCTTGCCTGCGGGGTCGCCGGTCAACGGGTCGCGCCACCTCCTCGGGCGGTCGCCGGCACGGCTGGGGGCCGTCCCGGCGAGCGTCGCACGGTTTCCACTGATTGTAGGGTGATAACCCTAGGGTCGCAACACGAACGCCGAAGTCGCGATGCCGAAGGACGACGGGCGCGGGGCGCGCTCGCGCCGCCCCGCGCCCGTCGCCGGCCTCAGCCCTGCGGGATGTGCTTGCCGCGCGCCGTGTAGCTCGTGTGCAGCAGCTTGTGGCTCTTGTGGCCGCACGGGCCGTCGGTGAGGAACTCGGCGTAGGTCGCGGCGACCGCCGGGTTCTCGTAGGACTTGCGCACGTCGTAGGCCTTGTCCTCCGAGTAGATGGCCTTGGCCCGCGCGGCGCGGATCTCGGCGTTCGTCGGGATCGGCTGGCCGCCGCCGCCCAGGCAGCCGCCCGGGCAGGCCATGAACTCGATGAAGTGGCACTCGCTGAACTTGCCGCCCGCCTTGATGTCGTCCATGACCTTCTTGGCGTTGGCGGTGCCGTGGGCGACGGCGACCTTGAGGGTCGCGCCGTTCAGCCACTCCCAGTCAGGCACGAGGTGAGCGAGGATCTCAGGCACGGGGCCGACCTTGGGGATCGTGATCTCGGCGTAGCGCACGCCGTCGAAGCCGCGCACCGGGATGATGTCGCCGTGGTCGTAGATGCTCTCGACCTTCTCGCCGGTGACCAGCTCGATCACCGTGCGCAGGGCGCTCTCCATGACGCCGCCGGTCGCGCCGAAGATGACGCCGGAGCCGGTCGCCGTGCCGAACGGGTCGTCGAAGTCGCTCTTCGGCATGCTCGGCACGTGGATGCCGACCTCCTTGAACATCTTGCCGAGCTCGCGCGTCGTGAGGCCGTAGTCGACGTCCTTGAAGCCGGAGTCGTGCATCTCGGGCCGGTTGCACTCGAACTTCTTCGCCGAGCACGGCATGAGGGCGACGCTGACGATCTTCGCGGGGTCGAGCCCCAGCTTCTCGGCGTAGTACGTCTTGATGAGGGCGCCGAACATCTGCTGCGGGCTCTTGGCGCTCGAGGCGTTCGCCAGGTACTCCGGGTAGAAGTGCTCGAGGAACTTGACCCAGCCCGGCGAGCAGCTGGTGAACTGGGGCAGGGCGACCTCCTTGTCGCCCTGCACGAGCGCCTTGTACAGCCGAAGGATGAGCTCGGTGCCTTCCTCGATGATGGTCAGGTCGGCGGTGAAGTTGGTGTCGAAGACCGTGTCGAAGCCCGCGCGACGCAGGGCCGTGTTCATCTCGAAGGTCACCGGCGTGCCGGGTTCGAGGCCGAACAGCTCGCCCATGGCCGAGCGCGGCGCCGGAGCGGTCTGGATGACGACGTGCGTGTCGGGGTCGTCGATCGCCGCCCACACGGCGTCGGTCTCGTCCTTCGCGTACAGGGCGCCGACGGGGCAGCGGTTCACGCACTGCCCGCAGTTGATGCAGACGACGTCGCCGAGCGGTCTGTCCTCGAAGGTCTCGATGGTGACCTTGTTGCTGCGGCCGACGGCTTCGAGCACGCCGACTTCCTGGATGTCGATACAGGTGCGCACGCAGCGCCGGCAGCGGATGCACTTGTTCATGTCGCGCATCACGGAGTAGCTCGAGTGGTCCTCGACGGCCAGCGGCTGCTCGGGGTGCCCGAAGGCGAACTCGGTGATGCCGTACTCCTCGGCGAGGGTCTGCAGCTCGCAGTTGCCGTTGCGCACGCAGCTCGTGCACTCGCCGTAGTGCTCGCTGAGGAGCAGCTCGAGCACGTGGCGGCGGGCCATGCGCACCTTGCGGCTGTGGGTGTTGATCTTCATCTGGTTGACGACCGGGAAGGTGCAGGCCGGCTGCAGGGTGCGCTGGCCCTCGACCTCGACGACACAGATCCGGCAGACGCCGGCCACGTCGAGGTCCGGGTGGTCGCAGAGGGTCGGGATCGTGACGCCGGCGGCGCGTGCCGCCTCGAGGATCGTCACCCCGAAGGGGACCTTGGCCTCGACGCCGTCGATGGTGACGCTCACCAGGGCGCCGATGGCGTCCGGGCTCGTGGTCGTGATGACGCGCCGGTGCTGCTGCGAGAGCGGCGCGCGATGGATGGGGGTCGTGGGATTGCTCATGCTCACTCCCTCCGTCACGCGCTCTGGGCGCGGTCGAAGATCTCGTCGCCGAAGCCCTCGAGGATCGAGAGGAAGGCGCTGGGGCTCGTCTGCCCCAGGCCGCACTTCGAGGCGACCTTCATGGTCTCGCCCAGCGCCGTGACGTCGGCGAGGATACTTCTCCGGGCAGGCGCCCTCCTTGAGCAGCCGCACGGCGCGCAGCATCTGCGGCGTTGCCCAGCCGGCAGGGCGTGCACTGGCCGCACGACTCCTCGACGAAGAACTCGAGGAAGTTCTCGGCGACGTCGAGGATGTCGCGCTGCGGCCCGATGACCATGACGGCGCCGCCGGTCGGGATGTCCTCGAACGCCAGCCGGCGGCTGAAGTCCGGCGCCGGCACGCAGACGCCGGAGGCGCCGCCGATCTGCACGGCCTTGGCGTCCTCGCCGCCGACCTCCTTGAGCAGCTCGGCGATCGTGATACCCCAGGGGAACTCGTACACGCCCGGCTTCTCGCAGTCGCCGCTGATGCTGAACAGCTTGTAGCCCGTCGACTTGTCGGTGCCGAAGCCCTTGAACCATTCGGCTCCCTTGGCGAAGATCGCCGCGACCGACGCGAGGGTCTCGACGTTGTTGACGACGGTCGGGTTGTTGAGCAGACCGGCGACCACGGGGAACGGCGGCCGGTTGCGCGGCTCGCCGCGAAAGCCCTCGAGGCTCTCGATGAGGGCCGTCTCTTCGCCGCAGACGTAGGCGCCGGCGCCGAGGGCGGTGATGATGTCGAAGTCGAAGCCCTCGACGCCCATGATCGAGCGCCCGAGCAGGCCGCGCTCGCGGCGCGACTTGATGGCCTCGTTGAGATGCGGGCGCAGGTAGGTGTACTCCGCCCGCAGGTAGACGATGCCGAGCGTCGCGCCGATCGCGCGGCCGCCGATGGTCATGCCCTCGAAGACCAGGTCCGCGAATCGGGACAGGATGACCCTGTCCTTGAACGTGCCGGGTTCGCCTTCGTCGGCGTTGCAGATGATGTACTTCTCGTCGGCCTTCTCCGCGGCGCAGAAGTTCCACTTCATGCCCGTCGGGAAGCCGGCGCCGCCGCGGCCCTTGAGGCCGCTCGCGGTGACCGTGTCGATGATGTCCGGACGCGACAGGGCGAGCGCCGCCGCGAGGCCCGCGTCGGGCTCGATGGTCGCGTAGGTCAGGGCGTTGCCTCTGGTCTCGATGACGGTGCTCACGCCTCGGCCCTCCCCTCTGCCTGCCGGCAGGCGGCGACGATCGCGCGAGCGTCGTCCGGGGTGACCCGCGTGTGGACCACGTCGTCGACGAGCAGGGCGGGGCCCTGGTCGCACATGCCGATGCAACTCGCCCACTCGAGCGTGACGAGGCCGTCGGGGGTCGTCTGGTCGAAGTCGATGGCGAGCTCGGCGCGCAGCGCGTCGGCGACCGCGTCCTTGCCGGCGAAGTCGCACGAGAGGGTGCCGCAGAGACGGATGACGTGGGCGCCCTGGGGGGCCCCGTGCAGGAAGGCGTAGAACGAGGCGACGCTGTACACCTCGACGGGGTGGATGTCGAGCATGTCGGCGACGACCTGCATGGCCTCGCTGTCGACGGCGCGGTGCCGCCGCTTGACGTCCTGGAGGATGGGGATGAGCGTGCTGCGCCCCGGGCCGAGCTTCTCGACGAGCTCGGCGATCTCGGCGCGGAGCTGCTCCTGCTGGGAGGCGACCATCAGCTCTGCGCCCCCTTGTCGAGCAGCGCCCTTGACCTTGGCGACGAGCGTCGCCGGCTCGACCGGCTTGGACTGGAACTCGTCGACCGGGACCATCTCCTCGTCCTTGTCGATGTTGAGCCCCATGGCGGCGTTGACGCTCGTCAGCATGATGATGGGCAGCGTGTGGCCCTCGCTTGCGCAGCTCGCGGGCCATGTTGAGGCCGTCGTCCGGCTCTTCCATCATGACGTCGAGGATGAGCAGGTCGGGCTTGGTCTCCTCGAGCCGGGCGAGGCCCTCGGCGCGGTTCGAGGCGCCGTCGACCTCGTAGCCCTCGCGCTCGAGCACGAGCTTGCCGGCCTCGATGATGTCGGGGTCGTCGTCGACGATCAGGATCCTGGGCACCACACACTCCCTCTCTCGCTTGCTGTTCCCCATGGCTCGAGGCGCGGTGCGCCAGGCGCTCCGGCGACCGTGTCACGATGGTTCGTGCTGAGGCGTCCCGATGGCGCCGGCCCGCAGCCGGCGACGCTACGCTTCGGTCGGGGCCAGTCGACCCACGGATCCCACGGTGCAGCACGGCCTCGATCGGCCTCGATTCTCCCGTGTCCGGGCCGCTTGTGCAAGCAGGTGACGAGCGGCCCGGACGCGGGCGTGCGCTCGGCTTGACCGTGAGGATCCGCGCCGGGCGGCAGGTCAGGCGGGCGCGGCGGCCTCCACGGATCGGCGGCGCGTCCTTGAGCGTCACGGTGAAGGTGCTGCCGACGCCGGCCTCGCTCGCCACTTGGGCCTCGCCGTCGTACATCGTCGCGATCTTGCGCACCGTCGAGAGGCCCAGGCCGCTGCCGAGGACCTTGACCGTGTGCTCGTTCTTGATGCGCGTGAACTCGCGGAAGAGCTTGGCTGCCTCTTCGGGCTTGAGACCGATGCCGGTGTCGGCGACGGCGATCTCGACGCCGTCCGTCCACGCGCGCCAGCCTGACGGTCACGCGACCGCCGTCGCGGTTGTACTTGATCGCGTTCGAGACGAGGTTGTTGAGCACGATCTCGACCTCGCCGGCGTCGGCGACGAGCTGGACGTCGTCCGGTGCGTCGAGCGTGACGGTGATGTCTCGTCGCGCGGCGTCGCCGGCGAAGAGCTCGATCGAGCCGCGGGCCAGCTCGGGCAGGTCGAGCCTGCGGATCGACCGCTCCCGCTGGCCCGACTCGATGCGCGTCAGGTCGAGCAGGTCGGAGATGAGCTTCTTCATGCCGTCGACGCGCACGATGCTGCGCTCCACCATGGCGAGGTTCTGCTCGGCCTCCGTGGTGGCGAGGATGTTGAGGTAGCCCTCGACGGCGTTGAGCGGCGCCTTGAGCTCGTGCGCGAGGACGCTGATGAAGTTGAAGCGCACCTGGCGCTTCTCTTCGGCGAGCTTGCGCGCCTGGCGGCTGAGGATGAGCTGGCTGGTCGCCTTGCGCACCGCGTAGCGCAGCTCGTCGGGCGTGAACGGCTTGGCGAGGAAGTCGTAGGCGCCGAGCTTGGTCGCCTTGACCGCCGTCTCGAAGGTGGCGTAGGCGGTGATCATGATGGTCAGCACGTCGCGGCCCGTATCGCTGAGGGCGTCGAGCACGTCCATGCCGCCGATGCCCGGCAGCTTGAGGTCGAGGAGCAGGAGGTCGACGGCGCCGCCCTCGCTGAGGTAGACGAGGAAGTCCTCGCCGGTCGTGAAGTAGCGATACTCGTAGCTGGCGTCGACGAGCACGTCGGGGACGTGGACGTGGTACCGCTCGATGATGCGCCGCACGCCCTGGCAGAGCGCCTCCTCGTCGTCGACCATGACGACCTGCAGGACGACCTCCTGCGGGTCCATGAGGGCCTCCTGACGACCTGGTTCCGTCTGCACGCTCATGCGACCGTCGACTCCTGGAGCCCGAGGGCGGCGCCGGCTTCGAGTTCGTGACGCGGCAGCGAGATCGTGAAGGTGGTGAACGTCGGTCCCTTGGCCGGGTCGGCGTTGGACTCGACGGCGATCTGGCCGCGATGCATCTTGACGATGCCGTGGGTGACGGCGAGGCCCAGCCCGGTGCCCTTGCCGACCTGCTTGGTCGTGAAGAACGGGCTGAAGAGCTTCTCGAGGTGCTCCGGGGCGATGCCGGTGCCGGCGTCGGCGACCATGAGGATCACGTTGTCGTCGGTGCCGTCGAGCGTGATCGTGATGCGGCCGCCGTCGGGCATCGCGTGCTGGGCGTTGGCGAGCAGGTTGATGAGCACCTGGACGATCTGGTCGGCGTCGATCTCGGCGACGGGGTCGCCGAGCTGGTCGTCGACGACGATCTCCACGTCCTCCTCGCGAGGGAAGGTGCGCAGAACGTCCCTCGACCAGCTCGCCGAGGTCGGTAGGCTGGCGCACGACGCGGCTCTGGCGGGCGAAGTTGAGCAGGCCGGAGATGATCTTCTTGCAGCGGTTGGCCTGGTCGACGATGAGCTTCGCGTCGGCTGCCACCAGGGGTCGTTGTCGCACTCCTCGAGCAGCAGGTTGGCGTGCAGCAGGAGGATGCCGAGCGGGTTGTTGACCTCGTGGGCGATGCCGGCCGCGAGCTGCCCCATGCTGGCGAGCTTCTCGGACTTGACCAGCGCCTCCTTGGTGCTCTCGAGCGAGCGGTTCGTCTCCTCGAGCTCGTCGATCGACTCGCGCAGGCGCTCGATCGCGTACGGCATGCACATCTCGACCTCGGCGAGCCCCTGCCAGATGGCGACGGCGTGCTCGCGGCAGCCGTCGTAGCCGCAGGCGCCGCAGTCGAGGAGGTCCTCGGGCGTGGACTTGCCCATGCGCTCGAGGATCGCCTGCAGCTCCTCGGGCGAGGGCAGCTCGTCGAAGCGCTGGTCGAAGGCGGCGAAGGTGCGCGTCAGGTCGAGGTCGGCGAACTCGACCATCGCGGCCTCCCAGGCGGCCTCGTCGAAGCGCTCCCGGCGCGCGCGGGCGGCGCGGCTGACCTCGGCGCGGCGCGTGAACACCGGCTCCTCGTGGGTGTAGCCGGCGCCCATGATGCAGCCGTGGCAGCAGAGGATGTCGAGCAGTCGCGCCTCGGTGTCGCCGCTCTCGAAGTCCTCGATGGCGTCGCCGAAGTCGTGGCGGCCGTCGGCGCTGACGATGTCGCTCGGTGAGCAGGTCTTCGCTCAGGCCGGCCGCCTGCAGCAGGCCGCGGGTGAGGGGGAAGAGGCCGCCGAGGCTGCCGTGCGGCGGGTCGAAGTCGTCGTCCGCCGCCGGTCGGGCGGCCAGGTCGATGCCGCGCCTGCTCGAGCATCGCGCGCAGCTCGACGAAGGTGAGCACGGCGTCGATCTCGCCCTCGAACTGCTCGTACGGCGGCCTCGCCCTTCTTGGCGATGCACGGGCCGACGAAGACGATCCGCGTGTCCGGCCCGAGGCGCCGCCGCAGAGCGCGGGCCGTGGCGATCATCGGCGAGACGATCGGCGCCAGGCTGTCGAGGAGGTCGGGGTGGTACTTGCGCACGTACGAGACGACGGCCGGGCAGCTCGTCGCGACGTGGCGGCCGTCGCGGTCGTCGATGAGGAGGCGGGCGTAGTCGCGGGCGACGAGGTCGGCGCCGAAGGCGACCTCGTGGACGGAGTCGAAGCCGAGGTCGCGCAGCGCAGCCACGAGCGTCGCCGTGTCGCACTCGGTGAACTCGGCGGGGTAGCTCGGGGCGACGATCGCCGCTACCGGCGCCGGCGCCGGCGAGGAGCGCCTCGGTCTCGGCGACGCCGTCCAGCACCTCCTTGGCGTTCTGGCTGCAGACGGTGACGCAGTTGCCGCAGCCGATGCAGCGCGTCTGGATCACGCTCGCCTGGCCGTCGCGGATCTCGATCGCCTTGACCGGGCACTCGCGCACGCACGTGTAGCACATGCGGCACTTCTCGCGGATGGTCGTGACGAGCTGCTTGTGGGCGACCCTGTCGTCGTTCATGGCCTGGTCCGCGTCCGGCTTCAGACGTCCGCGCCGAGCAGCTCGGCGACCTTGGCGAGCAGGGCCCGCCCGTCGATGGGCTTGTCGAAGTAGGCGTCGACGCGCATCTTCTGCATGTCCTCGGCGGAGCGCGGGCGGAAGTCGAGCCCGAGCGCGCTGGTCACCGAGGTCGAGATGATGATCGGCACCTTCGCCGTGCGCGGGTCGTCCTTGAGGGCGGCCGAGAAGGCGAAGCCCGCGTCGAGGCTGTCCATCATCAGGTCGGTGATGATGAGGTCGGGCACCTCGTCGGCGATGCGCTCGCGCGCCTCGTCGGGGTTGGTGGCCGTCGACCACGCGATAGCCCGCCCCCTCGAGGATGATGCGGTTGATCTCGAGGAAGTCGAAATCGTCGTCGACGATCAGGATGAGTCTCTGCTCAGCGCTCACGGTGCTCACCGTTCGTTGCCGGTCTGCCGTCCGTCGGCCTGCCTCCGCCAGTATAGCGGGCGGTCCTTTCGCCTCGCGTCCGGCGCCGCCCGCGCGCGGCCGGGGCCGTCCGGCCCCGGCCGCGCCTCAGGCGCGCGCGTTCAGACGCGCTCGTGCTCGAAGTAGTGGGTGTGCAGGAGGTGGTGCGAGATCTCGCCGCAGGGCGCCCCGAGGTACTCCTCGTACAGCTTGCAGACGAAGGGGTTCTCGTGCGACTTGCGCAGCTCGCGGTGCTCGTCCTCCTCATAGATGGCGGCGATGCGCGCCTTGCGCACCTCGTTGGTGGTGAAGCGCGGCTGGCCGCCGCCGCCGATGCAGCCGCCGGGGCAGGTCATGACCTCGACGAAGTGGTACTCGGCCTCGCCGTTCTTGACCTGGTCGATGACCTTCTGGGCGTTGCCCAGGCCGTGGGCCACGGCGACCTTGAGGTCGGCGCCCTCGAGGAAGGCCCAGTCGCCCTTGGCGCCCTCGACCTTCACGGTGGCCACCTTGACGCCCTCGAGTCCCTCGATCGGCTCGACGTGGAGGTTCGGGAACGGGAAGGGCGTCTGCGTGACGATCTCCCAGGCCGTGCGCAGCGCGGCCTCCATGACGCCGCCGGTGACGGCGAAGATGTCGGCCGCGCCGGTGCTGATGCCGAGCGGGGCGTCCATCTTCTCGTCGGGCAGGGAGCGGAAGTCGACGCCGGCCTGCGTGATCATGGCGCCGAGCTCGCGCGTGGTGAGCACGACGTCGACGTCCTGGACCCCGCTGTCGTTCATCTCGGGGCGCTGCGGCCTCGTACTTCTTCGCCGTGCACGGCATGACCGAGACGACGACCATGTCCTCGGGCTTCACGCCGATCTTCTCGGCGTAGTAGGTCTTGGCGAGGGCGCCGAACATCTGCTGCGGGCTCTTGCAGGTGCTCAGGTTGTCGAGCATGTCGGGGTTGAAGTGCTCCATGTAGTTGATCCAGCCCGGTGAGCAGCTCGAGAACTGCGGCAGCGCGACCTGCTCGCCGTCGACGAGCGCCTTCTTGAGGCGCACGAGCAGCTCGGTGCCCTCCTCCATGATCGTGAGGTCGGCGGTGAAGTTGGTGTCGAAGACGGCGTCGAAGCCCATCCGGCGCAGGGCGGCGACCATCTTGCCGGTCACCAGGGTGCCCGGCGCGTAGTCGAAGCACTCGCCGAGCGCGGCGCGGATCGCCGGGGCGGTCTGCACGACGACCGTCTTGGTCGGGTCCTCGAGCGCGTCCCAGACCTCGTCGATCTGGTTGCGCTCGGTGATCGCGCCCGACGGGGCAGACGGCGGCGCACTGGCCGCACTGCACGCAGACGACGTCCGACAGGTTCTGGCGAAGGCCGGGCCGATGAGGGTGGCGAAGCCGCGGCCCTGGGCGAACAGGCCGCCGACGTCCTGCACCTCGTTGCAGACCGTCACGCAGCGGCGGCACGAGATGCACTTGCCCGTGTCGCGGATGAGGGCGGGCGTGCGACTCGTCGATCAGCTTGCACGTCTTCTCGCCGCTCGTAGCGAAGCTCGCCGATGCCGAGGTCGCTGGCCAAGCGTGCGCAGCTCGCAGTCGGCGGTGCGGGCGCACACCTGGCAGTCGCCGTCGTGCTCGGAGAGGAGCAGCTCGACGACCGTCTGGCGGCCGTCACGCACCCTGGCGGTGTTGGTCTTCACGACCATGCCGTCGGTGGCCGGCTGGCTGCACGAGGCGACCAGCGTGCGGGCGCCCTCCACCTCGACGAGGCAGATGCGGCAGGCGCCGATGGACTGGACGTCTTCGAGGTAGCAGAGGGTCGGGATCTTCACGCCCGCCTGGCGGGCCGCCTGGAGGACCGTGGCGCCCTCCGGGACCTCGACCTTGGTGTCGTCAATGGTCAGGGTAGGCATCCTCAGCTCTCCTTGCTCACGCAGTACTTGCCGTAGTCGCAGCGCAGGCACCGCTTCGCTTCAGCGACGGCCGTCTTCGCCGCCCAGCTCAGCTCGACCTCGTCGAAGCTCGGTGACGCGCTGCGCCACGGACAGCTCCTCGACCGCGTGCGCGCTCCATCAGGACGGGGTCGGCGTCCGGGTCGAAGAACGTCGACGGCTCCGATGTCGCGTCGCCAGAAGGCGTGGTTGGCGCCGGTGAGGAACTGGTCCATGCCGACGGCGGCGCGCTCGCCGGCGCCGATGGCCTCGACCACCGACGACGGGCCGGTGGCCGCGTCGCCGCCGGTGAAGACCCAGTCGATCGACGTCTGGCCGGTGTTCGCGTCGGCCGCGAGGTAGTCCCAGCGGTTGAGGTCGACGGGGGTGCCGTCCAGGATGGCCGCCGCGTCGAGCTTCTGGCCGATGGCGGCGATGACGGTGTCGGCCTCGACCACGAAGTCGGGGTTGTGGCCGGCCACGGGGCGCCGCCGCCCGCTCTTGTCGTAGTCGCCGAGCGCCATCTCCTTGCAGAGGACGCCGGTCACGTTGCCGGCGGCGTCGCGCAGGATCTCCTGCGGGGCGACGAGCGTCATGATGTCGATGCCCTCAAGATCGGCGGCGTCGATCTCCTCGCCCCACGCCGGCATCTGCGCCCGGGTGCGGCGGTACAGGATCCGCACGGTCTCGGCGCCGAGGCGCAGGGCGGTGCGGGCGGCGTCGATGGCCGCGTTTCCGCCGCCGATGATCGCCACGTTCTTGCCCATGGGCGCCTTGCCCTCGAGGTTGTACTGCTTCAGGAAGGACAGGCCGTCGAACACGCCCGGGCCGTCCTCGCCGGGCACGCCGATGCCCATGCCCTGCGGGGCGCCGACACCGAGGAACACGGCCTCGTAGCCCTCGTCCTTGAGGCTCTGCAGCGTGAAGTCGCGGCCCAGGGCCTTGCCGTACTCGAAGCGCACGCCCATGGCGGCGATCATGTCGACCTCGCGGTCGAGCTCCTCGCGCGGCAGACGGTAGGCCGGAATGGCCTGGACGAGCATGCCGCCCGCCCTGCGCTCCGCCTCGAACACGACCGGCTTGTAGCCCAACCGGGCCAGGAAGTACGCCGCGGAGAGCCCCGCGGGTCCGGAGCCGACGACGGCCACCTTGCGCGCCGCGTTCGCGGCGTTCTCCGCCATCTCGGGAAGCTGCGGTTCCGTCTCCTGTTCCACCATGAAGCGCTTCACGTGGCGGATGGCGAGCGCGCCGTCCAGACTCGAGCGCATGCACTTGCTCTCGCAGGGGTGGAAGCAGACGCGGGCGCAGATGCTGGCCAGCGGATTGCGCTCGCGGTGCATCTTCAGCGCCTCGTCGTAGCGCTCCTCGCCGACCAGGGAGACGAAGCCGGGGATGTTGACGCTGGCCGGGCACGCGTTGGAACAGCGCGCCTTGAACATCGTCGCGCACACACCGGCGGCGCAGTACTTGTCCTTGATGTGCGCCTCGTACTCGTGACGGAAGTGGCGGATCGTCGAGAGCACCGGGTTCGGCCGCCGTCTGGCCAAGACCGCAGAGGGCGGTCTGGCTGATGCTCTCGCCGAGGGCGATGAGGCGCTCGATGTCGCCCTCCTCACCCTCGCCGTCGCGTGATGCGCTCGACGATCTCGAGCATGCGCTTGGTGCCGACGCGGCAGGGCGGGCACTTGCCGCAGCTCTCCTCCTGGGTGAACTCGAGGAAGAAGCGGGCGATGTCGACCATGCAGGTGTCCTCGTCCATGACGATGACGCCACCCGAGCCCATGATCGCGCCGAGCTCCTGCAAGGTCGAGTAGTCGACGGGGACGTTGAGGTGCTCCCTGGGGATGCAGCCGCCGGACGGCCCGCCGAGCTGGGCGGCCTTGAAGGCCTTGTCGTCCGGGATGCCCCCGCCGACTTCGTAGATCAGCTCGCCAAGCTGCATCCCGATGGGCACCTCGACGAGGCCCGTGTGGCGGACGTTGCCACCCAGGGCGAACACCTTGGTGCCCTTGCTCTTCTCGGTGCCTGTGCTCGCGTACCACTCGGCCCCCTTGAGGATGATGGGGGCGATGTTGGCGAACGTCTCGACGTTGTTGAGCACGCTGGGCTTGCCCCAGAGCCCCGAGACCGCCGGGAAGGGCGGGCGCGGGCGCGGTTCGCCGCGGTGACCCTCGATCGAGGTCATCAGCGCGGTCTCCTCGCCGCACACGAAGGCGCCTGAGCCCATGCGGATCTCGAGGTCGAAGGCGAAGCCGCTGCCCATGATGTCGTCGCCGAGCAGGCCGTACTCGCGCGCCTGGCCGAGGGCGTGCTCGAGGCGCTCCACGGCGAGCGGGTACTCGGCGCGCACGTACACGTAGCCCTGATGCGCGCCGATCGCGAAGGCGCCGATGACCATGCCCTCGATGAGCGAGTGCGGGTCGCCTTCGAGCACGGAGCGGTCCATGAACGCGCCCGGGTCGCCCTCGTCGGCGTTGCAGAGGATGTACTTGACGTCGTTGTCCTGCTGCTGGGCGAAGCGCCACTTCATGCCCGTCGGGAAGCCGGCGCCGCCGCGGCCGCGCAAGCCGCTGGCCAGTACCTCCTCCACGACCTCTTCCGGTGTCATGGCGGTGAGCACCTTGGCCAGCGCCTGATAGCCCTCGCGGGCGATGTACTCGTCGATGTTCAGGGGGTCGATGATGCCCGAGTTGCGCAGGACGATCTTCACCTGACGGTTGAAGAACGGGATGTCGGCCATCTCGGCCTGGGTCTTCTCGGTGCCGGGCGCGTGGCTCACGAGGCGCTCGACCACGCGCCCCTTGAGCAGGTGTTCCTCGACGATCTCGGGCACGTCCTCGACGTGGACGTTCTGGTAGAACACGCCGTCGGGGTAGACGAGCGCCACCGGCCCCTGGACGCAGGGGCCGAGACAGCCGGTCTCGACCACGTCGACCTCGTCGGCGAGCTCGCGCTTCGCGAGCTCGGCGCGGACCGCCTCGCTCACGTCGAGCGCGCCCGAGGCGATGCAGCCGCCGCCGGTGCAGATCAGGAAGTGCGTTCTCACATCAGCCATAGTCGGTTCACTCGCTCTCAGGTCTTGATCAGGTACTCGGCGACGGGCGTGCCGCCAGCGAGGTGCGCGGTCACGATCGCGTGCACCTTGTCCTTGTCGAGCAGGCCGTAGCGGTACATGGTGCCGTCGGGCACTGTCACCGTCGCCATCGGCTCCTCTTCGCAGAGGCCGGCACAGCCGGTCTGGTGCAGGCTCACCGAGGTGACGCCTGCAGCGGCCATCTCGGCCATGAAGGCGGCGACGATCTCACGCGCGCCGGAGGCGATGCCGCAGGTGCCCATGTGGACCGTGACCTGCGTCTCCTTGCGCCCCTGGCGCAGGTCGATGTCGGCCTTGGCCTTCGCGGCGAGCGCCTTGAGCTGGTCGGGGCTGGTGATCTTGTCGGGCATGGCTCACGCGCTCCTTTCGGCCACGAGCGGCTCCTCGGCGTACTGGGCGAGGATCTCGTGGACGCGCTTGGGCTTCACGCGGTGATGGACGTCGTCGTCGACCGTGATCACGGGAGCGAGCCCGCAGGCGCCGAAGCAGCGGGCGATCTCGAGCGAGAACTGGCGATCGTCGGTGGTGCCGCCGATGTCGATGCCGAGCTCCTTCTTGAAGGCGTCGAGCACCTGGACGCCGCCACGGACGTAGCAGGCGGTGCCCATGCAGATGCGAACGAGGTGCTTGCCGCGCGGGACCGTTGTGAAGAAGGAGTAGAAGCCGACGACGCCGGCGACCTCGCTGTACGGCTTGCGCAGCTCGCGCGCGATGTGCTTGAGGGCGACCTCGGGCAAGTATCCGAAGATGCCCTGGGCGAGCTGCAGGACCGGGATGAGGGCGCCGGGCTTGTCCCTGTAGCCGGCGATGACGGCGTCGAGGCGCGCGAGGAGTTCCTCCTCGGTGGGTTCCTCGGCGCAGCAGGCGCACGCTCTCACTTCTTCGCTCATTCGCGTCTCCTTCGCTTCGTTCTTCTGCGATCCGCTGCGCAGGGAGTGTCCGTCAGGCAAGCGCCTGCTGATAGGCGACGAGCGCGGAGAGCCTGCCCGGCAGCTCGCTGCCGCGCAGCGACACGCGCTCGTCGCCGTCCGTCAGGTCGACCGTGAAGGCCACCTGTGGGTTGGTCGCCACCATCGTGACGATGCTCGTGGCGACGTCGCCCAGCGGTGGACGGTCGACGTTGCCCAGGTCCATCCATGCCTTCACCGCCAGACCGCCAAGGGCGTCCGACCGGGCGACGCTGAGCCCGCCGCCGGCGGCTTCGGCCGCCTGGCGGAAGAGGCTCAGTCCCAGGCCGGTCCTCTTGCCCGGCTTGGTGGTGAAGAACGGATCCAGCGCTTGGTCGATCGACACCGGGAGGCCGGGGCCGTCATCCTCCACCGTGATACTGAGCTGGTCGGCGGCGCGGTCGGCGACGATGGTCGTGGCGACCGTCGTCGCCCCGGCGCGCACCGAGTTCTCGATCACCTCGAGCAGGTACAGCGAGAGGTCATGCATCGGCGGCACCCCCGGCGCTCGCCGCGCGCAGGCTCCTGGCCAGCGCGGCGAACCCTGGTTCGTCGAGGGTCAGCTCGGTGCGCGCGACGCCGATGTCGTCGGGGAAGTGCGCGTCCGACGAGTGCAGCAGCGGCAGGCCGATGGCGGCGTAGGTCTCCTCCTCCGGCGTGCCGGGCCGCACGTGGCGCGAGACCTCGACGGCGTCGAACCCGGCGCCGTGAGGGAACATGCCCAGCTGGCCGATCACGCCGAAGGACGGCCGGTCAACGTGCGCGGCGACGGCGATGCCGCCGTGCCGGTGGACGAGGCTGACGCACGAGGTCACGTCGAGGGACGTGGCCGCGGCGAGGGCGAGCGTCTCGCGGTCGAGCTCCTCGCCGTGCGCGTCGAGCACGAGCTGCTCGCCGAAGTACTGCGCGTAGTCCCCCTCAGCTTGGGGCAGCAGAGCTCCGACGCGCGCGCCCGCCGCTTCGGCGGCGCGCGCGTCCGGGAACAGGCCCACGACGTGGCACTCCTCGACGCTCGTGATCTCCATGCCGGCGAGCACGGCGAGGCGCGTGCCGGCCGCCGCCTGCACGGCGGCGGCGTTGCGCGCGCTGTTGTGGTCGCAGACGGCGATCATCGCGAGTCCTTCACGAAGGGCGCCTTCGACGATCGCCGGGGGCGTCATCTCGTCGTCCGCGCAGGGCGAGAGGGCCGTGTGCACGTGCAGGTCTGCCGGACAGATGGTCACGCATCGGGTCCTTGGTCGATCGATCGTCGAGCGGCTCAGGCGCCGCGACCCCTCAGGCCGAGGGCGTACAGGCGGCCGACGATCTCGAAGGTGTCGTCGCCCGAGACGTAGAGGGCGAGGCCCTCCTCGGCCGCCTTGGCGACGATCTCGTCGTCGGGCCGGCGTCCGCCGGCGAAGACGACCGCGGAGAGGTCGGCGTGGGCCGCCACGGCGATGACGTTGAGGTGTACCTGCAGGGTCACCAGCAGGCCGCCCGACGGCGCGTTGGCGAGGACGTCGCTCAACAGGTCGGAGGCGTATCCCCTGGTGATCTCGCCGTCGACGCTGTCGCCGGCGGCTGGTGTGAGCTCGGTCAGACCGAGCTCGGCGACGATCTGCTCGAGCTTCACGGTGTGCTCCCCTCGTTGGGTACGGAGTCGCGCCCGTGCTCGGGGGCGATGTACGGACAGAGGTCGCGCGTGGCGCGACCGGTGACGATGTCCTCGGCGAAGGCGGCGCAGGTGGGGGCTCCGCAGCTGGCGCAGTCCTTGCCGGGCAGCGACGCCGTCGCGCGTTCCAGTTCGGCCAGCTTGCGGATAGCGGCCGCCATGTCGTCGTCGAGCCTGAGGCCCGGGCGCGGCCGGAAGGGCTGCGGGCGCTCGTGCGCCCGGCCCTCGGCGGCGAGACCCGTCCTGGCCCAGCGCCAGGCGGCGACGTACGGGTCACCGGACAGGAGGGGCGAGCCGAAGCAGCCGCCGTCGCACAGGTAGGGCTCGACCACCGCCGCCCCCGCGAGCAGGCCGTTCTCGAGCTGCTCGAGCACGGCGATCACGTGGTCGGCGCCGGTGACCACGAGGGCATCGCCGGCGTCGGTCGGCGAGGCGTCCGGGCGGCCGACGGTCGTCGCGGCGTCCACCGCCGCGGCCGCGGCGGCGTCTCCGTCGCCTGCCGGCCGTCCGTCGCCGGCGTCCGCGGCGAGGCGCGGGGCGACCGCTTGCCTGAGGACGGCGGGGGAGGCGATGCGATACTGCGCCGTCGGCCGCTGCGCGAGCAGCGCCGTGCGCTGGCTCGGACAGGAGGCGATGAAGACCGCCTCACCGTCGCCGAGGTCGAGCTGAGCGGCCTCGAGCGGCGAGGCGAAGGAGGCGAGGTGGGGGAGGAGGGCGGGGAAGCGCAGCTCCATGAGCGCGACCACGGCCGGGCAGACGGGGGAAACGACCGGGACGGGAGCCTCACCGGACGCGGCGCGCGCGGCGACGGCGGCGCGCAGCGCCGTCTCGTGCCCGTGCGTCACGACCACGTCACGGTAGCCGAGGCGGTCGAGCGCGGCGCGCACCTGGGACGCGTCGCCGAACGGGTGGTAGTCGACGAGGACCGCCGGCGGGACGACGAGGGTCACGTCCGGGTCGCCGGCCGGCACGGCGGTGGCGCTCTGCATGGTCAGGGCCTCCGGGCCGCACACGCCGATGCAGCGCGTGCAGTCGACGCAGAGGTGCTCGAGGACGCTCGGCCGCGCCTCGCGAACGCGCACGGCGCCCGTGGGGCACGCGGTGATGCAGCGGCGACAGTCCCGGCAGCGCTCGGCGAGCGTCGTCAGCGACGTCGGGCGCTCGCCGCGGGCGCCGCGCTCCGGGCGCAACAGGATGGTGAAGCTGACCCTGGTGCCCCGGCCGACGGTGGAGGTGACCTGCAAGCGGTCGCTGTTCCTCTTGATGTTGGGCAGCCCGAGGCCGGCGCCGAAACCAAGAGCGCGCGCCTCCGCCGACGCGGTCGAGAAGCCCTCGCGCATCGCCGCCGCGACGTCGGGGATCCCGGGGCCGTCGTCCTTGACGTCGACGTCGAGCTGGTGCTCGCCGACGACCGCCTCCAGTGCGCCGCCCTGTGAGTGGATGACGACGTTCATCTCGGCCTCGTAGGCGGCGATCATGGCGCGGCGCACGGCGTCGCTCTCGGCGCCGATGCGCTTGAGGTGCTGCTTGAGCGCGCGAGATGCGGCGCCGGCGGCGCTGAAGTCGCGCGCGTGGATGTCGAAGCGGAGGGTCTCCACGGCGTCAGCCGCGCCCGTCTCCGGCGAGGTGCTGGTAGATGCGTCCGCAGGTCTCGAACACGCCGTCGGGCGAGACCATGAGCAGGGTGCCGTTCTCGCGCGCGAGGGCGGTCATCTCCGCGTCGGGCTCGACTCCGTTGACGAAGCAGATGCCGGGCACCTCCATGAGCTCGGCGACGCGCAGCATCTGCACGCTCGCCAGGTTGCTCACCAGCAGGGTCCTGCTGGAGGCCTCGTTGAGCAGGTCGCTCACCCGGTCCCCCGCGTAGATCTTGTCGATCTCGGTGCCGCCGGGCGCGCCGGGCGTCACCAGGCGCGCGCCGATATCGCCGGCCAGGTCCTCTAGCTTCATGGCTGTCCTCGCAAGGAGCGTCTGGAGTTGTCTGACCATCGGTCCGATCTCGCCGCCGCCGTTCTCGTCGGCCGCGTCGCCGTTCGCCCGCCCGTTGCGGGCGAAGTACGCGGCCGACTCGAGCGCGGCGGTGATGTCCATATACTCGACGAACACGTGCGCGGGGAGGTGAAGGGGCACCGGGGCGAAGCTGATGATGCTCTTCACGCCCGCGCGCACGAGGCTGTCGGCGGTGTCCTGGGCGCTCGCCGCGGGCACGGTGAGGACGGCGATCTCGATACCCAGGTCGCGGACGACCGCGTCCACGCTGGCGGCGTCGAGGACCCGACACGCGTGGACGCCGGAGCCGATCAGCGCGGGATCGTTGTCGAAGGCCACCACGATGGCGACCGACGGACTCGCCTCGGCGAAGTGCTGCAGCACGGCGCGCCCGAGGTTCCCGACCCCGACCAGCGCGACCTCCTGACGGACGGACCCGTCGAGGAAGCTGCCGATGCTGTCGAGACACAGCTCGACCTCGTAGCCCTTGCTGGGGCTGCCCGAGTAGCCGATCGCCATGAGGTCGCGCCGCACCTGGGCCGCGCTGACGACGGCGTAGCGGGCCAGCTCGTGAGAGTAGATGTTGGTGACGCCCTGCTCGTGGAGCGACGTGAGGAGGCGCCGGTAACGGCTCAGGCGCGCGACCGTCTTGCGCGAGACCACCGTGCTGGTCCTCCTTCGTCGAGGGTAGCGTTACGGAATGAACGCTGTGAATTCCGTCACGATTCTCCATCCTCCGAGGGCCAGCTGTCAACGCGGGTGTGTTGGACAGGATGTCTAAAGCGTGGCTGGGTCATCGTGTCCGCGGCGCGAGGGATTGTCCGTAGCGGTATGGAGTCGCTCTGCTAGAGTGACGCCGCGAGCCATGATGGAGAGAAGCGGCGCGCGCGGCCGGCTCGCGGCCGGGCGTCATCGAGGCGGCATCGCGTCGTCGGTCCTACGCTTCACATCGGTACCAGCGTCCCTTTGGAGGTCCGTTCATGTCAGACAAGCCCGAGTACATGCAGCACATGCCGGGGTTCGTGGCTCCGCTGACGCCGATCACGATCGACCACGCCGAAGGCAGCTGGGTCTACGGGACCGATGGCAGCAAGTGGCTCGACTTCGTGGTCGGGATCGCCGTGGTGAACACGGGTCACTGCCACCCCAAGGTCGTGAAGGCGGTCCGGGAACAGGCCGGCAAGGTCGCCCACGCGCAGATGAACATCTACCGCCACAAGCCCATGCTGGAGCTCAGCGCGAAGCTCGTCGAGGTCCTGCCCGAGGGCCTGGACGAGATCATGTACATGAACTCCGGCGCGGAGGCGGTCGAGAACGCCGTCAAGCTCGCCAAGCAGTCGCTGCGCCGGCCGGGCGTCATCGCCTTCCAGGGCGCCTTCCACGGCCGCACCCACCTCACCATGGCGCTGACCGATTCCGCCGTGCACTACCGCGGGCACTTCGAGCCGCTCGTCGGCGGCATCTACCACGCCCGCTACTGCTACCCGTTCCGGACTCCGGCAAGCGAGGACCCGACCGCCTACGCCATCGAGGACGTGCGCCGCGTGCTGCGCGCCGAGGTCTACCCGGACGACGTCGCCTGCATCGTGGTCGAGCCCATCCAGGGCGAGGGCGGCTTCATCGTGCCGACCGCGGAGTTCATGCGCGAGCTGCGCGCCATCGCCGACGAGATCGGCGCCCTGCTCGTCATCGACGAGGTGCAGGCCGGCATGGGCCGCACGGGCGCCTGGTTCTGCCACGAGCACTACGGCGTCAAGCCGGACGTCATCGCGATGGCGAAGGGCATCGCCTCCGGGTATCCGCTGTCGGCGATCGCCGCGCGCAAGGAGCTGTGGGACAAGTGCCTGCCCGGCTCGATGGGCGGCACGTACGGCGGCAACGCCGTGGCCTGCGCCGCCGGTGTGGCGACCATCGACGCGATGCGCGACGAGGGCATGCTCGCCAACGCCGCCAGGCAGGGCGAGAAGCTCATGAAGTTCTTCCAGGACAAGCAGGCCCAGTACCCCGTCATCGGCGACGTCCGCGGCAAGGGCCTGATGTTCGCCATCGAGTGCGTCAACGCGGGGACCAAGGAGCCGAACGCCGCCGCCGCCAAGGCCTTCATCGCCGAGGCCAGCAAGCGCAAGCTCATCCTCATGGGCGCCGGCGCCTTCGGCAACTGCGTGCGCTTCCTGCCCCCGATCAACATCAACGACGCCGACATGGACCTCGCGCTCGGCATCTTCGACGAGGCCGCCAAGGTCGCGTTCGCCTGAGCCAGGCGACAGCGCCGTCCTTCCCCGAGCGGCCGGGGCGCCCAGGCGCCCCGGCCGCTCGTCGCTCTCCGGGCGGCCGACCGCGCACCCTCTGCTAGACTTCGGCGCCATGGACAGCCCGTGACCGTCGCCCGACGCCCGTTTCTCGACTCCGGTGCGCGTCCGCTACGCGGACACCGACGCCGCCGGCGTGTGCTACTACGCGAACTACCTCGCGTTCTTCGAGGTGGCCCGGGTCGAGCTCCTTCGTCACCTCGGGCTGCCGATCCGCGAGGCCGAGGCGCGCGGGTTCGTCTTCCCGTGCGCCGAGGCGCACCTTCGGTACCACAGGCCGGCGCTGCTCGACGACCTGCTGACGATCGAGTTGTGGGCCACCGAGGTCCGTCGCTCGAGCTTCTCGTTCGCGTACCGCGTCCTGCGCGGCGACGAGCTCGTCGCGAGCGGCGAGACGCGGCACGCCGCCGTCGACCCGGCCACTTTGCGCCCGGCCCGCATGCCCGACTGGCTCCTCGCCCTGTTTGAGGCGGCGCCCGGCACGGTAGAGAGGGCGGGATGAGCACGCTGCCGCCAGACGACCGCCCGCCGGCGGGCGACCTCACGCCGCAAGACGACCGCATGCCGGCCGATTTCGACACGGCGATGCCCGACGACCTCGAGGTGCGTTACTGCTACCGGCACGGCGACCGGGAGACGGGCGTTTCGTGCTCGAGCTGCGGCCGGCCGATCTGCCACGAGTGCATGATCCCGGCGCCCGTGGGCTTTCGCTGCCCGGAGTGCGTGAGGGTGCAGAACGCGGGTGGAGGGCGAGCCAAGGTGGTGACGCGCGGTCAGATCCGCTCGCGCTGGGGCAGCGGCGGCCTGGTCTCCCGGGCGACCCCGGTGACGCGCGCCCTGGTCGCGATCAACGTCGCCGTGTTCGTCCTGGAGATGGTGCTGGCCACGGGCATGCTGCTGGGCGGCGGCGTCTCCAGCAGCACCCTGGTCTCGCTCGGCGCCCTGGTGCCCGCGCGCGTCGCGCTCGAGAACGAGTACTGGCGTCTCTTCACCTCCATGTTCCTGCACGCCAACCTCTTCCACATCGCCTTCAACATGTGGGCCCTGTGGGTGGTCGGCAGCGTCCTCGAACGCATCATGGGGTCGCTTCGCTTCGTCCTGCTCTACCTCGTGTCCGGCCTGGCCGGCTCGGTGCTCGTGCTCGTCGCGGGACCGGCGTGGATACCGACCGTCGGCGCGTCGGGGGCCATCTTCGGCGTCTTCGGGGCCCTCTTCGCCTGGGCGTTCCTGAGCCGGGGCCGGGACTTCGTCGCCGACCAGCTCGTGCGTCAGGTCGGCATCATCCTCGTGTTGAACCTGGTGATCACCTTCGGCTTCAGCTCGTCGATCTCGTGGCAGGCGCACATCGGCGGTCTCCTCGGTGGCTTCGCCGCGTTCGCCGCTCTGCGCTACGGTGACAAGCAGGGCTTTCGCGGACCGCTCAGCACCGACGCGCTGGTCGCGCTCGGAGGGGTGGTCGCCGTGCTCTTCGCGCTCGTCGTCTGGCGCGTGCAGACCTTCTGACCGTGGACCGCGTGGCCGTGGACGCGACCCCGCTCGTCGAGCCAAGCGCCCGGCTGACGCCGCGGGACGAAGTCGAGCGGCGTCTCGCCGGGCTGCAGGAGACGCTGGTCGCCCGCGGGCTCGAGGCGGCCCTCATCGTTCAGAACGCCGACCTGTACTACTACACCGGCACCGTGCAGCAGTCGTACCTGTACGTGCCGGCCGAAGGGCCGGCGACGCTGTTCGCGCGCAAGGTCGTCGAGCGCGCGCGCCGCGAGTCGCCGCTCGCCGATATCGTCGCGCTGCCCAGTCTGCGCGACCTGCCGCGACTCGTCATCGAGCGATACGGGCGCCTCCCCTCGCGCGTCGGCCTCGAGCTCGACGTGTTGCCCGTGAGCCAGTTCCGCCATCTCGAGGCGCTGTTTGCCGGCGTCGCCTTCGCCGACATCGGCGCCGACGTCGTGCGCCGGCGCGCCGTCAAGTCGCCCTGGGAGGTCGAGCGCATCCGCGCCGCCGCCGCGCTCGCCGACGAGGTGTACGCACTCGTGCCCAGCCTGCTCGCCGAGGGCATGACCGAGGCGGAGCTCGCCGGCCGCGTCGAGGCCGAGGCGCGTCGCCTCGGTCACGAGGGCGTCATCCGCATGCGCGGCTTCAACCAGGAGATGTTCTACGGGCAGCTGCTCACCGGCGTCAGCGGGGCGGCGGCGACCTTCCTCGACACGCCCCTGGGCGGCATCGGCCTGAGCCCGGCCGTCGCCCAGGGCGTGAGCTTCAGGCGGATCCGCCGCGGCGACCATGTCGTCTTCGACTTCGTCGCCGTCCGCGAGGGCTACATCGCCGACTTCACGCGCATCTTCTCGCTCGGGCCCCTGCGCCCGGAGCTCGCGCGCGCCTACGACGTCGCCCGGCGCGCGCAGGACGCGGTCAAGGCGCTGGCGCGGCCCGGCGTGACGTGCGCCGCCGTCTGGGCCGCGGCCCTCACCGTGGCGGAGGAGGCCGGGCTCGGCGCGAGCTTCATGGGTCACGGCGAGGGCAGGGTGCGCTTCGTCGGCCACGGCGTGGGCCTCGAGCTCGACGAGCTCCCCGTCCTCACGGCGAGCGACGCCGAGCTCGTCGAGGGCATGGTCTTCGCCCTCGAGCCCAAGTTCGTCCTGCCGGGTCTGGGCGCGATCGGTGTCGAGAACACCTTCGTCGTGACGGCCGCTGGCATCGAGGCGCTGACCACGGCGCCCGAGCACGTCGTCGAGCTCGATCTTTGAACAGCCAATCGGGAGGAGGACGATGGAGGAGCTGACACGGAACGTCCTCGTGCACCGCGTGGTGACGATGGGCTTCCCGACAGCGAGCGTGCTGGTCGTCACCGCGACGCGCGCGTTCGTCATCGACACGCTGACCCGTCCGCAGGACATGGACCCCGTGCTCGCCGCGCTGGCCGAGCGCGCGCCCGGTCGGCGGCGCGTGGTGGTGAACACGCACCACCACTGGGACCACGTGTACGGCAACGCCGCCTTCCCGACCAGCGACATCGTCGCCCAGCGCAGCTGCCCGCGCCTCATGGAGGCCCAGGCGCAGAGCATCTCGGAGTCGGTCCCGCGTCCGCCGCGCGAAGGCGTGCCTCTGCCGTCGGTCACGTTCGGCGACCGCATCACGTACCTGGGCGACGACGAGTCGGTCCACCTGATCCACACCCCGGGGCACAGCCAGGACTCGATCGTGGTCTACCTCGACGCCGCCCGCGTCCTCCTCGCCGGGGACACCCTGGAGTGGCCGCTGCCGACCTTCGCCGAGCGTGACGGCCAGGAGGCCTGGATCCGCACGCTCCGCCAGCTCAAGCAGCTGCCGGCCGAGGTCGTCGTGCCAAGCCACGGGCCGGCGATGGGCAAGGAGCTCATCGACGCCAACGAGCGCTACGTGAGCGGCGTCTACGAGGCGGTGGCCGAGCAGAAGCAGCAGGGCGTGAGGCGCCAGCAAGTCGTCGTGCCGGCCGCCGACCTCCTCGGCCCCGACGTGAGGCTCGACGAGGTCTACGCGGACGCGCATCAGGCCAACCTGGAGTGGGCCTGGGACGAGATCTGAGCAGCGGCGGAGTGGCCGGACGACCTCGATCGTCGGCGAAGTGGACATTCATGGCCACTTCGGCTACATTGGACGCATGAGACTCTCGACGCAGGCTGACTACGCGGTGCGCGCGGTGTACGAGCTCGCCCGGCGCGATCCCGGGGCGGTGGTCCACACCGACGCCATCGCCGCGGCGCAACGCATCCCGGGCAGCCGCCTGACCAAGGTGCTGCAGGAGCTCGCCCGCGCCGATCTCGTGAGGACCTACCGGGGAAGCGGGGGCGGCGTCGCGCTGGCTCGGTCGCCGGAGCAGATCACCGTCCGCCAGGTGTACGAGGCGGTCGAAGGTCCTGTGCTGTTGTGCCGCTGCCGCCAGCGGGTAGAACCGTGCGGCGACGACCCGTGCGATACGCACGACTTCTGGCAAGGTGTCGAGTCGCTCCTCAACCGGGAGCTGGACACGACGACGTTCGCGGCCCTCGCCCGGCGGACGCGCTCCGGCGCGACCGGCACGGCCGCCGGCACAGCGGGGAGGAGGTGAACCGAATGGCAGAGATCAAGGAACAGGTCGAGAAGGCGCTCGGCGACATCCGTCCCGCGCTGCAGGCCGACGGTGGCGACATCGAGTTCGTCGACGTCGTCGACGGCGTCGTGCAGGTCAGACTGCAGGGCGCCTGCGCCGGCTGCCCGATGTCGCAGCTGACGCTGACCAACGGCGTGGAGCGCCACCTCAAGAACGTGGTCCCCGGTGTGGAGCGCGTCGAGAACGTGGGGTTCTGAGAGACCCCGAGAGGCGTCACGAGGCCGGCGGCGGGCTCGCGCAGCGAGCCCGCCGCCGGCCTCCGCGTCGTCTTGCCGCT
The DNA here is from genome assembly GCA_963707855.1 of uncultured Thermoleophilia bacterium. Lineage (GTDB taxonomy): Bacteria > Actinomycetota > Thermoleophilia > UBA2241 > UBA2241 > UBA2241. The sequence continues at coordinate 206,342 of CAVPRQ010000025.1, forward strand.
CGGCGTCCCTGCATCGCGTCTGGGGCAGGCTACGGGGCAGTCGCGCCGTCAGGCGCGGCAACGCTCCCGGCCGCGCCCCTCCAGGCGCGGGGTGTATAATTCGCGCCCCCGCACTCGCGGCGCGCCGGGAGGTCGCGTCGCGTCCGCGGTCGACGACGAGGAGGAGAGCGGAGTGTCAGGGGCCCGCAAGCGCTCGCGCGCCGGAGAGTGGCGCGCACGAGAGGCGTCCAAGCAAGCGACCGAGTCGGCGCGCGAGGAGTTCGCGCCGGAGGCCGGCGTGAAGGGCGCGACCGAAGACGATCTGCGCGACCCGGCGCTCTTCATCAATCGCGAGCTGAGCATGCTGGCGTTCTTCCGTCGGGTGCTCGACGAGGCGCGCGACCCGGCGAACCCGCTGCTCGAGCGCGTCAAGTTCGTGGGCATCGTGGGCTCGATCGTCGGCGAGTTCTTCATGGTCCGCGTCGCCGGGCTGCGTCAGCAGGTCGACGCCGGCGTGACCGAGGCCGGCGCCGACGGCTACGCTCCTCAGGACCTGCTGCCGATCGTGCGCGAGCAGGCGTGGGGGCTGATGAAGCAGGCGCGCGAGTGTTTCGTCGAACTGCTCCCCGAGCTCGACGCCGCGGGCATCCACGTCGCCGCCTACGACGACCTCGACGAGAAGCAGCGCGCCGGCCTTGCGGCCTACTTCGATGAACAGGTCTACCCGGTGCTCACGCCGCTCGCCTTCGATCCCGGCCGGCCCTTCCCGCACATCTCCAACATGAGCCACAACCTCGCCGTCCTCGTGCGCGACCCCGCCGGCCAGGAGCACTTCGCCCGCGTCAAGGTGCCGGGCTCCCTGCCGCGCCTCGTCCCCATCGCCGCACCGGGACGGCGGTCCTCCGGCCAGGACAGGTGGTTCGTCTGGCTCGAGCAGGTCATCAGCGCCCACATCGGCAAGCTCTTCCCGGGGATGGAGATCGTCGAGACGCATCCCTTCAGGGTGTCGCGCGACGCCGAGCTCGCCATCCAGGAGCTCGAGGCGGACGACCTGCTTGAGACGATCGAGCGCTTCGTGCGCCGGCGGCGCTTCGGCGCAGTGATCCGGTGCACGATCGAAGAGAGCATGCCCGCGCACATCCGCGACATCCTCGTCGACAACCTTGAGCTCGAGTCCACCGACCTGTATCCCGTCAGGTCACCGCTCGGGCTGAGCAGCCTGTGGGACGCGGCGGCGATCGACCGCCCCGACCTCAAGTACCAGCCGCTCGTCCAGTCGGTGCCGGCCGCTCTCGACGGCGCCCAGGGCGCCGAGATCTTCGCCGCCATCCGCCAGCGCGACATCCTGCTGCACCATCCCTACGACTCGTTCGATCCCGTCGTCGAGCTCGTGCACGCCGCCGCCGAAGACCCCGACGTGCTCGCCATCAAGACCACCCTGTACAGGGTCGGTCGCAACGCTCCCATCGTCGACGGGCTCATGGCGGCGGCGGCGAACGGCAAGCAGGTCGCCGCCCTCATCGAGCTCAAGGCGCGCTTCGACGAGGAGAGCAACATCGGCTGGGCGAAGGCCCTCGAGCGCGAAGGCGTGCACGTCGTGTACGGTCTGCTCGGACTCAAGACGCACTCCAAGGCGATGCTGATCGTCCGCCGCGAGGCGGGCGGCATCAGGCGCTACGTGCACCTCGGCACCGGCAACTACAACAGCGTGACGACGAAGCAGTACACCGACCTCGGCTACCTCAGCTGCGACCCGGACCTCGGCGCCGACGCCTCGGCGGTCTTCAACCAGCTGACGGGCTACGCCGTCCAGCAGGACTATCGCCGCTTCCTCGTCGCGCCGACGATGATGCGCGCCGGCATGGCGCGCCTGATCGAGCGCGAGATCGAGCACGCTCGCCAGGGTCGCGAGGCGCACCTCATCTTCAAGATGAACGCCCTGGTCGACAAGCCGATGATCCGGCTCCTGTACCGCGCCTCGCAGGCCGGGGTGAAGATCGATCTGCTCGTGCGCGGCATGTGCTGCTTGCGCCCGGGCGTGCCCGGCGTGAGCGAGACGATCACCGAGACGAGCATCGTCGGCCGCTTCCTCGAGCACAGCCGGGTCTACTGGTTCCTCAACGGCGGTGAGGAAGAGGTCTTCATGGGCAGCGCGGACCTCATGCCGCGCAACCTCAACCGCAGGGTCGAGATCCTCTTCCCGGTGCTCGACCAGGGCATCGTGCGCCGTCTGCGCGACGAGGTACTCCCCACGTACATGGCCGACACGGCCAAAGCGCGGCGCCTGCGGCCGGACGGCGAGTGGGAGCGGGTGCATCCGGCGGACGACGCCGAGCCGTTCAACGCCCAGGAGTGGTTCGTGGCGCAGGCGCGAGCGGCAGTGCGGCAGGGAGGGGACTGATGGCCGCGCTGCGTCTCTACTTCCTGCGCCACGGCAAGGCGCTGTCGCGCGCCGAATGGCGCGACGACGACGGTCTGCGCCCGCTGACCCCGGAAGGTGAGGGCGAGGTCCGGCTTGTCGGCTCGCGCCTTGCCGGCATGGGTCTGCGGCCGGGGCTCATCGTCAGCAGCCCTCTGGCGCGCGCGAGACGCACGGCTGAGCTCGTCGCCGAGGCGCTCGGCATGAGTGAGGACCTGGTTCTCGACCAGCGCCTCGCGCCCGGGTTCGATCGCGCCGCGCTCTCTGCCGTCATCGCCGATCGCGGTCCGGTGGGCTCGCTCATGGTCGTCGGTCACGAGCCCGACTTCAGCGACATCATCGGCGAGCTGACCGGCGGGCGCGTCGTCTGCAAGAAGGCCGGCCTGGCGAGGGTCGACGTCGACGGGGACGGTCTCGGCGGCGCCCGCCTGGTCTGGCTGCTGCCCCCGGCGCTGCTCGCGAGGGGGTGAGCGTGGAGATCGAAGCGAAGTTCCGCGTCCCTGATGCCGCGCTGCTCGAACGGCTCGCGGCCGCGGCGAGACTCGTCGGCTACGACCTTGAGCGCCCGGCCGCGCGTCGCGACGACGACGTCTTTCTCGATACGGCCGACAGGCGGCTGCTCGCCGCCGGGTACTACCTGCGGCGTCGCGAGAACGCCGACGGGGTGCGCATCACGCTGAAGCAGCTCGCCACGGCGAGCGACGACGGCGTGCTGCGCCGCGAGGAGTTCGAGCTCCGGGCGGCGGCCGACGTCCCCGCGTCCGAATGGCCCAGGGGACCGCTTCGGGACCGGGTCCTCGGACTGGCGGGGCCGGAGGCCCTGGTCCCCTTCCTCGAGCTCGCTCAGGAGCGTCGCACGCGTCGCGTGGGCATGGACGGACGCGTCGTCGCGGAGCTGAGTCTGGACGTCGTGTCGGCGCGCGCCGGCTCCCGCACGCGGCGCTGGTACGAGGTCGAGCTCGAGCTGCTGCCGGGCGGTTCCGAGGAGGACCTCGCGGTGCTGAGCGCGGCGCTGCGCGAGGTCTGGGGTCTCGTGCCGGAGTCGCGCTCCAAGTTCGAGCGCGCGCTCGCACTGTCCGGCGACCAGGACGACGCCTCTCGCGCCGCTCTTGCGTCGACGCCGAAGAGCGGACGCCGGGCGGACCCGGCGGCAGGCGCGGGAAGGACGGGGGCAGCGGACCGGTGGGTGACGAGCCCGTGGCGGACGAGCCGGCGGTCGGCGAGCCCGAGGTGGAGCAGCCGAACAGCGGACGAGCCCGAGGTGGAGCGAGCCCGAGGCGGACGAGCCCAAGGCGGACGAGCCCGAGGCGGACGAGCCCGGAACGGCGCCCGCGGCTGCGGCCGCGGCGCTCGAATCGACGCCCGCGCCCGATGAGGTGACGCGGCCCGCACCGAGGGTCAAGGCCGGGACCCAAGGCCGACCTTCCCGTGCCGCGGGGCCGAAGCCGGACCAAGAGGCGCCCCCGGCGACGCCCGTCGCGGACGGCGGCTGGTCTCCGAGAGCGGCCGAGGCACGGCGCAAGCGACCCCTCGTGGCGAAGGACGACACCATGGTCGAGGCTGCCGTCGCGGTGATGCGCCTGCACTTCAGCCAAGATGCTCGCCCACGAGGCCGGGACGCGCGCGGGGGACGACCCCGAGGAGCTGCACGACATGCGCGTCGCGACGCGTCGCCTGCGCATGGCTCTGCGGCTCTTCGCCGACGTCCTCGACGCGGAGACGATGCGGCCGGTGCTGAAAGGCCTTCGCCGCACCGGCCGCACCCTCGGCGCGGTCCGCGACCTCGACGTGTTTCACGAGAAGACGCAGCGCTACGTCGAGGGGCTGCCGCGCGGCCGACACGGGGAGCTCGAGCCGCTGTTCGCCGCCTGGCAGGTCGAGTACGACGCGCGCCGCGCGGCGATGGTGGACTATCTCGACGGGCGCAAGTACCGGCGCTTCGTCGAGCGCCTGGGCACGCTCCTCGCGGGGCGGCCGGAGGACCTCGCCGCGCGCGACGCCCTCGACGGCGCGACCGTGCGCCAGGTGCTGCCCGCGCTGCTGCACAGGGACCTGGCCGACGTCCTCGCCGCAGGCAGCCGGGTCGACGGCGCCGGCACGCCGCTGGCGCGGTTCCACGAGCTGCGCATCACCGCCAAGGCGCTGCGCTACACGCTCGAGTTCTTCGAGGTCCCTCTGGGTCGGGGCGCCAAGCCGCTGATCGAGGCGATGAAGGAGCTGCAGGACCACCTCGGCGATCTGCAGGACGCGGTCGTGAGCTGCGGGATCGTGCGCGACGTCCTCACGTGGGGGTCATGGGCTTCGCCGGACGCGCGCCCGCCTGCCCACACCGACATCCAGCTGGCGCCCGGTCTGTGCCGCTACCTGGGCGTGCGCCAGGACGAGATGGAGCGTCTCGTCCTGACCTTCCCCGGCGTGTGGCCGCGCGTGGCCGGCGAGGAGTTCGGCGGCCGGCTCGCGGGCCTGCTCGCCCGGCTTTAGGGACGACGGCGGCGGCGCGGGCGCGCCGCCGCCGCCAGCTCACTTCTTCTTTGCCTTCTTGCCGCCGGCGCCCTTCTTGCCCTTCTTGCCGGTCCGCCTTCGCCGCCTTCTTGGGCGCCTTGCGCTTCTTGGCGGCGGCGCGGTCTTCGTTCAGCAGCTCGAGGCCCTTCTTCTTGCCGTACTCGCCGATGTAGGCCTGGGCGATCTCGCACTTCTTGCAGCCCTTGCCGCAGCAGTCCTTGAACTGCTTGCGGCTGAAGCGTTCGATGAGCTCGGTCGGCATCGATGTTCCTCCGTCCCGGGGCAGGTGGTCGTGCGCTCCACATACCCATCGGCGCGCGGGGGCGAATCATCGAGACGGACGCGGCCGCGTCGCGCGCGGCGACCGCGCGAGAGGCGGCGGCCCTCGCGTGACTCGGCCCGAGTCCCTCGTCGAGGCCCGGGGCTCGAGGTGATGGTAACCTTCACATCCTGAAAGGGTCTTACCGACCGCGCGTGGTCATGCACAGCCTGTGGGCGTTGGAGGAGATCGTATGAACGTGCTCGACGAGGGGATCGGCCCCCTCTTCATGGACCCCGATCCGGACAAGGCGCGCGAGTTCTTCCGCACCAAGCCGCGGGCGATGACCGACAAGCGCATGAGCGCCAGGGAGGCGGTCGAGAGGTTCGTCCCCGACGGCTGCTATCTCGGCATCGGCGGGTTCGGCGCCAACCGTATCCCCACCGCCGTCATCCACGAGATCCTCAGACAGCGGCGCAAGAACCTCGGCTTCCTCGGCCATACGTCCACGCACGACTTCCAGTTGCTCTGCGCCGGCAAGTGCTTCGATCGTCTCGACGCGGCCTACATCGTCGGCCTGGAGGCGCGGGGCCTGTCTCCCAACGCGCGGCGCTACATGCAGTCCGGCGAGGTGCAGGTGGCCGACTGGAGCAACTACGCGCTGGCCGCGCGCCTGAGGGCCGCCGGCGAGGGCGTCTCCTACGGGCTCACGCGCAGCATGCTCGGCACCGACACCTTCAAGCGCTCGGCCGCCAAGGTCGTCGAGTGCCCCTTCACCGGCAAGAAGTACGCCGCCGTCCCGGCGATCTGGCCCGACGTCGCGGTCATCCACGTGCACGAGGCCGACATGTACGGCAACGCGGTCATGCGCGGCATCTCGGTCGCCGACTACGAGCTGTCGCGCGCGGCCAAGCATCTGGTCATCAGCACCGAGCGGCTGGTCAGCGATTCGGTGATCCGCGACGACCCGACGGCCACGTCGATCCCGTTCTACCTGGTCGACGCCGTCGTCGAGGCCGCCGTACGGGTGCTATCCCGGCAACATGCCCTATCTCTACTTCTCCGACGAGGAGCACCTCGCCGAGTGGATGCAGGCGGAGAAGGACCCGGACGAGTTCGAGAGGTTCCTCGATCACTACATCTACGGCGTCGACAGCTTCGAGGAGTACCTGGAGCTGTGCGGCGGCGCAGAAGAGGATCGAGGAGCTGCGGAAGATCGAGATACGTCGAGAAGTGACGGACGCCCGAGGGCGAAGGAGCCGAGACACATGGCACCCGAGTACAACATGATGGAGCTGATGATCTGCGTGGCGGCGCGCTATCTCGAGGACGGCAAGTCCGTGGCCGTGGGAACCGGCGCGCCCTGCGCCGCCGCCATGCTGGCGCAGAAGACCGACTCACCCGGCCTGGTCGTCCTCTTCGAGGCCGGCGGGGTCGCGCCGCAGCTGCCGGAGATGCCGATCTCGGTGGGCGATTCGCGCACCTTCTACCGGGCGGTGATGGCGGCGGGCATGGTCGACACGATGACCACCTGCGCCCGCGGCCAGGTGGACTACGCCTTCCTGGGCGGCGCCCAGATCGACAAGTACGGCAACATCAACTCCACCGTGATCGGCGACTACAACAAGCCCAAGGTGCGCTTTCCGGGGAGCGGCGGGGCCAACGACTTCGCCTCGCTCTGCTGGCGCACCATGATCATGACCGTGCACAGCAAGACCCGGTTCGTCGAGAAGTGCGACTTCATCACCTCGCCCGGGTTCCTCACCGGCGCGGGCGCCCGCGAGGCGGCGGGTCTGCCCGAGGGCGGTCCGTACAAGATCGTGACCGACCTGGGCGTGATGGGCTTTGACGAGACGACGAAGGCCATGATGATCGATTCCCTTCACCCCGGGGTGGAGGTGGACATGGTGCGGAGCGAGACCGGTTTCGAGCTGATCGTCCCCGACGTGATCGGCTCGACCGAGCCGCCGACCGAGGACGAGCTGAGGATCCTGCGCGACGAGGTCGACCCGCTCAGGCTGGTCATCGGCCGCGCGTAGGGGCGGGCGCGCCCGGGCGGTCTCGTCCGGGCGCGGCCGACGGCCTCCGTGGCCGCTTCCGAGCGCGCCTCGGGCCGGCTGCCAGGCGCCGCTCCGGCGGCCTCCGGAAGGGGCGTCCGCCGCCCACCGGCGCCGTGGTTTTCCGCCCCACGGGGGCCATGTATACTCGCGCGCGGCGTACGGGGAGCTAGGAGGGAGAGCACGATGGGCCAGACGGACAGTGCGAGGGTCGGGGTCATCGGCGGCTCCGGCTTCTACGAGCTGCTCGAGAACGCCCGCGAAGTCCGTCTCGAGACTCCCTTCGGCGATCCCAGCGACGTCTACTTCCTGGGCGAGATCGGCGGCGTGCCGGTCGCCTTTCTGCCGCGGCACGCGCGCGGCCACCGCATCCTGCCGTCCGAGGTCAACTACCGGGCCAACATCTGGGGGATGAAGGCGCTGGGCGTGCACTACGTGCTCTCGGCCAGCGCCGTCGGCAGCCTGCGCGAGGAGCTCAGGCCGCTCGACATCGTGGTGCCCGACCAGCTCTTCGACCGCACCAAGGCGCGCCCGAGCACGTTCTTCGGCGACGGCGTGGTCGTGCACATGGGCTTCGCCGACCCGTTCTGCCCGTACGTTGTCGAAGCAGGTCGTCGCCGCCGGACGCGCCGTCGGCGCGACCGTGCACGAGGGCGGCACGTACGTGTGCATCGAGGGGCCGCAGTTCTCGACGCGGGCCGAGTCGAACGTCTACCGGCAGCTCGGGTTCGACATCATCGGCATGACCAATCTGCAGGAGGCCAAGCTGGCGCGCGAGGCCGAGCTCTGCTACGCCACCATGGCGCTTGTCACCGACTACGACGTCTGGTACGAAGGCGGGGAAGACGTCACGCTCGAGCAGGTGCTCGCGAACGTGCGCCGCAACGTCGAGACGGCGCAGGCCATCGTGCGCCGCGTCGTACCGGCTCTCGACCTCGAGCGCGACTGCGGGTGCCGTCATGCGGTCGAGTCCGCCATCAACACGCCGGCCGAGCTGATCCCTGAGGGGACGAAGACGGAAGCTCGACCTGCTGATCGGGAGGTATCTCGGCTGAGGCCGGTGCCGATGCCGTGAGGAGCTGATCGCCGCCCGGCGCCCGCCGGGCGGTGTCACGTGGGGTCCGGCGGGCGACCGCCGGCGCCGAAAGGAGTGGGACGTGGGGAGTTTCGTCACTGAAAACGCGGTGCTGATCGCGGTGATCTGCGCCCTGGTGGCCGTCGTCTACGGCGTCGTGCTGCGCTCGTGGCTGATGAAGCTGCCGGCCGGCGACGAGAAGATGCAGGCGGTCGCCGGCGCCGTCCAGGAGGGCGCCAAGGCCTACCTCAACCGCCAGTACCGCACCATCGCCATGGTCGGCGCCGTCGTGTTCGTGATCCTGCTCGTCGCCTCGGCCTGCAGAAGGACTGGACGTACGGCTGGCACGCCGCCGTCGGGTTCCTCGTCGGCGCCGGCCTCTCGGCCGCCGCCGGCTACATCGGCATGATGGTCAGCGTGCGCGTCAACGTGCGCACCGCCGAGGCGGCCCGCGGCGGTCTTGCCCCGGCCCTCAAGGTCGCCTTCCGCGGCGGCTCGGTCACCGGCCTGCTCGTCGTCGGCCTCGCCCTGCTCGGCGTCGCCGGCTACTACTGGATCACCGGCGACGTGGCCGCGCTCGTCGGCCTCGGCTTCGGCGGCTCGCTGATCAGCGTCTTCGCGCGCGTCGGCGGCGGCATCTTCACCAAGGCCGCCGACGTCGGCGCCGACCTGGTCGGCAAGGTCGAGGCCGGCATCCCCGAGGACGACCCGCGCAACCCGGCCGTCATCGCCGACAACGTCGGCGACAACGTCGGCGACTGCGCCGGCATGGCCGCCGACCTGTTCGAGACCTACGCCGTCACCGCCGTCGCCGCGATGCTGCTCGCGTTCCTGACCTTCAAGGGTCAGATCGACGTCACCGGCATCACGAACGGCCTGCATCATGCAAGGTCGAGGCCGACGTCGTCTACAAGCCCGCCGTCCTCTACCCGCTGGTGCTCGGCGGCGTCTCGATCATCGCCAGCGTCATCGGCACCTTCTTCGTGCGCCTCGGCAAGGGCAACAACATCATGAACGCGCTCTACAAGGGTCTCGGCGCCGCGGCGGTCATCGCCGATCGCGCTGTTCTATCCGGTCACCTACTGGATGATGGGCGGCAAGGGCGCCAAGCTGTTCGGCGTGCCGAGCGTCAACAGGCTCTTCTTCGCCGCCGTGACCGGCATCGTCGTCACCGCCCTGATCGTGGTCATCACCGAGTACTACACGGCCACGCGCTACGGCCCGGTCAAGAGCATCGCCGAGGCCAGCACCACGGGCCACGCGACCAACATCATCCAGGGGCTCGCCGTCTCGATGCAGTCGACTGCCCTGCCGGTCGATCTGCATCGGCGCCGGCATCCTCGTCACCTACGAGCTCGCCGGCCTCTACGGCATCGCCGTCGCGGTCATGTCGATGCTCTCGATGACCGGCATCATCGTCGCCATCGACGCCTACGGCCCGATCACCGACAACGCCGGCGGCATCGCCGAGATGGCCGACATGCCCGAATCGGTGCGCGCCACGACCGACCCGCTCGACGCGGTCGGCAACACCACCAAGGCGATCACCAAGGGCTACGCGATCGGTTCGGCCGGCTTCGCCGCCCTGATCCTCTTCGTGTCGTACACGCTCGACCTGCAGGAGCACTTCCTGCAGGAGTACGACTTCAAGGGCAGCGCTCTCGTTCATGATCGACAACCCGTGGGTGCTCGCCGGCCTGTTCCTCGGCGGCCTGCTGCCCTACCTGTTCGCCTCGCTCTGCATGAAGGCCGTCGGCAAGGCCGGCGGTGAGGTGGTCGACCGAGGTGCGTCGCCAGTTCAAGCGAGATCCCCGGCATCATGGAGGGCACCGCCAAGCCCGACTACGGCAAGGCCGTCGACATCGTCACCAAGTCGGCGATCGGCAAGATGATGCTGCCGGCCGCGATCCCGGTGCTCACGCCGATCATCGTCGGCCTCGTCTTCCGCGAGAAGGGCTACCTCATGCTCGCCGGCGTGCTCATGGGCACGATCATCACCGGCATCTTCATGGCGATCAGCATGACCTCGGGCGGCGGCGCCTGGGACAACGCCAAGAAGCTGATCGAGGACGGCGTGTACGGCGGCAAGGGCTCCGACGCCCACGCCGCGGCGGTCACCGGCGACACGGTCGGCGATCCCTACAAGGACACCGCCGGGCCGGCGATCAACCCGATGATCAAGGTCATCAACATCGTCGCCCTGCTCGTGATCCCGTTCCTGATCAAGTAGGGCGACGGACGAGGCCCGCGAAGCGGGAGCGACGGCGGGCGGCCCGCGCGGGCCGCCCGCCGTCGTTCCAGTGCTGACGAGCAGCGGATTCCCGCGCCAGTTCTGGACGGTTGTGCGGGCGAGCGCCCGGTGCTACATTCGGCTTCCAGGCCGGCGCCCACGGCGCCGGCCGTCTGTCGATTATGCGCAGGACGAAACAGATCTTCGCGGCGGTCTTCGTGGTGCTCGGCGCCCTGCTGGTGGTCAACGGACTCGCCGGCGGGCTCTGGCCGATCTCCCTTCAGCTGCTCGCGGGGATCGCTCTGCTGGTCTTCGGCGTCCTGCGCCTGCGGATGCTGTGAGCGTGGCCGAGGGGACGCCGGCCGTCTGACGGCCGGCGCGAGGAGACGATGGCGCGACGCAAACACGAGGGAGGGGCAGGGCCTGAACAAGGTCCTCGGCGTGCCGGCGCTGTTCAGCACCGCCTACGGCAACGTCGGCTCGTCCATCTACTACGCGCTCGGCGTCGTGGCCATGTACGCCCTCGGCGTCACGCCGCTGGTCTTCCTGCGTCACCGGCCTGCTGTTCTGCACCACCGCCTGGTCGTACGCCGAGGCCACCGCCATGGTCCCGGAGGCGGGCGGCTCGTCGAGCTTCGCGCGCCGTGCCTTCAACGAGTTCGTGCAGCTTCGGCGCCGGCTGGGCGCTGATGCTCGACTACATCGTCACCGTCGCGATCTCGGCCTTCTTCGTGCCCAACTACCTGGCCGTGTTCTGGCCCGCCCTCAAGACGCAGCCCTACAACGGGATCGGCGGCATCGTCACGATCCTGTTCCTCGTCGTGATCAACGTCATCGGCATCAAGGAGGCGGCGCGCCTGAACATCGTGCTGGCGCTGCTCGACCTCGCTACCCAGGTGCTGCTGATGATCATCGGCGTCGTGCTGCTGCTCGAGCCCGCACTGCTCATCGACCAGGTCGAGCCTGGGCGTCGCGCCGACGTGGTCGCACCTCATCTACGGCATCTCGATCGGCACCATCGCCTACACCGGCATCGAGACGGTCTCGAACATGGCCGAGGAGGCGGCCAACCCCGACCGCGACGTGCCGCGCGCGATCAACTACGTGCTCGTGGCGGTCCTGGTCGTCTACCTCGGCATCTCGATGACCGCGCTCGTCGGCCATGCCCGTCAAGTCCAACGTGCTCCCGTACGACGCCGCGAAGGGCAAGACGGTCCCCGTCGAGGTCGTCGCCAAGAGCGAGGACGAGCCGAACGGGCCCTTCGTGTTCGCGGGGACGCCGCCGCCCGGGCAACGACGGCCCCGACGTCTTCGTCCCTGCCGTCGAGCAGGGCGACGCGTGGTTCACCGACGAGCTCAAGCCGACGGGCGACGTGTTCGTCCCGCGACGGCGGCCAGTACACGAAGCTGTACGGATCGCTGCTCGGCAGCGTCTACCCCGAGGACCCGGTGGTCGGCATCGTCCGCTTCATGCCCGACGAGCTTGCGCTGGCTCAAGTCGATCCTCATGCCCTGGGTCGGCATCCTCGCCGCGACCATCCTGCTGATCGCGACCAACGCCGGGCTCATCGGCGTGTCGCGCCTGGCGTATTCCCTTGGCCAGCACCGGCAGGTGCCGCCGATCATCGGGCGCGTGCACCCGCGGCGCATGACGCCCTACGTGGCGATCATCGCCTTCGGCGCGGTCGCCTGCGTCCTGCTGCATGCTGCCGGGCGACACGATCACCCTGCTCGCCGACCTGTACGCGTTCGGGGCGATGATCTCGTTCACGGTGGCGCACGTCTCGGTCGTCTGGCTGCGCCACAAGGAGCCCGATACGCGGCGCCCGTTCCGCACCCCGGTCAACTTCACCGTCGGTAGCTTCTCGGTCCCGGTCCTTGCGGTCATCGGCGGGCTCGGCACGTTCACCGTCTGGTGCGTCGTCGTCGCGACGCACCCCATGGGCCGCCTGATCGGCTTCGCCTGGATGGGCGTCGGCCTCGTCACGTACGTGCGTCTACCGCCGCGCCAAGGGCTACTCGCTGACGAAGACGGTCGAGAAGGTCGTCGTCCCGCGTCACGATGCAGGAGGACATCGACTACGACCAGATCCTCGTGCCGATCGTCGGCAGCCGCATCACCGACGAGATGGTCGTGCTCGCCTGCCAGCTCGCGACCGAGAAGAAGTCGTCCGTCGACGCCCTCTACGTCATCGAGGTGCCGATGAACCTGCCGCTGGACGCGCGCCTCGAGGAGGAGCGGGCGACCGCCGCCGAGGTCCTGAAGGAGGCGGTCACGCTGGCGAGCCAGTTCAAGGTGAAGATGAACCCGATCGTCGTCACGGCGCGCTCGGCGGGGCGGGCGATCGTGCAGCAGGCGACCGAGCGGCGCTCCGAAGTGATCATCCTGGGGTCGCTGAAGAAGCGCCACTTCACCGAGCGCGCCTTCGGAGGCACGGTCGACTACGTGATCGAGCACGCGCCGTGCGAGGTGCTCGTCAACATCGTCCCGGCCACCGGCGCGTACGAGTCCGAGGCGAAGACGCCGTCGCCGCGGGCCGGCGGGCCGCGCAGCGGCTGGCTGCCGGCCGAGGCCGAGAAGCCGGCAGCCGCGCCGCCGCGAGGGGGGGACCGCCGGCGACTGAGCGCCCGGTTGCCGCACGTCGCCCGTGGAGTATGCTCATGCCGAGGGGCGCCGCCGCTTGCGACGGCGCCCGACGCCGATTCTGCGGCCGTGCGCCGCGCCGGGAAGGTGACCGTACATGCATGTGGTGATCGTGGGCTGCGGCCGCGTCGGCTCAAGCCTCGCGCTGTCGCTCGTCGCGGAGGGGTGGGACGTCGCCGTCATCGACGACCGGGCGGAGTCGTTCCATCTGCTCGGCGAGGACTTCGCCGGCCAGTTCGTCGACGGCAAGGCGCTCGACTGGGAAGTCCTGCGCACGGCGGGTATCGAGCGCGCGGACGCGGTGGTGACGGCCACCGACGGCGACAACACCAACATCGTCGTCGCCCAGGTGGCCCTGAAGAAGTTCGGCGTCACGTGCGTGGTGGCGCGCGTCTACGATCCGCTGCGCGCCGAGCTCTTCGCGCAGACGGGCATCCGCACCGTCTGCCCGACCAAGGACGCGCGCGTGCTCCTGCTCGATGCCGTCCGCTCCTGCGAACTGCGTCCGGAGGCCTGACCATGTTCGTGCTCATCGTCGGCGGCGGCAAGGTCGGCCTGAACACCGCGCGGCAGCTCCTGCAGCTCGGCCACGAGGTCGCCGTGATCGAGCAGCGCAAGACCCGGTACGACCTCATCGTCGAGGAACTCGAAGAGGCGCTCGTCTTCGGGGACGGCACCGAGATCTGGGTGCTCGAGAAGGCCGGCATCGCCCGCGCCGACATGGTCGTCGCCGTCACCGGCGACGACGAGGACAACGTGATCATCGCGCAGGTCGCGAAGATGAAGTTCAGCGTCCCCAAGGTCGTGGCGCGCGTCAACAACCCGTTCAACCAGCCCACGTTCGACCTGCTCGGCGTCGAGGCCACGGTGTGCGCCGACGACCACCATGCTGCGCCTGATCCTGCACGAGCTGCCGGTGCACAAGTTCGTCCACCTGCTGTCGCTGCGCCGCGAGAACGTCGAGCTCGTCGAGCTCGAGGTCAGCGAGAACTCGCCGTTCGCGAACACCTACGTGCAGGACATCAAGCTCCCCGACGGCGTTCTGCTCGCGGCGATCGTGCGCGCGGGCCACGCTCTGCTCGCCCGCGGCTCGACCGAGATCCTGCCCGGCGACTACGTGCTCTGCCTGCTCGCCCCCGGCAAGGAGAAGGAGCTCATCAAGGTCTTCCTGCCCGATGAGTCGCCCGAGAAGGTGCAGGAGGAGTCAGAGCTGGACACGTCGGAGGGCTGAGCGCGCGGCGGCGCCGGAGCACCGGAGGCCGCGCGGCGCGAAGACGGTCAGCGGCGGGGGCCGGGTGCGGTTGACCGCACCCGGCCCCCGCCGCTAGCATCTCCCTGCTCTGCCGAGCGCTTCTTCACGGTGGCGAGGTAGCTCAGTTGGTAGAGCACATGACTGAAAATCATGGTGTCGCCAGTTCAATTCTGGCCCTCGCCACCAGCTTCTTTCCTGTCGCCGCTCATGTGCACCTGGCACTTTCGACTCCATACTAGTTCTCTGAGGGGGTCGGTCTTCGACCGTCACGAAGGGGTCGGTGTTACATCGTCAGTGACACCGCGGGTGGCGTGCACCATGCGCACCGGCATATGGGGGTCGATGGCGCGCAGGAGGGTCCTCACGATGTCGCCACCGTTGTTGGCTTCGGCGACCACGTAGTCGGCCTCGTAGCGGTGGTAGAGGTCGATGACCACCTGGAGCGTACCGTAGGAAGGGGCCAAGGGGTCGGCGGCGCTCGCCCGTGCGCTGGGAATGGTGTTCGTGTATGCTGCGAAACACGTAGATTTCTACGTGTAGAGAGGTGCCGATGAACACCAAGTCGTCTATGACGCGCCGCTTTCTCGAATCACGCGAGGTCTTCACCCTCGACGAGTTCATGACCGCCGTCGATCCGGGCGTGAGCGAGCGCACCCGCGAGACGAACCTGCGCAACGCCGTCAAACGTGGGGAGGTCCGGCGGATCGCGCGCGGCCTGTACACTTCCAACGTCGGTGTGTTTCGCGACAAGACGCCCAACGTGTTGCTGGTCGCGAGCAAGGCGGCTCCCGACTCCGTGCTGGCCTATCACGCGGCGCTCGAGGCTCACGGCGTCGCCCACACGCCGGCACGCACCGTCTACTTCCTCTCGTCGAAGACGGTCGCGCCGTTCACGGTGCGCGGCTATCGGTTCAGGCGGGTGACGGCCAAAGCTGACCGCCTGCCCCCTTCCGTCGCCACGACGTACGTGACCGATGTCCGCGTCGGTGGTGCCCTGGTAAGGGCGACCACGCGTGAGCGAACGGTGGTCGATTGTCTCACCCGCCTCGACCTCGCCGGCGGTCTCGAGGAGCTGCTGCGCAGCGTCGGCTCCTTCTCCACCATGGAGTCCGAACACGTCGCGCGCTACTCCGCGTCGCTCGGCTCGCCGACCCACGTCGCCCGCGCCGGCTGGTTGCTCGACCTGATGTCAGACGACTGGCTCTGCGATCCGGGGCCGCTGCAGCAGATGCGGCGCTCGCTGGGCCGGGGCACCTACTGGCTTCAGCGGCGCCGTCCCGGTGTTGAGTACGAGTTCGTCTCGGCATGGCGGCTGTACGTTCCGGCGGGGTTGCCGTATCTCGACTGGCTGCGCGCATGAGACCCCTGCTCTCGACCGCGTCGAGCTTCACGGCTTCTACCGTGGACAAGGTCGAGAGGCTGCTCGAAGTGCTGGCCGCCCTGCGTGACGACCCGCTGCTCGGATCCGTCTTCGTTCTCCACGGCGGGACGGCGCTCAACGTCTTCTCCGACGAGCTGCCCCGGCTCTCGATCGACGTCGACCTCATGTACGTCGGGCAGCTCGAGGTGTCGGCGATGCGGACCGAGCGGCCTCGCGTCGACGCGCGGCTGCGCAACGTCGTCGGCAAGCTCGGCTATACCGTCAGCGGGACCAACGACGAACACAGCGGTCAGACGTATCGGCTCAAGTACGGCGACGAGTACATCAAGATCGACGTCACCTATCTCGCGCGGGCGGCTCTTCTGGAGCCGGTCGTGCGGACGTGTCCGATCTGCTCGCCGCCGGTGTCGTTTCCCGTGCTCGATCGTCGAGAGCTGGTGGCGGGCAAGGTCAAGGCGCTCATGGAACGGACCGCGAGTCGTGATCTCTACGACCTCGCACGCTTGGCCGCGTCAGACCTCAAGGCGATGGATGACTCACTCCAGCGCGCGCTCGTGGTCCGGGCGATCTCGACGGCCGATCCGTTCCCGGCGGTGCGGGATCCGGTCGAGGCGTTGTCCAGGTTTGCCGAGCCGTCCGCTGAACTGGTCGAGTCGCTGCGCGCCGTGGTCGCCGCCGACGACGAGCCGGACTTCCCGGCCATGTGCGAACGCGTGGCTGCTGTTCTGGCGCCGTGCTCCGAGCTTACCGGGCCCGAGCGCGAGTACTTCCGCCTGCTCGATGAGGAGTCCGACTGCCGACCGGAGCTCCTGCTGTCAGCTTGGCCCAACGTGCTCGAGCGGGCGCTGACCGACCCGGTCATGCAGTGGAAGGTCAGCAACCTCAGGAAGCGCTCGACGACGGCGTAACGGCAGCGCCGCCGCAGTTCGGAGCGCTCGCGCGCGGCGTGCTGCTCAAGTGCGCTCAGGCCATGGAGAGGGTGATTCCAGGAGACCTCGCTGCAAGCTCGACAGTGCGGACGGAGGCTCCAATTGCCCGCCACCCGTGAGGGCGGCGGGCCTTCGTCGCGTCAGATCTCACCGGTTTCCCGCCGACGTCAATGCCGACATCGGGCACGTGTGCCCGTGGGTCTTGAGCGTGGCAGGTCGGTCCAGATGGGCACGGCGCCGGGCGGCCCGCGCCGGCAGCGCCGCCGGCATACGCGACGCGGCCGTCCCGTCAGGGACCGCGCCTGCCGCTCTGTCGTCCGTCGCGCCTACGCCTTGTGTCGCACCAGACGTCCGCAGCTCTCAAGGGGACGCCGATCCCGTCGATAGAGAGGGCGGACACGTCAAGCGGGGTACGTGATGACGACGCACAGGCTGCTCAGGCTGCGACACGACCGTGAGAACGTCGGGTTCCTGTCGGCGAGCCTTATGGTCGAGGATCCGACGGCGAACCGCAACTGGCTCCTGCGGCTGGAGTCGCCCTCGGGGCTCGACCTCTTCCGCTCGTTCCTGGGTAGCGGGAGCGCGATGTCCTTCAGCATGATCACGCGTGATGGGCACATCTTCCGCGGCGAGGCGTGCGTCTCGAGCCTCAGCGACGCCACGGACGGCCCGACCTCCGTCGCCCTGGCGGGCGTCGGACCTCTGCACGGCTCCTGATCGCCGGTTGTTCCGCCGCGCCGGTCCCGGGCGAAGCCCGGCTCCCGGCGCGGCGTCGCGTCCCGGGGTCAGGAGCGGGCGAAGACCTCGTCGCCCACGAGCTCGCGCACGCGCAGCATGTCGAACACCCCTCGCACCTGCGGGGGCAGGTGCTGCGCCGTCACGGGCACTCCCTGGCTGCGGAGGTCGAGGCAGAGGCGCACGAAGATGCCCGTGCCGGACGAGTCGATGAACTGCACGTCGGCGAAGTCGACGACGACGGCCTGCGCGCCGCGCGCGGCGGCGAACACCGCGGCCCTCAGGCCGTCGGCACAGTCGAGGTCGAGCTCACCGGCGAGATGCACGGTGGGGACTGGGCCCGGGGATGTGGTGGTCTGGAGCATCGTCACCTGCCTCACTTCGTCATGTGGTCGAGGAGCAAGGTCGTGCCGGATTCTCCCGTATGGAGTCCGACCGTGTCGAGGTTGTCGAGGATGATCTTCAAGCCGTAGCCCATGGACGCCTGCCCGTCGTCCGCCGGCGGTTGCATCCAGTTGACGAAGTTGAGCCCCGGGCCGCGGTCGGCGACCACCGCGCGCAGGCGGTCGTCGAGGCGGCGCAGGGCGAGCGTCCCGCCGCCTCCGCCGTGCAGCAGCATGTTGCTTGCCGCCTCGGAGACGCAGAGGACGTACATGGCCCTCGCGGCCTTCGAGAGGCCGCTCCCGCGCGAGCGCGTCGCGGACCGCCCTGCGAGCGCTCGCCAGCGCCGCCGCGTCGACGAGCCCCAGCTCGACGAGTGTGGTGCCGCGGGGGCGTTCGACCTCGAGCTCCTCGGCGCTGAGGATGCGGAGCTTGGCGCAGGCGACCGCGCCGGCGAGGTCGCTGAGGATCTCGTTGAGGCCGCGCCGGTGGTCGCCGTGATGCCGGTGCCAGCCGTTGGTCCGGATACTGAGGATGTCGCACCATCCGTTCTGGGGGACGAAGCAGAGCTCGTCCGTGTCGAAACGATCGGGTAGTGACACAGTGTAGGCCATGAACTCCTTGCGGCGCATGGCCTCGACGGCGTGGCGTCTCAGATCGTCGACGGGCACGCCGATGTCGAAGTCGCCGATCACCGACCGAAGGCTGCGGGTGCGGGCGACATAGCGGCACACCCGCAGCGTCGCAGGCTGCGACGCCGCGTCGGTGACGGGGTCGTCGAGTGCCACCAGGCGATCGAGCGCGTCCTGCGGCATGGTCAGCGCGCCTCCATCGAGCAGGAGGGTCGCGTCGTCGGCCGGCCGGGCACTCTCGCGAAAGCGGCTGATCTCGCGCCACGTCGCGCCGAGCACGTCGTCGAGGCGCTGACCGTGGGCGCGCGTCAGCACGTCGGCGAGTCGGTCGAGGCCGAACAGCTCGCCGTCGGGCGCGCGCGCCTCCGTCAGGCCGTCGGTGAAGATCGCCAGACGCTCGCCCGGACGCAGCCTGAACTCGTCCTGGGCGAAGGTGAGGCCGGTGCGTACGCCGAGCGCCGCGCCCTGGGACGGGAGCTTGCTCGTCTCGTCGTCGCGCAGCACGAGCACCGGATTGTGCCCTCCGCCGGCGACGGCGACGGTGCCGGTCTGCGGGTCGAAGGCGACGATCGCCAGCGTGAGGAAGGTGGGCATCCGCTGCCCCTCGAGGTCGCGCGCGAGGCCGTCGTTCACCTCGCGGAGGACCTCGGCCGGCTGCTTGCCCGGGGTGACGGCGTCGTGCAGCAGGGAGCGCGCCATGGCCATGATGAGCGCCGCGGCGAGACCCTTGCCCATCACGTCGCCGCAGACGATCGCCCAGCGGCCGTCGCCGAACGGCATGTAGTCGTAGTAGTCGCCGCCCACCTCGCCGAGGAACTCGATACGCTGTGCCAGGGCGAGGCCGTCGACCTGCGGGGTGCGCGAGGGAAGCAGGTCGAGCTGGATGCGCTGCGCACGCTCGATCTCGGCCGCGACCTTCAGTTGGGCGTCGCGCAGCTCGTCGTGCAGGCGCTCCGAGGTCTCGAGCTCGGTCCTGAACGAAGCGATCGTCGCGTCGAAGCTCTCGCGGTCGCGCGCCCGTCCCACGTAGACCTGGTACGAGGAGTAGATGAGGAACAGCGGCGGGATGACGAGGAACAGGCCGGGGATCCCCAGGCTGTCGTAGAGCCAGGCGGCGCCGATCGCGATGGTGGCCCCGGCAAGGTACCCGGGCAGGGCCCATTCGTAGTTGCTGCGCCACACCGCCAGCGGCCGGCCCGACGAGCTCAGGGCGACGACCGCGGCCAGGAGCCACGTGTTGACGAGGAAGTCCACGGCAGTCGCCGCGAACGCGGGCACCACCTTCTCGAGGAAGGTGGAGTCCGTCGGCAGGAGGGCGAGGTAGAGGAGGCCGCCGGCGCAGGTCGAGACCACGTAGTTGGCGACGTTGAACGTCACCTTCATCGGGTCGCGTGTGAACCCGGCGGTCGCGGCCCCGGACACCGCGGCCACGACGAGCGCCTCCCAGAGGCCGAGCTCGATCAGGGCCGCGAGGACGGGGACGAACGACATGGTCACGATCCCGACGACCGGGAGCCGGACCTCGCGCAGGTCGGTCAGCGCGGCGAGGACGACGAAGGCGCCGAGGGCCAGAGAGACGGTGGCGCCGTCGAGCCACGCGGCGCCCACCAGACAGGCGGTGGCGACCACCGTGGTGGCCGCCACCGCCAGGACGACCGTGGTCTGCTGCCGCGCCGCGGCGGCGCCGGCCTGCTCGGCGTGGCCGTTCGCGGTCACTGCCCCTCGATGAGCACGGTCCAGGCGAACTTGGTCCAGGCGAACTTGGTCCAGGCGAACTTGGTCCAGGCGAACTTGGTCCAGGCGAACTTCGTCCAGGCGAACTTGGTCCAGGCGAACTTGGTCCAGGCGAACTTCGTCCAGGCGAACTTCGTCCACGCGAACTTGTCCCACTCGACGTAGGTGTCCTCACTGAGGATCGTGGTGCCGTCGCCGAGGTCGGCGGAGAGAGCCGGGGACTCGGCGCGCGCGGTCTCGTCGAGAGCGCCGTCGACGTCGAGCAGGCCGGCGCCCTGCGCATAGCTGCTCGCGTCCGGCCAGCGGGTCGGCGCTGCGCATCAGGCGCAGCTTGACGTCATCGGGCGTGAGGCTCGGGTTCTGCTCCGAGCAGCAGCGCCGCTGCGCCGGCGACCACCGGGGCCGCCGTGCTCGTGCCCGAGAGCTTCACGTAGTTGGACCGGACCTTCGCCGGGGCGGCGGGCGCGTAGTCCTCGACGGGGATCAGGTTCTCGGGGAAGGTGCGGTCGATGTAGCTCGCCTTCTCGCGCAGTGAGATGAGGCGGTTCCCGGGCGCGACCAGGTCGGGCTTCGCGACCTCGTCGTAGAGCGTCGGGCCCATCGAGCTGTAGGCGCAGACGACGTCGTCGGCCAGGCCGGGGGTCTGCCGCGTGTCGGTCGCGCCGACCGTGATCACGGCGGGGTCGTTGCCGGGGGAGAGGACGCCGCCGAGGCCGAACTCGCCCTCGTTGCCGGCGGCGCACACGACCACGATGCCCGCCTCCCAGGCCGCCTCGACGGCCTGCGCCAGCGGGTCCTCGGCGGCGGGCCCGGACGGGTTGCCGCCGATCGAGATGTTGAGCACGCGGATACCGAGCTCGTCCTTGTGGGCGATCGCCCAGGCGATGCCGGCGATCACCGTCGAGGCACGGCCCTGGCCGAAACGGTCGAGCACCTTGACGGCGACGACGTCCGCCGCCGGGGCGACGCCGCGGAACTGCGTCGTCGCCCAGCCGCCGTCCGCGATCGGCAGCGAAGCCGTGCCGTCGCCCGCGATCAGGCCGGCGACGAACGTGCCGTGACCGGCGTCGTCGTACGGCCGCTTCTTGCCCTTGATGAGGTCCACCCACCCGACGATCCGGCTCTCGGCCAGGTCGGTGTTCACGCCGACGCCGCTGTCGAGGATCGCCACGGTGACCCCGGCGCCGCTCGGACCGCCGTCGCGTGGCGCCTCCAGCTCGCCGAGGCCGATGGTGAGGTTGGTGACGTCCATCGTCGCGTCGGCCACGCCGATGCCGTACACCGGCATGTCGGCGACGATCGACCGTACGTAGGGGAGACTGGCAAGGTCCTCGATCTGATCGGCCGTGAGCCAGGTCGCGACCGCGCCGACGAGCGGAAGCCCCTCTGCATCGGCGCCTGTCGGCAGCTTCGCGCACACGGCGCCGAGCCTGCCGGGGGCGAAGACGAAGACGGGCACGGCCTCGCCCGGACCCGCCGCCTCGAGAGCGACGGCAACGCCCGGGTTCACCTTGTCGCTCGCCGGGTCGGCGGACGCCGGCGCCGCCGCGAGCAGGAACGTCACGACGACCAGCGCCAGGGTGATCCGCGTCTTCATCGTTCTCGCCTCCACATCGGCGCCCGCCCGGCGGCCGACGGACCGTCGGCCGGCGGCGCGGGCGCTCACCGATGCCGTGAGCGGGAACGAAGCGAGGAGGACGTCGCGCGGAAGGCTGAACTCAAACCCGAGGCGGGGTGGTTCGGCAACCGAGCTATCTTGGCCATCCAAGACCTCTGGCTTTGCGTCCCTGCCTCACGACAGGTTTGCCCTTTCGTACCGTCCCCTTATCGGCAGCTCGCGCGAGAAGAATGAGGGTGGCGTAGACGGATTGACACACAACCCGTCGTCCGGCGAGGCGACGGCACGTCCTGCCCTGGGGCGCCGAAGGTCCTGTCCAGGCAGCTCCTTACGCTCCGTACGAGTCTCTCGGTGATAAACTGCGGGAGGACTGGCCGATCGTCTGGAGGCGTGTCGCGCCAGGGTGACGGTCGTCATCTCGGCCGGCCGTCGTCCACTAGCCGCAACGCCTCCGCGGACGGCCAGGGCGCCGCGGCCCTGGGCACGGCCGCCAACGGGTGAAGGGAGGGCAATTTTGGTCACCAAGGCCGGCCTCTACAGCTCGCTGCAGAGGCGGATCATCAACGAGATGCTCGATCTCGCCGGGAGCGGCAACAAGAAGAGCATCTTGCGGGCGTTCAAGCTTGCCGAGAAGATCACGCCCAACGAGTACAAGGGCATCGTCCGCCACGTGAGGACCAAGGTCGAGGAGGACCATCCGGCCCTGCTCATCGCCCGTCACGTCAGCCAGGGACTCGATCCGAAGTGCCGCGACCGCTTCATCGAATGTCTTATCGTGAACGCACTTCTTCGCGGTGTGGCCAAACGGAGGGAGTTCATGGCGTCGGCTCCCGGTCTCTGCGGCTCCGACCACGATCCTCATGAGTCCGACGATGCGCTGCAACCTCTCCTGCGCGGGATGCTTCGCGGCCGAGTACCCGCCCGACAAGGACCTCGAGCCCGAGATCCTCCAGAAGGTCGTCGACGAGGGCAACGACATGGGCGTCCACCTCTTCACCCTTCTCGGCGGCGAGCCGTTCATCTACGACGGGCTCCTCGATCTTGCGGCGAGGAACCAGCAGTCGTACTTCCAGGTGTTCACGAACGGGACGCTGATCGACGAGGAGATCGTCGACGAGCTCGCCGAGCTCGGCAACGTCGCCCCCATGCTGAGCCTTGAGGGTGACGAGGAGACGACCGACGCGCGTCGCGGCCGCGGCGTGTACCGCCAGATCCTCGAGGTCATGGACATGCTCGGCGACCGCGGCATCGTGTTCGGCTACTCGGCCACGGTGACGCGTCACAACTGGCGCATGCTCGTCAGCGACGAATGGGTCGACCCCCTCGTCGCCCGGGGTGCCGTCCTCAACTGGAACTTCCTCTACATGCCCATCGGTCGCGACCCGAGCATCGCGCCGATGCTCACGCCCGACGAGCGCAACGAGTTCCGCGAGGGCGTCCTGCGCATCCGCGACACCAAGCCGATCTTCGCCGTCGACTTCTGGGGCGACGCGCCGTACGTCAATGGGTGCATCGCCGGCAAGCACTACATGCACGTCAACAGCGAAGGCTGGGTCGAGCCGTGCATCTTCACCCACTTCGCGACCGACAACATCCACGACACCAGCCTCGCCGACGCGTTCAACTCGCCGTACTTCCGCGAGATCCGCCGCCGGCAGCCGTTCAGTCACAACCTGCTCAAGCCCTGCATGCTCATCGACAACCCGGAGCAGTCGCGCGAGATCATGGCGCTCACCGGCGCGCAGCCGACGCACCCGGGCGCCGAGAGCCTGTTCACCGAGCTGCGCGCCGACATCGACGACTACGCCGCCGAGGTCGAGCGCGTCTACGCGCCGGTCTGGTCGTGCACGGTCGGCCAGGAGGCAGAGAGGGGGGTCGGCGCGGCGGCCCGCTGAGGCTGCGCCGCCATGCCGTGGGCAGTGTGCCGGGGGCCTTGTCGGCCCCCGGCACACGCCGTTCGGGAGTCCGGCGCCGTGCTGCCGCCGAGAGCGCGTCGCCCCTGAGCCAACGCCTCGACGCGTCGGCTGGGGCGGGTCGCCCGTCGACCGCCGGCTAAGGGAATCGTGCTACCCTGTCGAAACCAGGAGCACGGACCAGTCATGGCACGACGCACCACTCACAAGCAGGCCGCCCGCCGGGCGGCCATCTTCATCAGCACCGTCGCGATCGGCCTCGCGGGTGTCTGGACGCTGCCCCGCGTGAGCTCGGCGGCGGCCGGCTGGGCGTCGACGCCGCCGGTCCGCGAGAAGACGGTCCAGCTGGGCGGCGGCCTCGCCGTCGCCGCGACGCAGGCTGCGGACGGGGCGGCCAGCCTCAGGTCCGCGGCCGGAGAGGCCGCCGCCGTGCCGGCGCCGCCCGGCCGCTGGCCGCGTGGTCGAGCCCGGCTTTCGCTTCGACATGGTGGGACTGCTCTGCGACGAGCCGCTGCCCGACGGGTCCGTTCTCACGGTCGCGTTGCGGACCAGCTCCGACGGGCGCGCGTGGGGCCCCTGGATCACGGTCGATCTCGAAGTCCGCGCTGGCGGTGACGACGGCGAGAGCAGCGCCGGCGATGGCCCGGACGAGGGCGCCGGCGGGCCAGCCGCCTTCACGGAGCCCGTGTGGGTCGGGTCGGCGCGCTACGTGGAGGTCAAGGCAGGCGCGGCTCCCGGCCGCGGGGACGCGCCGACCAGGCTCGACGGCGTGCGCCTCATGTTCCTCAACACCAGCGGGGACGCGACCGTCATCGACCGGCTGGCGTCGACGGCGCGCGCGACCGTCGCCGCGATCGCGGGTGTCGGCGCGACGCCGATCGCCGCGGCCATGACCGACAAGCCGGCGATCGTGACGCGCGCGCAGTGGGGCGCCGACGAGTCGCTGCGTGGTCACGCCCCCGAGTACGCGCCCGTGAAGATGGCGTTCGTCCACCACACGGTCAACGCCAACTCCTACTCACGTGCCCAGGCGCCGGGCCTCGTCCGTGGCATCTACTACTACGACGTCAAGGGCCTCAAGTGGAGCGACCTCGGCTACAACTTCCTCATCGACAGGTACGGGACGGTCTACGAGGGCCGCTACGGCGGCGTCACCAGAGGCGTGATCGGCGCCCAGGTCCTCGGGTTCAACACCAGCAGTACCGGCATCGCGATGATCGGGACGTTCGTCTCGGCGAGCCCGCCGGAGGCGATGATGAGCGCCCTCAAGCGACTCCTCGCCTGGAAGCTCGACGTGCACCACGTCGATCCTCAGGCTACGGCGCGGCTCGAGTGCCACTACACGAGGAAGTTCACGGAGGGCCAGATCGTGCCCTTCCCGGTCATCGCCGGACACCGCCAGGCGAACTGGACCGCCTGCCCGGGCGACGCACTGTACCGGCTGCTTCCCGGGGTGCGCAAGACCGTGGGCGGCATGGGACTGCCGAAGATCTACGACTACGTCGTCGGCACCGTCAACGTGAGCCCAAACGGCGATGGGGTGCAGGAGCGGACACGCGTCCGCTTCAGGACCTCGGAGCCGGCGGACTGGACGGTCTCGGTGGTCGACGCCGGGGGCACGCTCCAGCGACGCTTCAGCGGCCGCGGCGACACCGTCGACCTCCGCTGGGACGGGCGTGATTCGGCCGGCGCCGTCGTGCCGGACGGAGCCTACAGCGTCGTCGCCCGCGCCAGGGCCGGCGGAGCAGAGGCCAGGGCGGCGACGGCCACGGTGGTCATCGACACGGTGCCGCCGACGCCGACCGAGATCGGCGTGATGCCGGCGGTCTTCAGCCCCAACGGCGACGGCTTCGCCGACCTCTGCAGGGTGCGCTTCGTCACGCCCGAGCCGTGCGCGGCGCGCGTCCTCGTCGTCGACGCCGACGGCGCGGTGCTGGGCACGGTCGCGGGCTGGAAGACAGCTGCCCGCCGGCCGACGTGCGGTGACGTGGGACGGGCGTCTCTCCGGCTCCGGGACGCCGGTCGGCGCGCCCGAGGGGGCGGCGCTGCTGCGCGTCGAGACGAAGGATGCCGCGGGAAACGCCGCCTCACGGACGGCGACGGCCACGATCGACCGTACGCTCGGCTTCCTGCGCCCCAGGCCGCAGACGATCTCGCCCAACGGCGACAGTGTGCAGGACAAGGCGAGCATCGGCTTCAAGCTCACACGCGCGGCGACGGTCGTCCTCGCGGTCACGCGCGATGGCGCGACCGTCCGCGCGCTCGGACGCGCGGCGTATCCCGCAGGGAGCCACGCCGTCGTCTGGGACGGCCTCCTCGATGACGGCAGCCGGGCGGCGAACGGTGCGTACAGACTGACGGCGAGGGCGACCAGCTCCCTCGGCGCCGTCGACGCGGCGCGCTCGGTCAAGGTGGACCGCTACCGGCCGCGGTTGAGCGCGCCGGCCGGCGTCACGGTCGAGCTCGGCAGACGGGCACGGATCGTCTTCGCCGTCTCCGATCCTTTCAGCGCTGACGTACGCGTGACGGCGACGGTACGCGACCGGTCCGGCAAGACGATCGCGGTCATCGGCCGAGGATGGGTGCCGTCCGGGACGCGAGCCGAGATCCTCTGGAAGCCGCCGGCGCGGCGGATCTACACGGTGACGCTGACCGCGGTCGACCGGGGCGGCAACCCTCAGTACGCCGCGACGCTGACGAAGATCACCGTGAAGTAGAAGGTCCCTCGGCGGGGCGGAGGCAGTGCCGCCGAGAGAGGTCAGAGGGGCCGGCCCGCGCACAGCGCGGGCCGGCCCCTCTGCTCGTTCGCGCGACCGCGCGGCGACGGACGTCCGCCGTCGCCCGCGTCTACGCGTCGGCGTGGTCGCGCCGCCAGCGGCAGTGCGGCATCGGACAGCTCGCCATGCGCGCCGCGTCGCAGGTCTCGCAACGCTGCGCGGCGGCACTGACGGGCAGGTCGAAGGCGGCCGCCGGCGCGTCGCCGAGGCGCAAGACGGCGTAGAGGGCGCGGGAGACCGCCTTCATGTCGGCGAACGTGTCGGCCTTCTCGGGGAGGTCGATCAGGCCCATGCGCACGGCGCGCTTGCGCACGCGTCCGTCGGGGACGCAGGCGAAGCGGTCGAGCGCCTCGCTCTGCCAGAGGCCGTAGCGCCGCATCTCGCGGACCGCCCAGAAGGCGCGCGACTTGAGCGCCCCGCCCGAGGCGGCGTGGAGCACGTCCACGGCGACGTCGGGATCGGGCGGTTCGGGAAGCAGCCGCGTCCACGTCTCGCGCGTGGCGGCGAGTCTCGTGAAGTCGATGATCTTGCCCTTGCTGTCGCTCCGCGAGACCGGCGGGTCGAGGGCGTAGCGGCCCAGGTCGAACGTGCCGTCGAGGAGCTCGTCCAGCACACCGGCCGCCACGAGGCGGCGCCAGTCCGCGTCGATGACGCTCTCGGGCGCGGGCTGCGCGGCGAGGGCGCCGTGGCACAGGAGCTTGAAGAAGAGTCCCGCCTGATCGGCGGGCTCGGCGCTGGCGAAGCGCTCGCGCTCGGCGTCGTCGAGGACCTCGGGCGGCCGTCGTCCGCCTTCGGTGTACGCTTGGCTCAGAAAGGCGACGTTCTCACGGCGTTCGCGATTGGTCAGCGTGGTCGTGGCATTCACTCTCGTGACCCCCACAGGTGCGATGACAGGGATGGGCGGCCGGCCGGCGCCTCGACAAGCATGCTAGCGAGGCGCCGGCCGGCCGCACAGGCTCACGATCGCCGGTGATGGGTGACGTCCACGCGCGCCGGAGGGTGACGTCTGTACGCGCCGAGGGGTGACGGCGCGGCGGCGCTCGGGGGTGATGGACGACCACCTCGCCGCGCGGGTCCGCGGCCTGCGATTGACGCTCAATGCAGACTGAAGTAGTCTTCATTCCACGGCTTGCGGGGTCCCCGGTGCGCCGGTAGGGTATGGCGGTCACATCGGCGGGTCCCCCTCCGGAGGTTCGACGCACACTTCCCATGGCTGCGCTTGGCATAGACATCGGCTGCATCAGCCTCAACGCCGCCCTCGTCGGCGAGGCTGACGACCGTGACCTCTTCGACCGGCTCCTGAGGGAGCGTCGAGACCTCTTCCAGGACCCCGCGCGACGGTCTCACCGTCGTCGAGGGACGACCGCTGCTGGTCACCGCGTACCGGCGCATCAAGGGCGGGCCGGCGGACGCGACGCAGTCGCTGCTCGACGACCTCGGCGTCGTCCTTCCCTCCGCCACCATCGGCGGTATCCGCGTCACAGGGTCGGGCGCTCGCCTCGTCGGCGAGGCGCTCGGCGCGGCGTTCGAGAACGAGTTCAAGGCGATCACTCGCGGCCTGTCCGCTCTGCACCCCGAGGCGCAGACCATATTCGAGATGGGCGGCGAGACCTCCAAGTTCATCCGTCTCGAGAGCGCCTGCGACGGCGGCTGCGGCGGGGGCATCGCCGACTACCAGACCAACGGCGACTGCGCCGCCGGCACCGGGTCGTTCATGGACCAGCAGGCGAGCCGGCTCCTCTACGACATCGAGGACGTCGGCGACATCGTCCTCGGCGCCGGCAAGGCGGCGAGCATCGCCGGGCGCTGCAGCGTGTTCGCCAAGAGCGACATGATCCACGCCCAGCAGAAGGGCTACGAGCCTCCCGAGGTCCTGCGCGGCCTCTGCGACGCCGTCATCCGCAACTTCCGCGGCACGATCTCCAAGGGCAAGATCGTCGAGCCGCCGGTCGCGTTCATCGGCGGCGTCGCCGCCAACAAGGGCGCCGTGCAGGCGCTGCGCGAGGCGTTCGACTTCCAGGACGGCAGCCTCTTCGTGCCCGAGTTCCACACCTCCATGGGCGCGATCGGGGCGGCGTTGCTCGAGGTGGCCGCCGGTGAGGCGCGCGCCGCTGCCGTGGGCGCGCTCGACGCCACGGCGTTGCCGGCTGCCGAGTTCCCGGTCACCGAGCCGCTGGCGATGGACAAGGTGCTCCTGCTGCGCGACATGGCGCAGGCGTACGCGTGGCCGTCCGACGGAGCGCCAGGTCGACGTCTTCATGGGCATCGACATCGGCTCCGTCTCGACGAACTTCGTCGTCATGGACGGGGCCGGCGAGGTCATCAAGGAGATCTACGTCAAGACCGACGCGCGGCCGGTCGAGGTCGTCAACGCCGGCCTCGCCGAGATCCGCTCCGAGATCGGCGAGCGCATCGTCCTGCGCGGCGTCGGCACCACCGGCTCCGGCCGCGAGCTCATCGGCGAGCTCACCGGCGCCGACATCGTGACCGACGAGATCACCGCCCACAAGACGGGCGCCGACTTCATCGGCCGCCGCATCGACCGCCAGGTCGACACGATCTTCGAGATCGGCGGCCAGGACTCGAAGTTCATCAGCCTGCAGGACGGCATCGTCGTCGACTTCGCCATGAACGAGGCCTGCGCCGCCGGCACGGGGTCGTTCCTCGAGGAGCAGGCCGAGAAGCTCGGCATCGACATCAAGGGCGAGTTCGCGCGCATGGCGCTCAGCTCGCCGGCGCCGATCCGCCTCGGCGAGCG
This sequence comes from uncultured Thermoleophilia bacterium, assembly GCA_963707855.1. Lineage (GTDB taxonomy): Bacteria > Actinomycetota > Thermoleophilia > UBA2241 > UBA2241 > UBA2241. The sequence continues at coordinate 235,617 of CAVPRQ010000025.1, forward strand.
CTGCACCGTGTTCATGGAGCGCGACGTGATGGCTTACCAGCAGCGCGGCGCGCGGCGCGAGGACCTCGTCGCCGGCCTCGCCTTCTCGATCGCCTACAACTACCTCAACCGGCTCGTGCGCGAGCGCAAGGTCGGGGACTGCATCTTCTTCCAGGGCGGCACCGCCTACAACGACTCCGTCGCCGCGGCGTTCAGCCAGATCCTCGACAAGGAGATCATCGTTCCGCCGTACAACGGCGTCATCGGCGCGCTCGGCATGGCGCTTCTGGCCAAGGAGCGCGTCGGCCGCACCGGCGCGGCGACGACCTTCCGCGGCTGGGACCTCGACCAGGTCGACTACACGGTCGTCGACTTCGTCTGCAAGGGCTGCTCCAACGAGTGCGACGTGCGCCAGTTCACGGTCGAGGGCCAGAAGACGTACTGGGGCGACAAGTGCTCCGACAGGTACCGCAAGCCGGCCAAGGTCGACAAGGAGCCGGTGATCGAGGACCTCATCATGCTGCGTGACGAGCTCCTCATGGCGCCGTATCTGGCCGCCCAGGAGCGCACCGCCGCCGCGTCCGTGACCGTCGGCATCCCGCGCAGCATGTACACCTATGACCGACTGCCGTATTGGGCGACGTTCTTCGCCGAGCTCGGGGTGCGCCCCGTCCTGTCGCCGGAGAGCGACAAGACGATGCGCGAGACCGGCGTCGAGCTCACGGTCGCCGAGCCGTGCTTCCCGATCCGCGTGGCGCACGGACACGTCGACTGGCTCCTGCGCGAGGGCGTCGACTACGTCTTCGTGCCCAACCAGATCAACGAGGAGACGGAGTTCCCGCAGTTCAACTCGCACGCCTGTCCGTGGGGTCAGACGCTGCCCTTCGTGGTCCGGGCGGCGCCGCGCATCGAGGAGCAGCGCGACAAGCTGCTCGCGCCGCGGGTGCGCTTCCGCCTCGGGCGCGACGAACTCGTGCGCGACCTGCGCGAGGTCGGCGCGCGCCTGGGCGCCGACGAGCGGCGCCTGCGCGCCGCGCTCGACGCCGCGACGCGCGCCCAGGACGAGTTCCGCGACGCCCTGCTCGCGGCCGGCGCCCGCGCGCTCGCCACCCTCGAGGAGACCGGCGAGCTCGGCATCGTCCTCATCGGCCGTCCGTACAACATGTACGACAAGGGCATCACCATGGACATCCCTCGCAAGCTGCGCAAGTTCTACGGCGTCAACCTGATCCCGATCGACTTCCTGCCGATCAAGGGCATCGACATCACGGACATCGTTCCGAACATGTACTGGAACTACGGGCGCAAGATCCTCCAGGCGGCGCGCTTCGTCGGCGACCACCCGCGCCTCCACCTCATCTACATGACGAACTTCAAGTGCGGCCCGGACTCGTACATCAAGCACTACGTGCGCGAGGCCTCGGGCAAGCCGTACCTCACCCTCCAGTTCGACGAGCATCAGAACGACGCCGGGGCGATGACGCGCTGCGAGGCCTACCTCGACAGCAAGGGCTTCCTGCGCTGGTGGTCGCACGAGGAAGAGCCGGGATGCGAGCCCGTCGCCGCCGAGGAGGTGTCCCTTGGCCGCACCTGAGCAGGTGCAGACCGCCGATCCCAAGATCCAGCAGGCGATCCGCGACTTCGGTCTCGAGGGGCGCACCCTCTACCTGCCGCAGATGCCGTACGGGGGCTCCTACCTCTTCGCCGCCTCGATACGGTCGATCGGGCTCGACGCGCAAGTCACCACGCACTCCGACGAACGGACGCTTGAGTTGGGCGGGCGGGTGACGTCCGGCGACGAGTGCTACCCGCAGAAGATCACGGTCGGCGACTTCCTGCGCATGATCGAGGACCTGGGGCGCGAGAAGGTCGCCTTCCTCATGCCCACGGCCAACGGTCCGTGCCGCTTCGGCCAGTACATGCACCTCATCCGCAACAAGTTCGACGAGCTCGGCTACGACGACGTGCCGATCATCACCATCACCTCGAACGACGGCTACTCGTCCATCGGCCAGTACTCCATGGACCTCGTCCGGACGGCGTGGCGCGCCGTGCTCTGCCAGGACATCCTCATGAAGGCGCTGCTCAAGACCCGCCCCTACGAGCGCGAGAAGGGGTCCACCGACCGGTTGTACCTGGAGAGCCTCGAGGAGGTGGGACGCGCGGTCAGCGCCACGGGCGTTTCGCACAAGGAGCGGCTGGCGCGCATCGTGGCCGCCATGACGAAGGCTCGCGACCGCTTCCGCGCGCTGCCGGCCGACTACGATCCGGCGCGGCCGCTGATCGGCGTGGTCGGCGAGATCTTCTGCCGCCACAACACGTTCTCGAACTTCGACCTCGTCCGGCTGGTCGAGCAGCAGGGCGGCGAGTGCTGGCTCGCCGACATCGGGGAGTGGGTGTGGTACGTCGACGACGAGCAGCGCCGTCGTCTCGAGGACGAGGGCCGCAAGTACTCCAAGGAGAGCGCGGTGCGCTACCTCAAGACGCGCATCCAGCGCTCCGACGAGCACGCCATCTACGGTCCCTGGCACGACGACTTCATCGGGTACGAGGAGCCGCACAGCGTGCGCGAGGTGCTCGACGATGAGTGAGCCCTACCTGCCGTATACCGGCGCCCTCGGCGAGATGGTGCTGTCGACAGGCAAGTCGATCTACATGTACGAGAAGGGCGCCGACGGCATCATCGACATCAGCCCCTTCAGCTGCATGAACGGCATCGTCACCCAGGCGATCTACCCCGCGGTGCAGCGCGACCTCGACGGCGTGCCGATCAGGGTGTTCTACTTCGACGGCACGCAGGGCGACCTCGAGCGCGACGTCGGCATCTTCATCGAGTTGGCGCACACCTACCGGCGACGCAAGAAGAAGGCGCGCCGCTACCCGGCCTACTTCGGGGCCTGACCACCGCTGCCGGAGGGATCGCGTGCCGCTCCGGCCGCGACGCCTGCGGCGTCGCGGCTCCGGCGGCGCCGTCTCCGTCAGCCACCCTCCTGCGCCGCGACTGCCCGAGCCTCGAGTTCGAGCGCCAGGAGGGCGTTTCCCGTGAGCAGGATCGCGACCACGGCCGCCCAGCCCCGCGCAGTCCCCAGAGTCGCCGCGACGGCCCCCGCCGCCAGCGCCAGGTAGAGCTGCAGCACGAGGCGGCGGCGCTGGGCGCCGACGCCGAGGCCGTTCATGAGGCGGCGCAGCGCGGCGCCGGGAAGCGCCAGGGCCGCCGCGCACAGCGCCAGAAAGCCGATGACCATGACCATGTCGCGCGGCGTCCCGCCGCGCGCCAGCGTGGCGACGGCGCCGACGGCGATGCAGGCCTCGGCCAGCCAGAGCGCCGGCAGCCAGTGACGGTCTCCCCACGGGAGCTTCACCTCAGCCCTCCTCGGGTGATGGGCGGTCAGACCATGCTATCGACATCGGCCTCCCCGCTCTTAAGGTACGCCGCGTCGCTGCAGCCCGGCACCGAGCCGCACCGGCCGGCTCTGACGAAGGTCAAGGTCGGGATGCCGCGAGGAAGGGTACGGACGGGCGAAGGCGGCCGGCGACGTCGGCCGTCCGACCCAGCAGAGGGCGCCCCTTCGCGGGGCCGGGACAGGAGGACGCAGATGGAGCAGCCGGTGATCGCCGATCTGTCGGCCATGACGCAGGTAGCCGACCAGGGCATCGTCAGCAAGAGCATCGTCGAGAACGACCACCACAAGCTCGTGCACTTCACCTTCGCCCCCGGGCAGGAGCTCTCGGAGCACACCGCAAGCGTGCCGGCGGCGATCCACATCCTCGGGGGCCGGGGGACGGTGGTCCTCGACGGCACCGCCCACGAGGCGCGGCCGGGGATGCTGTTCTACATGCCGGCGGAGATGCGCCACGCCGTCCAGGCGTCCGAGGACCTGGTGATGCTGCTGACGATGTTCCGCACCTGAGCGTCGCCCTCGGGCGAGGGGCGCGAACGTGCGCCGGTACGTCGCAGGGGCTCAGCGCGCGTAGGGCAGGCGCAGCTCGGTGATCTGCTTCTCCGGGTCTGGCGTCGACGCGTGGGTCGTCACGTACACCTCGGTGAGAGGACCGCAGGTGCGGTAGCCGACCGCGTCGAGCGCCTCGCGGAGGGCCTTGACCGCGTCGTCCATCTGGTCCCTGCGCCCGACGTGTGTCGTCGTCAGGGCGTGGTGTGCCGGCACGAGCTCGCCGCGCGCCTCCGCGACCGCGTCCGGGATCGAGCCATCGGCGCGCGGCGCCACCGGGAGGCAGATCTCGAAGTCGAGGTCCGGCGCTTCGGTGTCATCGTCGTAGAACCGCCCCATCATCGGGCCGGCGGGGAGGAGGTCCTCCTGCGTCGCGAGCTCACGGAGGCGGGCCATCCGGGCGCCGATGCCGGCGATGGGGCCGCGCGCCCGCAGCGTCAGCAGGGTCTGCTCGGGCACGCGCGCGATGTCGACGTCGTAGATCATCGTCCCTCCTGGGTCACCGTTCCCCGTCAAGCTACCCGCGGTGGCGGCGCTTCAGGCCGGCTCCGCCGGCCCGTCGCCGCCGCCTCTCAGGCTGGGCCGACCAGACCGTCGCCGCGGCGCGCCAGGCCGTCGCGCTCGAGCGCTCGGCAGAGGTCGTCGACGTAGTCCGCCTCGACCCCGAGACGGCGGGCAAGGGTGGCGACGTCCTGGGGCCCGTCGTCGAGCAGGGTCCGCAGGAGCCGCGACCTGTGCCAGCGGCGCGAGCCTTCGAAGGCGCCTTGGCGGGTCCGTGGCGCGATGCCCGTGGCACGCGCCGTCAGCACCAGGGAGCCGTAGTCCATGAGCGCGTTGTGCCAGTCGCGGCTGCGCCCCCTCGGCAGGACGACGTCGGCGACGGTCTGCAGCGCGGCCGGCGCGAGGTCTGTCGGCAGGTCGAGCTCGTGCGACAGGACGCGGCGCACGTTCGCGTCGACGGCGGCGAGGTCGGCGTTGCGCGCGAACACCAGGACGGCGCGCGCCGTGTAGGGACCGATGCCGGGGAGGGCACGGAGCTCCTCGAGCGTATCGGGGAGTGACGCGTGCCGGCCCGCCGGGACGCGGGCGACGGCCTCGCCGGCGCAGCGCCACAGACGCTCGGCGCGGTTGTTGTAGCCCAGCCCGCGCCAGATGCGCAGGACGTCGGCGAGGGGGCTGCCGGCGAGCGCCTCGAGGGTGGGGAAGGCGCGCAGGAACTCCGCGTACCGGGACACGACGCGTGAGACCTGGGTCTGCTGCAGCATGACCTCGCTGACGAGCACGGCGTACGGGTCGGTCGACCGCCGCCAGGGCAGGTCGCGTCCGTTGACCGCGAACCATGTCAGGAGCCGCTCCTGGAGCTCGGCCACCCGGGCCTCGTCGGGCGACGGGGTCAGACCGCCCTTCCGCTCTGGAGGGGACGCCGGCAGGGTCAAGCGTCCTCGTCCACGAGCCGCGACCACGCCTCGTACTCGCGCCGCAGCTCGTCCTCGACCCTCGAGCGTTCGTCGAGCAGACGGTCCAGCACGTCCCGGTCGGCGTAGGTCTCGGGCTCGGCAAGGTCCGCGTCGATCTCGCCCAGGCGGCGCTCGAGCTTGAGGACGGCGGCCTCGGCGGCGCGCAGGCGGGCTCGCTGCCGGCGCGCCTCCTCGGCGCTGCGCTGGCGGGTCTTGACGACGCCCGCGGGGGCGGCGGCCGGGGCGTCGCCTTTGCCGCCGCCCTTCCGGGCGCCGACCGTCCCCGATGACGCAGGCGCTCCGGCCTCGCCGCCATCATCGGGCGTCGTCCGCGCCGCCCGCGCCTCCCAGTAGCGCTGAGGGGAGAGGTGCGCGAGCAGCTGGCCGTCGTGGATCTCCAGGACGCGTCCGGCGACGCGGTCGATCAAGTGACGGTCGTGGGTGACCAGGAGGAGCGTGCCGCTGTAGTCGTCGAGGCCGTCGGCGAGGGCGTCGACCGAGATGACGTCGAGATGGTTGGTCGGCTCGTCAAGCAGGAGGAAGTTGGCCTCGCCGACGAGCAGGCGCAGGAGTCGCAGGCGACTGCGCTCGCCGCCGGAGAGCACGGCGACCTGCTTCTCGACCTCGTCGGCAGTGAAGAGGAAACGTCCGAGAAGGCGACGCGCCTGCTCCTCGTCGTGACCCGTCATGGGCAGCACGTTCTCGAGCATCGTCCAGTCCTCGCGCAGCTCACGGCCCTGCTGCGAGTAGTAGGCGGGCCGCACGTTATGACCGAGGTGGACGGCGCCGTCGGCGACGCTGCGCAGGCCGGCGACGGTCTCGACGAGCGTCGTCTTGCCGGCGCCGTTGGGGCCGACGAGGGCGACCTTCTCGCCGCGCTCCAGCACGAGGTCGACGTCGTGGATGAGGGTTCGGGCGCCGGTGGGCTCGTCGGCGGAGCCGACGGCCACCGCCGGCGCCTTCATCTCGAGCACCACGCGGGCCGAGGGCTTGGGCTGGGGCAGGCCCAGACGCAGCCCCTTCGCCTCGCGCGGCGGCGCCTTCATCCCGGCCTTGATGCGCTCGATCTGCGTGAGCTTGGCCTTAGCCTGTTTCGCCTTGTTCTTCTTGGCGTGGAAGCGGTCGTAGAAGCGCTGCAGCTGCTCGATCTTCTCGAGGTCCTGCTCGTAGCGCCGTCGCAGCAGGTCGCCGCCCGCCGCCCGCTCGCGGACGTAGGTCGCGAAGTCGCCGGTGATCGTCTCGACGTGCTCGTGCTCGACCGACAGGACCCGTCGGCCCACGCGCTCGAGCAGCCGGCGGTCGTGCGTGACGAGGACGAAGGCTCGCGGGTACTCGAGAAGGAACTGCTCGAGCCATTCGACCGAGTCGATGTCGAGGTGGTTCGTCGGCTCGTCGAGGAGGAGCAGATCGGCGTCGGCGAGCAGCGCGCGAGCCAGCGTCACGCGCGTGAGCTCGCCACCCGACAGCGAGTGCAGGCCGCGCTCGAGCATCTCCTCAGGGAGACCGAGGCCCTCGACGACCCCGGCGAGGAGGCTGCGGTACGCGTAGCCGCCGAGCTCCTCGAAGCGACGCTGGAGCTGCTGGTATGCACGCATCGTGTCGCGCAGCTCCGGGCTGTGCTCGTCGAGCCCCGACATGGCCTCCTCGGTGGCCCGCAGCTGGCCCTCGAGAGCGACGGCGTCGCCGAAGGCCTCGGCGAGGTAGTCGCCGACCGGGCGGTCCGTGACGAGCTCGGGCGTCTGCTCGTGGAGCCAGATCCGCCGTCCGCGGGCACGTGCGATCGTGCCCGCATCCGGCTGCTCCTGGTGGGCCATGAGACGAAGGATCGTGGTCTTGCCACTTCCGTTGCGGCCCACCAGGACCGCGTGGTCGTGGCCGTCGAGGGCGAAGGCGACGTTGGCGAACAGGCGCTGGCCGCCGTAGGACTTCTCGACGTTGTGGAAGGTGATGACGCTCATGGTCGGGGCGCCGGGCTCGGATCGCGTTGACGGCGCGCGGCGCGGGAGCGGCAGGATACCACCCGGCCGCGACGCTCGCCAGTCGCCCGCGAGGGACCGGCGGCTCGCGTGGGGTAGAGTGAGGCCCACGACCGCTCCTCGGCGGCGCCGCGCCTTCCGGGCGCAGGCGCGAGGGAGGTGACCGTGCTCGCGCGCACCTCGACGCTTCACGCGCTGCTCGAGCAATACCCGTTCCTCGAGGACTTCCTCGTGGCTCGGCACGAGATCTTCGGCAGGCTCACCCAACCGGCCGCGGCCCGAAGATGGGCACGTGTGGTCACGCTGTCCGAGCTCGCCACCGCGATGGATCTTCCGTGGCTGGAGTTCTTGCGCGAGGTGCAGGCCGAGGTCAGGCGCGTGACCGGCGCCTCGCCGCCGATCAGCGAGGACGTCGCCGGTCTGAAGGCCGACGCGCGCCTTCAAGAGGAGCTGCGCACGATCCTGGACGAGCTCGAGGACGGGGCTCCGCTCGACGACCTCGCCGGGCGCCTCGATGCGCTCACCCAGGGCCTCGACTCGGAAGCGGTCGCCGCTCTGGCACGCGATCTCGTCGTCGGACGCGGAGGCCCAGGGAATGCCATGACGCAGGCCGCCGGCCAGACGGGTGAGTGGCCGGCGGCTCGGCTCGCGCTGCACCCCGGACATCCGGTGAGGGCGCTGCTCGACGAGGCCGCGCGACTCGGCGACCTGGCGACGTCTGTCGAGGACCTCGCTGGCACCCTCGCGAGTCCCGTGCGCGCCGGCCGCTGGCGCGAGGCGCGGCCGGCGCTCGCGGGCCTGCTGACGAAGCTGCTCCAGCTCGACCGACAGGCACGACGCCTTCGCCTCGCCTGGTACCCGACGCTGCTGAGCCGTGGCGGGCACGGCGTCGCCGCACTCGTGGACACCGGTCTGGTCGCGGCTTTGGACGCCCTCGAGCAGGCGCTCACCGTGACCGGCAAGGGGGAAGCGGAGCCGGCGGTGGGGGCAGCGCGACATGCGACCGGCCTGTTGCGGCGCGCGCTTGCCGCGGAGGAGGAGCTGCTGGTGCCCGTGGCGTTGGGCGGTCTCGACGACGACGACTGGGAGGCCGTCGCGGAACAGGAGCGCGTGATCGGCTGGGCGCTGGCCCGCGATCAGGTACTGTAGGCGGCGAGCTCACGGGCGAGCTCGCTGTAGTACTGGTGGACCCCCTCGTCACCCTCGTCGCAGGCGACGTTCTCGAACGCAAGCGTGAGCTCGTCGTGGTCGGCCTCGGTGAGCAGCTCCAGGGCGTCGACGAAGACCCCCTCCTCCTCCTTGCGGATGTGCGCCTGGACGAGGTCGGTGTACCTGCGCATGTCGCGGCACAGCGGACGCATCGCGTTGCTCTCGCCGCTCTTCAGGAGCGGCACCCATCCCGCGGCGGCGTCGAGGATCACCCGCATCTCCTCGTGTTCACGGACGAGGTCGGCGAGCGGGTCCTCGTGCCAGGAGAGACCCTTGTGGTGGAGCATGGTGAAGAGGAGGTCCTCTTCCTTGGGGTCGTGACACGCGTTGGTGAAGAAGCGGAAGAACTCGACGAAGCGCTCGACTTCGACCGCATCCAGACCACCTGAGTCGTCGGCGCGGTCCAGCTCGTGCCGGCACGCCTCACAGACCTGGTCGACGATGCGGTGCTCCCGCTTGAGCGTCTCGATGGCCTCCATGGCCCCTCCTTCCAGGTCTGGTCTCCCAGATACCCCCACACGCATGTTGTGCCCGGTTTCGCAATCGGTCAATAAGGTGTTCACCCTAGACAGCCTCAGGTCAAGAACTCACTTCCGTGCCTACGGCCGTGTCTGCCGGTTTGTCAGGTCGCGCGAACACCGCTTCGACCTTCTGTCACAACGATACCCGCTCGTCGTGGCGGACTGCCAGCCCGAGCGTGGAGTCTCGGCGTCATGGGCCGGACGCCACGGAGAGACGTCGCCGCGCCCGTTGAGCCGCTGTGCCGGCAGCGCGGCTCAGACGCGGGCGCGACGGATCTCGACCTTGTCGAGGTCCATCTCGCCGAGACCCATCGCCGCGGCGGCGCGGACGTACGGGATGTCCTCGCCGCGGAGGTCGAAGAGCGTCGCGGCGTAGCTGTCGGCGGCGACGATGTCCGCCCCCGCGATGACCGTGTCGAGCCGCTCGACGTCGTTCAGATCGCCTCCGGTCGGGCCGTTGGCGGTGAGCACGCGCACCGCGTCCACCACGGTGAGCGTCGGCCGGCAGACGCTGACAAGGTCCGCCGTGCGCTGGCCGATGCCGCTGTGGATCGAACCGGGTTCGAGGACGACGCCGAGGAGGTTCTTGCCGGCCAGGGAGAGGCGCGTGAGGCCGTGGTCCTTGGCGATGGGGACGTCGATCAGGACGTCACAGGCGAGGACGTCCCGGTAGATGGGCCAGCTCGAGATGGCCTTGCCGTCGGGGATCTGGTACTCGCGGAACTTGGCCGGCGCCATGAGCTCCATCTCTCCGCCGGCTTGCTCGACCGCGGCGGCGATGCCGCTCACCCGGTAGGCCTCGTCGGCAGGGCCGCCGAACGGGGAGTCCATGACGCGCACGCGCCCCGCCCCGGCGCGCCGGCAGAGCGCGACGAGGGTGCCGACGACGTCCGGGTTCGTGGTGGCCGCGTACTCCGGGCCGTGATACCCGGTGCAGATGTTCGGCTTGATGACGACGTCGTCGCCGCGGCGCACGAAGCGCTTCATGCCGCCGAGCGCGGCGAGGGCGGCGACCGTGATCGCCTCCGGGTCGCCGCCGCGGGCGACGGCGAGCACGGAGCGCCGGTCCGTCGGGCGCGAGGTGGAGCCGGCCGTGTCGGCGGACGGGGCGGCGCTCGGGCTGCGCCGGCTGTTCGTCGGCGGCGCCTGCGGCGCGCCGCCGCCGCAGCCGGCGGCAGCCAGCGCCGCCGTAGCCGCCGCCGCGCCGGCCAGCGCGAGGAACTGTCTGCGGGTGCAGGGGTCCATGACTTGGTCTTCAGTGTAGCCGAGGAGCGGGAATGAGGACAATCGCCGTCCGGTTGTCCCGGCGCACACCCTTGCTCTGGGGCGGTCGTCACGGCGCAGGAACGGCGCCGCGCCCGACGAAGCATGGCTCAGCCTCGCGTGCGAGGACAGTCGATGACGGCAGACGCATGCCCCGGGGGTGACGGGATGGACATTGGTCGCTGCTTCAAGGACGCGTGGAACCTGCTCATGAAGGATCTTGCGCCGCTCGCCGTGACGGCGGTGATCGCCGCGGTCGTGATCGGCGTCCCCGCCGCTGTGATGGGGCTCGCCGCTTTGAGAACGGGAGGCAGCAGTCTACGTCGTTCACGCTCACGAGTGACAACCAGGTGGAGCTCAACGACGCGAACTGGGGTCTCTTCGTGCTGCTCGGCATCGTCGTTGCGGTCCTTGCTCTCGTCGTGGGCGCGTGGGAGTACTCGACCCTGCTGAAGATCATGCTTCGCCGCGTGCGCGAGAACAGGGCGGCGGAGATGGGAGATCTCAAGCTGGGGCTGGAGGGCATCGGCGCGTTCATCGTCGCCCTGCTCGTCCTCGGCCTGCTCATCGGCATCGGCTTCGTGTTCCTCATCATCCCGGGCTTGATACTGATGACGATCTGGGCGTACGCGCTGGTCCTCATCGCCGACAAGCGCAGCGGTCTCGGCGAGGCGATGTCGGGGAGCACGGCGCTGGCGAAGGCCCCCGGCTACCTGATGACGTTCGTCACGCTGCTGGTCGGCGGGATCGTCGTCGGCATCGTCAGCGGCATCCTCGGCATGATCCCCGTGGTCGGCCAGATCATCGGCCTCTTCCTCGGCCTCTACATGGCCGCGTACCTCGTGGCGATGTACTTCCAGGCCACCGGTGAGACGCATCTGCTCGACCACGCCCTGTACGGCACGCCCCTGCCCGAGGCTGCTCCAGGCTACGCGGCGTATCCGTCGGCGCCGGCGCCGCCGACTGCGGGGACCGCGTATCCGCCGGCGCCCTCGGCGCCGATCACCGGCGCCCCCGTGCCGCCGCCTCCGGCACCTCCGGCGCCCGCGCCGCCCGCTCCGCCGCCGGCACCGCCGCCGGCTGCCGCGGCCGCACCGCCCGCTCCGGCGCCGGAACCGCCGTCCGCCGCCGCGGCACCGGCGCCCGCGCCCCCGCCCCCGGCTGCCGCGCCAGCCGCGCCACCCAAGCCGGGCGAAGACGCATGGGCCGCCGCCGCCGATCCGCTGGCGAAGCCCGCGACGCCTGAAGAGGACCGGTTCGAGCCGCCGTCGACGAGCGCGGAGCCTGCCGCCGACGAGCAGGGCCCCGGCGCGGACAAGAGCGAGACGACCTGAGCTGATGTCGGCGCGGCCCGCGGCGAACGCCACGGGCCGCGCCGTCGCGTGAAAGGAGCGCCATGACCGCCGCGCCTCTCGTCCACTGGGACGACGTCACCGGGCGCCGTGTCGAGGTCGGCCCGCTTGCCGGCGTGTGGCGCGACCTCGGTCGCGCCGCTGGAAGCGTCACGACCGGCCTGCGCCACATCCAGATCGATCCCGGCAGGCGATCGACCCCCGTGCACGCGCACGAGGGGGAGGAGGAGATCTTCTTCGTCCTCTCCGGGGCCGGTCTCAGCTGGCAGGACGGCCAGGCGTTCGACGATCGCCGCGGGGGATTGCCTCGTGCATCTCGCCGGCGGCCCTGCGCATACGCTGATCGCCGGCGGGCAGCAGCTGGACGTGCTCGCGTTCGGCACGCGTCGGCCCTCGGCCCTCGCGCGCCTGCCCCGTGCCGGCGTCGCCTGGGACGGCGCCACCTGGGTCGCGACGGGCCCGAGCCGCACCCGTGGGCGCGGGAGGCGGCGGCGGGCGACCTGCCGGTGCCGCCGCCCAGCCCGCGCCCCTCGATCATCGTCAACCTTCAGCACGTCGATCCGTCGGAGACCCGGCAGGCGGACGCGTGCTTCCGCGAGCGCGACCTCGGCACGGCCGCCGGCAGCGTCGCCAGCGGCCTTGGGTACGTGGAGGTCGAGCCCGGGATGATGAGCTACCCGCCGCACGTCCACTCGGCGGAGGAGGAGGTCTTCGTGGTCCTCGCGGGTTCCGGCGCACTGCTGCTCTACGACTGCCGCCGGCCGGACGACTCGCCGCGCGAGGAGCCACTCAGGCCGGGCCACGTGGCCGTCTTTCCGGCGGGCAACGGCACCGCGCACGCCATCCGCGCCGGCGAGGGCGGCATCACCTACCTCGCCTACGGCGAACGGATCGGCAACGAGGTCTGCTTCTATCCACGCTCGCAGAAGGTCTCCTTTGGCGCCTTCGGCCTGATCACGCGCCTGCCCAGGCTGGCGTACTGGGACGACGAGCCCCCGGCGGCCGATTAGCGCGCGGCGCTCCGCGGGTATGCACGGGACACGCAAGTGCCCCGACCGCGAAGGAGCGCCACAGTGAAGGAGAAGCTCGGCGACACCAACGCCCTCTACCCGCTCGTCACCGCTATCGTCGGCAGCGTCGTCGACGGCAAGCCCGACTTCGCCACCATCGCGCACGTCGGCATCGCCCACCTCAAGGGGATCACGCTGGGGATGGGCAAGGTCCATCTCACGAACGAGGGCATCAAGGCCAATCGCGCGTTCAGCGTGAGCATCCCGTCGGTGGACATGGTCGAGGTCACCGACTCCATCGGCATGGCGAGCGGCAGAACGGTCGACAAGAGCGGCGTGTTCGAGGTCTTCTACGGCGAGCTCGACACCGCGCCGCTGATCGACGACTGCCCGGTGACGATGGCCTGCCGCCTACATCGAGCACGTCGAGCTCCCGACGCACGATCTGTTCGTGGGCGAGATCGTCGAGACGTACGTGGACAGGGCCGTGCTCACCAACGGCGTCGTCGACATCGCCAAGGTCAAGCCGCTGCTCTTCGACATGGCGAGCAAGAAGTACTGGTCGCTGGGCGAACCCGTCGCCAAGTGCTGGAGCGTGGGGAAGGGGTACAAGCCCCCGAAACGGTAACGACGCCCAGCGGCGACACTCGGCTCATTCTTACGCCTTACACTCAGCCGAGGAGCAGATACACGCCGGCCAGCACGACCAGGACCCCGCAGCCCCGCCGCACCCAGCGTGTGACACTCGATCGGCTACCCCATGACACCACTGTCTGCGCCTTGTTGGCGGCCGTGCCGACGAGAACGATGACGCCGCAGTGGCCGAGGGCGAACGCCCCCAGCAGCCCTGCGGCGAGCAGGTAGTCCGCCTGCGCCTGCCCGAAGACGATCATCAGCAGCGGCGCCAGAAAGGCGAAAGAACAGGGGCCGAGCCCGATGCCGAATACGAGGCCCAGCCCCAGGGCGGCCGGCATCCCGCGGTGGCGCGTCACCGCCGGGAACAGGTTCCAGTTGAGCGGCAGCAGGTCCATGAGGTAGAGACCGAAGACGAAGAACACGATGGCCACGGCGACGTTGCCGACGCTCCCGAGGTCGCCGACCAGCCGGCCCAAGGCAGCGGTGATGATGCCGATCAGGGCGATGGAGGCGAGGACGCCCAGCGAGAACACCAGCGACAGCCTGAAGGCGCGCCCCGTGGAGGCGCCCTCCTGAGTCGAAATGAACCCGACCACCAGCGGCACGCTGGCGAGGTGACAGGGGCTGAAGACGATGCTCACGACGCCCCAGGCGAACGCGGCCAGAAGAGCCCAGCCGAGCGACTGCTCGAGCCCGTTGCTCAGGCTGGTGAGGATCTGCTCCAGCACGGCTGGCCGCTACGGCGTGGCGAGCTTCTCGAGGCCGCGCTCCACCAGCAGGGCCTCGATCTCCTCCTGCGGATAGAACCCGGTGTGCCGGTGGAACTCGACGCCCTTGTCGTCGAGGAACACCTGCGTCGGGATGTACTGGATGCCGTACTCCTTCGCCGGCGCTTCGTCCTCCCAGACGTCGTAGAAGACGATCTTCACCTGGTCACCGAACGTGGCCTGGACCCCGTCCATCACGGGGCGCATCTCCTTGCAGGGGATGCACTTGTCGGAGCCGAGTTCCACGAAGGTGACCATGGGCGCCGCCGTTGCGCCGCCCGCCGGCGTCGGGGCGGCGGACGTACCGGCTTCGCCGGCGTCCGCGCCTGACCCGCCGCAGCCGACGAGCGTTACCGCGCCGACGATGCCGAGGACAAGCGACAGGGTGAAGCGCGCCACGCGATCTGTGCGGTGCGTCTTCATCCCTACTTGGCGAGCGCCGTGGTGATGAGTGAGGTGACGTCGGCCTGCGACGGCACCTTGCCGCTCAGCACGACGTCGCCGTCGATCACCAGCGCGGGCGTCGACATGACGCCGTAGGACATGATGGTGGGGAAGTCCTCCACCTTGACGAGCTCGGTGTCGTCTAGGCCGAGGTCGCGCACGGCGGCCTCAGTGACGGCCATCAGCTTGTGGCAGTTGGCGCAGCCTGATCCGAGGATCTCGAACTTCATGGTGTCTCCTTTAGTGGCAGGGTCACGAAACGGCCTTCTCGAGGCGCTTGGCCCTGGTGGTCGCGCAGGCCGAGGTCGCGTCGACTTGAAGCCGTGGGGTGGTGCGAAGGCGCTCGACGTAGGCGATGAAGCCGGACAGGTCGGCGTCGAAGCGCTCCCAGTTGATGGAGTAGTAGGTCCGGGCTCCTTCGTCGCGCATGTTCAGCAAGCCGGCGTCTCGGAGCAGCGCCAAGTGGTGCGAGACGAGCGGCTGGCTCTGGTCGAGGGGCCCGGTCATCTCGCAGACGCAGCGCTCACCGCCGAGAAGGAACTCGATGATCTGGGCTCTGGTCGAGTTGCAGAACGCCTTGAAGAGGGGCAGGAAGTCGGTGATGTCGCCGGCTCGCGCCGGGTCTGGGGTGGTCCTCATCTCAGCTCCTTGGCGGGTCGCAGGCGACCTCTTCGGCGCCGGCGGCCACTGCCGCCGGCACGGGCTCGTCGGTCATGCCCCAGTACTTGCGCCCCATCCAGAGGGCGACGCTCACGAGGCTGATCAGCACCGGAACCTCGACCAACGGTCCGATGACAGTGGCAAAGGCCTCGCCGGAGTTCAGCCCGAAGACGGCGATGCTCACGGCGATGGCGAGCTCGAAGTTGTTGCTGGCCGCGGTGAAGCTGAGCGTGGCCGTCTTCGAGTAGTCGGCGCCGATCCGCCGTCCCATGTAGAAGCTCACGAAGAACATGATCACGAAGTAGCACGCAAGCGGGATGGCGATGCGCAGCACGTCGAGCGGCAGCTCGACGATGAGGTCGCCCTTGAGGCTGAACATGACGAAGATAGTGAACAACAGCGCGATGAGCGTGAGCGGGCTGATGCGCGGGATGAACTTCTGCTCGTACCACTCACGCCCCTTCGTCCTCAGCCCGATGAACCGGGTCACCATGCCTGCGATGAACGGGATCCCGAGATAGATGAAGACGCTCTTGGCGATCTGCCCGATCGTGATGTCGACCGTCGCTCCTTCGAGGCCGAAGAGCGGCGGCAGCTTGGTCACGAACACCCAGGCGAAGACGCTGTAGAAGAGGACCTGGAAGACGCTGTTGAAGGCGACCAGCCCGGCGGCGTATTCGGTGTCGCCCTTCGCCAGCTGGTTCCACACGATGACCATGGCGATGCAGCGCGCGAGCCCCATCATGATCAGGCCGACCATGTATTCCGGGTAGTTGTGCAGGAAGATGATCGCCAGAAAGAACATCACGAACGGGCCGATGAGCCAGTTCTGGACGAGCGAGAGACCAAGGATCCGGTAGTCACGGAAGACGTCGCCGAGTTCCTCGTACCGCACCTTGGCTAGGGGCGGGTACATCATCACGATCAGGCCGATGGCGATGGGGATGTTGGTCGTGCCCACGGTCCAGCGGTCGATGAACTCGGGCACCGAGACGAACGCCCAACCCACGACCACGCCGACGAACATGGCGAGGAAGATCCAGAGGGTGAGGTAGCGGTCCAGGAAGGACAGTCGTCTGGTCACACTCTCGGCCATGTCACGCTCCTCACCATGATTGAACGGACGCTCCAACGTAGAGGGACTTTACATTGACATCCGTTTATGGTCAAGGTAGATTGATATCAATGTTGATTGATAAGGACACTCGCGCGTGAGGGCGCTGCGGATCGACACACCGTTCGCCGTCTTCAGCGACGTGCACGGCAACCTGCCGGGCCTCGAGGCGATCCTCCGCGACATCGAGGCGCGCGGGGTCCCAGCCACGATCTCGCTCGGCGACCTCGTCGGCTATGGTCCGTCGCCCAACGAAGTCGCGCTGCTCGTCCGCGACCGCGGCATCCCCTCGCTCATGGGCAACTACGACCAGGGCATCGGTTTCGAGACCGGCGAATGTGGCTGTGTGTACAAGACCGACGAGCAGCGGGCCGAGGGGGCCGCCTCGCTCGAATGGACGCAGCAGGCGGTGCGCGACGAAGTGAAGGCCTACCTTCGCACCTTGGAAGATCACTTCGCGCTTGAGACGCCGGCCGGCGAGCTGCTCGCGGTCCACGGTAGCCCTCGTCGCATCAACGAGTATCTCTTCGAGGACCGCCCGGCCTCAGCCATGGAACGCATGGCCCGCGAGTTCCCCTATCGCGCCATCCTATTCGGTCACACCCATGTGCCCTACGCGAGGCCGGTGGGTGACACCACCTTCGTCAACGTGGGCAGCGGCGGGCGTCCCAAGGACGGCGACTGGCGCGTCTGCTATGCGATCGTCGACCCAACTAGACTCGGGACACCCGACTTCGTCGAGTTCGTCCGGGTCCCGTACGACTACGAGCGGCTGCTCCGCGACCTTGCCGCCACGCCGCTGATCACGGCCTTTACACCACCAACGGCGTCAGCGCAGGAGTGAGCTCTCATGAGTGAGCATGCCATCGAGGTCGGGCAGTCAACGGCAGCTGTCGCGGAAGCCGCGGCTCGGGACGCCGTGATGCCGGCCTGCGCATGCGCCGCCCAGCCTCAGCCCTCTGGCCCGCCGGCCGAGGTCCTGGCCGGGGCTCCCTCTCGCGCCCCTCACAAGGCTCTCGCACGGCTCGTCGTGCGCCTGCCGCTGTGGGTCCGCGTGTTCGGTGGGGTCGCTCTGTGGGCGCTCGTCTACCACTACTGGCTGCCGTTCGTCACCTGGCTGACGGAGGACGTGCTGCGTCTCGGCGATAGCGCCTTCGCCTCGGCGCTCGAGTTCTTCATCTACGACACCGTAAAGGTCCTGCTGCTGCTCACCATCGTCGTGTTCGGCGTCGGTATCGTGCGCTCGTTCTTCAGTCCGGAGCGGACGCGGGCTCTGCTGCGCGGCCGCCGCGAGGCGACGGGCAACGTCATGGCGGCGAGCTTGGGCATCGTGACCCCGTTCTGCAGCTGCTCCGCCGTGCCGCTGTTCATCGGCTTTGTCGAGGCGGGCATCCCCCTGGGCGTCACGCTCTCGTTCCTCATCGCGGCGCCCATGGTCAACGAGATCGCGCTGGTGCTGCTCTACGGCCTCTTCGGCTGGAAGGTCGCGGCCCTCTATCTCGTTACCGGGCTCCTCATCGCGATGGTGGCAGGATGGGTCATCGGACGCCTCAAGATGGAGCGCTACATCCAGGACTGGGTGCTCGGGGTGCGCATGGGTGAAGTGGCCGTCGACGAACGGCTCGATTGGGAGGGGCGCGTCGGCTACGCGTGGCAGGCCGTGAAGGAGATCGTCGGCAAGGTGTGGCTGTACGTGGTCATCGGCATCGCCGTGGGCGCCGTCATCCACGGCTACGTCCCCGAGGACTTCATGGCCGGCGTCATGGGCGAGGGTGCCTGGTGGAGCGTCCCGCTGGCGGTGCTCGTCGGGATCCCCATGTACTCCAACGCCGCCGGCATCATCCCCATCGTCGAGGCGCTGCTCGAGAAGGGGGCTGCCCTCGGCACGGTGCTGGCTTTCATGATGGCCGTCATCGCTCTCTCCCTGCCCGAGACGATCATCCTCAAGAGAGTCCTCAAATGGCCGCTCATCGCGGTCTTCCTCGGCGTGGTCGGCGCCGGCATCGTGTTCGTCGGGTACCTCTTCAACGCGGTTCTGTAAGCGAAGGGCTGGCGTGTGGACGCCTTGACGACGTTCGCCGACCGGAGTGAGTTCGACCACGCGGTAGCGCTGCTCGACAAGCTCGGGATCGAGTACAAGGTGATCTCACCAGACCCGGCCTACGCCTTGGTCGGCTGTCCGGCGCTCGTGCTCTCCGAGGAGGCCAAGGCTCTCTTCCTGACCGAGCCGGGAGGCGACGTGATGACGCCGGGCTGGGTCGACTTCCGGCGCCTTGCGGCGCCTGTCCCCGATGAGGTGCCGCGCGAGTTCGCCGACGACCTTCTCGGGCGTGTCGCCGTCGTCCTGCTCGCCCCGTGCGTGGCCGATCCCGACCGGCTGCGTCTCATCGCTCACCTTGGGGGCGACGTGGCCGACGCTCTGCCGTATCTCAACGCTGAATTACCTCAGGGGTCGTATGTCGCCGGGATCCCGGTTCTCACCTTCATGGACGGGCCGCGCATGATCTCGGTCTTTCGCGACCGGATCACGGTCGCCAAGGCCGCCGACATCGTCGACGCCTGGGCGGCGCTCGAGCGCGTGCGGCAGTTGGTCGACGACGCGTGGGAACGGCGTGCGCAAGTCACGCCGTCGTTCGAGCTCCGTCAGCGTCCCTCGGCGCTCGAGATCTACAAGCGCTTGCCGGGGACGAACTGCAAGGAGTGTGGGCAGGCCACGTGTACGGCCTTCGCCTGGGCGGTGTGGCGGGGCGAGCTCGAGCCTCGGCAGTGTGCGTCGGTGTTCGAGGGCGAGCGCGGCGACCTGAAGGGCGCCCTGCTCACCATCTGCGCCGGTCTGGGGATCGAGCCGACCTGAGTCCCGCTACCCCTCCGTCATCATCCTGAAGCAGAGGACATCGTGCCCTGGTTCGTCGGCGTGGCCGGTTCGCAGATCGACTCGCATCCGATCGCCGAGTCCCGCAAGTGAGTGTCGTGCGGCATGCGTCGCGACTGCGGCAACGGTGTCTCCCTCAGCGGCGCTGAACCAGGCGCCGCGTCAGCAGCAGCACCCGCTGCCGGCGCAGCAGCCCGAGGCACGGCTTCGACGGCGCGCACGAAGCCACTCACCAGGCGCACGCCGTCGGGGAGCGCCGGCGCGCCGCACATGTTGTTCTCGGCGGAGCCGTCATAGACGTTGGTCACCTGCACACTCGCGTCCTGGAAGCCGGCCGCCTGAAGGCGCGCCAGGAAGTCCTTCTCCTCGAGCGCGCCGGCGATGCAGCCGGACCACGCCTCCACATCAGAGAGCAGACTCTGGGGGATGACGCTTATGTCACCCTGGAACAGGACGTCGCTGACGGCGAAACGACCGCCTGGCTTGAGGACCCGGAACGCCTCGGCGAGCGCCTTGTCCTTGTCGAGTGAGAGGTTGATGACGCAGTTGCTGATGATCACGTCGACCGACCCATCGGGGAGCGGGATGTCCTCGATCTCGCCTTTGAGGAACTGCACGTTGTCGACGCCGGCCTTGCGCTGGTTCTCGCGCGCCAGCGCGAGCATCTCGTCGGTCATGTCGAGACCGTAGGCCTTGCCCGTGGGGCCGACACGACGGGCCGACAAGAGCACGTCGATGCCGCCGCCGCTGCCCAGGTCAAGCACGACCTCACCCGGGTGCAGATCTGCCAGAGCGGTGGGGTTGCCGCAGCCGAGGCTCGCAAGGACGGCCTCCGCCGGCAACTGGCTGGTCTCATCGATTTCGTAGAGTCCGCGCGCCATCTCATCGTTGGGCTCGACCACGGCACTCGGTCCACAGTTGCAGCCGCGGCCGCAGGGCTGTGCCTCGCTGGCTGCACGGGCGCGCTGCGCGTAGCGGTCGCGGATCTGTTCCTTGAGGTCATCCTGGGGTGTGGTGCTCATTGCATCCTCTCTGGTGGTCACATCAAGTTCTCTCGTTGCAACTATACGTAGTGATCAGCGGCGAAGTCAACTCCAAATCAAGAAAGTCTGTGCTAACATTCCGGATGATGGCTGATGACACGTTGACAAGGAGTGCTCGCCCACGCACTGGGCCCAAAGCCCTTTGCTGTTCCGTGATCGATGAGGACAGCCGCGAGCGGCTGGCTCGCGTCGCCAAGGCTTTGTCCGACCCGATCCGGCTAGAGATGCTCGAGATCATGGCCCAGGGCAGAAGCTGCTGTGAGCTGCCGGATCCGGCTTCGCGCGGCGTACCGGGCGCACAAGAGCCGCACGGTATCTGCGTGTGTGAGTTCCAGGAGCAGTTCGGCCTCGCGCAATCGAGGGTGTCCTACCACTTGCGCGTGTTGAAGGACGCCGGCCTGATGAACACGGAGACGCGCGGCAAGTGGAGCTTCTACACCATCGACCGCGAGGCAGTGGCTGCGGCCTTGGAGGCCTTCCACGCCCTCCTGAAGGCCTGAGCGTCGCCTCGGCGAGCCGCTGCCGTCACGAGACTGTACCGCTGCAGACCACGGCGACTCAGATCAACGACGGCTACGTATCACCCATGCAGAGAGGAGGTCCTGGACCATGACACCGACAGACGCGAGTCTTGAGGCGTTCGAGTGGGGTCCCACCATCGACGAGGCCGCGTGCCGCGACGGCTGCCGCACGTGTCTGGACTTCTGCCAGAACGGCGTCTACAAGTGGGTGGGCGGCCGCGTGCGCGTGGTGCAGCGTACCGCGTGTATTGCGGGCTGTTCGCACTGCGCCACGCTCTGTGAGGCGGGCGCCTTGAGCTTCCCCTCGCTCGAGGTGCTGCGCGCTTCCCGGCGCAGAGATTGACAGCGTGGCGCCTGGGGATCCGCAGTCGCAGGATCAGCCGGCGTCGACAGCGCCCCTTGGCCCCACGGACGTGACGATGGACGATTCCCACGACCGCCTCCGCAAGGTCTACGTCGAGCCGACGAACGCCTGCAACCTGTCGTGCTCGACGTGCGTACGACATGCGTGGGACGAGCCCGAGGGCTTCATGGAGTGGGACGTCTTCGAGGCCGTGATCGACGGCCTACGCTGCACGCCCAGACGCCGCCGGCACGGTCGCCTTCATGGGCCTCGGCGAGCCGCTGCTCCATCCGCGCTTCCTCGACATGGTGCGGCTGGCGAAGGAGCGCGGCCTGCGGGTCGAGGTGACGACGAACGCGCTCCTGCTCGACAGGGCGCTGGCCGAGGCGCTGATCGGCGCCGGCCTCGACCAGCTCGTGGTGAGCATCGACGGCGCCTCCGCCGAGGCCTTCGGCCGCGTCCGCTCCGGCGCCTCCCTGCGAGCGCGTGATCGAGAACGTCCGCTTTCTGCACGATCACCGGGGCAGCTACTACGGGCCGAGGGTCCGCATCGGCATCGAGTTCGTCGCCATGCGCTCCAACATCCGCGAGCTTCCGGCGCTCAACCGGCTCGCCGCGCAGGTCGGCGCCTCCTTCGTGATCGTGAGCAACGTCCTGGCGTACAGCCCCGAGCTCGTGGCGGAGACGCTGTACGACCGCGGGGCGACGGCGGGCGGCGGTCCGGCGACGACGGCGACGCCGCGCTGGCTGCTTCCGCGCATTGACGCCGACGAGGAGGTCGGCGCGGCCATAGGCGCGGCGCTGCGCACGGTCACCCACGTGAGCATCCTCGAGCACGATCTGGGGAGCGCGAACGCCCACTGCCCCTTCGTGCGTGCCGACGCCTGCGCTGTGGCCTGGCACGGCGGCGTGAGCCCGTGCCCGCCGCTGCTGCACACGTACCGCTGCTTCGTGCTGGGGCGGAGGGAGAAGGTGATGACGCGCTGGGAGGTCGGACGGCTGCCGGGCGAGTCTCTGGCGGCGGTGTGGGCGAAGCCCGACTACGCCGCCTTCCGCGAGCGCGTGCGTGCCTTCGACTTCCCGCCCTGCACCGACTGCGACTGCGAGCTGGCGAGGGGCAACGAGGAGGACTGTGTCGGCAACCCGCATCCCGTCTGCGGGGACTGCCTCTGGGCGCGCGGCATCATCCGCTGCGCCTGAAGAAGACCCTCGTCAGTGCGACTGCTGGTCGGCGATGAACTCGTCGATCAGCGCGGCGAGACGGTCGCGGACGCGGCGAAACACCTCCATGCGCTCCTCGTCGCCGCCTTCGGCCGCCGCCGGGTCGACGAGCGACCAGTGCAGGCGGTTGGCGACGCCGGGGAACATGGGGCAGTTCGCGGCGGCGTGGTCGCAGACGGTGATGAGGTAGCCGAAGTGCTCCTTGCCGAGGTACTCCGTGAGGCTCTTCGAGCGCTGGCCGCTGATGTCGACGCCGATCTCGGCCATCGCCGCGACGGCCATGGGGTGGATCTCGGTGGGCTCGAGGCCGGCGCTGAAGGCTTCGAAACGGTCGCCGGCCTTGTCGCGCAGCAGCCCCTCGGCCATCTGGCTGCGGGCGGAGTTGCCGGTACAGAGGAAGAGGACACGTGATCTGTTCATGTTCACCACGCAGGGTCGGGGTCGTCAGGGGAGCACTCTACCCCGCCGGTGTTAGCCGAGTGTGAGGACGCTTCATCCTGACGATCCGGCCCGGCGTGTCGCGGCCGCGGCGCAGGGGTATAGGTGCGCCTGAGCCGACACCGACCGTCTTGGAGGGCCCAGCGATGGAGATGAAGATCAGCTTTCCCGGCAACTTGCGCGTGGACGCCGACTACAAGGGCTTCACGATCCAGACCGACCAGCCGGTGACGGGTGGGGGGGACGGTTCGGCGCCGGCGCCCTTCGACCTCTTCATGGCGCTCGCTGGGGACGTGCGCGGGGATCTTCATGCTCGCCTTCATGAAACAGCGCGGCATCCCCACCGAGGGCTCCGGCATCACGATGACGAGCGAGGTCGACCCCGAACGCGGCATGGTCGGCAAGGTCGGCTTCGAGCTGCACCTTCCCCCGGAGTTCCCCGAGAAGTACGAGCAGGCCGTGGTGCGCGCCGTCGAGCAGTGCACGGTGAAGCGCCACCTCCACCAGCCGCCCGAGTTCGACGGTGAGCACGAGCCGGGCGCTCCCCGACTGACGTCCGCGACCGGCGGCGTCCGGCCGGCGGCGAAGGCCCCGGCGGCGAACGCCGACGGTCAAGGCGCACCTTGCCCGGATGCCGTCCGTGACACTATGGTTGTCGCGGAGGTGGCGCCACTCGTGAGCGACGGAGCAGCTCGTCATAGGCATCGACATCGCCGCGTCGCGGCCGTGCACGGCCGTCGCGCTGCGCTGCGGACGCGGGGCGCAGGCGGTGGGCTGGATGGCGGCGCAGGCACACGACGACCGTGCGCGTGACGACACGCCGGCCATGCTCGACTGGATCGAGGGCCTGGCGCCCGCGGCCGTCGCCGTCGACGCGCCCCAGGGGTTCAACCGGCGCCTGCTCGACGCGCTCGCGCGAGCACCGCGCGAGCCGCTCGCGCGTGTGCGACCACGAGCTCCTGCGCCGGCGCATCTCCCTGTATCAGGTCCCGAGTCGCCAGGAGGTGGCGGACGGACCCCGCGAAGCTGCCGGCATGGATGCGCGTAGGGTTCCGCTACTTCAAGGAGCTCAGGAAGCGGGGGTTCGAGGCGCCGCCGGAGGGCGCCCTCGCGGGCGCCTTCGGGGCGGCGCCGGCCTTGCTCGAGGTCTTCCCCTACGCCGCCTTCGTGACCCTCGT
Source organism: uncultured Thermoleophilia bacterium (assembly GCA_963707855.1). Taxonomy (GTDB): domain Bacteria; phylum Actinomycetota; class Thermoleophilia; order UBA2241; family UBA2241; genus UBA2241. The sequence goes on from CAVPRQ010000025.1 coordinate 259,571, forward strand.
CGGCGGCCTGCTCTCGAAGAAGAGCACGCGCGAGGGCCTGCGGCTGCGCGTGCTCGCCCTGCGCGAGGCGGGCGTGCAGTGGGACGAGGGCGACGACGCGTACTACGACCACGACTCGCTCGACGCGCTCGCCGCGGCCCTGACCGCGTGGCGCTTCGTGAAGGGCAGGGCGTGCGCGGTGGGCGACGAGCGCGAAGGGCTGCTCTGGCTGCCGGTCGGTCGCGAAGAGCTCGGTGAGACGCCCTACGCGCCGCTGCCGCCGGCGCCACGCCCGCAGCCGGGCGCGGGCGCCCCTCGCGCGGCGGAGCGGCGTCGCCGACGGATGACCGGCGACGCCGGCCGGCGCGGCGGGACGACCCCCCGGTCCGCGACGCCGCGTATCGACTCCCGCTGACGGCGCTGCGGGGCACCCTCGCCCACGGCGGCACGCGCCTGGCGGCCGCCCTCGCCTACTACGCCGCGCTGTCGCTCGCGCCGGCGCTGATCGTGCTCGTCTCGCTGGTCGGCCTGCTCGGCGACGGGTCAGGGGCGAACGCCGACGCGATCCTCGAGGCGGTGGGCGAGGTGGCGCCGCCGGCGGCGGTCGAGGCGCTCAGGGGTCCCGTCGAATCCATCGCGCGCGGCGACTACGCGGGCGAGTTCTTCTGGGTGGGTCTGCTCCTGGCGCTCTGGGCCGCCTCGGGCTTCGTGAGCACGTTCATCTGGGCGGCGGACGTGATGTGCGAGGTGGAGCGCCGCGAGCCGTCGTGGCGGCGCATCCCCCGTCAGCTCGCGATCGCCGCCGCCTCGCTGTCGTCGCTGGCCGTCATGGCCGCGATCGTGGCCGCGAGCGGTCCGGTGGCGCGCTGGGTCGGCGGACGTGCTCGACCTCGGGGACACGACGATGACCCTGTGGGGCTACGGACGCTGGCTGCTCTTCCTGCTGATCGCGACCGTCGAGTTCGGCGCTGCTGTACCGCCTCGGTCCGGCCGGGCAGGCCTTCCGGCTGCGGTGGGTCAGCGTCGGCGGTCTCGTGGCCGCGCTCCTCGCGCTGGCGGCGTCGCTCGGCTTCTCGGTGTACGTCGCCAACGTCGGCTCGTACGACCGGACGTACGGGGCGCTGGCGACGTTCGTGGTCTTCCTGGTCTGGCTCTGGCTGCTGGACCTGATGATCGTGTTCGGGTTCGAGCTCAACCTCGCGTTGACGCGCGCCGGCGCGCGTCCTGAACCGTCACATCACGATCTTGTTGAGGGGGTACTCGACGATGCCCTGCGCGCCCGCTTCCTTGAGGCGCGGGATGATCTCGCGCACCACCGTCTCGTCGAGGATCGTGTTGACCGCGAGCCAGCCTTCGTCGCTCAGGTGCGAGATGGTCGGCTTGCGCAGGGCGGGCAGCACGGCGAGGACGGCGTCGAGGTGCTCGACCTCGACGTTGAGCATGAGGCCGACCTTGTCGAGCGCCGCGATGGCGCCGTGCAGAAGCATCACCACGTCCTCCATCTTGCGGCGCTTCTCGTCGTCGCCCCAGCTCGCCTTGTTGGCGATGAACTGCGTCGTCGACTCGAGGACGGTGTCGACGACGCGCAGCTTGTTGGCGCGCAGCGACGAGCCGGTCTCGGTGACCTCGACGATGGCGTCGGCGAGCTCGGGGAGCTTCGCCTCGGTCGCGCCCCAGCTGAACTCGACCTTCGCCTTGACGCCGCGTTCGGCGAGCCAGCGGCTTGGTGACGCCGACGAGCTCGGTCGCGACGATCCGGCCTTCCAGGTCCTCGACCGAACGGATCGGCGAGGAGTCCGGCACGGCGAGCACCCAGCGCACCCGGCCGAAGCTCTGTTTGGCGTACACGAGGTCGGTGACCGCGTGCACATCGGCCTCGTTCTCGACGACCCAGTCGCGGCCCGTGAGCCCGCAGTCGAGCGCCCCGTCCTCGACGTAGCGCGCCATCTCCTGCGCGCGCACGAGCATGCACTCGAGCTCGGGGTCGTCGACGGCGGGGAAGTAGGAGCGCGGCGCCGTCGTGATGCGGAACCCCGCGCGCCGGAACAGCTCGATGGTCGCGTTCTCGAGGCTGCCCTTGGGCAGGCCCAGCTTCAGTCTCATGTGTCGCCCCTTGCGCGCGGCGCGAACGCCGCGTCTGTCGCCTGCTGACAGGGGAGAGAGTCTACCTCAACGCTCCTGCAGGACGGCTGGGCGCGGCCGCGCCGAGTATCGCGTGGGCGCGCCGGCGTCAGTACCGCTTGGGCGGGTCGCAGGCGAAGGACGTGACCACCGGGTCCGCCTTCTTGCCGCCGCACTTGGGGCAGACGGCGCTCTTGTCGCGGTCCTCCCAGTGGCAGGTCACCTCGTAGCGGGTGCCGCACTTCCGGCAGCGGAACTCATACACGGGCATGGCTCTCCTCCCTCGGGCCCACAGTCCGATTCTACCCGCGCGGCAGGGCATGTAGCATGAGCGCCATGCAGTACCGGACGTTTGGACGGATCGACTTCAGGCCATCGGTGCTCGGCTTCGGCGCCATGCGCCTGCCGCTCGCCGGCGACGACCCGAAGGACATCGACCGCGAGGAGGCGCGGCGCATGCTGCGCCGCGCCATCGACCTCGGCGTGAACTACGTCGACACCGCCTGGTCGTACCACGGCGGCGCGAGCGAGGGCTGGTTGGGCTGGGCGCTCGGCGACGGGTATCGCGAGCGCGTCAAGCTGGCCACCAAACTGCCCACCTGGAAGGTGGAGAAGCAGGACGACTTCGACCGCTACCTCGACGAGCAACTCGAGCGTCTCGGCACGGGCATCGACTTCTACCTGCTGCACGGGCTCGACGCCGAGTCGTGGCGCGACACCGTGTGCGCGCATGACCTGATCGCGAACGCCGAGAAGGCCTTGAGCGACGGCCGCATCGGTCATCTCGGCTTCTCGTTCCACGACAGCTACGAGGCGTTCGTCGAGATCCTCGGCGGCTCCGACCTCTGGGAGTTCTGCCAGATCCAGTACAACTACATGGACGAGGAGTACCAGGCCGGTACCCGGGGGCTCGAGCTCGCCGCCGGCAGGGGGCTCGGCGTGATCGTGATGGAGCCGCTGCGCGGCGGCCAGCTGGCGCGGCCCACCCCGGAGGTGGCCGCGCTCTGGGCCGCCGCCCGGCGCGACCTCGAGAGCTGCGTCCCCGCCGCGGTCTGCCTGCCGGAGTCGCCGGTCGAGTGGGCCCTGCGCTGGATCTGGGACCGCCCCGAGGTCTCGCTGCTGCTCAGCGGCATGAGCACGATGGAGCAGGTCGAACAGAACGCGCGTTACGCGAGCCGGTCGAACGTGCGCCTGGGTGCGGCCGAGCTCGAGGTCGTCACGCGGGTGCGGGACGCGTACCGGCGCTCGATCCCTATCCCGTGCACGTCCTGCAAGTACTGCCTGCCGTGCCCGCACAAGGTCGCGATCCCCGACATCCTCGAGCTCTACAACGACGGCGTCGCGTACGCCGACGTCGATGGCGCGCGACTGCACTACACGTGGATCGACGAAGAGTCGCGCGCCGACGCCTGCACGCAGTGCGGCGAGTGCGAGGACCGCTGCCCCCAGGGCATCGCCATCGTGGGTTGGCTCGAGAAGGCGCAGCGCTTCCTCGCCGTCACCGACTCCTGACGCGCGGAGCGCGAGGCCGGAGGCGCCACGCGCCCCGCCCGCGCGTCGTCGTGGTCAGCGACCTTCGGCGAGGACCGCTTCGAGCTTGGGCAGGAGCGGCGGCAGGTCGCGTTCGAGGGTGTCCCAGAGGATCCGGTCGTCGACCCCGAAGTACTCGTGGACGACCACGTTGCGCACGCCGCGCATGGTCGTCCACGGCACGTCCGGGTTCGCTTCGCGGATCGGCCCCGGTATCCAGCGCACCGACTCGCCCATCGTCATCAGGTTGCGGATGACGGCGTCCCGGGTCCGGCGGTCGGCGGCGAACTCCTCGAAGGTCATCCCGTTCGGTGTAGTCGATCGCGGCCTGCACGCTGGCGGCGATGTCGCGGACGCGGAAGCGCCAGTCGCGAAAGCGCAGCCGGGTCTGGCGCTCCTCGGCGGGGTCGGGCGGCAGGCTAGAAGACACGCACGGCCTCGGCGAGGATCTCGTCGCGCATCTCGGGGCGGAGCGCGTCGGGGGTGGCGAGGTCGATCCGGCTCGAGAGGGCGTCGCCCAGCGTCCGCTGCAGCTCGACGAACCCGAAGAGGCCGATGCGGACGTGCGGCTCGAACTCGACGAGGATGTCGGTGTCGCTGTGCTCGGTCGCCTCGTCGCGGGCGGTCGACCCGAAGATCGCGAGGTGGCGCACGCCGAAGCGGCGGATCTGCCCCTTGTGGCGCTGCAGGCGACGGATGGTCTCGCGACGGGTCACGATGTCATCCTAGACGATGGGCGCCGTGCGCGAAACGAGAGAAGACGGCCTCCGCAGGCTGCGGTTCAGCCGCCGAAGCGCCCGCCGCGCGCGGCCCGCAGGTCGGCGAGGAAGCCCTTTCCGAGGAAGCTACGCTCGTCGAGGGCGCAGAGGCGTTCGAACATGGGCACGGTCACGGTGAACCCCAGCACGTCGCGCGGCAGCTGGTCGCGCATCGCGAGGTCGGTCGCGGTGACGGCCGCCTGCGGTCGCTCGAGGTCCTCGAAGGTCGCGACCAGCTCCATGCAGCCCGAGCCGAAGGGCACGATGACCGGCGGCGGGTCGCCCCAGGCGTGCTCGTAGTAGGCGCCGTGCAGCAGGACGGCGAGCTGGTCGGGGTCGACCCAGAAGGTGACGGTGCGAAGGGTGGCGTACTCGGAGGGCTTGAGCGGGCCGATGAGCACGTGACCGTGGCGCGGCTCGTACACCGGGCTGGCGTCGATCCAGCCGGCCATGAGCTCGCGCGTCGCGCGCAGGCCCTCGTCGTCGCAGAGGAAGGTGATGAAGTCCTCGCGGTCGCGGACGGAGACGCCGAAGAGCGCCCGACCGGCGCCGCCGCAGCCGAAGTTGCCGCTGGTGAGGTGCAGCGTCTCTCCCGCCTGCCAGCGGCGAAAGAAGTCGAAGACGCACGCGCCGCGCCGCGCGCCCGGCTTGGGTTCGACCAGCGGCGCGAAGGGCGCGGCGTCGGGCGCGTCGTACAGCCCCACCGGGGCGAGCCTGGCGTCGAGGGCCGCGAGCAGGGCGGACGGATCGGGCGTCACGCGGCGCGCCGGCGCGCTCACGGCAGCTCGAGCTGGACGCTGGGCGCGTTGACGGCGATGTGGACGTCGCTCGGCGAGAGCTCGTCGCGCACGTCGTCGCGGCTGATCCGCACGACGAGAGCCGGCGCGACGCCGACCGTCGAGCGCGGGACCGTCACCGTACCCTCTGCACGTGTAGCCGACGGGGTCATCGGCCGGCGAGACGTTGGGCAGCGTGACCGGAAGCCGGCCCGTCCACTCGGCTGGCCTCGGAGGGCCGCCACGAGAAGAAGAAGCGTGCCTGCACGCCGCGGGCCCCGTCGACGGCGTCGGTCGCGAGCACCGTGACCGCGAAGGTGAGGTCGCCGCTCGACGGCAGAGCGAGGAACTCCCACGTGCGCCGCGTCCTCGTGCGCGGCGTCACGCAGCCAGTACCAGCCCCCGATGAGGTCGCCGGTGGCGAAGAAGCTCGCCGCCGGCGTCGTCGAGGGCGATGGGCTCGGGGTCGGCGAGCCCGAGGCGGAGGTGGACGGAGACGCCGAAGGAGAAGTGAGCCGGCGAGGCCGGCGGGGAGGCGGTCGGAGAAGGCAGCGGCGGGGTCTGCTCGTCCTCGCCGCCGGCGAGGACGAGCGTCACGACGAGAACGGCGAACAAGACACTCGCGACGACGATGACGAGCCAGCGTGTGCTCACAGGCGCTCCCCGGTCCGGACTGTTCTGCGGATTGTAGTACACGCCTGGCCCCGTGTGGCCGACGCGCGGCCGTCAGGGGCGTGCCCGCGGTCAAGGCGTCTTCGCGTCGCGGCCTTGATCGCGGGCTTCAGGGGACGACGAAGCGCGCCTCGCTTCCCGTCCTGGCGAGCGTGACCTCGAGGCGGGCTTCGACCCGCTCCTTGACCTCGGCGAGATGCGAGATGATGCCGACGAGGCGTCCGTTCTCCTGGAGGGTCGTCAGGGTACTGAGCGCGTGATCGAGTGCCTCCGTGTCGAGTGACCCGAAGCCCTCGTCGACGAAGATCGTGTCGAGGCGGATGCCGCCGCTGAACTCCTGCACCGCCTGCGCCAGACCGAGGGCGAGCGCGAGCGCGGCCATGAACGACTCGCCCCCCGACAGGGTGCTGACGGGGCGCGTCTCGCCGGTCCAGGCGTCGAACACCTCAAGGTCGAGACCGGCGGTCCTCGACCGCCCCTGCGTTTCGTCGCTGCGCTCGAGGTCGAAGCGTCTGCTGGTCATGGACTGCAGACGCTGGGTGGCGATCTCGAGCACGCGGTCGAGGTGCACGCCGAGCACGAACCGCTGGAAGTTGAGCTTGAGCGGGTTGTCGCCGGTCGCGACCTGGGCGATGCGCCCCGTCACCGCGTACTCCTCGTCGATGGCGGCGCTCGCCCGGTCGATGCGGTCGAGCTCGCCGCGGGCACGGTCGAGCGAGGCCAGCCGGGACTCGATGCGCGCTCTGGCGGCCGCCGCCTCTTCGGCGCGCGTGCGCGCCGCGGCGGCGGCGGCGGCCAGCGCCTCGAGGTCGGGAGCCGAGAGCCCGGTCGCGGCCTGCTCGGCCTGCGTGAGGGTGGCCTCGACGGCGACCACACGGTCGTCGTAGTCCCTCACGGCGGTGGCGAGCGCCTCGATCTGCGTCGGGCTCACGCAGGGCGGCGCGCCACGCGGCCGCCTCCGCGAAGCCCTGCTCGGCGAGGCGCGCGGCGAAGCGCTCCGTCGGCCCGCCGGGAGGCCTGCGCGGCCTCCTCGAACAGGGTCTCGGCGTGACGTGCGTCGGCGCGCGCCGTCTCGAGGGCGATGGCCGCGGCCTGCGCGGCCTCGCGTGCCGCGCCCAGCGCCTCGTCGAGGGTTCGACGTTCTCGTCTCGGCGGCGGCGACGGCCGCGGCCAGCGAGGCAGGGTCGGCGAGCTCGGCGGGGACGCCGCGCCGCCGTTCGGCCAGCGCGGAGGCGAGCGCCGCGGCCGCGGACCGACGCTCGGCGCTCGCGGCTTCCGCGGCCTGGGCGCGCGCGCGGGCCTCGTCGCGACGCCTCTCGGGCGTCGCGGTCGTCCGCTTCGATGGCGGGGAGCGCCGCTCGTGCCGCCGCCGCCGCGTCGCTCTCGGCGGCCGCGGCGCGAGCACGCTCGTCGCACTGCTCGGGAGTGGAGGCGGCGGCCTCGCCGAGCGTCCTTCGCGAGCTGCTCGCGCTCGGCCAGCGGCCTGCTCGTGACGGCGCTGGGACGCGGCGAGGTCGCGTCGCGCCGCGTCTCGCTCGGCGAACAGCCGGTCGAGGGTGTCGCGCGCGGCCCCGAGCTCGTCGTCGCCGGGCGCGGGGCGTGCGCCGGGCGACGCGGGCGCGGGGTGCTCGGTCGCACCGCAGACCGGGCAGGGCGAGCCTTCTTCCAGCGACGCGGCAAGCCGGGCCGCCTGTCCCGCGTGCCAGTCGTCTTCAAGGAGGCGGAGGTGATCGACCGCGCCGCGGTACCGTGTGTCCGCGTCCTCAGCGAGGCGCGCGAGGTCGGCGACGGCCTGCGCGGCTTCGTCGCGGCGCCCGGACACCGCCTCGAGCATCGCGGCGCTGCCGGGCGATCGCGGCTGCCTGAACGGCGACGGCCGCGAGGGCGTCCGCGCCGGCCGCGGCCGCGCGCGCATCCTGGAGGCGTCGCGCCGTGGCGGCGCGCGTCTCTTCGGCGCGCGTTGCCGCGGCGTTCGCGCGCGCTCTCTTCGGCGGCGGCGGTCGTCGCGTCGCTGCTCCGCCTCACGGAGTGCGTCGGCGAGCGTCGCCGACGCCCTCGACCGCGGGCGCGAGGTCCCTGAGCCGACGCTCGTGCGCCGCGGCCTCTTCGCGCGCCGGCGCGCGAGCTTCCTCGGCCGCGAGACTGGCATCGGCGTCGGCCTTCTCGGCTCTCGCGGACGGCCAGGCGCTCGCGGGCCGCCGCGAGCTCGTCCTCGCGGGTCTCGGCTTCGCGCGCCCGCTCGCCGACTGCCTCGTCGTCGACCGTGAGCGGCGCCGCCAGCCGGGCGAGGTCCAGCTCGGCGCGAAGCTGCGCGGTGCGACCGGCTTCGGCGGCGAGCGAAGCCCGTCGCGCGCCGTGCGCGCTCGAGGTCGGCGAGCCGCGCGGCGACGGCCTGCGGCCTCGCTCAGCGCCTTCTGCGCCGCCGCCTGCTCGTCGCCGCGCGCCAGAGCGACGGCGGCCGCGGCGTCGCGCTCGCCGGCGCTCGCCGTGCGCTGCGTCGCGAGCTCGGCGGCGTCGGCGGCGCCGACCTGACTCGAGATCGCTCTGACGTTCGATCGCCAGGCGCTCGTGGTCTCGGACGAGGGCGGCGGCTCGGGCCTTGAGGGCGATCTCGACGCGCGCGTAGAACGCGGTGTCGAACAGCGTCGGCGAGGATCTTCTCCTTGTCCTGCGACTTGGCCTTGAGGAGCTCCTGGAAGCGGCCCTGGGGGAGCATGACGACCTGGCGGAACTGCTGGCTGCGAAAGCCGAGGATGCCCTCGGCCGCCCTGGTGACGTCGGTCCAGCCGTCGGCCAGCGGTCTGTCGGGCGTCGGGACGCCGTCGGCAGGCGTCGCGAGTCGCCAGAGCCGTGGCCTCCTGCAGGTGCGTGGTGGTGCCCTCGCCGCGCTTGCGCGGGCGCTCCTGTTGCGGGCTCCGCACGATGCGGTAGCGCTCGTCGCCGACGGCGAAGTCGAACTCGACCTCGGTGAGCAGGTCGGGCGCCGCGTGCTGGCTGCGCATGTCGCGCGCGTCGCGCTCGCCGCCGCTGGTGTCGCCGTAGAGGGCGAAGGCCATGGCGTCGAGCACGGTGGTCTTGCCGGAGCCGGTGGGGCCGGTGATGAGGAAGAAGTCGTGAGCCGCCGAGCTCGGCGAAGTCGAGCTGTCTGGACGCCGGCGTAAGGGCCCGAAGGCCTGCATGCGGACGCGCAGCGGCCTCACGGCGCCGCCTCCCGATGCCGCGCCCCGCGAGTTCGTCGAGCGTGGCGCGCGAAGGCGGCCGCCTGCGCCTCGGAGAGCGGCTCGCCGGTGACGTACGCGAAGAAGTCGGCGAAGAGCTCGGCGTCGCCGCGCTTGAGGAAGTCGGCGGGCCGCTCGCGCGCGTCGTGCTCGCGCTCGAGCTCGGGCCGCTCGATGGCGAGCGCGTTGGGGTGGACCTCGCGCAGCTGGCCCAGCGGGTCGAGGAGGGCGCCGCGTGTCGCGCACGACGGCCTGGATGTAGTCGTCGGCCGCCGGGTCGTCGCGACCCTGCTGCGAGAAGGTCGGCGAGCAAGCCGTCGACGACGCGCACGTCGCGTGGCGGCGCCAGGGGGACGGTCTCGACGGTGACGCGGGCGCGGCCGGCCGCGCCCGCGTCACCGTCGGCGCTGCCCGGGGCGCCGATCTCGACGACGCTCACCGACTTGACGTGGTCGTGCTCGGCGAACGAGTACTTGAGCAGCGACCCGGCGTAGCGCACAGCGTCGGCGCCGGCGCGCTGCGGCCGGTGCAGGTGGCCGAGGGCGACGTAGTCGAAGCCCGTCGAGAGTGCGCGGCCGCCACGCTGCCGGCGCCGCCGACCGAGATGGGGCGCTCGGAGTCGCTCTCGGCGCCGCCGGCGACGAACGCGTGGGCCAGGGCGACGCGGCGCTCGCCGGCGCGGCGTCGCGGCGAGCGCCCGCGCGACGCCCGCGGCGAGCACGGCCTGCTGGTCGTGGATCGTCGTCGTCGCCGTAGGCGTGGCGCGCCATGGCGGCTCGGCGAAGGGCAGCTGCGACACGTGGACCGGCCCGTCGGCGTCGGTGAAGGTGACGACCGGCGGCTTCGGCGCGAAGGCGGCCGGCGAGGTGGAGGCCGCGCTCGCGCAGCAGCGCGCTGCCGAAGCCCACCCGGCTGGCGCTGTCGTGGTTGCCGGCGATCGCCACCACCGGGACGCCGAGGCCGACGACGATGCGCGTGAGGACGTCGTCGAGCAGCTCGACCGCCTCGGGCGGCGGGACGGCGCGGTCGTAGAGGTCGCCGGCGACGAGGACCGCGTCCGGCCGCACCTCGCGGACGAGGTCGACGAGCTGGTCGAGGACGGCCGCCTGGTCGCCGGTGAGGTGGACGTTGTGGAAGAGCCGCCCGAGGTGCCAGTCGGCGGTGTGGATGAGCCTCATGGCGGCGAACGATACCACAGGGCCCGGACGGCCCCGGGCGGCAGCGCCCGGGGCCGTCCGGCGCTCCGGTGTCCCGCCTCCGCCGGTCCTCTAGAATGGCTCCAGTGCGACGCTTCGGCCTCTCCAAGTCACGCATCACCTACGGCCTGCAGTGCGGCAAGCGCCTCTGGCTGCAGGTGCATCGTCCGTCTCTCGCCGTCTATCCCGCCGAGACGCGGCGGCGGTTCGCCGCCGGGCACGACGTCAACGACGTGGCGCGCGCCCTGAACCCCGGCGGCGTCCTCATCGAGTGGCAGGACGACCTCGACCGGGCGGTCAGGGCGACACGCGAGGCCTGGTCGCGGCCGGGCGACGTGACGCTGTTCGAGGGCGCGTTCCGTCACAAGGGCGTTCTCGTGCGCGCCGACATCCTCGAGCGCCGGGGAGGTCGCGTGCGCATGACCGAGGTGAAGTCGGCGACGCGGCTCAAGGAGTACCACCTCACCGACGTCGCCGTGCAGACCTGGGTGATCGAAGGCGCGGGCGTGCCCCTGGACGTCCTCGACGTCGCCGTCATCGACACCGAGTTCGTCTACCCGGGGGGCGAGGACTACCGCGGTCTCTTCAAGGCCGTCCCCGTCGCCGACCAGGTGCGGCCGCTCATGGCGCGGATCCCGGGCTGGGTGGCCGGCTTCACGGAGATCATGGCCGGGCCGCAGCCGGTCATCGCCACAGGGCCGCAGTGCCACAAGCCGTTCGACTGCCCGTTCCTGCAGTTCTGCGAGGGGCAGGAAGGGCGGCCGCCGCGGGAGGCCGAAGCGGAGGGCGGCGAGGAGGCGCGCCCCGCGCCCGACCCCGCCCTCGGCTGCGTCGACCGGGCCGCGGCGGCGTACCTCGCCTCACTTCCGTTCCCGCGCTTCTACCTGGACTTCGAGACCGCTCAGTTCGCCGTCCCCGTCTGGGAGGGCACGCGACCGTTCGAGCAGCTCCTCTTCCAGTGGTCCTGCCACGTCGAGCCGTCGTTCGGCGTCAGTCGAGCATGCGGAGTATCATCGACACCAGCGGCGGCGCGCCCATGCGGGGGGCGGTCGAGGCGCTGCTCGCGACCCTCGGGGAGCGGGGCCCGGTGTTCGTGTACACGGACTTCGAGAAGTGGCGCCTGGTAGAGCTCGCCCTCCGCTTCCCGGACCTCGCCCCGGCGCTCGAAGCCGTGACAGGGCGGCTCGTCGATCTCTTCCGCCTGACTCGCGACCACTACTCTCACCCCGCCCTGAACGGCTCCTACTCGCTCAAGAGCGTCCTTCCCACGCTGGCCGGCGACCTCGATCACGCCCTCCTCGACGAGGTCCAGGACGGCCTCTCGGCGCAGGCCGCCTTCCACGAGGCGATCGACCCGGCCACGGACGAGGGGCGCCGCGACGAGCTGCGCCGGGGGCTGCTCGAGTACTGCGCCCTCGACACGCTGGCCCTCGTGCGTCTGGCCCACCGCCTCGAATGCCGGCCCTCGGGACTGGACTGACGGCCGATCCTCGGACCGGCCCTGCACCGCGGTTCGCGCGCCGCGCCGGGGCCGCCGCTCACGCCATACGACAAGAAGGGAGTCGCCCAGCATGAAGGTCGTCGCCTTCAACGGCAGCGCGCGCAAGGACGGCAACACGGCGCTGCTCATCCGTCATGTCTTCGCCGAGCTCGAGGCCGCGGGCATCGAGACCGAGCTCGTGCAGCTCGCCGAACAAGCGCTTCGCCGGGTGCACCGCCTGTCTGAAGTGCGCCGAGACGAAGGACGACCGCTGCTCGGGACTCAAGGACGACGGCCTCAACGCGTGCATCGAGAAGATGCTGGCCGCCGACGGCATCATCATCGGCTCGCCGACCTACTACGCGAACTGCACGGCGACGACGCAGGCCCTCATGGAGCGGGCGGGCTACGCGACCCGCAAGAGCGGCAACCCGCTCGCCCGCAAGGTGGGCGCCGCCGTGGTCGCCGTGCGGCGCGGCGGCGCGATCCACGCCTTCGACTCGATCAACCACTGGTTCCAGATCAACGAGATGATCGTCGTCGGCTCGAGCTACTGGAACATCGGCATCGGGCGCGACGTCGGCGACGTCGAGGGCGATGCCGAGGGCGTGGAGACGATGCGGACGCTCGGCCGGACGATGGCCTGGGCGCTCACCAAGCTGAACGCGTGACGGGAGCCGGCGGCGACACGCCGCCGCGCCCTCAGACGCGTTCCCGCAGCCGGCGAGCCGCCTCCGCGCTCACGACTTCCCGTGCTTGATCTCGCCGATGCGGAACGCGGGATGGTGCATCGTCTTGCCGCTCCACGTGGGCCGCTTGGAGCCCTTCACGCTGGTCGGGAGAGGGCCAGGTGGAGCGATCGGCGCCGTGCCGATGCCGCTTCCGTCCGTCGGCAGGGCTGTCGTGCGTCTGCGCGTCGTCGTTCATGGTCCCACCCCCACGCGTCGTGGCCATGGGGATGTGGTACCCGCGGACCGGCGTCGCTAACAGTCGCGCGCGCGCCTGGCCGGCGGCTTTCGCGGCGACGGCCGCTGCGGCATACTAGCGGACAGCTTCGCGAAAGGGGTGCATCGTGAGCAGGCAGTTCCTCGCAGGGTTCGCCACGACGATCGCCTTCGTGGTCATCATCGCCGCTGCTGCTGATGGCGATCTTCATCGTCGTGAACACCATCGCCGGTCCGGTCGGCGGGTGACCGTGCCGCTCGGCGACGCCGACGGCGGCGTCGTCCCCGGCGCCGCACGCGCGGCTCGTCCGCCGGGCGTAGAAAGGAAGGCACGAGTGGCGCGCTTCATCCCGCGGCAGGCCGACTGGTGGGGTACCACCTGGAAGCTGCTGTTCTTCCTCGCCGTCATCGTCTTCGCCATCGCGGTGATCGAGCCGCGGCGGGGCATGTTCTGGACGATCCTGTTCATCATGGGCGGGCTCTGGATGTTCATCTCCCTCATGTCCGCGAAGAGCGGCTACAAGTGCGGCAACTGCGGGCGCAGCTTCCAGGTGCCGACGATGGTCAACTTCTTCACCGTGTCCCAGATGGGCAAGAACGAGGACGGCACCTACTACAGCTACAAGAAGCTGACCTGCCCGCACTGCCACAAGACGTCCAAGGCGCGGCTCATGAAGGTCAGCACGTCGAAGGGCTCCGGCAAGCTGCTCAAGTAGGACGCACACGCGCCAGGAGGTGACGGGCACACGCCCGGCCGCCTGCCTGACGATCGGCGGATCAGCGGCCGAGCAGCCGGCGAACGGCCGCGGCGAACTGCCGTGCCGCGTCCTCGTCCACCGCGTAGAAGCTCCATTTGCCGCGGCGCTGCTCGCGGACGAGGCCGGCGTCACGCAGCACCTTGAGGTGATACGAGACCTTCGACTGCGCGAGGCCCTGCAGGCTCTGAAGCTCGCACACGCAGACGCCGGCCGGTGGGGGCGCCGTCGCGGCGCCCCGGCCGGCCTCCTCGCCGCCCGTCGCGTCGTCCAGACGACCTTCGGGCCCGTCTGCCGGGCGGCAGCAATCCTGCGCCCTCGCCATCACGTCGAGCATGTGCAGGCGGATGGGGTCGCTCAGCGCGTGCGCCCAGCGGCTCAGTCTCACGAGGCGCTCGTTGTCATCGACCGCCTTAGGGACCGCGAGGGGGGCGACCCCGGGCGGGAGAGGGCAGCAGGGTCGGGTCTCGCCGCTGGCGCTCGCATCAGTGGTCATGGAGGGCCTCCTCGCGATTCGATCTGCCTCGGAGTCTACCCGCACGCGGGCTCACGTCAAGGAATCTTGATTTGGGCTTGACGATCGCCGGCGGAGGGAAGAGTATACATCGACGGACGTTGATATGAGGATCGGTAGGGGGATCATGGACAGGCTCGCCGCATACGACATCGCGAAGACCCGACAGGTTCTTGTCGGGACACGCGCGACGCTGGTAGCCAGGCACGCCGAAGGTGCGGCCGCCCGGCGGCGCGGACGGGCGCGCACGATGCGCGCCGCCTTCGCGATCCTGCCGGTGCGCCCCGTGCGCCCGTCCTGCTGCGCCGCGTGATGGCGCGCGACCAGGAGATGATGACGACTCTCGAGGAGGCAGACGTGAGAGAGGACCTGAAGAAGGAGATCCGCGAGCGCTACGGCGCCGCCGCGGCCGCCGCGCGCGAGCTCGCGCATAGGGACGGCGGCGCACACGACGCGTCGCAGACGCCCTGCTGCGCGCCGGCTCCCGCCGTGTCCTGCTGCGCGCCGGCGCCGTCGACCTCCTGCTGCGTTCCCTCTCCGGTATCGACCTCGTGCTGCGCGCCGTCACCGAGCGCCGATCTCCTCGACATCTCGCAGGACCTCTACGACGACTCCGAGAGCGCGGAAGTGCCGCTCGAGGCGCGCCTCGCGAGCCTCGGCTGCGGCAACCCGGTCGCCCTCGCCCAGCTGCATCCCGGCGAGACGGTCCTCGACCTCGGGAGCGGCGGCGGCATCGACGTGCTTCTCTCGGCGCGCCGGGTCGGCCCCGAGGGCAAGGCGTACGGCCTGGACATGACCGACGAGATGCTCGCTCTGGCGCGCCGCAACCAGCGCGAGGCGGGCGTGAGCAACGTCGAGTTCCTCAAGGGGGACATCGAGGCGGTGCCCCTGCCGGACTCCAGTGTGGACGTGATCATCAGCAACTGCGTGGTCAATCTCGCGCCCGACAAGGACAGCGTGTTCGCCGAGGCGTTCCGTGTGCTGCGCCCGGGGGGAAGGCTGGCGGTGGCCGACATCGTCTTTCTCGGCGATGTCGCGGCGGTGCCCGCCGAGTTGCGCCGCCAGGTCGAGGCATGGGCGGCCTGCGTGGCGGGCGCGCTCGGCGGCGATGAGTATCTCGCCCGTCTGGGCGCCGCCGGCTTCGCCGACGCGCGCCTCGAGGTCCTCAACGTCTACGATACGAGCGGCGCAGCGGGCATCTGCGGCCTGCCGCGGATCGAGCTCCCGGACGGCGTCCAGCTCGCGAGCGCCTTCGTCTCGGCACGCAAGCCCGGGGCCGCCGACGCCGCTCAGCCCGGCTGATCGGGGTCGGCGTCGGGACGCAGCCGCCGCAGGTGGGCCGCGACCACGGCCGGCACCTCGTCCGGGGAGGCCTGGACCACCGTCACCGGCGGAAGGCTCTCGAGGAAGTCGCGACGGTACGTCTGCTGCGTCAGGCGGTGGTCGAGCACGACGACCACCCCGACGTCCGTCTCGGTACGGATGAGGCGCCCGAAGCCCTGCCTGAACCTGAGGACGGCTTCGGGCAGGTAGAAGCGCCGGAACCAGTCGGCGCCCTCCTCGATGAGCGCCTGTCGACGGGCCTGGACGAGCGGGTCCTGGCGCGGGAACGGCAGCTTCGCGATCACGAGGCACACGAGCATGTCGCCGGGGAAGTCCTGGCCGGTCCACAGGGTGTCGACGCCGAGCAGGATCGTCTCGGGATGTGCGCGGAACTCATCGGCGAGGGCGGCGGCGCTGCCGTGCATGCCCTGCGCGAGGACGAGCACGCCGTCGTCCTCGACGTGGGCGCCGACGGCGCCGGCGACGAGGTGCATGTCGCGCCTGTTCGTGAAGAGCGCCAGCGTGCGTCCGCCGGTGACTTCGGCGAGCCGCTTGAGGCGTTCGGCCTGACGACCGGCGAGTTCGTCCGCACGCCAGGCGGTGTGCGGGTCGTGCTCGAGCACGAGGACGGCCTGCCGTTCGTAGTCGAACGGCGAGGGGAAGACCTGCTCGCTGACGTCGACGTCGGCGGCGAGGCCGGTCATCTCGCGGAAGTAAGCGAAGGAGCCGGAGACGGTGAGCGTGGCGCTGGTGAGGATCGCGCCGCGCATCTGGTCCCACAACGCCTCGCGGACCTGGCCGGCTGGTGTGAGCGGGGTCCGTGTGAGGGTCCAGCGGGGTCCGGAGACGATCATGGCCGCGCCGCGTGTGGTCGCCTCGCCGGACTCGATCTCGGCCCACAGAACCGTGTCTGATCCGCGCGTCTCGGGAAGCTCGCGCAGGAGGGCGGCGGCTCGGCCGGCATCTTCGGTCAGGGTGAGCAACGCCGGCCGTTCGCGGTGGTCGTCCGGCAGCGCCTCGGACGCCGCCGCGCAGGCGACGGCGACGGCGTCGAGCCGTTCGGCGAGCACGGCCGTCGCCGTCGCCAGAGCGTCCCAGGCGGGCGTCTCGTGCAAGCCCGGCTGTGAGCCACGCCGTGAGGTTGTAGTCGGGGCCCGCGGCGGCGGTTCGGCGGCGCGCTGCGGTGTCGCGCCGGGCTCCGCCGGACACGGCCCTTTCGTCCGTCTCGACGGCAGCCCGTGCCGCGTGCGCGACCGGGATCAGCGCCTCGCCGATGGCGCGGCCGAGGCTGGGGAGGTCGTCGAGCAGGCGCTCGGCGGCGTCGGCGGCGCTCCGCAGCGCTGCCGCCGGAGCGGGCTCAGCGCGGCGGGCGAGGGCTCGCAGACGGGCGCCGAGCGGTCGCTGACGGCCTGGGCCGCGAACGGCGCGTGCCAGCAGTTCAAGGGACCACCAGTCGATGGCCTCGCTGAACGCCGACGTGGCCTCCGAGGGGAGGAGGTGAGCCTCGTCGATGACGACCTGCTCGAAGGCCGGCAGGACCTCGCGCCCCGTCAGCAGCAGGGCGTGGTTGACGCAGACCAGGTGTGCGGCCTCGGCGCGGCTGCGCGCCAGCCGCCAGTGACAGAGGCGCCGCGCGGGGCAGTGCCGTCCGAGGCACGTGGCCCGCGACGAGCGCAGCTCGCGGGACAGCTCGGCGAGGGCGGGAAGTTCCTGCTGGGCGCGGAAGGGGAGGGCCGAGAGGTCGACCTCTCCCCAGCGAGCGCGTCCGACGAGGTAGGCGAGGGCCAGGGCGCGCTGCTCGTCGGGGATCGTGGCCGAGGCGCTCTGCACGGCTTCGTCGAGGCGTCGACGGCAGAGGTAGTTCTCGCGTCCCATGAGGACCGCCCACCGCCACCCTGGCGGCAGCGCCTCGGCGACCAGGGGCAGCTCGTGGGCCGCCAATTGACGCTGGAGTGCCTTGGTCTTGGTGCTGACGACGACGCGCCTTCCGGTGGCGGCGCTGGCGAAGCCTGCTGGCAGGAGGTAGGCGAGGCTCTTGCCCATGCCCGTGCCGGCCTCGAAGAGACCCACGCCGCCTCGGTCGAGCACCTCGGCGACGGCCGCCGCCATCGTCGCCTGGCCGGCCCGCGGACGGTAGCCCGGGAGACGCGTCGCGAGACCGGCGCTGTCCGCCGACGCCGGGCCGGTGCGGGCTCCCTGCGGGCCGGAGTCGCGCGCCGCGGCTGACGCGTCGCCGGCGAACTCCGCGCGCCACTCGTCGGGGGCGCAGGGCAGCGCACTGAGGGCGGCACCGCGGGACGCTCTGTCCGGCTCATCGGCGGCGAGCGGCGGCGGAGCCTTGTCCGGCGCCGCGCCGATGGCGTCGAGCACCTGCAGCGGCAGCCACCGCGCCGCCTGCAGGAGCCCGCGCTCCTCGGCGGCAAGACCGGCGGCTCGCGCGGCCAGAAGGCGGAGGAGGGTCGCCGTGGCCTTCGCGTCGGGCAGTGCTCGGTGGCTCGTGTCCGCGAGCCCGAGCGCCGAGCTGAGCAGCGGCAGGGAATGGCGGTCGTGTTCGGGAAGCAGCAGGAGAGCGGCCTCCAGAGTGTCGAACCAGGCGTTGGGCAGCGGCGGTCGGGACGCACGCCGAGCTGCCGCCTCGAGCTGCCCGCGGTCGAACGCCGCGTTGTGGCCGACGAGCAGCGCGCCTCGAGAGAAGGCTTCGAGCGAGGCGTAGACCTCGGCGAAGGGAGGCGCCTTGCGCAGCTCCGACTCCTCGATGCCTGTCATCCGCGCGACGGCGAGCGGCACGGGCACGTCGGTACGGACGAGCGAGCTGAACCGGTCGACCTCGCGCAGGTCCGCGTCAAGGCGCACGGCGCCGACCTCGATGACGCGGTCGCGCGCAGGGTCGAGACCGGTGGTCTCGGTGTCGAGGACGACGAAGCTCAGCGGAGGGTCGGGCACGGATCGAGCATAGCAGAGGGCGCGGACGGCGCCCTTCGGCTACGTGCCGCCGACCTCCGTGCGCGTCAGGAGGCAGTCGAGGGCGCCGGCGGCCATGGTGGCGATGAGCCCCAGGAGCTCGCCGCCGCCCTCGCCGCCGGCGCCCGACAGGGTCAGGGTGAGGGTGAGCTGGCGATCGCGACAGGGCGCCGAGGCGACGAGCACGTGCGCAGGCTTCGCCTGCGTGGCCCGGGTCGCCTCGCCGCCGCGCGGCGCGGCAGTCCCGTCTGCGTCGTCCGCCTGCACGCCCGACGCGCCGGCGCTCTCGTCGCCCCAGCTGGCCACGCAGGAGAGCCCCTTCAAGGCCCGGGCGGCCAGGCCCGCGGCCTCCTGCAGGAGGCCGACCGGCGACCGCTGCCCGGACAGCGTCGCGTGTGCTCCGGCGATCGCCTCGATCGCCTGCCGCAGATCGAGCACGTCCTGGTCGCTGCGGCGCAGCTGGGCGAACACACGCGCGTTGTGCATCGCGACCGCGGCCTGGCCGGCGATCGCCGTCGCGAGGCGCATCTCCTGACGCGTGAAGCGACGCTCGCGCGCGTGGTCGAGCACCTCGAGCAGGCCGATCGCCTGGCCGCGGTGGACCATGGGCAGGATGAGGATGCACTTGTCGCCGTCGCGGCGCATGACCGCCACCTCGGCCGGGTCGGCCCGGGGGTCGCTGACGTTGACGACGATCGTCTCGTGGTCGTCGAGCGCGCGTTTCGCCATCGGGAACTGGCTTACGTTGTAGACCCACGAGTCCGGCCGGCGGTTGCCGAGGTCGTCGTAGTCGGCGAGCACGGTGACCGTCCGGCTCGCGTGGTCGTAGTCGGAGATCACGCAGAAGTGACAGTCGAGCAGGCTCGTGAGCTGCTTGGCGACCTCACGCAGCAGGTCGGCGAGGTCGAGCTGGCTCGTCACGGCGATGGCCGTCTTGACGAGGGTCTCGAGCTCGCGCTCGCGGGCGAGCCGCGCGGCGAGGTGGTTCCGATCGCCGATCAGGGTCGCGAGTTCCTCGATGTCCTCCTGCTTGATGCGCCGGTGTCCACCCGCGGTCCGCGTGCAGGGCAGGAAGCCGGACGCGGTCCAGCGCCGGATGGTGTGCGGGGAGACGCCGAGGCGGCGGGCGGCGTGTTGCACGCTCAGGTACATGCCGAAAACGCTACCCCGGCATCGTCAGGCAAGTCAACTACGAGGAAGTTTGCCGCGGTCGTCCTGCGAAGTTTGCCAAGACATTCGAGCTGGAAGAATGCCCTGCACAGACGAAGAATCTGAGATGCTCCGACGCGCGCCGACGGTGCGGGTTCAGGAGACCCCCTCCGCCGCCAGGGTGAAGACCTCGACGGAGCTCTGGCGCAGGGGTCGGCCCGCGGTGAGACGGGAGAGACGCCGCGGGCCGCCCTCTCTTCGGCGCCCGCGCGGCTGCGCCCGGCGCTGGTCGGCCGCTCAGTGGCGCAGGAGCGCCCCTCCGGCGGCTGCGACGAGGTCGAGCAGCTCGATCTGTCCCTCGGTCGGAGGCTCGGCGAGCGTCACGGCGAGCGTGAGATCGGTGGCCTGAGACGGGTCGCGCGCCACGACGAGCGTGGCGCGCGCGCCGCGCTCGTCGCCCGGATGGAAGCGGGCCGCCGCCTCGCCGAAGGCGCCGGCGCTCTCGCCGGCGCAGCTCGCCACGCACGAGACGGCGCCGAGGGCGCCGCAGACCGTGCGCGCGAGCTCGCCGAGCGCCGCCGGTCCCGCGGCCGCGGCCACCGCCGGCACGCTGGCCGTGAGCTTCTGCAGCGCGACGCGCAGCTTGGAGATGTCGTGGTCGCTGCGCGCCTGGTCGGAGAAGAGCTTCGCGTTGTGCAGCGCGGCCGCCGCCTGGCCGGCGATGGCCCGGCACAGGCGCAGCTCCTGGCGCGAGTAGTGGCGCGAGCGCTTCTGGTCGACGATCTCCACCAGCCCGATGACCCGGTCGTGGTAGACGAGCGGCGCCATGAGCAGGCTCCTGTCGCCGTCGCGCCGCAGCACCGCTGCCTCGGCCTGGTCGACGTGCGGATCGTCGACGTTCACGACGGCGGTGATCCGCTCCTCCAGCACGCGACGGGTGAGCGGGTAGTCGTTCAGCCTGTAGGGGCGGTGTCGGGCAGGCGCTGTCCCGAGTGGTCGTAGTCGGCGAGGACGTAGACGATGTCGGCCCTGGCGTCGAGTTCGGAGATGGCGCAGAAGTGACAGTCCAGGAGCGACGTCATGCGGCGCGCGATCTCGGCGAGCAGCTCGGTGGTGTCGAGACGGCTGGCCAGGGCGATCGAGGTGTCCACGAGCACGTCGAGCTCGCGTTCGCGGGCGAGCTGGGCGGCCAGGTGGTTCGAATCGCCGATCGCCCTCGCGAGATCGTCGATGTCGTTCTCGTCGATGCGTCGGTGACCTCCCGCCGTCCGCGTGCAGGGGAGGAACCCGCTGGCCGTCCAGCGCCGGACCGTCACCGGCGACACGCCGAGGCGGCGCGCGGCCTGTTGCACGCTGAGGTACATTGCGCAAACCTATCCGAGGTATCCTACGAAGTCAATCATGAGTAAGTTTCGCTTGCTCCCGTGATGAAGTTCTTGGCGTAATGTGCGCTGGAAAACGCGCAAGGTGCCTGCGACAATCATGCCAGATTCCGTTGGCCGTCGTGGCGGACCCGGGGCCGGGTCACGCGCGTCCGACGGCCGTTCCTCGAAAGGGTGAGAACATGAAGGTCCTGCAACTTGGTGTCGGCGCGGTCGGCGAAGTCAACGCGCGCGTCGTGGCGCAGGAACCGCAGGTCTCGGGCCTGGTGCTGGCCGACCTCGACGAGGCGCGCGTGCGCGCCGTGGCGGAGAAGCTGCCGCCCGGCAAGGCCGAGACCCTCGTCCTCGACGCGTCCGACCACGACGCACTGGTGAGGGCGGCGCGCGACGTCGACTTCGTCCTCAACGCCCTGGCGACGGCGTGGGACATCCCCGTCATGGAGGCGTGCCTCGAGGCCGGCGCCCACTACCTCGACATGGGGACGGGCGGCCCGCTCGAGATCACGGGCACGGCGGACCTCGACGAGCAGCTGGCGCTCGAGCGACGAGTTCGAGTCGCGGGGCTTGACCGCGCTCGTCTCCTTCGGTATCGACCCCGGCGTCAGTGACGTGTTCGCGCGGACGCTGCACGACCAGTTCGACTCGGTCGACGCGTTGACGGTGCTCGACGGCGACAACGGGACCGTCGACGGGTACGAGTTCGCCTGCTCGTTCTCGCCGGAGACGATGATCGAGGAGTGCCTTCTGCCGCCGTGTGTCTTCCGCGACGGCCGAGAGGCGCGCAACGAGGCGCTCAGCGTCTGGCGCGAGTTCCAGTTCCCCGAGCCGGTCGGGCTGCCTCAAGCTCTGGAACGTCGACCACGAGGAGGCGCAGCTCATGCCGCAGTTCCTTCGTGGCAAGGGGCTGCGCGAGGCCGCCTTCTTCATCGCCCTCGACGAGCGCTTCGTGGAGGCGCTGCGCGTCTTCCGCGCGCTCGGGTTGAACCGGCGAGAGCCGGTCGAGTTCGGCGGCGCGTCGGGTCTCCCCGATCCGCTTCGTCGCCTCACGCTTTCCGCAGCCCGCGGAGCTCGCCGGCAAGCTGCACGGCGCGGTCTGCGTGGGCACGCTGTGCGAGGGGATCCTCGACGGCCGGCCTGTGCGTCGCTTCATGTACCAGACCACGTCGCACGACGAGGCGTGGCAGCGCTGGGGCGTCCAGGGTACCGGGTGGCAGACCGGCGCCTCGGCCGCCGTCGCCGTGCGCCTCTTCGCTCGCGGCGAGGTGACGCGGCGCGGCGTGGTGGTACCGGAGCAGCTCGACCCCGAAGCGTTCCTCACCGAGATGAAGGCGGTCGGTCTCGAGGTCGGCGTCGTCGACCTGCCCGTCGACTGACGTCCCGGTGCGCGGCGGCGCGGCGACGCCGCGCCGCCGCGCGCCCGGCGGCCGGGCAGTCGTGTCAGTGCACCTCGCCGGACGTTCGCGGCGCACCTCGCGCCCGGATAGCATGACGGCGTGCGTACGCGCCTGCATCGCTTCGGTCGTGAGCTCCGTGGCTACCCAGGTCAGTTCTGGGTGCTGGTCGCGGGCATCTTCGTCTACGTGTCCGCCGCCGCTCTCGCCTTTCCCTACGAGGGCATCTACCTCCACGACGTCCTCGGCGTGTCGATGACGTGGATCGGGGTCGTCTTCGGTCTCGTGCCCGCGGCCATGGTCCCCCTCCAGATCTGGGGCGGACACCTGACCGACCGTGTGGGTCGGCGATCGATGCTGATCGTCTCGGTGTGCTCCGCCGTCGTGTGGTTCGTCGGGTTCGCCTTCGTGCGCGAGATCTGGCAGGTCGCCCTTCTCGTCGCCGTCGAGAGCTCCGTCGGCTGGCCGCTCTTTCAGACGGCGAGCAACGCCATGATCGCCGACCTGCTGCCGCCAGAGGCAGCGCGCGGAGGGCTTCAGCATCACCCGCGTGTCGATGAACCTCGGCGTGGTCCTGGGGCCGGCCCTTGCCGGTCTCGCGCTCGGGTGGGGGGTGAGCTTCCGGCAGCTCTTCCTCAGCGCGGCGGGAGGGTGTCTCATCATGCTCGGGATCGTCGTCGTGTGGGTCCGCGAGAGCCGGCCGGCGAGCGCCCTGGAGACCGGCCGGTCCACGCGACGCCGCCGGCCGCAGCGGCTACCGCATCGTCCTCGCCGACCGCCGCTTCCTGATCTTCTGCGCCGTGGCCGTGCTCCCGGTCTTCTGCATCGGCAACTTCGGCTCGATCTACTCCGTGTACATCACCGGGTACCTCGACGTCCCGTACGGCACCTGGGGCTGGCTGCTGGCCATGAACGCCCTGATCGTCGCCGTGGTGCAGTACCCGCTGGTCCGCGTCCTGAAGTGGCGGAACCGGATGGTGCTGCTCGCCGTCTCGAGCGCGCTGCTCGGCGTCGGCATCGGCGGGTCGGCGTTCGCGGGGGCGCTCTCGACCCTCGTCGTCCTCGTCATGGTGATGAGCCTGGGCGAGGTGCTCTCGTCGCCGGTCGCCTCGGCCGAGGTCTCCGACTTCGCGCCCGAGGCGGTGCGTGGTCGCTACATGGGCGTGTGGACCGTGGTCTGGAGCGGCGGCGCCGCCCTCGGGCCGGCCTTCGGTGGCTGGGCGATGGACGCGATCGGCGCCCGCGAAGCTTTCTTCGTGCTCCTGTCTGGTCGGCCTCGCCGGCGCCGGCGCCTTCGCGCTCCTGGCGCCGTCGTGGCGCCGCCGGCACGGCACTCTGCGGCCGCGGAACGCCTGAGCCAGGGCGGCGCCAGCGAGGCCGGACTCTCGAGGCGTCGACAGGGCCGGCGCCGGCGGCGACGATCTGCGGTCAGCGCCGCCGCCTTGTCGTCCGCCAGCTTCGGACCGCGGGCGTCCGCCTCGGCGAGGATCGCGCGCACGCGGTCGGCCGCGTCGTCGACCTCGTTCCGGCCGCGCGTCCGCCAGCCCTCGATGCTGAGGCGCGTCGAGATCTGCGGCTGGAAGACCTCGCCGGCGCGTAGTCGGCGCGAGGTCTCCTTCTCGCTCAGGTAGCTTCCCCTGAAGCCCACGCGCTCGATCGCCTCGGCCATGATCGTCGCCGGGGAGAACTCCGCGCCCTCGACGACGCGGGTGATCATCTCGGCGATCTCGGCGTCGATCACGATCTGCGGGAGGCTCATGAGGCCGGCGCCGCTCAGCAGGCCGACGCCGCCGGTGACGAGGTCGGCGCCCGCCGACACGGTGACGAGGCCCTTGAGCGCCTTCTCGTAGCCGGCCTGCACGCCGCCGTACTTCGCGTCGCTGGCGAGCCCAGGGCAGAGCACGGGGACGCCGAGCTCGTGCGCCACCTCGGCGCAGGCCGCCACCATCAGGGCCGGACTCGGGAGAGCCGAAGGCGAACGTCCCGGCCTTCATGTCGAGCAGGCTCGCTCCCGCGCCGAAGATGACCGGCGTGCCGGGGGCGGCGAGCTGGATCGGCACGTTGGCCCCGAGGAACTCGGCGACGTCCATCGCCACCGTCCCGGCTACGGTGATGGGCGCGGTGCCGCCGGCGATGGGCATGGGGTAGATGAGGACGGGCATGCCGTAGGGCGCGATCGCCAGGGTGGCGTCGAGCAACCCGGTGCCGACGGCGAGCGGCGACGAGGTGCAGCAGACGACGCTCGCCCGTGGCCGCCGGCGGAACTCCTCGAGGCTCCCGCAGACGACTTCCATCATGCGCATGACCGGCTCGACCTGCCAGAGGTCGGCGACCTCGTCCTGGCAGTGCTTGTCGGACCACAGGAGCGAGGTGGCGTAGCCTTGCAGGAGGCGCTCGTCGTCGGGGACGTCGGTGGCGGAGACCAGCATCCACATCACGTCGACGACCGGCATCGCGTCGGCGACGATCGCCGACTGCCGCTGGTCCTCGAGGGTGCTCACGCGGTGGTCGCCGGTGTCCATGTCGAGGACGTGGGTCGGGGCGCCCGAGGGCACGAAGTGCGAACGGGCGCCGTCGAGGAGGACGTCGTCGGCCGGCGTCGCCCCGGCCAGCAGCACGTCGCGAGGACAGCGCGAGAGGGCCTCTGCGACGAGCTGGCGCGGCAGGCGCGCCACGCCGGCCTCGCGGTCCACGTCGGCGCCGGCGGCGGCGAGCGATCGCGAGCGCCTTGCCGGCGCCGAACCGCATGCCGATGCGTTCCAGCAGCCCGTACGCCTCGTCGATGAGCAGATGCCGCTCTTCGTCGCTGAGCCACGCGTGCAGAGAGCCTCATGGTCCCCCCGACGCCGTCGCCTTGTTCCCCGCCCCGTCATCCTATCCGCCCGGACGTCGAGCTGTCCGCGGGCGACGCGCGCCACGCCCGGGCTTCCGCCGGGCGTCCGCGGCGGATACCATCTGGCCGAGGCCTCGTCCGCAAGGCCGATTCGAACGGAGCGTCCACCCTGAGCGAGCAGCCGCCGCAGATCAGCGTCCGAAAGCGTGCTCCACCTGGGCCGCACCATGCGCCTCGTGTGGAGCATCGCGCCGGGCTGGACGCTGGCCTCCATCGCTCTGGCGGTCGTCCAGGGCGTCCTTCCGCTGGCTCGGCCTCTACATGATCAGCTTCATCGTCGACGCCGTCGCGGCGGGCGTCACGGCGACCGACAAGGGCGCGGCCTTCACCGACGTCGCCTGGCTCATCTTCATCGCCGGGCTCATCGGCCTCGCCTCGGCGCTCGCTCGCTCGCTCGCCGCTGCTGGTGACCGAGGCCAGGGTCAGGTCATCACCGACCACATCTCGGACCTCATCCACGCCAAGTCGATCGCCGTCGACCTCGAGTACTACGAGAACTCGAAGTACTACGACGTGCTGCACCGCGCGCAGCAGGAGGCGCCGTACCGCCCCGCGCGGATCGTCAGCGACCTGATGACGGTCGGGCAGAGCGCCATCACGGTGATCGGCGTCATCGGCATCATCTTCAGCCTCCACTGGCTGGTGGGCGTGATCGTCGTCGGGAGCGGCACTGCCGAGCGCCTACGTGCGCTTCCGCTACTCGAGCCGGATGTACCAGTGGCAGCGCCGGAGCACGGTCGAGGATCGGCGCTCGTGGTACCTGCACACGCTGCTCACTGACGGTACGTACGCCAAGGAGCTGCGGCTCTTCGATCTCGGGCGATACGTTCGCGCGACTGGTTCCACGCGCTGCGCGACGTGCTGCGCGGCCAGCGACTGGCGATCGCCGCGCGGCGCTCGTTCGCCGACCTCGCCAGCCAGGCGGTCGCGACGGTGGCCGTCTTCGGCACTTTCGCCTACATCGCCTGGCGGACGATCCAGGGCGCCATCTCTCTGGGCGACATGATGAAGTACTACCACGCGTTCAACACCGGTCTCGGCGCGCTGCAGAGCCTGCTGGGCGGCGTCGCCGGCCTCTACGAGGACAATCTCTTCCTCACCTACTACCACGACTTCATGCAGCTCGAGCCGCGCGTCGTCGACCCGCCGCTCCGCGGCCGCTGCCGCGGCCGATGCGCGAGGGCATCGTCTTCGAGGGCGTCGACTTCCACTACCCTGACACGGAGCGCACGGCGCTGTCGGCGGTCGACCTGCACATCCGGCCGGGCGAGGTGACGGCCCTGGTCGGCCCGAACGGCTCGGGCAAGACGACGCTCGTCAAGCTGCTCTGCCGTCTGTACGACCCGCAGGCGGGGCGCGTCACCTACGACGGCGTCGACCTGCGCGAGCTCTCGGCGGTCGAGCTGCGCCGGGCGATCAGCGTCATCTTCCAGGACTTCGCCCGTACCAGCTCACGGCGCGGCAGAACATCTGGACGGGCAACGTCACGTCTCCCCGAGGACGACCCCGCGGTCGGAGCGCGCGGCGCGCGAGGCCGGGGCGCCACGAGCGTGATCGAGGGGCTGCGCGCGGGCTACGACACGATGCTCGGCAAGTGGTTCGAGGAGGGCGAGGAGCTCTCGATCGGCGAGTGGCAGAAGGTCGCCCTGGCGCGCGCCTTCGTGCGCGACGCCGACGTCCTCGTGTTCGACGAGCCGACGAGCGCCCTCGACCCGATGTCGGAGTGGAACATCTTCGAGCACATCCGCGAGCTCGCGCAAGGGTCGCGCCGTCGTCCTCATCAGCCACCGGTTCTCGACGGTGCGCAACGCCGACCGCATCCACATCCTCGACGAGGGCCGCATCGTCGAGAGCGGGACCCACGACGAGCTCATGGCGCTCGACGGAGAGTACGCGCGCATGTACGAGGTGCAGGCCCGCGCGTACCGGCCGTCGCCCTGACGACGAGGCCGGTCTCGCCGCACGCCGCCACGACCGCGGCGCGGCCGAGGAGGTCCACGGCGAGGTCCCGTCGTCTCTCGTCGCCCACCGGCGACTCGGCCTACTGGTTCAGCGCGCTCTGCAGGTCGCGGGCGTGCTCCTCCTCGACGATGAGGATGTCTTCCAGCGCGCGGCGCAGGCCGTACTCCTGGAGCATCTCGGCCTGGGCGATGCGCTCCCGGTACCGGGCGATGGCGTCGAGCTCGCCCGCGAGGTCCTGCTCGAGCATGGTCTTCGAGTCCGGGGAGACGTGGATGTCTCCGACGTCGACCGACGGCACACCTCCGAGGAAGTCGATCTGGTTCGAGAGCGTGAGCGCGTGCAGGTGCTCCTCGTTCGAGTGCACGGTGAGCTCGGCGGCGATGGCGTCGTACTCCGGGCCGGTGATCACGGCCGCGTGCTGCACGTACTGGATGAGGGCGGAGAACTCCTTGGCGAGGTCCTTGTTGAGCAGGTCGATGAGCTGCGCCCTGGTGACCTTGCGCGGGCCGGACGGCTGGGCGGTCCTCCGGGCGGTCTTCTTGGCGGTCTGCTTCGGCACGGAGACTCCTTTCCGCGTGGGTGTGCGCCGACCCTACACGCCCGCAAACGGCGGGCACGCGCGCACGGCGCTGCGGCGCGTCGGCGCGCTGGCGCGTCCTCGGCGAGCCGTCAGTCCGTCAGCGTCGTCTCCAGCGTCCAGTCCTCGGGTTGCCGGCCGCGGCGCAGACGGGTCGACGGCGAGGTAGAGCACCGGCACAAGGACCAGAGTCAGGATCGTCGAGGTGAAGAGCCCGCCGATCACGACCACGGCGAGCGGGGTCGAGAGGAAGGCGCCCTCGCCGAGGCCGAGGGCCATCGGGATCAGGGCGAGGATCGTCGCCACCGCGGTCATGAGGATGGGACGCAGGCGGCGCCGGGCGCCCTCGATGACGGCGGTGCGCGCGTCCATGCCCTTGCGCCGGAACTGCTCGATGAGGTCGAGCAGCACGATGGCGTTGGTCACGACGATGCCGATGAGCATCAGCAGGCCGATGAGGCTCGGCATGCCCAGGCTGGTGCCGGTGATGATGAGCAGGATCACGGCGCCGACCGCCGCGAACGGGATGCTGACCAGCAGGATGAGCGGGTTCACGAGACTGCGAAACGTCGCCACCATGATGATGTAGACGATCAGGATCGCGATCAGCATGGCGATGCCCAGCGTGCGGAAGACGTCGCTCGTCATCTCGGTCGCGCCGGCCAGCGACCACGTCGCGCCGGCGGGCATGTCGAGCTTCGTCGAGCGCGGCCTGGGTGTCGCTCGAGGCGGCGCCGATGTTGTTGTTGACGACGGTGGCCGGTCACCGTCGCGGTGCGCTCGCCGTCGACGTGCGTGACCTGCACCGGCGTCGTCCCCTCGGTCGACCGTCGCCACCGTGCTCATCGGCACCATGCCGGCGGCGGCGGGCACGGGGAGCTGGGCGAAGCAGCGCGGCGACGGCTCCGGGGAGCGGCGGCAGGGTGATCTCGCCGACGCTGACCTGCGCCGGGAGCGTCGCCCGCCCCAGCGGCACGTTGCCGAGAGGGAAGCCGTCGAGGATGAGCGTCGTGTACTGGCGTGAGCGTCGTGGGGTCGACCCCGGCCGAGGCGGCCTTCGCCTGGTCGACGGCCACGGTCGCCGACGGCCGGCCCTCGCTGAGGCTCGAGGTGACGTCGGCCAGGCCCTCGACGCCCTTGACCGCTTCGAGCACGGCGTCGTTGGCCTTCTTGAGGACGACCGGGTCGGCGGCCGACACCTGGACCTCGATGGCGGAGCTGCTGCCCATCGTGGAGTCCTCGCCGCTCACCGTGACGACGCCGACCCCCTGGAGCTCGGCGACCGAGGTGCGGACGTCCTCGATGATCGCGGCCTTGTCCATCTCAGGGTCGGTCGTGATCGTGAAGACCGCCTGGCTGGAGGAGGCCCCGGTCCCGCCGCCGGCGCCGAAGAGGCTGCCGGTGCTGCCGGCGGTCATCTGGTAGATCTCGATGCCGTCGGTGCCGGCGAGCACCTCCTCGATCTGCGTCGCCGCGGCGGTCGTCGCGTTCAGGCTCGTGCCCGCCGGCATCTGCTGGGTGACGGTCATCGTGTTCTGGGCCGAGTTGTCGAACAGGTTGGTCTTGAGCAGCGGCGTCAGGGCCATCGCCGCGAGGAAGACCGCCGCCGCGGCGACGAGGGTGACCACCTTGTGGTCGATGGCGAGCTTGAGGGCCGGGAGGTACCTGCGCTGGAGGCCCGTGACCTCCTCGGGATCGCGGTGACCCACCTGTCGCTTGGAGAGCACCCAGGTGGCCGCGACCGGGACGACGGTGAGGGCGACCAGGAGGCTGGCGAGCAGGGCGAACGTCACCGTGAGGGCGAAGGGGCGGAAGAACTCCGAGGCAAGGCCGTGGACCATCCCCAGGGGCAGGAAGACGGCGACCGTCGTCAGCGTGCTCGCCGTGATGGCGCCGGCGACCTCGCGCGTCGCGCCGTAGGCCGCCGCGTGGATGTCGTCCCCTTCCTGCAGGTGCCGATGGGTGTTCTCGATCACGACGATGGAGTCGTCGATGACGCGACCGATGGCGATCGTCAGGCCGCCGAGGGTGAGCATGTTGAGCGACTCGCCGCGCCACCACAGGAGGGCGAGAGCGCCGATGACGCTGAGAGGGATCGAGATGCCCGCGATCAGCGTCGACCGCCAGCTGCGCAGGAAGACCCAGATGATCAGGATGGCGAACACGGCGCCCGCGAGACCCTCGCGCCACAGCGACGCGATGCTCTCCTTGATGTAGATCGCCTGGTCGACGACGGTCGTGACCTCGACCTTGCCGCCGAGTTCCTCCTCGATCGCCGGCAGGGTCTCGGCGACGGCGTCGGCGATGTCCACGGTGTTGCCGGCCGAGGACTTTGCTCACCGAGACGCCGATCGACGGTTCGCCGTTGGTGCGCGTGACAGCGGTCTCGGGTGCGGGGCCGATGCGCACCGTGGCGACGCCCCCGAGGGTCACGGGCTTGCCGCCGCTCGCGGCTGAGGGCGGCGCGAGCACGAGGGAACGGAAGGCGGCCACCGTGGCGGCGCTGGCCTTGACGGTGACGGGGTACACCAGGCTCCCCGAGGTGACGCTGCCGGCTCCCGCGGTGAGGTTCGCCTGCTGGACGGCGGTCATGATCTGCTCTGGAGTGACGCCGAGTCGCAGCACTTCTTGAGGCTTGAGCCTGATCTGCAGCTGCTGCTGCTCGACGCCCGACACGGTGACCGCCTGCACGTCCGCGATCGACTGGAGCCGCGGCACGACCCTCGCCGCGAGCAGCGTCGGCGAGCGGCTGTGGCTCGAGGTCGGAGGTGACCGCGAGCTGGACGACCGGCAGGGCGTTGAAGTTGAGGGCTGCGACCTCGGGGGCCATCGTCCCCTGCGGCAGGGCCGGCTGCACCGCAGCGACCGCCTGCTGGACCTCCGCCTGCTTGGCGTCGATGTCGGTGCCGAACTCGTACTCGATGGTGACGATGCTCATGCCCTCGTTCGAGTAGGAGGCGTACTCCTTGACGTCGCTCGTGGTCTTGACGGCCTGTTCGATCGGCGTCGTGACCGTCAGCTCGACGTCGCTCGCCGCGGCGCCCGGAGCGACCGTGACCACGGTGAGGTACGGGAAGGTGAGGTCCGGGATCAGCTCCTCTTTGAGCGACGTGATGGCGAAGCCGCCGAGGAGGATCACGGCGACGACCGCAAGGGCGACGATGGAACGGTTGCGCAGCGAGATCTTCGTCAGCCAGCTCACGCGATTCCTCCCGGGTCTTGAACGTGCCGAGCCGCCCTGGGGCGTCAGCGACGTACCTTACACACTCGGCGGGGGGCTGACGACCTGGACGCAGGCGTCAGGCGACGGCGCGATCGGCGAGGCGGTCGGCGACCGTGCGCAGCGGCTCGCGCAGCTCGAGCGGCGCGAGCCAGCGCGCGGGGATGCCCGCCTCGCCGTACAGGGCGCCGGCGAGCGCCCCGGTGATCGCGCCGATCGTGTCCGCGTCATCACCACGGTTCACGACGAGGCAGACCGTCTCTTCGAAGGTGGCCGAGCGGAGGACCGCCCAAAGCGCCGTGCGCAGGCTGTCGACGACGAAGGCCGAGTTCTGGACCTCCTCGGGCTCGGCGTCGGGTGCCTCGCGGAGCACGGCGCTGATGCGCCGGTCCTCGTCCTCGAGGCCGTCGGCGATCGCCGGCAGCTCCTCGCGCAGGCGGTCGTGCAGCGCCGCCGCGAGAAGGTCGCCGTAGGCGACGCAGGCCCAGCCGGCGAGACGGTCGAAGTGCGTCAGCATCGACTCGCCCTCCATGGCCTCGCGCCGGCGCGCGGCGTCGCGGTGGAAGAGGAGGGCGAGAGGGGCGCAGCGCATGAGGCTGCCGTTGCCGGCGACGGGGTGACCGAGGATCTCGTAGGCGCGCCGGGAGGCGAGGTCCCACGGAGTACCGGCGCGGTAGCTGAGCATGACGGTGCGCACCGTCAGACTCACGTCGCGCGGGCGACCCTCGAACCACTCGCGGTAGCGGCGCATGACGTCCCCGGGGTCGTGGTCGCCACGGTCGGCGAGGCTCTCCGCGAGGCGCAGCGTCATGTCGGTCGCGTCGGTGGTCTGGCCGGGGGCGACGTCGTGACAGCCGCCGCCGATCATGTCGGCGATGTAGCCGTAGCGCTCGACGACCTGGTCGGCGACTGAGGAACTCGGCCGGCGCGCCCAGGGCCTCGCCGACGGCGAGGCCGAGCAGCGCGCCGCGAAAGCGGTCGCGAAGGTCAGGCGAGCAGATCACAGACGACACGCTCGAAGAACAGCGCCTGGTAGGTCACGTCCTCGACGAGGATGCGCTCATCCGGCATGTGGTCGCGACCGCCCTCCATCGCGCGCAGGTCCTCGCAGGGGAAGGGCGCGAAGCCGTAGGCGACACAGTCGGGGAAGGCTTCGCGCACCCAGCGCGAGTCGGTGAAGCTGCCGGCGCACATCGGGGCGAGCACCGCCTCGGGGAAGTCGCGTCGCAGGACACGCTCGATGCTCTCGCTGAGCAGCGGTGGGGGCGGTCGACGCGTTGGGCTCCGTGGCGTCGATCCACTCGAACTCCCAGTCGATCCCGAGCGGGTCGAGGATCTCGGCGACGAGGACGCGCGTCTCCTCGCGGGTCATCTCGGGGAGGATGCGGCAGTCGATGCTCGCCGCGGCGTGCGTGGGGATGACGTTGACCACTCTGCCCGCCTCGAGGATCGTCGGCGTGAAGGTGGCTCCCAGGAGCGGCTCGATCAGACCGGCGACCTCGGGGTCGGCGGCGCGCAGCTCGCGCGCCGCGGCGCGCGCGGTCGCGGGGTCCTTGAGCCGCGCCGCGAGCCCGTCGCCGACGAGGACGTCGATGAACCGCTGCGTCATCGGCGACACGATCGCGGGCGGGTCGGTGAGGCCGAGCGCGACGACCGCCCGCGCGAGGTCGATGACGGCGCTCCTCTCCCTCTCGGGCACGGAGCCGTGCCCGCCGACGCCGCGGGTGCGGATGCGGAACTGGGCGAACGCCTTCTCGCCGACGGAGAGCAGGAAGACCTTCTTGCCGTCGATCGGCAGCCACAGACCGCCCATGCCCTCGTTGAGCAGGTAGTCGCAGTGGATGAGCTCGGGCCGGTGCTCGCACAGCCAGCGGACGCCGCAGTGCGTGCCGTCCTCCTCGTCGACGCTGGCGATGTAGATGAGCTCACCGCCGAAGTCGGCGCCGGCGCGCGCCAGGCGGGCCACGGCGACCGCCTCGGCGGCGACCTGGTTCTTCATGTCGGTCGCGCCGCAGCCCCAGACGTAGCCGTCCTTCACGACGCCGCCGAAGGGCGGCACGGACCACTCGGCCTCGTCGGCCGGGACGACGTCCATGTGCCCCATGAGCACGAGGGTCGGTCCCGGCCGCGGACCCCTGAGCCGGGCGACGAGGTTCTGTCGCTCGGGAAGCTCGCCGGCGAGCTCGCTGGGTATGCCGTTCGCGGCCAGGTACTCCTGCAGGACGAGGGCGCACGCCGTCTCGTTGCCGGGCGGGTTCGTCGTGTCGACGCGCAGGATGGCGGTGAACAGCCCCAGGACCTCGTCCTCGAGCGCCCGCCAGTCCTCGGCGCTCAGTCCATAGCGGCTCACGGACGGCGTCCTCCAGGGTGGCTCCTCGGTGGCCTCATGATACCGGTCTGTACGAGGGCCTGCGAACGCCATAGGCTTGCGCGCAGCGGACACCGCGCAAGCGTCGAACAGGAGGGAACCGCATGCGGATCGCTGTCATCGGGGCCGGCGCCATGGGGCGCTGGGCCGTCAAGGAGCTTGGCCTCAGCCCGCAGGTCGACGAGATCGTCGTCGGCGACTTCAACGAGGAGCAGGCGCGCGCGGTCGCCACCGTGCACGGTGGCGACAAGGCGCGCCCCGTCTTCGTCGACGCCAGCGACCAGAAGAGCGTCGAGGGCGTCATCGCCGGCTGCGACGCGATGATCAACGCGACGCAGCACTTCTGGAACATCACGGTGATGCACGCCGCCGCCGCGTCCGGCGTGCACTACACCGACATGGGCGGGCTCTTCCACGTCACGAGGCAGCAGGTCGAGCTCGACGAGGAGTTCAAGAAGGCCGGCGTGACCGCGGTCGTCGCCATGGGCGGGGCGCCCGGGGTGACCAACATCCTCGCCCGCTACGGGGCGGAGCGGCTCGACACGATCGAGGAGGCGCACGCCTTCTGCGGCAACGTCGACCACACTGACTGGAGCGGCTACGGCGGCTGGGTCGTCCCGTACTCCCTCGAGACTCTGTGCGACGAGTTCAGCGTGTCGGCCCCGCAGTTCATCGACGGCCGCTGGAACGAGGACATCGTCGGCGGCGAGGGTATCGCCGCGGTGGACTTCGGCGAGCCCGCCGGCATCCTCGAGGCCCATCACACCATCCACTCCGAGCCCATCACCTTCTGGCATGCCTGGAAGGACAGGGGCCTGCGGTCGGCGACCTTCCACCTTGCGCTGCCGAGCGAGTTCACGGAGCAGATGCGCTTCCTCAACCGCATCGGCATGACGCGCACCGACGAGGTCGAGGTCAAGGGCGGCACGGTGCGGCCGAGGGACGTCCTTCTCAAGGTCGTGGCCGAGCTCCCGAAGCCGGTGGACGTGGTGCTCGACGACACCGACTACCTGATGGGCGTGGTCCGCGGGATGAAGGAAGGGCGCCGGCTCGAGTGGCGCGTGCGTGCCGTGATCCCGGCGCACAAGGAGTACGGCGCCGGCGGTGGAGACGTGGACACCGGCATCCCGCCGGCGATCGTCGCCAAGATGATGGCCGCCGGAGAGATCGAGGGCCCGGGCGTGTTCGTGCCCGAGCAGATCGTGCCCTGCGAGCGGTTCTTCGCCGAGTTCGCGCGCTGGGGCGCGGTCGTCGACGCGCAGATGCGGGAGGTCCTGGCGGCGCCGGGGGTCTGAGACAGACGGAACGGCGACGGGCCGGCGCGGGCGCCCTGCAGGGCGCCCGCGCCGGCCCGTCGCGTCATCGGCTCCTACTTGTCCTTGCCGCCCTTGGCCGCTCCGTCGCCGGTCCCGGCGTCGTCGCCATCGGCTTCGTCGTCACCCTTCTTGCCGAGGTCCGACTTCGCCACGGCCGACACGGCCTTGCCGTGGTTCGTGATCTCCTTGCCGGCGGGGTTGGTCCAGGTAGCCGTCGCGTCCGACTGGGCCACTGCCGATACCGCGGCGCCGTGGCTGGCGTACTCGACCGGCTCCGGCTCGGGCAGCGGTTCCGCCGCGGGCTCGACCGACGGCTCGACCGACGGCTCGACCGACGGCTCGGCCGACGGCTCGCCGACGGCAGCGGGTCGGTCACGGCCGTGAGCATGTCCTCCGCGGTCTCGGCAACGGTCGTGAGGCCGTCGCGCACCGTGGCGGACGCGACACCGGCGGCGAGCGAGCGCGACGATCATGGCCAGAGCGAGGATCTTCAACACGCGCATAGGTCCCTCCCGAGGGTCTCGAGGGTTCGGTCGCCATCTGTCTCCCCCTATTACGGCACGAGACGGTCGCGACTTGCGCGTTCGTCGCCGGGGCCGGCAACGCTTTCCGCCGCCGCCACGCTCAGAGCAGCGTGCCCTGGCCCTCCTCCATCGCGCGGCCGGCTGGTCTGTCGCCGCCTTCCGCGCCGCCGAGGAGCTGCGTCATGCGGCGCGCGTTGCGCATGCCCCAGTCCTCGTAGTTGTTGTTGAAGAGGACGTGCACGGCGTCGGCGCGTCGCTCGAGCTCCCTCACCCGCGGTACCCACTCGGCGAGCTCCTCCTCGGCGTAGAGGTACTTGAAGCGGTCCGAGGCTGCCGCCGTCCGCGCCTCCCAGGTGTCGGCGTTCCGTCCGTGCAGTCGCACGACGGCGAGCGGCGCGGTGGCGGCCACGACCGGCGGGGTGCTCGAGCGAAAGCCCTGCGGTTCGTCGACGCTCACGTAGGCGAGCCCTGCGTCCTCGAGCAGCCGCAGCGTGTCGATCGCCGCTTCATCCGCCATCCATCCGCCGCCGCGGAACTCCACCGCGAGGGTGACGCCCGGCAGGCGCTCGGGCAGGTCGCGCAGGAAGCGCTCGTTCGCGGCGCTCTTGACGAACCAGGGAGGGAACTGGAAGAGCGCCGCGCCGAGCCGGCCGGCGGCGCGCAGCGGCTCGAGCGCGCCGCGGTGGATCTCCCACAGCCGCTCGACGGCGTCGGCGGCGACGTCCTTGCGGTAGACGTTGCGCTTGCCGAGCGCCTCGGGCGCGACCGCTTCGCGGAGCCAGGCCGGCAGCCGGTCTGTACGGACCGGGTGGCCCGTGAGGAGGCCGTACGCCTTGACGTTGAAGACGAAGCCGTCCGGCGTGCGCTCGACCCACAGGCGGCTGTTGCGTTCCGAGGGCGGCGCGTAGTACGTCGAGTCGACCTCGACGAGGGGGAACCGCGACGCGTAGTAGCGCAGGCGGTCCTCGGCGCTGGTGACGCCCTGCGGGTAGAAGCGGCCGCAGGCGATCAGCGTGGGGTCGGTCCAGGAGCAGCTGCCGACCAAGGTACGGGTCATCGGGTGCGGGTCCTTCCTCGCGCGCGGGCCGGTCTCGTCAGACACCTTGTGCCCGCCCGGCGGCGCCGACTATACTCCGAGAGGCAAAGCTTAGTCGGCGCCACGGTCTGTGCGGACCACGTCCTCTTGTCCTTGAGGGCAGAGAGGTACTGAAGGGGGCGCCGCCGGTGGGCGGGCTGGACGAACGTGAAGCCCGCCCTCCGTCTGCCTGGTCTCGCGTTGACCGTCTCCGGACCGTTTCCTATACTCTGGCTGCCTGTGTCGGAATGGCGGAATTGGTAGACGCGCTAGGTTGAGGGCCTAGTGAGGGCATTACCTCATGGGGGTTCAAGTCCCCCTTCCGACACCACCTTCTCCCTTCCTGCGACAGCCGCTGACGCGCACCCGCATGCCGCCGACTACGCCGGCCGCGTCCCCGGGCGTGTGCCGACGGGTCAGACGTTGCCCCAGAGCGGCAGGCCAGTCTCCTCGTCGTAGGCGCGTTCGAGCGCTGCGCCTCCGGTGAGCTCCTGCAAGAAGAGCTCGCAGGCGAAGACGACGCAGCCCGCGGCGACGTGCCCGCCGAAGCACACGCCGTCGTGGTCGGCAAGCGTGGCATGGACGTGGACGGCGGTCGCCCCGTCGCGTCGCGACACGTTGCCGAGGAGGGTCACGAGCTCCAGCGGCTGATCGAGGCTCCATTCGCCGTACGCGCGCGTCTGCTGGTCGTAGAAGGCCAGCCGGGCGCACTGCAGGGCGCCGATCGCGCGGACTTCGCCGACGAGCACGCCGTGCTCGTCGGCGACCTGGGCGATCGCCTCGAGCAGGTCGGCGCCGTAGCGGCAGGCGGGCGACGAGGCGTCGCCCGCGGCGCGAACTCGCGTGATGCCATGGGTCCTCCTCGAGTTCCGCTACCTCCCGGACACGCTCGAGGAGTCTACTCCGGCGCCGCGGTTGCCGAGCGCCGGCCGACGGGTATCAGCCGTCTGGACCTTGGGCGACGCCTGCCCTGGCGCGTCGTCGCCCCGAAGCGACGGAGGGACGATGAGCGAGACCCGGAACCTGCGCCACCCGGAGCCCGGCGACCCCGAAGCGTGGCGCGCCGCGTTCGACGAGCTCGAGCTGCGCATGGACGCCTTGCGCCAGGCCTTTCTCGACGGCGTGCGCTCCTTCAACATGACCGACGAGGTCGTCGAGCGCATCCACTCGAGGTTCGACGACCTCGGCGAGCAGGTCCACGCGATGCACTGCACGTATCCGTTCGGCGGATGGCCCGGCCAGGAGGACTGCCGGTTCGAGCCGCCGGTCACCTACGAGAGCGACGCCGGCACGCCCGCCGAGGGCTGAGCCGGACTCGACGCGCGGCCTTGCGTGAGCGGCGAGACGATGACGAACGAGGTGACGGCGGAGGTCCGCGGCGACGTCTGCGTCGTGCGCTGCGGGGCGTCAGGGCGGCGACCTCGCCGGACCCCTCGGCGACGAGCTCGCGCGCTGTCACGCCGCGGGCGTCCGCGACGTCGTCGTCGACATGGAGCCCTGCCTGCGCCTCGACCGCCGACACGCTCGAGGTGCTGAGCGACGCGGCGCGCGCCTTCCACGCCGAGGGCGGCGAGTTCGTCGTCGCCTGCGAGGACCGCGCGACTGCGCGAGAGCCTCGCCGGGGCCGGGCTCGCCGGCGGCTGCCCGGAGGCGCCGGCCGGCCCGGCCCTCGAGGGCGTCGAGCACGTCACCCTGCCCGACCGGCCGCGCTGGCAGCACCAGTTCAGCTTCCCTGCGGTCGACCACGAGCTGCCCAACGCGCGCCGCCGCATCGTCGCCTTCGCCGAGATCTGCGGAATGGAAGGGTCCGAGCTGTTCGAGCTCCAGGTCGCCGCCGGCGAAGCTCTCGCCAACGCCCTCGAACACGGGTCGCCGCGCGGCGCCGACGACGACATCACCGTGCGCTTCTTCTGCTACGCGGACGAGGTCGCCGTCGAGATCGGCGACCAGGGGGAGGGGATGGACGCGGCGCCCATCTGCGCGCCCGGCCCCACGCAGCCGGCCGGGCGCGGTATCCACTTCATGCGCACGATGGCCGACGACATGCTCTTCGCCTGCGGCCCTACGGGGACCCGCGTCCTGCTCGTCAAGAAGCTGCGCTGAGGGCGTCTCGTCGCGCCGCGGCCGTCCGCGGGCGCGGGGTAGAATCCGCTCATGGCCCCTGACTCCCTCACCGACCGTCTCTATCTCCTCGACGGCTCGAGCCTCGCCTTTCGCGCCTTCTTCGCCCTGCCCGATTCGATCACGACCGCCGACGGCTTCCCGACCAATGCCCTGTTCGGGCTCAGCCAGATGCTCCTCAAGATCGTCGCCGAGTACCGTCCGGCGAGCGTCGTCGTCGCCTGGGACGGGCCCGAGAAGACCTTCCGCCACGAGGAGTTCGAGGACTACAAGGCGCACCGGCCGGAGATGCCGGACCTGCTCTCGCGGCAGTGGCCGCGCTTCCCCGAGCTGGTCGATGCCTTCGGTTTCGTGAACCTCGTCCAGCCGGGGTACGAGGCCGACGACATCCTCGGGACGCTCGCCGCGGCGGCGAAGCGCCAAGGCGTGGGCGCGGTCGTCGTGACCGGGGACCGCGACGCGCTGCAGCTCGTCGGCGACGACGTCTGGGTGATGACGACGGGCCGCGGCATCACCGACGTCAAGGTGTACACGCCGGCGGCCGTGGTCGAGCGGTTCGGCGTCCCACCGGCGAGCATCCCTGACTTCATCGGCCTCAAGGGCGACAGCTCGGACAACATCCCCGGCGTGCCGGGGGTGGGGGAGAAGACGGCTGCGCAGCTGCTGCAGCAGTTCGGAAGCCTCGAGGCCGTCTACGAGAGGATCGACGAGGTCACGTCAGAGAAGCGGCGCGCCCTGCTGCTCGAGCACGAGGGCACGGCGCGCCTCTCGAAGCGTCTGGCGACGATGGTGCTCGACGTGCCTCTCGAAGCGGACCTCGGGCAGCTCGTCGGCCGCGGCGGCTACACGCTGCCGGTCGGCCAGGTCGAGGCGGAGTTCCGGCGCTACGGATTCCGGAGTCTCGTGCGTCGCTTGCACGAGGTCGCGGGAGTCTCCGGCGGCGAGGCGGCCGGTGGCGTCGCGGCCGCGGCCGGCGCGGCGGCCGAGAGCGGCGGCCTGTCCGCCCGACGGAGCCGCCGCCCGACACCGTCGTCGAACGTGGAGCGCGGTCCTCTGGCGGCGATCCTCGAACAGCGCGAGGCGGCGCTGGCGCTCGAGCCGCGCGGGCGACGAAGGCTTCGCCGCGGCCGTGGCCGACGGCGACGTGGTCGTCGCCGCGTCCTTGAGCGCCGACGAGGCCGGCGCGTTGTGGCGGCTCGCCGCCCACGTCGTCGTCCACGACGCCAAGGCGCAGCCCGGCTTACGTCGCGGGCGCCGTCCGGGCCGGGCTTCGACACGGCCATCGCCGCCTACCTGCTGGCGCCCGAGACGCCGGAGAAGCAGCGCACCCTCGAGGCGCTCGTGCCGGCGAGGAGGCGTCCGACGACGTCCGCCGTCGAGCGTCGATCCCGGTGGACGGCGGCCGCCGCTCGCGCGGCGCGCACGTGGCGCGTCGCCGCGGCCCAGCGGCCGCGGCTCCTCGACCTCGGCCTCGAGAGGCTCTTCCGCGAGGTCGAGCTGCCGCTCGTCCGCGTGCTCGCGCGCATGGAGCAGGCGGGCGTGCGCATGGACCCGTACCGCCTCGGCGAGATCACGGCGCGCGTGCGCGACCGCGTGGACGAGCTCACCGACCGCGTCCACGAGCTCGCCGGCGGTCCGTTCACGATCGGCTCGCCGTCAGCAGCTCGCCGAGGTGCTCTTCGGCGACCTCGGCCTCGAGCCGCTGCGCAAGGGCAAGACCGGCTACTCGACCGACGCCCGCGTGCTGCGCAGCGCTGCGCGAGCAGCACGCGATCGTCCCCGCGGTCGAGGAGTGGCGCGAGCTCACCAAGCTCCTCAACACGTACCTCGAGCCGTTCCCCGAGTACATCGACCCGCGCACCGGCCGCCTGCACACGACCTTCAAGCAGACGGTCGCGGCGACGGGCCGACTCTCGAGCGTCAACCCGAACCTGCAGAACATCCCGGTCCGCACCGCACTCGGGGCCCAGATCCGCGCCTGCTTCGTCGCCGAGGAGGGGCGCTCTCTGGTCGTCGCCGACTACTCGCAGATCGAGCTGCGGCTGATGGCCTACCTCTCCGGCGAGGAGGCGCTGATCGACGCCTACCACCGCGGCGAGGACGTCCACCGCGTGACCGCGGCCGCGGTCGCCGGCATCCCCGTCGAGGAGGTCACCAAGACACAGCGCGAACGCGCCAAGGCGACCAACTTCGGCATCATGTACGGGCTCTCGGCGTTCGGCCTCTCGGAGCAGGTCGACATCCCGGTCGAGGAGGCGCGCGCCTTCATCGACGCCTACTTCGCCAAGTACCCGAAGGTCCAGGAGTTCCGCGAGCGCGTCGTCGCCGAGGCGACGCAGGACGGCTACGTGACGACGCTGTTCGGCCGTCGGCGCGCGGTGCCCGAGCTGCGCTCCGGGACCTACAACGTCCGCTCGCTGGGCGAGCGCCTCGCCGTCAACACGATCCTCCAGGGCACGGCGGCCGACATCATCAAGGTGGCGATGGTCGCCGTCGACCGCGAGCTCGAGCGCCGCGCGCCTCGCCGGCGCGTCTCGTCCTCCAGGTCCACGACGAGCTCGTCGTCGAGGCGCCGCACGGACGAGGTCGAGGCGATCGACGAGCTCCTGCGCGCCGAGATGTGCGGCGCCTTCACGATGGACCCGGCGCTCGAGGTCGAGGTCGGCGCCGGTCCCGACTGGCTGTCGGCCAAGTAGACGGGGGCGCTCGTCCGGCGCGGGCCGCGGGCGCGCGGACGGGCCTTCGGCCGCGCGCGCGTCCCGTGCTATAATCCTTGGTTTGCGGCCCGGTCGCGGTTCCCGGGCCGTTCGCATCCCCTCAAACGACGGACCGCGCTGACCGGGAGGCCAACCTACCGATGACCGACGAACCCACCAACCAGCGCACCACCACCGAGACCCCGTCACCGAGACACCCGCACCGAGACCGCCGCCACCGAGACACCCGCCATCGAGACCCCTGCCGCCGAAGCCCCCGCCGCCGCAGCTCCCCCCGCGGAGACTCCGAGCCGGGCGACTCGAGCGCCGGCCCCAAGATCGTCGAGGGCAGCGACGGCTACCTCATCGAGGTCGACGGCGAGATCATCCCCAACTACGACCTCACCATCACGTCTTCACCGAGGGCGACATCGTCACCGGCAAGGTCGTGCGCGTCGACAAGGACGAGGTCCTCGTCGACATCGGCTACAAGAGCGAAGGCGTCATCCCCGTCAACGAGCTCTCGATCCGCAAGAACGTGAACACCTCCGACGAGGTCGCAGCTGGGCGAGGAGATCGACGCCCTCGTCATGCAGAAGGAGGACGCCGACGGGCGCCTCATCCTGAGCAAGAAGCGGGCCCGCTTCGAGAAGGCGTGGAAGCGCATCGAGGACGCCCACGAGAGCGGCACGCCGGTGGAGGGCACGGTCATCGAGGTCGTCAAGGGCGGTCTCATCCTCGACCTCGGCGTGCGCGGCTTCCTGCCCGCTTCGCTGGTCGACATCCGCCGCGTACAGGACCTTTCGGAGTACGTCGGCCAGCAGCTCAACTGCCGCGTCATCGAGATGAACCGCAACCGCAACAACGTCGTCCTCTCGCGCCGCGCGGTCCTCGAGGAGGAGCGCAAGGAGGTCCGTCAGCAGATCATCGACGAGCTCAACGTCGGCGACGTCGTCGAGGGCACCATCTCGAACATCGTCGACTTCGGCGCCTTCGTCGACCTCGACGGCATCGACGGCCTCATCCACATCAGCGAGCTGAGCTGGACGCACATCAACCACCCGTCCGAGGTGCTGCAGGTCAACCAGAAGGTCAAGGTCAAGGTGCTCGACATCGACCGCGACCGCCAGCGCATCTCGCTGGGCCTCAAGCAGACCCAGGAGGACCCGTGGCAGAAGATCGTCGCCCAGCACAAGGTCGGCGACATCGTCGACGGCCGTGTCACCAAGATCGTCGCCTTCGGCGCCTTCGTCGAGATCTACGAGGGCATCGAGGGCCTGGTGCACATCAGCGAGCTCGCCAACCGGCACGTCGAGCGTCCGGACGAGATCGTCGCCGTGAACCAGCAGGTCAAGGTCAAGATCATCGAGGTCGACTCCGAGCGCCGGCGTCTGAGTCTGAGCATCAAGCGCGTCGACGGCGAGAACGTGCGGCCCATGAGGCCGGCGGAGCCGCCGGAGGCGGAGGGAGCCGGGCCAGTCGGAGGCCGCGCCGGAGATGCGGACGAGCCTGCCTCGGACGAGGACGTCACCGGACGCCGCGGGGAGGAGGTCGCGGGTCCGAAGCCGTCGAGGCCGACGAGTCCGAGGCCGACGAGGCTGCCGGCGGCCGCTGCCGACGACGAGCCGCGTCCGCGGAGGAGTCGAGCCCGAGGACGCCAGTCGCCGAGGCGGTCGAGGAGAAGGCGGAGGCAGAGCCTGAAGACGCCGCCCGTGCCCGAGCACGAGCCCGAGCTGGGCCTCAGCGACGAGGTGTTCCCCCAGGGCGCCGCGCCTGCCGACGAGATGGAGTCGAGGACGCGCCGGCGGACGACCGCCGAGGCGACCAGCCGACGGCGCGGCCGACGAGACCGCCGAGGCCTGAGCGACGAGACTGAGACGGCGGCGGCGCCCCTGAGGCGCCGCCGCCGTCGGATCGACACGGACATGGCAGGCAACGAGACTCCCACGACTGGGCATCACCGGCGGCATCGGCTCCGGCAAATCCACAGCTCTCGCGTACCTTCGGGAGCTCGGCGCCGCGGTGATCTCGAGCGACGACGTCGTCCACCAGCTGCTGGTGGAGGACGCGATCGTCGCCGGCATCCGTGAACGCTTCGGCGAGCAGGTCATGGTCGACGGCGTCGTGAGTCGGCCGGCGCTGGCGCACATCGTCTTTCACGACCGTGAGGCCCTTGACTGGCTCGAGGACCTCCTTCACCCGAACGTCCGCCGCCGGTTCGAGGAGTGGGCGCGCGAGCAGGAGCGGGCCCGGCCGCAGCCCGCTCTCGTCGCCGCCGAGGTACCGCTGCTGTTCGAGACCGGCTGGGCCGAGTCGTTCGACCACACCATGCTGATCACGGCGCCCGCCGAACTGCGCCGTCGGCGCGGCAGCGGCAAGCTGACCGACAGCGAGTTCGCAGCGCCGGCTCGAGCAGCAGATGCCCGAGGCCGAGAAGATCGCCCGCGCCGACTTCGTCTGCCACAACACGGGCTCGCGCAAAGATCTCCGCGAAGTCGGTGCGCGAGGCGTTCGCGACGATCATCGCGGCGACGGCCGAGGGCCGGCGACGGGCCCGCGCCGAAGTCGTGAGGCGTCTCGCGCTCCTGGGCCTCGCGGTGCTCCTGGCCGCCGGCCTGCTGCTCGGCCTTGCACCGGGATCTGCCCGGCTGGTACGCGCAGGCGATGCCGGTCTGGTACGCACGGACCGTCTATCCGCTCGAACACGGCGACCTCGTCCGCGACGCCGCCCGGCGCCACGACCTCGATCCCGCGCTCGTGGCTGCCGTCATCTACGCCGAGAGTGGGTTCCGCGAGGGCGCGGTCTCCGAGAGCGGCGCCGTCGGCCTCATGCAACTGCTGCCGTCCACGGCCACCGAGATCGCCGCCCGCACCGGCGGCAAGCGCTTCGAGGTCGCCGACCTCCGCGACCCGGAGGTGAACATCCGTTACGGCACGCACTACCTGGGTTCGCTGCTCGACCGCTACGACGGCTCCCTCGTCGAGGCGCTCGCCGCCTATCACGCCGGGCCGCGCAACGCGGATCGCTGGGTCGCGAGCGCCGGCGGCGAGCTGACCGTCGACGCCATCCCGTTCGCCGACACCCGCGAGTACGTGCGCGAGGTCCTCGCGCTGG
The DNA here is from genome assembly GCA_963707855.1 of uncultured Thermoleophilia bacterium. Classification (GTDB taxonomy): domain Bacteria; phylum Actinomycetota; class Thermoleophilia; order UBA2241; family UBA2241; genus UBA2241. The sequence continues at coordinate 303,587 of CAVPRQ010000025.1, forward strand.
CCGACGTCTACCGACGCGCGTACGGCGAGCAGCTGGGTCCCGCGCCGTGACGCCCAGGGGATCGGGACCCGAGACCAGGGCGGCGGTCGACCAACACTCCGGTGTTGCGAACGTGTGTTCGTGTTGGTACAGTCGAGCGTGTCCGATCAGGCGCGAACTGCCCGAGGCGATGACCGACTTCCGCATCCAGGCGAGCTACGGCCTTACCGGCGACCAGCCCGAGGCGGTCGCCGCGCTGACCGCCGGCGTCGCGCGCGGCGACCGCTATCAGACGCTGCTCGGAGTCACCGGATCGGGCAAGACGTTCACGATGGCGAACGTCATCGAGCGCACCCAGAAGCCCACGCTCGTCATCGCCCACAACAAGACCCTCGCCGCCCAGCTCTGCAACGAGTTCCGCGAGTTCCTGCCGGAGAACGCGGTCGAGTACTTCGTCAGCTACTACGACTACTACCAGCCCGAGGCGTACGTCCCGGCCCAGGACCTGTACATCGAGAAGGACTCGTCGATCAACGACGAGATCGACCGGCTGCGGCACTCGGCGACGACGTCGCTCTTCCTGCGCCGCGACGTCGTCATCGTCGCCAGCGTGAGCTGCATCTACGGCCTCGGCTCGCCCGAGGAGTACCTCGAGAGCGTCGTGCTCCTCCAGACGGGCCAGACGGTCGACCGCGACGAGATCCTGCGCAAGCTCGTCGGCAACCAGTACGCGCGCAACGACTTCGAGCCCGCGCGCGGCAAGTTCCGCGTCCGTGGCGATTCCGTCGAGATCTGGCCCGCCGACCAGGACACGGCGATCCGCGTGCAGTTCTGGGGCGACGAGGTCGAGCAGATCGCCCGTTTCGACCCCGTGGGAGGGGAGGTCCTCGAGAAGCCGCCGTACGTGGCGATCTACCCGGCGACGCACTTCATCACCAGCGGACCTGCCGTCGAGCGCGCCCTGGTCGAGATCCAACGCGAGCTCGACGAGCGCTGCGCCTGGTTCGAAGAGAACGGCAAGGTGCTCGAGGCCCACCGCCTGCGCCAGCGCACCCTCTACGACATGGAGATGCTGCGCGAGATGGGCTTCTGCAACGGCATCGAGAACTACTCGCGCATCCTCCTTGGCAAGGAGCCCGGGGCGACGCCCAACTGCCTCCTCGACTACTTCCCCGACGACTGGCTCTGCTTCATCGACGAGTCGCACATGTCGCTGCCGCAGATCCGCGCCATGTCCGAGGGCGACAAGTCGCGCAAGAACATGCTGGTCGACTACGGTTTCCGCCTGCCCAGCGCGCTCGACAACCGGCCGCTGCGTATCGACGAGTTCCTCGACAAGGTCCCGCAGATCGTCTTCGTCAGCGCCACACCGGCGCAGTTCGAGCTCGCCAACAGCGTCAACATCGCCGAGCAGCTCATCCGGCCGACCGGCCTCATCGACCCCGAGATCGAGGTCCGTCCCACCGAGGGCCAGATCGACGACCTCATGAACGAGATCGCGGCGCGCGTCCAGAGGGACCAGCGCGTGCTCGTCACCACCCTCACCAAGCGCATGGCGGAGGACCTCACCGACTATCTCGTCGAGAACGGCTTCAAGGTGCGCTACCTGCACAGCGAGATCGACACCATCGAGCGCATCCAGATCGTGCGCCAGCTGCGCCTGGGCGAGTTCGACGTGCTCGTCGGCATCAACCTGCTGCGCGAGGGTCTCGACTTGCCCGAGGTCACGCTGGTCGCGATCCTCGACGCCGACAAGGAGGGCTTCCTGCGCGGACAGACCAGTCTCATCCAGACGGTGGGCCGCGCGGCGCGCAGCATCGACGGCAAGGTGCTGATGTACGCCGACAGGATGACCGAGGCGATGCGCGTCGCGATCGACGAGACCGACCGGCGCCGCGCCAAGCAGGTCGCCTTCAACGAGGAACACGGCATCACGCCGCGCAGCGTCGTCAAGGCGGTGAGCGACATCGCTCAGATGGTGAGCGACCAGGCGGGCGTGCCGACCAAGGGACGGCGCGCGGCGAAGGCGGTGGCGAAGAAGCTCGCCATGCCCACCGCCGATCTCGAGCGCCTGATCGCCGACCTCGAGGCCGAGATGTTCCAGGCGGCGGACGACCTCAAGTTCGAGTACGCTGCCAAGTTGAGGGACGAGGTCAAGGAGCTCAGCCGTGAGCTGAGCAGACGAGGGAGCGCAGTTGGCTGAGGCGTGGCACGTCAAGCATCTCGTCGACCGGGCGCACGCGCTGGGCGCCGACCGCGCCGCGCCGCTGCCGGCGGCCTCGGTCGTCGTCGACGAGCGCGTGCGCCTCAAGTGCCGCGTGCCGCGCTGCTCGAGCTACGGGCGCAACCTCATGTGCCCGCCGCACGTGCCCGGACCGGACGAGACGCGCGCCGCGCTGGCGCGCTACTCGGACGTCCTGCTCGTCCAGCAGGACATCCCCGTCACGCAGGCGCAGGTCGACGACGCCCTCGAGGGCCGCACCTACGCCGAGAGCCGGGCGCAGGACGCTGACGCGGCAGGCTGCGAGAACGAGATCGTCGCCTCGCAGAACGCCTTCGCGAAGCTCATGAGCGCGCTCGAGAGCGAGGCGTTCAAGCTCGGCTACCGCTTCGCCGCCGCGTTCGCCGGCGGCGAGTGCGTGCTGTGCGAGGTCTGTGCCGGCGTCGACGACGGCGTCTGCCGGCACCCGTTCGAGGCGCGTCCATCCGCCGAGGCGGTCGGCGTCGACGTCATCGCCACGGCGCGAGCGGCCGGCCTCGACATCGAGATGCCGGCCGTCGACCGTGCCTCCTGGACCGGCATGCTGCTCATCGATTAGCACGTGCGTCGGGGAGGCACGACAGGCGAATGAGCGACAGCATCGTCATCACCGGCGCTCGCGAGCACAACCTCAAGGACATCTCGCTGTCCCTGCCGCGCGACCGCTTCGTCGTCATCACCGGGCTCTCCGGCTCGGGCAAGTCGTCGCTCGCGTTCGACACCATCTACGCCGAGGGGCAGCGCCGCTACGTCGAGTCACTCTCGGCGTACGCCCGCCAGTTCCTTGGGCAGATGGACAAGCCGGACGTCGACTCCATCGAGGGTCTCTCGCCGGCGATCTCGATCGACCAGAAGACGACCTCGCGCAACCCGCGCTCGACGGTCGGCACGGTCACCGAGATCTACGACTACCTGCGCCTGCTCTACGCGCGCGTCGGCCACCCGCATTGCCCGAACTGCGGGCGTCCCATCGCCGGGCAGTCGGTGCAGCAGATCGTCGACCAGGTGTGCGAGCTCGACTCGGGGACGCGCTTCAGCGTCGTCGCGCCGCTGGTGCGCGGCCGCAAGGGCGAGTACGGCAAGATGTTCGAGCAGCTGCGCGCCGACGGCTTCACGCGCGTGAAGGTCGACGGGCAGGTGCGCGAGCTCGACGAGAGCTTCGACCTCGACAAGAAGTACAAGCACGACATCGCCGTCATCGTCGACCGCCTGGTGATGAAGGAAGGGCTGCGTCGTCGCCTGACCGACTCCGTCGAGACCGCCGCCCAACTCGCCGACGGCCTCGTCGACGTCGAGCTCGCCGAGGGGCCCACTCTCACGTTCAGCGAGAAGTTCGCCTGCGTGCACTGCGGCATCTCGCTGCCCGAGATCGAGCCCCGGGTGTTCTCGTTCAACAGCCCCCACGGGGCGTGTCCCGCGTGCCACGGGCTCGGGTCCACGCGCGAGATCGACCCCGGCCAGGTCGTTCCGGACGGCTCGGTCTCGATCGCCAAGGGGGCGCTGCTGCCGTACGGGCAGCTCTCCTTCGGCTGGCTCGAGCAGGTCATCGTTTCGATCGCCGAGACCTTCAAGGTCGACCTCGAGACACCCTGGGACGACCTGCCCGAGGAGCATCGCGACCTCTTCCTCTACGGCACCGGCAGCACTCGCGTGCCCATGAGCTACCGCAACTACGAGGGCCGCATGCGCCACTACACGGCCAGCTTCCACGGCATCCTCGCTCACCTGCAGCGGCGCTACGCCGAGACCGAGTCCGAGCTCGTGCGGCAGAAGATCGAGGAGTACATGAGCGACCGCGTCTGCCCGGAGTGCCGCGGCGCCCGCCTCAAGCCGACGAGCCTCGCGGTGACGGTCGGCGAGCGCAACATCCACGAGTTCACCGGGGTGAGCGTGCGCGAGGCGATCAGCTTTCTCGAGGACCTCGGGCTCAGCGAGACCGAGCGCCTCATCGGCGGGCGCGTGATCAAGGAGATCTCCGAGCGGCTGCGCTTTCTCAACGACGTCGGCGTCGGCTATCTCGACCTGCAGCGCGCCGCGGCGACGCTCTCCGGCGGCGAGGCGCAGCGCATACGCCTGGCCACGCAGATCGGCTCGGCGCTCGTCGGCGTGCTCTACATCCTCGACGAGCCCTCGATCGGCCTGCATCAGCGCGACAATCGCCGCCTCATCGACACCCTGCTCCGCCTGCGCGACGTCGGCAACACCGTGATCGTCGTCGAGCACGACGAAGAGACGATGCGCTCCGCCGATCACATCGTCGACATGGGGCCGGGGGCCGGCGAGCACGGCGGCCGCGTGGTCGCCGAAGGGGCGCCGGAACAGATCATGGCGGCGACCGGCTCGCTCACCGGCGACTACCTCGCCGGCCGCCGCACCATCGCCGTGCCCGGGCAGCGCCGTCTGCCGGTCGAGTGGTTCACGGTGCGCGGAGCGCGCATGCACAACCTGCGCGACATCGACGTCAGCTTCCCGGTCGGCGCCTTCACCTGCGTCACCGGCGTCTCGGGCTCGGGCAAGTCGACGCTCGTCAACGAGATCCTCTTCAAGGGCATGGCGACGCGCCTCAACCGCGGCTCCAAGCTGCGCGCCGGCGCGCACGCCGGCATCGACGGCGCGCAGCTCCTCGACAAGGTCATCGACATCGACCAGTCGCCCATCGGCCGTACACCGCGCTCCAACCCGGCCACCTACACAGGCGTCTTCGACCACATCCGGCAGCTCTTCGCGCAGACGCCCGAGAGCAAGCTGCGCGGCTACAAGCCCGGGCGCTTCAGCTTCAACGTCAAGGGAGGCCGCTGCGAGACCTGTCGCGGCGACGGCCAGATCAAGATCGAGATGCACTTCCTGCCCGACGTCTACGTGCCCTGCGAGGCGTGTCGCGGCAAGCGCTACAACCGCGACACGCTCGAGGTCTGGTACAAGGGCAAGAACATCGCCGAGGTGCTCGAGATGAGCGTCGAGGACGCGGTCGCGTTCTTCGCCAACGTGCCCCGCATCGCGCGCCGCATCAAGGCGCTCGACGACGTCGGCCTGGGCTACGTCAAGCTGGGCCAGCCCGCGACGACGCTGTCGGGCGGAGAGGCTCAGCGCGTCAAGCTCGCCAGCGAGCTCAGCAAGGTCGCCACCGGCCGTACGCTCTACATCCTCGACGAGCCGACCACCGGTCTTCACTTCGCCGACATCGAGAAGCTGCTCGAGATGCTGCAGCGGCTCGTCGACCAGGGCAACACCGTCGTCGTGATCGAGCACAACCTCGACGTCATCAAGTCGGCCGACTGGATCGTCGACCTTGGCCCCGAGGGGGGCGACGAGGGCGGCGACGTGGTGGCGACCGGCACGCCCGAGGAGCTCGCCGCTCTCGGCGAGACGTCCTACACCGGGCGCTTCCTCGCCCGCGTCGTCGCCGCCTCCGCGCCGGCGGCGCTGGTCTGACGCGTCCGGGGGCCGCCTCCGCATCGCGTCGCGTCGGCGGCCGCCCCGTTCCGGCCGCGCGGGTACAATCGGCGTGATGGACGAGCCCACCCCGAACGCGGCCGAAGAGGCCGTCGCGCGCCTTCGCGCCACGCTGCGGCGCATACCCAACGAGCCCGGCGTCTATCGCTTCCGCGACGCCGAGGGCGAGGTGCTGTACGTGGGCAAGGCCAAGGCCCTGCGCAAGCGCGTCTCCTCCTACCTCCGCAAGGGCGGTCCCGTCCGGACGGGGCGCATCCCCGAGATGGTCGCCCGGGCGCGCGACGTCGAGTGGGTCGTGACGGCCAGCGAGAGCGAGGCCCTCATCCTCGAGGACAACTTCATCAAGGAGCACCGCCCGCCGTACAACCTTCGGCTGCGTGACGACAAGAGCTACCCGTATATCGAGGTCACGATGACGGACGAGTGGCCCCGGGTGCGCTTCATGCGCGGGCGCCACATGCCCGGCAACCTGTACTTCGGACCGTACTCGAGCGCGCGCAAAGTGCGCGACACGCTCGAGCTCCTCGGCCGCATCTTCCCGTACCGCAAGTGCAAGGGGGAGAGGCCAGGCAGGACGAGCGGCTCGCCCTGCCTGCAGTACTTCATCAAGCGCTCGCTGGCGCCCTGTGACGGCCGCGTCGCGCACGACGAGTACATGGCCGTGATCGCTCAGGTCGAGGACTTCCTCCGCGGCCGTCTCGGCGCGGTCGAGCGCGACATCGAGCGTGCCATGGCAGAGGCGGCCGAGGCGCAGGCGTTCGAGACGGCGGCGCTCCTGCGCGACCGGCTCGAGGCCGTGCGCCACGTCCACGAGCGCCAGAACGCGCGCATCGACTGCGCCGAGGCCTTCGACGTCGTCGGTCTGTTCCAGGGCGACCCGGGGGCCAACGTCCAGGTCTTCCGCGTCCGCGACGGCGCCGTCGTCGACCGGCAGACCTTCTTCGTCGACAACGCCGTCGGGCGTGAGGCGCAGACCGTCCTCGAGGAGTTCCTGCTCGAGTTCTACTGGGACGGCAACGCGGTACCGCCGCAGGTGATCGCGCCGCTCGAGGACGGCGGCGCCGAGCTCGCCGTGGCGCTCGCCGCGCGGCGCGGCGCCGCCGTCGAGGTGCGCCGCGCCCAGCGCGGCCCCAAGCGTCGTCTGATGGAGCTCGCGCGGCGCAACGCCGAGCTGGCGGGTCAGGTCGAGGTCGAGCGTCTGCAGCGGCGACGCCAGTCGCGGGTGGAGGCTCTCGAGCGGCTGCGCGACGCCCTCGGCCTCGACGAGCTGCCCTTGCGTATCGAGTGCTACGACATCTCCAACCTGGGCGAGCACCAGCCGGTGGGCTCGATGGTCGTCTTCGAGGGTGGAGCGGCGAAGAAGGCCCACTACCGCAAGTTCGCCTTGCGTGAGCTCGCCGGCCAGGACGACTTCGCGGCCATGAACGAGGTGCTGCGGCGCCGGTTCGCCCGCCTTGCGGGCGCCGCCGGCGCCGCCGCCTACGACGAGAGCTTCGCGGCGCGGCCCAACCTGGTCGTCGTCGACGGCGGCAAGGGCCAGCTGAGCGCCGCCCTCGCCGCCCTCCGGGCCGCGGAGGTGCGTCTGCCGGTCGTCGGCCTGGCCAAGCAGGAGGAGGAGGTCTACGTCCCGGGCCAGGCCGGACCGCTCCCGCTCTCCGCGGACGACCCCGCTTCACTGCTGCTCCAGCGCATCCGCGACGAGGCGCACCGCTTCGCGCTCACGTTCCACCGCCAGCGTCGCGGCGCCGACCTGCGGCGGGCGACGGTCTTCGACGGCCTGCCGCAGGTCGGTCCCGTCAGGCGGCGTAAGATACTCGAACACTTCGGCAGCCCGGAGCGCTTCATGGGTGCCTCACGCGAAGAACTCGAGCGCGTGCCCGGCCTGCCGCGAAAGGTGGCGAGGGAGATCCATGCGCACCTCCACAAGACAGGCTGACGGGAGAGCGCCCGGCATGCGAAGGGACCTGTCCTTCACGACGCCGTTCGGCACCGGGCTCCTGACGCTCGACCGGCGACCTGCCGCTCGAGCTCGAGCTGCCCGCGCCGGGTATTCGCGGGCCGGCGGGCGCCGCGACGTACGCCGGGCGCGGCGCCGGCGACCGCGTCGGGTGGGTCGCGAAGCTCGAGCGGTACTTCGCCGGCGAGCCGGTGACCTTCGACCTCGACGTCGCCGCGCACTGCCGGGCGCGCGGTCTGACCGTCTTCGAGACCGCCGTGTATACGGCGCTCGCGGCGGTCCCGTACGGGCGCGCGGTGAGCTACCGCGACCTCGCCTACGCCGCCGGGCGGCCCAACGCCTACCGCGCCGTCGGCACGGCGATGTCGCACAACGCACTGCCGGTGATCCTGCCGTGCCATCGCGTCATCAAGAACGACGGCACGCCGGGCCTCTACGGGGACGACCCCACGTGGAAGCTCAGGCTCCTCGAGCTCGAAGGCGTCCTCGCGCCGGGGGCCACGAAGGTGGCGCGCGCGGGGAGGGGGAGGGCCTGATGGCCGACGCCCTGCAGTTCGTCATCATCACGGGCCTCTCCGGGGCGGGTAAGTCGCAGGCCATCGACTCGTTCGAAGACGCCGGCTACTTCTGCGTCGACAACCTGCCGCCGCAGCTCGTGCCGACGCTCGTCGACCTGTTCCGCCGCGAAGGCAGCAAGGTCGACCGAGTGGCGATCGTGAGCGACGTCCGCGGCGGCGAGTACTTCGGCCGCCTCGAGCAGCTCCTCGACGAGCTGCACGAGCGCGGCGTCGAGCACACGCTCATCTTCCTCGAGGCCTCCAACGAGGCGCTGGTGCGCCGCTTCAAGGAGACGCGCCGCCGGCACCCGGCCGCTGACGGCGGCCGGGTGATCGACGGTATCCGCTCGGAGCGCCGGCTGCTCGCCCCGCTGCGCGAGCGTGCCACGCTCGTCGTCGACACGAGCGACCTCTCCATCCACGATCTCAAGGCGCGTCTCAACAAGGACATCATCCAGCACTCGCGGCGCACGAACATCGTCTTCGCCGTGGTCTCGTTCGGCTACAAGTACGGCATCCCCATCGACGCCGACCTGCTCTTCGACGTGCGCTTCCTTCCCAACCCGCACTACGACCTCCGCCTTCGCCCCCTGACCGGGCTGGACGCCGAGGTGCGCGACTTCGTCCTCGCCTCGCCCGACACGGGTGAGTACCTCGAGCACCTGCTCGGACTGCTCGACTTCCTCTTCCCGCGATACGCCGCCGAGGGCAAGGCACACCTCACCATCGGTGTCGGCTGCACGGGAGGCCGGCACCGTTCCGTCGCGATCGCACAGCTCATCGGCGACCGCTACGAGAAGCAGGGCTACTACACGATCGTGCGGCACCGCGACCTCGCGAGGGACGCGTGAGCGGGAGGCCGCGTGGCGTGAGGCCCTCGCCAGCGGCCCTGTGAGGCTGTCTTGGCGCTGCCGCACGTCGACTGGTTCTACCCGGGGATCGGGCTCAAGCGCTGGCTGCTGCTGAGTGCGGCCGGGGCGATCGTCTTCATCTACTCGCTCATCGTCCTCGTGGGCGTGCTCCTTTCGGACGATCTGCTGCGGGGCGTCGGTCTCGGGTGGCTCGTCGACCGCCCCTACACGACCGCCGTGCTCGCCATCGACGGTATCGTCGTCGGCGGCGTCGCCATGGCCGCAGGCGGCCGCCGCGCGTGGGCCTGGCGGCGCACGAACCCGGAGACGGCGAGCGAGATCCGCCTGAGCAGCCAGCTCGCGCGAGGCCCGCGGATCGCGGCCATCGGGGGCGGCAACGGCCTCGCCGCTCTCCTCAGCGGACTCAAGGCACACACGAGCAACATCACCGCCGTGGTGACCATGGCCGACGACGGCGGCAGCTCCGGGCGCCTGCGGCGCGACATGGGGCTGCCGCCGCCCGGCGACATCCGCAACTGCCTCGTCGCCCTGGCCGACGACGAGTCGCTCATGAGCCGGCTCTTCCAGTACCGCTTCGCCGACGGTGGCCTCGAGGGTCACAGCTTCGGGAACCTGTTCGTCGCCGCGCTCGCCGAGGTCACCGGCGACTTCGAGCGCGCCGTGTACGAGTCGACCCACGTGTTGAAGGTGCGCGGACGCGTGCTTCCGGCGACCCTCGACGACGTCGTACTGCACGCGCAGCTCGAAGGCGGGGCCCAGGTCAGCGGCGAGAGCACCATCACCGCCGCCGACCGTCTGCCGCGGCGCGTATGGCTCACGCCCGAGCAGCCGCATGCGCTTCCGCAGGCGGTCGAGGCGGTGCTGCACGCCGACATGGTCGTCCTCGGCCCCGGGAGCCTCTACACGAGCGTCGTGCCTAATCTGCTCATCCCGGCCGTGCGCGACGCGCTCGATCGTACCCGGGCCTGGGTCGTCTACGTCTGCAACGTGATGACCGAGCCTGGGGAGACGGACGGCTACACGGCGGCCGATCACCTCGAGGCCCTTCACCGGCACGGCGTCGCAGGCATGGTCGACGTCGTCCTCGTCAACGAGAGCCCCGTCACAGGTGAGTCGGCGGCGGCCTACGAGCGCGCGGGCGCGGCCCCGGTCGTCGTCGACGAGGATCGCCTCAAGGCGATGGGCGTCAAGGTGACGCGCGCCGCGCTGGCCCGGACCGGCGACGTGGTGCGTCACGACTCCGTGGGCCTGAGCGACGCCCTGCTCGGCATCCTGCGCTAGGGGCCGGTGCGTGTCGTTCAGCCGTGACGTCAAGCGCGAGCTGGCTGCCATCGTGCCGCCGGCCGAGCACTGCCGGCGGGCGCAGCTCTCCGGCCTCCTCTTCGGCGCGGGCACGTTCGCCATGGGTTCGGGCGCGCGGGTGGCCGTACGCCTGACGCTCTCGCTGCCCGCCGTCGCCCGCCACGCTCTCGCCCTGCTCAAACCCTTCGGCGTGGAGGCCGAGCTGCGGACCGTCAGCTCGCCGCTCGCCGGGCGCCGCTACGAGGTCGTCCTCGGTGGCGAGCGCGACCTCCAGCTGCTCAACGAGGTCGGCGCGCTCACCGACGCCTTGCAGGTGAGGATGACGGCACCGGCGCGGGTCGTCGAGCGACGCTGCTGCCTCGTCGCCTTCCTGCGCGGGCTCTTTCTCGGCTGCGGCACGCTGTCGTCGCCGGGCGCCGCCGTGCACGTCGAGTTCACGCTCGAAGGCGCCGGACTGGCGGAGCAGGTCCACCGCCTGCTCGCGCGCCTCGAGCTCGACTTCAGACTCGCCGAGCGCGGACGCAACGTCGCCTGCTACAGCAAGCGCTCGGCGACCGCGGCCGACCTGCTCGCCCTTCTGGGCGCCCACGGCGCGCGTCTGCGCTGGGAGGAGCACGCCGTGCTCGGCGAGATGCGCGGGCAGGCGAACCGGCTGGCGAACTGCGACGAGGCCAACGCGCGCCGGGCGGCGGCGGCCGGCGAACGCCAGGCCGCCGCCGCCCGGCGCCTCATGGCCTCGTCCGCCTGGGAGGGGCTGCCGAGCGCGACGCGCCAGGCGGCGGAGCTGCGCGCCGAGTACCCCTACCTGAGCCTCAGCGAGCTCGCCGCCACGACCGACCCGCCGCTGACCAAGTCGGCCCTGAACCACCGCCTGCGTCGGCTGACCGCCTTGGCCGCGGCTCTCGACGGCTGACCGGCTACATGCTCCGGGCGATGTGCGCCGTGAGCTCCCCGAGGCGGTGCGTGTAGCTGCCCATCTCATTGTCGTACCAGCCGAAGACCTTGACGTGCGTGAGAGGGATGCGGACCAGGTCGTCCTGCCCGTCCTTGACACACCCTGGCGGGAGCTTGAGGTCCATGAAGCCGGTACGGGTGTGCGTCTCGGCGCCTTCGATCACAGCCGCCGCATCCTCGCCCAGCATGTCGGCGGACACGTTCTGCTCTTCGGTGTACTTGAGCAGGCCCTTCGCCTCGCCTTCCGCCGCCTCCCTGTAGATGGCATTGACGACGTCGCGGCCGACGGAGACCGTCCCGTCGGGAAGCGCCTCGCTCTGGAAGGTCACGTTGAGGATGATGAGGCTCACGCTGGCGGCGGGGATGCGGACCGAATCGGCCATGAAGCCGATACTGGCGATCTGGGGCATCACCTGCTCGAGCGCCGCCGCGGCGTTGGTCGAGGTCAGTACCACGTTGCCGATGGCGCCGCGGCTCTTGCGCAGGTCGGTGGCGCCTGCCTTCGGCACGGTGTCGAGCACCGGCTGGGACGGTGTGACGGCGTGCACCGTGCTCATCCCCGCGGTGATCATGTTCTTCGTAAGGTCGCGCTCGAGGAGTGGTCGCATCATGTGGGCCAGCGCGGTGGTCGTGCACGACGCCGCCGAGACCACCTTGTGCCTGGCCGGGTCGAACTCGAACTCGTTGATGCCGTTGATGAACAGACCGGAGTCCTCGGGCAGCGGCGCGCCCTTCTTCTTGCTCTTGAACGGCGAGCTGTTCACGACGACGCGGGCGCCGGCGACGAGGTGGCCGCGGATGGCTCCCTTCGCGTCGTCAGGCTCGGCGTGGGGATCCCGGAACGTGCCCGTGCACTCCACCACCAGCGCCACGCCGTGGTCGCGCCAATGGATGTCCTTCGGGTTGCGTGCCTCGCGCAGGATGACGAGCTCCTTGCCGTGGGCGCTCATGAGCCCGCGCTCCTCGTCGACGATCGTGATGTCGCGCATCCCGGACTGGCCGTGCAGGAAGCGGTGCAGGGCGCCGTACGTGGTGTCCTTGGCGATGTACTGCGCGACGGCGTCGAGCGACGTGCCCACCGGGCGCCCGAGGTTGATGACGATGCGGTCGAAGTCATCGTGTCCGAGGTGGTGCCACAGTGTCAGCTTGCCGATGCGGCCCAGCCCGTTGATGCCGAGTGTCCGTTGCCCACCCATCGCCTGCGATCCCCTTCCTCGTCGAACGCGGAGGTCCGCGCCGCTCGCGCCGGGCGGTCGAGCCTCGGTGCCCGCCACCTTGCAGCGCCGATCCTCCGTCATGTTACTTCATGGCCCCAGGGCCCGGACCCGTGTCGGAGTGGCCAAGATGCCCGAGCCGCGTACGCCGCTTCGGTGAGGCGCTCTGGCGTCGTCGGCCGGGGCGCTCCGTCGCGGTATCATTGACCTCATCGTGAGGACCTCGCCGCTGCCCTTCGAATCCGACGCCCTGCGCGCCAACATCGCGACCACCGCGCAGGAGGTCGTCATCCCCGAACGCTACGCGCCGCTCGTGGACGCGGTCGCCGGCCTCCACGGCGTGCGGGCGACCCTGTTGACACCCTCGGCGAGTACTTCCACAGCTTCCGCAACGTCGACCTGCTCGTCGAGGGCTTCCAGACGATCGTCCTGCGCAACTGGCCCTACTTCGAGCGGTCCAAGGACCGGGCGCTGCTCTTCGAGCTCCTCGCGGAGCTGGTCCTGCAGCTGCTCGACGAGCCGCTCACCGAGGAGCAGGCTTCGCCGATGCTCCGCGCTCTGCTCCAGTGGTCGACGGAGGCGCTGAAGGGAGGGCGCGGCACGGACTACGACGGCGCGCTGCGGACGCTCGGCGAGGCGCTCCCCGGGCTGCTGCGCCGGTACCCCGGCGCCCTGCTCGAGCGCGACGCGCTGGTGCGCAACCTCGTCGAGCAGGCGGCCGGCCGGCCGGCGCTCGCGGCCGTCTTCCTCGAGTTCTATCGCGAGGTGCTCGGCGCAGGCTATCGCCTCGTGCGCGACCGCCTCGACGTTCCCGGGTGGGTCAAGACGCAGGGCGGCGGGCTCACCGATCCGACCGCCGTCGCCCGGCAATTCGCGCCCGCTCGCCAGGCGGCACACGTCGGCGCTGCTGCGCGCGCTTGAGAACGCTCCTCGCGAGAAGCTGCTCGGGTCCGGCTTCCCCGTGTTCTCGGCGATCCTCGAGCAGGCGATCGACGGACTCTTCAAGGTGGACAACCTCGAGGACCGCTTCGCCGTGTGTCTCTTCTTCCTCAAGGACCAGACCCTGGGCTATCGCCAGAAGGAGGTCATGGTCGACCTGCTGGACGTGGTCAAGCGGCTCATGGACCCCGACCGGCACATGGACGCCGAGACCATCCTGACCCGCCTCACCGAGTTCTTCCGCGGCCGCGACAACGAGTTCATTCTGGTGCGCTTCCAGTGCTACGAGGCGATCGGCGTGGCGATCGGCGAGTCCGGCAACGTCAGGGCCGCCGACCACCTCATCGAGGACATCCTCTACTGGAAGTTCCAGTACCCGGAGATCCGCGGCGCGACCGACGAATGGGAGACGGTCGTCAACCCCTACCACCTGCCCAAGATCCGCTGCTGGATGCACATCATCGAGTCCAACCCGGCGCTCTTCGAGCGCCTGGCGGCGGCGCTCAACGTGCAGCTGCGCCTGGGCGGGGTCTACATCGCCGACACAGACCTCTTCCAGCGCGACGTGACCCGCTTCCTCAACGCCGACATCCGGCCCATCTACTTCGTCGCCAAGCAGCTGCTGCGCACCCTCCCGGTGTACTTCAGCGACGTCGGCGCGGAGGGCGAGCTGCGCGCCGTCTCGACCGAGATCGACGAGATCTGCGGACGGCACGACTCCCTCATGCACTTCCTCCGCAAACAGGCGCACGCCGAGTCGTCCAACCGGCTCGTGGCCTTCAGTCGCGCCGTCTCACGTACTGGACGACACTCGACCCCTCGGCCCTCGAGCCGTACCTCTCGGCCAACGTCTTGTCGAGGGTGCGCGGCGAGCTGGACTGGGCGAGGGGGCCGCACGCCGTCCTCGGCGCCCTGCGGCGGCGCCTCGAGCCGGCGCCGGAGGTCGACGAGTTCCTCGACCGGCTTCTGGCGCTCGCTCCCGAGGCGCTGGCGGCCGAGCTCGCGCAGGTAGCGTCCGACGACGGCCTGGTCGACGACCGCCAGCGGCGCCGCGTGGCGCTGCTGGCGAGGACCTACCAGCTGATGGCGCAGAAGTACTCGCTGGCCGCCGGCGACGTGGGGACCGCGGTCGGCCGTCACCTGCTGCTCGAGGCGAAGGTCCGCGAGCGGTTCCAGGGCGCCCTCGCGGCGTGGCAGAGGCGCCCGACGCCGCGCACCCGCGACGGGCTGCTCGACGCCGCCCTCACGGTGCTTGACGAGCTCAAGGCCATCGTGCTCAGCCCGGGCGCCTCGGAGGCGGTCGAGAACATCTACCAGAAGCGCCACATCGCCGCCGGCATCCCGTCGATCTACGGCAACTACAGCGAGCCCAGGTTCGACGCGCTCGGGCTGTCCTTCCGTGTCGAGAACCTGGTGGCCAGGCTGCTCGAGGACCTGGTCGACGAGGGGATCGAGCAGTACGTCACGCGCGAGTCGCTGCGGCGCATGAGCACGGCGATCGGGCGCTTCGAGCGGGCGCTCGCCGCCGACGGCGTCGACTCGCGCGCCCTCGACGCCAACCTCAGCATGCTCGAGGCGAGCTTCAGCAGCCGCAACTTCACCTTCCACCAGTACCAGAACGTGTTCCAGTTCCTCGCCCAGAGCGTGACCGAGCTGTCGACGACGTCGGTCCTCAGCCACGAGCAGGTTCTGCACGCGGTGCTCGTCAACGACCCGCGCCAATGTGAGGCGCGCCGGATGTCCGTCGACGCGGTCGCCGAGATGGTGCTGCGCGAGGTCCTGGTCTCGGCCCTTGGGATGCAGTCGCTCGACCGCTACGTGGGGGCGGCGCTGCGCCAGATCTCGATGCTGCACGGGCGGCTCAACAACCACGCCCTCACGCGCATGATGAACTACGACCCGGAGCGGCTCGTCTCACCGCTGCACCGCCCCAAGCCGGACACCGACGACCAGCGGACCCTCGGGTTCAAGGGACTGGGACTCAAGCAGATGGCCGCGTACGGGCATCGGGTGCCCCAGGGGTTCGTGCTCAGCACCGAGCTGTTCCAGGCCATGCCGGCGCTGTCGTACCCGCCGCTCTATGACGACACGATGCAGCGCATCCGCCGTGCGCTCGGGACCCTCGAGCGGCAGACCCGTCGCCGCCTCGGCGACACGAAGCGTCCGCTGCTGCTCTCTATCCGCTCGGGCGCCGCCATCTCGATGCCCGGCCTCATGACCACCTTCGTCAACGTGGGCCTGAACGACGAGCTGACGGCGGTGGTCGCCCGTGCGCCCGGTTTCGACTGGGCGGCGTGGGACGGCTACCGGCGCTTCCTGCAGTCGTGGGCGATGTCCGACGGCATCGACCGCGACTTCTTCGACGCCGTCATGACCGAGTTCAAGGGCCGCTGGGGTGTCGAGCAGAAGCTGGATTTCAGCGCCGCGCAGATGCGCGAGATCGCGATGGCCTACAAGTCCCGGGCCCGCGACCTGGGCGTGCACTTCATCGACGAGCCGTGGGCCCAGGTCGTGGCCTGCATCCGCAAGGTGCTCGACTCGTGGGACTCGTCGCAGGCGCGCCTCTACCGCCAGTACATCGGCATCGCCGAGGAATGGGGGACGGCGGTCGTCGTCCAGCGCATGGTCTTCGGCAACCTGAGCCGGGAGTCGGGGTCCGGAGTGACCTTCACCAACAACCCGCTCGAGCCGCACAGCCGGCAGGTGCGCCTGTTCGGCGACTTCGCCGTCCAGAGCCAGGGCGAGGACCTCGTCGGCGGGCTCGTCTTTCCGCTGCCGATCTCCGAGGCGCAGCGGCTGGGCAGCCAGACGTACCGCGGCAGCGAGCACTCGCTCGAGCGGGACTACCCGGAGACCTACCGCGAGCTGCTCGCCGTCGCCCGCGACCTCGTGGAGCAGCGCGAGTTCGACCCCCAGGAGATCGAGTTCACCTTCGAGTCGCCGGCGGCCGAGGACCTCTACGTGCTGCAGAAGCGGGCTGTGGTCCAGGAGCAGGCCAAGGGCGCGGCCTACTTCGACACCTCGTCGCCCAGCTACGGGCCGCCCGTCGCCGTGGGAATGGGGGTCGCGGGGGGCGCCTACTCGGGGCGAGCGGCGGTGAACCTCGAGCAGATCGACCGACTGCTAGCCGAGGCGCCGGACGAGAACATCGTCCTGCTGCGCCCTGACACCGTCCCCGAGGACATCGAGATGATCACCCGGGTGAGCGGCATCCTGACCGCGCGCGGCGGCGCGACCTCCCACGCCGCGGTCACGGCGAAGAGGCTCGGCAAGACGGCGGTCGTCGAGTGCGTCGACCTGGAGGTGATCGAGCAGGCGGGCACGGTGCGCCTGGCCGGGCGCGAGCTGCACGCCGGCGACTGGCTCTCGATCGACGGGCGCACCGGGAACATCTTCCTCGGCCGCATCCCGACGCTTGCGCAGCCCGTGACGGCCTCTCCGCGCTGAGCGATGAAGTCACGGCGGCCAGGACGTCAGGCGGTTTGGCCGCCGCCGTGTGGCGGTAGGTTGCCGCAGGAACCCAACGGGAGGTTGAGATGAGTGTGCGCGTAGGTATCAACGGCTTCGGCCGCATCGGCCGGCTCGTCGTCCGCGCGGCCCTGAGACAGGGCGCCGACATCGAGTTCGTCGGCATCAACGACCTCACCGACGCCAAGACGCTCGGCCATCTGTTCAAGTACGACTCCGTGCACGGCGTCTTCCCGGGCGTCGTCGAGATCCAGGAGGACGCGCTGGTCATCGACGGCCGGCGCGTCAGCGTGACCGCCGAGACCGACCCCGCCGTGCTGCCGTGGAAGGAGCTCGGCGCCGACGTCGTGATCGAGTCGACGGGGCACTTCACCGAGCGCGCCGCCGCCGCGAAGCATCTCGAGGCGGGGGCGCAGAAGGTCATCATCTCCGCCCCCGCCAAGGACCCCGATGTGACCATCTGCCTCGGTGTCAACGACGAGATGTACGACAAGGCCAGTCACGACGTCATCTCGAACGCGAGCTGCACGACCAACTGCCTGGCGCCGATGGCCAAGGTGCTGGTCGACAACTTCGGCGTGGAGCGCGGGTTCATGACCACGATCCACGCCTACACCAACGACCAGAAGGTCCTCGACTTTCCGCACAAGGACCTGCGCCGCGCCCGTGCGGCGGCGGCGTCGATCATCCCGACCACGACGGGCGCCGCCCGCGCCGTCGCGCTGGTGATCCCCGAGCTCGAGGGGAGGCTGGACGGGTTCGCCATGCGCGTGCCGACGCCGGACGGCTCGGCCACGGACCTCGTCGTCGAGCTCCAGACCGAGGTCACGGCCGAGGACGTCAACGCGGCGATGAAGGCTGCCGCCGGAAGCGAGCGTATGAAGGGCATCCTCCAGTATCAGGAGGACCCCATCGTCAGCATCGACGTCGTCGGCAACAGCCACTCGTCGATCTTCGACCCCGCCCTCACCATGGCCAAGGGGACGATGGTCAAGGTCGTGTCCTGGTACGACAACGAGTGGGGCTACTCGTGCCGCCTCGTGGAGCTCGCGCAACGGGTGCTCTGAAAGAGGAAGGAGCGCGCCGGGGCGGCGCGAACGTAGGTTCCCGCCGCCCCGGCGCGCACCAATCATCGCCGCCAAGGAGGCCGCGCGCGTCATGAAGCGTTCAGTGACCGACTATCCGCTCGCCGGCAAGCGCGTCCTCGTGCGCGTCGACTTCAACGTGCCGCTCGAAGACGGCGGCGTGAGCGACGACACCCGCATCCGCGCCGCCCTGCCGACCATCGACTACCTGCGCGGCCAGGGCTGCCCGGTCGTGCTCGCCTCGCACCTGGGCCGTCCCAAGGGCCAGGTGGTCGAGGGCCTTCGCATGGCGCCCGTGGCCGCGCGTCTGGCCGAGCTGCTCGGCCGCCCGGTGGCGACGGCCGCCGACTGCGTCGGTCCGGCCGTCGCGAAAGCTGCGGCGGCGCTGGCCCCGGGGGACGTGCTCCTGCTCGAGAACCTGCGCTTCCACGCCGAGGAGACGGCCAACGACGCGCGCTTCGCCCGCGAGCTGGCCGACCTCGCCGAGGTCTACGTCAACGACGCTTTCGGCACCGCACATCGGGCGCACGCCTCGACCGAGGGCATCACCCACTACCTGCCGGCGGTCGCGGGGTTGCTGCTGACGCGCGAGCTCGACGTGCTCGGGCGCCTGCTGCGCGACCCGGCGCGCCCGTTCGTCGTCGTGCTCGGCGGGCTCAAGGTCTCAGACAAGATCACGCTCATCGAGAACATGCTCGGCCTTGCCGACACGATCCTCGTCGGCGGCGCCATGGCGAACGCCTTCCTCAAGGCGCAGGGCCGCGGGATCGGCCGCTCCAAAGGCGACGGCGAACAGGTCGGCGTGGCCGTCGACGCGCTCGCCGCTGCGGGACGGGCGGCGGGCGAGCTCCTGCTGCCCGTCGACGTCGTGGTCGCGCCGTCGCCCGAAGCCGGCGCCGAGGCGCGCACCGTGGCCGTCGAGGACATCGGCGGCAACGACATGGCCCTCGACATCGGGGCGCGGACCATCGCCGCCTTCGAGAGCCGTCTGGGCGGCGCGGGGACGGTCTACTGGAACGGCCCGATGGGCCTCTTCGAGGAGGCCGCCTTCGCCGCCGGCACCAGGGCCGTGGGCGAAGCCGTCGCGGCGAGTCACGCGGTCACCGTGGCGGGCGGCGGCGACACGGTGGCGGCCGTCCGCGCCTTCGGTCTCGAGGGGCGCCTCACCCACGTCAGCACCGGCGGCGGGGCGTCGATGGAGTTCCTCGAGGGCCGCGCCCTGCCCGGCGTCGAGGCGCTGATGGACGGTGAGCCCGATGCCTGACCAGACTGGCCTGGCGCGGCGGCCGTTGCTCGCCGGCAACTGGAAGATGTACAAGACCCGCGAAGAAGCCGCGACGTTCCTCGACGCCTTCGTGCCGCTCGTCGCCGACGTCGGCGACCGCGACATCGTCGTGTGCCCTCCGTTCACCGCCCTCGAGACGGCGCTCGCGGCGAGTGCCGGCACCAACGTGTTCGTCGGCGCCCAGACCATGGCCGCGGTGGACGAGGGCGCCTTCACCGGAGAGGTCTCCCGCGCGATGCTGCGCGAGCTCGGGGTCCGCTACGTGGTCCTGGGGCACTCCGAGCGCCGGCAGTACTTCGCCGAGAACGACGCCGACCTGGCGCGCAAGGTCCGCGCCGCGCTCGACGGGGGCCTCCTGCCGATCCTCTGCGTGGGCGAGACGCTGGACGAGCGCGAGGCGGGGAGGACCGAGGCCAAGGTCGGCGGCCAGCTCGAGGCTGACCTGGCCGAGGTGGACGCCGCCGAGCTCGCCGTCGTGACGGTCGCCTACGAGCCGATCTGGGCGATCGGCACGGGCAGGACGGCCACGCCGGAGCAGGCCCAGGAGACGATCGCCTTCGTCCGCGCCGTCCTTCGCGCCCGCTTCGGCCAAGCCGCGGACCGGGCGCGCCTGCTGTACGGCGGCAGTGTGAACGCGGGCAACGTCGACAGCCTGATGGCCCAGCCCGACATCGACGGCGCTCTGGTGGGCGGGGCGAGCCTCGAGCCCGAGAGCTTCGCGCGCATCGTCAAGTTCGTCGGACTCTCGTGACCGGGACTTCGCCGCAAGACCCGACGCGCTCGCCTGTCGGCCGCGTCGTCGCCCCGGTCGTGCTGATCGTCATGGACGGCTGGGGGGTCGCTCCCGACGGGCCCGGCAACGCCGTGTCGCTGGCGCGCACGCCCGTGTTCGACGGTCTCTGGGAGCGGTACCCGCACGGGACCCTCGACGCCTCCGGCGAGGCGGTCGGCCTGCCGGCGGGGCAGATGGGCAACTCCGAGGTGGGGCACCTCAACATCGGCGCCGGTCGCGTCGTCTACCAGGACCTCACGCGCATCACCAAGGCGATCGAGGACGGCTCCTTCTTCACCAACCGTGTTCTCGTCCAGGCGATGGCGAAGGCCGCCGGCCGTGGCAGCAGGCTCCATCTGATGGGCCTGGTGTCGGCCGGCGGCGTGCACAGCGACCTGGGGCACCTCGAGGCCTGCCTCGAGCTCGCCCATCGGGAGGGCGCGGGGGACGTCGTCGTCCACGCCTTCCTCGACGGCCGCGACACGCCGCCGCGGAGCGCGCCCGGCTATCTCGCCCGGATCCAGCAGACCATGGACCGGCTCGGGCTCGGGCGCTACGGCGTCGTCAGCGGCCGCTACTACGCCATGGACCGCGACTCGCGCTGGGAGCGCACCAAGCTGGCCTACGACGCGCTCGTCCATGGCGAGGGGTTCTTCGCCGCCGACGCCCAGGCCGCCGTGCAGGCGGCCTATGCTCGCGGCGAGAACGACGAGTTCGTGCGCCCGACGGTCGTGGCCCCCGAGCGCGAGGCGCGCGTGCGCACAGGCGACGTCTGCCTGTTGTTCAACTTCCGCCCGGACCGCGTCCGCCAGCTCACGCGCGCCTTCTTCGAGAAGGACTTCGTCGAGTTCGACCGGGGCGCGGCCCCTCCGCTCGTCGACTTCGTCACCATGACGCGCTACAAGAAGGAGTTCCCCCTGCCCGTGGCGTTCGCCTCCGAGAGGCCGCGGAACGTCCTCGCCCAGGTGCTTTCCGAGGCCGGGCTCCGCCAGCTCCACATCGCCGAGACCGAGAAGTACGCCCACGTGACCTTCTTCTTCAACGGCGGCGTCGAGCAGGAGTTCCCGGGCGAGACGCGCATCCTCGTGCCCAGCCCGCGCGACGTCCCGACCTACGACCGCAAGCCGCAGATGAGCGCCGTCGAGGTCACCGATGCGCTCGTGGGCCAGATCGAGGCCGGCGCGTTCGACTTCGTCGTCGTGAACTACGCCAACGCCGACATGGTCGGGCACAGCGGCGTGATCGAGGCCGCCGTGGCGGCGGTCGAGACGGTCGACGCCTGCCTGGGGCGGGTCGTCGAGGCGGCCGCCGCCCGCGGCGGCGTCTGCCTGGTCACCGCCGACCACGGCAACGCCGACGCCATGCTCGAGCCGGACCGGAGTCCGAACACGGCCCACAGCACCAACCTGGTGCCGTTCGTCGCCACGACCGCCGGCGTCCGCGTGCGCGACGGCGGGCGGCTGTGCGACCTCGCGCCGACCGTCTTGCGGCTGCTCGGCCTCGAGCCGCCCGCCGAGATGACCGGCGTTTCGCTGCTGGAGCCCGCCTCGTGACGGGGTTTCCCCTGCTGGCGCGTTGTGTCCCGGCCCGAGAGATGCAACAATGCTATGCTTGTATGCGTATTCCACGTCACACGACCCGAAGCTAGGGGAGATCCCAGCGTGCACGACACGCTCGTCGCCATCCTCGTCGCCGCCCATCTCATCATCAGTGTGCTGCTCATCGCCCTCATCCTCATGCACTCCGGCAAGGATGCGGGCATGGCGAGCACTACCGGCTTCTCGTTCGCCTCGCAGGCGAGCGTCATGGAGAGGAACCTGACGCGCTACACGGTCATCACCGGCATCGCGTTCTTCGCGACGACGTTCCTGCTCGCGTGGGCCCTGGGCTGACAGCCGGGCTTGACGGCGTCACGGCGCCCAGCATGCGGGTGCAGGCAGGGTTTGAGACGGTCGGAACGGACCTTGATTTGACTCTGGTGTCATCCACGGGAGGTGTTGGACATCTGGGGAAGAAGACGGTAGGGCTGGCGGTGCGCTCGCACGGTGCGCGCCGCGAGTGCGCGGAGAAGATGGATGACTCTCGAAGGAGGTCACATTGATTAACTTCAAGATGCGGTGGCGGGGCCTCATGGTGCTCGCCATGCTGCTCGTGGTCGCCGGTCTCGTGCTCGCCGCCTGCGGCGAGGACGAGAGCACGACGACGCCGAGCGACGAAGGCACGCCCACGGCGGGCGGCACGTTCAGCTTTGAATCGACCGCCGAACCCGGCGGCATCGCCAACTGGACCGTCTACGAGTCCCAGGGCTGGAACATCAACCACCAGCTGTTCGAGGGCCTCGTCGAATACTCGCTCCAGTCGGACGGCACGATGAAGACCGAGCCGGTCCTCGCCGAGAGCTGGGACAGCCCGGACGGCAAGGTGTGGACCTTCAAGCTCGCCAAGGGCGCCATGTTCGCCCCGCCGGTCAACCGGGAGGTCAAGGCGCAGGACGTCGTCGACTCGTGGGACTTCAACAGCGACCCGAACCTCGGCACCAACTACACGGTCTTCGTGATGGCCGCGATCGAGGGCACCGACGATTCGGGCTTCCGCGAGGGCAAGACGATCAGCGGCCTCAAGGTGATCGACGACTACACGCTCCAGGTGACGCTCAAGCAGCCGTTCTTACGACTTCCCGGTCACGCTGGGTCACCCGATCATGTACGTCCAGCCGGTCGAGTACATCAAGCAGGTCGGCGTCAAGAAGTACGCCCTGAAGCCGGAAGGCGGCACGGGCCCGTTCATGATCAAGGAATGGAAGTCCGAGCAGTACATCGACCTGGTCAGGAACCCGGACTGGTGGCGCTCGGAGGCCCAGGGCGGCGGTCCGTACCTCGACGCCATCCACATGCAGCGGTACCAGAGCGAGAACAGCGCGTGGCTCGACTTCCAGACGGGCACGATCGACTGGGCGGGCGTTCCGCCGGGACAGGTCGCCGCGGCGCAGAACAACCCCAAGGTGAAGGACGGCACGTGGTCGGCTAAGGCCTGGCCCGAGCTGTCGATCATGTACACGAACATCAACATGGAAGAGCCGACCATCGGCGGCGACCAGGGTCTCAAGATCCGCCAGGCCCTGGCGTACGCGGCCGACAACGAAGCCATCATCAACATCGTGCGCGAGGGCGTGCCGACCACGGCCACGGGCTTCGTCCCGGCGGGTATCCCGGGTGCGGGCATCGCGAAGACGCCGTACACGTACGACCTCGAGAAGGCCAAGTCGCTGGTCGCGGAGATCGGCACTATCCCGACGCTCAACTACTGGATGGAGACGAACTCCGAGACCGCGACCAAGATCGCCGAGGCGCTGCAGGCGGGCTGGAAGGACGCGGGGATCGACGTCAAGATCACCGCCTACGAGTGGAACAAGCTCAACGAGATGCAGCGCAGCCAGGCGCCCGGCGACCAGATCGGGTACTCGGGCTGGCTGGCCGACTACCCGCTGATGGACGACTTCCTCTACCCGATGTTCTACAGCACGCAGAAGGGCCTGAACGGCTATTCGTTCTACACGAACCCCGAGTTCGACGCCCTGATCGACGAGGCGCGTGGGACGGCCGACGATCAGCAGCGGCTGAACCTGTACGCCCAGGCCGAGAAGCTGATCCTCGACGACGTGGTGACCATCCCGACGTACTGGGGCCGCGCCTTCCGCGTCTGGAACTCGACGCGCGTGGGTGGCCTGGTGTACACGCCGATGGGCACCTTCGACCTCTGGGACGCGTGGGTCAAATAGGAGCGGTTGTCCGCGGCTTGGGCGCCGCGTACACTCTCTGACCAGCGATCCGGGCGGTCTGCCGCCGTCAGCGGCGGCAGACCGCCCACTTGCTTGATGTCATGTCCGATGCCCGGTGGTCCGGGCGGCGCGTGAGGTGGAGCACTCCGCATGGTCGGTTACATCGTCAGGCGCCTCTTTCAGCTCGTCATCGTGCTGATCGGCGTCACCATCCTCACCTTCGGCATCCTCTTCCTGGTCCCCGGCGATCCCGCCACGGTCCTCGCCGGCAAGGACCAGACACCCGAGAAGCTCGCCAACATCCGTCGCAGCCTCGGCCTGGACAAGCCCATCTACGTGCAGTACGGCCTCTTCGTCGAGCGTCTGCTGCACGGCGACCTCGGTGTGTCGTACCAGCGCCAGCGCCCGGTGACGGAGATGATCAAGGAGTCACTGCCGAACACCGTGCAGCTCGCGGTGGCGGCCGTGCTGATCGAGCTGCTGGGCATCCCGTTGGGGATCTACTCCGCGCTGCGCCAGTTCACGTTCTGGGACACGGCGCTCACGACCTCGGCGCTCATCATCTGGGGCATCCCCGTCTTCGTTCTCGGCCTCTTCATGCAGTATGTCTTCGGACTCAGGCTCGGCTGGCTGCCCGTGGCCGGCAGCGGCGGCGAGACCGTCCTCTACTTCATTCCAGCCGACTGGACGAATCTCTCCTATCTCATCCTGCCGGCGATCACTCTCGGCATCATCGAGGTCGCGTACATCTCGTACATGCAGCGTGCGTCGATGCTCGAGGTGATCCGTTCCGACTACGTGCGCACGGCGCGCGCCAAGGGCCTTCCCGAACGCTCGGTCGTGCTCAAGCACAGCCTCAAGAACGCGATGATCCCGGTGTTGACCATCGCCGGGATCGACCTCGGCGCCCTCATGGGGGGCGCCATCCTCACCGAGACCGTCTTCTCGCGCTTCGGCCTCGGTCTCATGATCTACAACGCCATCAACGCCCGCGACCTGCCGGTCGTGGCCGGCGGCGTGCTCTTCGCCACGCTGGTGTTCGTGATCGCCAACCTCGTGGTCGACATCAGCTACGCCTTCGTCGACCCGCGCATCAGGTACGAGTAGGGCACCGATGTACGACGTCACCTCAGGCGCCTCGTTCGAAGACCCGCGGATGGATTCGCCGCTGCCGCCGACCGCCGAGAGCGAGCTGCCGACGACGGCCCCCCTCGGCCTGTGGGCCGACACCTGGCGCCGCCTGCGGCGCAACAAGCTCGCGCTCGTGGGCCTCGGCATCATCATCGTCTTCATGGTCATCGGGATGACCCAGGTCATCGCCCACTTCCTCGACATCCAGCTCACCCCCTACGACCCCAACGAGGTGAACTACGCCTTGTCCCCGGAGGGCCTCGGCTCCCCTCCGTCCCTGGACCACCCCTTCGGGACCGACTACCTGGGGCGCGACGTCCTCTCGCGCACCATCGTGGCGGCGCGCGTCTCGATGCTGGTCGGCGTCATCGCCGTCTCCATCGCCCTGGTCATCGGGCTGACCCTGGGGCCGATCTCGGGGTACTACGGCGGCGCCACCGACGCCATCATCATGCGCACCGCCGACGTCTTCTTCGCCTTTCCCTTCATCCTCTTCGTGCTGCTCATCATGACGGTGCTCGGCCCCGGGTACGCGAACGTGTTCATCGCCATCGGCGTGCTGAGCTGGGCGACCTATGCGCGTCTCAACCGCGGTTCCGTGCTCAGCGTCAAGACGATGGAGTTCGTCGAGGCGGCGCGCGCGCAGGGGGCGAGCGACCTGCGCATCATCTTCCGCCACGTCCTGCCGAACACCATGGCGCCGGTCTACGTCGCCATCGCCATGGGGGTCGGCGGCGCCATCGCCACCGAGGCGGCGCTGGGCTTCCTCGGCATCGGCATGCAGCCGCCGAACGCGAGCTGGGGCACCATGATCTCCAACTACCTGACCTACGTGCCCGCCGGCTCCTGGTGGATGGAGCTCTTCCCGAGCCTCGCGCTCGTGCTCACGGTCTTCGGCTTCATCGCCTTCGGCAACGGCCTGCGCGACGCCACCGACCCCAAGCTGAAGGAGTAGTCGTGGGCGAACGCCTGCTTGAGGTCACGAGTCTGAGCACGCACTTCTACACCCACGCCGGTGTCGTGAAGGCGGTCAACGGGGTGAGCTTCCGCCTCGACCGCAACGAGACGATCGGCATCGTCGGCGAGTCCGGCTCCGGCAAGACGGTGGCCGCCCTGTCCATCCTGCGCCTGGTGCCCGACCCGCCGGGCAAGATCGTCGAAGGGTCGGTCGTGCTCAAGGGGCGCGACCTGCTGGCGCTCAGCGAGGACGAGATGCGCGAGGTGCGCGGCAACGACATCGCGATGATCTTCCAGGACCCCATGACCAGCCTCAACCCCGTGTTCAAGGTCGGCGACCAGATCGCCGAGGCGGTCGTGCTGCACCAGGGCAAGGGCAAGCGCGAGGCGGCGCAGATGGCCGTAGAGCTGCTGGCGAGGGTCGGCATCTCCGATGCCAAGCGGCGCGCGAACGAGTACCCGTTCGAGTTCTCGGGAGGCATGCGCCAGCGGGCCATGATCGCCATGGCGATCTCCTGCAACCCGGAGATCCTCATCGCCGACGAGCCGACGACGGCGCTCGACGTCACCATCCAGGCGCAGATCATGGACGTCATCCGCGAGATGCAGGGCGTCTACAACTCCGGGGTCATCATGATCACGCACGACCTCGGCATCGTCGCCCAGATGGCCGACCGGGTCATGGTCATGTACGGCGGCCGCACCGTCGAGTACGGCACGGTCGACGAGGTCTACTACAACCCGCACCAGCCCTACACGTGGGGACTCCTGGGATCGCTGCCGCGCCTCGACGAGGTCGAGAAGCAGCGCCTGACGCCGATCAAGGGACAGCCTCCCAACCTGCTGCTGCTGCCGCCGGGGTGTCCGTTCTCGGGGCGGTGCCCGTACGAGCGCCCGGTCTGTCGCGAGACCTTTCCCGAGCTGGAGAGCGTCGGTGCCGACCACGGCGTGCACTGCTGGGTGCCCCTCGACGAACGACTGGCTCTCCGCGCGAGCCTGCCGTACTTCGCCGCGAGCGTCGCATGAGCCTCGTCGAGGTCAAGGACCTGAAGAAGCACTTCCCGATCAAGTCGGGGATCCTCAAGCGCACGACGGGTCACGTCTACGCCGTCGACGGCGTGTCGTTCACGATCGAAGAAGGCGAGACGCTGGGGCTCGTCGGCGAGAGCGGCTGCGGCAAGTCCACGACGGGCCGTGTGATCCTCAGGCTCCTGTCGGCGACCGGCGGCTCGGTCAGCTTCGACGGGCAGGATGTCATGAACGCCTCCCACGCCGACATGCAGCGTCTGCGGCGCGACATGCAGATCATCTTCCAGGATCCGTACGCCTCGCTGAACCCTCGCATGAGGGTCAAGAAGATCATCGGCGAGTCGCTGCGCATCCACCGCATCGGCACCGACCAGGAGCGCCTTGACCGGGTCGCCGAGCTGCTGGAGATCGTCGGCCTCACGGCGGAGCAGGGCGAGCGGTACCCGCACGAGTTCTCCGGCGGCCAGCGCCAGCGCATCGGCGTCGCCAGAGCGCTGGCGCTGAACCCGCGCTTCATCGTCGCCGACGAGCCGGTGAGCGCCCTGGACGTGTCGATCCAGGCGCAGATGATCAATTTGCTCGAAGACCTCCAGGACCAGTTCAAGCTGACCTACCTGGTGATCGCGCACGACCTCTCCGTGGTCAAGCACATCTCCGACCGCGTGGTCGTGATGTACCTGGGCAAGGTCGTCGAGATCGCCGACAGCTCGCTCCTCTACGACCGGCCGGGGCATCCGTACACCGAGGCTCTCCTCTCGGCCGTACCCATCCCGGACCCCGGTGCGGAGCGCGCCCGGCGGCGCATCATCCTCGAGGGCGACGTGCCCAGCGCGGCCAACCCGCCCAAGGGCTGCGTGTTCCATCCGCGGTGTGCGCGTGCGCAGGTCGACCCCTGCACGGTGACGATGCCGCCGCTCGTGGGCACCGACGGGGATGCCGCCAGTCTCAGCCACCAGGTCGCGTGCTACTTCCCGACCCGCTACGCCGCCGACGGGACCGCGACGGCGAGCGCGACGGCCTGACCTCGCGGCCCACCGCTGCGGTTGCCGTCTGCGAGAGTGCTGAACCGTGGCTGACACCTCGTCGATCCCGGCGCGACGGCGCCGTCGTGTCGCGCTCCCGACGCCGTCATCTCCTGCCCGCGCTCGTCGCCGTGCTGCTCGCGAGCTGCGCGCTCGCCGCCGGCGCCTGCGGCGCGGGCAGCCCGGGGAGCGCGAAGACGCCGGCAGACCCGATCGTCGCCACCGTGGACGGACGACCGGTCCGCGAGAGCCAGGTGAGCGCCCTCCTTGCGGAGGCTCGCCTGACGAACGCGGACACCACGCGGCAGCAGGCTCTCGACGGCGCCATCGACGAGGAGCTCCTGCGGCAGGAAGCTCAGCGACTCGGAGTCACGCTGCCCGCCTCGGTGGTCGAGTCTCGCGTCCGCGCCCTCGAGCGGCAGGTCGGCGGTGCGGCCGCCCTGGACGAGGCGCTCCAGGGTGTCGGCCTGACGCGTCCTCAGCTTAGCGAACGCCTTGGCATCGTCGCGCTCGGCGAGCGCGTCGCGGCAGCCAGGACCCCGAACCTCAGCGTGACGCGCCGCGAGGCCGAGGCGTACTACCGCGAGCGCCTCTTCGTGTTCACGCGGCCGGCGGCGGTGAAGCTGGGCGAGATCAAGGTCCGCACCGAGCAGATGGCGCGCGGTGCCATCAAGAGCGTCCGGGACGGCCGGAGCTTCTACGAGACGGCGAAGACGTTCAATCGCGACCCGGAGCTCAAGCGGGTCGGCGGGCAACTCGGCTGGGTGAGCGCGGACACGCTGCCCACACCCATCGCCAAGGCCGTCGCGAAGTTGCGGCCGGGGCAGGTCTCGGAGCCGGTGCCGAGCTTCGGGGGCTACGACGTCCTCAAGCTCTACGCGCGGCGCCCTGCCCGGACGACCCCCTTCGCCGAGGTCGCGTCAGAAGTCCGCCAGGCGGCCCTGAGCCAGCGCCGCGCCGCCGCCCTCAGGCGCTGGCTCGATCGCGCGCGCGCCGAGGCGGACATCGAGATCCTGCCCTAGCGGGCGCTGCTATACTCCGCCGCGATACCGGCCTCGCGCATGGGCGCAGGAACGAATGGGGGCAGCGTGAAGACCGCACTGTGGGTCCTGATGATCGTCGCGCTCGTGGTCGTTCTCGTCGGCGCTCTCAATCACGGGACCGCGGTCTCCTTCGACTACGTGGCGGGCTCGACGCCTGCGGTGTCCCTGTTCTGGCTCGCTCTCGGCGCGGCTGCCGCGCTCGTGCTGGCGGGGATCGCCGGCTGGGCGGTGGCGGTCGCGAGCGCGTACGCCACGCGTCGCAAGCTCGAGAAGGAGCTCGAGGCGACGTATCGGCGCCTGCGCGACTGCGAGGCGCGACTGGCGCAGCCGGCGTCGCCGCCGGCCGCTGAGGTCGCCACCGTCGTGGCGCCGGCGCCGGCCGGCGAAGCGGTCACGGCCGTCGCACCTGCGCCGGCCGACGAGGCGGTCACCGTCGCGGCCTCCCGTCAACCGACGAGGCAGTCACCGCCGTCGCATCTGCGCCGGCCAACGAGACGGTCACCGCGCTCGAGGCCGCGCCGCTCGATGAGGCGGTCACTGCGCTCGAGCCGGCACCGGTCGACGAAGGCTCGGCCGGCGACGCCCCGCCCGCGCCCTGACGCGCGGGCCGCGAGTGCCGGGCGACCGCATCTGTCGTCACCGCGCGGTACACTGACGCTCGTGATGCAGCCTTGATCGACGACGGTTCCTGGCGCATCGCGCCGGTCAGTTACTCCGCCGCGCGCCGCCTGGCCGACGAGCTTCGCATCAGCGAGACCCTCGCCCAGATCCTCGTGCGCCGGGGCTTCGTCGACCCGGCCGAGGCCAAGGCCTTCCTCGAGCCAGATCACCTCGTCGACGACCCCTACCTGCTGCCCGGGGTGGCGGAGGCCCGCCGCCGCATCGACCGGGCCCTGCAGCGTGGCGAGCCCATCGCCGTGCACGGCGACTACGACGCCGACGGCATCACCGGCCGCCTTCCTGCTCGTGCGCGTGCTCGAGGAGCTCGGCGCCGACGTGCGCTGGCGCCTGCCCAACCGCTTCACCGAAGGCTACGGCGTCGCCGCGGCGACGGTCGAGGAGCTCGCCGGCGAGGGCGTCAAGCTGCTCGTCACCGTCGACTGCGGCATCGGCGCCCGCGACGAAGTCGCCCGGGCGCACGAGCTCGGCATGGACGTCGTCGTCACCGACCACCACGAGATCGAGGGCGCGCTGCCGGAGTGCGTCGTGGTCACCCCGAAGCTCCCCGGGGCGCCGTGTCCGCACCTGGCGGGCGTAGGCGTGGCGTTCAAGCTCGCCCACGCCCTGCTGACCGAGCCCGGGGCGGCGAGGGTCGAGCTGCCGCTGGCCTTGCGCCCGCTCACCGACGTGGTCGCGCTGGGGACCATCGCCGACCTGGCTCCGCTGGTCGGCGAGAACCGCACCCTGGTCATGATGGGGCTCGGCCGCCTGCGCAGCACTCCGCGCCCGGGGCTCGCGGCACTCATGGAGGTGGCCGGCGTGACGCCGGGAGGCGTCACCGCCGGCGTCGTCGGGTTTCGCCTGGCGCCGCGGCTGAACGCCGCAGGCAGGCTCGAAGACGCCGCCATCGCCCTCGAGCTCCTCGGCTGCGAGGACCGTGAGGCGGCGCTGCCCTTGGCTCTGCGCCTCAACGAACTCAATCACGAGCGCCAGGAGATCGAACGCGGCATCCTCGCCGCGGCGGTCGCGCAGGTCTCCGAGCCGCTGCCGGCGGCGCTCGTGCTCTCGTCGCCGGACTGGCACGAGGGCGTCGTCGGCATCGTCGCCTCGCGCGTCGCCGAGCGCTTCCACCGCCCGGC
>CAVPRQ010000026.1:0-102313 GCA_963707855.1 uncultured Thermoleophilia bacterium
CCCGCATGAGAACCGTCACTCCAATGGATGATGATCTCGACGCCGCCATCGGCGAAGCCTGCCCAGGCGATCGTCTGCGTGGATCCGATTGGCCACGTCGCACCGTCCGCCGACGCCGGCGATGCCCGCCGGCGTCCCGATCTGGATCGTGGCCGTCCGGTCGCCCTCGACCTTGCCGATTGCATCGGTCGAGTGATACGTGACGGTGCGGACGCTGTCACCGCTGACCATCACGGACGTGCCTGAGCCAGGCACGCCGTCCAACGACCACTCGGTCTTGGCCACCCCGCCACTCATCCCGGCCCCCGCGTCGTATGGCGTGAGGGTGACGAGGATGGGGCCTGCCACCCGTCTCGTCGGGGCGTTGTCTGTCGTGACCGGCGGCCCCGTGTCGATCATGACCGTCGCGGACTTGTTCTGTTCATTGTTGCCCGCCAGGTCCAAGGAGCCATAGTCGATGATGTGCGTGCCGTCACCGCTGACAAGCAAGCCTCCCGCAGGCACCACGCCGGTCAGCGCTCCGG
This sequence comes from uncultured Thermoleophilia bacterium, assembly GCA_963707855.1. Lineage (GTDB taxonomy): Bacteria > Actinomycetota > Thermoleophilia > UBA2241 > UBA2241 > UBA2241. The sequence goes on from CAVPRQ010000026.1 coordinate 525, forward strand.
GGGTGAAGTAGGCGAACTGCCATGTAGTCTCCGGGTGGAAGCGGTACCGCATGCGGTCCAGGCCCGACGCATTGTCGGACGCGCTGAAGGTGACCGTCACATCGCCGTCTTGCCAACCGGCGGGAGCGTTATCGGTCGTCACCGGCGCGGTCCTGTCGATCTTGACCCGGTAGGTGGTGACGGGACCTGCGTTGCCGTCGGGGCCGAGCATGCCGGCGTTGTCGACGGCGCGAATGTGGAAGTAGTAGATACCATCCGCCTGATCCCAGAAGGTGTCAGACGTGGTCGTCTCAGCGTCTGCACTGGATTACCGCGTCCAAGTCCGGATCCGTCTCGTTCTGATCGAAGGCGTAGGAGTAGCCCTGGAGGCCGGAGCCGCCGGTGTCGTCCACCGCGCCCCAAGTGAAGTAAGGGCTGTCGTTCGCGTACCAGTCCGTCTCCGTGGGATGGGTCGGCGAGTGAGGCCCACCGCGGGCGGAGCCGTCCCGTCGATATGCACGGGGCCGGTGTGGCTTGTCACGGGACCCGCGTTCCCGGCACGATCGACGGCCCGCACTCTGAAGTACCAGGTGCCGTCCTCCACGTCGGTGAAGACCTTGAAGTTGTCGTCGCCGTCCGCGACGCTGTCGGGCTGTCGCCGGCATTCTGACTGAAGGTATACGAGTAGCCGACGAGGCCCGAGCCGTCGTAGTCCGGGACCGGAACCCAGGAGAAGCTTGGACTGCGGCTCGGATACCAGATGGATGCGTACTTGTGGCTCGAGGTCAGGGTACTGCTGTTGACTGCGAGCGGAGTGGTCGTGCTCAATCTTGACCGTGCCGAACTGCGTCGTCTCCAAATTGCCCGCGTTGTCGATGGAGCGGTATTTGACAGTGTGCACGCCGTCATTGCCGCCACCCGCCGACGCCGTCACGGTCACGCTGGTTCCGCTCGTCCAGGCGCCGTCGTCGATCTTGTACTCCGTAGCCGCGACGCCGGAGCCGGCATCCAAAGCCGTGAAGCTGATGGTCACATCACTGTTGTGCCAGTTGTCGTCGAAGCCGGGGGCGACGACCTGGGTCGTTGGCGGCGTGTTATCGGTCAGAGGGCCGCCCAACTGCACCTGAACAGGCAGCTTCCTCGGGGGGCTGACGGTCGGGCCGTCACCGAGCTGGTAGTACTCGTTCCAGCCCCAGGCCCAGAGGGTGCCGTCTGCCCTCAGGGCCATGCTGTGCAGCTGTCCGGTCGTCACGGCGAGCCATTCGCCGGCGATCCTGAAGGGCGTGAGACGATGCGATGTGGTGCCGTCACCCACTCGCCGTCGTAGTTCACGCCCCAGCTCCACAGGCTGCCGTCGTCCTTCAGCGCCAGACTCTGAGACCCGCCGGCAGAGATGGCGGTCCACACGCTGTCGGGTTCAATGCAGGTTCGGCTGAGTGGTCGTCCGTGGTGCCATCGCCCAGCCTGCCTTGGTTTGTGCCCCACGTCCACAGGCTGCCGTCGGCCTTCAGAGCCATGCTGTGACTCTCTCCGGCGGAGACCGTCACCCAGTGGTGTCAGGGCCGATCCGGGTGGGCGTGGGGTGACTAGCGGTCGTACCGTCACCGAGCGCGCCGCTGAGGCCGTTGCCCCAGGACCAGAGGGTGCCGTCCGCCCGGAGGGCGAGGGAGTGGCTGTAGCCGGCGGACACGGCGATCCAGCCACCGTCGCTGTTGTCGGCGATCTGTATCGGATCGCGGTCGACGAGGGTGCCGTCACCGAGCTGGCCGAGGCCATTGGCCCCCCAAGCCCAGAGCGTGCCGTCACCCTTTATCGCGACGGTGAAGGCCCTGCCCGCCGAGACGGCGGCCCACTGCTCGGTGCTCACTTCCTTCGGGGTATGGCTGTCCGCGCGCGAGCCGTCGCCCATCTGGCCGTAGTAGTTGTCGCCCCAGGCCCACAGGTGCCCATCGTCCTGGATGGCCAGGCTGTGACCCTCTCCTGCCGACACGATGGCCCAGCTGGTGCCTCCGCCAATCTGCAGAGGGATGCTGGAAGGACTCGTCCCGTTGCCACCCAACTCGCCGCTGCTGTTCATGCCCCATGCCCAGAGGTGCCCGAACGCTGTCCCGAGCGAGCGTGTGATACTCCCAGGTCGAGACCGGCGGCGTCGCGAGCGTCACATCAGCCGAGAGCGTCAGGTGGGTCGGTTCTGCGTTGCAGTACTCGACGAGGAGATCCTTGCGGCCAGCGCCATCAGGCAAGGTCACCATGTAGGTGGGGTACCAGGGCAGCCAGTCGGTCCAGGTGCTTCCGTTGTCGAAGCTCGCGCGCATGTCGCGAGCGTTGATGACCTTGGAGGAATCCAGGGACGACCAGCGGGCTGTAGGTTGTCGCGATGCCGTGGTTCAGGATCATGGTGCCCGTCGGTGAGCCAGTGACCAGGAAGCCCTTGGCCGTCACAGTCGTGACGTTGTTGCCGCCGTCGTACACCGCGACCATCACCGAGACGTCCTCGCGCGCGACGTCAGGGAGTGAGAAGGGGACCTCATAGAGGTCGGTGCGGAGGGGGTCGGGGGTGAACGTCCGGCTGAAGGGCTCCGCGCTCTCGGCCCCGATCTGAGTGACATCGATCCTCAAGATGCCGCTCTTGTCTGTCGCGTCGACCGTCGCCGTCCACTGGTGGCCTACGTTGGAGAGGGTCACACTGCTGACCGTCGGCGCGATCAGGTCAGGCGCTGTCCCTTCGGTCGCATGGCTCAAGTGGCGGCCTACGTTGGGGATTGCCCGGACGAGCTTGACCTTCAGGTCGGTCCACACACGCTCGGTGCCGGTGATCCCGTTGTCCCCGACATCTGTCGCCAGGAACTGCCCGGGGGTCACGACGAGTTGCTGCATCCTCCCGTCTGGGGTGTCTACCGTGGACACCGTCACGGGAGTGGCAGGCGACCAGCCGTCAGCGTAAGCCGAGGACTCCTCGGCATCCGTGTTCCAACCGGACGTGACAGAGGTGATCGCAGGATTGAAGTCCGGATAGTCCGCGTACGTGCCGCCGGTCACGATCGCAGCCGTCACCGGCGTGTCTCCGGCCGGCCCAAGGTTGATCACCATGCGAGGCTGCGTGGGCCTGTCTGTCGTTGACTGGGAGTCACCGTCTACCGTGATGTAGCGCGCCGTCTGCGTGTCAGTCGCCGGCTCGATCAGAAGGGGGAGGGGGTCGTCGTAGATCTTGTTCACGTCTCCGTCCGGATCCGAGACGGTCAAGTTGAAGCTGGTGGTCGGGAAGGCACCGTCGAAGGTGGCGGCCGGCGGCACGACTGGGTCTGCCTTCACCACTCCACCCACAGCTGGAGGAAGATGAGTCGTGCACGGGAGCCTGTACTGCGGCATGCCGTACATGGTGAACTGGATGCTGGACTTCTCGTCGTAGGCGGTGACCGCCGACATGGAGTTGAAGAACTGACGCTTGGCTGCGGTGAGCGCCAAGCCGATCGGTTGCCCGACGTCCGAGTCGTCGGACGTCGTTGCCTGGTCAGCGAAGGTGCCCACCAGCTCCTCTGTGCCGGCGATGCCGTACCAATCGCCAAGGCCGTAGCCGGTGCTGGCCAACAGAACGCCCTGTTGCCGCGCGATGGCTTGAGCCACGTCCAGGGCAAGGTCGATGTCCCCAAATCCGTCGTGCGCCTGCTCGTCCGGGACGCTGAGTCCGGCATGACAACCCAACGTGAAGACAAGCTTCCCGCCCAGGTCCGAGGTCGAGGGGTCGGCGATCTGGGCGCTGCTGAGGAACTGCCCGCTCCAGTCTTCGTCCGCGCGCATCTGCTGATAGCCCAGACCTGAGACGCCGCCATAGTGCAGGAAGTGGGCGTTGAGGTTGGCGACGTTCCTGCCTAGAAGGTCGGCCTGCAAGTCCGCAAGGGTCCAAGTGTCAGGAGTCTCGAGCTTGGGATGAAGGCCGGCGGCAGCGAGGATGTCGCTCACCCTCTGGGCGCCGTCGTTCATGAAATCCTGCCCCGTCACGAGGGAGCTGCCGCCTGCAAGCAGTCCGTCGTCGTCGATGAACTTCTGGACTGTGCCTGCGATCTCGTCCGGCGTTTCGACCAGCCGCGCCACTGCCAGGTCCGGCACGTAGAGCCAGCGGCTGTTGTAGGGGATAGGACTTTTATCAACGTAATAGTCGTCGGTCAGGATCTGCGAGTCGTACAGGCCCGCCAGCAATGCGCTGTCCAGGTCCAAGCCTGATTCGTCGGCGTACAGACGCTCGTTGTCGAACACCGTCTGATCGATCACCCGGTGCTGCGGGATCACCTCATCGCTGCCGACCAGGACCACGTACCTGATAGAGGGGTGGCCATAGATGTAGTCGTCGATGGCCGTCCTGATGCTCTTCGTGACGCCGTTCGCGAGATCGGTATCCCACGGCGTCACGTCCCACGTGTCGTAGATGCTCGAGGGCACGGTGAGGATCGCCCCGAAACCCGTGTATTCGCTTTCGCACGCTGCTATCAAGGCCGGCTCGACCTTGTTCAACCACGAGCCCGCCCCTTCGATAGCATCGAGGCGCTGGGGTTGCGTGACGAACAGGGTCTGCGGCTCCAGGACGCCCAGCGCCGTGTACGAGATGGCCGGCTCAGTCGTGACGCCCGTCGTGACCTTCTCGGTGCCGTGGTTGTCCTTGTTCAGAAGCTTGGAGTAGTTCAGAACCGGCGTGGTCTCGATTTGGAGCGTGTAGGGATCGGCGGCCGAATAGGCGCCGTTCGCGCCCTTGACGGCGACGTAAGTGCGGCCACCCACCAGCTCGACCGTCGCGAGGACGACTTCCGTCCTCGTCCCCGAGGCGGCGGAGAAGCCGGCGACACTCCTGTTCAGCATCTCCTCGTGGCTGAAGCCGAGCTCCTCGAACGTGACATCCCCTCCCGACGTGGTGTTGTTGTCCAGCAAGGTGAAGCTCATGTCCGAGAATGGATAGCCGTCGAGCAGCTTCGTCTGATCGCCTTCAAGATCTGGAGCCAGATGAGTGTAGAGTGTGCAGAGGTCAGGATCGCGGTAGAAGCCTTCGAACTCGCCGCCGCCGCCGCTCACAAGTCTGCCGCCGCCGCCGCTGACCAGCCTGCCGCCGCCGCCGCTGACCAGCCTGCCTCCACCGAGGCTGACCGTTCTGCTAACCGTCTGGCCCTCAATGGGAGAGATACTGCTCGTCCAAGAGGCGTAGAGCGCTGAGTCAATCGCTCCGCCGCCGCCGCTGACCAGCCTGCCGCCGCCGCCGCTGACCAGCCTGCCGCCGCCGCCGCTGACCAGCCTGCCGCCGCCGCCGCTGACCAGCCTGCCGCCGCCGCCGCTGACCAGCCTGCCGCCGCCGCCGCTGACCAGCCTGGCTCCGCTCAACTGCACCCTGCCCGTGTTGACGGTCCCTCCGGTTGGGAACGATGTACCTTCAAGGTCACCCTTCGGAATCACGAATTCAGGCTGGTTGCTGTAGTCCTCAATGACCGCGACGTCGTAGTCCTGCGGGAGGTTGCGCAGCGTCACGAGGACTTGGGTGCCGATTTCAAGTGGCGTCCCATCAGGCTTTGTGACTTCGAAGATGTCCACGTCGTTTGTAGCTTGGATGTAGGACTGGAGCATCTTCCCGTCGCTCATGATCTGTGGGTTGGTCCCCGTGATCTTGTTGTTGTCTTCGTCCGCAGTCGGGCTGTTCGAACGGATGGTGATCGTGAAGGGCACGGTCGTGCTGGGGCCGCCGTTGTCGTCCGAACAGTCAGGGAGCCCTGGAACTGCGTCCCGTCGGCGCCGTTGAGAGGCTAGTCACGCCCTCGACGATGCCTGAGTCCATCGCCGCGAGATTGTCTTCGCTCACGTAGGCGACAGGATCGGTATCGACGCCGACGATCTGCCAGGTCGCCGTATGAGTCTGCGCCCAGGCGGGATCGACGAAACGCCCGACGAGCTCGGCGGGCTGACCGTCGAAGACCTCCACGTCGAGCGCGTGGACGCGCGGCTTCACGGCGGAGCCCGAGACGGTGGCCTGCTGTACGGACTTCGCCCCCGTCCCGTTGCCACCGCTGTCCTTGTCGGTCACGGTCAGTTGAACGCCGTAGTCACCGCTCTTGTTGAACCCAACGAATCCCAGCGGCTGCTGGAACGCGATCCAGTCGTCAGCCAGGCTGTTGTCGGTGACCTTCCAGTCCCACTGCTTGGAGTCCCAATCACCGGAGGGGCTCCAGTCATCGCTGGCGTACATGCCGACGATGTCGCCCTCCCAGGGACTGGCGGACTTCAAGGTGATGGGCGGCGCGGCCACATCGAACTCACAGGTCTTCGTGGCGGAGGCGCCGGCTGCGTCAGTCGCCGTGACGCTGAGCTTGTAGTGGCCGTCACTCAACGGGGTCGGCAGTGGCTCGCCCGAAATCACCGTGACCGACTGTGGTTCCCACGCTCCCGTGGTGCCGTTCAGCTTGGCCACGGTTGCATCCGGGCCGGACGCGACCTCGTTGCCGCTGGGTCCCTTGTCCGCACTGAAGACGAAGACGGGCTCGTTGTAGAGAGCACTGCCCTCGTTCCTATTCGTCAAGGTGACGATCGGCCCACGCGTGTCGATCTTCACTACCTGAGTCGCGGCCTCGCTGGTGTTGCCGGCTGCGTCCTTGGCTTGGAAGCGGACCGTGTACTCCCTGCTGAAACCCGAAGGTGCCTGGATCGTCACGCGATCGCCGGCCACCCAATCCGCACCGTCGATGCTGTACTCGTAGGTCACGCTGTCCGACATGTCGCCGGGGACCCCGTTATCCGGATCGGGGTCGATGGACCCATCGGCCGTGAGCTCGACGGGACTGTTATGCCAGAAGTCGTCCCCCCCCGTGGATCGTCGGCTTGGACGGCGGCTGCGTGTCGATCCTGACGGTGAAGCTGCCGGCCGCCTCGACGTTGCCGGCGTTGTCCTCAGACCAGTAGGTCACGGGGTAGACGCCCTCGGCTGAGACGGTGAAGGCACCGCTGTAGGTCTTCTGTGTGCCGCTGTCGACGGTGTAGTAGGTGGCCTTCACGCCGGAGCCGGTGGCGGGGTTGGCGCTGGCCCCGGGGTCGCTGGCAGCGAGCGTCACGGTGACGTCGGCGTTGGTCCAGTCGGTGGTGCTCGGGGTGGCCGTCGTGATCGGCTTCGTGGTGTCGATCCTGATGACCACTGTCTTGGCTGCTTCTTGGCTGCCGATGTTGTCCCGGGCCCAGTACGCCACCGTGTAGACACCGTCGGGCGGTACGGGGTATGGGGCCGCAGGGACGGTGAACGAGCCGGTCGAGCCGGTGATCATGCCCGGGATTCCATTGTTGATCGTGTAGGTGATCCCGGTGACCGTGGCCCAGTCGTTGGCGACAGATGTGAGGGAGATCGTGACAGGGCTGGTCTTGTACCACGCCGCTGTGGGGAGGGGAGCGCCGTTGACCTTCGCCGTCGTGACCGGGGGAGCCACGCCGAGCACCTTGCTGCCTACGGTGGGGTCGTAGGCGATCGAGGAGCCGTTCTTCATCGTGGCGGACGTGTTGCAGAGCACCGAGCCCACGATCCTGCCGCTGTTCTGGGTGAAGCTGCCGTAGCGGGTGCAGATGAGCCCGGAGCAGGTCCCAGTGTTGCCGAAGGTCAGGGAGCCAGTCGTCAGGATGATGACGGGCTTGGCCGTGCTGCCCATGGTCTGGGTGCCGCCGATGGTGACGGAGCCGTCGGTGACGAGAAGGCCCATGTCCCACGCGCCGCTGCCGGTCAGGCCGGCGCTGCCGGCAACGTAGGCGGACCCCAGCTTCTGGAAGGTCCCGCCACTCACGGTGAGTGAGCCGCCGACCTGCAGAGAGTCCATGCTGACCTTGGCCGACGCGTTCTTGATGAGCACGCTGCCACTGACCTTGACCCAGCCGAAGGTGTACGTGCCCGAGCCGGTGATGGTGAGGCTGCCGGTCACGTTGACACTGCCGTACGACTTGCTGCCGCCGCTGATCGTGAGGCCCTTGGCGTACTTGGTCACACCGGTGGGCGGTGGTGCCGGCTGCGAGGCCTGCGTCAGCGCCTGGATGCGTGAATCGGGCATGAAGACACTCATGGGGGGCACGGCGGCGCCGGTGACCTTCGTCACCGTGCTCAGACTGCCCGAGCCAGAATTGGTCAGGGCGCCCTTGACGTAGAGGGCAGCGCTCGGCGCGCCTGCGACCAGAGGACTCGTGACCGTGGACGTCCCGCTGAGCGTGGCGCTGCCGCCGGAGTACAGCGCCGGCGGAAGGTACGCGGATGCGGATGGAGCCCCGACGGCCATCAGCGCCCCGGCCGTCAGGAGCACGCAGACAAGCGTAAGCAGAACGGAGAACGAACGAGTCGAAACGCGCATGATGCCCCCCATCAGACGACACACGTCCCCATTACTTGGCGCGCTCCACACGCGCCACCCGCGAGGCTAGCCCGCGTCTGCCATCCGTGACATCACCCGATCCGGATGATTCCGGCCGGCCACGTTGTACGGTAGCATGCACACGCCCTAAGCAGTAGGGGGTTCGCCGTGTGAAGAAGTTACGAGCCTGCGGGGACTCGATTCCCATCCACACGATCCATCAACGGTCCGGGAAGAAGGGGGAGCCATGACACGCAGACACGCGGCTCTGTTGACGATCGTCGCTCTGGCGGTGCTCGTCATCTGCACCGCGGCGGCGCCGGCCGCGGCGTTCGGGGCCGGCTACACGGCGACGCCCGGCAGCCTCAAGATGGTCACCGTCAACGAGGACTCGTTCTGGAACTACGACTACGACCGGGGCTCGTCCTCGACGTACCCCGACCCCGCGAGCGCCGGCCACAACGACTGGCCGGCGACCATCGTCTTCACCGGCAACGCGACCGTCAGCAAGGTGCGCGGCATCGTCAAGTCGTGGCTGCCGTCGACGGGCTCGAGCATGTACGCGCGGCTCAGCGATTCGGCGGGCGTCTGGGAGTGGCGTGGCGACGCCGGCCGCAAGCAGAACACCTGGTATTTCGTCGGCTTCAGGCTCGTGGCGCGCACACAGGTGCTGCACATCAGGCTGTACGCCAAGGGCGGCGACAAGAGCACGAACGCGACGTGGGGCAACTACGTGCTCTGCACGACGCACTTCGACAACAACGAGCTCGGGCAGACGTCCGGGGCGCCGAAGTGGTACGGGATGAGCGAGGACGCCGCCGGGGTGGTCGACGACTGGTTCGCCGCCAAGGGGTACACCGTCGCCCGCGACAGCTTCCCGCTCTTCAACACGGAATCGCCGCTTGCTGGGCTCACGTACCGCCCCGATGCGGCAGACAGCACGCACCGCTGGCAGTGTGACGGCCTGGCGAGCGTGATCACGATCCCGTGAGGACCTGAGGGAGGGGCGGGCGGCGCGACAGCGCCGCGCGCTTTCCATGCCCGGGCCCGCCGGCACGATGCCGGCGGACTCTACGTCGACGTCACGGCAGCCGTAAGGTCCAGGGCCAGCCTCTCGAACGTGCCCGCCGCCGCCGCGTCGACGGTCTCCGTCGAGTAGCGGGCGAGCTCGTAGAGGCCGGCGAGGGCGCCCGCCACCTCAGGCGGGGCGTCAGTGCCGGCCGAGACGGCCCTCAGGAACCCTCGGACGGTCGTCCCGGGAGGACGCGCATGACCCGCCTCGCCGCAGGCGTCGCTCGAGCTCCGCGTAGCGCCGCCGCACGAGCTCGGCCGGGGTCCGCGGGGGCGGAGTGCGCGTCACGAGGCGGCGCAGCCGCCCCGCCAGCCGCCCGGCGCCCGCGGCGGCGGCGGCACGGAAGGTGAGCACGGTCTCCCGCTCCTCCTGCACCTCTTCCGGGAGTCCGCGCCGGAAGCGTCTCAGGGCGAGGGCCACCAGCGCGAGCGATGCGCCCACGGCGAGCGCCGCGAGCGTGACGATCGTGAACAGTCGAGAGACGCGCCGCGTACCCTCCGGTTGGGGCCTCGGGGTCAGGAGGACGTCGGGCAGCTTCGGGCTCTGCGGCGGCTCGGGCGACTGAAGCTCGTGGAGATGAAGGACGCTGAACAGCCACGCCGCGCCCCGGATCACCGCCGCGCCGGCGAAGCCGATGGCGTAGGCGACCACCGCGAGCAGGTAGCCCAGGACGGTGCCGACGGCGGACAGGACCTGCGAGACGAAGTCCACGCGCAGGACCTCGGTCGAGAAGGACGCCGGTCGAGACGATGAGCAGCGTCACGCCGAGCACGGCCAGCAGCCAGGCCCACGCGGGCGTCCGTTCCTCAACCGGTGTCAGGGCGGCGAGCGCCTCGTACCGGGCGGCCGCGACGAACAGGCCGCCGGCGACGAGCGTGATCGCGAGGGCTTCCGTCGCCCACGAGGGTGGCGAGCCGCCGATCGCCGCGGCCGCCAGCACGAGGCACAGCAGCGCGAAGGCTCTGATGCCGCGGCGCGCGGCGAGCTCGGGCGTGAGCGACACGCCGCCGAGCCCGACGCCGACGAGGACGAGGAGGGCCGCGTAGGCGATGTCGGCGACGATCCACACGAGGGGGCTGGCGGCGTCCCACGCCTGACCCGCGATGACCAGGATGCCCGCGGCGCCCAGGGCGAGCCCGACGACGAGGACGCGGTCGCGGCGGCTCGGCTGCCGTTCGCGCCCGAGGCGGAGGGCGAGCACGGCGGCCGCGAAGATGGTGACCACCGCGAGGAGCATGAGGCGCGGGCCCGAGGCGCCGACGAGGACGGCGGCCAGTGCTCCGCACCAGACGCCGTCGGCGACGGCGCCGAACGCCAGCAGGAGGAGTTCACGCAGAGAACGTGAGCGCATCCTCCGTCCTCCAGTCGAAGCTCGCCGGCACGACCGCGTCGATCAGGGGCAGCTCCGCGGCCGAAGGAGATCCCACGTACACCACGCTCGTGCGGCGCTCGAGGCGCAGCCGGGCCGTCAGTTCCCGGATCGCCGGCCGCAGCGCGGGGACGACGAGCAGGCAGTCGGCCTCAGAGTCCGCGTCCGCAAGCTCCGCCTGCAGCACCATGCGGAAGTCGTGCGGAGGCGTGACGGGGATGCGGGCGAGGCTCTCGAGCACCTCGTCGAGGGCTCCTTCCTGCGGCTCGACGTCGACGGTCCCCGCCTTGCCCGCCAGGTGGGCGTTGGACGCGACGCCGACGCCGAAGCCGCGCTCCGCGAAGGCCGCGGCGAGCGACGCGGCGACCACGCAGAGAAGCTCCACCCGTTCGGGGTCCACCCCCTGCCAGGCGTACTGCATGACGCCGACGTCGAGCAGCAGCCTCACCGCGGCGAGCGCGGTCGGGTCGAACTCGTTCGTGTGGAGGGCCCCTCGGCGCGCGGTCGCGCGCCAGTTGACCGCGCGGAGCGGGTCTCCCGGCCGGTAGAGCCGCGTGCCGCGCAGGGCGGTGGGATCCCGCGCGAGAGAGCGCTCGGCGGGAGCCTCGACCAGCGGATGCCCGGCGAGCGCCTCCAGGTCGGGGACGTCCAGGACCTTGGGCAGCACGACGACCTTCTCCCGGTGTTCCACTCGGCGGACGACCCCCGCGATGCCGAAGGGGTCGCCCGCCTCGAGCTCGGCCGGGCCGAACTGCTGCAGGCCGCGCTCCGTGCAGCGCACCTGGTAGTGGCGCCTGACGCGCTCGTACCAGCGCAGAGAGAGCGTCTGCGAGAACCCTTGCGAGCCCCTCACGCCCGACGGCGTCAAGGTGAACCCCTGCGGCTCGACGCCCGCCGGCCATTCGTCGGCCACCCGCAGCCAGACGAGCGGCAGCAGCTTGGCGTTGGTCGCCGACATGGTGACCTCGAGGTGCCCGCCCCAAGGCACGACGCGCCGGGCCGGCAACCGCTCGAACGTGAAGGCGCGAAAGACGCGGCGGCGCGAGACGATCACGAGAGCGGCCAGCCCGGCGGCGACCAGCGTCGCGAACACGAGGGCCTCGCTGTCCAGCAGGGTGGCGGCGACCAGACCGGCGAGGGCAGCGAGGGCGATGGAGCGCAGCCCCACGACGGTCCTCCCGTCAGCCGGCGGTCGTCGTCTCGGGCGACTCCGCCGGCACGGGGACGTCGGTCACGATCTCGCGCAGCACCGCCTCGGGATCACGCTGGGCGAGGCTCGCGTCGCGCGACAGGAGCAGGCGGTGGGCGAGGACGGGGGCGACGAGCCCCTGGACGTCGTCGGGCGTCACGAACGCCGCGTCCGGCCAGCGCCGCCCAGGCCTGGGAGGCATGCAGAAGCGCGAGCGACGACCGCGGACTCGCGCCGAGCCGCAGCATCGGGGCCTCGCGCGTCGCGCGGGCCAATGCTGCGACGTACAGCGCCATGTCCTCCGAGACGTGCACGTCGCGCACGCTCTGCTTGAGCCGGGGCAGCGCGTCGGCCACGGCGATGGCCCGCACCTCCGTCAGGGGGTCCGCGGCCCGGAAGCGCATCAGCATCTCGACCTCTTCCGCCTCGCTGGGGTAGCCCATCCTCACGCGCAGCAGAAAGCGGTCGAGTTGAGCCTCGGGGAGCGGGAACGTCCCCTTGAGTTCGATGGGGTTCTGGGTGGCGAGCACCATGAACGGCTGGGGCAGCACGTGCGTGGTGCCGTCGACGGTGACGCCGCCTTCCTGCATCGCCTCGAGAAAGGCCGACTGGGTGCGAGGCGTCGCCCTGTTGATCTCGTCGGCGAGGACGACGTTCGCGAACACCGGGCCGGGACGGAACTCGAAGGCGCCGGTCTGCTGGTTGAACACGGTCGAGCCGGTGACGTCGGACGGAAGCAGGTCGGCGGTGCACTGGATGCGCGAGAAGCTCAGACCGAGGCTGGCCGCGAAGGCCCGCACGAGGAGGGTCTTGGCGACACCGGGCACGTCGTCGAGCAGGACGTGCCCGCCGGCGAGGAGCGCGGCGGTGATGAGGCGCGTCTGGTCGGCCTTGCCGACGATGACGCGCCCCACCTGTTCGGCGATCGCCGCGCCAAGTTGCGCGACGCCGCTCTCATCGACTTCTGCCACGTGGCCTCCGATGTTCGACGCCCCCGGCATCGTACATCAGGGGCCCGAGCGGAGCCCCTGGCCCGGCCATGCGTCGGGCGGACGCCGTCGTCAGCGACCGACCGGGCAGGCCAGCTCGCAGCGCCGACACCACTTGATCCGGCCGCCCGCCTGAGGCTCAGCCGCCGGTCCCGTCATCTGCTGCTCCATGCCGAACTCGTCGTCGGGCTCGAAGCCGGAGGCCTCGACATCCTTCTCCATCTGGATCCCGCACCGCGATCTGCCATACCACCCGTCGCGTCCCGGGAGCGCAGCGATCCCCACTCTCGGTCCGTGTGTGCACAGCTTTCGCGAATGCCGCCTGTGGGCAGGCGCGGCGACAAGGCTCGCCGCAGTCGCGGCAGGGGTCGAACTCGATGGGTCCCGTCGGTGACAGCTCCTCGTCCACGAGGACGACGCGAAGGCGGATGCGGGGGCCGTGCTCGGGCGTGACCACGATGTTGTTCCTGCCTATGCAGCCGAGGCCCGCCAGCACGGCCGCGTCCTTGACGTAGACGCCGCCTGCTTCGACGCTGTAGGGCACCTGGCGAGCGGAGAGGCCCAGCTTCTCCGGGATCCAGGCCGAGAGACTCTCGGCGATCCGGACGAGCCGCTCGTTGCCGGGGGTCTGGCCTGTAGGGCCGGACCAGTCGAGCTCGGGCTCGTCCCTCGGATGGGACACGGCGATGACGACCGCCGAGCGGGCGGCGGCCGGCCAGTCGACACGCCGCAGGTCGTGGTCGGCGTCCCACGAGTACTCGCCGTCGATCCTCGTCCCGAACCTGGTCAGCATGTGGTGCGACGGCGACCGCTTGAGGAGATCGAGGTCGGCGATGCCCGCCGCGACCGCACCCAGATCGAGAGCCTTGTCGACGATCGCCGGGCCTGCGTCCGCAGCCATGGCGGGCCTCCCTTCAGCGCCTGGCGTCGCGGTCATGCTACGCCCAGAGCAACGGGCTGTGGCTACGCCTCGGCCGCGCCCTCCGCTGCGCTCTCCGCTTCGACCCCGGCCTTGCCCCCGAACCTCCGCCGGAACAGCGCGCCGGCGATCATCCCCGCCGGGATAGGCAGCCAGAACGAGACGAGACGGTAGGCGAGGACGGCGGTCGTGGCCTCGGCGGCGCCGACGCCGGCGAGGCCGAGGGTCGCCGCCAGGCCGACCTCGACGAAGCCGAGGCCGCCGGGCGTGAGCGGGATCCAGGTGAGGATCATGGCGACCACGTAGCCGAGCAGCACGAGCGACGGGCGCGGTCGCGCGCCGACCGCCGCGAGCGCCGCCAGCAGCGCGGCGAAGTCGAACAGCCAGTTCCCCGCCGCGCAGGGCAGCGCCTGCCACCAGCGGTCGCCGAGCGACTCCTTGATGAAGTCGCGCTCCTCGAGCAGCCGCGCGGGCAGCCCGCTGCGCGGCGCACCGGACTTCTTCACGCGGTCGAGGACGCGGGCGGCCAGACGGCCCACCCACGCCAGCGCCCGGTCGGTGAACAGCACGATCGCGCCCCCGACGATGATCAGGAGGAAGAGCACGACGCCGAGGATCAGCGTGCGCAGCAGGCTGGGGTCGATCGGCGCCCCGCCGAGGATCGCCGGCAGCGAGAAGAGCGGCAGCATGAAGAGCACGGCGTTCGAGAGCAGCGTGTTGGTCGTCAGGCCGGTGACCACGCGCCCCTTCGGCGCCCCGGCGGCCGAGAGCATCTGGTAGCTGATCGAGCCGCCGGAGGCGGCGCCGCCCGGGACGACGCGGGCGAAGGCGTTGGCCGACATCTGCGTCATCGCCACGACGAACCAGCGCCGCTCGCGCAGGGTCACCTTCATCATCCCCCAGTAGCAGGCGTAGGCCGACGCCTCGAGGGCCACCATGAGGGCGAACCACCACCACTCGATCGTGCGCAGGCCGGGGACGGCGTCCCAGAACCCGAGCAGCTGCGGCCAGATCAGATAGAAGCCGACGGCGGCCGCGCCCATGAAGATGAGGGTCTTGACCGGGATGCGGAAGCCACGGCCCGTCTTTGGCGGTTCCGCCGGCGAGTAGATGATGACCTCGCGCGCGAAGCCGAAGTGTCTGCCGGACCCGTGCTGGCCGGGCGGCAGGTCCTCCGGTCGCGTCGGCAGCTCCACGGTGGGCGCCGGGAACAGCGGCGCTCTGCGCCGCCCCTCCGGCGCCTCGCCCTCGCCGGCCGCGGCCTTCGCCCTTTCGGCCGCGGCGCCCGGCTCGTCGTCGAACCAGTTAGGGCCGGGCTTGGGCGCGCCCCCCTTGTCCCGCTCGTCCATAGGCGACAGCATAGCGGCTGCGACCGGCGACGAGGAGGGACCAGTGGAGGACCAGGGGACATCGGGTCGAGGCACGGCCACCTGGCCGTACCGGCGGGTGACGGACGCGCAGTGCGAGACGTTGCACCGCGCCGCGGTGAGCATCCTCGAGCGCACGGGCGTGCGCCTGGAGCTGCCCCGCGCGGTCGAGCTGCTGCGCGGCGCCGGGCGCGCGCGTCGACGCCGACGGCATCGCACGCATCCCCGCCGACCTCGTCGAGTGGGCTCTCGAACGCGCGCCGCGCGCCTTCACCATCTTCGACCAGACAGGCGCGCCGGCGATGGTCCTCGACGGCGAACGCACCTTCTACGGCCCCGGCTCCGACTGCCTCAACCTGCTCGACCACCGGACCGGAGCGCGGCGCGAACCCGTGATGGCCGACGTCGCCGCCGGCATCGACGTCGTCGACGCGCTGCCCAACATCGACTACGTCATGTCGCTCGTCCTCCCGACCGACGTCGACAACCGGGTCGCCGACCGGCACCAGATGCGCGCGATGCTCACGCGCACGCGCAAGCCGATCGTGCTCGTCACCTACGAGGCCTCGGGCTGCTACGACGCCGTAGCGATGGCCGAGGCGGTGGCGGGCGGGTCCGCGGCGCTCGCCGCCCGCCCCTTCCTCGCCTGCTACGTCAACACGGCGACCGGGCTGCTGCACAACGCCGACGCGCTCGAGAAAGTGATCTTCCTCGCCGAGCGCGGCATCCCCATCCTCTACATCCCCGGGTCGCAGGCCGGCGTGACCGGGCCGGCGACGCAGGCCGGCGCCGTGGCGTACTTCTGGGCCGGCGTCCTGACCGGCCTCGTCCTGGCCCAGGTCGTCAAAGAAGGCGCCCCGGTCATGACCAAGGGCTGGGGCGGCGGCGGCCTCGACATGCGGACGATGGTGTACGGCTACGCCAACCCCGACCAGCGTGCGACCGCCATCGCCCTGAGCCGCTGGGCCGACCTGCCGAGCTTCTCGCTGGCGGGGGCGAGCGACGCCAAGACGGTCGACCAGCAGGCCGCCGCCGAGGCGGCCCTCTCGCTCGCCGTCGAGTCGCTCGCCGGACCCGACGTCGTCCACGACCTCGGCTACCTCGAGTCGGGGCTCACGTACTCGTTCGCCCAGCTCGCGATCTGCGACGAGATCGTCGGCTGGCTGCGCCACCTTCGCGCGCCGTACGACACGAGCGACCAGGCGCTGGCCCTCGACCTGATCGACGAGGTCGGCCCCGACGGCCAGTTCCTCGCCACCCGGCACACGCTGCAGCACTGCCGCGAGCACTACTACCCGAGCCTGTTCGAGCGCGCGACCTACGAGGCGTGGCGCGAGAAGGACGGCGGGACGCTCGCGGAGCGCGCGGGACGCCGCGTGGACGAGATCATCGCCGCGGCGCCCGAGCGCCGAGCCGCTCGCCTGCGACGCAGAGCTGCTCGCGATCATCGCGGCGGCGGAGAAGAAGGCGGGCGCCGGAGTTCGACGTGAGACGTCGCCGGCTGCTCCGCCGGCCGGCCCGGCGGCCGCAGGCAGCCCGTCAGTGCTGGCAGGCCCCTTCGAGGCCGACCACGGGCAGGCCTCCCTCGATGTACGCGCTCACCGCGGTCTGCACGTCGTCACCGCGGCCGCGTGCACGGCGATGCCGACCTGGTTGAAGCCCATCAGCGGCCGGCCGCCGATGCCGTCGACGACGATGGCGTCGACCATGTGCTCGGCCAGCGTCATCACCGGCCGCATGCAGCCGCCCTCAGTGTGGGGCGCGTTCTGAGCACCTGCACCTCGGGCGATCTCGCCGTCCACCAGGTCGACCAGCGTGAAACACTCGCAGCGACCGAAGTGGCCCGAACGCGATCGCCTCGAGACCCCCGGCAGCTGCGACGGGACGGCGATCCGTACTCTGGTGCTCTGCTCTGTCATGACTCCTCGACTCCTTCCGTCGTGTCCTTAAGCCGCTCTCGGCGCGGCCTTCTGCGCCTTCGCCGCCTCGACCTCGACGGCGTGCGCCTGCACGCGCGCGAAGTAGACCGCGAGAGGCCTGTAGGCGAGGTGCGACCACTTGCCGAACGGCACCTCGAGCACGAGCATCGGCACGACGCCCATGAGGTGGATCACGTACATGACGTTGGCGGCCGCGTCGAGGCCGGAGCGATGCAGGATGTGCTGCAGCACGCCGGTCACGGCGACGACCAGCAGCAGGATGAGGAACATCCAGTCGGACTCGTGCGAGTGGGCGTGCTGTGGCGTGTCCTTCTTGAGACGGCCGCGCATGTTGAGGATCACGGCGACGATCAACCCCGCCGACGCGAGGTAGCCGAAGACGTGCACCCGCCAGTCGATGGCGGGGCCGCTCGCCATCTCGTGCAGGAAGAACATGATCAGCACCAGCATGGTGACGTAGCTCAGCATGAGGGCCAGGTGCACCGCCCAGGGCCGCTTGCGCTCGCACTGCTGGTACTTGGGCTGGGTGAAGAAGTGGACCGGCAGCGTACAGACCGGCGACGTACGAGCCGAGGCCCGGCGCCCGCTGCCGCCCATCACGAAGCGCCACATGCGGATCGCGTTGGTCCCGAGCAGGATGACGAGCATGATCGCCATCGTCCAGTCGAAGAGGTGGACCTTGGCGCTGGGCAGGAAGGCGTCCGCTCCGCCGTACACGCTGATGCTGCCCTGCGAGAGGCCGAACAGCGTGAAGCCGATGCCGGTGAGCAGCGCCGCGAAGAGGATCGCGAACACCTCCCAGCGCCACGAGCGGTAGAACAGGCCGCCGATGCCGCTGAAGTCGTACTTGGACGTCAGCCAGCGGCGCATGCTCATCATCGTCTCGCCGGGTTCGGCCTCCTTGGGGCACTGCTCCGAGCACTCGCCGCAGTAGTAGCAGAGCCAGGGCTCGAGGCTGCCCTTGAGCTTGTCCTCGAGCCCCAGCTGCAGGGCGTGCATGGAGCGGCGCGGCAGCACGTGCGGCGCCTCGGAGTGCACGCACACCGCCGAGCAGTTGCCGCAGTTGTAGCACTTCGAGACGTCGTCGGCGCCGTAGGCCTGGAGCTCGTCGGCGAGCCCGGGGTTGATCCTGAGCCATCGTGCTCCCGTCCCTCCTCAGATGAACAGGTTGACGTTGGCTTCGTCGGCATGGCCGAGATACGCCGCGACGCCCTCGTACTCGACGTCATCGAGGAGCTCGTCCGCCTTGAAGCCGAGGATGTCCATCGAGAGGGTGCAGGCGACGAACTTGACGCCCTGCTCGCGGGCGCTGTCGAAGAGCTCCTCGAGCGACATGCCGCCGACGGCCTTCGTCGCCTTCCTCATCATGGGGGCGCCGGCGCCGGCGAAGTTCATCTTCGACAGGCCGAGGTGCTTCGTGCCCTTGGGCATCATCTTGCCGAACATCGACTGCAGGGTGCTCTTCTTGGCCTCGCTCTCGACCTTCTCCGGCTTGCGCAGGATGTTGAGGCCCCAGAAGGTGCAGAAGATGGTCACGTCGTCGCCCATCGCGGCGGCGCCGTTGGCGATGATGAGCGCCGCCATGACCTTGTCGAACTCGCCGCTGAACAGGATGATCGTCTTCTTGCTGGTGTCCACTACTTCTCCTTCCGGTCCTCAGGACCCCTCTCGCGGGACCGACTGGTACTGGAAGTAGCCTTCGTCGTCGACCTCTTTGATCTCGGCCACCCAGCCGTACTTGCGCAGGCCCATGACCCAGAACACGACCTCGTGCGTGGGCTTGCCGATGGCCTCGGCGATCTGGGGGATGGTCTGGGGGCCGGACTCGAGAGCCTTGAGGATCCGGCCCCTCATGAACTGCTCGTCGCGGATGATCTCGCGCACGTCGCTGATGGGCGCGTCGTGGTCTGTTGCGGTCGTGCTCATGCGCACACCACCTCCAGCATGCCGTCGATCATCGCCTTGATCTGGGCGTCGGTGTAGCCCTGCAGGTCGATGGCGTCCGACGGGCAGACGGGGACGCAGCCGCCGCAGCCCTTGCAGGCGGTGCGGGAGATCGTCGGCGATCTCCTTGCCGCCCTCTTCGACCTTGGCGATGGCGTCGTAGGGGCAGGTGAACTCACAGGCGCCGCACCAGGTGCAGGCGTCCGCGTCCACGGTGGCGACCAGCGGGTCAAGCTCGGCGTAGCCGCGCTTGAGGATCGCCGCGCTCTGGGTCACCGCGGCGAGCCCGGAGGCGACTGCCTCGGACGAGGTCCTGGGGCTCTGGCAGGCGCCGCAGATGTAGGCGCCGTCCACGACCGTCTCGACCGGGCGCAGCTTGGGATGGATCTCGTTGTAGAAGCCGCTCTGACCCACCGGCAGCTTGAGCGTCTTGGTGAGCCCCTCGTTCTCGCGCGCCACCATGCCGGTGACCAGCACGACGAGGTCGGCGGTGAGCGCGACCTCCTCGCCTTCGGACAGGAGGTCGCGGGCCGTCACGGTGACGCCGCCGGACTTGGCGTCCTTCTCCACCGCCGGCGGCTCGTCGTCGGGGAACTTGACGAACGCCGAGCCCTTCTCGAGCGCCTCGGCGTACAGCAGCTCGTACTTCCCGTAGGTCCGCATGTCGCGGTAGAAGTGGTACTGGTGCACCCTGCGCCGGCAAGGCGTCGACCTGGGTCGCGGCGTGGACGGCGGCCGTGCAGCAGTAGCGCGAGCAGTAGGTGTTGGCGCCCTCGACGCTCTCGTCCTGGCGGCTGCCCACGCAGTAGATGTAGGCGACCGTCTTGACGGGCCGGCCGTTGTACTCGAGCGGCCCATCCGTCTCGTCGAGGAGCTTCTTGAAGTCGGCGATGGTGACGACGCCGTCGATGCCGTAGCCGAGCTCGCCCTCCTCCGGCTGGTAGGTATCGAAGCCGGTGGCGATGACGATGGAGCCCACGTCGACCTGGATCGTCTCGAGCTCTCGCCGTTCTTGACCGCCACGGTCGCCTGGTAGTTGCCGAAGCTGCCGCTCTTGGCGACGAGCTCCGCGCTCGTGAACACGGTGATCGCCGGGTGCGAGCGCACCTTCTCCTCGAGCTTCGCGATCAGCTCGCGGCCGTTGCGGCCGTGCGGGTACATCTCGCCGAAACCGGCGACCCAGCCGCCGAGCTTCGCCTCCTTCTCCACGAGGAAGACGGAGAGCCCGACCTCGGCGAGGCCGAGGGCCGCGCGCAGGCCGGCGATGCCGCCGCCCACGACGAGGCTCTTCGGCGTCGTCTCGACGACGATCGGCTCGAGCGGCTCGGTGAGGCGCGTGCGGTTGATGCCGGCGCGCACCAGACGCACCGCCTTCTCGGTCGCGCCCTCGTGGTCGTCGGTGTGCGTCCACGAGCACTGCTCGCGGACGTTCACCTGGGTGTACTGGAAGGGGTTCATGCCCGCGCGCTTGGCGACGTCGCGGAACGTGTACGTGTGCAGCTTGGGCGAGCAGGAGGCGATGACGAGCCCGTCCAGGCCCTGCTCCTGCGCGTCCGCGATGATGTCGCTCTGCGTGGCGTCCGAGCAGGTGAACATGGCCGTCTTGGCGACGCTGACGCCCTGCTCCTTCTCGACGGCGGCCACGACCTCGTCGACGTCGACGTAGTCGCCGATGTTGCCGCCGCACTGGCAGACGTAGACGCCGATCTTCTTGGAGCTCATGCCGTCACCGTCGCTTTCGCCGGGTCGGCGACGCCGGCGGCCGCCGCCTTCGACCTTCTCGATGTGCGCGGCGGCCTGGGCGACGGCGGCGCCGGCGTGGAGGATCGAGTCGGGGATGTCCTTGACGCCCGAGGCCGAGCCGGCGACGAAGACGCCCGGCAGGTTGGTGCGGCCGGGGTCGAGGTCCTCGTCGGCCTCGCCGACGTACAAGTACTCGTCGAGGCCGAGCGAGCCGTCCTCGAAGAGGCCGGCGGCCTCCATGTTCGGCTGCACGCCGACGGCCAGCACGACCATGTCGTACTCGGCCTCGACGATGCCGCCGTCGCCCTCGATGTCCTCGTAGCGGACCACGAGGTCGCCGTTGTCCTTCTCGGTGATCTTGGCGACGCGGCCCTTGATGAACATGGAGCCCATGTCCACGGCCTGCTTGTAGAACTCGTCGTAGCCCTTGCCGACGGCGCGCACGTCCATGTAGTGGACGGTCACGTCGGCGAGCGGCAGGGCGCCCATGATCAGCTGGTTGTGCTTGACCGAGTACATGCAGCAGATGCGCGAACAGAGCGGGTTGCCGACCTGCGCGTCGCGGGAGCCGGTGCACATGATGAAGCCGATGCGATCGGGGACCTTGCCGTCGCCGGGACGCACGACCGAGTTGAACGGCCGCGTCGGGGCGAGCAGGCGGTCCATCTGCATGCCGGTGATGACGTTCTTGAACTTGCCGTAGCCGTACTCGGGCTTGGCGTCGGCCGGGAAGAGCCGGAAGCCGGTGGCGAGCACCACGGCGTCGACGTCGACCTCGATCTCCTCCTCGCGCATGCTGAAGTCGATGCAGTCGGCCGGGCAGGCGTCGACGCAGGCGTGGCACTCGGAGCACACGCCGCAGTCGAGGCAGCGGGCGGCGCCGAGGAAGGCCTCGTCCTCGGTCATCGGCGCTTCGGTCTCGCTGAAGTCGGTCGGCGCGGCGCTCATCGCGGCGTGCGACTCGAAGGGCTCGCGGCGGTCGTAGACGTCCTGCCGCGCGAGGACCTGCTTCTTGTCCGCGACCGGGAGCGCCTCGTCAAAGGCCTCGGGGTCGAGTGCCTCGCCCCGCAGGTAGCGGTCGATCATGAAGGCGGCGCGGCGGCCCTGGCCGACGGCGGTGGTGATCATCGTCGGGCCGGTGACGACGTCACCGGCGGCGAAGATGTGGGGCACCGCCGTCTGCAGCGTGCCGGGGTCGGCCTTGAGCGTCCGGTTGCCGTTGGTCTCGAGGCCGAACGACTCGGTGTCGGCGCCCATGCCGGCGGCGACGATGACGACGTCGCACGCGACGACCTGCTTCTTCGTCTCGTCGTACTCCGGGGCGAACTTGCCCTCGGGGTCGAACACGCAGGTGCAGACCTTGAGCTCGGCGGCCTGCACGCGGCCGTCGCCGGTGAGCTGGTTGACTCCCCAGCCGTCGTGCAGCGTGATGCCCTCGGCCTGGGCCTCCTTGACCTCGAAGTCGTGGGCGGGCATGTCGTCGCAGCACTCGAGGCTGGCCTGGTCAACAGACGCGGCGCCGAGACGGCGAGCCGTGCGCGCCGCGTCGATGGCGACGTTGCCACCGCCCACGACGAGGACCTTCTTGCCGGCCAGGTCGACGTCCTTGCCGAGCTTGACGTCGGCGAGGAAGGTGAGGGCGCTCATGACGCCGTCCTTCTCCTCGCCGGGCACGTGCAGGCGGACCGCCTTGTGCGTGCCCGTCGCGACGAGCACGGCGTCGAAGCCGTCGTCCTTGAGCGCCGCCGGGTCGTCGACCCGGTGTCGTTCTGGATCTCGACGCCGATGGCGGTGACGTTGCCGATGTCGTCGTCGACGACGTCGTTGGGCAGCCGGTAGGCGGGGATGCCGAGCGCGAGCATGCCGCCCGGCCGCTCCGCAGCCTCGTAGATCTTGACGCCGTAGCCCTTGCGTGCGAGCTGCCAGGCGGCGGTGAGGCCGGCAGGGCCCGAGCCCACGACGGCGACCTTCTTGCCGTTCTGCTCGGGCTTCTCGACGGCCTTTCGCGCCGGCGTCCGCCCTGCGTTGCCGTAGCGCTCGTCGGCGATGAAGCGCTTGAGGCGGCGGATCGGCAGCGTGCCCTCGAGCTCGCCGCGCGTGCACTCGCCCTCGCAGGGCGCGTAGCACGCGCGCCCGAGCGAGCCGACGAGCGGCGTCGTCTCGAGCACCAGGTCGAACGCCTGGTCGTACTCGCCGCTGCGCACGCGCGCGACGTAGCCGTGCGCCTTGATGCCCGCAGGGCACTCGTAGGTGCACGGCGAGACGCCTTCGCGCGTGATCACGGCCTTCTTCGGCACCGCCTGTGGGAAGGCGATGAAGGCCGCCCGCCGCGACACCATGTCGGCGTTGTACTCGTCCGGCACGGCGACGTTGCAGGCCATCTCGCACTGGCGACAGCCGGTGCAGGCCGCTTCGTCGATGAACTTGGACTTCTGGCGGATCCTGGCGTGGTAGCCGCCGCCGTTGCCGTCCCGCCGCGGATACCTTCGACCTCCGCGTACGTCAGCACGTCGATGTTGGGGTGGTGGATCGTCGCGCCCATCTTGGGGGTGGAGATGCAGCTGGCGCAGTCGAGCGTGGGAAAGACCTTGCTGAGCAGGATCATCTTGCCGCCCACGCTCGGCTCCTTCTCGACGACGAGGACCTTGTAGCCCATGTCGCCGAGCTTGAGAGCCGACTCCATGCCGCCGATGCCGCTGCCGACCACGAGTGCGTCGTACTTCGTCGGTGCGCTCATGAGGCCGCCTTCCTGGCCGGTCCCAGGCCTGACAGGGACGGCCGCGTACTCGTGCATGTAGTTGGTGAACGGTTCCGCGCAGACCGAGCAGACGGCGGCCATGCGTACGCGCTGCGGCTCGTAGCCCTTCTCGACCAGCATGTCCTGCGCGGTCTGCATGATGCCGGAGGTGCGCTCCGCGCAGTCCGGCAGGTAGGCGCACTCCTCGCCGTCGGCGGCGATGAAGACGCCGTCGAAGCCCTGCTCCATCGCGTACAGGATCCAGCTGGGCTTGACCGCGCTCGTGCACGGCAGGTTGATCACCATGACCTGGGGCGAGTAGTGCATGTGCGAGCTGCCCGCCAGGTCGATGCCGGGGTCGGAGATGTTGTTGGTGCTGAAGACCAGGATGCGCGGGTCGTACGCCTGGCCCTCGTGTGCCTCGGCCGCGGTCATCGTCACTTCATCTTCTTGACGAAGAGGCGCATGTAGCCGGGCTCCTCGAGGACGCCGAGGTACTCGTGACCCATCTTCTTGGACCACGCGGGGAGGTCTTTGGTGGTGCCGCTGTCGGTCGCCTGGACCTCCATGATGCCGCCGACGGAGACGCTCGGGATGCCCTTCTTCGCCGCGAGGATCGGGCCGGGGCACGAGGTGCCGCGCGCATCGACGATCTTCTCCGCCTGGATGGTGCTGAGGTCTTCTGCCATGGTCCTCTCCTTTGTACGTCGGGCCGCGTGGCCCGGTCGTTGGACGCTTGTGCTTCTCTTCTCAAGCAGCGGCGCGACGAGGCCGCTCACTTGCTGGTGCCGTTGACGGTGCTCGGTCCCCTGGCTCTTGGCTGCGACGCTTACGCCGGCGGCGGCGAGGACGACGGCCGCCGCTGCGCGGTGTCGAGCATCTCGGCCGCCTGCAGCGACTCGCCCTGCTCCGGCGTGCTGCTCGACGAGCGCCTGACGGATGAGCGCGCACGCCTGGATGAACTTCTGGTTGGTCACGCGGTAGTACACGGTCTGGCCCTCTTTGCGGCCCACGACGAGCCCGCGCTCCTTGAGCACGCGCAGGTGCTGCGACACGTTGTAGACCGCGATGCCCACCTCGGCGGCGAGGTCGCCGACGCACTTCTCGCCGTCGCCGATCGCGTGCAGGATCGCCTGACGATGCTCGTTGGCCAGCGCCTTGCACAGCTCGGCGTGCATGCGGTACACGGCGCGAGATCGGCGGATGGGGAGTCGGATGTCGTCGTGTATTTGCATGATTGCTTATATACGCTATCTGTCCGGACCGTCAAGTGCGACTTTCACAAGACGGCCGCACGCCGTCACCGCCCTCACCGCCCGGCGATGCGCTAGTCTGGAGCGGCCATGACCGTGAGCAGCTTCGAAGAAAGGACGCCCGTGATCGGCGAGGGGTGCTGGGTCCACCCCTCGGCCGACGTGCTCGGCGACGTGCGCCTCGGCGCCCGCTGCTGGATCGGACCGGGCGCCCGCCTGCGCGGCGACTACGGCAGCATCGTCCTTGGGGACTGCTGCGCGGTCGAGGATAACTGCGTGGTGCACGCACGCCCGGACGAGACCTGCACCATCGGGTCCTGGGTCACGCTCGGCCACGGCTGCGTCGTCCACAACGCGCTCTTGATCGGCGACTTCGCCGTGATCGGCATGGGTGCGGTGGTGAGCGACTGGGCCGAGATCGGCGAGTGGGCGGTGGTCGCGGAGGGCGCGGTCGTGCCGCAGCGCGCCGTGGTGCCGGCCGCGAGGATCGCGGCCGGCGTACCGGCGCGTCTCATCGACCGCGCCGTCGACGAGGAGTTCAAGGTCACCTGGCGCGGCTTCAAGCAGCGCTACGTCGACCTGTGCGAGCGCTACAGGAGCGGCTTCGGGACCTGACCCGGGCGGCGACCCGCCGGGCGCGTCGCAGCGCCGCGCCGTCAGAGCAGCGTGTCGAGGATGCGCGCCTCGAGCACCTGGGCGGCGCTGAAGTCCGTCGCCTTGAGGGCCGTGCGCGCGAGGCCGACGAGAGCGTCCTGCGGCAGCAGGCCGACGACCTCGCTCTCGGCGGATCTCGACGCCCGCCTGCACGGCGCGGACCTGCACCGCGTCGAAGACCGTCTGCATCGACGTCACGCGGTAGTCGGTGAGGTTCATCGAGACCTGCACGCAGTCCTCGAGGGCGAGGCCGAGCGCCTTGACCTTGGGCAGACCGCCGTCGCGTTCGCGGATCGCGCGGGCGATGTCCTGGGCAAGGCCGAGGTCGCGTGAGGCGAGGTCGATGTTGTAGGCGATCAGCGGGGCGCGGGCGCCGACGGCGGTGGCGCCGGCGGTCGGGTGCACCGCGGGTGCGCCCTCGTCCGGCGCCCGCGCCGGGTCCTTCCCGATCGCCTCGCGAAGGCCCTCGAACTGGCCCTCGCGCACGGCGGCGAGGTTCCGCCGCTCCTCGCGCCGGGCGGCGTCCTCGTAGAAGAACACGGGCACGCCGAGCTCGCGCGCGAGGCGCGCGCCCACGGCGTGCGCGACCGCGACGCAGGCCGCCATGTCGTCGCCCTTGAGCGGCACGAACGGCACGACGTCGGCGGCGCCCATGCGCGGGTGCGCGCCCTCGTGCTGGGTGAGGTCGATCAGCCGCGCGGCGGCTTCGACGCCGCGGAAGGCGCCTTCGGCCACCGCGGCGTCCTGCCCCGCGAAGGTGATCACGCTGCGGTTGTGGACCGCGTCGCTCTGGCGGTCGAGCACGCTGACGCCGTCGACCGCGGCGATCGCGGCGACGATCTCGTCGACGACCTCGGGACGGCGTCCTTCGGAGAAGTTCGGCACGCACTCGATGAGGGTCATGCGGCCCCTTCCCGCGCTGTCGCTACCGGACGCGGCCTCGCGCCGCCGACGATCGTGCCCGTCCCTGCGCCGCCGACGATCGCGCCCTCGACGAGGTTCACGCCGAAGTGGTACGGCAGCTCGTGCCGGCTGGCGGCGCCGAGCACGATGAAGTCGCAGGACTTGCCCACCTCGAGGCTGCCGACCTCGTCCTGCAGGCCGAGCGCCGCGGCGCCGCCCATCGTCGCCGCGTACAGCGCCTCGTCGGGCGTCAGGCGCATCTCCTGGCAGGCGAGCGAGATCACCGCCTGCATGTTCTCGCAGTAGCAGGTGCCGGGGTTGAAGTCGGTGGCCAGGGCGAGCGTGACGCCGTCGTCGAGGAAGGCGCGCGCCGGGGCGTAGTCGGTGTGCAGCGTGTAGGACGTGCCCGGGAGGGCGACGGCGACGACGCCGGCGGCGCGCAGCGCCGCGAGGTCGTCGCCGTCGGCGTAGATCAGGTGGTCGGCCGACACGCAGCCGTACTCCGCCGCGAGGCGCGCGCCGCCGGTGTGCGCCAGCTCCTCGGCGTGGACCTTCAGGCGAAAGCCGAGCGCCCTGGCCGCCTCGAAGACGCGGCGCGTCTGCTCGACGGTGAAGGCGCCCTCGTCGCAGAACACGTCGACGAAGTCGGCCTCGCCCCGCAGCGCCGGCAGGATCTCCTCGCAGACGTGCTTGACGTAGTCGTCGTCGCGGCCGGCGAACTCGGGCGGCACGAAATGCGCGGGCATCAGGGTCAGGGCGCGGCGGACGGGATGGTCGACCCGCGCCGCCGCGAGCTGCTTTCTCTCGGCCTCCAGCGAGAGCCCGTAGCCGGTCTTGACCTCGACCGTCGTCGTGCCGTGGGCGAGAAACGAGTCGAGGCGCGCGCGGGTGAGGCGCTCGAGCTCTTCGAGCGGCGCCTCACGGGTCGCGCGCACCGTCGCGTTGATGCCCCCGCCGCCGGCGAGGATCTCGGCGTACGACATGCCGCCGAGGCGCGCCGCGTACTCGTGCGCCCGCTCGCCGGCGAACACGGCGTGCGTGTGCGCGTCGACGAAGCCCGGCAGCACGCAGGCGCCGCCGGCGTCGACGACGACGCCGTCGTCGGCGACGGCCACGGCGCCGGCCAGCTCCTCTTCCAGCCCCACCCAGACGATCGTCCCGTCCTTCGCCGCCAGCGCTCCCCGCGGCACCGCGCCGCACTCCTCGCGGCGGCTCATCGTCACGAGCTCGCCCGCGCCGCGCAGGACGAGGTCGGCGGCGATCCTCTCGCTCATCGGCCTTCCCCTTCCCTCGATCCTTCGCGCCGCGCGCGCGAAGGCGCCGGATCTGACGGCCGCCGCGGCGGCCTCGATCTCCGGCGCCAGGTACCGGTCGCGCTCCAGCTTGGGCGCCAGCTCGCGCACGATCTCGTGGCCCTTGCGCGTCCCGACCCCGGGCTTCAGCGGCGCGAGCAGGTCGATCGCCTGCGCCGCGCACAGCGCCTCGATGCCGAGGATCGTCTGCGTGTTGCGCGCCACGTCCCCCAGCTTGAGCGCCGCCGTCATCCCCATGCTCACGTGGTCCTCCTGGTCGCCCGAGCTCGGGATCGAGTCCACGCTCGCCGGGTGACAGAGCACCTTGTTCTCGGCCACCAGGGCGGCGGCCGTGTACTGGGCGATCATGTAGCCGTTGTTGAGGCCACTGTCCTCGGTGAGGTACGGCGGCAGCTCGCTGAGGAACGGGACTCAGCATGCGGAAGATGCGCCGCTCGCTCATGCTGCCGATCTCGGCGAAGCTCATCGCGGCGAGGTCGAGCGCCAGCGCGAGCGGCTCGCCGTGGAAGTTGCCGGCCGAGATGATCTCGCCCGGTCTCCGGGAAGATGATCGGGTTGTCGGTGACCGACTCGATCTCGATGTCGATGACCTCGCGCAGCCAGCGGAAGGCGTCGCGGCAGGCGCCGTGCACCTGCGGGATGCAGCGGATCGAGTAGGCGTCCTGCACCTTGTCGCAGTTGAGGTGGCTGAGCATGATCTCGCTGCCCGCGGTGGCGCGACGCACGTTGGCTCGGCGGTGGTCAGCTGGCCGGGGATGGGACGCAGCAGCTGGATGCGCTCCTGGAAGGGGCCGACCGAGGCGCGCAGGCCCTCGATGCTCATCGCGCCGATCAGGTCGGCCGAGTCGAGGAGCGCCTCGCCGTCGACGACGGCCAGGGCGCCGATCGCGGCCATGAACTGGGTGCCGTTGAGGAGGGCGAGGCCCTCCTTGGCCTCGAGGGTGACGGGCGCGAGCCCGGCGGCCCGCAGGGCGGGCCCGCTCGGCTCGCGCCCGACGCACGCAGCGGCCGCGTCGCCCTCCGTCCCGATGACCTCGCCCTCGCCCAGCATCGCGAGCACGACGTGCGCCGAGGGGGCGAGGTCGCCCGAGGCGCCGAGCGAGCCGCGCGACGGGACGTAGGGCACGACGTCGGCGTTGAGCATGCCGACGAGCAGCTCGACGACCTCGGCGCGCACGCCCGAGTACCCCTTCGACATCGTGCTCGCGCGGATCAGCATGGCCGCGCGCACGACGTCGCGCGGCAGCGGCGCGCCGACGCCGACGGCGTGACTGCGGACCAGGTTCTGCTGCAGCTCGCGGACCTTGGCGACGGGGATGCGCGTCGTCGCGAGCTGGCCGAAGCCGGTCGTGACGCCGTAGGCGACGCGCTCCTCGGCGACCACCTGGTCGACGACGGCGCGCGCGGCCGCCAGGCGTTCGCGCGCGGCTTCGCCGAGCGCGACCCGCCTGCCCCCGCGCGCCACCGCGACCAGCTCGGCGATGCCGAGCGGCGCGTCCCCGATCACGTAGTCGTCCACTCCGTCCACCTCGTCGCCCTCCGCTTGCTGCCGGGCCGGCGTCTGTCGGTCCACGGCCGGCCGCGCGCCGCCCGCACGAGGCTCGGCGACCTCCGCCGGGCTCGCCGCGACCGGCACGCCGGCCTCTTCGAGGGCCTGCTTCTTGGCCGCGGCCGTCCCCGAGCCGCCGGAGACGATCGCCCCGGCGTGCCCCATGCGCCTGCCCGGCGGCGCCGAGAAGCCGGCGAGATAGGCGACGACCGGCTTGGGGAAACCCCCGCGAACGTACGCCGCGGCGCGTTCCTCGTCGTCGCCGCCGATCTCGCCGACGAGCACGACGGCTTCGGTCTGCTCGTCGGCCGCGAACATCTTCAGGCATTCGACGAAGCCCACCCCGTGCACCGGGTCGCCGCCCATGCCGATGCAGGTCGACTGTCCCATGCCCGCCCGCGTGAGGCCGTGGACGATCTCGTAGGTCAGCGTGCCCGAGCGCGAGACGACGCCGACGCTCGCCCGGCGTGAAGACCTCCGCCGGCATGATGCCGGCGCTGCAGGCGCCGGGCGTGATGATGCCCGGGCAGTTGGGTCCGATCAGGGTGACGCCGCGGCGCGCGAGGTGCGCCGCCGCCTCGGTCATGTCGCGCACGGGGATGCCCTCGGTGATACAGACGACCGTCGCCAGCCCCGGCGTCGGCCGCCTCGAGCAGAGCGTCGCGGGCGAAGCGCGCCGGCACGAAGACGACGGAGGTGTCGGCGCCGGTCGCGGCGACCGCCGCCGCGACGGTGTCGAACACCGGCACGTCCTCGACCGTCTGCCCGCCCTTGCCCGGCGACGTGCCGGCGACGACCTTCGTGCCGGCCGCCAGCATGCGCCTGGTGTGAAAGGCGCCCTCGCGCCCGGTGATGCCCTGGACGAGTACCCGGCTGCCGCGCGTCGACGAGGATCGGCCATCAGGCGCCGCCCTCCGCCCGGCGGCGCAGGCGAGGCGCACGAGCTCCGCGACGTCGCCGGCCAGGTGGATGTTGGCGAGCCCGGCTGCGGCGAGCAGCGCGCGGCCCTCTTCCGCCGCCGTCCCTTCGAGACGCACGAACACCGGCACGCCGGCGGCGGCCGGCGTCGCCATCAGCGCCTGGATCAGCCCCCGAGCGACCTGGTCGCCGCGCGTGATGCCGCCGAAGATGTTGACCGCCAGGGCGCGGACGCCGGCGCCGGCGAGGATGAGCTCGAGCGCCAGCGCGACCGACTCGGCCGAGGCGCCGCCGCCGACGTCGCAGAAGTTGGCGGCGCGGCCGCCGGCCGCCGCGAGCTGGTCGAGCGTGCTCATCACGAGACCGGCGCCGTTGCCGATCACGCCGATGTCGCCGTCGAGCGTGATGAAGCTGAGGCCGGCCTCGCGGGCGCGGCGCTCGCGCTCGTCCGGCGCCGGCCCAAGGCCGGCGAGGTCCGGCTGGCGCCAGAGGGCACTGTCGTCCACGGTCACCTTGCTGTCGAGGCACACGACGTCGCCGGCTTCGGTGACGACCAGCGGGTTCACCTCGACGAGCGTCGCGTCGCGCTCCCGGTAGAGGCGCCAGAGCCCGCGCACGACGGCGGCGAGCTGCTCCGCCGTCGCCGCCGTCGCCGCCGCGCCCGCCGCCGCCGAGGCGGCCGCGACCACGTCACGGACCTGGTAGTCGCAGAGCCCGAGCAGCGGGTCGACGGGCATCGTCAGCAGGGCGTCGGGCCTTGTCGCGCGCGAGCGTCTCCACGTCCACCCCACCTTCGGCGGCGAACACCAGCAGCGGACCGCGATGGTGTCGCGAGAGGGACGAAGCGCGAGGTACGACTCCGTCGCGATCGCGACGCCCTGCTCGACGAGCACGCCTTCGACGGGGCGGCCGCCGATCGTCATGCCCAGGATCTCGCCGGCGGCCGCCGTCACCTCGTCGCGCGTGCCGGCAGACGCGGACGCCGCCGGCCTTGCCGCGCCCGCCCGCACGGACCTGGGCCTTGACCGCGACCGGAAGACCCAAGTCGTCGGCGGCCGCGGCGGCCGCATCCGCGGTCCCGGCCGGCACGCCGGCCGGGACCGGCAGCCCGGCCGCCGCGAAGAGCGCCTTGCCCTGGTGTTCGAGGAGGTCCACGCGCAGGTCAGCGCCGTCCGGCGCCCGTCAGCCCTCGTCGCCGCACGGCTCGCAGCCGGCGTCGGAGGGCTGGTCGTAGCGCTCGGCGCCCTCGATGCCGATCCCCGCCTCCTCGAGCTCGACGAGGCGGCGCCCGGCCTCGAGCGCGCGCAGGTTCAGGTCCTTGAACTTGGCGGGTACGCGCGCCGCGACGGCGCCGTCGACCATCTCCGCCGGCAGCCAGGCGATGAACGCGGCGAGCGCGCCGAGCGAGACGATGTTCGTGACCACCTTGGCTCCGAGGTCGACCGTCGCCGTCTGCGTGAACGGCAGGCCGACCAGTCTCTGCCGCCGGCATCTCGCACTCGTTCACGAGCCCGCTGTCGTAGAGGACGAGCCCGCCCTCGCGCGTCAGATGGGCGTACTTGTCGAAGGCGGCTTGGGACAGGCACAGGGAGACGTCGGCGAGATCGACCTCGGGGTAGTCGATCGGCTCCTCCGAGGCGATGACCTCGGCCTGGGAGGCGCCGCCGCGCGCCTCGGGGCCGTAGCTCTGGGTCTGGACGACCTCGCGCCCCGCGGCGGCGACCGCGTCGGCCAGCACCGCGGCGGCGAGCAGGATGCCCTGGCCGCCCGAGCCCGAGACGCGGACCTCGAGCCGGTCGGCTTCGCCCGCCGGCCCGGCGCCCCTCGTCTCACCCACGCCCGTCACCCGGGCTCTTTCGGTGCGCGGCGGCGTACACATCGCCGTACGGGGGGCGCTCGACGTGGTGCAGCACGCCCACCGGGTAGCTGTCGCGCAGCCGCGGCGCGCCGGCCTCGAACTGGTCCACGGGCACGGCGTGCTCCTTCTGCGCCATCAGGAACTCGGCCCCGTCGGCGGTCAGGTTGAAGCGCCCGTAGTAGGTGTTGCAGACGGCCATCGCCTCGACGAACGAGAAGCCCTCGTGGACGAGGCCGCCGGCGACGAGCTGGACGAGCTGGCGGTAGGCCCAGGAGGTGCCGCGGGCGACGTAGGTCGCTCCCGCGGCGTTCGCCAGCTCGCAGAGGTCGAAGGCGGGCTCGGCGTTGCCGAACGGGCTCGTCGTCGACCGGTCGCCGACGTGCGTCGTCGGGCTCTTCTGCCCCCCGGTCATGCCGTAGATGCTGTTGTTGAACACCACGGCGGTGAGGTCGACGT
This sequence comes from uncultured Thermoleophilia bacterium, assembly GCA_963707855.1. Classification (GTDB taxonomy): domain Bacteria; phylum Actinomycetota; class Thermoleophilia; order UBA2241; family UBA2241; genus UBA2241. Next base: position 33,025 of record CAVPRQ010000026.1, read on the forward strand.
TGCGTCGCGCCGAGTGGATGAGGTGGTTACCGCCGATGGCCGCGCAGTCCCCGTCGCCCATGACGACGATCACCTTGAGCGACGGGTCGGCGACCTTGGCCCCCGTCGCGAACGGCAGCGCCCTCCCGTGCGCGGCGTGCACGGTCGAGTAGTTCAGGTAGTTGGTGATGCGGCCCGAACAGCCGATGCCCGCGACGACGACGACCTTGTCGGGGTCGAGCTCGAGGCCGAGGACGGCGTCGAGGATCGCCCGCGTGATGATGCCGTTGGAGCAGCCCGGGCACCAGAGCGTCTTCGGCGTGCGCAACAGGCCGCGGATCTCGGCCGTTGCGGCCGGCTTGATCCGCGGCGCCGCGCAGTCGTCGGGCGCGTGCGCGACGATCGACTCGTCAACCAGCGCGCAGATGGTCCACCTCCCGCGTCGATGAGCTCCGCGATCTGGACCGGCGTGATGAGGCGGCCGTCGACGCGTCCGAAGTCGACGACCTTGGCGCGTCCGGCCACGGCCGCCTGCACCTCCCAGGCCATCTGCCTGATGTTCATCTCGGGGACGATCACCGTGCCGACGCGCTCGGCCATGCGCTCGACGGCGGCGGTCGGGAAGGGCCACAGGGTGATGGGACGCACGAGCCCCACCCTGACGCCCTTCTTGCGCGCCGCCTTCATCGCCGCCTTGGCCGAGCGGGCCACCGAGCCGTAGGCGAAGAGGGCGATCTCGGCGTCCTCCATCCCGACCTCCTCGACGCGCACGATGGCGTCGCGGTGGTGGTAGATCTTCTCGCGCAGGTACAGGCCGAGGTCCTCGGCGACCTCGGGGTCGCTCGTGTCGACCGCGCCGCTGCGGCGGTTGTAGACGAGGCCGGTGGCGTGGACGCGGAAGCGCGACCCCAGCGGCGGGCGCGGCAGGATGTGGTCGAGGGTCGACATCACGGTGTCGTAGTCGTCCGGGTCGCAGTCGGGCTCGCCCCGCTCGGCGATGCGCAGCTCCTCCGGCAGCGGCAGCGCGACCGCCTCGCGCATGTGCCCGACGAGCGCGTCGGAGAGCAGGATGACGGGGGTGCGGAACTGCTCGCTCAGGTTGAAGGCGTCGACGGTGAGCGTGAAGCACTCGAGGACCGAGCTCGGGACGAGGACGATCATCGAGTGCTCGCCGTGCGTGCCCCAGCGCGCCTGCATGACGTCGCCCTGCGACGGGTCGGTCGGCAGACCGGTCGACGGCCCGCCGCGCATCACGTCGACGATCACGCAGGGGACCTGAGCCATCGCCGCGTAGCCGATCAGCTCCTGCTTGAGGCTGAAGCCCGGGCCGGAGGTCGCCGTGAGCGCCTTGACGCCGGCCAGCGAGGCGCCGATGACGGCGCCCATGGAGGCGATCTCGTCCTCCATCTGCAGGAACGAGCCGCCCTCCTCAGGCAGCCGGCGCGAGAGGATCTCGGCGATCTCCGTCGAGGGCGTGATCGGGTAGCCGGCGAAGAAGCGCGCCCCGGCGGCGATGGCGCCCTCGGCGACCGCCTCGTTGCCCTGGATCACGCGACGCGGCAGCGGCATCAGACGTCCTCCCCAGCGCCCGCGCGCTCGGCGTGCACCTCGATGGCGAAGTCGGGGCAGTGCCACTCGCAGAGGCGGCAGGCGGTGCAGTCTCCCTGGCGCGCGACGACCGCCTGCCCGGCGGCGTCGCGGTCGAAGACCTTCGTCGGGCACAGCGCGATGCAGATGCCACACGCCTTGCACAGGTCGAGGTCGACGAGGACGGTCGCCTTGACCTTGCGGCCCGGCCGCCCGGTCGTGTCGGGCGCCGATGCGGTGGCTTCTTCAGGCATCGGCGCCTCGGCGCAGCGCGTCCGGCGTCCCGGCGCTCGCGTGCGGCGCCGCCCGGTCTTCGGGATGTCGCCCAGGGGATGCGTCTCATACTGCTCAGGTTACCTTGTGGACCACCCTGCGGTCAGGTCCTGTCGCTCGATCTCAGCCCGCGCCGCCCGGTCACCATCGGCAGGTCGACCCCGCCGGCCTGCGCCGCGGCGATCGCCTCGGGGTAGCCGGCGTCGGCGTGACGCATGACCCCCGTTCCCGGGTCGCAGGTGAGGACCCGCTCGAGACGCTCGGCCATCATGTCGGTGCCGTCGGCCACGACGACCATGCCGGCGTGCAGGCTCTTGCCGATGCCCACGCCGCCGCCGTGGTGGAAGCTCACCCAGCTCGCGCCGGAGGCGACGTTGAGCATGGCGTTGAGGATCGGCCAGTCGGCGATCGCGTCGCTGCCGTCGCGCATGCTCTCGGTCTCGCGGTACGGCGAGGCGACCGAGCCCGAGTCGAGGTGGTCGCGGCCGATGACGATCGGCGCCGCGACCTCACCCGAGCGCACGAGCTCGTTGAAGGCGAGGCCCATCTTCGCCCGCTCGCCGTAGCCCAGCCAGCAGATGCGCGAGGGCAGGCCCTGGAAGTGCACCTTCTCGCCGGCCATGCGGATCCAGCGCGCCAGGGCCTCGTTGCCGGGGAAGGTCTCGAGGACGGCGCGGTCGGTGCGCGCGATGTCGGCGGGGTCGCCGGAGAGTGCCGACCCAGCGGAAGGGACCCTTGCCCTCGCAGAAGAGCGGGCGGATGTAGGCGGGGACGAAGCCGGGAAAGGCGAAGGCGTCGGCGTAGCCCTGGTCCTTCGCCACCCCGCGGATGTTGTTGCCGTAGTCGAAGACCTCGGAGCCGGCCTTCTGGAGGGCGACCATGGCCTGCACGTGGACGAGGATGCTCGCACAGGCGCGGCGCACGTACTCGTCCGGGTCGGTGCGCCGCAGCTCGAGCGCCGCGGCGAGCGTCATGCCGTTGGGCACGTAGCCGTTGAGCGTGTCGTGGGCCGAGGTCTGGTCGGTCACGAGGTCCGGCGTGACGCCGCGGCGGGCGAGCTCGGGGTACACGTCGGCGGCGTTGGCGCAGAGGCCGATGCTGAGCGGCGTGCCTGCGGCGCGCGCCTCATCGGCCCACTTGAGCGCCTCGTCCAGCGAGTCGGTGCCCTTGTCGAGGTAGGCGTGGTCGAGGCGGCGCTGGATGCGCTCGGGGTCGACCTCGACGCAGAGGGCGACGCCCTCGTTCATGGTCACCGCGAGCGGCTGCGCGCCGCCCATGCCGCCGAGCCCGGCGGTGAGGGTGAGCGTCCCCTTGAGCGTGCCGCCGGACCGCCTGGCGGCCGCGGCGGCGAAGGTCTCGTACGTCCCCTGCAGGATGCCCTGCGTGCCGATGTAGATCCACGAGCCGGCCGTCATCTGTCCGTACATCGTCAGGCCCAGGGCGTCGAGTCGGCGAAACTCGTCCCAGCTCGCCCAGTCGGGGACCAGATTGGCGTTGGCGATCAGGACCCGCGGCGCCCACTCGTGCGTCGTGAAGACGCCGACCGGCTTGCCCGACTGCACGAGCAGGGTCTCGTCGTCCTTCAGGCGGCGCAACGTGGCGACGATCGCGTCGTAGCACGCCCAGTTCCTCGCCGCCTTGCCGGCGCCGCCGTACACGACGAGGTCCTCGGGCCGCTCGGCGACCTCCGGGTCGAGGTTGTTCATGAGCATGCGCAGCGCGGCTTCCTGCTGCCAGCCTCGACAGCTGATGTCGGTGCCGCGCGGGGCGCGGATGGGCCCGCGCGCCGCTTCGCCGGCGCTCGTCTGTGCGCTCTCGGTCGTCAACACTGCCTCTCTTCCGTTCGGCCCGTCGCGGTGTCGCGACTCCTCGGGGACGGCACGTCCTAGGCCAGCGAGGCGTCGGCGACGCCTTCGTCGGCGTAGTACGGGTTGTTCTTCGCGATCCTGAAGGGGTTGGTGACATAGGCCAGATCGTAGTGCGTCTCCCAAGGCCGTGAAGGCCGATTCCCAGACATGATGGGGATCGCGGCCCTGGAGCAGATCGACATGGACCGTGGCGGGCAAGCCCTGGGCGAACCCCTCGATGAACGCGACGCAATCGGCCGACTGCAGGTCCTCGACGGACTCGCTGCGCCCGCCGGGACAGTCGTCGGCGACGGACACGAACGCGTTCCGCCTGCCCTCTACGCTGACCATCGCCCTCACCAGCGCTTCGTCGAGGCAGGCGAGGGCCGAGCCGAAGGCGTTGATGCCCTCGTCGACCATCTTCCGGTAGTACAAGGACTTCAGCGCCGCCCCCAGAGTCTGCCCCGTGTCCTCCGCGATCGTGTGGGTGGAGCGCCACCGCCCCACAGCGACGGTGCAGCCGATGGACATCCCCAACCCCCAGGAGAGGGAAGCGATGAGGTGGTCGAGAAAGCCGATCGTGGTGTCCGGACCAAGGTCCGGATCGAAGACCGTCGACACGTCGAGCACGATGTCGACTTCCTGCATCTTCTTCTGGAGCTTGATGTGCGTGTCGCTCAGTTCGTGCAGCGTGAACAGCTGTGCCATGTGGAGTCCCCCGTCTCGCGTGAGTGTGTGCCGGCCGGCTCAAGGAGCCGTGCTACATGCCTTTGTAGGTGCTGTACGCCTCCATGAACGTGGGGAAGCCGCACGTCGTGACCAGGAGCAGCAAGGCGTGCTCGATCTCCGCCTCTCCGACTCCCGCGTCGCGTGCGGCCGCCAGGTGTGTCTCGACTGCGCGCTGATGCCTGCTCGCAGCCGCAACTGCGAGCTTCACGAGGGCGCACGTCCGCTCGTCCAGAGGGCCTCCCTGCACGCGTAGGGCGTGACCGGTGGCGTCGATCTGCTTGGCGAGCTCCGGGTACTCGGCTTTGAAGACCGTGTAGACCTCGTGGACGTCCTTCATCGTGCACCCCTTCGATCGTCGACCATTTGAGGATAGAGCCAGCCCAGTCCGTGCGACGGGGGACCGTGCCGTTCCGGCGCGGCCTCCGGCATACGTCATCGTCCATCAATGACACGATTCCGGCCTGCTGCCAAGCTGTACTCGAAGCGCGCGCCGCGACCGCGCCGGCCACTGGACAACCGACGGGGGGTTGTGACATCGTGCAAAGAGATATGATATCTGGTACGACCGGCAAGCCGTTGGGGTGATCGTGACGAGATCGAACGATTCCAGGTCAGCGCCACAGGAGCTCGTGGACGTCTACGAGCGCTGGGTGAAGGCGGCGGCTCCGGATACCCTGCCGCGCGCGGAGACCGAGAGCGGCATCCCGGTCAAGCCGGTCTACACGCCCCTGGATGCGGACGACGAGCGCTACGCGTCCGCTGTCGGCATGCCCGGTGAGTACCCCTTCACCCGCGGCATCTATCCGAGCATGTACCGCGGGCGTATGTGGACGATGCGGCTGTACTCAGGCTGGGGGACGGCGGAGGACACGAACGAGCGCTTCAAGTATCTGCTCGAGCACGGGCAGACGGGTCTGAGCGTCGCGCTCGACCTGCCGACGCAGATGGGGATGGACTCGGACCATCCGTTGGCGGAGCCGGAGATCGGCAAAGTCGGCGTCGCCGTCGACTCCCTTGCCGACATGGAGCTCATCTTCGAAGGCATCCCGCTCGATCGTGTCTCCACCTCCTTCACGATCAACGCGACCGCACCGATCCTGCTCGCCATGTACCAGGTCGTGGGCGAGAAACAGGGCGTGGAGCCCGCACGGCTGCGCGGCACCATGCAGAACGACATCCTCAAGGAGTACCTGGCGCGCAAGACGTACATCTACCCCCCCGAACCATCGCTGCGACTCGTGACGGACGTCATCGAGTACTGCACGGCTCATTTGCCGCGCCTCATCCCGATCAGCGTCTGCGGATATCACATGCGTCAGGCTGGGTGCGACGCCGTCCAGGAGATCGCGCTCTCTCTTTCGAACGCCGCGGCGTACGTCCAGGCCGCCGTCGATCGCGGCCTCGCGGTCGACTCCTTCGCGCCGCGATTCAGCTTCAATCTGTCCACGATGCGTGACTTCTTCGAGGAGATCGCCAAGCACCGCGCGGCGCGGCGCATCTGGGCGCGCATCATGCGGGAGCGCTTCGGCGCCGAGGACCCCAAGTCGTGGATGTTGCGCCTCTTCTCCGGCGGCGACGGAACGTCGCTCACCGCCGCGGAGCCGTACAACAACATCGTCCGGATCACGCTGCAGACGCTCGCTATCGTGCTGAGCGGCGCCCAGGCCGTGCACACGATCTCGTGGGACGAGGCCATCGGGCTTCCGACCGAGGAATCGTCGCTCCTCGCCTTGCGGACGCAGCAGATCCTGGCGTACGAGAGCGGCGTCGCGCGCAGCGCCGACCCCCTGGGAGGCTCGCATCTCGTCGAGGCGCTGACCGACGAGATCGACCAGCGGGCCAGCGCCATGATGGCCGAGATCGACGAGCGTGGCGGGGTCGTCGAGGGCATCAAGGATGGGTCGCTGGAACAGGCCATCGCCGATTCGGCCTACCGGCATCAGCAGATGATCGACGCGGGCGAGCTCCCCGTGGTCGGCGTGAACTGCTTCGTGGAAGACGACGGCGCGAAGCAGGAGATCCCCGTGTTCACGGTCGGTCCGGAGATCCGCGACCGGCAGCTGGAGCGGCTCGCGTCCGTGCGCAAGGAACGCGACGAGGCGGCCGTGTCTCGCACGCTCCGCGAGCTCGAGGCCGCGGCGCGCGGCAGCGACAATCTGATGCCCGCCGTTCTCGCGGCCGTCCGCGGCTATGCGACGGTCGGCGAGATCTCGGGCGTCCTCAGCTCGGTGTTCGGAACGTATCGTCCGCGGAGCGTGTTCTGATGGCGCTGCTGCCGATCGTGTCGCTGGACCATGTGGGCATCGCGAGCAGCTCGGAGCAGAGCCCGCTGGCCGATGCCGTCGCCGGGGAGCCTCTGCGCGGTACGCTGATGCCGAGCGGCGTCACCGTCGCCCACTTCGGTCCGGACGACCTTCTGGAGCTGGTGTGGCCGGGCCCCGAGGGCAGTCCCATCGACAAGTTCCTCGAGCGGCGCGGCCCTGGTCTGCACCACATCGCTCTGCGCGTCGACGGCCCGCTTGTCGAGCTCGTCGAGAGACTCAAGGAGGCGGGGTTGCGGACGACGGGCGAGATCGAGCGGTCGGCCGACGGCAGGTGGTCAGTGTTCCTGCATCCGTCCTCCACCGGCGGCGTCCTGATCGAGCTCGTGGAGGGAGCACGGCCGTGAAGTACGACACCGTCGTTCGGAACGGGAGCTGTGGTGATCCCCGAGCTGCCCGCGCCGCAGCCGGTCGATGTGGCGATCACGGACGGCCGGGTGGCCGCCCTGCTCGACCGCGGCGAAGGATCGGCGCGAGAGCGCGAATGGGACGCCTCCGGATGCGTCGTGATGCCGGGAGGCATCGACCCGCACGTGCACGTGTGCTGGCCGTATCTCGAGTCCCGCACGATGGACGACTACGCGTCCGCGAGTCGCGCAGCGGCTGCCGGCGGCACGACCACCATCATGGATTTCGCCATGGAAGGGCAGAGACGACCCCGGCGAGGCCGTGCGCGCCCGGCAGAGGCAGGCCGCGGACGCCTCCGTCGTCGATTTCAGCTTCCACCTCGTCGTGAGTGAGGCGAGCTCCCGAGGTCCTCGAGGGACTCGCGGAGGCGGTGGCGCTCGGCGTGACCTCCTTCAAGGTGTACATGACGTACCGTCGCAGAGGTCTTGCTGTCGACCCGGCGACCTTGGCCGCGATCGCGGGCCGCGTCGCGGGACTCGGCGGCGTACTCGCCGTGCACGCCGAAGCCGCCGACATCGACGACTCAGGCACCGCCGAGATGCAGCGCAGCGGGCGCGGAGCGGCCCGGTACCTGCCCGACGCGAAGCCGCCGCGCGCTGAGGCGCTGGCCATCGCGGCCGCCGCCGAAGCGACGGCGCGCGGCGGCGGCCGTCTGTGCATCCTGCACCTCTCGAGCGCCGAGGGCCTCGAGGCGGCCAACGAGGCGCGCTCCCGGTGGGGACAGCCGGAGGCCATCGAGACCTGCCCGCAGTACCTGCTCCTCGACCGCGGGAGCCTCGAGGGCGCCCACGGCCAACGCTTCCTCTGCAGTCCTCCGCTGCGCGAGCCTGGCGACGCGCTGCGTCTGTGGACCGGCCTCGCCGGTGGTGAGATCGACTTCATCGGCAGCGATCACTGTCTGTTCCTGACCGCGCAGAAGGACAGCTTCGCGGACGCGTTCTGGGATTGCCCGCACGGGCTGCCGGGCGTCGAGACACGGGTGCCGCTCATGCTGGCCGAGGGTCTGGCACGGGGACTGAGCCTCCGGCGGCTGTCGGAGGTGCTGAGCACGGGCGCGGCGCGCTGGTATGGGCTGTACCCGCGAAAGGGCACGTTGCTGCCCGGAAGCGACGCCGACCTGGCGGTCTGGGATCTCGGAGGACCGGACCGTCATCCGCAGCGACGGGCCTGCACATGGGCTGCGACTGGACGCCGTTCGAGGGCCACGAGGCGCTGAGCCGCGCCCCGGCTGGTGATGGTGCGCGGCAGGGCCGTCGCCGGCGAGGGCGTGACGCCACCGGACGGATGGGGGGAGTTCTTGAGTCGATCCAGCGGCAGCACAGCGATGGGGGTCAGAGGATGACGGAGTCGGCATCGTACCCTCTGGCCGGGGTCCGCGTCCTCGATCTGACGCAGTACATCGCCGGCCCCTACACCACCCAGGTCCTGGCGGATCTCGGGGCCACGGTGCTCAAGGTCGAGCGCCCGGGCCGGGGCGACGTGTACCGGGCCCAGGGGCCGCTCTTCCTCAACGGCGAGAGCGTCAGCTTCCTGGCGCTCAACAGGGGCAAGCAAAGCCTGCTGCTGGACTGGAGCGACGAAGAGGGTCGAGCCGCTCTTCGGCGCCTGTTGTCCGAGGTGGACATCGTGGTGGAGAACATGCGTCCGGGCACACTCGCCCGGTACGGTCTCGACTACGAGACCCTGCATCCGGAGTACCCTCGCCTGATCTTCTGCTCGATCTCCGCCTTCGGGCAGGTCGGACCGATGGCCGGTCAGGGCGGCTACGACCTCACCGTGCAGGCGTTCTCCGGCCTCCTGTCCATGACCGGCCACCCGGGCGGGCCGCCGGCCAAGATCCCCGTGGCGGCCCTCGATTTCGGCAGCGCCCTCTACGCGACCGTCGGCATCCTCGCCGCGCTCCGCCAGCGCGAGGTCACGGGAAAGGGCCAGTGGGTCCAGACCTCGATCCTCGAGACGTCGCTGGCATGGCTGTCGCTGCATATCGCGACGTTCCTCGCCGGAGGCGCAGAGCCGGGACCGGCGGGGACGCGAAGCCCCTTCTTCGCGCCCTACGAGGCATACCGGGCCGAGGACGGCTACATCGTCGTCTGCGGCACCGGGGTGCTCGAGGTCTGGCCGAACCTCTGCTCGGTACTGGGGCTCGAGCATCTTGTCGACGACCCCCGCTTCGCGAGCAACAGCGCACGGGTCGAGAACGCTGACGCTCTGCGCGACGAGCTGGAGCGGGTCTTCACCACCCGCCCCGCCGCCTACTGGGAGGAGCGGCTGACGGAGGCACGCATCGCCTGCGCCTCGGTCCAGCGGTTGTCTGACGTGCTGGAGTCTGCGCAGGTCCGGGCGCTCGGGATCCTCGACACGATGGAGCACCCCACGGCCGGGACGATGCCGATCGTCCGTCTGCCGATCACCCTCTCGGACGCCCCCTCGACCGCGACGGTCGCGCCGCCGCGCCTGGGCGAGGGCATGGGATCGGAGATGGAGGCCATGGGCACGGGTCCCGTGGACCCTGCCGGAGGCCCGGCCGAAGACCGCTGACACAGTCTGGACGACCGACGTCGTCCCCGGCCGGCGGCCGGGCGCGACGGAGCCAACACGAGATGGGAGTGGATCGAGATGGGGGAGTGCGTACCGAACCGGAAGCGCATAGCGGAGCTGATGGAGAAGGAGGAGAGGGTCCTCCAGGAGAGCACTCCCAAGTGCCGCGAGCTCTACCAGCGGGCGACGCAGTCCATGCCGAAGGGCGTCGCCTCGAGCTACCAGGCGCGGGACCCCTATCCGATCTACCTCAGCCACGGCAAAGGCTCCAGGGTCTTCAACGTCGACGGTCAGGAGAAGACCGACTTCCACAACGGCTACGGCTGCATGGTCCAGGGCCACGCCCATCCCGCCATCGTCGAGGCGGTCAGCAAACGCATGAAGCTGGGCTCCCAGTTCGGCATGGCCACGGAGGACCAGATCGTGGTGGCCGAGCACCTCGCCCGCAACTTCAAGCTGCCGAAGTGGCGCTTCGTGAACTCCGGCTCCGAGGCGACCATGGACGCGATCCGCATCGCCCGCGCCTTCACCGGACGGGACACCGTCCTCAAGATCATGGGCTCCTACCACGGCCACCACGACTACGTCATGGTGTCGGTCCTGATGTTCGACACCGACATGGGGCCGCGCGACGACTACGTCTCCTTGCCCTACAGCGGCGGCCAGCCGGCGTGCACGGTCGAGATGACCGTTCCGGTGCCCTTCAACGACATCGAGATGATGAGGGCCAGGATCGAGCGGCTCATCGAGGAGGGACGCAAGCCGGCCTGCCTCATCATGGAGCCGGCGATGATGTTCCTCGGGGTCATCCTGCCGGAACCCGGCTACCTCGAGGCCGTTCGCGCCCTCACGAAGGAGCACGGCATCGTGCTCATCTTCGACGAGGTCAAGACCGGCATCACCACGGCTGCCGGCGGGGCTGTCGAGCGCTTCGGCGTGGTGCCGGACATGGTCTGTCTGGCGAAGGCCATCGCCGGAGGCCTTCCAGCCGGAGCCGTCGGCGGCACGGAAGAGATCATGGAGACGGTGGGCAGCGGCAAGGTCTACCAGGTCGGCACCTACAACGGGAACCCGCTGTGCATGGCTGCCGCCCGGGCGAGCCTCGAAGAGGTGATGACCCCCGAGGCGTACCAGCGTCTCGACTACCTGAACGACCGCCTGATGAGCGGCGTCGACGCCATCACGGCCAAGTATGGCTTGCCCTTCCACACCGTCGGCATCCGGTCCAAGGGTGTCGTCGTGGTCTCGGCCGAGGACATCGTCGACTACGAGTCGTTCGTCAGGATCCAGGACTACGAGTTCGTCAAGCTGGCCTGGCTCTACGCCTTCAACCGGCAGGTGCTGACCTCCGCCGGTCGCGAAGTCGGCTGGGTCCTCTCAGTCCAGCACAACGACGAGGACGTCGAGCGCTACCTGGCGTTCTACGACGCCCTCCTGCACGACGTCACCGAGGCGTAGCGTCGGGCTGAAGGGAGATCAGGTGGACCGTGGTCGCAAAGTCGTGGTTCTTGCCCACTGCCTTCTGAACGTCAACACCAAGGTGCACGGACTTGCCATCTACCCGGCGGTGCACCCTGTCGTTCGGGAGCTGATGTCGGAGGACGTCGGTGTGATCCAGCTGCCCTGCCCGGAGGCGGCCTTCCTGGGCATGCGGCGCTGGGGCATGACCCGCGAGCAGTACGACGTGCCTGCGTTCCGCAGGCACAGCCAGGTGCTGCTCGAGCCGGTGGTCGACACCCTGGCCGCCCTGGTCGACGACGGCTGCGAGGTCGTGGGCGTGTGGGGGGTCGACGGCAGCCCGAGCTGTGGGGTGGCGCGAACCTGCGCCGGCTACGAAGGCGGCGACATGGACCGCGTGACTGGACCTCCGGAATGGAGTCACATGCCCGGCGAGGGCGTGTTCATGACGGTGCTGCAGTCGATGCTGGCCGATCGCGGTCTCGCCATCGAGTTCCACGGCGTTGCCGAAGAGGGGTGACGGAGGGGACCTGGCAGAGGAACGTCCCTGCGACGAAGACGGGGGCGGCAGGTGCCGGCTGCCGGTCGCTCTTCTAGACCGGTGACTCTGCCCGGCGAGCGGCCACCAGCAGAGCCCGATGGACCAGGACGCCTGCGGCCGCCCGCCTGTACTCGGCCGTAGTCCGGTGGTCGGAGATCGGACTCGCTTCTGCGGCGGCGGTCTCGGCGGCCGAGCTGGCGGCATCAAGTGTGATCCTGCGACCCACCAGGGATCGTTCTGCCTCCACAGCCCGCATCGGGGTCGGCGCTACCGCGCCGAGAGCGACGCGAGCCTCCGCCACTTCGCCAGCCGGAGTGAGATCGACCCGGACGCTCACGTTGACCAGGGCTATGTCTGTGGAGGTGCGTGCGAGTCTCAGGAACGCCGACCCGGACCGGCCCCTGGAGGGCGGGACGACGAACTCAAGCAGGAGCTCGTCCGGACGCAGCACCGTCTCCCTCTCGCCAACGAAGAACTCCCGCAAAGGGAGGTCGATCAGACCGTCGGACCCGACGGCCCTGATGCCCGCATCCAGCGCCAGCAGAGGCAGCGCGAGGTCGGCTGCCGGTGACGCCGAGCAGAGGTTGCCGCCGATGGTCGCCACGTTGCGGATCTGCGGGGTGGCCATCGCTGCGGCCGACTCCTTCAGGGCCATCAGCGTGGGCGTCTTCAGCGATCCAGATCCCGCTATCTCGGCGAGGGTCGTTGCCGCTCCCACTCTCGTTCCGCCCGCGTCGCTGCGGATGTAGCACAGGTCGAGGGCTTCGATATCGACAAGTGCCGCGATCGCGGGATCCCGCTCCACAAGCAGATCCGTTCCTCCAGCCAGCACTCTGGCGGTCCCCTGGTAGCGCTGAAGGATGGCGATGGCCTCGTCGGTGCTTCCCGGCCTGAGGTACGCGGAGGGGCGGAACGGCTTCGCGGAAGCACTATCCATCCTGTCTCTCCCCGGCCTGCCGCCCAAGCGCGGCAAGCATCTTCTCGGGGGTAATGGGAAGATCGACCATGCGCACGCCCACGGCGTCGTGGATCGCGTTGGAAAGAGCAGGGGCCGTGGTGACCATCGCCAGCTCCCCGAGACCCTTCGCCCCATACGGCCCTGAGGGGTCGGGCGCCTCGACGATGATCGCGTCGACCTCCGGCATGTCCTCCGAGGAGCAGAACTTGTAGTCGAGAAACGAGTCGTTGAGAAGCTCGCCAGTGCTCGGGTCCACGACCAGATCTTCGGTCAAGGCAAACCCCACGCCCATCGCCGCTCCGCCCATGATCTGGCCCACACAGCGGCCTGGGTTGATGGCTCTTCCAACATCGTGCGCCGCGGCTATCTTGAGCACGGTCACAAGCCCGGTCTCCGTGTCGACCTCGACCTCCGCGAACGACGCGGCGTACGACGGGGCCTGCTCCGGCTCCCGACTGGCGACCCCGACGATGTCGGTGCTGCCGCTCGGAGTAGCGCCGGCCATCGTCACCACCTCCGCGACGGTGAAGCTCGGGTCGGCCGATCCCTTGACGTAGATCCTCCCCTCGGCCACGCGGAGGTCGTCCGGCGACGCATGCAGCAGCTCCGCCGCGAATCGCAGGAGCTGGCCTCGCGCCGCCTCGGCGGCGGCCTTGACCGCTCCTCCTGCGACGTACGTCACCCTGCTGGCATACGTCCCCACGTCCGGGAGGTTCACGTCCGTATCGACCGTGATGCCGTTCAGCATCACGACGCTCTCATGCGGAATGCCCAGCGTCTCCGCGGCGATCTGCGCGAGGACCGCCCGAGAGCCGCCTCCGAGATCCGCCACTCCGGTATTCAGCAGCGCGCTGCCGTCTTCCCTCACCTGTACCAGGGCCGCGCTGCGATCGGTGTCGAGCTTGCCGGAACCGCTCCAGATGAAGGTGGCGGCCACTCCCATGCCGCGCCTCGTCACGCCGGTCCCGCGGTACCCGGGGTCCTTCCTCCGGGTCCAGCCGATGGACTCGGCGCCCCTTCTCAGGCACTCCTCCAGGCCGCAGCTCCTGATGGGCTCGTCGACGACCGACGGGATGAAGGCGTCGCCCGCGACACGGCAGTTCTTCAGCCGATAGTCGACAGGGTCGAGGCCGAGCCTCTGGCAGATCTCGTCCACGTGGACCTCGGTCGCGAACCTGGCCTGTGGGCAACCATAGCCGCGAAAGGCGCTGGCCACGGGAGCGGTCGTGTAGGCAGGCAGCGCCGCGAAGCGCATGTTCGGGCACCGGTAGAACGCGAGCATCCACATCAGCGACATGTTCACGGGAACGCTGTGGCTCGAATAGGCTCCGCCGTCCGTGAGGACCCTCGCCTGCATGGCCGTCATCGTGCCGTCACGCTTCACGCCCGTCTTCAGCGTGATCCTGGAGGGGTGCCTCGTCCTGGTCAGGAACTCCTCGCGCCTGGTGTTGACGAACTTGACCGGCGCGCCCGTCCGCATCGCCAACGCGGCCACGACCGGCAGTTGATCCAGGCACTCCTGCCGGGCGCCGAAGCCAGCCCCCATCGCCGTCATGATGACCCTCACCTTGGACGCGGGGATGTCCAGCGCGTAAGCGAGGGTCTTCTGGACCTGGAATGGGACCTGGGTGGTACAGCTGATGGTCAGGCGACGGGTGAAGCGATCCCAGACGGCGAGGGCCGCGGTCGGCTCAGGACAGACGTGAGACTGCCTGCCGGTGGTGTACGTGCCTTCGAAGACATGGTCCGCGTCTCTGAAGCCTGCCTCCACGTCTCCGACCGAGTACTCGAGAGGCTGGCCGTCGGACGTGGCCAGATTCGACCGGGAGATGGCCGGATGCACGAGCGGCGCGTCCGGTCGAGCGCATCCTCTGGATCCAGCACCGGCGGCAGGAGCTCATACGTGACTTCTATGAGTGAGGCGGCCTCTTCGGCGATGTCTTCGGAGTCGGCCGCCACGCCCGCCACCAGATCTCCCACATACCGGACCGTGTCGTCCAGGACGCACTTGTCGAGCGGCGCGGACTCTTCCATCGAGCCGACGCCGCCTCGGGGGTTGTACGGGATGCGAGGGACATCGGCGTAGGTGATGATGCCGCGGACACCGGGCAACGCCTTTGCAGCCTCCGCATCGATGCTTTTGATCGTGGCGTGGGGGTGAAGACTGTGGACAAGCTTCGCGTGCAGCATGCCGGGAACGACCATGTCGCTCACGTAGATCGCACGGCCCAGGGCCTTGTCGAGAGCGTCGAACTTGGCGAGTCGCTTTCCGATCACCCGCCGTTCATGATCCTCAGAAGACATCGAGGCGTCTCCGCTCTTCATCACGCTCATCCCAGGATCCGCCCTCGGTCCGAGGCCCTGACGACCGTCTCACCACCGCCGTCACGAAGGCCTGCTCGATCCGACTGGACCGTCTTCGCGGCGCTCTCGATCGCGTCTTCGATCTGCCGATAGCCGCTGCATCGACACAGATTGCCGGCGATCGCAGCCCGTATTTCGTCCCTCGTCGGGTCGGGAGTGGCCTCAAGAAGAGCGACGGCCGACATCAGCATGCCCGGCGTGCAGAAGCCGCACTGGATGGCATCATGGGTGATGAAGGCGTCTTGAAGCGGGTGCAGTTCTCCCTCAGGCGAGAGCGATTCGACGGTCCGTATCGATCTGCCGTGGGCGCGCGCCGCAGGGTAGAGACACGATGCCACGGGCACGTCGTCCACCAGCACCGTGCAGGCGCCGCATTCACCCTCTCCACACCACTGCTTGACGCTCTTGAAGCCCGGAACCAAGCCGTCTCTCAGGAGCTCCGCCAGGGTCCTCCACGGCTCCACCTCCGCCTGATACGCGCGCCCGTTCACTTCGAACCGGATCGCCACGCGCTTGACGCTCTCCATGTCGGGTTCGCCGCTAGGCATCGGATGTGCCGCCTATGAAGCGGGTGGCGGAGACGTCATGACGAAGAGCATGGAGCCACCCTTGCCGCACGGCTTCGTGCAGCCTGGAGCCCTCAGCGAGAGCCTTGGCATGCCGGGCGAGGACGCCCTCCGCCAACTCCCTCGCTTCGGCCAGGACCGCTGGCTCATCCACGGTCGTCAGCACGCCCTTCCGCAGGACCCAGTGCCCGCCGATCATCACCGAGTCCACTGCTTCGGACGCTCCCGAGAACACCAAGTGGTAGAGAGGATCGTTGAGCGGCGTGAAGAAGCGCGACCCCAGGTCGAGCAGCGTCATGTCCGCGCGCGATCCCGCAGCGATGCGACCCAGGTGCCGATCGCCGACGGCGACCGCTCCGCCCTGAGTCGCCATGCGCCAGGCGTCCGATGCCCGCGGCCAGCGTTCATGGTCCTCGCCCCACAGGGTGTGCTGCAGCGCGGCCATTCTCAGGGTCAAGAACATGTCGACGCCGTCGGCCGAGGCCGTGCCGTCGGTCCCGAGCGCAAGGGTCGCGCCCGCCTCCAGGTAAGCCGGCACCGGGCAGACACCACTGCCCAGCTTCATGTTGGAGAGCGGATTGTGGATGACCGTCGCACCGGCGTCGGCCACGAGCCGGACGTCCGCGGATGTGAGCCAGATGCCATGCGCGAGACTCACTCGCTCACCGAGGAAGCCGATCCTCTCGAGGTGCTCTGGCAGGGTGCACCCATACAGCCGCCTGCCCGACACGGCCTGCATCCGGGTCTCCAGGAGGTGAGTGTGAAGCCTGAAGTCGAGCTCTTCGGCAAGTCCAGGCAGTGCCTCCAGCATCTCGTCGGTACACCGCTGAGGTCCGGATGGGCCCAGACCAAGAGCCACGCCCTCCTCGGGGCGATGGTAGGCACCCGCTGCCTCACGGATGAAGGCGTCAAGCTCGGGCCACGTCTGCGGCGTCTCGTCCTCCAGGCGCCGGAGAAGATCGGGGTCGAGAAGCCCGACGTCCATCTCGATCGTCTCGCGGAAGGGCCGGTCGTTGATGCCGAGGACGATCAGCGCACGAAGTCCCAGATCCTTGTATGCCTGCACCACCGGCCCCAACGATCCGACAGTGAGGCCGCCAAGCTCATAGAGAAAGTCGGCGATGCAGGTCGCGCCCGACCGTATCGACTCCATGCCACTCAGCAACGTGCGGACGTAGATCTCGCGCTTTGACTCCGCTTGCCCCTCGAACACCGGATAGGCGCCGAGCTCCCACAACTCGAGAGGCAGACTGTCGAACAGCCCTCGAAACCAGTTCTCGTTCGAGTGGGCGTGGGCGTTCACCATACCGGGCACCACGAGAAAGCCCGAACAGTCGACGACTTCCTCGTCCACATCCGCGTCCATGTGTCGGGCGACGCTCATGATGCGCCCGTCGGCGACAAGGACGTCTGCCGGGCCGAATCGGCCATCGCCCAGGTCGACGAGGCCCTGCCTCAGGAGCATCTGACCCCTCTCTGTTGAGGAAGGAGCCGGCGGCTTCGCTGTCCGAGCTGTGCCGCCGGCTCCTTCAATCGTCCGTGCTCACACCCAGGTCCAAGAGTACCGCGTTGCTCGGCCCTGAGTGGCCGTGTGCGACTGACTGCCTCCACTCACTCCGGTGGCAGCTCACTGTATGTCAGCTTGGCCACATCGACGCCCTGTCTGCGGCTCACGAGTTTCCACACGAGGTACCACAGCATGCCGGCGACCCACACGGCGACGAGGATGATCGCCTTCCTACCCGTGATGTCACGTGTGTTCGGATCGCCGAACGCGAACCACAGCAAGGCGATGGTGTAGCCCAGATACACGACCCCGCCGATGGCGAGCACGGGGATCCCGAGGAACTTCCACTCGTGGAAGGGAGACGAATCCCAGATGTGCTTCACCTTCTTTCGATAGACGAGGACGATGCCGGCGATCGCCGTCAGGAGGATGCCCGAGCAGACCTGCATGCCTCCGGCCACCACTCCCGTCAGCACACTCGGGAAGAGGTACCAGTAGCCGGCGATGAGGAAGATGGAGATCGCGGCGGCGAACAGGTACATCCCGATCGGAGAGGCAGTACGCGCGTTGATCGACGTGAACCACTTCGGCCCCATCCGGTCCATGCCCCAGGCGAACATCCCACGCTGGATCACGATCAGCTCGACTCCGCAGAGCCAGACCATGGTGATCCCGAACGTGAGGGAGGCGACCAGCGCGATGATGGGACTCGCTCCCGACGCCACGTAGGCGAGCGACATGACATGCGGCGGATAGGGCAGGGTGTATCCCTCGACCGTCCCGTTGAAGTCCTGGAAGGCGGCCGCGCGCAGGAAGTCAAAGTCCATGACGTTGCCAAGGGCGATGAAAGCCCACAGGCAGAGCGCGACGGGGATGCCGAGAGAGAGGATGTGCGCCTTGATCATGACCTTGTCAGGACGCTTCACTTCGCCGCCGATGTAGTTGAGGGCGAATGTCCAGACGAAGATCATGTAGACGCCGGCGGTGATGCCGAGGGTGTCGGACCACGTCCAGCTTGTCGGCATCGGACCGCCGGCAGCTGTACCGGCGGCGGCCAGGAACGCGTCGTAGGTGAGCGAACCGTGCTCCGCGGCCTGCGCGTTCCAGTTGCTGATGAAGTCGGCCTTGGACGTGAAGGTAAGGGCGATGTCCAGGATCGCCACGCCCCCGCACATCACGGCGATAGCGATCCAGGCCAGCTTGTGGAAGACGTTCATGCCGAAGATGACGAGGAGCAAGCCGCCCAGCATGGCGGCCACCGACAGGGTGAAGGCTCCCGCATTGGTGCCCACGAAGTCGGCGAGACCCGTCCAGCCCATGTACTGGCCCAGCATCGCCAAGGAGGGCGAGGCGAACATGGAAGCGTTGAAGATCGCCCAGTAGAAGCCGGCGGCGATCATGGCGAAGCTCGCGCCCATGGCGATCGCCGGATGAATGATGCGCGAGTTGTAGACGTACTCGCCTCCGCTTCGCGGCATCGTACTGCCGAGGATGCCCCAGACGACTGGAGCTGCCCAGCCCACAGTCGCGACTGAGATCAATATGGCGAGCGGCACGTTGGCTTTTGGATACAGTCCCAGACCGACCTGTTCGATGAACCAGATCGAATAGAGCGGCGCGATGAACGCGATGCCCATCCCCAGGCAGTCCCGCATCGACAGTCCACGAACAAGGCCGCTCGCCTTTCGCGCAAACGCTAGTTCTTCTGCCATCCATATCCCCCAATCCACTTGTGACAGCCGACAGAGACCGGTCAGCGGCCACGTTTGCGGTGAGTGCGTGCATCACAGCATCTCGTCTGCCCTGGCTCCCGATCGGGCGACGCGCTGTACTCTCAGCCTCGGACTTGTACCGTGGCGACCACCTCCCCGTAGAAGGCTGACCCCTTCACCCTCATCAGCTCCCCCGATCTGAGCCCCGCCTGGCGCGGGACTGCTCCACCGAAGCACACAGATCGCCCGCTATGGCGCCCAAGGGAGTCCCTGGCGTGAAGACCGCATCGACTCCGAGTTCGCGAAGCAGCGGCACGTCGTGGGCTGGGATCGTGCCGCCGACGAACAGCACGATGTGACCGGCACCACGCTCCCGAAGCACCTGTGTCAGCTGTTCCACCAGCGGCACGTGCGCTCCGGACAGGATGGAGAGACCGATCGCGTCGACGCGCTCGTCGATCGCCAGCTGAGCGATCTCCTCAGGACTCCGATGCAGCCCGCTGTAGATCACTTCCATCCCGGCGTCGCGCAGACCGCGCGCGACGACCTTCGCTCCGCGGTCGTGCCCGTCGAGTCCGGGCTTGGCGATGACGACGCGCACCGGTCGCCCAGCATCGGCGGCTCGGCGATGCGTCGGCCGGTCCATCTCTAGATGCCGCGGGTGATGCCGCCGTCGACGGTCACCGTCGTCCCGGTCATGTAGGCGGCGCCTGACGAGGCGAGGAAGACGATGACCTTGGCGATCTCTTCCGGTGAGGGTACGTAC
The DNA here is from genome assembly GCA_963707855.1 of uncultured Thermoleophilia bacterium. Taxonomy (GTDB): domain Bacteria; phylum Actinomycetota; class Thermoleophilia; order UBA2241; family UBA2241; genus UBA2241. The sequence continues at coordinate 52,579 of CAVPRQ010000026.1, forward strand.
TTCAGCGGCAACTCGTCGGTGAAGCGCCGCTCAGCTTCTTCCTCGCTGACACTCCAGCGCTTGGCGTTGGCCTGGATCTGCTTGACGAAGCGCGCCGTGCGCACGGGACCCATCGCGCAGGCCAGGACGCGGATGCCGTCGCCGGCCAGATGCTGCCCGAGAGCCACGGTGAGATTGAGGATGGCCGCGTTCGCCGAGCCTCCGGGCAGGTGATACGGCAAGGGCTGCCGGCCGGCGTTGCCTGCGACGTTGACGATGCGTCCACCCTGCCGGCGCAGGAACGGCAGGGCGGCCCGGATGGTGCGCACGTACCCGACAAGCTTCAGCTCGATGTCGGAGAGCCACCGGTCGTCCGGGACGTCCTCGAACTCGGCGAACACCGACGCTCCCGCGTTGTTCACCACGATGTCGATGCCGCCGAGCCGCTCCGCCGCCGTCGCGACGAAGCCGTTGATGTCGGCGAGCTTCGACATGTCGGCGCGGATCGGATACAGGCGACGGCCCGTCCGTGCGCCGAGCTCCTCGGCTATCTCCTCCAACACCTCGCGGCGCCTGGAGCAGAACGCGACATCGCAGCCCTCGGCGGCGAGCAGCTCGACCACCGCCCTGCCGATGCCCTCGCTGGCGCCCGTCACGAGCGCCCGTTTGCCGGCGAGCTCGAGGTCCATCACGCACGCTCTTTCAGGAGATGCTGCACGGCCTTGATCGAGTCGTCCGCGATGCTGCGCAGGTGCATGCGCGTCGCTTCGGCCGTCCGGTCGGGATCCCGGACCTTGATCGCCTCGACGATCGCCCGGTGTTCGTCGATCGACCTCCTGCGCCTCCCGGGAGTCTCGCGGGAGATGTTGGCGATCAGCGCGAGGACACCATGAAGGCGTTCAAGCGCCTGCACGGCATAGTGGTTGCCGCTCGACGCCAGAAGCTGGTCCGTGAAGCGGCGAATGGAGTCGCCGTACGTCTCGACGTCAGACGCGTCGAGCGCCCGCTCCGCCGTGCCGATCGAGTCTTCAAGCCGTGCGACCAGCTCTGCGGACGGGTCCAGGGCGCACTCCGCGCAGATCTGCGGCTCGATCCACTCGCGTAGCTGACAGACGTAGACGATGTCACTGACGGTCGGCGTCACCACACGGGTCACGCGATGCGGGGCGTTCTCGACCAACCCATCCCGCCTCAGCCTGATCAGCGCCTCGCGGACCGGTGTCTTGCTGATGCCGAAGCGCTCGGACAGGGCCGCTTCGACGAGCGGGTCACCCGGCTTCATCTCGCCGCTGACGATCGCGGCACGGATGGCTTCGTACACGTTCTGTACGATCGTGGGTGGGACCATGGATACGGACATGCACGCCTTCCTGGTCAGCCTTGGGGGGAAGGTGCCCGCGAATGCGTGCGGCACCGGTCCGTGACCATCGCCTTGAGCTCTTCGATGTCCCCCACGCGTCCTCGTCCCTTCCGTCGGCGGCCTCAGTGCCGGATCAGCCAGTCGCCCCGATCTCGGTGTCAGCCTGCGCGACGATGGTGCGGATCTGCTCGGCGACGTCGTCGGGCAGCGGTGTCGGCTCGTGCTCGGCGAGGATGCGCCTCGCCTCCTGGCGAGCCGTCTGATAGAAGTCGGGCGAGCCGGCCGCCTCCCATGCCTCGCGCACCTGGCGGTCGATGAGCTTCGTCGTGCTCAAGCCGCGCATCCCCTGGAGGGTGCTTGCCTGCTCGAGGAAGTGACCGGCAGGGCCCACCGCCATGATGTCCTCGATCGCCGTCGTGGCGTCGTTCACCGGGATCCCGGCGCGACAGTACTTGGTCATGGCGATGAGCTCGCTGTCGACGACGAGCTGCGCCAGATCGAACGTGATGCCCGCCTCGAGCATCCCCGGCCCGTAGATCACGCTGGCTCCTGCCAGCAGTGCCATCATCCCGGTCAGGGTCTTCTCATGCCCGGCCTGGCAGTCACAGACCTTCGAGTCTGCCTAGTAGCCCGCCGTCCACGACGGCATGCTGTAGTAGCGCGCCATCGCCGCCGTCCCCGCCATGTACAGCGCCGTCTCCGGCGTGCCGACCGCCGACGAGGCCCAGCGCATGTCCATGGTGCAGGTCGAGCTGCCGTAGAACATGGGGTTGCCGGGGTTGACCTTCTGCACGAGGACGATCGACGCCAACTGCTCGCAGTTCTGCACGAGGAGCGTGCCTGCAAGCGAGACGGGTGTGGAGGCGCCCGCCATGCCCATCGAGGTGCACTGGATGGGCGCGTTCGTGCGGGCGCCGGCGATGAAGTTCTCCGTGAGGATGTTCGGCAGGACGAGGGGCGCCACGGGGCAGGCCACGAACATCAGCAGCGGCCGGTCGATCAGCGCGTCGTAGCCGCCGGCGACCGCCGCGGCCATCTTCGTGGCGATCTCGCAGTCCCGCTTTCCGAGGAACGAGATGGCGAACGGTTTCGTGGTGTTGTGGAAGACGGCCTCGAGGCTATGGATCTCTGCGTTCTCGTCCGGGACATCGCGTGGGATGATCGCGGCATTGTTGACTTCCAGCTCGTCGAGCGCGTCACCGACACGAATGAGATCGGCCATGTCCTGCTTGACGGACTCCCTGCGCTCGCCGGTCTCGATATCGTTGACGAAGAGACCCTCACCGAAGAGCGCGAAGACGGTCCTGCCTTGCTCGACCAGGACGTCGTCCTTCGGGTCGCGGCCACAGAGACGGAAGCTGGGGCGGACCGAACGCAGGGCGTCCGCCACCACGGTGGGCGGGATCCTCACGATGTGTGTCTCGCGATCGACCCGGCAGCCCGCGTCGGAGAAGATGTCGAGCGCCTCATCGCTCTCGACGAAGACCCCCGTGCGGTCGAGGATCTCGAGGGCGCCCAGATGCAGGTCGTCGAGATCCCCTTCAGTGAAGATGCTGAGATTGGCACCAGCGCTGTGGTGCTTGGTCTCTATGCCTCGCCTCATCCTTCCTCCCGCTCTGCTCTGGCCAGATCCGAACTCCGCTGCCGATCGCCAGAAGCCACGCTGCCGTGGATGCAGCCGTCACAGCCTGCATTCTCTAACCTTTCGGTTCGATGTCAAGATATAATATTTTATGTCTCAACTGACCCGGAGATGGACTAGGCTTGGACGAGGCTGGAGCCGCGGGGACGTCCGCGGGAGAGGGGCCAGAGATGTATCGAGGCGGCTACACGGGAAAGATCCTGCGCGTCGACTTGACCCGGAGGACGTTCCGGGAGGAGTCCCTGCCGGTCGACGTGGCGCGCGACTTCATCGGTGGCGCCGGCTTCGCCGTGAAGTACGTCTACGACGAGGTCCCCGCACGCTGCGATCCGCTCGGCCCTGACAACAGGCTCGTCTTCGCCTGCGGCCCGTTCACGGGCACGACGATCCCGTGTTCCAGCCGAATGGCGGTGAACGCCAAGTCGCCGCTCACGGGGACGATGGTCGTGGCACTGACGGGCGGCCACTTCCCGGTGGAGCTGAAGGCGGCCGGCTACGACGTCCTCATCGTCGAGGGTCGGGCGGAGAATCCGATCTACCTGTGGATCAAAGACGGACAAGTGAGCTTCCGGGCTGCCGATGAGCTGTGGGGACTGATGACGTCCGACTGCCAGCAGGTGATCAAGGACAGACACCACGATCAGAACGTGCGCGTCTCCTGCATAGGCCCGGCCGGGGAGAAGCTGGCACGCCTGGCCTGCATCGTCAACGAACGTCGCGTGGCCGGCCGCAAGGGCCTCGGCGCGGTCATGGGCTCGAAGAACCTCAAGGCGATCGCGGTGCGGGGTAGCACCAAGCCGACGATCGCCGATCCCGACACCTACGCGACGGCGCGACGCCGCATGCTGAAGGCGATGAAGGACAGCACGTCTCTCTACTCCCATTTCGCCCACCACGGGACATCGGGCAACCTGGACAACTGCAGCGCCCTCGGCATCTTCCCCAGCCGCAACTGGACCTCGAGCGGCGACCCTCGATACGCGGAGAAGATCGGCATGGCCGCCATGGAGGCACGTGGCAGGGGCAAGACCGCCTGTGCGCAGTGCCCCGTCGGTTGCAGCCAGCTGCGCCTCGCCCAGAATGAGCCATACCAGGGGATCCTCGCCGAGGGACCCGAGTACGAGACGCTCTACGCGTTCGGCGGCGCGACGGGTGTCGACGACGCCGACGCGATCATCGCCGCCGACCGCATCGCCGACGAGTATGGCCTCGACACGGTCTCGGCCGGCGTCAGCATCGGGTTCGCCATGGAGCTCTTCGAGCGCGGCATCATCACCCTCGATGACACGGGGGGTATTCCTCTCGCGTTCGGCGACCATGTGACCATGGTCAGACTCCTGCGCATGATGGGAGAGCGCGAGGGGTTTGGCGATCTGCTGTGTGACGGCGTGAAGGCGGCGGCAGAGAGGATCGGCCGAGGGTCGGAGATGTACGCGATGCACGTCAAGGGTCTGGAACTGCCCGCCTACGACCCTCGAGGCTCGAAGGCGATGGGGTTGAGTCTCGCCACCGCTTACTGTGGCGCCGACCATAACAAGGGCTACGCCAACCAGGAGGTCTTCGGGGTGCCGTACCCCAGTGCGGTGGACAGGTTCGATCCTCGAGGCAAGGGTGAACTGGCCATGTGGAACCAGGACGCCAGCACCGCTGCGGCCGATTGCCCCACCATGTGCGCCTTCATGATCGGCAACGCCGTGGCGCCCTTCCTCTACGAGAACACGGCCGACCTCATGAGGGGCGCCACCGGGCTGCCTTTCGAACCTGAGGACGTGCAGAGGGTCGGCGAGCGCGTGAACAACCTGGCGCGGGTGTTCGGTATCCTCGCCGGCTTCACGCGCGCCGACGATGACTTGCCGGAACGATTGAAGACAGAGCCCATCCCGCAGGGACCGGCGGCGGGCCATACGCTCGACCAGGCCGAACTCGATGCGATGCTCGACGACTACTACCGGGCACGGGGCTGGTCACCCGAGGGGATTCCCGAGCGGACGACGCTCGAGAAGCTCGATCTGGGCTACGCGGCCGACGCCTTGGGGCTGTCCTGAAGACGGAAGAGGACGAGCAGCCGGTCGTGCGGGTCAAGGTGCGGACCGTCGGGTCGCTAAGGTCGTTGCTCGGTGCCGGCGAGCTGGAGTTCGTCCTGCCGGCGGGCAGCCGCGTTGAAGACCTGCTCGGCGCGATCGGAGAGACCTGTGGAGAGGACGTCGCTCGACATCTCGTCGTCCTCGATGGTCGGCGAGTGCCTCCGCCGCTGCGCGTGATGGTGAACGGCCGCGACATCGGCGTGCTCGACGGCCCGGACACCGTGCTGTACGACGCCGATGACGTCCTCATCCTGACGCCGCTGGCCGGCGGGTGAAGCGAGACTGTCCGGTGACCATGCGGACTTCTCCCGCAATGTCGTGGCGTCGTCTGCCGTGAGTGCTTCGACACTGTGCGCGGGCGCGCGAAGCGCCTCCCGCGTGACCGGCCCGGGAACCTCGGGCCTTGGGGAGACGGTATGCTGAGAGCCCCTTTCTCTTGCGAGGAGCCGGAGTGACGACGCACCTGCGGGCCGTTGGGCAGACCTACCCCGTGTACGATGCGGCCCAGAAGGCGACCGGCGATCTGGTCTTCGGCAGCGACATGCACGTGCCGGGGATGCTGTACGCGAAGCTCCTTCTGAGCCCGGTCGCACACGCCGTCGTGAAGAAGGTGGACGCGCGCCAGGCAGAGGCGCTGCCTGGTGTGGTCGGCGTCTTCTCGCACGAGAACGCGCCGAGCAGACCGTATTGCCGTCCCCGGCTCACCCCCGGCGAGCCGCTGTGCATCGAAGACGAGACGCTCCTGGCTTCGACGGTGCGCTTCGTCGGCGACCGCGTGGCCGCTGTCGTCGCGACGAGCGAGGCGATCGCCGCGGAGGCCGTCCGCCTCATCGTCGTCGACTACGAGCAGCTCCCGCCCGTCTTGACTCCAGAAGCCGCGCTTGCCGAGGAGCCGCTGCCGTACATGCGAGCGGCAATCTCGTGTTCGAGTACGACCATGACATCGGCACGGCGCCGCCCCGACCGCCCGACGCGGTCTCCGCGAGCACGACGGTGAGGACGCAGAAGGTGCATCACGCCGCTCTGGAGCCGCACATGTGTCTCGCGGAGTACGACCGCTCCGGCAAGCTCACCATCTGGAGCCCGTGCCAGGGCGTCTACGGAGTCCGCACGGTGGTGGCCGACCTCCTCGGTCTCCCCTACAGCCAGGTGCGGGTGATCAAGGTGCCCATGGGCGGCTCTTTCGGCGGGAAGCAGGAGTTCATCCTGGAGCCGGTGACGGCGTTTCTGGCGAAGCACACTGGGCCGTCCGGTCAAGCTCGTGCTCGATCGCGAGGAGTGCATCATCGCCACGTCGACGCGGCCTGCCACGACCTCGAGCATCCGTTCCGTCTTCAGCCCGGACGGCATGGTGCTGGACATGGAGATCGACACGCTGTTGGACGCGGGGGCCTACGCAGGCAGCTCGCCCGAATACGGCGAGATCATGTCGCACAAGCTGACCCGCCTGTATCGCATACCCCACTACAGGCACCATGGCCGCGTGGCGTACACGACGACGCCGGTCGCCGGCGGCTTCAGAGGCTGGGGAGCGCCGGAGATCGTGACCGCCGCCGAGATCCACCTCGATCAGGTCGCCCGGACGCTCGCGATGGACCCGGTGGACCTGCGTCTGCGCAACCTCGTGTCGCCAGGTGACGTCGACACGGCCAGCGACATGACACTGGGTGACGCAAGAGTCCGCCAGTGCCTCGAGCTGGGCGCCAAGGAGTTCGGCTGGAAGGCGCGCTTCGCCGCGCCCGCCGCTTGCGGCCGGATCCGGCTGGGCGTTGGCGTCGCGTGCGGCGGCCACTACAACGGCCTCCTGGACGCGGAGCATGCGGAGTCAAGCACGATGACGCTCAAGATGAACGAGGACGGCAGCGTCGACCTGAACGCGAGCCTGCATGAGAACGGCTGCGGCACCGGGTCCGCGCTGCGAGCGATCATCGCCGAGGAGCTCGGCGTCGACAGCGACCAGGTCTCGACTCGCGAGGCCGACTCCGAGACGACTCCCTACGACGTCGGCTGCTACGCCAGCCGCATGATCTACGTGTGCGGCGCCGCCGCCCGCGCCACGGCGGTCAAGCTCAAGGAGCGCCTGGTGGAGGCGGCGGCCGACCTGCTCGTTCTTCCCGCGAGCGGTCTCCGGGCAGTGCCTGGGCGCGTTGAGTCCAGGGACGACCCTGGCCATTGGACTCACGAACGCTGAGATCGTCGTGGGCGCGCGCCGACAGACAGGCCAGGACGTGGTCGTGACCAACACGTACCGCAGCCTCACCAATCCGGGGTCCTACTCGGTCCAGTTCGCCGAAGTGGAGGTCGACGTGCTCACGGGCCTCGTTCGGGTCACCGACTTCCTGGCCGTCGGCCGACGTCGGACGAGCCATCAACCGCGGCATGGTCGAAGGTCAGTACCGCGGCGCCGTCCAGATGGGCATCGGGTATGCGCTCTGCGAGGACGTGGCACTTGATGACGAAGGACGCCCGCGCCCCGGCGGCTTCAAGAACTACCACCTCGTGAACGCCCCCGACATGCCGGTCGTCAAGGTGCTCATGGTCGAACACGAAGGGGATGAAGGCCCATATGGTGCCAAGAGCGTCGGTGAGATCGCGACGGTGCCGACCGCGGCCGCGGTCATCAACGCGTTGAACCACGCGCTCGGCACCGCCATCACCACGCTTGCCTGCCACGCCGGAGAGGGTGCTGGCCGCCCTCGCGGAGCTCGCGACGGCCGGCGGTCAGCAGGCGCCGCCGGCGAGAGGTGAGCCGTCGTGCAGCTGACGTTCACCGTCAACGGTCTGCGGCGCGATCTCGAGGTCCCCGTGACCACCAGGCTCGTCGACGTGCTGCGCGTGCATCTCGGGATGACCGGCACCAAGGAAGGGTGTTCGGAGGGTGAGTGCGGGGCCTGCACCGTCATCCTCGACGGCAAAGCCGTCAACTCGTGCCTCGTCCTGGCGCCGCAGGTGCGCGGACGGGACGTTCTCGACCGTCGAGGGCCTGGCGGGCGATGCCGAGCTGACGGTGCTCCAGACCAAGTTCATCGAGCACGGCGCCATCCAGTGCGGCTACTGCACGCCGGGCATGCTGCTGTCGGCCAAGGCGCTCCTCATCGCCAACCCCGACCCGACCGAGGCCGAGATCCGCATGGCGCTGGCGGGCAACCTGTGCCGCTGCACGGGCTACACGGCGATCGTGGAAGCGGTGAAGGACGCAGCTCGGGAGGGGGCGGAGCATGTCGCAGGCTGAGCTCCTCACCCCGGCCGAGCTCGGCGATCTTCCGGCCGCCCTCGCCGGCATGACGCCGCGCAGCCGGCTGCTGGCGGGCGGCACGGACCTCGTCAATGCAATGAGGCGCGGTGACTGCCGGCCGGACCTGCTCGTGGATCTGTCAGGCGTTCGCGAACTGGCCGCGATCCGGCTCGACGACGGTGTGCTGCGAGTCGGCGCCATGGCGACGTTCTCGCAGCTTCAGACGGACCCGGTCGTGAGGCAGTGCGCGGCTTGTCTCGCCCAGGCGGCGGCCCAGGTCGGATCGACGCAGATCCGCAACATCGCCACGGTCGGCGGCAACGTCGCGAACGCCTCGCCGTGCGGCGACTCGATCCCGGCCCTCATGGCGCTCGACGCCCGCGTCACCGTCCTGGACGGCGACGGACGCACGTCGAGCAGACCGATCCGCGAAGTCGTCGTGGGGCCAGGTGCAACGAGCCTTGCCACCGGCGAAATGATCACCGACTTCACCTTCGCCCCCCTCCGGCCTCACGAACGGAGCGTCTTCGTGAAGATCGGCTCGCGGTCCGCGGTGACCGTCGCCCGTCTGAGTGCGGCGGTCGTGGTGGAACACGACCCGGCCGCAGGAACGCTCTCGGCCGTGAGGGTCGCGCTCGGGGCGGTCGGTGACACGGCCTTTCGGGATGCCACCGTCGAGGCGTCGCTCGAGGGTCGACCGGCGAACGAGGCAACGGCACGGCGTTTCGCGGAGGCCTGCGCCGAGGCGGTGTGCGCGTCTATCCCCGGCCGATACTCGCTGCCCTACAAGCGGCAGGCCGCGCTCGGCCTGGCCTACGATGCCTGGAACGGCCTGGCCGTGTCCCCCGCCTGTGAGCCCGTCTGGGACTGACCCCGGCGGGTCGTCGCCTACGCCGTGCAGCCCCCGTCGATGACCAGGGTCTGCCCGGTCACGTAGCTCGCCTCGTCCGAGGCCAGGAAGGCGACCGCCGCGGCAAGCTCGTCGGGTCGTCCGTAGCGGCGCATCGGATAGGTAGCGGCCCGCGCAGCCAGACCGGCGGCGTACGCCGCGGGGTCGTCCGCCGCCGCCGTCGTTCTGGCGACCATCGGCGTCTCGAACGTCGCCGGTGACACGCTCGTCACGCGGATGCCGTCGGGCCCGTGATCGATCGCGAGCGCGCGGGTGAGCATCACGACGCCGGCCTTGGCGGCGGAGTAGACCGCCGCCCCGGGCTCGCCGTGGATGCCGGAATCGCTCGCGATGTTGACGATCACGCCGCTCCTGCGGGGCAGCATGTGGCGCAGCGCCGCCCGGCACATGAAGAAGGTGCCTTTGAGGCCGATGTCGACGCACCAGTCCCAGTCGGCCTCACTGGTCTCGAGGATGGGCTTCTCGAGCCACACTCCGGCGGAATTCACGAGGATGTCGAGGCGGCCGTAGCGTTCCACGGTCTCGCGGACGAGGCGCTCGCAATCGCTGACGACGCTGACGTCGCCGAGTACCGCCGTGACCACGACGTCGTGACCGGCATCGTGGGCGCGGGCGGCGGCCGTCTCGGCGACCGCCTTCGTGCGCGCCGCATCGCGGCCTCCGACCGCGACGTGGACCCCTTCGTCCGCGAAGCGACAGGCCACGGCCTCGCCGAAGCCCGATGAGCCGCCGGTCACCAGCGCGACTTTGTCCTTCAATCCCTTCACTTCGCTCCCCTTGTTGTCCGCGGCAGCCGTGCGGCCTCTGTCGATCTGGCGACAGAACGCCCGTCGCGAAGCGAGAGGAGCTGGGGCGCCAACTGCCGGCCCCAGCTCCTCTCGAGTCGGATCCCTCCGGCCGGCGCGACTGCCCGGCCGGAGTGTCGGATGGCTCCGTCGCCAGTCTCAGGCAACAGGGACCCGTTCTCCCTGGCTCACTCCGGCGGCAGCTCCATGTAGGTCATGTGCGCCACATCGACGCCCTGCTTGCTGCTGCGGTACTTCCAGAACAGGTACCACAGGATCCCGACGGCCCAGACGACGATCAGGAGGAGCGCCTTCTTGCCCGTGATGTCACGTGTGTTGGCGTCGAGGAAGGCGAACCAGAGGAGCGCGAGGATGTAGATCAGGTAGACGACCCCGGCGATCGTGATGACCGGCAGTCCCAGGAACTTCCAATTGTGGAAGGGAGAGGAGTCCCAGATGTGGACCACCTTCTTGCGGTAGGCAAGAACGATGGCACAGATCGACACGAGCAGGAACGTGGAGACCAGCTGCATACCCGAGGCCACCATGCCCGCGAGGACGCTGGGGAACAGGTACCAGTAGCCGACGACGAGGAACATGGAGATGCCCGCGACCAGGACGTACATCCCGATAGGGGAAGCCCAGCGCGCGTTCACCGCGGTGAACCACTTCGGACCCATGCGGTCCATGCCCCAGGCGAACATGACGCGCTGCGCCACGATGAACTGGATCGTGTTCAACCAGGTCATGGTGATCAGGAAGGTCAAGGAGGCGACCCAGGCGATGATCGGGCTTGCGCCGGAGGCGATGTACGAGAGGGACATGTAGCTCGGGGAGTAGGCCATGGTGTATCCCTCGACCGTCCCGTTGAAGTCCTGGAAGGCGGTCGCGCGCAGGAAGTCGAAGCCGACGACGTAGGTCAGCCCGATGAAGGCCCACACGGCGAGCAGGGCCGGGATCACGTAGGCCCCCACGTGCGCCCTGATCAGGACCTTGTCAGGCCGCTTGACTTCGCCGCCGACGTAAGAGATCGCGAAGGTCCAGATGAAGAGGAAGAAGACGACCGCCGTGGCGCCGAAGGTATCGGACCAGTTCCAGGTCGTGGCCGCCGACGCTCCCGCCGCCTGCGCGGCAGTGAGGAACTCGTTGTAGGGCAGGGATCCGGCCTTGGCAGCCTCGGCGTCCCAATTGGCGATGAAGTCGGCCTTGGACGTGAACGTGAGCGGGATGTTGAGGATGAGCACCCCGCCCGACATGACGATGATCGCCGCGACGGAGAGCTTGCGGTACAGGCTCTGGCCGAAGATGACGATCACGAGAGCTATCGCCAGGCAGATGATCGAGAGGATGCAACTCCCCGCCGTGCTCGTGGCGAAGTCGGACAGGCCTGTCCAGCCCATGTACTGGCCGAGCATCGACAGGGAGGGCACGGCGAAGACGGCGGCATTGAAGATGGTCCAGTAGAACGCGCCGCAGAGCATCGCGAAGCTCCCCCCCATGGCGAGCCACGGGGTGAGGATGCGCGACGAGTAGACGTAGTCGCCGCCGCTGCGCGGCATGGTGCCGCCCAGGATGCCCCAGACCAAGGGACCTGCCCAGCCGATGGTCGCGACGGAGATGAGGACGCAGATCACGAGGTTGGCCTGCGGATACAGGTTCAGGCCGACCTGGACGATGTACCAGATCGACAGGATCGGCGTGATGAACGCCATGCCCAACGAGAGAACGTCCCAGTAGGACAGACCGCGCACCATGCCGCTCGCCTTGCGGGCGAACGCGAGTTGCTCTTCAGCCATCACTTCCCCCTTTCTCGGTTTGCACTACCCGCGTTGTCACGGAATCGTCAGAGTCCCGGCGGAAGCCCTCCCTTCCGAGCACTTCAGCACGGGCCGCCGAGAACGCGCGCCACCCGTCGCGCTCCATTCGATCAGTACTCCTTGAAGACGTCCAGCATGATGTCGAGCGCTTTGAACGCGTACTCCCTGGGCAGCGTCAGCGGCGGCATCAGGCGGAAGACGTTGCCGTACCGCCCGCGCGGGGCGAGGATGATGCCGCGGTTGAGCAGCTTCATCGAGACCTCGCCGTTGCAGGCGGCTTCGAGCGGCTCCCTGGTGGCGCGGTCCGCCACAAGCTCGATGCCGATCATGAGGCCGTTGCCTCGTACCTCGCCCACACAAGGCACCTGCGGCATCGCGTCGGTCAGGTAGGCCCGCATCTCCTTGCCCAACTCCGTGACGTGGCCGAGCAGGTCGGTCTCAGGGTCCATGATGAGGTCGATGTTGGTCATGGAGACTTCACAGGACATGGCGTTGCCCGCGAAGGTGCTGGGGTGCGAGCACTCGCGCAGCGCCTCCTCGAACTCCTCGCGGTAGGTGAGTCCCGCCATCGGCAGATCGCCGCCCATGCCCTTGCCCCACGTGACCATGTCCGGGGCCACGTTCGCATGCTGGATCGCCCACATCTTGCCGGTGCGCCCCGCGCCGGCCTGCACCTCGTCGGCCACGTAGAGGCAACCGTTCTTCTCGCACGCGGCCTTGACCATCTCGAGGAACTCCGGCGGCGGGGCGACATAGCCGCCCTCGCCCTGCTCCGACTCGATGATGACGGCGGCGACGTCGTCCGCCCCCGTGTACGGGGTGTTGAGGACGTAGTCGACGTACTTGCCGCACTGGACGTCGCAGGCGGGGTAGGTCTTGCCGAAGGCGCAGCGATAGCAGTACGCGTAGGGCACGTGGATGACACCGGGGATCGAGGGTCCCCAGCCGTGGCGGTAGTTGTCGCCCGTGGTCAAGGCGACCGCGCCGCACCACACGCCGTGGTAGGCGCCGTGGAAGGCCACGATCTGCGAACGACCCGTGATGGCGCGCGAGAACTTGATCGCCGTCTCGACGGCGTCGCTGCCGTTCTGTAGGAGGGACGTGTGGCATCTGCCCCGCAGGCCCTCCGGCATGATCCCCGACACCTTCTTCGCCAGTTCGATGCGCTTCGGGTTGGTGATGTCGGTCGTGTGCATGATGACGTCCGCCTGGCGATGGATCGCCTCGAGCACCTTGGGATGCCGCCGGCCCACGGAGCTGACCGCGACCCCGGCGGACATGTCGAGGTACAGGTTGCCGTCGGGGTCCTTGACGGTCACACCCTTGCCGCTCTCCATGACGACGGGGAGGCTGCCTCCGCCGCGGGTGAAGGACTCGTACGCGGCGGACTCCGCCACCCAACGCTGCACCTGTGGACCGGGGACCTCGGTGATCATGTTCGGCGCACCGGGCCAGGACAACTCCATCAATTCGGATTCTGTGATCATGCCCTCCCCCTGGATGTAGTGCCTGAAGACGGTGCCGTCCCGGCCCATCTCATCGTCGAAAACGACCGAACGGTCGGTCGAATTGGTACTCTAGCGGAGCTATGATGCTTGTCAATAGTGAGGCTGCCGCCCCGCCGGACGTGGGGGCGAGGCGGGCAGAGCGTGACGCGGGTAAGGTGAAGATGGGCGGCGTACCCGAGGAGGACCGCGGTGACCGAGAAACGAGAGGCGCCCTCCGGCAGGATCTCAGCGCGCAGGGTCACGGAAGACGCCGGGCGAGGCGAAGAGACGCACCAGAGGATCCTTGAGAGCGCGGTGCGGCTGGTGCACAGGGATGGTCTGCCGGCGCTCACGGTCGCGGCAGTGGCCGCGGAGGCGGGCGTCTACAAGGCCGCGGTCAGCTATCACTTCGGCGGGAAGGCGGGGCTGATGGCATCCCTGGTGACGGCGTCCTTCGACGAGATCGACGAGCGGATCGTCGCGGCCGCCCGGACACGTCCGCCGGGACGAGAACGAGTGCGCTTCATCGTCGAGAACTGGCTCGACTTCGTCAGCCCCAGCAACGACCTGGTCTTCTTCGACGTCCTCGGCTACGTGCTACGGAAGAAGGAGATGCGCGTTCAACTGCAGGAGTTCTATCAGCGTTGGACCGACTCGATCCTCGATCTGCTGCAGGAGGGAACAGAGACTCAATCCGGACCGTCCCATGAGGTGGCTCTGGTGCTGCGCATGCTCATCGATGGGATGACGGTCGAGCGGCTGATCCATCCCGATCGCGACGACTGGAAGACGGCAGGCAGGGGCATCGAACAGCTGATGGCCCTGTACTCAGGTGTGAGCGACCCGCAGGCCACGGCCGACTGAAGACGACCATCGGGCCGAGGAGTCGTGTCTCCGGGAGTCGAGCCGCACAGTCGGTCACCGCGCCGGTATCCGGTAGCGCAGCCGGCGTTCGTCCTGGTGCGTCACCCGATGAGTTCGTCGACCGCCTGGGCGAAGACCGCGGAGTGCAGGTCCACATCGGCGGTCGTCGTCTCCGGACACATCAACGCCATGTTGTGGAAGGGCGTGATGAGGATCCCTCGGTTCAGGGCGGAGAGGTGGAAGTACTCGTTGAGGTCCGTGTCCTGGGCGGCGAACGACTCCGAGCCGGTGCGCGGGACCTCGGCGCAGAAGCGATACTCGACCCTGGCGCCCAGCCTGGCGAGGCACCACGGCAGTCTGCGCGACTGGATCACCTCGCGGACGCCGTCCTCGAAGCGCTCGGCCAGCGCCGTCATATGCTCGAAGGCCTCGTCGGTGAGCACGCTCGTCAGCGTCGCTCGGGCGGCGGCGCTGCCGAGCGCGTTGCCGGCGAGCGTGCCGCCGATGCCGCCCGGGCCGCTGTAGTCGCCCTCGCGGTCGTCGAGGATCCGCTCGCCCAGGTCAGCCGAGACCCCGTAGGCGCCGATCGGGATGCCCGACGCGAGCGTCTTGCCGAGAGTGACGATGTCCGGGCGCAGGCCCCAGGCGGCGGTGCAGCCGCCGGGACCGGCACACCAGGTGTGCGTCTCGTCGTTGACGAGCAGCGTCCCGGTCTCGTCGCACAGCCGCCGCACCTCCTCGAGGTAGCCGGGCTGCGGCGGCACGATGCCGACGTTCGTCATCGCCGGCTCCATCAGCACGCAGGCCACGTCGCGCGGGGCCAGCGCCTGCTCGAGCGCGGCCACGTCGTTGTACTCGACGACCTTGCTCGTCACGACCGGGTCGACGGGCGGGCCGATGTTGCCCGGCCGCGATCGCGGACGCCCGTCGGCGTCCAGCACGATGTGGCTCTCGTCCACGCTCCCGTGGTAGCAGCACGCGAACACGAGGATGTACGGACGCCCGTGAGTTGGCGGCAGAGCCGGATCACGCAGCGGTTCGCGTCGGTGGCGGTGGTGGTGAACTGCCAGAGGGGTGGGCCAAAGCGACGGGAGAGCTCCTCGCCAACGACGAGCGCGTCCTCGGTGGGGAGCATCGTCGTGATCCCGCCGTGCGTCTCGGCGCGTTCCCGCACGGCCCTGACGACCGGTTCGGGGGAGTGGCCACTCATGGAGCCCGTGTCCCCGAGGCAGAAGTCCGCGTAGGTGTGACCGTCGACGTCGGTGAGGTGACTCCCGCGGGCCTCGGCGAAGAAGACGGGGTGGTCTCCCGGCCAGGCCGTCATCCAGATCAGGGGCACGCCGGCGAGCAGCGAACCGCGCGCCCGTTCGTGGAGCTCCCGCGAGCGCTGATGCTCGCGCAGGAACGCTTGACGCTCGCGCTCGATCAGCCGCTCGAGTCGGTCCCGGTCGATGGACTGATCGGCATCGGCGTCGTGCATGCGAACCTCCCTCTGGTCCTTCACGTCGGGGCGCCCGCCATCAGGCGACGCCGGCGAGCTCGTCGGACGCGACGCCGTCACGCGCGCTCCCGTGAACCGGCGTGCCTCGTCGTGCTGGTCGCGCACGCCGGCGTGCCGGCGGCGTCCCGCGACACTCCCCTCCGGTTTGGGGCGGCGGCAGTCCGCCGCCGCCCCGCCCGGCCGGGACCGGCTAGGCCGTCAGCTCGGCGGCCAGCTCGCCGAAGACCTCCGCGTAGCGGTCGGCGTCCTCGAGCGAGTGCTGCACGGAGATGGTGAACTCCTGGTCGCGCCCGGGCGCCGCGTAGATGCCGCGGTTCGCCTCGTACAGCCACGCCAGGTCCATCATCTCGGCGTCCTGGTAGTCGCAGTAGCTCTGGTAGTCGACCACCTTCTCGGTGGTGAAGGTCACGCAGCCCTTGGCGCCCAGGGTCACCGTGTAGGCCGGCAGGCCGTACTTCTCGATGACGGCGTCACAGCCGTCGGCGAGCCGGCCGCGGATCGCGGCCAGATGCTCGTACCCTTCGGGCGTGAGGATCTCGAAGAGCGTGGCCTTGGCGGCCGCCATCGCGAGCGGGTTGCCGTTGAACGTGCCGACCTGCCAGACGTTGAAGTTCTCGACCTCGGCGAAGACCTCGTCGGTGCCGCCGATCGCCCCGCAGGGGATGCCGCCGCCGAGACTCTTGGCGAGGGCGACCAGGTCGGGCATGACGCCCCAGTGCTCGGTGCCGCCGCCCGGGGCGACCGTCAGACCCGTCTTGACCTCGTCGAAGATGAGCAGCACGCCGTACTTCTTCGTGAGCTCGCGGACGCCCTCAAGGTAGCCCGGCTCCGGCAGGACGATGCCGATGTTCATCATCGCCGGCTCCATGATCATGCAGGCCGGCACGCTTGTCCGCGGCGGCCATCTTCTTGAGGCGGCTCTCCATCGCGTCGAGGTCGTTGAAGGGCACGGCCGCCGTCATCTGGACGACGGCGTCCGGGATGCCGGCACCGTAGGGGAACGAGCCGTAGTCGTCGCGCGGGCCGAAGTCGCCGTAGTTGCCCGGCACCGACACCATCACGTAGTCGTGGTGGCCGTGGTACGAGCCGAAGATCTTCATCACGCCGTCGCGATGCGTCACGGCGCGCGCGATGCGGATCGCGTCCATGGTGGACTCGGACCCGGTGTTCGTGAAGCGCCACTTGGGCAGCTTCCAGCGTCTCGCCAGCTCCTCGGCGACGATGACGCCGTCTTCGACGGGCTCGCTGAACTGCTGCCCGTGCAGCACCTGCTCCTGGACGGCCTTGACGATGGCGGGATGCGCGTGCCCCTGGACCATCGAGCCGAACCCGTTCAGGTAGTCGAGGTACTCGTTGCCGTCGATGTCCCAGAGATGCGACCCCTTTCCCTCCCTGAGGTAGATGGGCCACGGCTCGCGCCACTGGTACGACGAGCCGATGCCGCAGGCGAGCGTCTTGCGCGCGCGCTCGTACAGGGCAGCCGACTGCGGTGTCTTCGCGTTGAACGCCTCCAGCTCGCGCGCGCTCATGCGTGCGGATACGTTCGCGGTCAAGCGTCTTTGGCTTTGCAGGCATCCTCTCTCCCCTCCCCGTCGTGCCGCGAGGCACGGACATCGAGCTTGGGCGATCTCCCGGAACAATCGGGCCTGGGACCGGGCCGTGCGCCGGGCGCGGCCGATCACCACACTATCGGACGCATCTACTTCCCGAGAAGCGCCTTGACCTTCTTCACGGCGTCCGACGCATCCCAGCCGAAGGCATCGGCGCCGATCTCGTCGGCGAACTCCTGGGTCACCGGCGCACCGCCCACGATCACCTTCACCTGGTCCCGCATCCCTGCGTCCTTGAGCTTCTGGACGACCACGCCCATGTAGTCGATGTTCAACGTCAGCAGGCTCGACATGCCCACGCAGTCCGCCTTGTGCTCCTGGGCCGCGCTGACGAACGCCGCGTCGTCGACGTCGATGCCGAGGTCGACGACGTCAAACCCGTTCGCCTGGAGCATCGAGGCGACGACCGACTTGCCGATGTCGTGGATGTCGCCCTTCACCGTGCCGATGACGATCCTTCCCTGGCTCTCCCGGTCCTTGCCCGAGGCCTTGATCCTCTCGTCCAGAACGGCGACGCCCGCCTTCATGACGTCCGCGGCGCCGATCAGCTCGGGCAGGAAGACCTTGCCGGAGCCGAAATCGTCGCCGATCTGCTTGATGCCTTTGCCCAACCCCTGTTCAAGGGTCTCCAGAGGATCGATGTCGATCGCCCTCGTCGAGCAGACGAAGGCAGGCGTCCTTGTCGCAGTCCACCACCGTTTGCGCGACTTTGTCGAAGTACTCCGAATGGTCAGCCATGTTTAGCCCTCTTCTTCTGTCAGTGTCTGCATGTCGGATGCGCTGGACCTCGGCGCCCTACTCCACGTCGCGCTCGCGCACGAAGGCAAGATAGTCGTCGATCTCCTTCTGGATCTCGGGAGCCACCGGCGACTCGTGCGTGTCGAGGATCTCGAGGGCCTTCGCCTTCGCCTTGTCCTGGAGCTCCGTGTGCCCGCGTTCCCAGGTCTCGAAGAACTCCCGGTTGCTGAGCTCGGGGATGAAGAACTCCTTGCGGTACCACTTGCGGGTGTGCTCCTCGTTCATGTAGCTGCCGGGGAGCGGGCCGACCTTCATGATGACTTCCTCCGACAACCTCTCGGGGTCGACGCGGATGCCCTTCAGGTACTGACCGATGAAGCCCGCCACCTCGTTGTCCACGACCATCTGGTCCCAGGCGCAGAAGTTGAAGCCGGCCGTCCCGCCGAGCGTCCAGGTGAGGCTGATGCCCGCCAGCGCGTAGTTGAAGAGGATCATGGCCTTCTCGTAGGCCGTCTGCTGGTCGGTGTCGCAGGAATCGGTGTTGCCGAACGCCACGCAAGGTACGCCGTAGTACTGGGCCATCTTGGCGATGCCGGTGCCGAGGGTCGAGTACTCCGGGTTGCCGAACGACCACAGGCCCGTGCGCATGTCCATGCTCGGGTTGAAGCTGCAGAAGCAGAGCGGGTGGCCCAGGCTTGTAGGCCTGCGTGAGGACGACCAGTGCGACGGCCTCGGCGATGACCTGCACCATCATGCCCGCCAGCGTGGCGGGACCGGTGGCCCCGGCCATCGTCGCGCTGTACACGGTGATGGGGATACCGGCGTCGCAGAACCCGATCATCCAGTCCGTGTAGTTCACGTCCACGACCCGCGGCGGGTTGACGATGACGTGACCGAGGACGTGGGGCTTCTTCTTGAGCTCATCGGCTCCGCCGGCCGCGATCTGCCAGATCTTGATGAGGTCGGGGACCTCGTTCGGCGCGCCGGTGTTGTACACCCAAGTCATGCCCTTGGTGGTGTTCTTCATCATCTCGCCGACGAGGATCTGCGAGTTGATGATCTTGGGCTCGTCGTACAGCCACATGACCGACTTGTAGAGCCCGTGGACGTTCTCCAGGGCGTCGGCCATTCTGGCGCCCTCGATCGCGTCCTGGCGCGTGACCTTGCGCCGCTCGCCCGTCCGGATGTCGCGGATGTACCGTCCGGTCACGGTCGCGAAGTGGACTTCGCCCTTGCCGATGGCCACATCGTTCTTGGGCTCCCGGCCGTAGATCGTGAAGTCGCCGGGGCAGGTCTTGAAGGCGGCGTCGATGACGTGCTCGGGGATCTTGATGAGCTTCCCGTCATCTTCGACCGTGCAGCCCACCTCCTCGTAGAGCTTGGCTGCACGCTGGTCGTCACACCGCATCCCCCCCTTCTCGAGGACCCGGACGACCGCCGCGTGGATCTGCTTGCAGTCATCGTCCGTGATGGCGAAGCTCGACCCCACCCTTTTCCCCGTGAATCCTTCCACCGCGTACCCTCCTTGTGCTCTGGCGGCTCCAACTGCAGAGACCTGTGCCTGTTCGTTCCTCGTCGACGATCCGTGATCGACTGCTGCGCTTCTTGACTCTAGAAAGAAGGTGGCGTGATCGCCCAGATCGCCTTGGCCTCCACGTCGCCGGCGTTCTCCCAGCGATGAGGGATCGAGCTGGCGTAGTAGATGCTGTCGCCGGCTTCGAGGACGAACTCCTGGTCGCCGACGATCCCCCTGAAGCGTCCCTGCAGGACGACCCCACACTCCTCCCCGTCATGGGAGTAGAGGTCGTGCGACCCACCCCCCACCGGGTAGTTCATGGAGATGAACTCGATCCGATGCTGCATGTCCGGGCAGAGCAACTCATAGGTGGCCCCCCAGGGCATGATCACCTTCCGTCGCTGATCGCTGCGGACGACCGAGACGGGTGCCGACTCGCTTCCGTTCACGCCGTTGTCGGCATCGAGCGATCGATCGCGGGCGACCAAGGGGCGCGGACTTCGGTCCGGTGAAACGGCGGGGTCGCCGGCATCGAGATCGGTGAAGAGGTAGGCGAGGTCCACGCCCAGCGCACTCGCGATCTTCTCCAGCGTGGTGATGGTCGGGGCGGACTGGTTGCGTTCGATCCTGCTCAGCATGCTCTTGGAGACCCCGGCGGCCTTGGACAACCCGACCAGTGTCACACGGCTTTCGAGCCTGATCGCCTTGAGCTTGTCACCGAGCTGCATGGCGGTGAGTCCCCCGGAGAAGAGTCCTATGCTGGAGCGCGGTCCACTATAGTCCGCTCCACGCCGCCAGTCAACGGGCAATGCGTCCACTATATTGGACGCCATGGAACTTCGAGCTGGGTGGCCCATCTGAAGGGTGGCCTTCGCGACAGGAGCCATGCGTGCCCAAGTCGCTCCCTCGATGAAGGCGACGCCCCTGGAGCAGTGTCCGGCTCTTGTCACACACGTGCCGTTGGCCGTAGATCGGGTCGATCCTTCGCCTGATCGGAGAGGCCCGCCGTGACGGCGACGATCAAGACCCGCCTTGGAGATGGTTCGCTGATCGAGATCTCGCGCGACGACCTCCGCAGCGATCTCGAGGCCGGCACCTTGGCCGCCTCCACACGGGCGAAGGTGCCCCCCCTCGCATCGGACGAGCTCGCCCACCTCTTCGACATCTTCGCCTCGAACAGCAGGTTCACGGGGGTCGACATCGGCGCCGAGGTCATCCTGTCGATCGACGGCTCGGGCAACGCCGACAGCGGCTCCAGCGTCGACGGACTGGTCCAGTGGCAGAACCACCTCGGCGCCGACCTCGTCGAGCTCTGGCACCGTGACTACTCTTTCAAGGCCGTGAAGACGGTGCTCTCGTTCGAGACCCAGGCGATGCGTGTGGCGCAGCAGAACCTCGTGGTGCCGGTGCAGTACGGGGCGATGCCCGACCTCGGGCGCTACTCGATGCCCGACGGCCCCTGTCCCGAACTGGTCCGAGCTTCTGCCTCTGGGCCGCATCGAGGAGGCGCGCGAGGCGCAGGAGCTCGCCGTGGAGCACGCCGTGCCCGACATGGTGCACGTCGCCGAGGGCATGTGGGAGGCAGGCGCCGACGCCATCGACTTCGACACTGCCGGCGCCGCCGGCGACGGCGACTTCCTCGCGACGCTGCGCGCCGTCGAGGAGATCCGCGAGGCGCTGCCCCGAGATGGGCATCGAGCTCGGCATGGCGACCGAGTTCGTGCTGGGCATGCACGGTCAGCTGACGTACCGCGGGCAAGCGCCTGGCGGGGATGTGGCCGGCGGCGCAGATGGAGATCGCCGCGGCAGGCGGGCGCCACCGTCTTCGGGCCGGCCGTCACCGTCAACACCGGGCGCACGGTGGCCTGGAACACGGCACGTGCCATCACGCTCGTGAAGCCGTGCGTCGAGCGGTCGCCCATCCCCGTCCACATGAACGTGGGCATGGGCGTCGGCGGCATTCCCATGGCCCTGTACTGCCCGGTCGACGCGACGGCCCGGGTCTCGCGGGCGATGGTCGACATCCTGCGTCTCGACGGCTTGTAGGTCGGCGCCGGGGACCCCCTCGGCATGCAGTGCTCGCACGCCCTCGCCGCGGGCATGGGCGGGATGCGGGCCGCCGGAGACCTGGTGGCCCGCATGCAGATGACCCGGGGCATGAGGCTCGAGCCGGCCAAGCGCCACGTGGCGGAGCGCCTCGGCGTGGCACCCGAGGAGCTGAGCGACCCCGTGGTGATGAACGAGGTGCGCCGCGACCGCGGCCTCGGCCGCATCCCGGTGCAGGACGCGACCTACCCTCGCGAGCCCACCGGGCATGGAGGCGAAGTCCAACGATCGCCGCGCTGCTGGGCGTGCCGATCAACGCCGTCGAGCGCACCATCACTCGGCTCGGGGTCACGCACGACTGAGGCGCTCTATCCGTCGGCATGCTTGCTGCACGGCAGTCCGGTCGCCGGCGTGGGCTCGGCCCCACGGTGGAGGCTGGGCGGCGCGCCGAAGTGAGAGGAGCGGTGTGACTGTGACCACCCGGTCAGCCTTGCAACCCCGCCTCGCGTAGTGCAGGATACGCGCCACCATCGCGGCGCGACCTCGCCCAGCGCGAGGACGGCCGGTCGAGCGCAGCGCGAGGGCGGCCGACTGGGCGCAGTCTAGCCGCGTGCGCTGCGGTGCAGCGCATCGCGAGAATCGAGACAATGGGGGGCCCATGTGCTGCTTCTTCACCTCGCTGTTCCTGCTCGGGCCGCGGGTCGCGGGCATCATCTGGTGGGCCATCCAGCCGGAGCGCTGGGACCTCGCCTTCAGCAGCTGGCTGTGGCCCATGTTCGGCATCATCTTCGTGCCCTGGACGACGATGAGCTACGTGCTCGTGAAGCCCGCCGGGATGAACGGGTTCGACTGGTTCTGGATCGCGCTCGGGATCTTCGCCGACGTCGCCTTCTGGACCGGCGGCGCCTGGGGGAACCGCGGCCGCATCCCGGGCTCGTCCTCGGCGGCCTGACGCAGGCGTGACGACCAATTCGCAGGGAGGATCTGATGGCGGAATCTAAGCGGTTCGGCGCGGACCATCCGGCCCTCGCCGGCCTGGTGATGATCGTGCTCGGCATCCTGCTGCTCGCGATGCCCGGCGCGAGCCTCAAGACGGTGATCTACCTGTTCGGGATCATGGTCATCGTCTACGGCCTGATGCGCATCGTCGCCGGTCTGCGGGGTCACATGGAGAGCAAGTCCGCCGGCATCGTCGGGGGCCTTTTCGCCATCATCCTCGGCGTCATGATCCTCGCCTGGCCGGAGCTCAGCGCGCTGACGCTCATCTACCTCATCGGCGGCTGGGCGATCGTCACCGGCGTCGTGGACATCGGCGGCGCCTTCGTCTCCAAGGAGGGCGGCGCCCACCGCGTCTGGATGATCATCGTCGGCCTCGTGTCCGTGGTGTTCGGTCTCATCCTCTTCTTCAATCCGGGTGAAGGCGGACTGGCGCTTCTCTGGCTCATCGGGATCTATCTGCTCGTGGTCGGCTTCCTCCGCATCATCGTGGGTATCTTCGCCCCGATGGGCAAGGCCCTCGAACGGCTGACGTAAGGTCCACACCCGTTCTGACGCGCGTCCGTGATGCGAGGCGGGCGGGGAGGCCGACGGCCTCCCCGCCCGCCTCTTCTGAAGCGTGCGCGTCCCCTCGTGATGACGCTTGCGTCGCCGCCGCGCCCTGCTACAGTGAGCGCCATGGGGGGCACCGTTCTGGGGGAGCGGCCGCCGCGCCGCAACGACATCGACTGGCTGCGCATCGCCGCCGTCCTCCTGCTCATCCCGTACCACACCGCGCGCTGCTTCAACTGGGAAGAGGACTTCTACGTCAAGAACGACCCGCCGTGGCAGCCGGCGCAGCGCTTCGTCGACTTCGTCGGCCCCTGGCACATGAGCTTCCTCTTCCTGCTCGCCGGCGCGGCACGTGGCTCGCCTTCCGCCATCGCGGCGCCGGCCAGTACGTCGGCGAGCGCGCCAAGCGCCTGCTCGTCCCCTTCGTCTTCGGCCTCGTCGTCATCGTGCCGCCGCAGACGTGGTGGGCCTACCGCTGGCACGGCAAGGGCGACATCTCGTACTGGGACTACTACCCCAAGTTCTTCACGACGACGACCGACGAGCACCTCGAGGGCTACCAGGGCGGCTTCACCCCGGGGCACCTCTGGTTCGTCCTCTTCCTGTTCGTGTTCTCGCTCGTCGGCCTGCCGATCTTCCTCTGGTTGAAGCACCGCGCGAGCGGCAGGCGCGTCGTGAGCGGGTTCGGCCGGCTGTCGCAGGTACCCGGGCTGCTCCTGCTCGTGCCGGCGCTCGATCCTCGTCCTGCCGTGGCTCCAGAAGGACGACGACCTGAGCGGGCAGCCGCCGATCGGCTTCTTGATCCTCGTCATCCTCGGCTTCATGCTGCTCGGCCGACGAGCGCATCGGCCGTGTGATCGACCGCGATTGGGTCTGGCTGCTCGGCGTCGGCCTGGCGGCGAGCATCGTCTACATCTGGGCCGAGCCGCGCGCCGGCGGCTGGGGATACGAGCTGCGCACGCCATGTACGTCGGCATGAAGTACCTCTACGAGATCGGGGTCTGGGGGATGATCCTGGGCCTGCTCGGCCTGGGGCACCGTTTCATGACCGGAGGCGGCCCGGTGCTGCGGTACGCGACGGAGGCCGCCTACCCGTTCTACATCCTGCACCAGACGGTGATCATCGGCGTCGCCTACACCGTCTGCGGCTGGGAGTTGGCCGCCATGGGCCAAGTTCACGCTCGTCGCCATCGCCTCGCTCGGCGCTCAGCGTGGGCATCTACGAGGTCGCCGTGCGGCGCTGGGGCCCGGTGCGCTTCCTCTTCGGGATGAAGCCGCGAAGCGGGCGGCGGCGGCTCCCGCGGAGCCGGCCGCGCCGCCCGCCGCGGCGGCCTGACCGCGTCGCCCCCACGGGTCACCCAAAAAGAAGACTTATGTACTCCGGTTTAGCGCTCGCGAGGCGGGCACCACTCGCCCATGGGCGATACGCAGACATCGGCGGCGGCAGTCGCCGCGCGCGACGCGATGGTCGAGGAAGGCGCGCAGGATCGTCGACGCCGCGCGCGAGCGCGGCATCGTGCTGCGCCTCTACGGCGGCCTGGGCGTGCGCGCCTGGTGCGACGCGATCGCCTTCTGCGAGCGCGACTACAGCGACTTCGACCTCATCGGCCTGCACGCGCAGCGCGCAGCATCCGGGGTCTCTTCCGCGAGCTCGGCTTCGCCGAGAACCTGCACTTCACCCAGGCCACGGGCGGCCGTCAGCTGCAGTTCGTGCGCCCTTGCGCGCACGGCGACGACGACGAGGGACGGCCCGTCCATCCCGGACGACCACATCGACGTGTTTCTCGACACGTTCCGGATGGACCACGAGCTCGGGCTGAAGGACCGGCTCGACCTCGACGACTACACCATCCCGGTGAGCGACCAGCTGCTCACCAAGCTCCAGGTGCACAAGCAGGACGAGAAGGACGTCCGCGACGCGCTCACGCTGCTCAAGGACCTCGAGCTGGCCGACGAGGAGGCGCCGGGCGTGATCGGCCTCTCGTACATCGCCGCCAAGTGCGCCGACAGACTGGGGCTTGTACCACGACGTCGAGCGCAGCCTCGCGCGCGCCGAGGCGATGCTGCCGGGCTACGCGCTGCCCGGAGGACGACGGGCCCGCGTCCGCGAGGGACTGGCGCGCGTGCGCCGGGCGCTCGAAGACGCGCCCAAGTCGCGGCGCTGGCGGCGGCGCGCCAGGGTCGGCGAGCGCCGCCCCTGGTACAACGACGTCGAGGAGCAGGGCGAGGAGCTCTAGGCGACCCAGGCCTTGTTCCCGGCTCGGGCCGGGGTCTCGGGTCAACGACCTAGGGTGTACACTGCACGCACTGCCATCCGAGCCTGAAGCCTCGGACGCCGATGTGACAGAACACACAATGAGTTGCGACCCTTTGCGCCTTCCCGTACAGTAGTTTTGTGCATCTCAACGTTGTTTTCAGATGCGAACGGCCGGCCGCGGACCCCCTGCCCAGGGGGTCCGCGGCCGGCCCGTCGCTTGTGAGGAGGTCTGCATGGATGAGCTCGTCGCCGTCGTCCCCGATCTCTGGGCCGACCATCACGTCCTGAAGGCGCGCGCCGCCCTCCTCGACCTTCCCGGGAGTGGAGCAGGTCGAGGCCAGCGCGCGCGACCTGACGGTGCGCGTCGCCTACGACCCGCAGGCGACCGGCGAGGAGGCGATCGTCGCCGCGCTGACCGCGGCGGGCTACCCCCGGGCGAACCCGCCGCCGATGAGGCCCGCACGGACAAGCCCGCCTGGGCGACGGCGCCGCGCGTCACGGGGACGAACGCGACCGACCTCGCCATGTCGGGCGACTACCGCAAGTACTGAGACTCGGCCAGGGAGACACGCACATGGGAGACGCGAAGAGCATCGACCCGGCCGCCCTCGAGATGCTGCGCCACGCCGACGAGTGCGGCATGGGCACTGTCTTCTCGCGCGCGGACGAGATGAAGCCCTGCCCCATCGGCGAAACGGGCGCCTGCTGTCGCATCTGCAGCATGGGCCCGTGCCGGCTGGTCGGCAAGGACGCCGAGAGCAAGACGGGCCTGTGCGGCGCCGACCTGCCGACCGTCGCCGCGCGCCACTTCGCGCGCCAGGTCGCGGGCGGCGTGTCGGCGCACTCGGACCACGGCCGCGACATGGCGATGACCCTGCGCGCCGTGGCGACCGGCGAGGCGGCCGGCTACGCGATCAAGGACGAGCAGAAGCTGATGACGGTGGCCGCCTACATGGGCGTCCCGACCGGCGGTCGCAACGTCAACGAGATCGCCCTCGACGTCGCCGACGTCGCCCTGGCGCAGTTCGGTCAGCCGCACGACGACATCGTCTACACGCGGCGCGCGACCCCGAAGCGTCAGGCTTTGTGGAAGAAGCTCGGCCTGACGCCGCGCGCCATCGACCGCGAGGTCGTCGAGGTCATGCACCGCACCCACGAGGGCGTCGACCTCGACGCCGAGAACATCCTCAAGTCGGCGTTGCGCTGCTCTCTGGCCGACGGCTGGGGCGGCGCCATGCTTCGACCGACATCAGCGACATCCTCTTCGGCACACCCTCGCCGCTCGCCGCCGAGGTGAACCTCGGCGTGCTCAAGGCCGACCAGGTCAACGTCGTCGTGCACGGCCACGAGCCGACTCTCTCGGCGATGCTGGTCGAGGCGTCCCGCGACCCCGAGCTCATCGCCGAGGCGAAGGCCAAGGGCGCCGAGGGCATCAACCTCGCCGGCATCTGCTGCACGAGCAACGAGATCCTGATGCGCTACGGCATCCCGCCGGCCGGCAACTTCCTGCACCAGGAGCTCGCCGTGCTCACCGGCGCCGTCGAGGCGATGGTCGTCGACGTGCAGTGCATCATGCAGGCCCTCGGCCCGCTGGCGCAGCGCTTCCACACCAAGCTGGTCACGACCTCGCCCAAGGCCAAGATCCCGGGCGCGGTCCACATCGAGTTCGACGAGCACCGCGCGCCCGAGACCGCGCGCGAGATCGTCCGCCTCGCCATCGACAACTACGCGCACCGCGGCCCGATCCACATCCCCGACTACCACGAGCCCCTCGTCGCCGGCTTCTCGCACGAGTACCTCAACTACATGCAGGGCGGCTTTCACCGCGGCTCGTTCCGGCCGCTCAACGACGCCGTCATCGCGGGCCGCATCCGCGGCCTGGCCGGCGTCGTCGGCTGCAACAACGCCCGCGTCACGCAGGACGAGGGCATCGTCACGATGATCAAGGAGTTCATCGCCCGCGACGTGCATGGTCGTCGTCACCGGCTGCGCCGCGACGGCCGGGGCCAAGGCGGGCTACCTGAGCCCCGAGATCCTCGACGCCGCCGGCCCCGGC
The DNA here is from genome assembly GCA_963707855.1 of uncultured Thermoleophilia bacterium. Classification (GTDB taxonomy): domain Bacteria; phylum Actinomycetota; class Thermoleophilia; order UBA2241; family UBA2241; genus UBA2241. The sequence continues at coordinate 80,014 of CAVPRQ010000026.1, forward strand.
CTGCGCGAGGTCATGGAGGCGATCGGCATCCCGCCGGTCCTGCACCTCGGGAGCTGCGTCGACAACTCGCGCATCCTCACCGTGCTGACCCAGGTCGCCACCGAGGGCGGCCTGGGCGAGGACATCGACGACCTCCCCGCCGTGGGCCTGTGCCCGGAGTGGATGTGCGAGAAGGCGATCGCCATCGGCACCTACTTCGCCGCCTCCGGCGCCCACGTGATCTTCGGCGTCGGCAGTCCCGTCGCGGCGTCGAGCGTCGCGACCCGGCTGATGACCGAGGGCTGGGAGGAGATGGTCGGCGGCGACCTCGAGTTCATCCCCGACTGGGACGAGATGCTGGCGCGCTCGCTCGAGCTCATCGACGCCAAACGAGCGGCGCTCAAGCTCAAGCCGTACGACCCCGCGCAGTTCGGCGACAGCGGCGACAGCCCGTACTTCAGCGCCATCAAGACGTACCTCGCCGAGAAGGCGAGCGAGGCCGAGGCCGGCGTCACGGTCGTCGGCTCGGCCGTGTACCCGCTCGCCGAGGGCCACTCGCACGACCACGGCGACGGGCACGACCACGGCCACGGACACGCGGGCCGCTGCACGCCACGGCCATACCGGGGCCTCCGGATCATCGGCCGCCTCGGTCCACGCCGGCGGCGAGGACGCCTGATGTCGCGCTACATCGCGACGCGCGCGATCCGCGGCGCGCGGCGCATCGTCGCCGAGGCCGATGAGGCGTTGCAGACCGCCCTCGCCGAGCACGGTCCCGAGACGCCGGTCGCCTTCACCAACACCGCCTACTTCCTGCCGGTGATCTACGCCTTCACCGGCGCCAAGGTCGAGACCCTCGGCGACCTCGTTCCCGTGCTGGAGCGCGCCAAGGGCCTCCTGCACCCGGTGCCCAACGAGCAGATGTGGCTGCCGTACCTGGGCGAGACCCTCGACTCCGGCATCGCCACGCTGTTCGCCGAGGAGGCGCTCGAGGGGGTGCGCTTCGCGCAGGGCCTCGAGCCGCAGGCGATCAAGCTCTCGAGCAAGGCCTCCGAGGACCAGCGCGTCTCGCTGTCGTCGACCTACGTGCACGGCGACGTCCTGCGCCTCAACGGGCCCATCGACGACATCCAGCTCCGCGCCTGGGGCATCCAGCTCGTCGACGGGCGCATGCCCGGGTTCTGCGCCATCGTCGGCTGCGCCAAGTCGAACGAGGTCGCCGTCAAGATCGTGCGCGAGCTGCAGTCGCGCGGCATCCTCATCTTCCTCAGCGGCAACGTGAACGGGCGCAGCATCATCCACCAGCTCGCCGAGGAGGGCATCCAGCTCGGCTACGACACCTTCACGGTGCCCTTCGGCATCGACACCGTGTCGGCCGTCTACGCCCTCGGCTTCGCCGCCCGCTCGGCGCTCACGTTCGGCGGCATGGACGCCGGCCAGGCGCGCGACATCATGCTCTACAACAAGTACCGCGTCTTCGCCTTCGTCCTCGCCCTGGGCGAGGTCGACGACCTCAAGTACGCGACGGCGGCCGGCGCCATCTCCTACGGCTTCCCGGTGATCGCCGACACGCGCATCCCGCAGATCCTGCCGACCGGCGTGACCACGTACGAGCACGTCGTCTCGATGCCCTTCGACGAGATCCCCGGCGCCGACGACATGGAGCGCGCCGAGAAGCTGATCCAGCGCTGCATCGACGTGCGCGGCGTCAAGGTCAAGATCGCCAAGGTGCCGATCCCCGTCTCGTACGGCTCGGCGTTCGAGGGCGAGCGCGTGCGCAAGGAACAGATGCGCATGGAGTTCGGGGGCAAGAAGGCGCGCGCCTTCGAGTACCTCAAGACCCTGCCCGCCGACGAGGTCGAGGACGGCCGCATCACGGTCGTCGGCCCCGACCTCGACACGGTCGAGGTCGGCGGCGCGATGTCGCTCGGCATCGTCGCCGAGGTCGCCGGGCGCAAGATGCAGAAGGACTTCGAGCCCATCGTCGAGCGCCAGTTCCACTACTTCACCAACGGCGCCGAGGGCATCCAGCACAACGGCCAGCGCGACATCACCTGGATCCGGGTCGCCACGACGTCGTTCGACAAGGGCTTCCGTCTCGAGCACCTCGGCAAGCTCCTGCACGCGCGCATCCACGAGGTGTTCGGCAACATCATCGACAAGGTCCAGGTGAGGCTCATCACCGACGAGGCCGAGCTCGAGCCGATGCTGGCCGAGGCGCGCGACGCCTACCGCGAGCGCAACGAGCGCATCGCGTCGCTCACCGACGAGTCGGTCGACACCTTCTACTCGTGCCTGCTGTGCCAGAGCTTCGCCCCGAACCACGTCTGCGTCGTCAACCCGCAGCGCGTCGGCCTGTGCGGGGCCTACAACTGGCTCGACTGCAAGGCGTCGTTCGAGATCAACCCGACGGGACCGAACCAGCCCGTGCCCAAGGGCACCTGCCTCGACCCCGTGAAGGGCGAGTTCACGGGCCCCAACGAGTTCATCTACGCGCACTCGAACCAGACCGTGGAGCGCGTCACGTTCTACTCGATCATGGACTCGCCGATGACCTCGTGCGGCTGCTTCGAGTGCATCATGGTGATCGTGCCCGAGGCCAACGGCTTCATGATCGTGAGCCGCGAGGACCCCAGCATGACCCCCTGCGGCATGACGTTCTCGACCCTCGCCGGCACCGCCGGCGGCGGCATGCAGACGCCGGGCATGATGGGCTTCGGCAAGTACTACCTCACGAGCCCCAAGTTCATCTCCGCCGACGGCGGCCTCACGCGCGTCGTGTGGATGAGCAGCCTGCTCAAGACGCAGATGGGCCCCGTGCTGCAGCAGATCTGCGAGGACGAAGGCGTGCCCGACCTCCTCGACAGGATCGCCGACGAGACCGTCTGCACCGACGTCGAGGGGCTCCTGCCCTTCCTCGAGCAGAAGCAGCATCCGGCCCTGACGATGGACCCGCTCTTCTGATGGGCGCCCGTCGCGTGAACGAGCTCACGACCCAGACCACACCCCGGAGAGTGCGATGACACCAGTCGAGGTACCTGTCGAGAAATGGCAAGGCTCCGTCCGCGAGGTCAGCCTGGGGGCGACCGGCGACGGCGGCACGCGGACGTCGACGGTCACCGTCGGCGGCGAGACCACGCTGCCCTTCCTGCACTTCGAGGGCGCGATCCCCCACCGCCCGGCGATCGCCGCCGAGGTGACCGACGTCTATCCCGAGGACTGGTCGCCGGTCCTGCTCGAGGCCCTGGGCGACGCCGCCCGCGACCCGGCGGCCTGGGCGAAGGCCGCGGTGGACGGCGGCGCCGAGCTGATCGCGCTCAAGCTGCGCAGCGCGCACCCCGAGCGCGGCGACGCCGGCGCCGACGCCTGCGTGGCCACCGTCCAGGCCGTGCTCGGCGCGGTCGGCGTGCCGCTCGTCGTCTACGGTCCCGGCTCCGCCGACAAGGACAACGAGGTCCTCGTCGCGGTCGCCGAGGCGACCAAGGGCGAGCGCCTCGCCCTCGCCAACTGCGAGGAGAAGAACTACCGCACCATCGTGGCCGCCGCTCTCGGCAACGGACACCTCGTCGTCGGGCAGACCCCCATCGACGTGAACCTCGCCAAGCAGCTCAACATCCTCATCAGCGACATGGGCCTGGCGCTCGACCGCGTGCTCATGGACCCCAACACCGGGGCGCTCGGCTACGGCGTCGAGTACACCTACTCGGTCATGGAGCGCCTGCGGCTCGCCGCCCTGATGGGCGACACCATGACCCAGCAGCCGATGATCTGCACGGTCGGCGAGGAGGCCTGGCGCCAGAAGGAGGCGCGGGCGGCCGAAGGCGTGCCCGCGGCCTGGGGCGAGCTCGCCGCGCGCGGCCTCGCCTGGGAGGTCACGACCGCGACGGCGCTGCTGCACAGCGGCGCCGACGTCATCGTCTTGCGCCACCCGCGGTCGGTCGGCGTCGTGCGCGCCGCCGTCGACGCGCTGATGGAAGGAGCGTGAGGTCATGGCCCTGAGCGGACTCGAGATCTACAAGCTCCTCCCCCAGACCAACTGCAAGGAGTGCGGCTTCCCCACCTGCCTCGCCTTCGCGATGAAGCTGGCGCAGAAGGGGACCGAGCTGTCGAAGTGCCCGTACGTGACGGACGAGACACGGGCGTCGCTGGACGCCGCCGCCGCGCCGCCGATCCGGCTCGTCACCGTCGGCTCCGGCGGGCGCGCCTTCGAGATCGGCAACGAGGTCGTGCTCTTCCGTCACGAGAAGACCTTCTACCACCAGCCGGGCCTGATGGTGCGGCTGCGCAGCGACGACCCCGACCTGGCCGCCAAGGCGAAGGACGTGAACGAGTACACCGTCGAGCGCGTCGGCCTGACGCTGCAGCTCGACGGCGTCGTGCTCGAGCACGCCGGCGGCGACGCGGCGGCCTACGCCGCGGCCGCGGCCGCGGTGGCGGCCGCCGGCGACGCGCCGCTGGCGCTCTTCACGGCCGACCCGGCGGCCCTGGCCGCCGCGGCGGCTGCCGTCGCGGCGCGCAAGCCGCTGCTCGGCGTCGCCACGGCGGCGACCGTCGCCGCCATGGCGGCCGTCGCCAAGGAACACGGCAGCCCGCTGGTCGTGCGCGGCGACGGCGACCTCGAGTCGCTCGCCGCGCTCATCGAGGCGGCGAAGGGCGCCGGGGTCGAGGACCTCGTCCTCGACCCCGGCGCCTCCTCGCCCGCCGCCGCGCTGGCGCTCGCCACCCAGCTCCGCCGCCTGGCGATCAAGAAGAACCAGCGCGCCGTCGGCTTCCCGCTCGTCGCCTTCGCCGCCGCCGCCGCCCTCGAGGAGCAGGCCGTGCTCGCGACGCAGGCGGTCGCCAAGTACGCCGGCGTCGTCGTCCTCGACAGCGCCGACCCCGCCCTCGTCTACCCGCTGCTCACGCTGCGTCAGAACGTCTACACCGACCCGCAGAAGCCGATCCAGGTCGAGCCCAAGCTCTACGAGATCGGCGCCGCCGGACCGGACAGCCCGCTGCTCATCACGACCAACTTCTCGCTCACCTACTTCACCGTGTCGGGCGAGGTCGAGGGCAGCGGCGTGCCGGCGTACCTGCTGGTCGCCGACGCCGACGGGCAGTCGGTGCTCACGAGCTGGGCGGCCGGCAAGTTCGACGCCGAGAAGATCGCCAAGACGGTGCAGGCCTCGGGCATCGCCGAGCGCCTGAGCCACAAGAAGCTCGTCATCCCCGGCCACGTCGCCGGTCTTTCCGGCGAGTGCGAGGAGGAGCTCCCCGGCTGGCAGATCCTCGTGGGCCCGCGGGAGGCGGTCGACATCCCGACGTACCTCAAGAACGTCTGGCCGGGTCTCTGAGGACGGACACGTGACCGGGACGCGCACGGCCGGCGAGCAGCCGGCGGCCAAGGCAGGCGCGGCCGCGACACGCGGCGGTTCCGCCGCGCCGACGGCCGTGCGCGTCACCTTTCTGCCCAGCGGCCAGACGGCCGCCGCGTCCAGGGGCGCGTCGCTGCTCGACGTCGCCGTCAAGGCCGGCGTCGAGATCGACGCGCCCTGCGGCGGCCAGGGCCGCTGCGGGCGCTGCAAGGTGACGGTCAAGGGGGACGGCGTCGCGCGCCGCCCGAGCGCCCACCTGAGCGCCGCCGAGGTCGAAGCCGGCCTCGCCCTCGCCTGCACGGCCACTCGTCGAGGGCGACGTCGACCGTCACCCTCCCGCCGCCCAAGGAGCGACGGCAGCGGCCTCGCGGCCACGCCGTCGCCGAGCCCGAGGCCCTGCCGCTCACCTGCGACTGGCGGCAGGACCCCGCGGTGCGGATGGTCGACCTGGACATCGAACCGCCCTCGCTGGCCGACAACACGAGTGACTTCGACCGCCTGCAGCGCGCGCTGGCCCAGCAGCACGGTATCAAGGAGGTCCGCGCCGAGCTGCCGATGCTCCGCCGCCTCGGCCGCGACCTGCGCATGGCCAACTGGAAGGTCAAGGTCGCCCTCGAGATGCGCGACTGGGTGTACGGCACCTACCTGCCGCCGCGCCTCATCCGCATCTACCCCAGCGTCTTCGGCCAGCGCAGCATGGGCGTCGCCGTCGACCTCGGCACGACGTCGGTCGTCGCCTACCTCGTCGACTTCGAGACGGGGCGCGTCGTCGACACCGAGAGCGCCTACAACAAGCAGATCGCCTGCGGCGACGACGTGATCTCGCGCATCGTCTACGCGCGCCGCGACGGCGGCCTCGCGCGGCTGCAGCGCCTCGCCGTCGAGACCATCAACGAGCTGCTCATCGTGCTGCAGGAGCGCAACCGGATCGAGCACTACGAGATCCACGAGGTGACGCTCGCCGGCAACACGACCATGACCCACCTGCTGCTCGGCCTCGACCCGCGCTTCCTGCGCGAGGAGCCCTACATCCCGACGATCTCGCTCTCGCCCAAGCTCGTCGCGGGCGAGCTCGGGCTGGACGCCAACCCGCTCGCCCGCGTTCACGCCCTGCCCTCGCGTCGGCAGCTACGTCGGCGGCGACATCACCGCCGGCGTCATCTCGTCCGGCCTCTACGCGACCGACAAGCTGACGGTGTTCGTCGACATCGGCACCAACGGCGAGATGGTGCTGGGCACCAAGGACTGGCTCGTCGCCTGCGCCTGCTCCGCCGGCCCCGCCTTCGAGGGCGGCGGCGTCGGCTGCGGCATGCGCGCCACGGCCGGCGCCATCGAGGACGTCTGGATCGACTCGCACACCCTCGAGGCCGCGTACCGCACGGTCGACGACGCGCCGCCGCGCGGCATCTGCGGCAGCGGCTTGATCGACCTCGTCGCCGAGCTCTTCGTGACCGGCGTGATCGACAAGGGCGGCCGCATCCGCCGCGACCTCGCGACGCCGCGGGTGCGCGAAGGTCTCGGGCGGCGTCGAGTACGTCGTCGCATGGGCCGACGAGACCGACGACGGCCGCGACATCGCGCGTCAGCGAGAGCGACATCAGCAGCCTGGTGCGCGCCAAGGCGGCCGTCTACGCCGGCATCGCCGTCCTGTGCCGCTCGGTCGGGCGTCGACCTGGCCGATGTCGAGCAGTTCCTCATCGGCGGCGCCTTCGGCGAGTACATCGACGTCGAGAAGGCGATCCGCATCGGGCTGCTCCCCGACCTGCCGCCCGAGCGCTTCAGCTTCCTCGGCAACACCAGCGCCATGGGCGCCTACACCGCGCTGCTCTGCGTCAACTCGCGTCACGACGTGCTCGACGTGGCCGCCAAGATGACCTACATCGAACTCAGCGCCGACAACGCCTTCATGGACGAGTACACCTCGGCGCTGTTCCTGCCCCACACCCACATCGACACGTTCCCGACGGTCGCCGCCCTGCTCGCCGGGGGCGACGGCCCGGTCAAGGAGGACGCATGACAACGACCATCGCCGTCGCCGGCAAGGGCGGGACGGGCAAGACGACGCTCGCCGGGCTCATCGTCCGCAGCCTCGTCGAGCGCGCCGCCGGCCCCGTGCTGGCGATCGACGCCGACCCCTCGAGCAACCTCAACGCCGTGCTCGGGCATGGACCTCGAGCGCACCGTGGGCGACATCCGCGAGGACACCGTGAAGCAGGCGAAGGCCGGCCAGCTCGAGGCCGGCATCGCCAAGGCGGACCTCCTCGACTACGAGATCAACGCCTGCCTCGAGGAGGGGACCGGCGTCGACCTGCTGGCGATGGGCCGGCCCGAGGGCCCGCACTGCTACTGCGCCGCCAACACGATGCTGCGCACGATCGTCGACCGCATCGCGTCCGGCTACGAGTGGGTCGTCATGGACACCGAGGCCGGACTCGAGCACATCTCGCGGCGGACCATGCGCGACGTCGACCTGCTGCTCGTCGTGACCGACCCGACCATGCGCGGGGTGACGGCGGCCGGTCGCGTGGCCGAGCTCGTCGCCGAGCTCGGCACGCGCGTCACCGCCGCCCGTCTCGTGGTCAACCGCGTCGTGGACGGCGTGCCGGGCGGGCTCGCCGGGGCGATCGCCGCGACCGGTCTCGAGGTCGCCGCGACGATCGCCGCCGACCCGCTCGTCAACGAGTTCGACGCGACGGGCAGGCCGCTCGTCGAGCTCCCCGACGACGACCCCACGGTCGCCGCCGTGCGCGACCTCGTGGACGCGCTCGTCCCGCAAGCCACCGCGTCACAAGGAGGCGTCCGGTGCTGATCATCGGCGAGAACATCCAGATCCTCTCGCCCGCCGTGAAGGCGGCCATCGAGAGCCGCGACGCGAAGGCGATCCAGGCGCAGGCGCTGCGCCAGGTGGAGGCCGGCGCCGGGATCCTCGACCTCAACATCGGCCCGCAGAAGAAGCGCGGCGCCGAGATCATGCCGTGGATCGTCGAGGCGGTCCAGGAGGTGACCGACGTCCCGCTCTCGCTCGACACCACGAACCTCGCGGCGATGGAGGCGGGACTCCAGGTCTGTCGCGGGCGAGCGACGCTCAACTCGGCCTCGGCCGACCCCGAGCGGCTCGACAGCGTCATGCGGCTCGCCGCCAAGTACGACGCCCAGGTGATCGCCCTCACCATGGGCGTGGACGGCATCCCGACCACGACCGACGGCCGCGCCGGCATCGCCATGGAGAGCCTGCTGCCGGCCGCCGAGGCCGCCGGGCTGTCGCCCGACCACGTGCTGCTCGACCCGCTGGTGCTCACCGTGACCTGCAACCAGGACGTCGCCGGCGTCGCCGTCGACGCGATCCGCATGTTCAAGATGCTCAGCGACCCGCCGCCGATGACCACGGTCGGGCTCTCGAACGTCAGCAACGGCTGTCCCGACGAGGTGCGCGGGCTCATCAACCGGACCTACCTCGTCATGCTGCTCGGCGCCGGGCTCGACAGCGCCATCGCCGACCCGTGCGACGAGACCCTCAAGGAGTGGGTGCGCATCGTCGAGCAGCGCGACGAGGGCAGCGCGCTGGCGCGCCTGATCGTCGCGCTCCACGACGCCTCGGCGGCGATGGAGGAGCTCGACGTCGCGAAGATCGACATGGGCGACCCGGAGCAGGTCGCGCTCTACAAGACCTACCGGATGCTGACCAACTCGGTCATCTACGCCGACTCGTACCTGAGCGTGTAGGCGCGGCGGGCCTCGAGACCGGAGGAAAGAGATGGACCACGCGCAAGGCTGCCCCGGACGCGACCGCAGCAACTGGACCCCGGACGACATCTTCGAGGTGCCCTGCGCGGTGTGCGGCGCCGCGGTCGAGTTCTTCAAGGACGACGCGCGTCGCTACTGTCCGGCGTGCGGCCACTGCAACCCGAACCCGAAGCAGGACGTCGGCTGCGCGGCATGGTGCGCCGCGGCCGACAAGTGCTCGGTCGGGCGCAACGCGCTCGGGGAGTGAGACGCGGGTCCGGGCCATCCGACCCGCGACGCGGTAGAGTCGCAGCGTGCTGCTGACCAGGGACACGCCTGACCGCAGGGATCGCGGCTTCGCCGACTGGGCGGCGACGGCGCTGCTCGCGGCCGCCGCCCAGTTCGTCGTCCTCACGGTCGTCGCCATGCTGGTCTACTCCGGCGGCAGCAAGTTCGACCCGGCCGCCGGCGGCTACGCCTTCTTCCACAACTTCTTCAGCGACCTCGGCATGACCGAGACGTACGGCGGCGCGGGCAACACGACGGCGATGCTGCTGTTCACCTACGCGCTGGTCTGCGTCGGCGTCGCGTTCGTGGCCTTCGGCTTCGCCGTCACACGCCTGAAGGAGGCGACGCGCGAGCCGGGCGGCGACCCCGCGCGCGGCGCGCCCGCCGCCGGCGTCGTCGCCGTGATCGCCGCGACCATCAGCGGGGTCTCTTACGTCGGCATCGCACTCACGCCGCACGACCTCGCGGCCGCAGCGCACACCCAGTTCGTCAACTCCGCCTTCGGCTTCCTCCTCGTGTTCGTCCTCTGTCTCGGCTTCCTCGAGGTGCGCGCCGGCTGGCCGCGGCGGCTCATGGTCGCCAACTTCGTCTATGCGGTCCTGCTCGCGGCCTACGTCTACCTGCTCTTCTGGGGCCCCTCGACCGAGTACGAGCGCGGCCTCCAGATCCAGGTGGTCGCACAGAAGATCGTTGTCTACAGCTCGATCATCAACCTCGGCTGGCAGGCCCTGGGGTTCCGGCGCGCGCTGCGTGAGACGCCGGCGGCGGAGCCGGTCGACTCAGCCGCCGTGCTGTCCTGACCTGCGCCTCGAGGCGCCGCGTCGCCGGATCGTGGTCGGCTGCGGCGCCGTCCACGGGTTTCCCGATATCCCAAGGCTCGTTCCGACAAAGCGACTTGACAACACCGCACTCCTGGCCCTAACGTTAACATGCTTCACATCCGTGATGCGTATTTACATCGGGCTTGGACAAAGGAACCAGCATGGACCGCAGGGAGCGACGGCACAAGGAGACACGCGACGAGATCCTGCGCGCCGCGCGCACGCTTGTCGTCGAGAAGGGCGCCGGCGAGCTCTCGCTTCGCGAGGTGGCGGCGCGCACGCAGTTCACGCCGCCCGCTCTCTACCGCTACTTCCCGGGCGGCAAGGACGAGGTGCTTGCCTGCCTCGCGCGAGAGGCACTCGAGCAGCTCGGTGCTCACCTTCGTCGCGTGCCTGCCGGCCTGCCCGCGGACGAGCGCCTCATAGAACTCGGACTCGTGTACCTGGAGTTCGGCCGTGAGCACCCGGACGAGCTTGGCCTCATGTTCGACAGCATCGCGGCGCTGGAGGCCCGCGAAGTCACCGACCCCGATGAGAGCCTTCTGGACCCGACGAGCCTCTTCGGCATCGTCGACCAGGCGATCCGTGACGGCGTCGAGTCGGCCGGCCTGAAGGCGGCGTCCGAGGACGACATCGTGCTGATGTGGCACGGCGCATGGGCCTTTCTGCACGGCATCGTCGCCGTCGAGCGTGTGCACCCGCACCATCACGACCTGTTCCGGGCACGCGGCCGCGACCTGATCCGAGCCTATCTGAACGGGCTGAAGACCGACTGGGCCGGCGACGGAGCGTGACGCCTATCGCCCTCTGACGACGAGCAGCAACGGGCGACCCGGCAGTCCGCGCAGCCGGGCAACGCCCGTGGACCACCTCAAGGCGCGGCGACAGACGACCGCGACCGAACGAGGTGAAACCATGACGAGGATCTCCCCGACCGAACGCCTGGCGAGCGCCTGCGCGCGCCGCCCGTGGCGCACCATCACCGTCTGGGCGCTGGCGCTCGTCGCCGCCGCGCTCCTCACGAGCCAGTGTATCGGCGCCCTCGAGGCGTCCGACGACTTCCTCAACAAACCTGAGTCCAAGCAGGTCGCGGCGCTCATGGCCGAGCGCTTGCCGGGCGCCGACGCCGACATCGAGATCGTCGTCGTCCGCTCCGCCACCCTCACTGTCGACGACGCCGCGTTCGCCGCGAAGGTCGGCGCGATCGCCAAGCACCTCAGGGCGCTAGGGGCGGACGACGTCGCCGGCGTGCAGACCTACCTCGACGCGCCGCCCGAGACCGCACCCGCGCTCGTCTCGGACGATCGCCATACGACGATCATGCCGGTGCAGCTCGCCTCCCCCGTGCTCGGCGCCCAGAAGCACCTCGCCAAGATCTACCCCTTGGTCGCGGCCGAGGACGGCCAGGGCTTTCAGGTCGTCATGACCGGCACGGGCACGTGGGAGTACGAGGCGCAGGGCGTGGCGGCGTCCGACCTCGAGCGCGGTGAGCTCATCGGGCTGCCGATCGCGCTGATCATCCTGGTCGTGGTGTTCGGCGCCGTCGTGGCCGCGCTCGTGCCGCTGGCCATGGCCGTCGTGGCGATCGTCGTGGCGGTGGCAGTCACGTCGCTCGTGGGCCAGACGTTCACGCTCTCCATCTTCGCCGTCAACATCATCACCATGATGGGGCTCGCGGTGGGCATCGACTACACGCTCTTCATCGTGTCGCGGTATCGCGAAGAGAAGGCGCGCGGGCTGGACACGGCGAGTGCGATAGGGCGCGCCGCGGCGACGGCGAGCCGGGCGGTGCTGTTCAGCGGGCTCACCGTCGTGCTCGCCCTGGTCGGCATGCTGATCGTGCCCTTCTCGGTGTTCACCAGCCTGGCCACCGGAGCGATCCTCGTCGTGATCGCCGCGGTGCTTGCTGCACTCACGCTGTTGCCCGCGGCGCTCTCCTTGCTCGGCGCGCGCATCGAGGCGCTGCGCGTCCCACTGCGTCATCTGCGGTCGTCCGGTCGCAGCACGCCGCGCGGGGACTTCTGGACGCGCGTCGCCCACGGCGTCATGCGGCATCGTGTCCTCAGCCTCGTACTGGGGGCCGGCGTGCTCGTGGTACTCGCCATCCCAGCGCTGGGCATGAACCGCGGTGAGACCGGGGTCTCGGGCCTGCCGGCAAGCCTCGGCACGCGCCAGGGCTACGAGATCCTGCAGCGGGAGTTCAGCGCCGGTCTCGCGTCGCCGATCGTCGTCGCCGTCGACGGCCGTGCGGACGATCCCGCAGTGCAGGAGGGCATCGAGCGACTGGTCGCGGACGCGACCAGCGGGGGGCGCTTCACGCCGGCCGGGGTCAAGACCTCGGTGGCCGGCGATCTCACGGTGATCGAGCTCGCCATCAACGACGAAGCCACGTCGGCGGCGGCCATCGACGCGGTCACCGACCTGCGCCGCGACCTGATCCCGGTGGCCTTCGCCGGTGCCCCGGCGCGGGTGCTCGTCGGCGGCAGCCCGGCCGCGTTCGCCGACATGATCGACATGGTCGACTTCTACAGCCCGATCGTCATCGCCGCCGTCCTCGCCCTGAGCAGCATCTTGCTTCTGTTCGCCTTCCGTTCGCTGGTGATCGCCCTCAAGGCGGTCCTCATGAACCTGCTCTCGGTCGGCGCGGCATATGGGCTGTTGACCCTCACGTTCCAGAAGGGCGTCGGCGCCGGCACCCTGGGCCTGCAACGCGCCGATGCCGTCGAGGCGTGGGTGCCGCTGCTCCTGTTCTGCGTGCTCTTCGGCCTGTCCATGGACTACCAGGTCTTCCTGCTCAGCCGTATCCGCGAGCGGTACGACCAGGGCGGCGACACGCGCGAGGCGGTCGCCTGGGGCCTGTCCACGACCGCGGGCATCATCACCGGCGCGGCCCTCATCATGGTCGTGGTCTTCGCCGGGCTGGCGAGCGGCGAGCTGGTCATGTTCCAGCAGATCGGCTTCGGCCTCGCCGTCGCGATCGCACTCGATGCGACACTCGTACGGACGGTGGTCGTCCCCTCGACCATGGCGCTGCTCGGCGATTGGAACTGGTACCTGCCGCGGTGGCTCGAGTGGCTGCCCCGCGTGAACATCGAGGAAGGCCGACACGGCGGAGAGCGGACCGTCGATCGGGAGGCACCGGTCGCTTCGTCACGTCCGGCCGGACCGCTCGTCGTGGGGTGATGCCGGCAAAGCCCGCCGGCCGCCGCCTGCGGGCGGGAGAGGCACGGGCTCGCAAGGGGCGCACGTGGCCCCTTGCGAGCCCTACGTCTGGCTGGGCTCGATGTGGACGACGACGTCGACGATCTGCGCGAAGCGCCCGCGCAACTCATCCTCGACCGCGTGGGCGATGGTGTGGCTCTCCTCGATCGTGGCCCCCGGCGCGACGAGAACGTGCAGGTCGACGAACACCTGGCTCTCGAGGCCGCGCGTGCGCACGGAGTGGCAGTCGCGCACGCCCGCCACCTCGCGCGCCGCCGCCGCGATCTCCGGCGCCGGCAGACGGGCGGCGTCGCCCAGGGTCCGTCCCACGCCGCGGATGACGCCGATCGCGGTGCGGAGGATCACCACGGCGACGAGCAGGGCCACGACCCCGTCGGCCTGCTCCCAGCCGAGCTTGACCGCGACGAGGCTGACGATGACCCCGATGCTGGCCGCCACGTCGCTCAGAGTGTGGCGCGAGTCCGCGACCAGCACCTCGCTGCGCAGACGGCGACCGGCACGGTTCTCCCAGGTCGTCACCACGATGTTGACCGCGAGCGTGCCGAACATGACGACGAAGGAGGCCGCGCCGACCACGGTCGGCGCGCTCTGTCCGGACAAGTGGTCGATGGCGCCGCGCCCGACCGTGTAGCCGGCGACCACGAGCATGACCCCGATCGCCGCGGCGGCGAACGTCTCGAACTTGCCGTGACCGTAGGGGTGGCTCTCGTCCGCCGGTCGCCGCGTGACCCAGAGACCCACAAGGGCGACGACGTTCGAGGTCCCGTCAAAGAACGAGTGGATGCCGTCGGCCTGCATCGCGACCGAGTGGCTGACGATACCGTAGGACAGCTTCGCCACGGCGACGGCGAGGTTGAGGGCAAGCACGACCCACAAGACCCTCCGGATGCTCCGGTACCGTTCGCTCAGCTGCTGGGCGGTACTTCGACTCGTATCGGGCATCACGGATCCGTTCACGATCGGCGGCCTTCGTGTGGCTGCGCCGTAAGTGTATCTTCCGCGGCGCTCAGGTTCGGCCAGGCGAGACCGGATCCCCCCTGCCGTGCCCGCACACCGGGCACGGGCGCATGCCGAGCGGCCGCTCGAGCCCGCTCGCCGCGAGCAGCTCGTCGTCGCCGAAGATCGTCTGCGTCCGCCCGTCCGCCACGACCCTGCCCTCGCTCATGACGATCGTCCGCTCGCAGAGCTCGGCCGCAAGGTCCAGGTCGTGGGTCGCGACGATGCGCGTGTGCTCGAACGAGCGCAGCAGGCCGATCAGTCGCCGGCGGGCCCGCGGGTCGAGCCCGCTCGACGGCTCGTCCATGACGAGGATGGCGGGCTCCATGGCGAGCACGGTGGCGATCGCGACGGCGCGCTTCTCACCGCTCGAGAGGTGGTAGGGAGGCCGCTCCTTGAGGCGCGCGGCGCCGACGCGCGGCGAGCGCCTCGTCGACGCGCCGCTCGACGTCCTCCGGCGGCAGGCCGAGGTTGAGGGGGCCGAAGCCGACGTCCTCGGCGACGGTCGGCATGAAGAGCTGGTCGTCGGGGTCCTGGAAGACCATGCCGACCGTGCGCCGGATGTCGGCCAGCGTCCCCTTGGTCACCGGCGTGCCGCCGATGTCCACCGAGCCTTCCGCCGGCGTGAGCAGCCCGTTCAGGTGCATCAGCAGCGTCGACTTGCCCGCGCCGTTGGCGCCGACGACGGCGATCGCCTCGCCGTGGCCGACCGCGAAAGAGACACCGTCCAGCGCACGGGTGCCGTCGGGGTAGGCGAAGCCGAGGCCGCTCACGGTGATGGTGTGGTGACTCACCGGCTCGCCCCCGTCACGAGACCGCCGACCAGCGACGTGACGTCGACGAGGCGGAACAGCACGAAGAGCGTCGACCAGCCGACCACGAAGACGACGTCGGCCATGCGCAGGCGCAGCCGGCGCGCGATGCGTACCTGCCCGTCGAAGCCGCGGCACTTCATCGCCAGGTACACGCGCTGGGCGCGGGCGAAGGTGCGCAGCAGCAGCTGCCCGAGCATCTGCGTGTAGACGCGCAGACCCGTGCCGCGGCGCCCGACGGCGCGCAGCGAGCGCGCCCGCGCCATGCGCAGCGCCTCGTCGCCGAGCACGAAGATGTAGCGGTAGAGCAGCAGCAGCTGCGTGACGAGCACGTCCGGCAGGCGCAGCTTCTCCAGCGCCAGGCAGACGCCGTTGAAGCCGGTCGTCGCCGTCAGGACCAGCGCCGCCGACGCGGTGAGCAGGAAGCGCAGCAGGATCGACGCGTACGAGACCCAGCCCCCGGCGATGCCGACCCCGCCGACCTGGGTGACGATCTCGCGGTCGAGCAGGGGGTTGAAGGCGCCGACCATGAGGGCGAAAGGCGAGACGGCGAGCAGGAGCCGGCCGAGAAAGCCGAAGGGGATGTCGCCCTCGGCCGCGAGCACGACCGGGAAGACGACGAACGGCAGCAGGGCGAGCACCTCGTAGCGGTCGAAGGAGACCACGCAGACGATGAAGACCGCCGTGACGAGCACCTTGGCGCGCGGGTCGACACGGTGGATCGCCGTGTCCTGGCGCGCCAGCCGGTCGAGCCGGTCGAGGGTCGAGAGGCCTGTGGCGACGGACGACACCGGGCGAGCCCCTTCAGGCGAGCGCGCCGGTCGTCGTCGCGACGAACTTGCCCGTGCTTCACGCCCTTGGTGCCGATCAGCCCGTCGGCGATGCGCTTGAGCTCCGGCGCGGCGCCGCGCAGCACGACGACCTCGAGGCAGTGATGGGCGTCGAGGTGCACGTGCAGCGTCGAGACGATCTCTTCGTGGTGACTGTGCTGATGCTCGGTGAGCTTCTCGGCGAGGTCGCTGGCGTGGTGGTCGTAGACCAGCGTCACGGTGCCGATCGACCTCGCCGTCACCGACGTTCCACTGCTCCTCGACGAGCGAGGCCCTGATGAGGTCGCGGAGCGCCTCGGAGCGGTTGACGTAGGCCTTCTCGGCGATGAGCGCGTCGAAGCGCTCGAGCAGGCGCTCGTCGATCGAGACGCCGAATCGACAGGTCGACACGGCGCTCCTTGACGTTCGCCATTCCGACGCCTCACTCGCACCCGGTGCGACGCACTCTGTACGCTCATCCGGGCTTCGTCTACAGTCGGACTAAGGCATGGTAGCACGACTTGGTGGTAACACGTAACACGAGCGCGTAAGAAAGGACCGGAGCCCCGATGCACATGGCCGACGCCCTGCTCTCGCCCGCCGTCGGCGGCGCGATGTGGGCCGCGACCGCCGTCACGGTCGCCTACTGCGCGCGAAAGGTGCGCGACGACCTCGACGAGAGCAAGATCCCGCTCATGGGCGTCGCCGGCGCCTTCGTCTTCGCCGCCCAGATGCTCAACTTCACCATCCCCGCCACCGGCTCGAGCGGCCACCTCGGAGGGGCGCTGATGCTCGCCATCCTCCTGGGCCCCGAGGCGGCCTTTCTGGTCATCGCCTCGGTCCTCGCCGTCCAGGCGCTGTTCTTCGCCGACGGCGGCCTGCTCGCCCTGGGCGCGAACATCTTCAACCTCGGCTTCTTCCCCGCTTTCGTCGCCTACCCGCTGATCTACCGGCGCATCGTCGGCGACGGGCCGGCGTTTGACCGGCGCCGGGTGATCGTCGGCAGCATGCTCGCGGCGATCGTCGGCCTGCAGCTCGGCGCCTTCGCCGTGGTACTCGAGACGACGGCCTCGGGCATCACCGAGCTGCCGTTCTCGCACCTTCCTCTGGCTGATGCAGCCCATCCACCTCGCCATCGGCGTGGTCGAGGGCCTCGTGACCGCCGGGGTGGTGCTGTTCGTGTATCAGGCGCAGCCCGAGCTGCTCACACGCACCGCCGCGCGCAAGCCGCTCGCCGGGCTGCGCCTCAGACCGGTGCTCATCGGGCTGGCCGTCGCCGCGCTGGTGGCCGGCGCCGCTGTGTCGTGGTTCGCCTCGGGCAACGCCGACGGCCTCGAGTGGTCGATCGCCAAGGTCACGGGGACCGAAGACGAGCTCAGGCCCAGTCGGCGACCCACGAGAAGGCAGCCGAGCTGCAGGAGAAGACGGCGATCCTGCCGGACTACTCCTTCAAGGACGACGCCGGCTCCGGAGCGGCCGCCGCAGGCGAGACGACGGGGACGAAGCGGCCGCCTGGCCGGCGGTCGACGCCGGCACCAGCGTCTCAGGCATCGTCGGCGCGCTCATCGTGCTCGCGGTGGCCGGCGCCCTGGGCTTCGCCCTGCGCCGGCGCTCCACCACGCGCTCCGCCGCGCGCACGTGACGCGCGCGGCTCGCGTGATCAGCCGGCTCAGACTGCCGGCACTATGGTGAAGCCCTGATCGGCGAAATGGCGGTCGAAGGCGAAGCAGGTCTCGAGCTGCAGTCGTCGCATCACCACGAAGCTGACGCAGTCGACCCACGACAGTCGACGCCTTCGGTGCGCCATGAGGAGGTCGAGACCACGCTCGTGGTCCTCCGGGGCCACCCACTCGACCTCCAGGGCCGGAACGATGCCGGCGAAGAACGCGCGCAGTCCATCGTGTCCGAATCTTCGCTGCACCGCTGCAGCCGTCTCGATGACCACGTAGTCGGTCGAACAGAACATCAGGCCATTGCGAAGACCGTCGCGCCACACCTCGCCGGCCCGCGCGTGGCGCGCGTCATCCCTGTCGAGAAGCGTGATGAGTGCGGACGTATCGACGAACGCTCTCACTGCTCCTCCCAGTCGAACGCTGAGTCCGCGAAGTACTCGTCGTGCCGGTCCGAGACGTCGCCGAGGCCGGACGCGCAGCATCCCACCGCGGCGATCGCGCGCTCGACGATCTCGTCCCACGATGGGGCGTTCCTGTCACGAAGGCGCGCATCGATCGCCTCGCGGATGACGGCCGCCATGGACACCCCGCGCTCGTCCGCCCAGCGCTTCACCTCGCGCGCCTGCGACTCGGTCAGTTGGATCTGGGTGCGGATCACCGGAGCTCCTCGACGTGTAATCACATTCGACTTCATGTTAGCACTCCGTTTCGATCCGGCAAGGTCGTCTCGAGCCGTGGGCATGGTTCGTGGTGGCGACGACTCACAGCCCGCGGCGCTCTCGATCGAGTCTGGCGCCGTCAACCACCCAGGGGCAAGAGGGACCGGACAACGTCTGCCCGGCCGCTAACGAACGTCACCTGACCCGGCGAGGCGCAGTCTCAGCCGCCGGGCTCGAGCACGATGAGACCCTCGGCCACGGCCGCCCGGTTGAGCTCCGCGTCGAACGAGGAGAAGGCGACGCCGTCGTCACCGACGGCGTCGCGCAACGTCACCGCCGCCGCAAGATGGACTGCGTCGAAGCCGCGGAGCACATGCCTCACGGCCAGCTCCGCGGCCAGCCGCTCGGCGAGATCGACGACGAGGAACTCCTCCCAACCCGCCTCGAGGTCGTCGAAGCGAGAGACGCAGGTCTCTCCGGCTGCCTGCCGCCGTGCGCTCGGCGCGCGAGCGCCGACGCGACCTCGGGGTACGTCACTCTGGACGTGGCGACCGCGTCCGCCGCGCCGATCCACGCGAGGACATCGTCGCCGTACGGCTCGTCGAGGTAGGCTTGGGGAGACTGCTCGTGTCGAGGTAGAGGATCACCGACGATCGCGAGAGGATGGTCTCGGACAGAGGCTCTCCGCGCAGCGTGCCGGACGCGGGAACGAGCTTGGCTTGCCCCCCGACCACGAGACCATGCCGGAATCGATGAGCTCGCGCAGGCCGGGGTGCGCCGGCGTCACCGCCCGCAGCTCGGCGACCTCCTCGCCGCGGTCGGTGACCACGACGCGCGCGCCCTCGCGCGCGAGCCGCACGTAGTGACTGAGGTGTGCCTTCAACTCCCTGATCCCGACCCTCGTCTCGTCGGCCGCCATGTGACCACCTCACTCCGTCGGACGTGACTACATGCACTGTAGTCCGGCGAGCGCTCGCTGACAAGGCGGTCCTGCGCCAGTGTGCTCCAGATGGAGGCCGACGCGACAGAGTGACGATCACGGCGGGCGGGTGACGTTTGCGTCAGGCGTCGAGGAGCCCGGTTCCGGAACCAGATGGTTGCAGAATGGGTTGCGGCCTCCTGTTTCGGCGCGCGGGATGGGTCAGGGGCCACAGGATTCTGCTGCAAATAGCCGTGATTGGCAACACGGTTCTGTTGGGGTCACTCCGCCCTCCGGGCGGGTGGCGGGCCGCCTTCCTACTACCGGTCTGATAGCCTACGAGCATGCTCGCCATCGTCCTCGCCCTCGCCGCCAGCCTGTCCTACGGAGCGAGCGACTTCCTGGCCGGCAGCCAGACGCGCCGAACCTCCCTCTGGACCGTGCTCATCGTAAGCCAGGCCGCCGCCGTGAGCCTGATGGCGCTGGTGGTGCTGGCACGCGGTCACGCGCTGCCAGAGGAGGTGCTGCTGCCAGCGCTTGGCGCCGGCGTGCTCGCCGTCGTCTCCCTCGCCGCGGGCTATCAGGCGCTGGCGATCGGAGTGATGAGCATCATCGGACCGATCCTCAGCCTCGCCGTCGTCGTGCCGCTGGTCGTCGGCCTCGCGAGCGGCGAGCGCCCGTCCGCGCTGCAACTGGCGGGTATGGGGCTCGCACTCGGTGGCGCCATCCTGGCGTCGCGACAGAAGAGCGCCGGCGAGCGCCATCAGGCGACGAGCAGAGCGAGCATCCTGTTGGCCGTGCTGTGCGCCGTGGCCTACGGCTTCGTCATGGTACTCATGGCCCAGGGCGCAGACTCAGACCCGTACTGGACTGTCCTCCTCAACCGCTCGACCGGCCTGGCCGTCTTCGCCCTGGCGTTCGTCGTCATGCGGCCGGGCCTGAAGCTCACGAGGACGGCCGTGGTGCCCGTCCTCGCCGTCGGCGTGTTCGAGACCGGAGGCATCACGCTGTTCTCGGTGGCTTCGACCCTCGGCTACCTGAGCATCGTCGCGCTGTTGGGTTCGATCTACCCCGTCTTCCTGGCACTCCTGGCCTACGTCTTCCTGCACGAACGCCTCTCGCGGACGCAGCTGCTGGGGATCGCGTCAGCGCTCGTCGGCGTGGCGGTGATCGCCGCCGGCTGACAGGCGATGGGATTCAGACGCGCATGGTCCACGTCACAGGTTGACCGGCGCATCCCCTTTGGTCGGACATGACCGGACGATCTGTGCGCGTGGGCGCAGTCCCCGAAACGGTGGCCGGTCACCAAAGAGGCCCGCTGCCCTGACGGGCGGCGGGCCTCGCTCTGTTGGGAACCGACGCGTCGCGGGCGCAGCAAGCGAGGGCGGACGTGCCGAGGGGCCGGCTCTGTGTCGGCCCCTCGGCGGTCGTGCTAGTGGACGAGATCCAGAACCATTCCAAGCCGGTCATCGAGGACTGCTACCGCGAGTTTCTGCTCCAGAACCACGACCCCGACGAACGGGAGTATCCCGCTGCAATCGACCAGATCCGCGAAGTACTGATTCATACGAACTACCTGTCTCAGAAGGACATCGAGATCTGTCTCGCGTTCAACATCGCGGGCATCGCCGACGGGCCGCAGCGGGGGCTCGTTAGTGACCTCCACCGCGCCCTGGCCGAGGAGTACGGGCGATACGCAGACTGACCCTTCGCCTGAGCCGGTCCTAGCTGAAGATCTGCGACAGGAGCGACGGAGGCGACCGGAGGCTCGCAATCGACTTGTCGGGGCCTGACGGGGCATTGCCTTCGTCTGCATCGTCTTCAGGGTCTTCGGGCCGGCTACTACAACCCGATGTGCAACCCGTCCGCCCCTGCGAAGAATAGCCGAACGCCGCGCTATACTTGTGCCCCTCGCGTGGGCCGCTAGCTCAGTTGGGAGAGCGCCGCCCTCTTCATGGCGCGAGCAGGCGCACGTCGAGCGGCTCGCCCTTGCCCTCGTCGCGTACCAATGAGATGGCTTGTTGCGGGCACTGTGGCTCGCACGCGCCGCAGCCCATGCAGGTGTTCCAGTCGAGCTGTGCCGAGCCGTTGACGGTGATCGCTCCGAATGGGCAGGTCTCGGCGCAATCCCCACACGCGGCGCACTCTTCGGCGTCGATCCGGGCCACGAAGCCGGAGGAGGCCATGACAGGACTGCCGTACCTGACCATCGCCTCGATGCCGCCACAGCAACAGCCGCAGCAGTTGCAGATGGTGTAGAAGCGGCCGTAGGTGGCGTCCTTGAACCAGGCCGAGTGGACGTGGCCGCGCTCGTGCTCGGCGCGCAGGAGCTCCACCGCTTCCTCCTGGCTGAGTCGCCGGCTGCTCTGCGGATTGTGCTCCAGCACGAAGTCCACGAAGGGCTGTCCCACGCTCATGCAGACCTGGGTGGGTTCGCAGTGCTCGTCCGCGCGTGACGGCAGCCGCACTCGTAGACCGCGATGTCGGGGTTGCCGGCGAGGACGAGGTCACGCGCCATCGGGAACGGGATGACCTGCTCGCCGAGATCCTGGAGCGGGATGTCGTGACCATGGGTGACGATAGCCTCGGCCTGCTCGGTCGTCAGGACCTTGGCGTGGTAGCGGTCGCGCCACCACTTGAATCCGTCCGCGTCAAGACGCGGGTAGATGCGATTGATCAGCACGTCCAGGTACTGGTTGGTCCAGCGGCCGTAGACGTACCTGTGGAGGCCGTTCAGGTGACGGAGGCCGCGCACTCCACCTTCCTTGAGACCCTTGAGTGTGGACGGCCGGACCGGCCGCCAGCGTTCGCCGAACAACCAGAGCAGCAGAGTCGCACCGGTGATCCCCAGGACGGCCGGCCACAAGATCAGTCGCCTCATCCCCGCCCCCTTCACGATGTGGCGGTCACGACAATCTATAGCCGTCATGCACCGATTCGGCAACGTTTCCCCTGGACGGTCGACAGCCACGCCAGCCTCATCCCGCTGGAGTCGAGTCACAGGACAGCCTTGCCCCTGATCAGTCCAGACCGTCCGTTTGAGCT
>CAVPRQ010000027.1:0-20763 GCA_963707855.1 uncultured Thermoleophilia bacterium
GGATTTACTGTGGTGGACGAAGGACTCAAGTACTGGAACCCTGATGACACCAACCGGAAAGCCTGTTTTGACTACGGACAGAGCCTGGCAAAAGAAACTCTAATTAGTATAAAGATAAAAAAAACTTTAGGGATTATATGCAGGTACATATGCAGGTGCATATACGGATTTTTAGGTACGAGCAACGTGGTTTAGGATACATTTTCTAATAAAAAATTCAGATAGTAATTTTATTTAAAAAAGAACAAAAATGAATTATTTTTCTTATCTAAGAGGAAAAACTATTTTAACCTCTTCCTTCATATAATTTTGCGTGTGAATATTTAGCAAGAAATGTTGAGGGAGGATTATTCATTTGGAAAGGAAATCTTTAGTCTGTGTTATTGTTTTTTTGCTTATCTTACCAACTGTTGTCTAGCGGTACAGACGAATGTTGGTAATGACCAGGTTATGGAAAAACCACGAACGTTTTTAATTCGTGGTCATGTTGCTTATGCCTTCGTAGCATACTCGGAAAATTTAAGCGGGCTTGTGGAATTCGATTTAGACGACCCGGGAAATCTTACCGGGGGTGGAAATTCTAGTAATCCAAACTTTTATGCTGGAGCAGATTTTGATTTCGAAGGGAATTTATACTGTGTTGATTATGCCGGAGGCATCTATCTTGTTAATATCGACGATGGGACCGCGACTTTTATTGGATCTTCCATCGGCATGAACGGCCTCTGCTTTGACACCACGTCATCGACTTGGTATGGAACTAGTGCAAACTATTTGTATATTGTTGATGTCACGTCAGGAGCAACCACGTTGGTTGGTTCTCATGGAATTACAAATACTCTCATTGACATTTCTTGTGATAATGATGGGAATATGTATGGGTACGATGTCCTCTGGAGTGGACACAGCACATTATATTCAATTAATAAATTCACGGGACAAGCTACTCCTATTGGTGACATGGGTTACGGATTTGTCTACGCCCAGGACTCTGCGTATGACCGAGATAATGGTGTCTTCTATGTCGCTGGTTATTTTAACGATGGAACCCCATCGGCGTTACTGATATGTGATACCCAAACTGCTACATGCACGATAGTGGACAACATTCAGTACGGGGCAGAACTTGATGGCTTCGCTATACCGTTTGGGTCTCCGAATCAAAATCCATCCGCAGATTTCACGTTCAATCCACTTCATCCGCCCCTGGAGAAACGGTATTCTTTGACGCCTCATCAAGTTACGATTCGGATGGGTTCATCATTTTGTACGAATGGGATTGGGACCATGATGGAGACTATGAGGATGCATCAACAAACCCCGCTGCAACACATACATGGACATACCCAGGGAGTTATCGGGTCGTATTGCAAGTCACCGATAATGAAGGATTAACCGGGCGAAAAACAAAGACGGTCAATATACTCAATAATCCGCCATCGCCACCAATCATCGATGGTCCTTCCACTGGGACGGTGAACCAGGTCTACACCTTTTCCCTTGGTTCAATAACGGATCCTGAGGGAGATTCTCTGTATTGTCAATGGGACTGGGGGGACGGGAATATCACCGACTGGCTAGGTCCCTATCCGTCTGGTTCCACCATCTTTAGCTCCTATGCTTGGAACAACTCTGGGGGTGTATGCGATGAGAGCAAGAGTCAAAGATATCTACGGAGCAATGAGTAATTGGTCTGAATCCCATATCATTACTATCGCTCCTAATAAACCACCTGGTACACCAACACTCACTGGTCCTGCGAAGGGAAAACCCGGACTAATGTATCTCTATATATTCAAGACAACAGATCCTGAACATGATGACATCTCCTACTATGTTGACTGGGGCGATGGGACAAACAGCGGATGGCTGGGACCCTATGAATCTGGCGTACAGAAATCAGCATTTCATAACTGGAGCCAAAAAGGAAATTATATTGTTAAAGTCAAAGCAAAAGACATAGGGGGTGAGGAGAGCGACTGGGGGACGCTTCCCGTAAAGATACCTTTCACGTATAACGTATCTGTTCGGTCGTTCTTTGAATGGGTCTTTTACCGATTCCCACATGTGTTTCCAATAATACGGTTTCTTCTTGGTGATGGGAGGAAGAGTCTATGATAAGGGAAAAAATATGATAAAAAGTGTTTTGAGAAAAATTCTGATTTGCGGAATCATAATCCTGTTCGTGGGAACAAGTTGTATTTCATCAATGGAAACGTTGACAAAAAAGAATATCATAAATAACAAACAAGAATCAAATCTACCGTGTGATGATAGAACATCACTTGTTCAAGAAATTATACCAGTATTTAGGAAGGAATCACTACTACAAGACTCGCAAAGAGACATTAGCGATTTCTATGCATGCGCGATGGGTGTTGGAGATCCATTTTGGTTTTCTTCGGATGGGTATTTGGCTCCGAGTATCCTGCCAAACTTTCCTTCAGGTTCCGATATCGATTCCGAGGGAAACTGGTACGCGGTTGATTACGCTGGTGGTATCTACCAAATATTCTACGATGGGTATCAGGTGTTCATTGCACCAAGCATTCCGTTAAACAGCCTGACCTACGATACAACCACAGAATTGTGGTTTGGATGTGATGCGACGAATGTATACACCATAGACATCACTACGGGTATTACCAGTATTATTGGGCCTTTAGAAACATCAAATATTATCATTGGTATCTCCTGTAATCTTGCTGGTGAGATGTACGGGTATGATATACTCTGGACCGGTGATATACGCTATTCTCCATAAACAAAGATACGGGTGAAGCCACCGCTATCGGGTCAATGGGATACGGGTTCATCTATGCACAGGATTGTGCATTTGACAGAGACAATGATATCCTCTACATCGCAGGATATTTCAACGATGGCGCTCCATCTGCGTTATTAACCTGTGACGTTGATACTGGTGAATTTACCATTGTCGGCTATT
Organism: uncultured Thermoleophilia bacterium; assembly: GCA_963707855.1. GTDB lineage: Bacteria > Actinomycetota > Thermoleophilia > UBA2241 > UBA2241 > UBA2241. The sequence continues at coordinate 2,948 of CAVPRQ010000027.1, forward strand.
TTGAAGGCGGAATCGAAGTCGATGCATTAACCTGGTCATATGGGGTCTCGAATTGGACTTTGTATCCTTACGCGAATTTCACCTGGATACCAACAACTCCATATCAAGGAGAAACAATTTTCTTTAATGCGTCTACAAGTCACGATGACGATGGGTACATTACCTTGTATGAATGGGATTGGAACAATGATAGTGTCTACGAGGAAGCTTTTACCATCCCAACGGCAACACAGCTATGGGCATCACCAGGTGATTATTATGTCACTTTACGGGTCACCGATGATATGAGTTTAACTGCAACGAAATCCACATCGTTGAAGTCGAAAGTAGTCCACCATCACCACCAATAATCTATGGCCCAGACAATGGATACGTAAATATTTCCTATACGTTTACCACAGATCAGATTACCGACCCTAATGGTGATTCGTTCTATTGTAAATGGGACTGGGGGAATGGAAATATCACCGGATGGCTCGGACCATATCCATCTGGTTCAATCATTTCCGCATCACATACCTGGACGTATGCCGGAGTCTATGAGATTCGAGCAAAATAAAAGGAAGTGGGGGAGAGAGCAACTGGTCTGAACCACACATAATAACAATCGTCGAGAATCAACCTCCAGAAAAACCAATCATCAAGGGTCCGGTTGTTGGGACGAGTGGGAATAGCATACAACTTTACGGTCGTTATCACAGATCCAGAGGCGGAGATGTTTTTTTTCCGAATCGATTGGGGAGATGGAAATACCACTGGATGGTTAGGTCCATATGACTCAGGTGAGGAAGTGACTTTTTCTCATGCCTGGAATCGTGTAGGTACGTATTCGATCCAAGTCAAAGCGAAAGATATTTATGGTGAAGAGAGTAACTCAGATCTCTTTGTTATCCAGATTGTTGAACTGAAAAAATCGTTTCTTATTGGCGTATTTCACAACCTGAGCCAAACAGACGACCTTCGCATCATTGATACAAATTTCTTGATTATTGTTCCATCAGATTCCATTCTGTATTATGGGGTATCGATTGTAATCGCCAAGAATTATCGTTTTGGAATCTTGTTATCGTCTTTGGCGGGTGGTATTTTTGAAGCCGCACTCCTCAATAAATGATTCCGACTCAACTTGAGTAATAAATAATTATAGGAGACAAAATTTAAATACATACATGGTGTTATTTTAGGATTGGGGATAGTAATAATGAACAATAAAAAAATTGAAAAGTTTTCTGATTTTTTTTCTTATGGCTGTGATAATCTTTTCGACTATGACTTCGTTTTCTGGTAGCAATTTTACCCAACAAAAAGAGATAGTGCCTCTGTCGAGAACTATTACCTTTGTTGAGAAATCTTCTGGTCTTCAAACACCAGCAAAAGAGGGAGGGAATACTGAGGTACGAGCTGGCTGATATGAACAACGATGGAAATTTAGATGTTATCTCCGTTGGTGATCATGGGTCCCCGTTTATCAATAGCCCTCAACATGGGATTATGGTGTGGCTCGGTGACGGCGAAGGAACATGGTCAGTGCAACAAGTCGGGGATTTCGGATACGGTGGGATTGAAGCAGGTGACCTCAACTCAGATGGGTATCTTGATGTTGTTTGGGGCATCCATCATAACTATGCAACCCCAGGTTCTGGTTTTGGTGATACGTTAATTGGTGCAGCACTCGGCGATGGGACTTGTACAAACTGGGTTCCCTGGGCAACGGGTCTGGGAACCGGTGGTGAAGATTGGGGGATGTTTGAATGTGGCCAGAGGCGGTAGTACTCCTCGTGCGCCTTGCCCGGCGTGCGCATGTCGGTGTAGCCGATGGTGATCTCAGCGTCCGGGTAGTGCTGCTTGATCAGGGAGCTGTGCAGGGTCGCGAACAGGCAGCAGATGGCCGAGCAGTGCTCGTTGCCGCTGCTGGTGCAGTCGCGCGAGCCGACGCACTGGAGCATGAAGATGCGCTTCGGCACCGCGCCGTCGGACGGTCGCTTGAGCTCGCCTTCGGTCGGCCCGGAGGCCGACAGCAGCCGGGCGAGCTGGCTCTGCGTGAGCACGTTCTTGAAGCGCCCGTAGCCGAGCGGCAGCTTGCGTGTGGCGTCAAACTCCTGGTGGCCGGTGGCGAGGATGACGGCGCCGACGGTGACCTCCTCGTCCCAGGGTGGCTGGGAGAAGTCGATGGCGTCGGCGGGGCAGGCCGCGATAAACGACTTGCAGTCCGAGCATACGGCGCAGTCGAGACAGCGCGAGGCTTCGGCCACCGCGTCCTCCTCGCTGAAGCCCAGTCGGACCTCCTCCCAGGTGGTGCGGCGGGCGATGCCGTCGAGGGTCTTCATGATGCGCCGGGCCTGCGGCTCGTAGAGCTCGAGCTCCGTCTGCAGAACTCGACTTGTCGGCTTCGGAGTCCCAGACCGGCACGAGCTGCTCGCCACGCAGGAAGTCGTGGATGGCACGCGCACCCCGGCGACCGGCGGCGATGGCCTCGATGGCGGTCCAGGGGCCCATGGCCGCGGCGTCGCCGCCGGCGAACACGCCCGTGCGGCCGGTCATCATCGTGTCGGGGTCGACGACGATCTGCCCGCGCTCGACGGCCACGCCTTCGGCGCCGGTCGCGAAGTCGTCGACGATCGCCTGGCCGATCGGCGAAGATGACCGTATCGGCCTCTATCTCGACATACTCTCCTCGACGGGGACCGGCGGTCGCCAGCCGCGCTCGTTCGGTTCGCCGAGCGTGCAGCGCTGGAACTTGACGCCGGTGGCCGTCGCCGCGGCCGCCGAGGATCTCGACGGGCACGAGCGAGTACTCCACGTGCACCTGCTCCTCGGCGCCTTCCTCGACCTCTTCCGGCGAGGCGGGCGCGGTGCGCTCGTCCTCGATGCAGGCCAGCGTCACCTCGTCGGCGCCGCAGCGGAAGGCGGTGCGGCCGGCGTCGTAGGCGACGTCGCCGCCGCCCACGACCACGACGCGCTTGCCCGTCGTCGCCTCCTCGCCCAGCGCCTGCGCGCGCAGGAACTCGACCGCCCGCAGCACGCCCTTCTGGTCGAGGCCCGGGATCGGCAGGGTCTTGCTCTGGTGCAGGCCGGTGGCAAGGAAGACGGCCTTGTAGCCGTCGGCGAACAGGGAGTCGACGGTGAAGTCGGTGCCGCAGCGCATCCCGGTCTTGAGCTCCGCGCCCAGGGCGGTGATGCGCTCGACCTCGCCCTGCAGGACGTCGCGAGGCAGCCGGTACTCGGGGATGCCCACGCGGAGCATGCCGCCGGCGACCGGCAGCGCCTCGAACACGGTCGCCTTGTAGCCGAAGCCGGCGAGGTCGCGGGCGGCGGTGAGGCCCGCGGGGCCGCCGCCGACGATGGCGACGGGCTCGTCGTAGAACACGGGCAGCGGCTCGGGCAGCTCGCTGGGGGCGCCGTTGTCGGCGATGAAGCGCTTGATGCCGGCGATCGCCACAGGCTGCTCGACGTTGCCGCGCGTGCACTCGGTCTCGCAGACGTGCGTGCAGATCCGTCCGCAGACGCTGGGGAACGGGTTCGGCTCGCTGGCGACCCGGTAGGCCTCCTCGTAGCGGCCCTTGGCGACCAGCGCCACGTAGCCGTGCGCCGAGGTGTGCACCGGGCAGGCCGTCTTGCACGGGCTCCAGCCCTTGCGGTCGACGGCGAAGGTGGCCGGGACGGCGTTGGCGAAGGGGCGCGAGACGGCGGTGCGCTCGCTGACGCCGAAGTCGAACTCGCTCGGGTAGGTCACCGGGCAGACGGCGGCGCACTCGCCGCAGCCGACGCACTTCTCGTTCACGTAGCGCGGCCGGTGGCGGATGGTCGCGGTGAACTCGCCGGGCGGGCCGGTGATCGCGGTCACGTCGGAGAGCGAGTGGAGGTGGATGCGGCTGTTGGTGGCGACGCTGGTGAGGCGCGGCGCCAGCGAGCACATGGCGCAGTCCTCGGTCGGGAAGGTCTTGCTGAGCCGGGACATGTAGCCGCCGATGCTCTGCTGGCGCTCGACGAGGTGGACCTCGATGCCCGCGTCGGCGAGCTCCTCGGCGGCGGAGATGCCGGCGATGCCGCCGCCGACCACGAGGACGGAGCGGTTGAGGAACGTGCGCCGGCGGGGCAGGTCGCTCATGTGGTGCAGCCGCGCGACGGCGCCCTGGACGATCTTCTTCGCCTTCTCCTGGGCGCGCTCGGGCTCGTTGGCGTGGATGTAGGAGCAGCCTTCGCGGATGTTGCCGAAGGCGACGGCGTTCTCGCCCAGCTTGAGCTCGCGCGCGATGCGCTCGAAGGTCGGGCCCTGGAAGCGCGGCGAGCACGAGGCGATGACGAAATGGTCGAGTCCGCGCTCTTCGACGGCCTTCTCGATCATCGCGCGGCCCTCAGTCCCGCACATGAACTGGTTGATGTCGACCTCGACGACGCCGTCGAGGGTGCGGACGTGCTCGGCCAGCGGCTCGAGATCGATGACGCCGCTGATGTTGCCACCGCACTGGCAGAGGAAGACGCCGGCCCTCATCGCACGGTCTCCTTCTGACGGGCGCCGATACGCTCGAGGAAAGGCTCGACGTCCTGGGAGTGAGACTGGACGCCGACCACCGTCTCGGGGTCGGCGCCGAGCGCCAGCGCGAGGAGCTGCTGCACGTGAAGGTGGATGAACGGATACCTCTCGCCAGAGCTCGCCGAGATGCTGTCGCTGAAGCGGTCGAACTGGACGTGGCAGTTCGGGCACATGTGCACGAGCACGTCGATCTTCTCTTCCGCCAGACGGTGGAGCTTCTTCTCGCTCACAGCGACCGAGATGGTGGGGTTGACGAAGCGGTTCCGGAAGCCGGCGCCGCAGTGGGTCTGCTTCTCGTTGTAGGCGCCGGTCGGCTCGACGCCGGCCGGGATCAGCAGCTCCTCGGGGACCATGAAGTTCTCGTTGTTGCCGAGCGTCTCGTCCGGAAAGACCTTGCAGTAGTGGCAGGCGGGGTGGGTCGCCACCTTGATGCCGTCGAGGCGCCGCTGGATGAGGCCGGGGACGCTGTCGTGGGCGCCCCAGAGGATCTCGAGCGTGTGCTTGTGCTCGACGGTGCCAGCGATGCGGTCGTCGTACTCGCGGCCGATCTTGGCGAGGACCGCGTTCGTCTGCGCGCGGTAGTCGGGCACGTCAAGGATGTTGCGCGCCTTCTTGTTGATGGCGTAGCAGGTGGAGCACAGATAGCTCATGGTGGGATGGTTGTCGTCAACTGCGACGCAGGCGTTGCGCGCCGCCAGGCTCACGGTGGTCTGGATGGGCATGAGGTCGGAGTAGTAGCCGAGGCCGGTGCAGCACGTCTGCTCGGGGTTGACCGTGTACTCGATCCCGAAGCGCTCGAAGAGCCACTTCGTCGCCGACTCGACGCCGGGGTACTCGGCGGAGACGAGACAGCTCCGGAAGAGCAGCACGCCGCCTTCGGTGCGAGGCGTGTCCGGAGTCTTGGAGAACCTTCTGCCCATGTGGTTCCTCACGGTGGGGGACGACCAGCGTATTGTGTATAACCAATGCCAATCCTGCAAATCGCAGATGCTTATACTAGACGTGAGAGGATGCGCAGCGACGCGAGCGGGTCGCCAAGCTCGCGACCTTCCCATGGCAAGTGAGGCGACCGGCTCGGCGAGCGACCGGTCACCGCGGCGTGCTGCGCCGGGACACACTCAGACGCCCGAGTGGGTCGACGCTCCGTGAGGTGGACGCGTTCAGGCTGGGTGAGGCAGCCGCCTCGGCGGCTGCCTCACCCAGCCCCGCGTCGACTCAGTACACCTTGACCTTGAGCACCGAGGTGTAGGCGCCCCAGTACCAGTCGTCGCCCGGGTAACGGACGACGTACCAAGTGGTGCGTGTCGGCTTGAGGTACGCGCTCAGGTACCTGCCGAGGCCGTTCGCCCTGATGCGCGCGACCTTCGTCCAGCCCTTCTTCGTCGCGTCCCAGGTCGTTGGCGCAGCCGTCGCGGGGCGCGTGCGCTTGTACAGCGTCACGTACTTCACCTTGCCCGGCGTGCCGCCCCAGTGTCCCTCGGTGGGGATCACGCCGCTCAGCCTGATCGAGCCGCCCTTGCGCACCGACGTCTTGCTCGACTTGAGCGTGCAGACCTGGAAGGGCGCGTCGAGCACGAGCGGCCCTTCCCGGTGCTGCACCTCGAGCAGGTAGAAGTAGCCGGCGGGAGCCCGGGTCGGGATGGTGATGGACTTGGTGAAGGGCCCGGTGCCGGTCGTGGCCAGACTGCCGAACGTCCTGACCGTGGGCGCCGTCGGCGAGTCCGAGAAGCCCACGTAGTCGAGGGTCCAGAGCCCCGGGTAGCCTTCGTGGAGGATCTTGACGGCGCTGCCTGGGCTCCCTGAGGCCCAGTACGGGGTCGTCACGGTCACCCGCTGGGCGAGGGACTGATCGACGCTGACCGTCTGCGCGCTGCGCTGTCCGGCCGTCACGGTGGCCGCGGTCGCGAACTCGATGCCCTCGTCCATCCAGAAGTACGCGGCGCCGACGTCGTAGGCGCCCGGCATCGCCCACGCGTCGCCGACGACGGTGTCGCTCTCGCCTGCGATGAGCGACATGCCGGCGACGGCCGAGGTCGTGTCGCTGCCGTAGAGGTCTACCCACACCTCCGACCAGCCGTCCCAGTCGCCGCCGCGCTGCAGCGAGGTGGTCACCACGCCCGGGCGGAAGTCGAACGTCGCCGTGCCGGGGTCCGACCACGTGGCGTCGAAGCGGCCGATCGCCCACGGCTGCGTCGGCGAGGACACGAGGAGCTCGCCGGTCCCGTCGGCGGCGGGAAGGCCGACGAAGGTGTAGAGCCCGTCGGCGCCGGTCGCCGTGCCGTTCCCCTCGTACGCGCCGCCGACCGTCGCCGACCAGCTCACCTGGGCGCCGGCGAGGGCCGAGCCGCCGAAGTCGTACACGTGGCCGGTCACGGTGGCGCTGCCGGCCAGTCTGGCGCCGAGCGCGACGAAGCGGGCGGTCGGCGCCGGCACCATGGCGGGCGAAGGCGCGCGCCCGTCGGGGGCGCGGTGGCTCGGCTGGCCCGACGCGCCTGCCGCGCCCTCCGCCGTGAACAGCATGAGCAAGGCGGCTGCCGCCACCAGGACCGTCGTGCGCATCGCGCCTCCCATCGGGATGTCGTGAAGGTCAGGCCGCGTCCGGGACCGTTGTCCATCGTGGTTACACGGTTCGAAGAAGCGGGCAAGTAGACCTTACCTTCCGGCGACGTCTTCCGATACCAGAAGTGCAACCGTGACGAAGGCGAGGAGGGATCATGGGCCAGATCCAGCCGCTGCACCCCGTCGTCGACGGTGACGCCAGGGTCATCGTCGACCACCCCGGCCGTCCGGTCTCATCCATCGTGCGCTGTGAGCTCTGCGGCGTGGCGCTTCCCGAGCCCTCGCTGCGCTTCGAGCTCGTCTCGCCGCGTCGCCGCTCGACGGCTATCGTGGCCTGCCACACCTGCCGCAACGCGGCGCTCGGAGAAGGGTACCGGCCGGTCTCGTGACGGCGCCGGCGCAACGGCGGCAGGCGCCAGGGCAGACCTTCGTGGCCGGCTCCTGAGGCGGCCGTCTCCCGTTTGCTAGAATGGCTCACCCGAGCGGCGGCCGACCGCCGCGACTACTCAAGGGGTGAGCACCTTGCGCTTCCTCGACGCCTGCGCCCGTCGACCTGTCGACGTCACGCCCGTCTGGCTCATGCGGCAAGCTGGCCGCTACCTGCCCGAGTACCGGGCGATCCGCGAGAAGCTCTCGTTCATCGAGATGTGCAAGCGGCCAGACGTCGCCTGTGAAGTGACGCTGCAGCCGCTGCGCCGCTTCGAGCTCGACGCCGCCATCGTGTTCGCCGACATCCTCCTGCCGCTCGAGCCTATGGGCATCGGTTTCCACTTCGCCCCCGAGGGCGGCCCGGTGATCGAGAGGCCCATCCGCAGCGGCCGCGACGTGAAGGGCGTCCGCGCCATCGACCCGCGGACCGAGCTGGATTACGTGATGCAGACGCTGCGCCTGGTGCGTCGCGAGATCGACGGCAAGACCCCTCTGATCGGCTTCGCCGGCGCGCCGTACACCCTGGCGAGCTACGTGATCGAGGGCGGCCACACGCGCGACTACGCGCACGTCAAGACGCTGATGTTCCGCGACCCGGCGACCTTTGACCGCCTCATGGAGCTGCTCGCCGAGGTCTGCGCCGGCTACCTGCTGGCGCAGATCGAGGCCGGCGCCCAGGCCGTCCAGCTCTTCGACTCGTGGGTCGGCTGGCTCGGGCCCTACGACTACGAGCGGCACGTGTTGCCGCACGTCCGCTACGTGGTGGACCAGGTGCGAGGTCACGGCGCTCCCGTCATCTACTTCGCCAACGGCGCCTCGGGCATGTTCGACCTCGTCGGCCGGGCGGGCGCCGACGTCTACGGCGTCGACTGGCGCATCGGCCTCGACCGCGCCTGGGAGCAGCTCGGCGTCGACGTCGCCGTGCAGGGTAACCTCGATCCGCTGACCTTGCTCGGTCCGCCGGCGGCGATCGAGGAACGCGTCGCCGACGTGTTGCGGCGTGCCGGCGGGCGCCCGGGCCACGTCTTCAACCTCGGCCACGGCCTCGTGCCGCAGATCGACCCCGACAACGTGCGCTACCTGGTCGACGCCGTGCACCGGCTCTCGGCCGGGGCGCGGGACTGAAAGGACTTCGCGCCCATGACCGAGAGCATGGTCGATGTCGCCCTGCTCGCCTTCGGCGGGCCGTCCGACGTGAAGCTGATCCCCGATTTCCTCGTTCGGATGACAGGCAGAGAGCCGACCGAGGGGACCCTCGCCGTCGTGGGCGAGCGCTACGCGGCGATCGGCGGCGGCTCGCCGCTGCCGGACATCACGGCCCGGCAGGCGCGCGCCCTGCAGGCGAAGCTCGTGCAGCAGCTCGCCTTTCCGCTGCGCGTGCGCCACGGCTTCCTCTTCGCGGAGCCGGGCGTCGAGAAGTGCCTCAAGGAGCTCACCGGACACGAGGTCCTCGCTCTGCCGCTGTCGCCGTTTGGCTCGCGCCAGACGCACGATCGCTACCGGAAGGCGCTCGACGAGGCCGGCGCGACAGAGGTGCCGATCCTGGAGGGCTGGTACGCCGGTCGCGGCTTCGTGAAGGCCGTGTCAAAGCGCATCGCGGAGGCCCTCGACGGCTCCGACGCGAGCGAGTGGGCGGTGCTCTTCACCGCCCACAACGTGCCGCTCGAGAACGTGCTCGAGGGCGACCCGTACGTCGAGCAGCTGCAGCAGACGATCGCCCAGCTCGTGCCCCAGGTCATGCCCGGGGACTGGCGCTTCGCCTTCCAGAGCAAGGGGCGCGGCGGCGGCGAGTGGCTCGAACCCGAGGCCGACGAGGTGGTTCGAGCCCTGGCCGCCGACGGCTGGGAGAAGCTCCTCGTCGTCCCGGTCGGCTTCGTCAGCGACAACGTCGAGACGCTGTACGACCTCGACATCGAGCTTCGCTCCGTCGTCGAGGCGAACGGCATGGAGTACCGGCGCTCGACACCGCCCAACGATTCGCCGCCCTTCATCGAGGCACTCGCCGACGTCGTCATCGACCACCTGGCGAGGCGGCCGGTGGAGCAGCAGCTTCACCGGCCCGACGAGCCGCACCCGCACGGGTGAGCTGATGCCCGACGCCGCGCGCCCCCCGAGGATCGCCGTGATCGGCGGCGGCATGGCGGGGCTCGGCGCCGCCCGTGCCCTCGAGGACGCCCGGCTCGCCGGCGGCGACGTCGACTGGGTCCTCTTCGAGGAGGAGTCGCGCTTCGGCGGCAAGGTCCACACCGTGCGCCGCGACGGGTTCGTCGTCGAGGGCGGCCCTGACTCGGCGATCGTCGAGAAGCCCTGGCCGATCCAGATGGCGCGCCGGCTCGACATCGGCGACCGCCTGCTCGACTCGAACGAGGACATCCGCAAGAGCTTCGTCTTCGCGCGCGGCCGCCTGCACGAGCTGCCCGAGGGCATCATCCTCATGGTGCCGACGCGCATCGTCCCCTTCGCGCTCAGCAGCCTCGTGAGCTGGCCGGGCAAACTGCGCATGGGGCTCGATCTGGCGCTGCCGCGTGGCGGCGTCGCGGTCGGCGACAGGTCGGGTGCCCCGCCTGTCACACCCGACGAGAGCCTCGCCGACTTCGTCCGCCGCCGCCTTGGCCGCGAGGCGCTGGCGCGTATCGCCGAGCCGATCGTCGCCGGCATCCACGCCGGCGACCCCGAGCAGATGAGCGTGCAGGCGACCTTCCCCATGTTCCTGCAGATGGAGCGCGAGCACCGCAGCCTGATCGTGGCGATGCTGAAGCGCCGGAAGGCGCGGGCGCGCGCCGCCGCGGGCGGCGCGCCCGCTGGGGCCGTCGGCCCGCCGGCCGGCGCCGGCCCGCGCCGTCCCATGTCGTACTTCTACTCGTTCAAGACCGGCCTCGCCGACCTCAGCGACGCGATGGTCGCAAGCCTGCCCGCCGAGCGGCTCCAGGGTGGCGCCGCCGTTCGCTCACTCACCTGCAGCGCCGCCGGTCGCGGCGAGGGGGCCGGCAGCGGGCGCTACGTCCTCGAGCTTGCGGACGGCCGCCGCGAGCTGGCCGACGCCGTCGTCCTGGCGACGCCGGCGTGGGCGAGCGGCGAGCTGCTGCGCTCCGTCGCGCCGCTCGCCGCCACCGACCTCGCCTCGATCCCTTACGTGACGACGGCGACCGTCTCGCTCGCCTTCCGCCGCGAACAGGTGGCGCACCCGCTGCGCGGCTTCGGCTACGTCGTGCCGCGCGCCGAAGGACGCGGCGTCATGGCGACGACCTGGAGCTCGAGCAAGTTCGCCCACCGGGCGCCGGAGGGTCACGTGCTGGTGCGGAGCTTCGTCGGGCGCGCGGGCCTCGAGGCGTCGGCGCAGCTCGACGACGACGAGCTGACCGCGCTGGTGCGGCGCGAGCTGCGCGACGTCATGGGCATCGCCGCGCAGCCGGAGTTCGTCGAGATCTTCCGCTGGCCCAAAGGGATGCCGCAGTACCGCGTCGGCCACGCCGACCTCGTGGCGCGCATCGAGCAGGCCGTCGCCGCTGTCCCGGGCGTGGAGCTCGCCGGCGGTGCCTACCACGGCATCGGCATCGGCGACTGCCTGCGCGAGGGCGCGGCCGCCGCCGAGCGCGCCCTCGAGCACGTGCGCGGCCTCCCCGAGGACGCCGTGCCGCCGCAGCCCGACGACGTGCCGGCGGCCGACGGCGTCACCGATTGACGCCCGCGCCGGCTCGTCCGCTCAGTACTTCTTCAGCACCTTCCAGATCCAGCGGTGCGGCGCGTGCATGCTGAAGCCCGGGACGTTGTACATCACCGCGCAGTGGCCGGTGATCGCCTTGAGCCCGCGCTTCTCGGCCTCGGCGAGCGCCTCGGGCGTGTCGGTCATCTGGTGGATCCAGACGGACGACGCGCCGACCTCGGCTGCCTTGACGACCCACTCCGCGGTCTCCTCCTTCGGCAGCTCCATGACGACGGCCTCGGGCGTCTGCGGCAACGACGCGAGGTCGTCGTAGGCGTTGTCCCCCTCGACCGTCGCAGCCGTGGCATCGACAGCGAAGACGGTCTTGCCCCGCTCCTTCAGCGCGTTGTAGGTGATCTTGGGGAACGGCTTGCGGGCCGACACGCCGACCACGGCGTAGACGTCCGCGTCCCAGAACTTCTCGCACTCTGACGGCATCTCGCTCACTCCTTCGTCCATCCTTCGGAGCGCGTCGGTGCGCTCACGGCGTGTGGGCTTATCCTGCCTCCTCGCGTGCGCCGGCGCCGTAGCACTGCGCCGGGGCCAGCACCTCCGGGAAGCGCTCGCGCAGGGCGGCGCGCGTCTCGTAGCAGAGGTGGCACTCGTCGGCGTACAGGTCGCGCTCGGGCGCGTGGCCGTAGGCCTGCGCGAGCGCCCAGGGGCCTCCGCTCGCGATCTCGCGCACGACGGGCAGCGTCGCCGGGTCGTAGCGCTCGACGATCGCGGCCAGGCCGTCCCGCCAGACGTTGCCGGCGCTGATGCCCTGGCAGAGCTGCAGCTCGCCGTCGGCGCCGAGATGCGCCCGGCCGGGTTCGGCGAAGTCCTCGAAGGGGCAGGTGACAAGGGATTCGGGCGGCCGTGCGGCTCGCGCGTGCGCGAGCTCCACGGCCGCCCTCCCCTTGTGCATCACACCGGCCGGGTCGCCGAGGTCCAGGCCCGGCACATCGAGGCAGGCCGGAGCCCCGACCTCGAGCACCGCCATGGGCATCCCCAGCTCCTGGGCCGCGAGCACGGCGTTACGCAGCGGCGTCGGGTCGGCATCCTCGAGGAAGTAGGCGTAGGACGAGAGCGAGAGGTCGCTGATGCCGAGCTCCTTGAGCGGCCGCAGCCAGACGCACGCGTCCTCGACCGAGGTCGCCCAGAAGCAGTTGCTGACGAGGCCCCACTCGAGCCCCTTCTCGCGCGCGTACGCCGCGGCCTCCAGCACGACGGGGTAGGCGAGCGTCGGCTCGCCCCCCTCGAAGTAGACCGTCGTGACCTGCCCGCTCCCCGCCGCCTGGTCGATCCCGTCGCGCAGCTGTGCCAGGGTCATCGTGGCCTCGGCGTCGGGCGAGCTCCACACGAAGCAGTGGTCGCACGCCCAGGTGCAGCGGTACGTGACGAGGAAGTGGATGCCGTCGAGTGCCATCGCCATGGTCGTCCTCCCGTCCCCTACAGCCGCGAGCGGAACTCGCGTACGTCCGCGGCCTGCCAGTCGGTGTGCGTGTTGCGCCAGCCACGCAGGTCCTTGAAGAAGGGCGAGTCGTTCGCCATCGCGTGGCCGATGACGTTCGCCTTCTCGATCCCGTAGCGCGCCATGAGGTAGCGGACCAGCCTGAGCCCTGCGTTCGCCTGCGGCCGGCGGGCGAGGATCTGCTGGTCCGCCCAGTGGCTTCCCGCGCCCGTCTCCTGGACGAACTCGATGCTGATGGAACGGTGGTTGAGGCCGACGCAGTGGCGGGCGCGCACCGCGAGCGGCACGAGCTGGTAGATGGTGCCGTCCTTGTCGATCACGAAGTGCGACGAGACGCCGGGCAGCTCGCCTTTGTTTGGGGTGTTGCCGCGGAACGTCCAGTACGCGCTCGCATAGGTGCCTCCGGCAGTGAAGTGCAGGACGACGACCCTGGGGTCGGTGAGCCAGGAGGTATGGAAGCCGTAGTGGCGCTGCGAGTAGTCGGCCATCTGGGCGCGACGGCGCTCCCCGTAGGGGATCAGGTCGCGCACGATCGTGGGTCTCAGCTTCGCCGCGGACGATCCCGCGGGGCGAGGCGCCGGGACGCGTCCGCCGCCGAGCTTGGCGACCGCGGGACTCGCGAGGGCCGCGAGGGCCAGCCCGAGTGCGAGCGCGGCGAGCGTCGTCGCGACGGCGCCGCGCGCGCGACGGCAGTCGTGGTCGTAGCGCTTCATGCGGCGATTGTACCGCCGCCCCTACGTCGGGAGGTCGGCGATCTCCACCGGCTCGATGTCGTCCGCGGGCGTGAAGCCGAAGACCCTGCCGTAGAAGTACAGCTCGGCCTCGAGGCTGCGCACGATGCTCTCGGCCTTGCGGAAGCCGTGCTGCTCGCCCTCGAACGTGAGGTAGGCGTAGGGCAGCCCCTTCTTCCTCAGGGCGGCGACGATCATCTCGGCCTGCGCCGGCGGGACGATCTCGTCCTCGAGCCCCTGGAAGAGGATGACGGGACAGCTGATGTCGTCGACGTGATGGATCGGCGAGCGTTCGCGGAAGACCTCCGCCCGCTCCGGGTAGGGGCCGACGAGCGACTCGAGGTACCGCTCCTCGAACTTGTGCGTGCCTCCGGTGGCGAAGCTCTCCAGATCGGCGAGGCCGAAGTGCGAGGCTCCCGCGGCGAAGGTCGTGAAACGCGTCAGCGCGTTCAGCGTCGTGTACCCGCCGGCGCTGCCGCCGCGCACGGCAAGGCGCTTGGGGTCGACGTCGCCGCGCGCCACGAGGAACTCGACGGCGCGGATGCAGTCGACCGTGTCGACGATCCCCCAGTTCCCCTTGAGGCGTTCGCGGTACGCGCGGCCGTAGCCCGAGGAGCCGCCGTAGTTCACATCGACGACGGCGAAGCCGCGCGAGGTCCAGTACTGGATGTCCATGGTGAGGTTGGTCTCGTGCGCCGCCGTCGGGCCGCCGTGGCTGATCACGAGGAGCGGCGGCTTCTCGCCCGGCGGCGCCGTGAAGTCAGGGTTCGCGGGCGGGAAGTACAGCGCGTGGGCGGTCAGCGAGGGACGATCGCCGGGAGACGCGTCGTGCCGCTCGGCGGCGCGCGCGAGCTCGTCGGCGAGGGGACCGCTCACCGTCCCCGGTTCGTACGAGGTCGGAAAGGCGATCGGTTCCGGCCGCGAGACGAAGGGCGCCTCGAGCTCGTCGTCGCGGCTGCGCCGGACTACCTCGACGGTGCCGTCGTCCGGATCGACGACGAGCACCGCCCAGCTGCTCGTGGGGCTGGCGGCGACCGTCGCGACACGGCTCCCGGTGCGCTCCACGGCGACGAACACCGTAGCGTCGACGGGCAGACTCGCGCCAGTCGCCGTCCTCGAGGACGGCGAGGCGGTCGACGCCGTCGCGCGTGAAGAACGCGACGACGCGGTCGCCGGGCAGCGTGACGTGGTTGTCGAGGCCGAACACCCAGAGGGGCTTGGCGAACTCGGCGGCGAGCGGCGCAAGGGCGGTCGTCACGCCCTCGCGGTCGTGGCGATAGAGGTTCCACCAGCCGCTGCGGTCGCTGACGAAGTGCAGGTCGCCGTCGGGCGTCCAGGAAGGCTGGACGACCGACTCGCTGTCGCCCCCGGCCACGACGGTCGAGGCGCCGGCGCGGCCCCCCGCGTCCAGCCGATCGAGGTGGAGTTCGGTGCCGTCCCACGGCATGCGGGGGTGATCCCAGCACACGTAGGCGAGACGGTCGCCGCCGGGGCTGATCCGCGGCGCGGCGAAGAAGTCGTGGCCGTCGGCCACGATCCACGGCGCCCGCGCCCCGTCGGCCGGCAGGGCGACGACGTCGTTGACCACGCGGTCCCCCTCGTGGCGCTCGCGCACGCACACGAGGAGCCGACGGTCGGGGCTCAGGTCGCAGTCCGCGTAGCGCCAGGCGCGCGAAGCCGGGGGAGCGGGCGTGATGGGCCGCGGCGCGCTCCAGCGCGCCGCGGCTGCGCCCGCCGGCCCAGCTGCCGCGCTGCTGCCGGGCCCGAGGTCCTGCCGGTACAGCCGCTGGTCGGCGAAGTCGCTGAAGACCACGCTCTCGCCGCCGGACTCGTCGAGGAAGGCGCGGTACATGCCGCCGCCGTACTCGTGCACCAGCGTGCGGGTGTTGACGCCGGGCGGCGTGACGTCTGCGATGGTCCCGTCCGGGTCGCGCCGGACGATCACGTACCGGCCGTCCTCCAGGGGGCGCATCTCGACCCAGTAGACGGCCTCGCCGACGGCCTGCGGCCAGGCGAGGCCGACCCCGCCCTCAGCGATCCGGCGCGCATCGACCGGCGATCTCCATGAACCGTACGGTGTCTCCACGTGACCTCCTCGCGGTGCCTCCGCGGCCAGCCTACCCCGGCAAAACACGCGCGAACCGTCTGCACGGGGCCCTTCGGTGGTACCATGCAGATCGAGGGGCATGCTCTTTGGGAGGAGCCCATGAAGCACGCGCTGCCGCGTCTCAACTCAGCCTGCTGCATCGCCCTCTTTTGCACGCTCTCGATCGCGCTCATGTTCGTCGGCTTGGCGCTGGCGTGCGTCTGCGAGTGACGACGGTCTGAGGTGACCGATGTGCGAACGGCCGGGCGGCGGGCCCAGGGCCCGCCGCCCGGCCGTTCGCGTCTTGCGCCGGTCGCCGTGCGTCCCGCACAGCGACCGGCCGCTTCGTCAGAGCGGTGAGACCGTGCGCGTCTTGGTGGTCACGTCCCACGTGTCGGCGTCGCCGGCGTAGGTCAGCTTGAAGGACGTCTTCGAGTTCAGCGTGCGTTTGAACGACACGGTCAGGGACACGCCGGCCGTGGTGGCGACGGTCTTGGAGCTGACCATCTTCCACGACCCCGAGCCGACCTTCTCCCAGAGCTGGACGAGGGCGGCGTTGGAGTCGTCGGTCTTGAGCGAGCCCTTGATGGTGACCTGCTTTCCGTTCTTGACGCGAGCGATCTCGTAGAGCCCGAACGTCGCGCCGTACTTCGACTGTACGCGCAGACTGCTCGTGCGCTTGCCGGAGCAGCTCAGCGGCTGAAGCACGTTGTTGACGAGGTCGCTGTCGGAGCAGGTGAGCTGCACCGTGTAGCGGCCTGGGCCGGCGAAGGCGTGCGTGACGCTCGCCGCGGGCGCGGCAGCCGCGCTCGTCTTGTCGCCGAACGTCCACGCGTAGGTGTTCGCGCTGAGGTCGCCCCAGTTGGCCAGGGCGGCGGCGTCGAACGTCGTCGGCTGCCCGACGATGGCGCGCGCCGGGGTCGCCGTGAAGCCGGGATCCTCGCCGCGGCGCAGTGAGGCCTCCTCGCCCCTTGATCATCCCGATGTCCTGATTGACCTCGGACCAGCCGAACCAGTGGCTGTAGTCGGGGTTGATGTGGTAGGCGCCCTTGAACGTGTTCACGTGGTCGTACTTGTAGGTGTAGAAGAACCACTGCTCGATCGCCGACGTGTCGCTGTAGAGCTGCTGGCCGCCGACGACGAGGACGTACCCGTCGTTCACGAAGTTGGGGCCGGCGGCGGCGTACACCGGGTTCGGCGGCCGGTTCTCGGGCATCGGGTCGAGCAGGCCGTCGTACCAGAGGCCGCGGATGCGCATGACCGGGTCCCAGAGCAGCTCGTCGACGTCGATCTTGATCTGGTCGGCGAGCTCGAGGTTCTTGCTCGCCCAGGTCGAGGAGTGGCAGTCACCGCAGACCGCGAGCATCTCGGCGCGGCGTGTCGAGCGGTCGCTCTCGGTCATCGTGCGCATCGGCACGGGCAGCGCGGTCCCCACCAGGCGGGCGCCCTGGGCGACGGTGCCGTACGTGAGGTTGGTCGAGACGTTGTGCGTCAGCGGCTGGCCGGCGCCGTTCACGCATCTCGGGCTGGTGGCAGGTCACGCAGGTCGGGGCGCGTCCGGGGTCGCCGCCGGCGCGCTCCTTCTCCGTCGCGTAGACGACGCCGTGCTTGCTCTTCTCCCACATGTCGATCTGCTCGTGGTCGGGGCCCATGTGGCAGGTGCCGCAGGCGGCCGGCTCCTTCGCCTCTTCGGCGGAGAAGACGTGCCGCGTGTGGCACGAGTCGCACTTGCCGACCGAGGCGTCGGCGGAGGTGTAGCCGATGTTGTGGCAGCGCTCGCACATCTCGTAGCGCTCCGCGGCAGGCATGACCATGTAGCGCGCGCCGGCGAGCATGCGCGTCCAGCCCTGGGCGTGCTTGTTGATGTACGACCCGGTCGCGTCCTTGACGGTGAACTCCGCGTACTGGTCTGGATGGCAGCCGGCGCACTTGCCGGCCGGGACCTTGCCCTCGGTGGCGGTGATGACGCTGTGGTCGTCGCCGTGGCAGTCGAGGCAGGCGACCTCGTCGCCCATGGCGCCCGACTGATACTGGGTCACGATGCCCGGCGTGACGTAGGTGTGGCAGAGGAGACACTGCTGCTGCGTGTACGCGGCTTGGGCGACCCCGGGCGCGCAGAGCAGGGAGACTCCGAGCAGCAGGCTCGCGAGCAGGACGGATCGTTTCATGCCGACACCCCCAGGACGATAACCCGATGCTCCATTCCACACGCTGGAATCATGCCCCAGCATTGACTTTGAGCAAGCCCGGCGCCGTTGGGGTCGCTCATTGAACGCCGGGGGCGGGCTTTGTGGCCCGCCCCCGGTGTCTCACCCGGAGAC
>CAVPRQ010000028.1:0-158515 GCA_963707855.1 uncultured Thermoleophilia bacterium
GGACGCGTGAGGCTCGAGGATCTGCTCGGCAAGCACGTCAGGTACCAGGGCGAAGAGGGGTACGTCATGGAGGGGCACTCCGGCGAGCAGGCGTCGGTCGTGGTGAGCATCCGCGGGACGAACGACGTGCCGAGCCGGAACGTGACCGTGCCGGAGTCCAAATGGGGGAGCTCGAGCTCCTGCGCTAGGCGCGGGCGGCGACGTGTTCCCACGGACCTCGGTGCCGCCGGCCGCGCCGAACGAGGCCGGCTACGACGCCCGAGCGACGAGGCGGAGGTCGGCATCGAGGACCTCCGCGATGCGCTGAAGGGTCTTCGCCGTCGGGCTCGTGGAGCCGCGCTCGATGCGACTGATGTCGGCTTGATCGATCCCACAGCGCTCGGCAAGCTGCGTCTGCGTGAGGCCGTGCTTCCGGCGAAGATCGATATTTGCAGCGCGATGTCGTACGCCCTCGCGAAGACTCTCGCGCTGCGCCTCGGACTCCGGGGCGATCCCGGCATCGCGGCCGGCAATGATCTTCTCGTAGCTGCGCTGTCATGAGCATGGCCTCCATCGCCGTCAGTATGGGGAGTTGCCCATGGAGGGTCAACACGACGGTGCAGATCGTCACCTCCGTGGTGGCCTTGACGGGCACGGGATGACGGGTATCCTTACTGTGCAGGACCGATCCCGTCCTCGGAGGCGGGGGTAGGCCCTGCTCCTCTTTGTGGTCTCACCTTCCCAGCCGCAAGATGCCCTCACCGTCCGTGGCGCTCGCCTCCCGGCACAGGATAGGAGCCAGTTGGCTGAAGGCCGTGTGCACGTCGTACCGTGACCGGGACGCGACAGGATACTCGCGCCTCAGGAGTGCGTAACAGCACATGTCCACGAGCTGGATGAAGTAGGACTGCTTCGAATCCTTGAAGAAGGGATCCTCGATCATCCGGTCTAGTGGGATGCTCTTGGTTGCCGAACCCACATCACCCCAGGCGCCATAGCGGCTGGGGATCGCGTTGTAGACGCGCATGCGGCGGGCGAGGCGCGTGTACACCACCTCTTTGCCTTGGTCGCACACGACGAGGAAGCGGCTTCCGCGAGCGGCCACGCATGTGTTGACACGGTTCAAGAGACGCTCCATCGCGCGTTCGACGTCCTTGGTCGGGAAGACGGCATTGAAGAGTCTGACCCCGGGGAGCTCGGCAGTCAGCTTGACGTGCTCACGGAAGATCTCGCACCGTCGGTGCTTGGTAACGATGCCCGGGGCGATCGCGCCTCGCCCGCTGACGAGCTTCCAAGCATGCAGCTCCTTCTGAACGAAGATGTCGTCCGACTGCTTCAGCTCACGCCGGAACAGGCGCAGCCGCTCGAAGCAGTCCGCCCACGACTCGGCCGGCACGGCGAGTGCCGAGATGGTGGTCACGTTGGCCGAATGGTCGGATGACTCATCGATGTAGACGATGTGCATGGTGGCGATCAGTCCGCGAGCATAGGTGCCCGATGCCGTAGTGAACAGGGTGACGGGGGTGGACGTTGAGGCGGGGTGAGGTTGACGAAACGGTGTGACGCAGAGCGACCGCAGGACAGGCTGCGTGAAGTGTCAAGAAGTCAAGGCAATTCTGAACGTCAACTACAAGAAAGGCACGGTGGTTCTCGCCGTTCGCACGGCGACGATGTGCCAATTGGAACCCGAGGTTTCAATCTGCACACAGTGGTCTGGTGAGCGAGCGCCGCCGGCGCGATCTTCTTCCGGTCGATCAGGATCGTCTCCTCGACCGGAGCGCCCATCGTCCAGTAGGTGTGCTCGCCGATGTCGAGCTGCGTGTACCAGCGCCCCTCGAACAGGTTGCGGTCGCCGTACGTGCGGATGAACTGCACGGCGTGGACGAAGTCCCGGTCGCTCGCCAGAGCTTGCGCAGCGTGTACTCGTGGGGGTTCTCCGGCATGGTCTTGGCGAAGATCCACTTTGTGCGGCGAGGTCGTGAGCCACCCGCTCGAGACCCTCAGGTAGTTCGGAGAGGCCGCATTGCGGCAGCACGCATGGCTGGACGGCGGCATGAGGGCGAGAGGCTGTCACGGCGGCGAGTCCGGGCGCCGGGTCGGACGGGTCCGAGCTTGCTGTTGACTGTGGTGGAGCCATCGGCGCCGAGCGGTGAGCGGGCAGCCCTCCCGTCCGTCATCCTAGTCCGATAGACTGCAGACGACGCCGACATAGGCGCGAAGCCGGCACGACAGCGGAGGGGCAGCGTGCGGCAGATCGTCATCGAGAAGTCGACTGACGGCGCAGGAGAGTCGGAATGACACCCGCTGTCGCCGCCGAGGGGTTCGTCGGCAACACCGACTACGACTGGTTCCGGTATCTCCGTGCCCAGGGCCCGCTCGAAGAGGTGAACTTCTGGCAGCCGTCCGGCAGCAGCCGTTTCAAGGCGATTCCACCGGGGGCACCGTTCTTCTTCCGCCTCAAGAACCCCCATAACGCGATTGGCGGATTCGGGTTCTTCTCCCGTTTTGTGTCCGCGCCCGCTTGGTACGCGTGGGATTCCTTCGGCAGTCTCAACGGGGCCGCCGATCTCGCCGAGATGGTGGCGCGTATCGGGAAGTACCGCAGCCGCGAGTCGCTGGCGAGTGAAAGCAGGCCCGACGGCTTCATTATTGGCTGCATCATGATCGGCGCCCCCGTGTTCCTTCCAGACGACGAATGGGTGCATCAGCCGGCTGACTGGCAGCAGAACATCGTGAGGGGCAAGCGCATCGACCTGTTGCATGGGGAGGGCCAGAGGGTCTTGGCGGAGTGCTTGGAGCGGGCGCAAGGTGCTGGCGCGCCAGCCGAGACCGTCGCAATCGCGCTGGACGCTGCTCGAAGGGGCGAACTTGTACTTGTCGCGCCGCGACTCGGCCAGGGTACATTTCGCATGTCTCTCGTGTCGGCCTACGACGGCGCCTGCGCAGTGACCCACGAACACTCGCTTCCCGTCCTGGAAGCGGCGCACATCAGGCGCTTCGCTGACGGCGGTCCGCACAACCTCACCAACGGCCTCCTGCTGCGTGCCGACATTCACCGCCTGTACGACAAGGGCTACGTGACGGTCACGGGTGACTACGGCTTCAAGGTCAGTGAGCGGCTGATGGATGACTACCACAACGGCCGCGAGTACCTTCGTTTCAATCGGACGCGCATTACCGTGCCGCAAGTTGTCGCTGAGCGTCCGGGACGCGAACTGCTGGACTGGCACGCTCAGGAGGTGTTCCGTGGCTAGCGTCCCGACCGACGGGCGAGCTGCAGGTGGAGCTCCGCGGCCTCGATGTCTACGACCCCACCACCGGCGAGATCTGCAGCGACACCACCGACGAGGTCGCCTGCTGGTTCATCGAGAGCGACTCCAACGAGGAGAGCGTCTTCGTGCGCCACGCCTACTTCACCGGCGCCGACCAGCCCTACCAGAAGCTCCAGCGCGCCCTCAAGGCCGAGATCGACGAGGAGGCCTGGGCGAGCCTCTACAGCACCGTCAGCCGCCCGTTCGACGCTCCCTCGACCGGCAAGATCGCGGTGAAGGTGATCAACCACTACGGGGATGAAGTGCTGAAGGTGTACGAATCCCACCAGCAGTGATGGTCGAACCATCTCGCGGATTGGCTGCTGACTAGACAGAAGGAGGCGTCGGGTTGATGAACATCGCAGTGTCGCTAAAGGCGCTCGACACCTTCGGGGAGGTATCAGCGGAGGACGATGCAGTCCTCAGCTACTTCCTCGACGACTGATGCAGTCGAGAGAATCGAATCGCATGCCGTTCTCCTGGTCCTTGGCCGCAAAGGGTCTGGCAAGACCGCTCTGGTTCGGCATTTCGTCGAGGGGCAGAGACAACCGACGGTCTCAAGGGCCATCACGCTTCGCGGCTACCCTTGGTCCATCCATGCGCAGCGGATAGACCGCGGTGCGTCGGACATCGAGGCCTACGTGTCCTCTTGGCGGTACCTGATTGCCGTCCAACTCGCGTCCTTGGTTCTGAGCCGAGCTGGCAGCCATTCCAGCGCGCCAGTCAAGTCCCTTCGACACTTCTTCAAGGACAACTACGGACGGCCCAACCCCGATCTCGGCGATGTGCTTCGCCCTCCTGGCTTCATCTTTCCAGCCTCTCGTTCGAGCCAGAGGTGCTCGGCAACAAGCTCGGTGGTGTTGCCCTCGATCGCAATGACCTGGGTCTCGGGCGCGAGCTCGAGGCCCTCACGGAGGCGATTCTCCGGGCAGCAGAAGAAGTGGCGGCCTCGCTCGGATTGCCCAGTCTGATTCTTCACTTTGATGAGCTCGATCAGGGCCTCCTGGAAATGGATCAGGCTCGGGAGCGCATGCTGGTCGGCCTCGTGCTCGCTGCGCGCGGGATTCGCCATGAGTTCAGGCATGCGGACGTTCCGATTTCTCCTGTGGTCTACCTTCGCACGGATCTATGGATGAGTTGAACTTCTCGGACAAGAACAAGATCACTCAATCCATGGCGCTGGGCCTGGAGTGGGGTAGCCGTGATCTGAGGGGCCTCATCAATGAACGCTTGCGCGTGAAGCTTGGCCAGGGAGCTGCGTGGGACTCGATTGCCGACCCCGCCCTGATGCGTGGATCACAGGCCAAGTGGGACCATGTTCTGGCTCGCACGTTCCTTCGGCCACGCGACGTTATCCAGTTTCTCAACTCTGCCCTGGCCCAGGCCAAGCTCCGAAGCGCCGACCCGCTCACGTTCGCGAACGAGGACATCCACAACGCTAGAGACCGCTACTCGGCGTATCTCAAGAAGGAATTGGACGACGAAATCATGCCCCATTGGGGCTGCTGGGACGAGGCCCTTCGGGCTTGCTCCGCCATCTCGACAATCACACTCAGCAGAGACCAATTCACCAAGGAATACGAACATCAGCGCTCTGCATCCAACGCAGTCTCTGCCGAAGACGCTCTTCAGCTGCTCTACCAGTTCTCGGTCATTGGCTACGAGCGACGCAGCGGCTACGGCGGCACGTCTTGGGTGTTCCAATACACCAACCCAGAGGCCGGATGGGACTCGGCTGCAACTCGTCTCAAGGTGCACCTAGGCCTGAAGGAATACGCGAAGCTGCGCGAGGAGCGGGCTCGGGACGCTGCGACCGGGTAGGCCGGAACGTGGAGAGGACGCACGCAGCGTGACGACCGCCGGCGCCGCTTTCATCGCCAACACCGACTTCGGCTGGTTCTAGCACTTCCTGCACCGCGCCGAGCCGCCGGACGAGGTCGACTTCTGGCAACCCTCGCCGTACGGCTTCAAGGCGATCCCGCCGGGCGCGCCGTTCTTCTTCCGCCTCGGCGCGCCCTACAAGGCCATCGCCGGCTTCGGCTTCTTCGCGCGCTACGAGCGCGTGCCCGTGTGGCTCGCCTGGGAGTCCTTCGGCGACCTGAACGGCACCGACACCTTCGCCGAGATGGCGGCGCGCATCGAGGCGATCCGCGCCGTATCTTGCACTTCGAAGGGTCGCTATTCAGACTTCGCCAAGAACTCTGAATAGTGTGCGGAGCTGTTCAGCTCCGCTGAGCAAGGGGGCGCGGTGCAGCGACGCGCTACTTGGCCGTCCTCGAGGCGGGGACGTGAGCTCGTGACGGAGTCGATCGGCGAACCCATCCCGCCGGAAGGCGGGGCCGACGACGTCACGCCGAGCGTCGCGCCCCGTGGCAGGAGCGTGACGCCTGGACCGCGCTCGACGACCTCGATGCTTCCCCGGTGATCGTGCCCGGCGCGATTGGCCGGCCGGTCTCACCTCTCTGGACTGGCCGGGGCTCTACGCCTGGTGGGTCGACGAAGCCGGCGCCGCCGACCTCTCCCGGGGTCTCGGCCTCACGGTCGCACCAGGGCGCATCTACGCCGGGCAGGCCGGAGCCACGAAGTGGCCCTCCGGCAAAGCCGCGACAACACCCTCGGCAAGCGCATCGGCCAGATGCACCTCGGCGGCAAGGTGCGCATGTCCACCTTCCGCTGGACGCTCGCCTCGCTGCTGTTCAAGCAGCTCGACGTTCAGGTGCAGGCCGCGATGGTCATCACGCCGTCGTCCGAGCAGGCGCTCACCGAGTGGATGCGCGAGCACCTCTCCATCGCCGTCCACCCGCACGACGACCGCGATACCCTCGGCGGCCTGGAGCACGCGGTGTTGGAGCGGCTCGACCCGCCGCTCAACCTGGGACACATGCCGCTCACGCCGGTGCGCGAGCGGCTCACCGAGCTGCGCCGGCGGATCAGCAGGGAGAACTGAATGGACGCAGCCGGCTTCACCGGCCCACAGGTCGTGGCCTCTCGCCGCACAACGACCAGGGGTACGCGGCGGCGGGGTTCTTGCGGGCTCGCAGGCGACTCCGCAGGTGGCGACCGCGGAACCGCCGTCCCGCGTCCTGGCGTGACCGGCTCGCCCCGCTCGTCCCAATGGGCGAGTACGAGCCCGACATGCGCTCGGGCAAGACGAAGTACGCGAGCATCTACCGGTTCAAAGGCCTCGCGGCCCGCGCCGTCGTGCTCACCGACATCGACCGCCTCGAGACCGAGCACGACCGGGACGTGTTCTGCATCGGCGCGACGCGCGCGACGCAGCGGCCGGTCGTGCTGGCGCATGCGTCTCTGAAGGGGTCCTTGGAGGCGGCCGGCTCGACTTCCGGGTGACGTTGACCGCATTTCTCACCATTCCATTTGCAGAAACCCGCAGAAGAGAGTAGTTTCTGCAAACGGAATGGCTGATACGGGCGACACAGTCGCACTTCATCGAGGGTGCTGCAGGCTGAGCGGCCGCTACACGTTCACCGACGTCGAGGCGCGGGGGACGGTGGCGGCTTCCGCCCGCGCCGTCGCCGAGGCGCTCCGGCGCTTGCGAGCGGACTGCCGCATCGCGACGCCTCGCCGAGGCTTCAACGTCATCGTGCCTCCCGAGTACCGCGGGCCGGGCTGTCCGCCGGCAGGGTGGTTCATCGACGATCTCATGCGCTACGTGGGGCGGCCATACTACGTGGCGCTGCTCAGCGCCGCCGCGTTCCACGGGGCGGCGCATCAGCAGCCGATGCTCTTTCAGGTCGTCACCGACCGGCCACTCCCGGTCGGCGGAAGCTGGTCGCGTAGGCATCGACTTCCACGTGAGCGGCCTGCCGAGACCACGCCCGTCGACCAGGTACCAGACCGAGACAGGCTATATGAGCGTGTCCACGCCGGAGGCGACGGCCTTCGACCTGGGTGCGCTTCGCCGCTGCCGCCGGGGGGCTGGGCAACGTCGCGACGGTGCTGTCGGAGCTGGCCGAGAGACTGCGAGGCGGACGAGTTGCGAGCGCTCAGCGCCATGCGACCCACGACCGAGATCCAGCGGCTCGGCTGTCTGTTCGACATGGTCGGTCGACAGCAGCTTGCCGATCCTCTGGCTCGAGTCCTGGCGGTTTCACGGCGTCGTGCGCTCGATCCAGCTGGCGGCTTGATCGGTCGGGCGGCGACGGGCGTGCACGGCCTATGCCGTGGCGCGTCATGCGAAACGAGACCATCGACCTCGACGCTTGATACCCCGCGCGCACATCACCGCGTGGCGCACGCGGGCGCCCTGGGCGTCCGACGCGCAGGTCGAGCAGGACCTGGTCATCTCGCGGGCCCTCGTGGAGATACTGGTACCGGTCGCCCGCCATGGTCGCCGAGGCACTTCGCGTTCCGCGGCGGCACCGGCGCTGCACAAGCTCCATTTCGACCTGCCGGGGCGGTACTCGGAGGACATCGACCTCGTCCAGGTCGCTGCCGGCCCATAGGCCCGGTGCTCGACGAGGTCCGCGAGGCGCTCGACCCTCTGGCTCGAGGAGCCGAGCTGGAAGCAGAGCGGCGACAGCGTGAAGCTGCTCTACCGCTTCGAGACCACTGCGCTGCCTGCGCAGCGCATGCGGGTGAAGGTCGAGATCAACACGCGCGAGCACTTCTCCTGTCGCGGGTTGTGGAGTGTCCACTATTCGGTGGCGACGCTCTGGCCCGACGGTCGGCCGCGGTCAGAGTAGCCTGGAAGGAACGCCTCGAGCAGGAGTGCGCGGGCTCTACCGCGGAAGAAGGGCCGCGACTTGTACGACCTGTGGGTCGCGCTCCACTCTTCGACGTCGACCAGGCGGCCTCGTCGACTGCTTCCAGCGCCACATGGCTTCGGAGGGGGCGTCGGTCACCCGCGCCATGTTCGAGGCGAACCTTGCCCAGAAGCTCGCCTCGCCCGCCTTTCGCGGCGATGTCGATCCGCTGCTTCGCGATGCCGACGCGTACGAGGTCGATGCGGCGGGGGCACTCGTGAGCGATCGACTGGTGGCGCTGACTCGCCGGGCGAGCCGTGGAAGGGTCACGCGGAGGGCTGACCTCGCGCGGCTCTTCGCGCTTCGAGGCCAGAACGTGTAGAAGTCTTGATAGATACGCGTAACTGTTGATACTTGTACACATGAAGCGTGCCGACACGGAGATCGATCGCCTGCGCCACCTGAGCGCGACGATGGGGGCGTTCCCTCTTCGCCGACCGCGAGTGCACGACAGCCATCGTGAGAAGGTGTATCGCCTCTGTGCGCGAGGGCGAGCTGGAACGTGTCGGAGCGCGGCCGTATCGGGCCGCGGAGGCGACGATCACGGAGAACCACTGACCGTGTTGCCACGATACCGAAGGGGTGG
This sequence comes from uncultured Thermoleophilia bacterium, assembly GCA_963707855.1. Classification (GTDB taxonomy): domain Bacteria; phylum Actinomycetota; class Thermoleophilia; order UBA2241; family UBA2241; genus UBA2241. The sequence goes on from CAVPRQ010000028.1 coordinate 8,640, forward strand.
TGTCCGCCGAGCGTCACTATCGTTCCACGGTCTCCTGACTCAGCTCCCGTTCGAGCTGGATGGCGTCACCTGCGCGCCGCGGCGCCAAGGGACCCTGGGGTGCAGCTGCGGATCATGCGCTTCTCCGGCGCCGCGCTCGACGACCGTCGCATCTAAGCGCGCGAGCTCGAGGGTGTACGGGTGCGGGTCTTCTCCCCCGCCAAGAATCGTCGACTGCTTTCGTCTCGCAACCTCGTCGGCGTCGATGTCGCAATCGAGGCGCTGCGCGACTGTCTGGAGCAGCGAGAAGGCTCGCCCGACGAACTCTGGGAGCTGGCTCAAGCCTGCCGTATCGGCAGCGCCGACGCGCCTCATCCATCAGAGGCGCTTGCGTGAGCCAACGTACGCCTACGAACGTGAGCTGCGTCGGTGCATCGTCGTCTTCTGGACCTCGCCCGCGAGATGAGCCGGCAGAGCCCGTCTCGAGCGACGAGCTCGCCGCCGCGCCGAGGCGCTTCCTCATGTGCACGCGCGGCAGCTACGGCGTCACCAAGCTCTTCGACAAGATTGGAGCGGACCGCGTCGCCCTTGTCTGGTCGCTCTGGCGCGGCTACTGGGAGCGCGAGGACTGTGCGATGCGGAGGTGGGCCGAGCGACGCGGCGTCGAGGCCCGTCCATCCACAGCGGCGGGCACGCCTGGCCCGAGGACCTTGACCGGCTGGTTGCGGCGATCGGGGCGGGGGAGACGGGCCGGGTGCACACGGACGCGGGCAGCGGCTGAGAGCTTCCGCTCCGGACCGAGCAACAACCGCGAGGCCGAGTCAACGTCACCCTGCGCGACGCGTCATCGTCCATCTCCGCGAGGCATCGTGAGCCTTCCCCTGTGCGCCCGTCTCCGCCACGCTTGCCGCCAGTACGCCACAGCTCAGGGCGCCAGCGGCCCTTGCGTGGATGTATCTTGTGGAATACACTCCAGATCACATCGAGATCCGCCAGACCGAGGAATACGCGGCGTGGTTCGCGTCGCTGCGCGATCGTCAGGCGCGTGCACGTATCCTGACTCGGATTCGTCGTGTGTCGCTCGGGAACCTCGGTGACGTTCGGCCGGTCGGCGAGGGCGTTCTGGAGTTGCGCGTGCACCACGGCCCCGGCTACCGGATCTACCTCACGTGGCGACGCTCGAACCTCGTGATCCTGCTGGCCGGCGGCGACAAGCGGACGCAGGAGCGCGACATCGAGAGGGCGCGGCGGCTGGCCCGGCTGCTGGAGGAGTGAGTGATGGCGAAGACCAGAACACGAGCGTGGGACGTGGCAGAACACCTTACGTCACGCGACGACATGGCCGCCTATCTCGAGGCGGCGCTGGAGGAAGGCGACGTCTCCCTTGTCGCCGCGGCGCTCGGCGACATCGCGCGGGCGACGGGGATGAGCGAGATCGCGCGACAGACGGGACTCGGCCGCGAGAGTCTGTACAAGGCGCTCTCGCCCGACGGTAACCCCGAGCTCGCCACGATCCTCCGCGTGCTGCGTGCGCTGGGACTGAAGCTCCACGCGACGGCGACGTAGAAGTCCGGGCGGACCGGACGGGCGGATCGGCTGAGCGGGCCTCGTTGCTGTCGACCCACGGTCCGGCCCCTGCCGGTGCGTGCCGAGCGATCACCGCGTGTCCGTCCCCACACCGCTGTATCCTCCAATGACGAGTGTGCGACTGCGCGAGGGGGAGAGCATGACGGTCCCGAGGGACGGCTCCTACATCTGGGTGACGTGGATCACCGGGCTGATGGCCGCCGACAAGCACTGCGAGTGGTCGGCGTGGTTCCGCGCCCACTTCCAGGGCTTCGACAAGGCGCCGAGCGACTTCGACCTCGCCGCCTGGAAGGCGGCCCACGGCGAGATGGTGCGCTCCCGGGCCGAGGAGCTGCGCGGGCAGGGCTACGGCGTCTTCGTCGAAGACCAGAACAAGTTCAGCCTGAAGGGCAAGGCGGCCACCCTCGGCGGCGTGCCCGACCTCGTGGCCGTCCGCGACGGGCAGGGGCTCGTCGTCGACTGCAAGTCGGGCAAGCAGAGGGACTCGGACGCGTTCCAGGTCCTCACCTATATGTTCGTGCTGCCGCTGACCCACGAGGCCTGCCGGGGGATCGGCCTCGCCGGCGAGGTCCAGTACCGGGACTCGCGGCGGCGCATCGAGCCGCAGAAGCTCACCGACGAGCTCAAAGGCCTGATCAGCGCGACGATCGAGCGCGTCGGGGGAGAGGCGCCGCTGCCGAAGGTGCCCAGCCTGAGCGAGTGCCGCTTCTGCGACCTGACCGTCGCGGACTGCCCCGAGCGGGTGGAGGAGGCGCGCCGCGTCGAGGTGGTCGAGACCGACCTGTTCTGAGGCGCCGAAGCGGGTGGGGGCAGTGGAGGACGTGGTCAAGGTCGTCATCTCCATCGTCATGGCCCTGTTCGTCGTGCTCTGGATGTGCGTGCGCGACGCGAGATGGCGGGGATCACGTGACCCCGAGTGGCCGATGTGAAGTGAACTTGCGCGTCTCCGACGTGTACGATCGGCCAGACCTGATGTGCTTCGCGATGAGAGAAGGAAGGGGACCGTGACAGACCGCATCGCCATCACAGGGGTGACGCTGATCGACGGCGCTGGCGGCGAGCCCGTCGATGACGCCGTCGTGGTCGTGCAGGGCTCGACGATCGAGGCGGTCGGACGGGCGAACGAGGTGAGTGTCCCGCGGGGAACGGAAGTGCTCGATGCCACGGGAGCCACCGTCATCCCGGGTCTCATCGACGCGCACTGCCATCTTGGCGGCGCATCGTTCCCCGACGAGGACGACTGGGTGCTCGAGGACGACCGCTACCAGGCGATGGCCTCTGTCGCTCAGGCCGGCCGCATGCTGCGCCACGGCATAACCAGCGTGCGCGACATCTCGGTGCACGGGGTGCAGCTGCGCAAGGCGATCAGGGCCGGCCTGATCGAGGGGCCGCGCATCGTGGCCTGCTGGCGCGGCCTGTCGCGTTCGGGCGGGCACGGCGACGCCGCCGGCGTGCCCGCCGAGATGGTCAGGAGCTCGCATCCATGGGGCATCGTCGCCGACGGGGTCGAGGAGGTCCGCAAGGTCACCCGGGAGATCGTCAAGAACGGGTCGATGTGCATCAAGGTGTGGGCGAGTGGCGGTGGACTGCACGAGAACGAGTCCGAGGACGCGCAGCACTACAGCTACGAGGAGCTGCGCGTCATGGTCGAAGAGGCCAACTACGTCAAGCTGCCGGTCTGCGCTCACTGCGAGTGCGCCTCGAGTGCTCTCGACGCGGTCAAGGCGGGCGTGTGGTCGATCGAGCACGGCGAGGATCTCGGTGAAGAGACCATCCCACTGATGGCTCAGAAGGGCGTTTCGCTTGTTCCCACGCTGGTGCTGCTGTCCCAGTGGTTCGAGTGGTCGGGTGAGGACGGCTACTACGGCAACGTCTACATCCCGGGTGGCGGAGACGATCTGCCGACCGACAAGGAGAGTCTGCGCAGCATCCACTGGGAGCGCCTCTCTCAGAACCTGCTCGCGGCGCGAGACGCCGGCGTGCGCATCGGGCTGGGCAGTGACTCGTTCTGCACCGACCTGACGCCGTTCGGGGAGCAGTCGCTCAACGAACTGCACGCCATGGTCCGTGCGGGTCTGACCGAGATGGAAGCGCTCGTCGCCGCCACGAAGAACAGCGCCGAGATCCTGCGCATCGAGCGCGAGACCGGCACGGTGACCGTCGGCAAGTCGGCCGACTTCATCGTGCTGAAGGGGGATCCGCTCGACGACATCACGCGCGTGGTGGAGCCGGAGATGCTCGCCATCGTCAAGGAAGGCTCGTTCGTGAAGAACGCGCTCGGCTGACCGTCTTCGGGTCGGCAGAGCGGCAAGCCTCCGGCGGCGGAGGCACACGAGTGCGGCGGGGTGGCGCGGACGGCTCGCGATGAATACTGTTGCCGCGCTCCGGGAACGCCGGGGGCAGGACCACGACGGAGGTGCGACGTGCCGACCTACGAGTATCGCTGTGGCAAGTGCGGCGAGGCCTTCGAGGTCGTCTGCAGTATCGCCGAACGCGAGGACAAGGCGGTGTGCCCGGCCTGCGGCGCCCGCGAGGTGAGCCAGGTGTTCGGCTCCATCGCCTTCTCAGGCCACCGGACCGAGCTCAATCCCGGCCATTTCGAGCGCCCCAAGGGCAAGAAGGGCGGCACGCCCCGCTGGGTCGAGCCCAAGCGCTGAGCGTCGCGGCCGGCGGAGGCTGCACTCGCCGCCTGCGCGTACGCTCGCTCCGCCGAGCGGCCGCGCCCTGCCGCGCCACCTCTGCGCCTCAGGCGAGCACGCGCAGGCGCGCGGGGCTGACTTCGACCGTGAGTGGAAGGTCGCCGAGCGCGTCGCCGTCGACGTCGAGGGGGAAGAAGCTGCCGGGGCGCGCCGCGGATGTGACGTCGCCGCTCCCGGCGCGCCCGTCGTCCGCGATGACCTTCCCTTCGTCCGCCGCCCGCAGCTCGACCCTCGTGCAGGCGAAGGCCGAGACGCCCGGCTTCGTCAGGTGCTCGCCGCGGTAGATGCTGAGGAAGTGGCGCAGCATCGTCAGCTTGGTCGGGGTCTCGACGAGGACCACGTCGAGCAGGCCGTCGTCGACGCGGGCGGCGGGGGCCACCTTCATGCCGCCGCCGAACGTGTGACCGTTGGCGATGACGACGGCGTACGTGGTGAGGACGCGCTCGAAGGCGGAGCCGTCGGCGAGCGTCGCGCGGCAGAGGATGCGGCGGCGGCGACAGGTGACGACGGCGGCGAGGGTGGCGGCGCCGTAGGCGACGCGACCCGGGACCGCCGCCGGCATGGCGGCGGTGTAGCGGTCGACGAGGCCGCCGATGCCGGCCGAGAGGACGTTGACGAAGAAGCGCTCGACGGCGCGCCCGTCGCTGCCGACGAAGCGGGCGCGGCCGAGGTCGACGAGGCGCGTCCGGCCGCCGGCGATCGCGTCCAGATAGGCGGTTCGCTCAGGGGCGATGCCGAGCGAACGGCCGAAGTCGCCGCCGGTGCCGGCGGCGACGATGCCGAGGGTCGGCAGGGTCTCGGCGGCCGGTGAGGCGGCGGCCGCCGTGCCGGCGGCGTCCGGTGCATCCGGCCGCCTCAGCAGCCCGTTGACGACCTCGCTGAGCACGCCGTCGCCGCCGACGCTGATCACGAGGGCGCGGCCTTCGGCGAGCGCGCGCGTGCGCCAGCTCGGTCGCGTGGCCGGCGTGCTCGGTGAGCGCGAGGTCCACGGCGCCGATGCGCGCCTGCAGTGCCGTCACGATCGCCTCGATCTCGCCGCGCGTGCGTCCGCTGCGGGCCGCCGGGTTCGCGATGACGAGCGGCCGAAGGACGGGGCCGGGTCCCAGGAGAGAGGAGCCCCGCGGCGGGACCGCCGCGCTCATGCCGATGGTCTGCTCGTTGCTCGCGTCACGACGGCAACGGTACCAGACGCAGACCGCGGGTCAGGTGGCCGTCGCGATCGGAGACGCCGCCGTCCTGAGCGTCCCGCTACGGTAGGATTCGCCCATGGCCACCGATGGGACCTTCGCGACACGTGCCGACCCGGTGCTCGTCAGGATGCCGGACCGCTGCCGCCTCGCGGCGCGCGTCTTCGGCCCCGAGGAAGCGCCGCCGGTGCTCTTCGTCGCCGGCGGCGACGGCGGCATGCTGCAGTGGCGGGGCCTGATCCCGGAGCTGTGCGTCGACGACGCCGAGCGCGAGCTGTTCGCCGCCGCGGGCGGCTGGGGCGAGGCGGAGGACGCGGCGAGGAGGCCGGCCGGCCGCGGTCCCTCACCGCCGACCTGCGGGTGGCGGCGTACGACGCGCGCGGGACCGGCTGGTCGAGCCGTTCGCACGGCGTCTGCACGACGGCTGGGGCCGCCGCGGCCGACGCGCTCGCCCTGGCGGGGGCGCTGTTCGGCGGCCGCTTTCACCTCGTCGGTCACGGTCTGGGCGGGGCCGTCGCCCTGCAGGTCGCGCTGGCGGGCCCTCGCCTCGTCGCCTCGCTGACGCTCATCTCGAGCACGGCCGGGGGCGACGCCTTCGTGCCCCCCGGCCAGGCGTTCTTCGAGGTCCGCGCGGCGCTCGCCGACGCTGTGGGGCGGCGGCTCGCGGACGTGCAGGAGGCCGGCGGCGCCGACCCGCGAGCCGACGACGCGGAGCTCGCCGAGCTCGTGCGCCGCGACGTGGAGCTGGGCTTCACGCCCAGCTTCGTCGCGGCGCACCCGGCGCTCGATCGACCATCTGTCGGCCGAGGCGCGGCGGGGCCTCGCCGAGGAGCTCGAGTTCGCGCGCCACGGCGCCACGGGCACGACGGCCGCCGCCGCGCGAGGCGAGCAGTTCGCGACGTTCGACGTCGTCGCGCGCCTCGCCGAGGTCGCCGACGCCGACGCTGGTCGTCGCCGGCAGCGAGGACGTCGTGCTGCCGCCCGGCAACTCGGCAGGAGCTCGCCGCGGCGGATCCCCGGCGCCCGTCTCGTCACCCTCGACGCCGGCCACGCGGTGACGATCGAGCGCGCCGCCGACGTCGCCGCCTCGATCCGCGCCCACGTGCTGCTGCATCCCTGAGGGCCGCGAACTTCGCACAGCCTGCCGGCCGTCGCCTCGCGAAGAATGCGTATCTGGTCGCGGCGGCACGCCGTCTGCTATGAATGTGCGGACGCCGGCGGCGCGCCGCGGAGCGCAGAGCCGCGTCGCGCCGGCACATCCGACGGAGGGAGTCGCACCTTGGGACAGCTCGAGCGTCAGCCCCTCGAACCCCTGCGTCCCGACTTCAGCTTCGCGTATCACTCGAGCGCCGCAGCTCGACCGCCTGAAGCAGGCGACGCTCGACATCCTCGAGAACGTCGGCGTCCGCTTTCCCTCCGACAAGGCGCTTCGCGTTCTGGCCGAGCACGGCGTCCTCGTCGACCACGAGGCCCGCATCGCCCGCTTCCCCTCCGACGTCGTCCTCGCGGCGATGGCCAAAGCGCCGCGGACGTTCACGCTCGGCGCCCGCGACGCCGTCGTGCGAGCTCGCCGTCGGCGACGGCGCCACCTACTGCACGAGCGACGGGTGCGGGCCGCGGATCATCGACCCCTTGACGGGCGAGGAGCGGCGCTCCACCAAGGCCGACGTCGCGTCGGTGTCGCGCATGCTCGACTACCTCGGCAGCATGGGCTTCTGGTGGCCCACGGTCAGTGCGGGCGACTACGGCGAGACCTCGCAGCTGCACGAGATCGACGCCGGCTTCCGCAACACCGTCAAGCACGTCCAGGGGATGGTCCAGGGCGAGCGCCAGGCGCGCTACGCGCTCGAGGTGGCGACGGTGATCGCGGGCAGCGCCGAGGAGCTGCGCCGGCGGCCCGTCATGAGCGACCTCATCGGGACCATCTCGCCGCTCGTCCAGGACACCGACGGCATCGAGGCGGCGATGGTGTTCGCCGAAGCCGGCGTGCCGGTGTGCTTCGTGACGATGCCGACTCTGGGCACGACGGCGCCCGCGACCAGGGCCGGCGCCTACGCGATGGCGGCCGCGGAGCTGGTCAGCGCGACCGTGCTCGTCCAGCTCATCGCCCCCGGCGCGCCGGTGATGCACTCGTACATCCCGAGCTACGTCGACCCGCGGACGGGCGGCTTCCTGAGCTTCCCGCGCGACCACCGCGGCGGCTCGCTGACCGCCGAGCTGCCGCATCACTGGGGCGTCCCGGCCGAGGGCACGTCGTGCGGCACCGACTCGACCGTCCCCGGGCACGTGGCAGAGCGGGGTGGAGGAGGCGGTCTCGCTGGTCGAGGGGGCGCAGATCGGCTGCGACCTCATGCCGTCCATCGGGCTGCTCGCCACCTACACCACGTTCTCGGCCGAGCACCTCCTGCTCGGCGACGACATCTACCACCGCGCGCGCTACCTCATCAAGGACATCGCGTTCGAGGACGACGACCTCGCGATGGAACCGATCGCCGACGTGGGGCCGGGCGGGCACTTCCTCGGTCACCGCCACACCCGCACCCATATGCGCGAGGCCGTGGTCCGCGGGGTCACGCACCAGTTCGGTCCCGACGGGGCGTACCGCGACGCGCTCGAGGTCGCGCGCGAGCGGGCCCTCGAGATCTGGTGCGACTATCAGCCCGAACCACTCGAGGACGACAAGGCCGCGGAGCTGGCGCGCATCACCGCCGCCGCCGAGCGGGAACTCAAGGAGTAGGACGGGGGCCGGCGCGTCGCCGCAGGCGGCCGTGCCGGCCTACGAAAGGAGACATCGTGGAAGCAGAGACCGGACAAGGGACGGACGGCGTGCGCAGCGGTCTTGTGGGCGTGGCGCGCGGCGACTCCGTCGAGATCTCGCGCAGCGCCGTCGCCGCTGTCGGCGAGCAAGGGCGCCGTGAGCGTGAAGCAGGGCGTCACCGGCGCCGTGCTCGCCGGGGGCGACGCGACCGTCGCCCAGGGCTACGCCACGGCGCTGGCGGCCGCCGGGGACGCGACCGTCAAGCAGGCCGGCGCGCAGTGGCTGTTCGCCGCCGGCGACGTCGACGTCGAGTTCGGCGGGGCGCTCGCGGTCGCCGCGCCGCGCGTGACGATGCGGCGCGGCTTCGTCGGCCTGCTCGTGGCGCGTCACGCGCAGTTCGAGGACGGCACCAAGGTACTCCTGAAGCCGACGGGCGCCGCGGCGCTCGGCGCCGCCTTCGGGATGGCGTTCGCCGTCGTCGCGGCGATCGCCATGCTCGGCCGGCGGCGCCGCTGACCGGCGTGACGGACTCGCGCGCCCGGCGATACCCGTCGCGGCCCGCGTCGCCGCCCTTCTCGACGAGCTCGCCGCGAAAGGCAGTGACAAGGACCGCGCCGGCATGGCGCGCTACGGCATCAAGGTCGACGACGCCTTCGGGGTCTCGCTCTGGGAGCTGCGGCGGATGGCGAAGCCGCTCCGCCGCGACCACGAGCTCGCGCTCGCCCTGTGGGCGACGGGCAACCACGAGGCGCGCCTGCTGGCGACGATCGTCGACGACCCGGCTCTCGTCGACGAGGCGCAGATGGAGGCGTGGGTCGCCGACCTCGACTCGTGGGACGTCTGCGACCAGCTCACCTCGAACCTGTTCGACAAGACGACCCTGGCCTACGACAAGGCGCACGAATGGGCGGCGCGCGACGAGGAGTTCGTCCGGCGCGCCGCCTTCGCCATGATCGCGGCGCTCGCCGTGCAGGACAAGGCCGCCACCGGACGAGCGTCTGCTCGCCTTCCTCCCGCTCATCGAGGCGTACGCGGACGACCCGCGCAACTTCGTCAAGAAGGCCGTGAACTGGGCCCTGCGCAACATCGGCAAGCGGAACGCCGCGCTCAACGCGGCGGCGGTCGCGTGCGCGCAGCGCATCCGCGCCGCCGCGAACGCGCGCGCCGGCGGCGAGCGGGGCGGCGACCCCGGCGCGCGCAGCGCGCGATGGGTCGCCGCCGACGCCCTGCGCGAGCTCACCTCGGAGAAGGTGCAGGCGCGCCTCGCGAGGCGCGGCTGAGCGTCGCCCGGCCGCGCCTCGCCGCGCGCCCGGACCGCGTCCGCCGCGCGGCCTCCTTGTGGCCCGTCGACAGCCGGTAGTAGCATGATGGCCCGCCGCGCCGCGGTGGCGCCGGCGGGGTCGGAGGTGCAGCCGATGCGCCAGCCGCGGCCAGAGTACGCAGTCCCCCAGCGCCGGCACCCTCGCCTCGTCAGGGCGTCCGAGCACCTGCGGCGGCATCGCACCCTGGTGGGCCTGATCGCCGCCGCGCTCATCGCCGTCGTGTTCGTCCTCGACGCCCTGACCTCGCAACGGGGGTTGTGGGGCCTGTATCTGATCCCGCTCACCTTCCTCGCCGTGGCGATGCGCGAGCGCGTCGTCGCCGTCGCGACCGTCGTCTGCGGTCTCCTCAACGCCCTGGCGCTGGTGATCGAGCAGGACTTCGCGGCGCAGCGCCTCCTCGGCGTCCTCTACGGTCTCCTCGCCGGCGCGGGCCTCGTGATCCTCGCCTATCTGGTCGAACGTCTGACGGCGCTGTCGGGGTACGCGACCACGCGCGCCCAGCTCGCCGAGGCGAGCGCCGACATCGCGCGCGCCGGCCGCACGCGCACCGACCTCGACGACCTGCTCCAGTACAGCGTGGAGCGTATGGGAGAGCAGATCGACGCGAACGCCGGCGCGCTGCTCGTCCTCGAATCCGGCGTCTGGCACGGGCGCGCAGGGTTCGGCCTCGACGTCGACGCCCGCGAGCTGCGGGGCGAGCGCAGCGAGCTCACTCTCGTCGACGAGGCCTTGAAGGCCGGCCGGGCCGTGGTCCGTGATGTGACTCCCGGCCAATCCGGCCTCGCCCTCCTCGCCCCCTACGAGCGCCTTGAGCGCACCCTCCTCGTGCCGGTCCAGGCGGCCAGCCGCGACGTCGGCGTCATCGTCCTGAACCGCCCGCGCGCGAACGGCGAGTTCACCAACGAGCAGATCGACTTCGTCGAGCAGGCGGCGAAGTACGTCGGCGTCGCGATCGAGAACGTGCGCCTCATGAGCGAGGCCGCGGCGCGCCGCCACGATCTCGAGCTGGTGCGCGATTCGAGCCTCGACTTCGCCCAGTCCGTCGACATGAACGAGGTCCTCGAGGCTATCGTGGTGCGACTCCTCGATGCCCTTGGCATGGAGGCGTGCGACGTCTACGAGGTAGACCCCGAAGACGGGGAGCTCAAGCTCCTCGTCAGCTACGAGGACTGGGGCTTCGACGAAGACGTGACCGTCGGGCGCATCTTCGCCCTCGAGGAGTTCGCTTCGAGCGCCCTCGCGGTCTCGACCCGCCGGCCCGTCGTCATCAACTCGGCCGACGACCCGCGGCTGAGCGAGGTCGAGGCCGAGCTCTTCCGGCGCTACGGCCACCGCACCCAGCTGAGCGTGCCGCTGCGCATCCGCGACCGCGTGATCGGGCTCGTGGAGGTCTTCGACAACCGCACCTCGCGCGGTCTCCTCCCCGAGGAGATCCAGCTCGCCAACGCCATCTGCCGCTTCGCCGCCCTGGCGCTCGACAAGGCGCGTCTCTACGACGAGCAGCGCCGCATCGCCGCCCGCCTCGACCGACTCGCCGGCCAGTTGCAGAACCTGCAGGGGTTCGCGCTCGAGATCAACCGGCGGCTGGAGATCTCCGAGCCGCAGGAGATCCTCGACGAGGCCGTGCGCGTGGCCGTCGAGTTGCTCGACGTGCGCGCGGCGGCGGCGGTCGGCGGCCAGGGCGACCAGATCGTCGTGCAGGCGCTTGCCGCGGCGACGGAGCGGCCCTGGGACGAGGCGGCGGACGAGGAAGGAGAGGGCGGGGAGGCGCGCGTGCCGGCCGCGTCCGGAGGCAGGCTCGCCGTGGGGGCGGGGCCAGCCGAGGCGCTCTCGTTGTGGCCGCTGCTACCGCTGGCGCTCGCCGGCGAGGTCCTCGAACGCTGCCGTCCGCTGCTCACGCCGGTGCCCGACACGTTGCTCGCCACCGACGGCGATGTGATGCCGCGCATCGACGAGTCGGACGGCCTGCTCGTGGTCCCCATCGAGAGCGAGACGCCGCAGCACGTCTCGGCGCTCGTCATGCTCGACAAGCGCACGGGCGCCTTCGGCGATGACGACCGTCTGCTCGCGGCGACGCTCGCGGCGACGCTCGGCGCGAGCCTTCACAACGCCACCGTCTACCAGCGTGAGCACGTGATCGCCGAGACCTTTCAGCAGGCATTGCTGATGCAGCCGCCGCCGATCCCCGGCGTGGACGTCGGGGTCTGCTACCGGGCGGCGACGGAGGCGGCGCGCGTCGGGGGCGACTTCTACGACCTCGTCAGTCTGGGACCGAACCGGCTGATGGTCGTCGTCGGCGACGTGTGCGGCAAGGGACTCGCGGCGGCGGCCGAGTCGGCGGTCGTGCGCTACATGCTGCGCGCCTACGCGCAGGAGGAGCCCCCGGGGCAGGCCCTCTCGCGGCTCAACGCCACCGTGCTGAACCAGCTGCCCGGTCAGCCGTTCATCACCCTCATCGTCGCCTATCTCGACGTCGCCCGGCACATGATCGAGTACGCGGTCGCCGGTCATCCGCGTCCGGCGGCGTTGAGCGGTCACATGGAGTTCCCGCTGCCCTGGGAGGGTGGGGTGCCGGTCGGGATCTTCCGCGGCGCCCTGTACCCGACGCATCGCGTCGTGCTGCCCGAGGACTCCTGCGTGGTGCTCTACACCGACGGGCTGATAGAGGCGCGCCACGAGCGACGGATGTTCGGCGAGGCCCGTCTGCTCGAGGCCGTCCAGCAGGGCCTGAGTCTGGGCGCCCAGGAGCTCTCCGAGCACCTCCTCGAGACGGTCCGCGAGTACGCCGACGGCGTGCTCGCCGACGACTGCGCCGCCGTCGTGATCCGGCTGCCGTAGGGCGAGGGCGGCGCGGCGCCTCAGGCCTGGCGCACGACCGTGGTGAGGGCGTCGGCGACGGCGAGGACGCGCGGGCGGCGGCCGAGGCGCGCCTCGGCCGCCGCCCGCGCGTCGGCCACCGTCGCGAACGCTTCGAGCCCCAGGTCCTCGACCCAGCCGGCATCGTCGACCCCCGCCACGGCGACGCGGTACCGTTCGAGCACGCGGGCGACGACGAAGGCGCGCTGTCCGCCGGGTCCGAGCGCCTCGCGCAGGCCGCGGGCGACGATCTCCGCCGGCGCGGCCCCGGCGAGCAGGGCGGCGAAGTTCTGCTCGCCCGGGCCGTCGCCGGCGCCTCGGGGCAGGTCGGCGCAGAGCACGATCGTGCCGCCGTCGGCGAGCGCCGGCCGGCCCTGAAGGCCGACGTACGTCGCGGCGCGGCTCGCCTGATAGAGGTTCTCGCTCTTCGGCGCCGGAACGCCGGCGACGATGAGGTCGAACGGGCCGCCGACCGGGCGCAGCCACGCTGCGCGATGGGCGGCGGCCAGCGACGCCTGCACCCGCACCGGGTCGCCGGCGAGCAGCGCCGCCGGACGTCCCTCGTCGTCGACGACCGCGTTGACGGCGAAACGCAGCGGCGTGCGCGCGGCGATCTCCCGCAGCGTCTTCTGGAACGGGTTCCCCTCGAGGCGCCCCAGCTCGACGCCGGGCGCGCCGATGAAGACGGGCCTGTGCGTCCAGGCGATGGTCGGCTCGCCGGCGCAGCCGATCGCCACCGCCTTGACGCCGCCCGAGAAGCCGGCGTACAGGTGGGGTTCGACGATACCGACGCCGACGACGAGCGCCGCCGCGGCGACGCGCCGGTGCACGAGCACCGGCGCTCCCCCCGCGGTGGCGCCCAGGTCGGCGTGCGGCCCCGCGAGGCCCTGCGCGTCGAAGGTCTCGACCCGGTCGACGACACGGTCGCCGAGCAGCGCGCGGCGCTCGGCCGGCGGTCGTCGTCGCGTGCAGGCCGCAGCCGATGGCGACGGCGATGCGCGTATCGGGCACGCCGGCGGCGCCGAGCTCGGCGAGGAGGCGCTCGACGATCAGCGCCGTCGGGCAGGCGCGCGAGGCATCGGGGACGGCGATCACGACCTCACCCGCCGGAGCTGCCGTCATCGCGTCACGGGCGAGCTCGCCGAGAGGTCGCGACGCGACCGGCTCGGCGAGCGCGCACGAGAGGGTCCAGGCCGGGTCCTCGGCGGGCGCGAGACGGGCGGGCGGCTCGAAGGCGTCGGCGTCGGGCACCGGCATCCGCCGGGCGCCGCAGAAGACCCACGCGCCGCCCGTGGCGCTCACCGCCGGTCCCGCGGCCGGGCGCGCTGCTTGCTCCCGCCGCCCGTTCGCCCCGGGCGGGTGATAGCCCGGGCGCGACGAGGGCGGCGGCGGCGGATACCAGAGGTAGGCGACCACCATGAGGATCGGCCCCATCACCGGGATCACGCCGGCGAGAACGCCGACAAGCACCCAGTTGAGGAGGCTGCGGTGGGTCTTGCGCGCGGTGAGGACGCCGAGCACGACGCAGACGATCGGCAGGACGGGGAGCTGCCACTGCAGCAGGAGGAAGACCTCGAGGACCGACTCGACGATGTCGGCGAGGCTCAGCGCGACGACGGCGACGCTGTCACGCACGACGGCGTCGAGCGCGAGGGGAGCGCTCACGACGGCCCTCTCACCCTTGCTCGTAGCGGGCGAGCAGGCGGCTGACGGTCGCGCGCACGGTGTCGTCCATGCCGTCCGGCGACAGCGGGCGCGCCTCGCCGCCGAAGCGCAGCACGTAGTGGACGAGCCAGGGGTCGTCGACGTAGGGCTGGCGCGCGACGCAGGCGCCGTCGGGCAGCCTGTCGACGGGCTGGAGCTCCTCGACGTAGCGCGCGGCGGCCGGGCTGAACCAGACGGTCGCCGTCCGCGGCGCGTAGGCCTCCGACGCCGGGACGCCCTCGGTGCGGTAGAGATCGAGCTCGAGGTCGGGACGCGGCGCGAAGGCCTCGTCCAGCAGGGCGGCGCGCTTGGTCGTCGCGACGCGGAAGACGCGGCGCCCCCGGGCGTGCCGGCAGAAGCAGACGTAGTACCACTCGCCGCGGCTGCGCACCATGAGGTAGGGCTCCACCGTGCGCACCGTCGACTCGTCCGTGCCCTCCGACCAGTACTCGATCTCGAGCAGCCGCCGCGCGCGGATGGCGGCGTTGACGGCGGCGAAGACCTCGTCCTGCGGCGGCAGCTGGTCGCCGGCGATGAGGGTGGGCGGCGCGGCGCCGCGCGCGGCGCGCAGCTTCGCCGCCGCGCCGGTCAGCGCCGCCCCGGACGCGACCGGCAGCTGGCCGCCGACCAGGTCGACGGCGAGCAGCAGGGTGTCGGCCTGCAGGGGGGAGAGGCGGGCCGGACGGGCGAAGGGCTCGCCGGCCAGGTCGCACCAGACCTCGAGCGTGTCGCGGCCCTTGTACTGGGCGTAGAGCAGGGCGCCGTCGGCGCCGAAGTTGACGAGGTTGAGGAGGCGCACGTCGGCACGCAGCTCCGTCGCCGTCAGGTCGAGGTCCGCGCACACGCGGGCGATGGGGAGCAGGCCCTCGCCGCCCTCGTCGCAGTGGCGCAGGAGGTAGGTGGCGAGGGCCGTGAGACGGGTGAAGCGGTCGACTTCGACGCGCCAGTCGTCAGTGCGGGCGGCGCGGCGCCGCCGGGGCGCCGCCGCGCCCGCCGGCGTGGCGTGTCTGGTGGACGGAGGCGGAGCCGAGAGCAGGTCGTCGAGCCGGTGCAGCTGCGCGACGAGCTCTTCGCGCAGCCCCTCCGGCCCCTCGAGCGTCGCGTGCTCGCCGAGCCCGAGCACCCACGACGACCAGCGGCTGGGCGCTCGTGTACGCGGTCGTGAAGAGCACGTCCCCGCCGGAGAGCGGCTCGAGGCGGCCGCAGCGGCTGTAGTGCGCCTCGACCCACCACGCCATGTCGGCGGCGACCCGGACGCGGGCCTCGCCGGCGGGGGCGCCGAGGCGCCACGGCGGACGATCGCGGTAGGCGGCGAGGTCGAAGTCGGCCGGGGGCGCGAAGTCGTGGGGGGCGCGCGTGGCGTGCGTCACCCGCGAGCGGATCCGCGAGAGCCTGAAGGTGCGGACCGCCTGCCGAAGGTGGCAGAAGCCGATGAGGTACCACTCGTCGCCGACAAGCTGGAGGCCGTACGGGTCGACGGTGCGCTCGAGCTCCTCGTCGCGCCCGATGGCGTAGTAGCGGAAGACGACGCGCTTGCGGTCGGCGACGGCCGCCTGCAGCTTGGGGAGGACGGCGGCGCCGGAGCCGGCCTCCGGCAGGACGGCCAGCTCCGGCGCCGCCGCGTCCCCGATCAGCTCCGGGCGCCCCTGCATGAGGCTGACGAGGGCGAGGCGCAGCGGCTTGGAGTAGGCGAAGCGATCCTCGAGCACGGCGAGGCAGGCGGCGAGCGCCGTCAGCTCCTCGCGGGTCAGCTGCACCGGAGGCAGGTAGTAGGCGCTCGCCGGCAAGCTGTAGACCTCGCCGGCGCCCTCGGCGTCCTGACCCGCGACGATCTCGATGCCGAGCCCGGCGAGTTCGTCGCGGTCCTCGTAGAAGCGCCGCTTGAAGGCCTCCTCGGTCATCGTCGGGTAGCCCTCGACGCGGCGCCGGATCTCGCCCGACGGTCACCGGGTGACCGCCCCGGGACAGCAGCAAGGCGACCAGCGAGAGCCGGCGGATCTGCTTGTCGGCGTCCTTCGAGAAGCCCTCTTCGCGGGGCGGACCAGCCTGGGTCACGGCGTCAGCGTCTCCCTCTGCGGCGCGTGGGCCGTCGCGGAGCGGCGGCCCGCTGCCGGGATTCTACGCGAGAACAGAGGGCGCCGGGCGGGACCGGGCGCGTCCGGCCCCGCCCGGCGCGCGTCCGCGGGATCAGTCCTCTTCAGCCTCGCGGCCGGCAGCCGCGATCACGGCGTCTCGCCAGGGCGCTCTCGCCCATGGTAGCGCCTCTCAGGGCGCGGCGAGCGCCGCCTCACGTCGCCGGCGCGGCGCCCTCCTGGACGAACGCCCGGTGCGCGTTGCGGCTGGCCCAGCCGACCGCCACGGCGACGTAGTCGGCGCGGAACTCGAGCTCGTCGCCGATCTGCACCGGAGGGTCGGCGTCGGTGACGTCGACGACCGTGTGGTCGGAGCTGGCACCGACGATCGTCACGCCCGGCCGCGTCGGCGTGATCCACTGCACGCTGAGATCGACCTCGCCCATGGCCAGAATGGCGCGCCGGCGCGGGCCGAGGTCGGGCCACTCCCGGACACGCATGAACGCGTCGGGGCCGGTCTCGCCGCCGGGCGCCGAGGGCTTCTCCTTCGCCTCGATGACTTCGGCGTAGACCCGAAAGGCGTCGTGATGGGTGCCCGGCAGCGACACGTCGCAGATGCTGTCTCTTCCGAGCAGGATGCCCTCGCCGACGCGCAGGTGGTCGATGCGTCGCGGCGTGCAGCCGCTCGCCACGAACTGCAGGTTGTTCGTGTGGCCGCCGCTGACGGTCCGGAAGCGCAGGCCCAGCTCCGCCTCCAGGCGCTCGACGAAGTCGGCGAAGCCCTGCATGTTCTGCCGCGTGGGAAGGACGCCGCACAGGCAGTTGAGGCTGCAGGCAAGGCCGGTGAGCTCGAGACCGGGGAGCTCGATCGTCAGACGGCAGAGGGCGGCGGCATCCTCCGGCATCACCCCTTCGCGCCGGTCGCCCCACTCGACGATGACCAGGACCTCGTGGGTCTTGCCCTGGCGGACGGCGGCCGCGGAGAGGGCGCGAAGGGCGCGGGGTTCGGAGTTGAGGCTGCTCGTGGTGAGGGCGACGACGTCGTCCGCCTGGCTGAGGGCCGGCAGGCGCAGCAGCAGGATGTCGCAGTCGATGCCGGCGTCGCGGATGCGGCGCACGTTGTCGATCCGCGACTCGCCGATCTCACGGACGCCACCGGCGAGGATCGCGCGGACGATCTCGGGCTCACCGCACACGCACTTGGTGACGGCGGCCACCGAGACGCCGTGCCGGGCGCACTGGTCCACCGTCACGCGAGCGTTGGCGGTGATCTTGTCGAGATCGGCGACGATCCTCATCGCTCACGAACCCTAAGCGGCGGCAAGGTGCGGCGTCAACGCGGCGCCCGCTGTCTGTCGCCGCGACGGCGCGGCGAAGCCCCCGGACCGGGCCTCCCCGGAAGGGCCGGCGCACGGAGGGGCCGGCAGTATACTGGGGCACCAGGATCCGTCTGAACGGGGGACATGCCGTGAACAGCCTCGGTCCTCACCTCTCGACGCGGGACGGCCATCTCTGTTTCGACGGGGTCGACCTCGTCGATCTGGCCGACCGTCTGCGGACACCGTTCTTCGTGTACAGCGCGGGGCGCATCGCCGAGAACATCGCCACGGTGCGGGACGCGTTCCAGAGCCGCCACGCGCAGACCGAGGTCTTCTTCGCCAGCAAGGCCTGCGGCACGCTTTGGGTGCTCGAGCAGGTCAGGAAGACCGGGATCAACGCCGAGGTCAACTCCGGCGGCGAGCTGTGGAAAGCGTTGCGCGCCGGGTTCGCCGGCACGCAGATCGTCTTCAACGGCGTCTCCAAGACGAAGTCCGAGATCGAGCAGGCGGTCACGGCCGGCATCCGCGCCATCGTGGTCGACTCGTTCAGCGAGCTGGCACGCGTCAACGAGGTGGCGGTGGCGCTCGGCCGCCCGGCCGATGTCGCCCTGCGCATCGACGTCCGCGTGCAGACGGAGACGCACCCGGAGATGCGCACCGCCCACGGCGGCAAGTTCGGCGTCGATCTCATCGACGCGGCGGAGTTGTTCGCCAACGCTTGCAGCCTCGGCCCGGTGAAGGTCCGCGGACTCCACCTGCACATCGGCTCGCAGATCACCACCGTGGAGCCGTACGGCCGCGCCGTCGAGAAGGCCCTCGACCTCGTCGAGCAGCTCGAGGCCGCCTGCGGCGTGCCGCTCGAGTTCCTCGACGTCGGCGGGGGCTACCCGGTGCCGTACGTCGACGCCGCCGACGCCTGCGACCCGGCCGACTACTTCTGCGCCATGACGACGCCGCACGACTATGCCGAGCTGATCTGCTCGCTGGTCAACGAGCGGCGGCCAAACCTCACGTTGTTCATCGAGCCGGGCCGCTACGTGGTGTCCGACGCCGCCGTCCTCGTCAGCAGGGTGGAGGCCGAGAAGACGAAGCGGCTGCTCGACGCCTCCGACCACCCCGTGGGAGAAGAACGCTGGCTGCTGCTCGACTGTGGCTACACCTCACTCATCGAGCACACGCTCGCGGACTGGTACTACCGGGCCGTCGTGGCGAACCGCGCGGACGAACCGGAGGACGCGTCGTTCCGGCTCGGCGGACCGCTGTGCGACAGCGGCGACGTCTACGTCGGCGACCGCGGCACGCCGTACCGGCGCCTCCCTGCCAAGACGAGCATCGGCGACGTGGTCGTGTTCCGCGACGTCGGCGCCTACGCGCTGGACACCATGACCCAGTACAACGGGCGTCCGCGCGACGGCGCCTTCGCGATCGAAGACGGCCGCCTGGTCGTGATCCGGCGGCCGGAGACCTACGAGGACCTGGTCGCGTACGACGTCTGGCCGGCCGAACCGGCGTGAGTCAGGACGGGCGCGGCCGGCCGCGAGGCCGGCCGCGCCCGTCCGTGAGTCAGACGACCCAGCAGGCCGGATCGGTGCCCGCCGCCGCGGGCGCGGCCAGCAGGCAGGCGGCCGTCGCCAGCAGGAGCGCGACGAAGGCGACCACTCTGGGCGTGAGACGCAGGTTCATGGGGACCCCTTTCGCTCGGGTCATGGGCTCGTCGTCACGGCTGTGACCAGCCAGCCCCCCGTGGTGCCATCCCTCCCGAGTGTGAAGAACAAGCGTGTTGACGCCGTCGTGCAGCGGGCTCGGACCGCGCAGCCGGGCACGCACCCGCGTGAGCAGCACGACCTCCCCCTGCACGCGCGCCTGTTGTACGCGCGCCGATGCGAAGCGCAGCCGGGCGATCGGCGCCAGCTCGCGACGCGGCCACACCCACGGCCCCGCGAGCAGGCGGCCGGCCGCGCGCTTGTCGCCGTCGTCGACGAGGTCACAGAAGCGCTTCACCGTCTGCACCGCCTCGAGTGTGGCGCTGCCGGACGTCGCCGCCGGCGTGGCGCCGGCGCCGGGGAGCGCCGGCGCCGGCTGCGGCGGCGTACCGGCCGCCGCGGACGGCGTGGGGAGTACGCCGTGCGGCTGGCCGGTGAAGGATGCGCCGTCCGCGGAGCGGTCGACGGCCGCGGCGATGATGGCCGCGAGGCCGGCCGCGGCGATGATCAGCAGGGCGATGAAGCGGCGTGAACGCATGCCCCCATGCTGGGTGCGAGGTCGCGGCAGGGCAAGGAGGACGAACGGCGGCGGCGGTTGACGTTGCCGCGCCCGCCGGTTCACGTTGCGGCGGCGAGGCGTGCGAGAATCGGCGGCGCCATGCCCACGGACATCGACAGCAGCGCCGCGTCCCCGGGACTGCGGGCGCGCCTCCGCCGCGACACCGTCCTCGGGCTCAAGGCAGGCGTGGGGACGTTCTGGCATCTCGCGCGCTTCATGATCCCGGCCTACGGGATGGCCCTCGTGCTCGAGGAGCTGGGCGTGATCGAGGTGCTGGCGCGGGCGGCCGCGCCGGTCATGTCCCTGCTGGGACTCCCGGGGGAGGCGGCCGTGCCGCTGGTCGTCGGCTGGGTCCTCAACATCTACGCCGCCGTGGGCGCCATGGAGGCGCTGTCGCTGAGCGCCACGCAGATCACGGTCCTCGCGATCGCCATGCTCATCGGCCACAACCTCCTCGTCGAGGGCGCCGTGCTCTACCGGGCGGGGATGAACGGCCTCGCCTTCGGCGTCCTGCGCGCGCTCGCCGGCCTCGCCGCCGCCGCCGTGGCCAACCTGCTCATGGGGGTGTTCTGAGAGTGGGCGAGCTGGTGAGCGAGTTCCTCAGCGGGTCGTTCAGCCTGATGCTGAAGGTGTTCGTCATCGTCGTGCCGATCATGGTCTTTCTCGAGCTCTTCGAGGGGACGCGCCCGTTCCGCGCCATGGTCAGAAGCTGGTCGCGGCTCGTCGGGCGCTGGCTGGGGATGAGCGAGGAGACCGCGGCGCCGACGGTGATCGGCTTCCTGTTCGGGCTGGCCTACGGCGGCAGCGTGATCGTGCGCGACACGCGCCGCCACAAGCTCGGCCGGCGCCAGGTCTTTCTGATGAGCGTCTTCCTGAGCATGGTGCACGCCATCGTCGAGGACTCACTCATCTTCATCGCGCTGGGCGCCGGTGTCTTCTGGGTGGTCGTCTACCGCACCGCGTGGGCGGCGCTCGTGACCGTGATCCTCGGCGCCGTCGGGACGGCGGCGGTGCGGCGCTGGGGGCCGGGGAGGACCGACGGCCGTTGACAGCGTGGGGCCGTCCGGATAATGTCGATAAAGTCGATAGACTTTATGACATCAGGTGACGGCGGTGACGGTGAACATCTCCTCCAAGAGCAGGTACGCGGTGCGGGCGCTGGCCGAGCTGGCGGCGCTCGAGGCCGAGGGACGGGGACAGGGCCGTGCCGCTCGGCGAGATCGCCGAGCGGCGCGAGATCCCGCAGCAGTTCCTCGAGCAGGTGTTCGCCACGCTGCGCCGCTCGCGCATCGTCAGGAGCCGCAGGGGCGTGAACGGCGGGTACCGCTTCGCCCGCCCGCCCGCCGACGTCACCGTACTCGACGTGGTCACGGCGCTCGACGGGGCGCCGTCGCCGGCCGGCTGCACTGACGGTCCGTGCGAGCGCGCCCCGGAGTGCGGCGCGGCGTCGATCTGGTCGGAGGCGAAGGAGGCGCTCGAGGCAGTCCTGAGGGGCACCACCATCGCCGACCTGGCCGAGCGCGAGGCCGGCAACCGGTCCGGCTCGGCCATGTACTACATCTGAGAGGCCCCGCGCGGCGCGTCGCGGACGTGTGGGGCAGGGCTGACGAAGGGAGAGACCACGATGAGCATCGCCCGCAGCATCACCGAGCTGGTCGGACGCACGCCCCTGCTGCGCCTCAACCGCATCTCGGACGAGACCGGCGCCGAGGTGCTCGGCAAGCTGGAGTCGGCGAACCCCGGCGGCAGCGTCAAGGACCGCATCGGGCTGGCGATGATCGAGGCGGCCGAGAAGGACGGTCTCATCGCCCCCGGACGGACGACGATCGTCGAGCCGACGAGCGGCAACACCGGGATCGCGCTGGCCATGGTCGCCGCGGCAAGGGGCTACGACCTCATCCTCACGATGCCCGAGACGATGAGCGTCGAGCGCCGGAACCTGCTCAAGGCGTACGGCGCGCGACTCGTGCTGACGCCGGGGCCGGAGGGCATGCGCGGCGCGATCGCGCGCGCCCTCGAGGTGGCCGGCGAGCTGCTCGACGCCTTCGTCCCGCAGCAGTTCGAGAACGCCGCCAACCCCGAGATCCATCGGCGGACGACGGCGCAGGAGATCTGGGACGACACCGGCGGCGCGGTCGACACGTTCGTCGCCGGCGTTGGCACCGGAGGCACGATCACCGGCGTCGGAGGGTTCCTGAAGGAGCAGAAGCCGGGCGTGCGCATCGTCGCCGTCGAGCCCGTGGACTCGGCGGTGCTGTCCGGCGGCCAGCCCGGCCCGCACAAGATCCAGGGGATCGGGGCGGGCTTCGTGCCGCCGGTCCTCGACACCGGTGTGTACGACGAGATCCTCAAGGCGAGCGCCGACGAGGCCTTCGCCGCGTCGCGGGCCCTGGCCCGCGACGAGGGCGTCCTCGTCGGCATCTCGGCCGGCGCCAACGTGTGGGCCGCGGCCGAGGTCGCGAAGCGACCCGAGAGCCGCGGCACGACCATCGTCACCGTGCTCTGCGACACCGGCGAACGGTATCTCTCGACCCCGCTCTTCACCGAGCTGGGGGAGACGGGCTCGTGAGCCTCACCGCCGAGGAGCGGCAGCGCTACGCTCGTCACCTCGTCATCCCGGATCTCGGAGAGGAGGGGCAGGAGAAGCTCGCCGCCTCCTCCGTGCTGGTCGTCGGCGCCGGCGGCCTGGGCTCGCCGGCGTGCTACTACCTCGCGGCCGCCGGCGTCGGCCGGCTGGGTCTGGTGGACGCCGACGTCGTCGAGCTGTCGAACCTGCAGCGACAGGTGCTGCACAGCACCGCCGACCTCGGACGGCCCAAGGTCGAGAGCGCGGCGGAGAAGCTGACCGCGCTCAATCCGGGGGTCCGCGTCGAGCCGCACCGCGTCCGATTCACGGCGGCCACCGCGGAGGACCTGGTCTCCTCCTACGACGTCGTCGTCGACGGCGTCGACAACTTCCCGGCGCGGTACCTGCTCAACGACGCCTGCGTGCTGCTGCGCAAGACGCTCGTCGAGGGCGCCATCCTGCAGTTCATCGGCCTCGCCATGACGATCCGCGGCGGCGAGACGGCCTGCTATCGCTGCGTGTTCCCGCAGATGCCCGCGCCGGGTCTCTCGCCGAGCCCAGCCGAGGCGGGCGTCTTCGGACCGGTGCCGGGGACGATCGGCAGCATCCAGGCGGCCGAGGCGATCAAGGTGATCACCGGCGTCGGCGAACCGCTCTACGACCGGATGCTGCAGTACGACGCCGCCGCGCTGAGCTTCCAGGAGGTGGCGGTCGCGCGCGAGCCCGGCTGTCCCGTCTGCGGCGAGGCTCCGACGATCACGCGTCTCGTCGACCCGGTGAGCGCGTGAGCGTGTCGCCCGACGAGGCGCGGGTGGCCGCCGGACTGCGCGACGTGCGCTCCGCGTGCGTCGCGCTCTCGGGCGGCGTCGACTCGAGCCTCGTCCTCGCGCTCGCCGCGCGCGCGCTCGGCGCTGACGCGGTGGTCGCCGTCACGGCCTGGCTCTCGGTGATGACGCCGGCCGGCAGAGCCGGAGGCGGCGCGCGCCCTGGCGGCGAGCTCGGCGTAGCGCACGTCGAGGTCGCCACCGCCGAGCTCGTGGACGAGCCGCGTTCGCGGCCAACCCGCGCGAGCGCTGCTACCTGTGCAAGCGGCAGCTGCTCGACGCGATGCGGGTCGTCGCCGGGAAGCGCGGCCGCGAGGCGGTGGTCGACGGCGCCAACCGCGACGACCTCGGTGACGAGCGGCCCGGGTATGCGCGCCGCGGCCGAGCGCGGCGTGCGCCATCCGCTGCTCGAGGCGGGTCTCGGCAAGAGCGACGTGCGGCGGCTGGCGCGTGCGCTCGGCCTCGCCGTGTGGGACGCGCCGGCGCAGGCCTGCCTCGCCTCGCGCATCCCTTACGGGGAGCGGATCACCGCAGGAGAAGCTGCGCCGCATCGGCGGCGCCGAGCGAGGCGCTGCGCGAGCTCGGCTTCCGCGCGTGCCGGGTGCGCGCCCACGGCGACGTCGCGCGCGTCGAGGTGCCGCTCGAAGACGTCGGGCGCGCGGCCGGCGCGATGCGCGCGGACGATCGCGCGCCGCCTGCGCGCCGTCGGCTTCGTCTACGTCACCCTCGACCTCGACGGTCTGCGCACGGGCAGCATGAACGAGGCGCCTACCACAGCCGGTGCCCCGGCGCCGGCCGCAGGGCTGTCGCCGGGCGCCGACCCTCCGCCGGGCGCCGCCGACGTGGTAGCGTAGGTCGCTCGCGGGAGCCGCGGCGCCGGCGTGGCGGGGCGCCGCGAGACGCGGAAGAAGGGGAGGTGGATCGTCGTGATGCGCAAGCTGCTCGCCGTGCTCATCGCTGGGCGTGGCCGGGCTGCGCCGCTCTGGGCCGGAAGGGCCGCGGCTGTCGCCTCGCCTCGAGCGCCGTCGACCAGATCCGCGAGGACATCGACGCGGTCAAGCAGCGCGACCCTGCCGCGATGAGCACGCTCGAGGTACTCACCTCGTACTCCGGCCTGCACGCCCTCTGGCTGCACCGGCTCGCGCACAAGCTGCACGTCACCGGCGTGCCGCTCCTGCCGCGCTGGATCTCGCAGTTCAACCGCCTCGTCACGCAGATCGAGATCCACCCCGGAGCCCGTATCGGCAAGGGCCTCTTCATCGACCACGGGTCAGGGGTCGTGATCGGCGAGACGACCGAGATCGGCGACAACGTCACCCTGTATCAGGGGGTGACGCTGGGCGGCACCGGCAAGGAGACCGGCAAGCGTCACCCGACCCTCGGCGACAACGTCATCGTCGGCGCCGGGGCGAAGGTGCTCGGTTCGGTGAAGGTCGGCGACGACGCCAAGATCGGCGCCGGCAGCGTCGTCGTGCTCGACGTGCCCAAGGACTCGACCGTCGTCGGCAACCCCGGGCGCCCCGTGCTGCTCCGGGGCCAGAAGGTGGGCATCCCCGACATCGACTACCGGCACCTGCCCGACCCTGTGGCGGAGGCGGTGAAGTGCCTCGTGGCGCGCATCGTCGAGATGGAGAAGGAGCTCGACGAGCTGCACCCCGGCCGCGAGGGCCAGCGGCAGGCGGCCGTGGCGGAGACGCAGAAGATGTTGCAGGACCTGCTTCAGTTCGAGTCCGGCCTCGGCATCTGACCGGGCTCGCGGGCGAGCAAGGAGGGCGGCATGGCGAAGGCGAAGGGCGAGGGCAGGCTGGTCAAGGTCGACGAGCTGCCGCGACGCACGCGGCAGAGCAAGTACGCGAGGGTCCTGGACGAGTTCCTCGCCGGACACATGACGTACGCGCGCTACGAGTCGGCGGGCAGGCCCGATGCGGTGGCGACCGCGCTGCGCGTCGCGGCACGCAAGCGTGGCGCCGAGGTCAAGGTCACGGTGATCGCCGGCGAGGTCTATCTGGCGAAGCTCTAGCGCGCGCCCCTCAACGTCCACCCGCCGGGTGAGCCGAGGCCGGGCACGGGTATGCTACGATTGCAGCCTCGCAGCGAGCCGTGAACGGAGCGTGATCACGCCATGAGCCAGATCAGGCGTCTCGTCCTCGACGTCTTGAAGCCCCATCAGCCGACGATGCTCACCTTGGCCGACAAGCTCGGCGATCTCGAGGGCATCCATGGCGTCGACATCACCCTGTTCGAGATCGACAACAAGGTCGAGAACATCAAGATCACGCTCGAGGGCGACGACATCGACTTCCAGGACGTCGCCGAGGTCGTCCAGGACAGCGGCGGCAGCATCCACTCCATCGACAAGGTGTCGACCGGGCGCGAGCTCATCGAGGAGGCGGAGACGCCGCAGGACGCCGGCGCCCGCTGGATGCGCTGACGGCGCCGGCCGCGCCGACGCGTCATCCGCTGATCCGCCGGTGACCCTCCCGTGAACGCCAGGCACAAGCCGGGCATCGCCGCACGTCTGCGCGAGCACTTCGCGACCCTGCGCCACTACCACGAGATCTCCGAGGTCGGCGAGATCGCCCGCCGCTACTTTGCCCTGAACGCATTCGACGGCGTGCTGACAACCATCGGCGTGCTGGCCGGCGCCTACGTCGGCGGCGTCGACTCCGCGCGCGCCGTGGTCTCCTCGTCGTCGTCGACCGCCATGGCGCATGGGCGTCTCCGGTTTCTACGGCTCATACCTGGTCGAGCGCGCCGAGCGCGACCGCGACATGCGCGAGCTCGAGGAATCGACGCTGACGAGTCTCCAGGGCACGACCATCGCCTCGGCTTCACGCTACGCCACCGTCGTGATCGCCTCGCTGACGGCGCCTCGCCGTTCGCGGCGGCGCTCATCGCCTTGATCCCCTTCCTCTTCGTCGGGGCCTCGGGCATCGACGGCGCTTTCTATGCCGCAATGGGCGTCGCGCTGGTCGAGCTGCTTCGCTCTTGGCGCGTTCCTCGGCCGCATCTCGCGCGACCGGCTCTGGCTGTCTGGCATCAAACTCATGGTGGCTGGCCTCGTCGCGCTCGGGCTGGGCCTCCTGCTCGGCGGCGGGGTCAAGTGACTGCTCGGGGCGGCGATCGCGCGTCGGCAGCCGGCAAGGCACGGCCCGGGAAGCCCGGCGCTGCGGCCGCGGAGCGGCTGCTCGCCGGCCTGAACGAGCCACAGCGCGAGGCGGTCACGCACGTCGACGGCCCGCTGCTGATCCTGGCCGGCGCAGGCTCGGGCAAGACGCGCGTGCTCACGCACCGCGTCGCCTACCTGCTGGCCGCCGGCCACGCGCGCCCGGACGAAGTGGTCGCGATCACGTTCACGAACAAGGCCGCCGGCGAGATGAAGGAGCGCATCGAGGGACTCGTCGGCGGCGTCGCGCGCACGATGTGGATCAGCACCTTCCACTCGATGTGCGCGCGCATCCTGCGCCGCGAGGCCCAGCGTCTCGGCTACCGCTCGACCTTCTCGATCCACGACGAGGACGACCGCAAGCGGCTCGTGCGGCGCTGCATGGAGACGCTCGAGTTCGACACCAAACGCAACCCGCCGGAGGCGATCGCCCGGCAGATCTCCGACGCCAAGAACCAGCTGCAGGACGCGGCCGCCTTTCGCGAGCAGACGGGCGGCCGCTTCGGTCGTGTCGCCGCCGACGTCTACGAGCTCTACGAGAAGGAGCTCCTGGCGATGAACGCCATGGACTTCGACGACCTGCTCATGAAGACGGTGCAACTGCTGGAGCAGGTCCCCGAGCGCCTGCGCCACTACCAGCGCGCCTTCCGCTACGTCCTCATCGACGAGTACCAGGACACGAACCACGCCCAGTACCGGCTCGCCAACCTGCTTGCGGGGGAGCACCGCAACCTGGCCGTGGTCGGCGACGACGACCAGTCGATCTACTCGTGGCGCGGAGCCGACATCCGCAACATCCTCGAGTTCGAGCGCGACTACCCGGACGCCAAGGTCATCCGCCTGGAGCAGAACTACCGCTCGACCCAGGCGATCCTCGACGTCGCCAACGCGGTCGTCACCCACAACCGCGCAGCGCAAGGGCAAGAACCTGTGGACGCCGCGCGGCCAGGGCGCGCCGGCGCAGATCGTCGAGGTCAACGACGAGCGCGCCGAGGCGCAGTTCGTGGCCAGCGAGGTGCAGAAGCTGCTCGAAGGTGAGGCGGGCGCCGGCGCCGAACGGACCTACGCGCCGCACGAGATCGCCGTCCTCTACCGCACCAACGCCCAGTCGCGCGTGCTCGAGGAGCAGTTCGGACGCTACGCGATCGCCTACCAGGTGATCGGCGGGCCCAGGTTCTACGAGCGCGCCGAGATCCGCGATGTGCTCGCCTACCTGACGCTGCTCGTGAACCCCGGCGACACGCAGCGGCTTCTGCGCGTGGTCAACGTGCCGAAGCGCGGGCTGGGCGCGACCTCGCTGGGCCGCCTTCAGGCGCACGCGGCGAGCGTCGGGACGAGCGTCTGGGAGGCTGCCCGGGATCCCGAAGCGGTCCCCGGGCTGACGCCCGCCGCCGTCAACGGCCTGCTCGGGTTCGTGCGCCTCGTCGAGGGCCTGCAGGCCGGCGTCGAGAGCCGGCCGGTGGCCGAGGTCGTGCGCAGCGTGCTCGAAGAGACCGGCTACGAGGACGAGCTCAAGGGCCAGCGCACGCTCGAGGCCGAGGGCCGGCTCGAGAACCTCGAGGAGTTCCTCGGCGTCGCCGGCGAGTACGACCGTCGCGCCGCCGAGCCGTCGCTCGACGGCTTCCTCCAGGAGATCTCGCTCTACGCCGACACCGACTCCTACGCCGACACGAGTGAGCTCATCACGCTGATGACCCTGCACAACGCCAAGGGCCTCGAGTTCCCCGTCGTCTTCATCGCCGGCATGGAGGAGGGCGTCTTCCCGCACCAGCGCTCGCTCGACGAGCAGAACGTCGAGGAGGAGCGCAGACTCGCCTACGTGGGCATGACCCGGGCGATGGACCGCCTCTACCTGCTGCACGCCCGCGCCCGCACCCTGTGGGGCGGCGGCCAGTACAACCTGCCGAGCCGCTTCCTCGACGAGATCCCCGAGCGCCTCGTCGAGCGGCAGGTCGTCGGCGGGCCGTCCGGCAGGCTGGGGGGGCGGGAACGGCGGGGGCTGGGGAGGCGGATGGGGCGCACGCGGTCGCGGCGGCGCCCGCGACTGGGACGAGCGCCGAGAGTCCGACGACGATCTACGCGCCTCTCGGCAGCGGCCGCCGCTACTCGACCGCCAAGCCGGAGGCGCTCGACGCCGAGGTCGTCGAGCAGTACTTCGCCGCGGGGGAGAGGGTGCTGCACGCGACCCTCGGCGAGGGCACCGTCCTGGCGGTCGAGTCCGGCGGCATCGTGCTCGTGCGCTTCGAGAACGACGGCTCCGAACGCCGCCTCATGGCCAGCGTCGCGCCGCTGCGGCGCCTGCGCGGCTAGCGCCCCGCCTCGGCGGCGACGCGCGCCGCTCCGAGCTCGGGGCCGGGCGCGAAGGTGGCCAGCCACCACCCGTGTGTCGGTCGCGGCACGCTCGAGCGTGACGTATGCGGTCGCCCGTCGCCGCGGCCCCTCCGCCGGGCGTGCGATAGAGTGGCGGCAGCGAACCCCACCCATCGCGAAGGAGGTCCAGACGTGGCCGTGAACGTGGATCGGGACGGCGCCGTCGCCGTCGTCACCGTGGACCGCCCCGAGGCGCTCAACGCGCTCAACGCCGAGACCAACGAGCTTCTGCTGAGCGCCGCCCGCGAGCTGAGCGCGGACGATGCCGTGCGCGTCGTGGTGCTGACCGGGGGTGGCGACAAGGCGTTCGTGGCCGGCGCCGACATCGCCGCCATGAAGGACCTCACGGCGGAGCAGGCGCGGCGGTGGTCGGAGCTCGGCCAGGCGGTGATGAGCGCGATCGAGGCGGGATCGCAGCCGTGGATCGCCGCCGTGAACGGCTTCGCCCTCGGCGGCGGTTGCGAGCTGGCTCTCGCCTGCGACTTCCGCCTCGCGGCCGACAACGCGAAGTTCGGCCAGCCCGAGATCGGCCTGGGTATCACGCCGGGGTATGGCGGCACCCAGCGCCTCGCGCGCTGCGTCGGGCAGAGCTGGGCGAACTTCCTCGTGCTCACCGGGCGGCACATCGGCGCCGACGAGGCGCTGCGCATCGGCCTGGTCACCGCCGTCCACCCGAAGGAAGAACTCATGACGCAGGCGCTCAAGCTGGCCGCCGACCTCGCCGGCAAGAGCCCGCTGGCGATGCGCTACTGCAGGCGCGCTTTGCATGCGAGCCTCGACGTCGACCTCGAGACGGGGCAGCGCATCGAGCGCGACCTGTTCGCCCTGTGCTTCGCGAGCGCCGACCAGAAGGAGGGCATGGGCGCCTTCCTCGAGAAACGCGCGCCGGAGTTCACGGGGGAGTAGGGGCAAGGGGCGACGCCGGTCGCGGCACTGCCGGCGTGACGTGCCGGCGGCGCCGCTCAGCCGGCGGCGGCGGCGAGCAGGCGGCGCAGCACCTCGTGGACGCCGCCGGTGGCGGCGACCCGGACGTCGGCCTCGTCGAGAACGGGCCGCGGTGTCTCCTTCGTCACCGCGGCGATCGCGCGTGGCGCGCGGGCGACGCTGTCCAGACAGTCCCGCAGCGCGCTCTCCCCCTGGAGGATGGGTCGTTCCTCGTCCACGGTCCCTCCACCGGTCACGATCCCGTTGCCGCGGTCCGGCGCGTCCTCGCCGGGCGTCGGGGTGCACACCACCTACCCTCCGGCGCGGGGCCGCTGTCAACGCCGGACTGTCGGGGTGCCGCGTCCGGGCGTGCGGCGAGCCGCCGGGAGTCAAGCCGGGGGCCGGCGGTGCCGATGACAGGGACATGGCACCGAGGCAGACAGACACGCCGGTCGAGGCCCCCGGCGGCCGCCCGCGCGACCTGCGCGCCGACCCGTATCTCAAGTCGATGCTCCTCGGTCTGATCGAGGACAGCTACCTTCACACCGGCACGTTCACGCAGTTCGCCGCCGAGGTGCTGCAGGTCATCGCCTACGCCGTCACCGTCCCGGTCGCCTTCACCGAGGGCTTCCTCAAGGCGTACCTGTCGATCGACCGGGTGATCGAGGAGGACGACGGGCGCATCAAGATCATCCCCAAGAAGGGCGCCAGCATCGAGGACATGATCCGCGACGTCGACGAGATCACCGCCCAGGTCGACCCCGGCGCCGTCTTCAACCCCGTCGTACGCACCAAGCTCGATGCCGTGCACCAGACGTCGAGCAAGGCGATGAAGTGGGACCTGAACCAGCTCTCGCGCATGGACGACACGCAGCTCATGGACGTGCTCCGTCAGATGCAGGCGGATTCCGAGCGGCTCGCCGCCGAGGAGCCCGAGGCGGACCCGGCCGCCGACGCCGTGCGCGCCAAGCTCGACACCATCCGCCGCAACGTGCGCCAGTTCCAGGCCCAGCAGCACGCGGCCCGGGACGAGTACAGCGCCCCGGCGGCCGCGCCGGACGTCGAACTCGGCGACTGAGCGGCCGGCGGAGCCCGGTCCGCCTCCGACCTCATCAACGTCCATCGTCACCCGCCCTCTCGCTTGACCCGCCCCATGTGATGCGATAGTCCTGCCGCCGCGGCATGTGCCACTCACGGCGCGCCGCCACGGAAAGGACCCGCTGTGGAGCATTTCTCCGACAGACTCGCCGACTCGGTGATCAGCCGTCGCAGCCTGGTCTGCGTCGGGCCTCGACCCCGTGCTCGAGAGGATGCCGCCGGCGCTCGTCGCGAAGTACCGACCAGAAGCGGCGGCTGGCGAGGACGCGGCCGTCGCCGCCTGCTTCGCCGAGTTCTGCGCCGGCGTCGTCGAGGCCGTGGCCGGGACGGCCGCCTGCGTCAAGCCGCAGGCGGCGTTCTTCGAGCAGTACGGCGCGCCCGGTTGGCGCGCCCTCATCGACACCGTCGCCTGCGCCCGCGCCCACGACCTGCCGGTGATCCTCGACGTGAAGCGCGGCGACATCGCCTCGACGGGCGCCGCCTACCGGCGCGCCGCCTTTGGCGGGGCGCCGGGCTTCTCGGCGCCCGTGGCCGGGGTCGGCGCCGACGCGTCTGACCGTGAGCCCCTACCTGGGCGACGACGCCCTCGCCCCGTTCGTCGATGCCTGCGCCGAGGGCCGCGGCGTGTTCGTCCTCGTGCGCACGAGCAACCCCGGCGCCGGCCTGCTGCAGGAGCTCGAGGTGGACGGACGCCCGCTGTACCTGCACGTGGCCGACGCGGTCGCTCGCCTCGGCGCGCCCTACGTCGGTCGGCATGGCTACAGCGACGTCGGGGCGGTGGTGGGGGCGACGGCGCCCGCCGCGCTGCGCGCGGTCCGCGCCGTCCTCCCTCATGCGTTCCTTCTCGTCCCGGGCGTCGGGGCGCAAGGAGGAGCGACTGAGGCGCTGGGCGAACTAAAGACTGGCGACGCCGGGGGCCTCGTGGTCAACGCGTCGCGATCGATCATCTACGCCTGGCAGGAGGGCGAGGCGGACTACCGTCGCGCCGCGGCGGACGCCGCCGAGAGCCTGCGCCGGGAGCTGGGGCCGCCGGCATGAGTGACGACGACGAGATCGGGACTGGCGACGACGCGGGCCGCGCGGCCGCCGGCGCCACCGGGCCTGAAGGGCTCTCGGAGCCCGGCGCGACCGGTGACCCTGAGGACGCCCTGCGCTCGCTCGAGCGTCTCGAGGCCCTGGCCAAAGGCGAGACGCCGCCGTCGGCCTCGGCGCCGGTCCCGGCTTCGGCGCCGCGTCGCCGCGGCCGCCCGCGCGTCGCCGCGGCGCCGCGTCCCGCGCAGTCCTGGGCCCGCATCGCCGCCCCGGTCGCCCTGCTCGTCGCCGTCATCGTCGTCGTCTCGCTCGCCTTCCAGTCCGGCGTCGTCGGCGGCGGACCAGCCGGCGACACGCCGTCGCCCAAGCCGAGCAAGTCGGCCACGAAGTCGCCCAGGCCGAGCAAGTCGGCGACGGCGAGCGCCAAGCCCAGTGCGAAACCGAGCGCCTCGACGAGCACCCAGCCCGCGGGGACGGGCCAGACGAAGGTCTACGTCGTCAAGGCCGGCGACACGCTCTCGGGCATCGCCGCCCGCTTCGAGATCTCGGTCTTCGAGATCGAGGAGCTCAATGCGGGCGCCGACCTCACGACTCTCCAGCCCGGGCAGAAGCTGAACGTCCCGGCGCCGTAGCGCCGCCCCGCGCCTCCATCCTCGCCCTCGCGCGGCAGCGCCGTCCCGCGTCTCCGCCCCGGCGGCATCGAGCCGTCCGGCATCGCCTCCCACGCTGCCTGCTCCAGCCGCGCCGCCGCGCGCTCCGCGCCTCAGGATCCCTGACGCGGCGCCCTCGCTCGTCACGTCCCCGCGCGCACGCGCGGCCGACCGTGTGGGGAAGTGGGGAGGGATCGCAAGAATGTGTTGCATAGTGGGGAAAAGTGGGGTAAAGTGGCGCGCATGCAGCGGCCGGTCCTGGTGGGGGAGTACGAGTGCTCGCTCGATGCGAAGAAGCGCATCGCCATCCCCGCTCGCCTGCGCGCCGCCTTCGCCGAGGGCATCTACGTCACCCATGGCCACGAGCGTTGTCTCGCCGGCTATGCCCCCGGGGAGTTCGAGCGCCATCTCGAGGAACAGACCGAGAACACGTCGCCGCTGAGCAGCAAGGGCCGCGCCCTGCGCCGCTTCAACACCGCGGGCGCGGTGTTCGAGCAGCCCGACAGCCAGGGGCGCGTCACGCTGCCGACGCGCCTCATGGAGTTCGCCGGCGTAAGCCGGGAAGCGACCGTCATCGGGGTCCAGGACCACATCGAGATCTGGGAGCGGACCGCCTGGGCCGAGTACCTGGCTCACTTGGAGGAGGGGGCCGATGCTACCGCAGACGAGCTTGCGACTTAGCGAGTACGAGATGGTGCTCGCACATACGCCGGTGCTGCTGGAGGAGCTGCGTCGAGCTGCTCAAGCCGCAGCCCGGCGAGGTGGCGGTCGACTGCACCTTCGGCGCCGGCGGACACGCCGAGGCCGTCGTCGAGCGCCTCGGCGCCGACGGTCTGCTGATCGCCTGCGACCGCGACCCGCACGTCGCCGAGTACTTCCGCGACGTGGCTCGCGCGGCCCTCGGCGAGACGCGTCTGTATCACGGCAACTTCGCCGACGTGCTGGCGAGGATCCGCGACGAGTCGGCCGACATGGTCTACATGGACCTCGGCGTGTCCTCGATGCAGCTCGACCGCCGTGAGCGCGGCTTCTCGTACGCCTACGACGCGCCGCTCGACATGCGCATGGACCCCGAGTTGCCCGTCTCGGCCGCCGACCTCGTCAACACCCTCGGCGCGGACGAGCTGACCGACATCTTCCGCCGCTACGGCGAGGAGCGCTACGCGAAGAACGTCGCCCGCGGCATCGTCGCCGCCCGCGAGAAGCAGCCGCTCGAGTCGACGGGCGAGCTCGTCGAGGTCGTCAAGCGCACGATCCCGACGCCGGCGCGCTTCGCCGCCGGCAATCCGGCGCGCCGCGTCTTCCAGGCGCTGCGCATCGTCGTCAACGACGAACTCGAGTCGCTCGCCCGGGGTCTCGAGGAGGCGTACCGCGTGCTCCGCCCCGGCGGGCGACTCGCGGCGATCAGCTTCCACTCGCTCGAGGACCGCATGGTCAAGGAGTTCTTCCGCGGGCACGCCGCGGGCTGCATCTGCCCGCCGGGCCTGCCTCAGTGCGTCTGCGGGCACGAGCCCACGATGCGCGTCCTGACGCGGCGGCCGATCGTGCCACGTACGCGCGAGGTCGAGCTCAACCCCCGCAGCAAGTCCGCGAAACTGCGCGTCGCCGTCAAACTCTAGGAGGGTCGCGGTGGCACGAGCCGCAGCGGCGCCCCGTCCGGCGCCACGATACGAGGACGAGCCGCGCGTCGTCCGCTCGCGGCGGTCGCCGGCGAGGGGGATCTCCGTCGAGCCGGCCCTGCGGGCGCGAGCCGCGCGGTTCTTCTTCGTCTTCGTCATCTGCCTCGCCGTCCTCGGCGTGGGCAGGGTGGCGCTGAGCTTCGCCGTAGTGCAGAAGAGCCTGCAGACCGACGCGGTGAAGATCGAGCAGCGCCGGCTGGAGGCCGAGAACGCCGACCTCTCCGCCCAGGTCAGCCGCCTCGGTTCGACGATGCGCATCCGCGGGATCGCCCAGAGCCAGCTCGGCCTCGTGCCCGCCGAGCGCCCCGTCTATCTGACGGTCAGGAAGGGCGCCGCGGCGTCCGGAGGCGCGGAGCGCTGATGGCGCCGCGCGGCGGCGAGCGGCGCGCTTCCGCCCGGCGGGGCGGCCGGCGCGGCGCCGGCCGCAGCGGCGAGTCGACCGACGGCCGCATCCGTCTGCTCCGCGTCCTGGCCGTGGCCGCCTTCCTCCTTGTAGGGGGACGCGCCATCGCGCTCGCCTCGTCGTCGAGCGACCTGACGAGCATCGCCGCCGGCCAGCAGCGCAGCACGCACACGCTGCCGGCGCACCGCGGGACGATCTTCGATCGCGACGGCCATGAGCTTGCTGTCGGCGAGCTGCGGCAGACCGTCTACGCGACGCCGTACCTGATCGAGGACGCCTACGCCGCGGCCGGCGACCTCTGTCGCGTGCTGCGGATCCACTCGGCGGCCGAGCAGCAGCGCATCGTGAAAGCACTCTCGGATCGAGACAGCGGATTCACCTTCGTCGCCCGCAAGGTCCCCACGGCCCTCGCCGACCGGGCGGTCGGTCTCGGCATCCCGGGCGTCGGCAGCTATCCTGAGGAGAAGCGCGTCTATCCCATGCGTGGCGTCGGCGCCCAGGTCATCGGCTTCGCCGGGCTCGACAATACCGGGCTCGCGGGCGTGGAGAAGATGTGCGAAGAGGCGCTGCACGGCACCGATGGCGTGGAGACTGTCCTGCGTGACCCGTCAGGACGGACGCTCAAGGTGCTGCAGGACGAGCCGTCCGTCCCCGGAGCGAGCGTCCGCCTGACCATCGACGCCGACATCCAGCTGACCGCGGAGGACGTTCTCCGGCGCACGGTGTCTCGGTTCGGCGCCAAGGCCGGGACGGCGGTGGTGCTCGACCCGCAGACCGGTGAGGTCCTCGCCATGGCGAACGTCCCGGTGGTCGCGGACAACGTCTTCGGACGGGAGCCCGCGTACGAGCGCAACCGGGCCGTGACCGACGCCTACGAGCCCGGCTCGATCTTCAAGGTCGTCACCATCGCCGGCGCGCTCAGCGATGGTCTCACCACGCCGAAGCGGAAGTACCGTCTGGCACCGACCATCAAGGTCGCCGACCGCGAGATCCACGAGGCGCACGCGCGCGGGACCGTCACGTACACGACGCGAGAGATCCTCGTCCACTCCTCCAACGTCGGCGCCGTGACCATCGGCATCGACATGGGGCAGGAAGGGCTCACCAAGTGGGTCAAGGAGTTCGGCTTCGGTGAGAAGACCGGCATCGACTTCCCCGGCGAGGCCGCCGGGATCGTGCGCGAGCGATGGTCCGGTTCGACGATCGGCAACCTGCCCATGGGCCAGGGCATCGCCGTCACGCCGCTGCAGATGGCGGGCGCGTTCGCCGTGCTCGCCAATCACGGCGTCTGGGTCAAGCCGCACCTGGTCGCCCAGACCGGCGCTCGCGAAGCCCCCGAGCCGGATCGTCGCCGCGTCGTCTCCATCAGGGTCGCGCGGCAGATAGTCAGCATGCTGACCGAAGCCGTCGCCGAGGGCACGGGCACCGAGGCCCAGATCCCGGGGTACAAGGTCGCCGGCAAGACCGGGACGGCACAGAAGCCGCTTCCGGACGGCAGCGGCTACTCGAAGTCCGCCTACGTGGCCTCGTTCGTGGGCATCGTGCCGGCCGGTCACCCGCGGCTCGTCGTCCTCGTCGCGATCGACGAGCCGCACCCGATCTGGGGCGGCGTCGTCGCCGCGCCCGCGGTCAGGGAGATCGCCACGTTCGCGCTGACGCACCTGGAGATCGCCCCCTGACGCGCAGCGGCCGGGCCCGGACCGCTTTGGTAGAATCCGCCTGCATGGAGCTTCAGCACCTCGGCGAGGGCATCGCCGGCGCCCGGCTCATCGGCGACCCCGCCATCTCCGTCAGCAGCATCGCCTACCACACGCGCGATGTCGTTGCCGGCAC
The DNA here is from genome assembly GCA_963707855.1 of uncultured Thermoleophilia bacterium. Classification (GTDB taxonomy): domain Bacteria; phylum Actinomycetota; class Thermoleophilia; order UBA2241; family UBA2241; genus UBA2241. The sequence goes on from CAVPRQ010000028.1 coordinate 44,930, forward strand.
CCTCTTCTTCTGCGTCCCCGGCTATCGTCGCGACGGGCACGAGTTCGCCGCCGACGCGGTCGCCGCGGGGGCCGACGCCCTGGTCTGCGAGCGCGACGTCGAGGTCGCCGCGGCGCGGCTCGTCGTGCCGTCGGTGCGCGGCGCGATGCCCTTGATCGCGGCGCGCTTCTACGGGCACCCGTCGCGCGAGCTCACCGTGGTCGGTGTCACCGGGACCAACGGCAAGACGACGACGGCGCACCTCACGGCCGGCGTCTTCGCGGCGGCCGGGGTCTCGGCGGGCGTACTGGGCACGGTGGGCAGCCGCATCGGCGGCCGGACCGTGCCCGTCGACCTGACGACCCCGGAGGCGCCCGACCTGCAGGCGCTCCTGCGCCGTATGGTCGAGGCGGGTGACCGGGCGTGTGCGATGGAGGTCTCGTCGCACGCCCTCGTCCTCGGCCGCGCGGCACACATCGAGTACGCGGCCGCGGCGTTCACCAACCTCTCGCGCGAGCACCTCGACTTCCACCGCGACATCGACGACTACTACGCGGCGAAGCGGCTCCTCTTCTTCCCGCCGGACGGGCCGCGCCCCCGCGTCGCCGTGGTGGGCCTCGCTGACGAGTGGGGGGCAAGGCTGGCGCGCGAGTGTCGCGCCGTGTATGGCGACGCCCTGTGGACGTGCGCGGTGCGCGATGCCGGCGGCACGGGTGCGATCGTCAGCCGGGCCGGCAGCCTGCGGGGACCCGCCGACGCGCTCGCCTCCGACCTGGCCCTGGGGGCCGACGGATCCGCCTTCACGTTGACGGTGCCGCGCCTCGGCGTCGAGGCGAGGATCAGGCTGCGACTCGCGGCCCGGTTCAACGTCGAGAACGCTCTCACCGCGGCGACGACGGCTCTGGCTCTCGGTATCCCCGTAGACGCCGTGCGCGCGGGTCTCGAAAGCGCCGAGGGAGTGTCGGGCCGCTTCGAGGCGGTGCGCGCGGGGCAGCCCTTCACGGTCCTCGTCGACTACTCGCACACTCCGGATTCGCTCGCCAACGCGTTGCAGGCGGCACACGCGGTCGCCGCCGGCCGCGTGCTGGTCGTCTTCGGCTGCGGCGGCGACCGCGATCGCGGCAAGCGGCCGCTGATGGGCGAGATCGCGGCGCGGCTCGCAGCCTTGAGCTTCGTGACCTCCGACAACCCCCGCGGCGAGGACCCCGAAGCGATCATCGCCGAGATCGTCGCCGGTGTGCCCGGAGAGCGGCGCGCGACCGTCGCCGTCGAGCCGGACCGTCGCGCGGCGATCGGCCTCGCGCTGGCGGCCGCGCGACCCGGCGACGTCGTCGTGATCGCCGGCAAGGGACACGAGCAGGGCCAGACCATCGGCGACCGTCGCCTTCCCTTCGACGACCGCGAAGTCGCCGCCGAGGCGTTACGTCAGTTGGGCTGGGAGGCCGGCGCATGAACGGCGACGGCAACGGCGAGGGCGCGCGGCGATGATCCCCCTCACGCTCGAGGAGGTCGCCTCCGTCTGCGGCGGGACGCTGTTCGACTGCGAGCCCGGGACCGTCGTGCACCGCGTCACCTGCGACTCGCGCGCCGTGCAGCCGGGACAGCTCTTCGTAGGGTTGCGCGGCGAGAGCCACGACGGCGACGCGTTCGCGGGCGAGGCGCTCGACCGGGGCGCCGCCGCCGTGGTGGTGCGGCCGGACACGGCGGAGGACCTTCGCCGCCGGCCGCGCGTGGTCGTGCACGACGGTGTCGTAGCGCTCGGCCTCCTCGGCCAGGCCGTGCGGCGCCGCTCCAAGGCACGTGTCGTGGCGATCACCGGCAGCACCGGCAAGACCACCACCAAGGACATCCTCGCCGCCCTGCTGCGCCCCTACTGCGAGGTCGTGGCGACGCGCGCCAACCTCAACAACGAGATCGGCCTGCCGCTGACGCTGCTGGAGATCACGCCGCAAACGGAGGTCGTCGTCGCCGAACTCGCGATGCGCGGCCCCGGGCAGATCCGCGAGCTCGCTCGCCTCGCGCTTCCGGACATCGCCGTGATCACCGCGATAGCTCCCGTCCACCTCGAGTTCGTGGGCACGCTCGAAGACGTGGCCGCGGCCAAAGCCGAACTCATCGAGGAGCTGGACGGCGGCACGGCCGTGGTCCCCGGGGAGGCGCCACTGCTCGCGCCGCACGTGCGCCGCCACCCCGGCCGTGTGATCACCTTCGGGACCCCCGAGAGCGACGTCCGCCTGGTCAGCGTCGAGACGCGCGACGGCGGCACCCACGTGCTCGCCGACGCGTTCACGCGGCGCGCGGCGCTCGACTTCAACTTCAGCGGGGCGCACTACCTGCACGACGCGCAGGCCGCCCTGGCCGCCTTCGTCGAGCTCGGCTTCAGGCTCGACGAGGCGCGAGCGGGGGCCGCGCACGTCGTCTTCTCCGGGATGCGCGGCGAGGTCGTCGAGCTCGAGGACGGCGGTCTGCTGGTCAACGACGCCTACAACGCCAACCCCCTCGCCACGCAGGCGGCGATCGACCATCTCGTCAGCCTCGCCGGCGACCGCGAGACGGTCGCCGTGCTCGGCGACATGTACGAACTTGGCCCGGGCGCCGCGGCCTACCACGGCGCCGTAGGCGAGCACGCGGCGCGCCAGGGCGTGCGTCTGGTCGCCGTCGGCGATCTCGGCCGTCACTACCTCACGGGAAGCCCGGGTGAGCGCTGGTTCCCCACCGTGGAGGAGTGCGTGGACAGGATCGGTGAGGTCGTGCCGCCGGGGTGCGCCGTGCTGGTCAAGGCCTCACGCGCCCTTCGCCTCGAGCGCGTCGCCGAGGCGATCCTCGCGGCGTCCGCGCGCGCCGCGGCAGGGGAGGGGGCCGGGGCGCAGAAGTGGGAGCCCGGGCAAGTGGACGGGACCGGGGACGGCGGGGAGGCGGGCGATGCTTAGGGCGATGGGCGCCAGCGTCACGGCGATGGTCCTCGTCCTCGTCATCGGCCCCGCGTTCATCCGCTGGCTGCGAAGCAACGAGTTCGGCCAGAACATCCGCGAGGAAGGACCCGAGCGTCATCAGGCCAAGGCGGGCACGCCGACGATGGGCGGCCTTCTGGTCTGGCTCGCGGTGGTGGTCTCCTACCTGATCTACAGCCGCTTCTCGGTGGCGTCGGTCACGGTCCTCATCGCGACGCTCGGCAACGCGGCCATCGGGTTCGTCGACGACTGGATGAAGATCGTCCGCAAGAGATCGCTGGGGCTCTCGGCGCGCTACAAGCTGCTCCTCCAACTCGCTCTCGCCCTGTTCGTCGGCTTCATCGTCCTGCACTTCGTCGGGCTCGACACACGCGTGGACGTGCCCTTCAGCGACCAGCGCCTGGACCTCGGCACGGTCGGCTTCTACGTCGTCGTCTTCCTCTGGCTGGCCGGCTTCTCCAACGCCGTCAACCTCACCGACGGCCTCGACGGGCTCGCCGCCGGGGCGTCGGCCATCGTCCTCGTCGCTCTCGCGGGGGTGGCGTTCATCATCGGCCGCAACGCCAGCGATCCCGGCATCACCGACTTGATGGTGATCGCCGGATGCGTCGGCGGCGCCTGCCTCGGCTTCCTCTGGTACAACTCGTTCCCCGCCGACGTGTTCATGGGGGACACGGGGGCGCTGGGCCTGGGCGGCGCGATCGCCGGGATGGCGATCCTCACGCGGACGGAGCTGACCCTTCTGCTGATGGGCGGCCTGTTCGTCGTCGAGGCCGCCTCCGTGGCCCTGCAGGTGGCGTCGTTCAAGACCACCGGGCGGCGCATCTTCCTGATGGCCCCGCTGCACCACCACTTCGAGCTCAAGGCGTGGTCCGAGACCAAGATCATCGTGCGGTTCTGGATCGTGGCGGCGATCTTCGCCGGCGCAGGGTTCGTCGTCTACTACGCCACCTTCTGATGGCGACGTCTCCCGAGGTCGCGGCCGCGGAGGCGCGGCGATGACCGAGCTCGCGGACGTCCGTGGCCTCGCGGTGCTCGGCCTGGGGCGGAGCGGCAGGCCGGCGACCCTGCTGGCGCGACGCCGCCTTGCCGGCGCGCGCGTCTGGGCGATCGACGAAGGCGAGGTCGCGGCCGAGGTGCGCGACGAGCTGGAGGCGGCCGGCGCGATCGTGCTCGCCGGCCCGGAGGTGGCAGAGGCCGGCGACGCGGCCCTGCCGGCCGCCGTCGAGCTCGTCGTCAAGAGCCCGGGAGTGACCGCCGAGAGCCCGGTTGTGCGCGAGGCACGGCGCCGCGGATTGCCGGTCTGGAGCGAGATCGAGTTCGCCTCCCGTTTCATCCGCGGCCGCCTGATCGGCATCACCGGCACGAACGGCAAGACCACGACGACGACGCTGACCGGGCGCATCCTCGCGGACGCCGGCCTCCCCGTGGCCGTCGGCGGCAACATCGGCCACGCGCTGGCCAACCTGCCTGACGTGGTGACTCCCGACACGGTCGTGGTCGCGGAACTTTCCAGCTTCCAGCTCGAGGACATCGAGGCCTTTCGCCCCGATGTCGCCGTCCTGCTCAACCTGACCGAGGACCACCTCGATCGGCACGGCGGCTACGTGGGCTACGTCGCGGCCAAGCTCAGGATCTTCGAGAACCAGACCGCGGGCGACCTGGCGCTGCTGAACGCCGACGACCAGGGCTCGCTGGCCGAGAGCCTCCCCGGAGGCGGGCGCCGCGGCTGGTTCGCGACCGGCGACGGTGTGGAGGGCCAGCTGGCCGGCGTGACACGACGGTCGCGTCTGGGTCGAGGCGGACGGGCGGCGGCACGACCTCTGCGCCGTGGGCGAGCTCTCGTTGAAGGGCGAGCACAACCTGCAGAACTCGCTCGCCGCCGCCGCCGCCGCCGCCGCCGTCGGCGTCCCGCAGTCGTCGATCGCCCACACGCTGCGGACGTTCCAGCCGGTCGAGCATCGACTCCAAGTCGCCGGCGTCGTCGGCGGTGTCACGTACGTGAACGACTCGAAGGCGACCAACGTCGACGCGACGCTCAAAGCGCTCACGGCCTACAGCGGCCCCGTCTTCCTGATCCTCGGCGGGCTCAGCAAGGGCTCGGCGTTCGACGGACTCGCTGCGGCGACCGAGGGCCTCGTGAAGCAGGCCGTCCTCATCGGCCGAGCGGCGCCGGAGTTCGAGCGCGCCTACGCGGCGCGGGCGGCGGTCGCCCCGGGCAGCGCGGCGCCTTTCGTCACGCTGCCCGACCTCGCCGCCGCCGTCGCCTGGTGCGCGGAGCGCGCCGTCCCCGGCGACGTCGTCCTCCTCAGCCCGGCCTGCGCCAGCTTCGACCAGTACAGGAGCTACGAGGAGCGGGGCGAACACTTCCTCGAGTTGGTGAGCGAGCTGCAGGCGAGGGGTTGAACTGACGTGAGCGCGCGCGGGTCGAAGGCGCGGTCCGACGAACTCGGACCGGCGTCGTGGGTGAACGCGCCGTCCGAGCGGCGGGCCGGGGCGGAGCGCCGCGCCGAGGCCGACCGGCGCGCGGCGGAGCGCCGCGCCGCCGAGCGCCGCGCGGAACCGCGCCGCCAGCGCGACGACGGCGCCGAGCGCCGCGCCGCCGACAGGCGTGTCGCGACGGCCCAGGGCCCCGGACAGGTCGAGCGGCGCATCCTCGTCCTGGCGACCGTCCTGCTCCTGCTCTACGGTCTGGTCATGGCCTACAGCGCCTCGGCGGCGCAGGCCTACTTCACCTACGGCTCCAGCTCGTATCTGCTGCTGCGTCAGCTCCTCTTCGCGGGCATCGGCGTCGTCGCCATGGTCGTCCTTTCGCGCGTCGACTTCGACGTGTGGCGCCGGTTCGCCGGCCTGCTGTACGCCGTCTCCTTGGCGCTGTGCGTCCTCGCCCTGGTGCCGGGCATCGGCATGGAGATCCGCGGCGCGCGGCGCTGGCTCGACGTCGCCGGCCAGTCGCTGCAGCCCAGCGAGCTGGCCAAGATCGGCGTCGTCTGCTTTCTCGCCGCGACGATCGCGCGCTCGCCGCGACTCCTCGGGTCGGCAGGTGGCTTCGCGCGTCTCGTCGCCATCGGGATCATCCCCTTCGGCGTCATCGTGGGCCTCCTGCAGAAGGACCTCGGCACCACGCTCGTGCTGTGCGTCGGCGCCTTCGCCGTGCTGGTCGCCGCCGGCGCCCGCTGGCGGCATCTGTTCGCCCTCGTGATGGTCATCCCGGTGCTCGTCGGCGCCCTCGTCCTGGCCGAGCCCTACCGCATGGAGCGCATCGTCGCCTTCGTCGATCCATGGGCCTACTCCCAGACCAGCGGGTTCCAGGTGACCCAGTCACTCGTCTCGATCGCCTCGGGGCGCGTCTTCGGGGTCGGTCTCGGCAACTCGGTGCAGAAGTTCGGCTACCTGCCGGAGGAGACCACCGACATGATCACGGCGATCATCGGCGAGGAACTGGGTCTGGTCGGCCTCCTGGTGCTGATAGGCCTCTACGTGTTCCTCGCCTGGGCCGCCTTCAGGGTCGCCCTCTCCTGTCGCGAGCTGTTCGGTAAGCTTCTCGCGGTGGGCATCGCGAGTCTCATCGTCGGCCAGGCGTTCATCAACATCGGTGCCGCGCTGGGCGTCGTCCCGCTCACAGGCATCCCGTTGCCCCTGGTAAGCCTGGGCGGCACCAGCCTCGTTGTCGTCCTCGCCGGCGTCGGCATCCTGCTCAACATCGCCACCAATCGGAGGAGCTTCATTGTCGTCAGCTCTCGCAGGGTCGACGGTCCTGCTCGCCGCCGGCGGGACAGGCGGACACCTGTCGCCGGCGCTCGCGGTCGCGGCTGAGGCGGCGGGACGCGGCGCCCGCGTCGTCTTCGTCACGACGCCGTCGCAGGCGGCCCTCGTTCCCGAGGCCTACACCGTGCGCACACTCGAGCTGCGCGGGTTCGAGCGTCACCTGGGCGCCGTGCGGCAGCACGCGACGACCCTGAGTCTGCTGGCCGCGGCCGCGCCGCGCGCCTGGCGCATCGTCAGTGAGACGCGTCCGGTCGCCGCCGTCGGCGGCGGCGGCTACGCGAGCGGGCCGGTGGTCGCCCTGGCGGGCCTGCGCGGCGTCCCGGCTCTGGCCCTTGAGGCTGACGCCTACCTGGGCGTGGCGAACCGGCTGCTGCGTCCGTTCGTGGACCGGTTCTGTCTGAGCTTCCCGATCGAGGGACTCGAAGCGCCCCACTACGTCGTCACCGGCCGGCCGTTGAGCGCCGGACAGCTGGACGCGACTCGCGAGGAGGGCCTGGAAGCCTTCGGGTTGGACCCGGCGCTGCCGGTGCTGCTCGTCTTCGGCGGGAGCCAGGGCGCCCAGACGCTGAACCGCGCGTGTGTGGACGCTTTCGCCGGGCCCGCGGCGCCGGCCGGCGACCTCGAGCTGCAGGTCGTCCACGTCTGTGGGCCGCGCAACCACGATGACGTGCGCGCCGAGCTCGAGCGGCGCGGCACGCGGTTTGAGCGCTATCGGCTGGTGCCGTACACTGCTCAGCTGGCGCCGGCGATGGCGGCCGCCGACCTCGTGGTGGCGCGCGCCGGCGGCTCGGTCGCCGAGCTCGCGGCGCTCGGCCGCCCCGCCGTGCTCGTGCCGTATCCGTACGCCACCGCCGATCACCAGAGCAAGAACGCCGCGTGGATGGCCGCGGCTGGAGCCGCGGTGACGGTCGCCGACGCGGAGCTCGACGGAGCGCGCCTGGCGGGCCTCGTGCGCGAGCTGCTTGGCGACAGCGACCGACTCTCTGCCATGGCCGCGGCGAGCCGGCGCGCGGGACGGCCCGACGCGACGCAACGGGTCGTCGACGAGATCGAGGCTCTGGTCGCGGTCCGCCGCCGGACGCGCCCGCACACTGGAGGAGCATGACCAGCACGCACGACGAGACGGACTTCCCGCAACCGGTGCATTTCATCGGCATCGGCGGCACCGGGATGAGCGGCATCGCCCTGGTCCTGCACCAGCTGGGCGTCCGCGTCCAGGGCTCGGACCTCAAGGAGTACCGTTACACCCGGATGCTCGCCGCCGCCGGTGTCCCTGTGGCGATCGGTCACCGCGAGGAGAACCTCGGCGAGGCGGCGGTGGTCGTCGTCTCCTCGGCGGTGCCGCGCCACAACGCCGAGCTTCGCGCTGCCGAGCGGCGGGGCATCCCCGTCCTGCGCCGGGCGGAGATGCTCGCCCGCCTCATGGCGCTGCGGCGTGGCGTCTCGATCGCCGGAACGCACGGCAAGACGACGACCTCCTCGATGGTCTCGCACGTCCTGCATAGCTGTGGCCTCGACCCGACCTACGTGATCGGCGGCGAGCTCAACGACATGGGCTCGAACGCCGGCGCCGGCCAGGGGGAGTGGCTGGTGGCCGAGACCGACGAGAGCGACGGCAGCCTGCTGTACCTGCGTCCCGAGGTGGCCGCGGTGATGAACCTCGAGATGGACCACCACGCGAACTACAAGACGCTGGACGAGATCCGCGATGTCTTTCGCCGCTTCGTCGCCCTGCTTCCGGATCACGGCCGGCTCGTGCTGGTCGAGGGCGAGGACACGGCGTTCCTGGCTCCCGAGACACGGGCGCAGGTCGCTACCGTCGGCATCGGGGGAGGCGACTGGCAGGCCGACATCGTCCACATCGACGCCGTGTCGGCCGTGTTCGCGGTGCGTCGTGGCGGCGAGGTGCTCGGCGAGGTGCGTCTCAAGGTGGGCGGCGAGCACAACGTGATCGACGCCCTCGCCTGCCTCGCCTGCGTCGACCACTGCGGCGTGTCGTTCGCCGACGCAGCCCGCGGTCTCGCCCGCTTCAGCGGCGCCGCGCGGCGCTTCGACGAGATCGGCCGGCCGCGCGGCGTGCTCGTCTACGACGACTACTCGCACCACCCGACCGAGGTGGAGGCGGCCATCAGGTCGGCCAAGCTGGGAGACTACAAGCGCGTGATCGCCGTCTTTCAGCCGCACCTGTACTCGCGGACGCGGTACTTCCAGCGCGAGCTCGGGCAGGTGCTGACGCTCGCCGACGAGGCCGTGGTCACCGACGTGTGCGGGGCGCGCGAGGAGCCGGAGCCGGGCATCACCGGCAAGCTGGTCGTCGACGCCTACCTGCAGGAACGGCCCGGCGGACCTGTGTTCTACATGCCGCGCAAGAGCGACGCGGTGCGCTTCCTCGCCCGGCACGCGGAGCCCGGCGACCTCGTGCTCACCCTCGGCTGCGGTGACGTCTACACGATCGCCGACGACCTCGTCGCCGTGCTCGGCGGGGACGGCCAAGGAGATGCCGCCGCCGGCGGCGAATAGGCTCCCGAGACCAGCCCCTCCGACCCGGGTCGAACGCCATGTGGAGACGTAGCGGAGCGAGCCGCTTCCGCGTTCGCATGCTGCCGTCCGTGCTGCTCACGGCGGCCATCCTCCTTCTGCCTGCCCTGCTCTATGCGTGGGGACGACAGGCCGACGCGTTCGCCGTCAAGCGCGTCACCGTGGCCGGAGGCCACCGCGTCTCCGAGAAGCAGGCGCTGCGCGCCCTGCGCCGGGAGTTCCTCGGCGACAACCTGTTCACGATCACGACCGGGGACGTGCGCACGGCGCTTGACAAGTACTGCTACCTCGCCGCCGTCGAGGTCGACCGCGACTTCCCGAGCGACCTGCGGGTGCGCCTCGTCGAGCACAAGCCGTCGATGTACGTGCTCGCCAAGGGCCGCTGGTTCGTGGTCGCAGACACCGGGCACGTGATCTGCGAGGTCGGCGAGAAGGCGGGGGTCGGCGTCACAGCCGGCGAGCGGCGGCGCCGGTCGTCACCACGCCGTCGCCGACGCCGTCGGACGAGCCCGCAGCCGTGCCGTCCGGGAGCCCGTCGTCGGCTGCGTCGGTCGCGACGCGGCGGCGGGGGGTGGCCTGCAGGAGCGCCGCCGCGGCGGCCGCGCAGGCAGCTGCCGCGCAGGCGGCCGCGGCCAGAGCCGCGGCACTCGCCAAGGGCCCTCCGGCGATGAAGCCCGTGCTTCCGCGCATGGCGAGCGCCGTGCTGCCCGTCTCCGGGAGGGAGGTCGCCGACGAGAAGGTCAGCGCAGGGCTTCGCGTGCTCGCCGGGCTGCCCGCGTCACTGCGCAACAAGGTGAAGGTCGTGAGCGTCGACAAGGCGGGGCAGGTGAGCCTCTCTCTCACCAACGGGCCGTTCGTGCGACTGGGCGCAGAAGAGCGACTGGTGGCGAAGGTCCTCTCTCTGCGCGCCGTCCTCGCGGCCTACCAGCGAGCGGGCAACCGCACCCACGTACATCGATGTGTCCAGCCCGGATCGACCCCTGGGGAGCCCGCGCCTCAGCTCGTAGTCGAGGGTCTGGGGCGGCTCGCCGCCGTCGCGGCCCACGGCACTTCGATTGACACTCCTTCCAAGCCGTCAGTATGCTAGGCCAACGCTCCGGGCTCGATGCGGGTTGCATGGTTTGCGCCAGCAGAAATGCCTGCAAAAATGGCCTTCGGGAGACGACAAGGCGACACCGTTGGACAACCCTCGAGGAGAGGTCGAGGGTTTGAGGTCCGCGTGACGGCGAGTGTCGACCGCGACAGGAGGGTGGACAGATGATCGACGGGTCCGCGAACTACCTCGCCGTGATCAAGGTGGCCGGTGTCGGCGGCGGCGGCACCAACGCCGTGAACCGCATGGTCGACGCCGGACTCCGCGGGGTCGAGTTCATCGCCGTGAACACCGACGCCCAGGCGCTGCAGATGTGCGACGCCGACGTCAAGATCCACATCGGAAGCAAGATCACCCGCGGTCTCGGCGCCGGCGCCAACCCGACGATCGGCTATCAGGCCGCGATGGAGAGCAAGGACGAGCTGCGCGACGCCCTCAAGGGCGCCGACATGGTCTTCGTCACGGCGGGCAAGGGCGGCGGCACCGGCACCGGTGCGGCGCCCGTGATCGCCGAGCTCGCGAAGGAGCTCGGCGCCCTCACCGTGGGCGTCGTCACGCGCCCGTTCGCCTTCGAAGGCAAGCGCCGGGCGCGCCAGGCCGAGGAGGGTATCCAGAGCCTGCGCGAGAAGGTCGACACCCTCATCATCATCCCGAACGACCGGCTGCTGCAGGTAGTCGAGCGGCGCACGTCGGTCATCGACGCCTTCAAGGTCGCCGACGACGTCCTGCGCCAGGGTGTCCAGGGCATCACCGATCTCATCACGGTGCCCGGGCTCATCAACCTCGACTTCGCCGACGTGCGTACGATCATGAAGGACGCCGGCTCGGCGCTCATGGGCATCGGCGTCTCGGGCGGCGAGAGCCGCGCCGTCGAGGCGGCGCGGGCGGCGATCAGCTCGCCGCTCCTCGAGGCCAGCGTCGAGGGCGCGCGCGGCATCCTTCTCAACATCACCGGCGGCAACGACCTCGGTCTGTTCGAGATCAACGAGGCCGCCGAGATCATCTCCAGCGCCGCCGACAGCGACTGCAACATCATCTTCGGCGCCGTCATCGACCCGTCGCTGGGCGACGAGGTCCGCGTGACTGTCATCGCGACGGGGTTCGACCGCGACGTCGCCCGCGCGGCGCCTTCGCGGACCGTCGAGGCAAAGCGCGAGCCGGAGGGCACGCCTCTCTTCGCCGACGAGCACAAGCCGTCGTTCGACGTCGACGACGACGTCCTCGACATCCCGAGCTTCCTCAAGGACCGGTAAGGTCGCGGACGGTCCGAGGCACGGGCCGCGTGGCATCGTAGGCTCAGCGTGAGCCCGATCGTCCTCACAGCGCCCTGCCCGCGGTGACGCGCCGCGTCGTCGATCACCCGATCCTCGGCCCCGCGCCGGCGTCCCTCCCGGTGACGATCTCCTTCGCCGGCGAGCCGCTGCCGGCGTTCGCCGGCGAGCCCGTCGCCGCCGCCCTGGTCGCCGCCGGCGTCCGCGTGTTCCGTAAGACGAGCAAGCGTGGCGAGCCGCGGCAGCTCTTCTGCGGCATCGGCCGCTGCACCGACTGCGTGATGGTCGTCGATGGCCAGCCCAACGTGCGCACCTGCGTCACGCCCGTGCGCGAGGGCATGAAGGTCGAGGTCCAGGACGGGCGTGGCGTGTGGGATCGGCCGCGTGGCGACTCGGGGGCGAGCCGGCCGAGCGGTGTGAGCGCGGAGGAGTGGGCGGCGCGCAGCGGCGAGCCTGACGGCGGCACGGACGGCGGCGGGGGCGGCGCGTGAGGCGGGTCGACGTCGCCGTCGTCGGCGCCGGACCCGCCGGCCTGTGCGCCGCCGCCGAGGCCGCGCGCCATGGCTGCGAGGTCGCGCTGCTCGACGAGAACGCGACCGCCGGCGGCCAGCTCTTCAAACAGATCCACAAGTTCTTCGGCTCGCGTGCACACCGCGCCGGGCGCCGCGGCATCGACATCGGCGCCGAGCTGCTCGACGAGGTCGCGAAGCTCGGCGTGCACGTCTGTCTCGGCGCCCCTGTGTGGGGTCTGTACGAGGGCCGCACGCTGGCGGTGGCCGAAGACGACCATTCGTGGCGGCTCGGCGCGGGGGCGATCGTCCTCGCCACGGGGGCGACCGAGAACGGCCTCGCCTTCGCTGGCTGGACGCTGCCGGGCGTCATGGGCGCCGGGTGCGTGCAGACGATGATCAACGTCCACCGCGTGCTTCCCGGCCGTCGTGTCCTCATGGTCGGCTCCGGCAACGTCGGGCTCATCGTCGCCTATCAGCTGCTGCAGGCCGGCGCCGAGGTCGTGGCCGTCGTGGACGTGCTGCCGCGGGTCGGCGGCTACCCCGTGCACGCCGCCAAGATCGCCCGTGCCGGCGTGCCCGTCCTCTACGGGCCACACCGTCAAGGAGGTCCGCGGGGACGGCGTCGCCGAGGAGGCGACGGTGTGGGCGGTCGACGACGCCTTCCGCGGTCTGCCGGGCAGCGAGCGCACGTTCAGCGTGGACACCGTCGCCTTGGCCGTCGGCCTCACGCCGATGGCCGAGCTCGCGTGGCTTGCCGGCTGCCGGATGGGGTACGTCCCCGAGCTCGGCGGCCACGTGCCGTTTCACGACGGCCGCATGGCGACGAGCGTGCCGGGCGTGTTCGTGGCGGGGGACGTGTCGGGTGTCGAAGAGGCCTCGAGCGCGATGGAGGAGGGCCGGCTCGCCGGCGTGTGGGCGGCTGCGGCCGCCGGCAAGGTGACGGAGGATCGGGCGGCCGAGGCGGCGGAGCCGCACGCGGCCGCCCTCGACGGCCTGCGCGGCGGCCCATACGGCGTCCACGTCCGGCGCGGCAAGCAGGCCCTCGCCGGCGGCGTGGCCACGGCACAGGTCCTCGGGGGCGGAGGGGTGTGATGGGCGGGCCGGCGTCACCGGGCGCCCCGGGGCGGGGCTGCGAGCAACGCGGCTTCTTCAGCCTCGAGGAGGTTCTTGCGCTTCCCGGCTGCCCGGAGCTCGACGAGCTGCGCGGCCGCCGGCTCGCGGTGGTCGAGTGCGGCCACGAGATCCCCTGCGACCCCTGTCAGACCGCCTGCCCGACCGGAGCGATCGCCGTGGGCGACGACATCACCGCGCTGCCCCGGCTCGACGCCTCACTCTGCGACGGCTGCGGCACCTGTCAGCCCGTGTGCCCGGGCCTGGCGATCTTCCTCGTGGACATGACCCGTGACAACGGACTCGCCGAGGTCTGGTTGCCGCACGAGTTCCTGCCGCTGCCCGAGAAGGGCGAGAGGGTGCGCCTGCGCGACCGCGGCGGGGAGGTCGTCGGGGAGGGCGAGGTGCGCAGGGTGCGCCACGGGGCGCGGCTCGACCGCACCGCCATCGTGCACGTGCTCGTCCCCGAGCGGCTGGCGATGGTGGTCAGGGCTATCGAGGTCCAGCGGTGAGCGCGACGGGGCCGCGGAGCCGGCGTCCCGTTGAAGGCCTCGAGGGCGGGGTACGCACCGAGGCCAGGGGCGACGACCTGCTCGTCTGCCGCTGCGAGGAGGTCTCGCGGGCCGAGATCCTGGCGGCGATCGACGAGGGCATCACGACGATGAGCGGCCTGCGCCGGCGGCTCCGCATCGGCATGGGGCTGTGCCAGGGGCGCACGTGTCGCCGGCTGCTCGCCCAGGCCCTCGCCGAGCGCCTGGGCGAGCAGCCGGCCGACGTGCGTCCGGGCACGGTCCGTCCTCCGGTGCGTCCCGTGAGCCTGCGTGCCCTCGCCGACGAGCGCGAGGCGCCGCTGCCGCCGCCGCCGGCGGCGCGACGGCACCCTGATCGGCTCGTCAGGAGTCGGGGTCGAGTGCGAGCTTGTCCGCACCCGTCTCGGCCGAGGGCATCCCGTTCGCCGCCGTGCCGGCGCCGGGCACCGCCCACCGTGCGTGGGACGACCGCATCCTGCGCCTGGCGCTCCGGTGGGCGGGGCAAATTGCGTGCGTCGCGGCAATCAGCTAGGCTCTTGCGCCTGATGGGCCGGATGGGCCCCGGCTACCGAATCACACACCGTGCACAGATACAGGAACTGGATCATCCTCGGCATCGTGGCCGTCCTCGTGGCGGTCTCGATCTATTTCATCGTCCCGGTGTCGGAGAGCACCAAGCTCGGGCTCGACCTTCAGGGCGGGGTCGAAGTCGTCTACACGGCGAAGACCTCGGACGGCGGCACGCCCTCTCAGGACCAGATCGACCAGACGATCGGCATCATCGACCGCCGCATCAACGGCCTCGGGGTCACCGAGTCGCAGGTGCAGCAGCAGGGCACCGACCAGATCGCCGTCGCGCTCCCCGGCATCGACGATCCGGATCAGGCGCTCGCCGTCATCGGCAAGACCGCCCAGCTCGAGTTCTTCGAAGACTACGATGACGTCCGCATCGTCGCCGGCGCCGCATCGCGCGAGGAGGCGATCAAGGAGGCCAAGGCCGCCGGCGTCCCCAAAGCCGATCTCGAGCGCTTGCGAGCGGGCGAGAACAACACCGACGACTACGCCCTGGTCGTCGCCCCGCCGGGGACGATCGGCAACGAGGCCGACGCCTGGTTCGTCTACCGGCGCCCGCCGGCGATGACGGGCGCGGCGATCGAGAGCGCCAAGCAGAGCTTCGACCAGAACGGTCGCCCGAACGTCGAGTTCACGCTCACCGACGAGGGCGCCAAGCAGTTCCAGGAGATCACGAAAGAGCTCTACGACGAGGGACTCTTCAGCGGCGTCTCCCAGACCTTCGCCATCGTCCTCGACAACGTCATGGCTTCCGACCCCCGCATCGACCACACCGACCCGACGCTCCAGGACGGCATCTCCGGGGGCAAGGCCGAGATCACCGGCGACTTCACGGTGCAGGAGGCCAAAGACCTCGCCCTGGTGCTGAACACGGGCGCTCTGCCGGTCACGCTGGAGCCGACCTATCAGCAGCAGGTGTCGGCGACACTCGGGAAGGACTCGCTGCGCGCCGCGCTCTTCGCGGGGCTGGTGGGGCTCGGCCTGGTGCTGATCTTCATGATCGCCTTCTACCGGTTCCTGGGCTTCGTCGCCGACGTCGCGCTGATCGTCTACGGCATCCTTCTGTGGGGGCTGTACTGCGCGATCCCCGTCACGCTCACTCTGCCGGGCATCGCCGGCGCGATCCTCACGATCGGCATGGCGGCGGACGCCAACGTGGTCGTGTTCGAGCGCATCAAGGAAGAGGTGCGCCGCGGCAAGACGGTCCGCTCGGCGGTCAACTCGGGCTTCGCGCGCGGCTTCTTCACGATCCTCGACGCCAACATCCTGACGATGCTCACCGCGGCGGTGCTCTTCATCTTCGCCACGCAGCAGATCAAGGGCTTCGCACTGACGCTCATCATCGGCACGCTCGTCAGCATGGTGACCGCGGTGCTCGCCATCCACGCTCTCCTCGGCGTCCTGAGCGAGTTCAAGTTCTTCCAGAACCCCAAGTTCATGGGTCTGACCTCCACCCAGATGGCCGAGGCGTCGGCGGCTCCCTCGTACGACAACGATGTCAGTTCGCGAGCGGTGCCTCGCGGGGCGCGCAGCGTCGCCGGCGAGGGCGCAAGTGCCGCCGACGGCGCTGCGGCGCCGGTGCCCCCGGGGCGGCGCGAGACGACCGTCCACAGCCAAGAAGAAGCGCAAGCGGCGTTAGGCGACGGGGAGACGCGACGATCGACATGAGCTTCTTCCGCGGCATCTTCAGGTTCGACTTCATGGGCCACAAGAAGTGGTTCTTCGCCCTGTCGGGGATCGTGATCGGCGCTGGCCTCGTCAGCCTCTTCTTGCGCGGCGGCGGCGATCCCCGCCAGGGTCTGAACTACGGTCTCGAGTTCAAGGAGGGCACGCGCATCGCCGTGGCCTTCGAGGAGCCGGCCACGGTGGCCGAGGTGCGCGCCGCGGTCATGAAGGCGGGGTACGCGTCAGCCCAGATCCAGGAGACGTCGACCGTCGGCGGCACCGGGCTGCCGGGCTTTCAGATCCAGGTCGAGACGCTGACGCCGCAGGAGGAGGCGGATCTCAAGGCCGCGCTGAACGAGGGATTCACGATCGCGGAGCAGGACGGCAGCCAGGTGTACGCCTCCCGGACCGTCGGACCCACCTTCGGCGGCGAGGTCGTCACTTCCTCATACAAGGCCGCGCTGCTCGCCTTGCTCCTCATCTTCGCCTACGTCAGCGTCCGCTTCCACTGGAAGTTCGCCATCGGGGCGCTGGCGGCCGAGTTCCACGACCTTCTGGTCATGATCGGCGTCTACTCACTGTCGGGTCGCGAGGTCACCACGGCGACGGTCGCAGCCGTCCTCACGATCCTCGGCTACTCGCTCTACGACTCGGTGATCATCTACGACCGCATCCGCGAGAACTCGACGAGGTACTCCCGCATTCCGTACGCGGACATGGTGAACCGCTCGCTGTGGGAGACCCTGACGCGATCCCTGATCACGTCGTTCCTGACGTTGCTTCCGGTCCTGACGCTGCTCCTGTTCGGCGGGACGACGCTGACCGACTTCGCCTTCGCCTTGACGGTGGGCATCATCTCCGGCGCCTACTCGACGATCTGCATCGCGTCGCCGGTCGTGACGCTCCTGAAGGAGCGCGAGCCCCAGTACCGCCGGCTCGCGGCGCGCGCCGAGCAGAGCTGACGCGGGGCGGCCGGCCACCTCGGTCGCCGGCTCAGGTCCCTCGACCGCCCCGTGAGGGTCGCTCAGGCTCGGCGAGAGGGTCAGCAGCGAGCCTGCCAAACCTCCCGTCCCAGCGGTTTACATGGCCAGGGCGCTGACGTAGTGTCGCGCACGGTCCGAGGGGCCTCCGCCTGAGGCGCCGGCCACGCGGACCGCATCCGTGATCTGCCGTCAAGAGGGAGGCGCCGTGGTGGGCAAGGGCATCGAGTCCGGGCCGTCCGTCCCGGCGCGCGCGCGCCTGCGACTCGAGCATGCTTCGGGCAACGGCCGAGGCGCCGACCTACCCGTGCTGCGTCTTGTGGGGGAGTTCGACTTCGCCACCGTCCCCGACGTCGACCGATTCCTGCGTCGTCGCCTCGGACCCTTCTACGAGCGTCGCACGCTGGTCATGGACGTGCGCGACGTGACGCTCGTCGACTCGAGCTTCATCGGCTTCGTCGTCAGCCTGGCGGGCAGGCAGCGTCCCGGCGGGGGAGAGGTGGTCCTCGCCGGTCCGGTCGGACAGGTCCGCACCTTGCTCTGCATGGTGGGCCTGCCGAACCTCGTCCCTGTCTACGCTTCGCTTGACGAGGCGCTGCGCGCGGTTCGCGAGGCGCGGGCGCCCCTGATCCCGCCGGCGTTCTCGGCCGCGGGCTGAGGGCGCCGACCGCGCAGAGACACCGCGTCCCCGTGGCGTCGCACGGGCGGCTTGTCAGGGAGGCTCAGCTCGCCCGGCGGGCGCCCGGCAAGACTCAGGTCACCGACCCTGCGGGCGGCGACGACGCGGGCTTGGAAGGCCCTCATGCGACAGGCATCGCAGCAGTACTTCTTCGCAGGGTTGGTGGTCGTGAACTCGCGCGCGCAGGCCTCGAACATGCAGCGTCGTGTGATCTCATCGCGCCGGCTCGTCCTTCGCGCGGCGGACTGCTCGTCGTCGTGCCATGCGCCGCTGTGGAGGGCGCACACGTCGGAAGGGTTGTAGGCGGAGAGCCTCGTCCCGCATCCCCCGATCGAGCAGATGCGCCCGAGCCCATAGGTCTTCGTCTTGACAATGGCGCTGGACGTGCGCGGGAACGCTGCGGCCCCTGACCGCACTTGCGCTGCGGATCTCCATCGTCACGTGTAGACCCCCCACGACCGCTTCGAGGCCCCGCGGTCTGTGCCTGTGTCGCGCCGCGGTGACGCTCAGATGCCGGCCGCTTTCACGGCCTCGCCTCGCGTCGGGTAGATACCGAAGATGCGGTTGAGGCCCGTGATCTCGAAGATGCGGATGATGTTCTCGTCGGTGCAGACGATGTCGAGGTTGCCGTTGCGTGGCCGCACCCGTTTCGCGCCGCTCACGAGGACGCCCAGCGCCGTGGAGTCGATGAAGGTCACCGCGGTGAGGTCGACGATCACTCTCTGGGCGCCGTCCTCGATACCCGTGAGCAGCACCTCCTTGAACTGAGGTGCCGAGTAGATGTCGATCTCACCCTCGAGGACGATCACGCCGATGCCCTCGGCCGGCTTCTCGAGTTCGACGCGGAACTGCGGCCGTTCCTCCATGCGCGCCTCCCGTGGGTCCGAACGGGGGACGCTCCTACCGACGCGCCCCCGAGCCGTGCAACGCAACGGTGGGATACTTTCCGACCCCGCCTCCCGCTAAACCCGGAGCGCGCTCGATCCGGGACTCACTCCGGCGCCGTAGGGAGGAGCTGCTCGGCCTCGTCGACCCCGCGCATGGCGTAGGCGGCGATCATGCGGTCGGTGATCCACTCGACGGGGGCGCGGTCGTCGGTCCAGGGGCGCGCGGCGGGAGCCGCCGGGCGCATCCCGGCGGCGAACAGCCGCGTGTCCGGCAGGAGGTCGTCCGGGGCGTCCAGGAGACGCGCGCGCAGCACCTCGAGCGACTGCGGCGTCGCGCACCCGACGACGAACTGGTTGAAGCGCAGGGCCTGCCAGGTGACGACCTGCGGGAAGACGTCGGCGAGGGTCCCGGCGATGCCCTGTGCCAGACGGTCGTCGCCGGGCACCGTGGACACGTTGAGGGCGATCACGCCGTCGGGGGCCAGCCGTTCGAGGGCCTCGGCGAAGAACTCGCGCGTCGCGAGGTAGAAGGGCACGTACGGCTGGCGATAGGCGTCGATGAGGATGAGGTCGTAGCGGCGATCGGCCGCCCGCAGGAAGGGGCGCGCGTCGGCGGCGTGGACGGTGAGGCGCGGGTTGTCGCCGAGACCGAACCAGGCGCGTCCGACGTCGCTGACCGCGCCGTCGATCTCGACGCCGTCGATCCGCGCCTCCGGGTAGTACACGCCGAAGGCGCGCGCCGTCGTGCCGCCGGCGTTGCCGAGGATCGCCACCTCGCGCGCCTGGCGGCCGAGGAGCGGCGGCGCGGTCAGGAACATGTCCCATTCGCCCCCCGTGAGGACCGTGTCGGCGCGCCAGACCGAGTGGACCGCGTGGCCCTCGTTGAGGTACAGGCGGCGCTCGGCGCCGCGCTCCACCACCTGGATGAACTGGTAGCGCGACTCCTCCTCGTGGACGAGGCCGGGGAGCGGCTTGACGACGCCCGGAGGCACGAGGAGGAGCGCGGCGAGGCCGAGGGGAACGAGGCTCCAGCGCCTGCCCAGCACCGGCACGGCGCCGGCGGCGATGATCGCCGCGGCGCAGAGGAGCGTCCGCTGGGTGCCGATGAGAGGTATGGCGATGAGGGCGGGGACGAAGGTGCCGATGAGGCTGCCGACGGTCGACAGGGCGAACACCTTGCCGGCGAAGCTGCCGGCGCCGGCCACGTCGGTGACTCCCAGTCGGATCGCGAACGGGGTGACCATGCCGAGCAGGATCACCGGCGGCGCGAAGAGGGCGAGAGAGGCGACGAAGGAGCCGACGACGGCGCCGACCGAGACCGTCTCGATGCCGCGCACCGACAGCTCGAGCAGAGGCTGCGCCACGAACGGGATGAGGGCGACCAGCGCCGCGCCGGCGAGGACCAGGCGGCCGAGCAGGACCGGCGACGGGCGCCGGTCGGCGAGGCGGCCGCCGAACCAGTAGCCCAGCGCGAGCGAAGCGAGCACGAGGCCGATGATGTTCGCCCACACGACGGTGGACGAGCCGTAGTACGGGGCAAGCAGGCGCGAGGCGCAGATCTCGGTCGCCATCGTGCCGATGCCGGCGAAGAACACGAGGACGAGCAGGGCCGAGGGCCGGACGGGAGACAAGGGGATGTGGTGGAGGTAAGGGGGCTCGAACCCCTGACCTTTTGGCTGCCAGCCAAACGCTCTCCCAGCTGAGCTATACCCCCACCGAAGGGGCGCCGGCGGCGCCGGCGGAAGCGAAAGTATAGCAACGGCGCCGGAGGGCGGCAACGCGGCGCCGACCAGCGCCGGGTTGACGACGGCGCCGCCGCAGCCGCCACATGACGACAGCGGGGTCGCGCTCGGCTCCGGCCTGCGGTGGCCCTACAATGGAGTCATGGATGCCACGCCTGCGACGGGCGACCGGCGCGAGCGGCGCCGGGGGCGCACGCTGAGGCTCGCGCTGCCGGCGGCTCTGGTCGCGCTCGTCATTGTCGCCAGTGTGGCCTTGCTCGCGCCGGCCAGCTACCGCGTCCCAACGGGCACCGTCGACTTCTCGCTGGATCCCGCCTGGCCCGGAGGCCGCCTGGTGCTTCCCCTCGGCCCTGCCGGGGTGCTGGCCCTGCGCACTCACCGCGCTCCCGTCAACGTGGTCGTGGACTACCGCGTGTCGGGCGACGTGACGTCGCTGCGGGAAGCGGAGAAGGTCGTCGAGGAGTTGCCGGCCGCCCAGAAGAGCGCCCGGGACGCGTTCGCGCGCTTCCTCTGGAGTCGTCTCGCGCCGCTTCTGCTGCTTGGGGCGGCGGCGGGCACGCTGATCGCCGGCGGAGTCCGGCGCCGGTGGCAGGACCTGGCCGTCGGCGCGGTGCTCGGGCTGGCTGCCGCGGCCGCGCTCGCCGGGCTCGCCACCGGCGCCGTGCTCGCCACCGTGGATGAGACGCCCGATGTCGAGTACAGCGGCCTCGCCGAAAACGTGCCCCGGCTGCTGCCGCTGGTCCGGCGCCTGCAGGCGCCGGAGGGTGGCGGCATGGAGCGTCTCCAGGCCTACGTCGATGGCCTCGAGATCGTCGCCGCGCAGCTCGCGACCGCCGGGTCGCACCAGGCGCGCGAGCATGTCACGCGGCTGCTCGTCGTCAGCGACGTGCACATGAACGCATACGGCGCGCGCCTTGCCTCGCGCCTCGCGGAGGGGGATGGGTCGGCGGTCGACGCCGTCCTGCTGGCCGGCGACATGACCAACGTCGGGACGAGGCTCGAGGCGAAGCTGTTCGTCGACCGGTTCGCGTCGTCCGGCGCCCCCGTGATCATGGTCGGCGGCAATCACGAGGACGCGCCGGCGATGAAGGTGTTCGCGAAGGCGGGCTACGTCGTGCTCGAGTACGCGGACGCCGACGTGAGCGGCGTCACCGTGTACGGCGTGAGCGACCCGCTCGCCTACGATCCGGCCGTCGACTCGGACGTCGCGGCGCTCGAGACCCAGGCGGGGGAGCTGGCGTCCCGCCTCGCGGCGCTGCCCGAACCGCCCGCCGTCCTCGCCGTGCACGACCGCCGTCAGGCGGAGGCGGTGGTGGCGTGGTGCGCCGAGACCGACACGCCGCTGACGGTGGTCTACGGCAACGACCACGTGCCCCTCGTGTCCCGTGAGGGTCCCGCGGTGCTCGTCGACGCCGGGACGGGAGGCGCCTCGGGGTACGAGCAGATCGGGGCGCAGCGTGGGGACTGGTACACCTTCGTGCTGCTCGACTACGCGCGCGACGACGCGGCGAGAGCTGGTGGCGATCACCACGCTGGGCTACTCGGTCGACGGACGCTCACGGGTCGAGTACCTGCCGATGGCGGAGTGAGGTGGCGACGCGTGTGCCGCGGCGGCCGCACATGCGCCGCCGCCTCGCTCGCCGGAGCGGTCAGCCGCGAGCCTGCCGGTGACGTATACTGCGCACCGGCGAGCCGCCCGCGGCGCGGCCGCCGAGCCCGTCCGCCCCGCAAGAGAGGATCGCATGGACCGCCGCTACGACGCGCAGCAGATCGAGGCCAGGTGGCAGCGCCTCTGGAAGGAGCGCGACGCCTACCGCACGCCCGACGCGTCGGAAAAGCCCAAGTTCTACTGCCTCGACTTCTTCCCATACCCCTCCGGGGACGGACTCTCCGTCGGACACTGCCGCAACTACGTGCCCACCGACGTCGTGTCGCGCTACTACCGCATGCGCGGGCACGACGTCCTGCACCCGATGGGCTGGGACGCGTTCGGCCTCCCGGCCGAGAACTACGCTCTCAAGATGGGCGTGCATCCGCGGGTGACGACCGAGCGCAACATCGCCAACTACCACCGCCAGATGGACATGATCGGCCTGTCGTTCGACTGGTCGCGCGAGATCACGAGCTGCCTGCCCGACTACTATCGCTGGACGCAGTGGTTCTTCCTCCTCATGCACGAGCGCGGGCTCGCCTACCGGGGGACCGGCCAGCAGTGGTGGTGCCCGAGCTGCAAGACGATCCTCGCCAACGAGCAGGTCGAGCAGGGGCGCTGCTGGCGCTGCGGCAGCGACGTCACGAAGAAGGACCTCGAGCAGTGGTACTTCCGCATCACCGAGTACGCCCAGCGTCTCCTGGACGACCTGGCGACGATCGAGTGGCCCGAGCAGATCAAGCTCATGCAGACCAACTGGATCGGTCGCAGCGAGGGCGCCGAGGTCGACTTCGCCCTGCCGGGTCGCGACGAACCGCTGACGGTCTTCACGACCCGGCCCGACACGCTCTTCGGGGCGACCTACATGGTGCTCGCCCCGGAGCACCCGCTCGTCGATGGACTGACCACCGACGAGCATCGCGAGGCGGTGCTCTCCTACCAGGACAGGGCGCTGCGGGAATCCGAGATCGAGCGCCTCTCGACCGAGAAGGAGAAGACGGGCGTCTTCATCGGCGCGCACGCGATCAACCCGGTGAACGGGGCCGAGGTCCCGATCTGGATCAGCGACTACGTGCTCATGGGCTACGGGACCGGCGCCATCATGGCGGTGCCGGCGCACGACGAGCGCGACTTCCAGTTCGCGACCCTGTTCGAGTTGCCGATCGTCGAGGTCATCGCGCCGCCGTCGGGCGCGCAAGGGACGCTGAGCGAGGCCTATGTCGGCGACGGCTTCATGGTGAACTCGGGTCAGTTCGACGGGCTGGGGGCGCCGGGCGAGGCCTTTGCCGCCGTCGTCGACTGGCTCGGCGAGCGGGGCCTCGCCCGGCGCAAGATCAACTTCAAGCTGCGCGACTGGCTCATCAGCCGGCAGCGCTACTGGGGCGCGCCGATCCCCATCGTCCACTGCGACGTCTGCGGCCCGGTGCCGGTGCCCGCCGACCAGCTGCCCGTGCTGCTCCCCGACCTGGAGGACTTCCACCCGACCGACGACGGCCAATCGCCGCTCGCGCGCAGCCCCGAGTTCGTCGAGGCGGCGTGTCCGTCCTGCGGTGGACCCGGGCGGCGCGAGACCGACACCATGGACACGTTCGTGTGCTCCTCGTGGTACCACTTCCGCTTCGCCTCGCCCGGCGACGACACAGCCGCCTTCGACCGCGAGCAGGTGCGCTACTGGCTCCCGGTCGACCTCTACGTGGGCGGCGCCGAGCACGCCGTGATGCACCTGCTCTACGCGCGCTTCTTCTGCAAGGTGCTCCAGGACGCGGGCTATGTCGACTTCGGCGAGCCGTACGCCACTCTGCGCAACCAGGGCATGATCCAGGCCGAGGGCGGCCAGAAGATGAGCAAGTCAAAGGGCAACGTCGTGACGCCGGACAGCGTCGTCGAACGCTACGGCGCCGACAGCCTGCGCGTCTACGAGCTCTTCATCGCCCCGTTCGAACAGAGCGTCGCCTGGAGCGACCATGGCGTGCAGGGGTGTTCGCGCTTCCTGGGCCGCTACTGGAACCTGGCCTGCGAAGTCATTGAGGCGCAGGGCAGCGGGGCGGCGGCCGAGGACGGCGAGGCCGAGGCCGAGCGGGGCCGCGCCCTGCTGCGCACCCTGCACAAGACGATCCGCAAGGTCACGCGCGACATGGAATCCTTCCGCTTCAACACCGCCGTGTCGGCCATGATGGAGCTGCAGAACGAGGCGCTCGACGTGTGGACCAACGCGCGCGGCGCGCTCACGCTGGCACAGTGGCGCGAGCTCCTTGCGACCTTCACGCTGCTGCTCGCGCCGATGGCCCCGCATGTGGCGGAGGAGGTCCGCGAACAGCTCGGCGGTGAGGGTTCCGTCCTGGATGCCGAGTGGCCCGCCTGGGACGAGGAGCTCGCCGCCGACGAGGTCGTCACCGTGGTCGTCCAGGTGAACGGCAAGGTCCGCGACCGGCTCTCGGTCGCCGTCGACGCCGACAAGGACGCCGTGGTCGCCGCGGCCCGCGGCGGGGCCAACACGCAGCGCTTCCTCGAGGGCGCGCAGGTCCTCAAGGAGGTCTACGTGCCCGGCAAGCTGGTCAACTTCGTCGTGAAGTAGTCCGGTCGCGGCGGGTCTCCCGGCCCGTCGGGCAAGGTTCGCACGTCGATCTCCCTCGCCGGGAGAACGTCATCCCCTCGCCTCCCCCCGCCGGGGGGAAGACGGCGCCGCGGCGACCTCCTACGCTGTCGGCTGACCGCCCCAGGCGGCCGGCCCGCACCGGCACGCCGCAACCGACCGCGGAGGTGCCCGTGCAGCTCGCCCGCCGTCAGATCTACGCCTACGTCGCCCTCGCGATCGTCGTCGCCGCGCTTGGGGTGCGGTACCTGCTCATTCCGCGCACGGCGAGCGGCGGTGCGCCGCCGGCGCTCGTGCTCGCCGCCGCGAGCCCCTCGGCAGCCGTCGACGCCGGTCCCAGCGCGCCCGCCGAGGTCATGGTCTACGTCTGTGGCGCCGTGCGCCGGCCGGGCGTGGTGCGTCTTCCGGCCGGGGCGCGCGTCGCCGACGCGCTCGACCTCGCCGGCGGCCCGACGGCCCGGGCGGAGCTTTCGGCGGTGAACCTCGCGGCAAAGGTGGGCGACGGGCAGCAGATCGTCGTGCCCGAGCGCGCGCCCCAGGGAGCCTCGGCCCCCGCTGCGGCGCCCGCCGTCGCCGGGGCGCCGGCCGCCGCGCCGGGGGCATCGGGCGGCGCGCTCGTCAACATCAACACGGCATCCCTCAGTGAGCTCGAGTCGCTCTCCGGCGTGGGGCCGTCGACCGCGCAGAAGATCATCGACTACCGCACCGCGAACGGCGGGTTCACCAGCGTCGAGCAGCTGATGGACGTCCCGGGCATCGGCGACGCCAAGTTCGCCGCCATGAAAGACTCGATCACCATCTGAGGGCCGCGTGCGCCGCTTCGCGCCGCCACACGTGCTGCTCGCCGGCTACTGCGCAGGGCTGTGCATGGCCCTCGTCTGGCGACCCCCGGCGAGCCTGCTGGCCGCGGCGTTCATCGGCGTGGCGCTGGCGACGTTCGGGGCCGCGGCCAGGCTAGGCCGCGGCCCCGCGGTGCGCGGGCCCGCGTGGTCGGCGATCTGCATGCCTGGCCTGGTCGGCGCCCTGCTGCTCGTCGCCGGGCTCACGGTCGGGACTGCGCGCCTGGTCTGCTCTCGACGCCTCCCAGATCGCCAGGTATGCCGGTGATTCGGTCGCCGTACGCGCCACGCTGGTCGACCTGCCGACGCAACGGGACGACGTGCTCGACCTTTCGGTGCGCGTCACCGCCGTCGACGGCGCCGCCGTCGACGAGCCCGCGCACCTGGGCTTGCGACTCGACGATCAAGCTGAACTCGCCATCAGCCACCTCGGCCCACTGACGGAAGGGGCGCTCCTGTCCGTCGACCGGGTCAGGGTGAAGGACCTGCCCGCGCCTCCGGTCGACGGCGGTTTCGACTACGGCCGCTACCTGCGGCGCCGCGGCGAGCACGTGATGCTCGCCGCGGACGCTCGACGACCTGCGCCTGATCGGTCGTCGCGGAGGGGTGCAGGGCATGGTCGACCGGCTTCGCCTCGCCTCGCGGGCACACCTCGCGACGGGTCTGCGCTCGCCGGTCGCCGACGTGCTGCAGGGCATGGTGCTCGGCGACGACGAGGGCGTGCCCGAGCAGATCGTCGACGACTTCCGGCGCAGCGGTCTGCTCCACATCATGGCGGTGTCGGGCGAGAACGTCGTGCTGCTCTGCGCCATGTGGGGCTTCGCGCTCATGCTCTTCGGGGTGCCGCGACTGGCGCGCACGCTGGCGCTGCTGCCGATCGTCGCCACGTACGTGCTGCTCACCGGGGCCTCGCCGTCGATCGTGCGCGCCGGCATCGCCGGCATCGCCGGGCTGCTCGCGGTGCTCGCGTCGCGCCCGGCCGACGGCTGGCTCATGTTCCTCGTCCCGGGAGCCTGGCTGCTGACCGTCAACCCGAACAACCTCTTCGACGTCAGCTTCCAGCTCTCGTTCGCCGCGGTCGCCGGTCTGCTTCTGCTCTCGCGCCCGCTCACGCGCGCCCTGCGCTTCCTGCCCGGCCCCCTCGCGGAACAGGCGGGCGTCACCACGTCAGCCAGCATCGCCACCGCGCCCGTGTCCATGCTCACCTTCGGGTCGACCTCCGTCGTCGCCGTCGCGGCCAACGTGGCGGGGGGGTTCGTCCTCGGGCCCATCATGTTCCTCGGCATGCTCTCGCTGCTCGCCGGCTTCGTCACGAGCTGGCTCTCGCTGCCGCTCAACGTCGTGGCCGGATTGTTCATCGGCTTCCTCCTCGAGGTCTCGCGCTTCTTCGGGCGGCTCTCGTTCGCCGTGTACGAGTGGCAGGGCCTCACCTTCGGGCTGATGCTGACAGGAGCCGCCGTCGCCGAGCTCGTCGCGCTGCGCGTGCTGGCCGGCCGGGACGGGACAGGCCTCTGGGCGTACGTGACACACGCGCGGCGGCGCACCCGCGTGACGCTGTCCAGCGCGGCGCTCCTCGGTATGGTCCTCGTGATCGCGCCGAGCGCCCCCGCGGCGCCGAGCGCGCCGACACTGCGCTACCTCGCGGTCGGCGAGGGCGCCGCGGCGCTACTGCAGGTCCCCCACGGGCCCACCGTGCTCATCGACGCCGGCCCCGAGCCGCTCGGGCGGCGCCTCGAGGCGCTCGGTGTGCGGCGCATCGATCTCGTCGTGCTGTCGCATGGTCACGCCGATCACGCCGCCGGTCTGGCCGACGTGGTGGCGCGCCTGCCGGTGGGGTCGGCGCTGCTGCCGGCGCCACCTGCGCCGGCCACTTCTCTTGACGCGATCGCCGCCGAGCTCGAGGCCGCGGGCGTGCAGGTGTCGAGGTGTGCCTCGCCCCTGGCGCTCGAGGGCGACGGATGGCGCGTGCGCATCCTGCCCACGCGCCCGCCTCCGGGCGAGGGGGGCAACCAGGGCGAGAACGACTGCGCGCTGGTCGTGCTGGTCGAGATCGGCGGCCACCGTCTGCTCGTCCCCGGCGACGCCGAGGGGGACGTGCTCGCCGACCTCGAGCTCCCCTCGTGCGACGTGGTCGAGCTGCCTCATCACGGCAGCAGAGGCGGTATCGACGGCGAGCTGCTCGAACGCCTCGCCCCGCGGCTCGCCGTCGTCTCCGTCGGCCCCAACAAGTTCGGCCACCCGACGCCGGAGATGCTGGCTCTGCTCGCCTCCCAGCGGGTACCGTGTCCTGCGCACCGACGAGGCCGGCGACGTCGTCGTCAGCGAGCGTTCGGGCGCTCTCGCGGTGACGACCGCGGAGCCCTGAACCGTGCCGGGAGGGGTCTGCCGGCCATGCTATCCTTCGGCTCACGATGGCCGAGCCCAGCCCCCTCAAGCCGGCATACCTCATCTACGGCACCGACCGCGTCAAGGTGCGCCGCGCCGTGACGCGGCTGCGCCAGCGCGTGATCGCCGAGTCGGGGAGCGATCTCAACGTGACGATCGTCGCCGTCGGCGGGGCGGAGGCCGAGCAACGCGCCGAGGCGCGCCGCAGGGAGGCGCTCGCCGAGGCCCTGGCCGCGCTCGAGACGCCGAGCTTCGTCCTGGGCACGAGGCTCGTCCTCGTGACCGGCGCGCATCGCTGGCGGGTGAGCGAACGCCGGGCGCTCGTCGAGTACCTCAAGGACCCGATGCCGGACACCGTGCTGGCGGTCGAGGGCGAGACCTTCGGCAAGGACGACGTCCTGGTCAAGGCGCTCGGCGGCGTGCGCAAGGGCAACGACCAGGTGCTCGCCTACGATCTGCCCAAGAAGTACGAGCTCGCCGGCTGGGTGCGGGACTGTGCCGCGTCGCACCACCTCGCCATGGGGCCTGCCGAGGCGAAGCGGCTGCTCACGGTGGTCGGACAGCAGCCCGAGCGTCTGGAGCGCGAGATCGAGAAGCTCGCCGCGTACTGCCGCGGCGGGCCGGTCACGACGGCCGCCATCGACGAGGTCTGTTCGGCGGCCATCGAGACGCGGGTCTTCGACCTCACCGACGCGGTCGGCCATCGCGACCGTGCCGCCGCCTTCCGCTGCCTCGAGGAGGTGTTCGCCCAGGGGGAGGACCCACAGATGGTCTTCTACGCCCTCGCGCGGCACATCCGTCAGCTCGACCAGGCGCTCGAGGTCGGCGGCGAGGTGAGCCCGTCCGACCTCGCGAAGAAGCTCGGCGTCCACCCGTTCACGGCGAAGAAGCTCCTCGACCAGCGGCGCGCCTACGACCGTCCGCTCATCGGGCGCGCTCTGGCCGCCCTGGCCGACGCCGACGCGGCGATGCGGGGGCGGAGCGTGGTCAGTCTCGAGAGCTCCGGCGGCGTCGCGCACGGCGACCGCTTCTCGCTGGAGCTCGCGCTGTCGCGCATGCTCGCCTGACTGGGCGGGGGAGTGCATGAAGACGGGCCCGGGGCGGCCGCTCGAAGCGGCCGCCCCGGGCCCGTCGCTGCGACTGCGCGCGCCTCAGCCCGGCAGGCGGGCGAGCGTGTGCGCGACGCGGCTCTTCTTGTGGGCCGCGTTGTTCTTGTGGAGGATGCCCTTCGCCGCCGCCTGGTCGATGCGCCTGGTCAGCGTGGTGGCGAGCGTCGTCGCCTCCGCCGCCTCGCGCGCCTCGACGCTCGCGTCGAGCTTCTTGAAGAGCGTCTTGATGGTCGACTTGGCGTGGCGGTTACGCAGGCGCTGCTTGGCGGCCAGGCGGATGCGCTTCTTCTGCTGCTTGATGTTGGCCACAGGATCCCTTCGCTCAAGGTACCGTCGTGACTGATCCAGAGGCAGTGGGGACTGCGTTCGGACGCGGGATGCTACCACAGGCTCGAGGAGCGCGGCAACTCACGCGGCGGAGCCGCGGTTCGGCCGCGCCCGGCCGCCGTGCTACCCTTCGCGGTGCCCATGAGCGACCTCGCCCACATCCGCAACTTCAGCATCATCGCGCACATCGACCACGGCAAGTCGACGCTCGCCGACCGCATCCTCGAGCTCACCGGCACGGTGAGCAAGCGCGACATGAAGGAACAGCTGCTCGACACGATGGACCTCGAGCGCGAACGCGGCATCACGATCAAGAGCCAGGCCGTCCGCATCGCCTACAAGGCGCGGGACGGCCAGGTCTACCAGCTCAACCTCATCGACACGCCGGGGCACGTCGACTTCACCTACGAGGTCTCGCGCAGCCTCGCCGCCTGCGAGGGCGCCGTCCTGCTCGTCGACGCGACCCAAGGGGTCGAGGCACAGACCGTGGCCAACGCCTATCTGGCGTTGGACAACGACCTCGAGATCATCCCCGTGCTCAACAAGGTCGATCTGCCGGCGGCCGACGTCGCCGAGGCCGAGCTGGAGCTGCACGAGCTCACCGGCGCCCTTCACGAGGAGACCCTCGTGGTGTCAGCCAAGACGGGGGAGGGGGTGGAAGACGTGCTCGAAGCGGTCGTGGCCCGCACGCCGCCGCCCACGGGAGACCCGGCGGCGCCCGGGCGCGCCCTCATCTTCGACAGCGAGTACGACCAGTACCGCGGCGTGATCGCCTACGTGCGCGTGGTCGACGGCCACTTCAGCCGCCGGCAGGTCATCACCATGATGAGGACCGGCCAGGAGGCCGAGGTCGAGGAGCTCGGCTACTTCGGGCCCGAGATGAAGCCGGCCGAGCGCCTCGAGACCGGGGAGGTCGGCTACATCATCACCGGCGTCAAGGACGTCGCGCAGGTGCGGGTGGGCGACACGGTCACCGACAAGAAGCGCCCGGCCGGCGAAGCCCTGCCGGGCTACAAGGTCGTGCAGCCCATGGTCTTCACCGGTCTCTTTCCGACCGAGGGCGACAAGTTCGAGGAGCTGCGCGACGCACTCGAGAAGCTCAAGCTCAACGACGCCGCCCTCAGCTACGAGCCCGAATCGTCGAACGCGCTCGGCTTCGGCTTTCGCTGCGGCTTCCTGGGGCTGCTCCACATGGACATCGTCCGCGAGCGCCTCGAGCGCGAGTACGACCTCGAGCTGCTCACGACGCTGCCGAACGTCGAGTTCCACGCCTACCTGACGAACGGCACCATGCAGGTGGTCCGCAACCCGGCCGAGATGCCCGACGCAGGGCACATCGAGCGCGTGGAGGAGCCGTTCGTCAGCGCCTCGGTCATCGTCCCCAGCGACTTCGTCGGCGCCATCATGGAGCTCTGCCAGGGGCGGCGCTCGGACTTCGTCGACATGAAGTACCTCTCGCCACACCGCGTCGAGATGCACTACAAGCTGCCCCTGAGCGAGATCGTCCTCGACTTCTTCGACCAGCTCAAGTCGCGCACGCGCGGCTACGCCTCGCTCGACTACGAGTTCTCGGGCTATCGCGAGAGCGACCTCGTCAAGCTCGAGATCCTGCTCGCCGGGCAGCCGGTCGACGCGCTCTCGCTGATCGTCCCGCGCGAGAGCGCCCACCTGCGCGGCAAGGGCGCTTGTCGAGAAGCTGCGCCAGAAGATCCCGCGGCAGCTCTTCGAGGTGCCGGTGCAGGCGGCGATCGGCAACAGGGTCGTCGCCCGCGAGACGATCAAGGCGAAGCGCAAGGACGTGCTCGCCAAGTGCTACGGCGGCGACATCACGCGCAAGCGCAAGCTGCTCGAGAAGCAGAAGGAAGGCAAGAAGCGCATGAAGCAGCTCGGCGTCGTCGAGGTGCCGCAGGAGGCCTTCCTGGCCGTCCTCGAGCTGGACGCGAGCCACAAGGAGCGCTAGCCGTGGCCGAGCTGGTCACGCCGCGCGCGAGCCTCCGGCGGTCGTTCGTCGCCGCGCTGCGAGAAACCCACGCCGAAGGCCGCCACACCGAGCTCGACGCGGACACGCTCGACGACGCGCGTGTCTTCGCCGCGTACGTCGCGGCGCTGGTCGCCGATGTCGAGCGGCCGGGTGAGCCGGACCGGTTCGTGGAGGCGCTGACCGGCCACCCGCCGCCCGACCCACCGGAGGGGGGCGAGTACGTGCCACAGGCGATCCTGTGGTGGGCCGAGGGCGAGGAGTTCATCGGCCGCCTCTGCATTCGCCACCGGCTGACCGAGGGACTCCTGCGGCACGGCGGTCACATAGGCTACGAGGTCCGGCCAGGGGCGCGGCGGCGCGGGCATGCGACGGCGATGCTCGCCGCGGCGCTGCCCGTTGCCGCTGAGCTGGGGATCGAACTCGCCCACGTCGACTGCGACGCGACCAACGTCGCCTCGCGCCGGGTCGATCGAGAAGAACGGCGGCCGGCTCGAGCGCGAGGAAGACGGCAACCTGTACTTCCTCGTGCCGACGCGCGCGGTGATCTGATGGCGGCGGCGCCGCAGGCGACCGCCGCGGCGTTCGCGGGCCCGGTGCGCCATCTCTACGTGCACGTTCCGTTCTGCGCGGCGCGCTGCGACTACTGCGACTTCGACGCGCAGGCGGTGGGCGCGGCGGGGCCGGCGGAGCCGGCCGTGGCCGCGCTGTTCGACGCCTACGTGGAGGCCGTCGCCGCCGAGTGGGAGCTCGAGCGGACGGCGCACGACGTGCGCCGCCTCGAGACGCTCTACTTCGGCGGCGGTACGCCCGCTCTGCTCGGGCCGGACCGCCTCGAGCGGCTCGTCGCGGGGTTCGCTCCGTGGCTCACGGCGCACGCGGAGGTGACGGTCGAGACGAACCCGGACGAGGCCGACGAGGCCCTCGCGTCGTGGGCCGCAAGCCGTGCGGTGCGCGTCTCGCTGGGGGTGCAGAGCTTTCTGCCGGCGTTGCGCGCAGCGCTCGGCCGGCGCCCCGCCGCCGACCCGGCGGCGGCCGCGCGCCGGCTCCGCGTCGCCGGCGTACGCGACCTGTCGATCGACCTCATGCACGGCATCCCCGGCCAGTCGGCGGCCGATCTCGACGCCGACCTCGCGGCCATCGACGAGCTGGCGCCCGGACCATGTCTCCTGGTACGAGCTCACCGCCGTCGAGGGGACGCCGCTGGCGCGGCGTCTCGGGAGCGGGGCATCGCGGTCGTCGGCGAAGCGTCTCCGGCGCCCAGGTGCCGTCGCCAGACGAGGACGAGCGCGCCGCGCTGTACCGCCGCATCGTGCGCGGTCTCGAGCGGCGCGGCTACCGCTGGTACGAGGTGAGCAACTTCGCCCGGCGCAGGACGGCGGGCGCGCCACAACGCGGCGTACTGGCGCGCCCGCCCGTACCTCGGCCTTGGTCCGGGGGCCGTGAGCACCGTCGGGCGCCGACGCTGGCGCAACGCGCCCGACGTCGGCGCCTACGTCGCCGCTCTCACCGGCGGGGCGGCGGGCCGGGATGCGCCATCCCGCCCGCCGCCGCGGCGCGTCGAGGGGCTCGACGACGCAGACCCTCGCCCGCGAGCGCCTCCTGCTCGCCGCCCGTTGCGGTCTCGCCGTCCCGCTCGCCGAGCTCGCCGCCGCCGTCGACCCGCGGCCGTCGCGCCGCTCGCGCAGGCTGGATTACTTTCCCTGCACAGTGGTACAATCCGCGTGACGCGAAAGGGGCGGTACGTGGCCAACGAGGTCTGCGTCCGTCTGTTTCGCGCTTGACGTTTAATAGGGTGCGCACGACGTTGACAGGGGTGTGACGTGACGCTCAAACCGCGCCAGGAGCAGGTCCTGCGCCTCGTCGTCGAGGAGTACATCGCCAGCGCGTCGCCGGTCGGCTCGCGGCATCTCACCGAGCGATACCCGCTCGGCGCCGCCGCGTCGACGGTCCGCAACGACCTCGCCGAGCTCGAAGACCTGGGCATGCTCGCGCATCCGCACACCTCCGCCGGCAGGGTGCCGACCGACGCCGGCTACCGGCACTACGTGGACGCGCTCATGAGCGAGCGTGGCGAGCGCGGCGCCGTGCCGGCGCCGTCGATCACGCTCGACCGCGCGCGCAGCGAGGTCGACGAAGCCCTGCGCGAGACGGCCGAGGCCCTGTCGCGCGTGACCCATCTGCTCGCCGTCGTGTCGACCCCGGCTCTGACCAACTCCACCGTCCGCCACATCGAGGTCCTGGCCCTGCAGCCGCGCCTCGTCATGGTCGTCCTCATCACCACGTCGGGGCAGGTGACGAAGCGCATCTTCCACTTCGCCGACCCGGTCGACGAGGGCCTCGCCGAGTTCGCCCGCGTGTACCTCAACGAGCGCCTCGTCGGCGTCCAGCTCGGCACGCGGCGCGTCGCCTCGGCCTTCGAGAGCCTGGAGCTGCGCCCCAAGGAGCGCGCCTTCATCGAGGCCGTTCGCCCCGTCTTCGACGCGGCGGGGCCCGGCGACGCCGAGGGCTTGCACTTCGGGGGCACGAGCCGGCTGCTCGAGAACCTGAGCCGCGAAGGGGCGACCCAGCTCAACGACCTGCTGCAGATGCTCGAGGAGCGCTACAACCTGCTCGAGCTGCTCTCCGAGGCCCTGCGCGAGGACGGCATGTACCTGCGCATCGGCCACGAGATGCGCTCGCCCTCGCTGCAGGCGTGTTCGCTCGTCGCGGCGAACTACGGCGTGGCGAACCGCAACCTGGGTACCGTGAGCGTGCTCGGCCCGACGCGGATGGACTATCAGAGCGTCATCGCCACCGTCCGCGCGACGGCCGACAGTCTGAGCGACTATCTGGAAGAGATCTGGTGAAGCGCGACTACTACGATGTGCTCGGGGTGTCCCGCGACGCGGGCGCGGCCGAGGTCAAGAAGGCCTTCCGCAAGGAGGCGCGCGCCTGCCATCCGGACGTCAACCCCGAGGACCCCGAGTGCGAGGCGCGCTTCAAGGAGCTCGCCGAGGCGTACGAGGTGCTCAGCGACGCCGACTCGCGCGCCGCCTATGACCGCTACGGTTTCGACGGCCTGCGCGGCCGCCCCATGACCGACTTCGACCACGTCTCCTTCCAGGATCTGTTCAGCGTGTTCTTCGGCGGCGGCATGTTCGACAGCGTCCTCCGGGATTCGGGGGGCATGTGGGGCGCCGCCTCCGGCACTGCGCCGGCGCCGCGCGGCGACGACGTCGAGATCGAGCTCCCCTTGACGTTCGCCGAGTCGGTGTTCGGCACCGCGAAGGAGGTCGAGGTCGAGGCCGACGCGCCCTGCGAAACGTGCGCCGGCAGTGGCGCGGCCCCGGGCACCGGCCGCGAGCAATGCCCGCAGTGCAAGGGCAGCGGCCGCATGCGCGAGGTCTCGAGCCTGGGTGGGTTCGGCCAGTTCATCCGTACCAGCACCTGCTCGGTCTGCCGCGGGCGCGGGACGATCGTCGCGCAGCCCTGCGACGGCTGCCGCGGCACGGGCCGGTTGCGGGCTGCGCGGACGGTCAAGGTCGAGGTGCCGGCCGGCATCGGCCACGGCCAGCGTCTGCGCCTCAGCGGGGAGGGCGGCGCCGGCGCCCAGGGCGGCAGGGCCGGCGACCTCTACGTCCTCGTGAGCGTCGAGCAGGACGATCACTTCGTGCGCGACGGCGACGACCTCATCTACCGCGAGGACATCACCATGATCGACGCCGCTCTCGGCACCACCGTCTACGTGCCCGCGCTCGATGGCGACATCGAGCTGAAGCTTGCCCCGGGCACGCAGCCGGGAGAGACCAAGGTGTACCGCAACCGGGGCGTCCCCGTGCTGCAGGGGTATGGCCGCGGCGACCTCAAGGTGGTCGTCAACGTCCTGGTCCCCCGACACCTCAGCGACGAACAGCGCGAGGTCCTCGAGCAGTTCGCCGCGCTGACGGGCGAGAAGAACTACGAGCCGGACCAGAGCTTCCTCGACAAGGTCCGCGCCGTCTTCGGGGCGTGAGCGCCCCAGCCCGGGTCACGCCTGGTCGGCACGGGCGGGTGGCGAGGCGGGCGCCTTGAGCGAGCCGGGCTACATCCGCTACACGCTTCGCCTCGCGGGCGAGACGACGGCCGACGACCTCGAGGTCCGCGATCTCCTCGCGGCGCTGCAGACGGCGGGCTGGGAGGAGGGCGACGACGGGCGCACCGTGCGCTTCTGGCTCGCGCAGGAGTCGGCGAGCGGCCGGGACCTGCGCCCCGTGCTCGACCTGCTGAGAGAGCACGGCACGCCTGACGTCGGCGGTCCAGGAGGCCGGGTGGCAGGATGGCTGGCGGCGCTTCCACCGTCCCGTCGTGGAGGGGACGGTGCGCGTGCGTCCGCCGTGGTATCCCCCCGAACCCGGCCTGCTCGACGTGGTGATCGATACCGGCATGGCGTTCGGCACCGGCTCGCACTTCACGACGCGGCTCTGCCTGAGGGCGTTGCAGGACCTCCCGCGTGGCGCGCTTGTCGACATCGGCACAGGGTCGGGCGTCCTGGCGCTGTCGGCGCTCAGGCTCGGGTTCGCGCCGGTCTGGGCGATCGACAACGATCCCCTGTCGGTCGAGTCGTGCCTGCGCAACGCGAGTGCGAACGGCCTCGAGCCGCACGTGCTTCTCGGCGACATCACCGACCCGGGCCTGCACCTGCCGCCCGCCGAGGTGGCCGTCGCCAATCTGCTGCAGGGGCCTATCCTCGAGCTGGCGCGGCGGCTGGAGGCGGCGGACGCCGCCGCCTGGGCGCCGCCGCGCCTGCTGCTCTCGGGGTTGCTCGTCGAGCAGGGGGACGAGGTGCTTGCCGCGCTCGGGGGCTATCGCCTCGTGCGCCGCGACGTCGTCGAACGGCTGGCTCCTGCTGGACCTGGCGCGCAAGGCGTGAGGCGATGACCCGGGCAGCGAGGCGATGATGCGGGTCTCGGCGGAGTTCGTGGGATGCAAGGTGAGCCAGGCCGACAGCGAGGCGGCGCTGGCGCAGCTCGCCGCCGCCGGTCTGGAACCGGTGGACGGGCCCGAGGCCGCCGAAGCCTGCGTGCTCATGACGTGCTGCGTGACCGCCGAGGCGGAGCGCAAGTCGCGCCGCCTGGCGCGGCGCCTCGCGCGGCAGGGGCGGCGCGTGTTCGTCGCCGGCTGCGCCGCGACGCTGCGCGCCGCCCAGTTCGACGAGCCCGGCGTCGAGGTGGTCGAGGGGCAAGACTGGGCGGCATTGGCGCGGCGCATCATCCGCGGCGCCGAGGCGCCCAGTGGCGGCGCGGCAGCCGCCGACGCCGCCGATCGGGCGAGGCGCGGGCGTCTGCGTTTCACGCTCAAGGTCCAGGACGGTTGCGCGGGCCTCTGCAGCTACTGCGTCGTACGGCTGGTGCGCGGGCGCCCGCGCAGCGTGCCGCTGACGCAGGCCGTCGGCACGGCGCGCGAGGCGCTCGCCGCCGGCTGCGGCGAGCTCGTGCTCAGCGGGGTCGATCTCGGAGCATACCGCGACGCCGCGACCGCCGGCACGGCGGCGGGCGTCGTCGCCGACCTCGCCGACCTCGTCCGGGCGCTCGTCGCACTGCCCGGCCTCGCGCGCCTGCGTCTCTCGTCGCTCGAGCCCGAACACCTCGGCGATCGCCTCCTGGACGCTCTCGCGCACCCGCGTGTCGCCCGTCACCTGCACGTGCCGCTGCAGTCGGCCGACGATGCCGTGCTGAGGGCGATGCGGCGGCGCTACGACTGGGCGGGCTACCTCGCCGCCGTGGAGCGTGCGCGCTCGCGGCTCGGCGGCATCACGGTCAGCACCGACGTGCTCGTCGGCTTCCCCACTGAGGACGAGGCTGCCTTCCGGCGCACGCTGGCGGCCATCGAGAGCGGTCTCTTCGGGCGCGTGCACGTGTTCGCCTTCTCCTCGCGCCCGGGCACGGAGGCCGCCGAGCTGCCGCCGCTGCCCGCCGCCGTCGTGCGCGCACGGGCGGCGGCCGCCGGCGCCGCCGCGCGCGAGGCGCAGCGGCGCGCGGCGGCGGACGTCCTCGGCCGCCGTGCCGAGGTCCTCGTCGAGGAGGAGCGCGACGGCCTCTGGAGGGGGTACAGTTCACAGTACGTGCGCTACTACCTGAGCGGCACGGCGCAGCCCGGCCGCCTGGTCGACGCCGTCGGCGACGAGCTCTTCGCCGATGGCGTCAAGGGCCGGCGGGTCCGCGTGCCGGCCGAACAGAAGCGGCTCGCCTCGGGGCGCGCCGCGAGAGGACAGGATGACGCGGACGTCGCGTCGACATCGGCGAGGGGGCCAGATGACCAGTGATTGCATCTTCTGCAGGATCGCGGCGGGAGAGTCGCCTGCCGACATGGTGGCCGCGGACGACGAGTTCGTCGCCTTCAGGGATGCGCACCCGATCGCTCCCGTTCACGTGCTCGTTGCGCCACGCGTGCACCTGACGTCTCTCGACGTCGTCGAGCTGCTTGGCCCGGACGGGGCCGGCCGTCTGCTCCACTTCATCGCTGCGGTCGCCCGCGACATGGGCCTGCAGGAGTCCGGATATCGCGTGGTCTCGAACACCGGTCCCGACGCCGGTCAGGAGGTCTTTCACCTTCACTGGCACGTGATCGGCGGCCGCAGACTCGGAGAGATGGCATGAGGGAGCTCGGCAAGATCGAGCAGCGCATCAAGGACGACGCCACGGCTGCCCTCAAGGCGGGCGACCGGCGTCGTCGCGAGGCCCTCAGCCAGATCGTCGCGGCGCTCAAGAAGGAGCGCATCGACAGTCGCAAGGACCCCAGCGAGGCGGACGAGCTGGTCGTCCTCAAGCGCGAGCGCAAGCGCCGCGCCGAGGCGCTCGAGCTCTACGAGCAGGCGGGGAGGGACGACCTGGCCGACCAGGAGCGCTTCGAGGCGCAGCTCCTCGCCGCGTACATGCCCGAGGAGCTTTCCGCGAAGGAGCTTGCGGCGATGGTCGACGAGGCGATCGCCGCCACCGGCGCCGCCTCGCCCAAGGAGATGGGCAAGGTGATGTCGGCGCTCATGCCCAAGGTCGCGGGGCGCGCCGACGGCAAGGCGCTGAGCGAGCTCGTGCGGACGAAGCTCGGGGGGTGAGCGTGTCCGAGTCGGCGCGCACAGTCATCGACCTCGACTCCAACAGCGAGGCGCTCGCCCTCGCCGGCGAGCACGACGCCCACCTCAAGGTCCTCGAGGAGCGTCTGTCGTGCAAGCTGACGATGCGCGGCAACGTCCTCACCCTCGAAGGAGAGGGTGACGCCTGCGTCAAGGCTCGCTCGGCGATCGACGAGCTGCTCACGGTGATCAAGTCCGGTCGGCCGCTCAGCCCGGCGATCGTCGAGTCGCTCATGGACATCGCCGTCAACGCGGCCGGCAAGCCGTCCGAGGTCTACGGCGACGTCGTCTGGACCCATCGGGGGCGGCAGATCGGCCCGCGCACCGTCAACCAGAAGCTCTACGTCGACGCCATGCGCCGCAACACGATCACCTTCGCCATCGGGCCGGCGGGCACGGGCAAGACGTATCTCGCCACGGCGATGGCGGTGAGCGCCTTCTTCGCCAAGACGGTCGGACGCATCATCCTCACGCGTCCCGCGGTCGAGGCGGGGGAGAGCCTCGGCTTTCTCCCGGGGACGGTCTCCGAGAAGGTCGACCCGTACTTCCGCCCGCTCTTCGACGCCCTCTACGACATGATCGACGGCGAGAAGCTCGCCGCGCTGCAGGAGAAAGGCGAGATCGAGATCGCGCCGCTCGCCTTCATGCGCGGGCGCACGCTCAACGACTCGTTCATCATCCTCGACGAGGCCCAGAACACCTCGCCGGAGCAGATGAAGATGTTCCTCACGCGCCTCGGGTTCGGGGCGAAGATGGTGGTGACCGGCGACGTCACGCAGATCGACTTGCCCGGCGGGCGGCGCTCCGGACTCGTCACCGTCGCCGAGGTGCTCAGCGACATCGCCGACATCGCCTTCGTCGAGTTCGACGGACACGACGTCGTGCGGCACAAGCTCGTGCAGCGCATCGTCAACGCGTACAAGGAGCAAGGCGAGCGCGAGCAGGCGCGGCGCGAGGCCACGGGCGAAGGCGGCGCCGCGTGACGAGCGCGGTCGAGGTGATCAACCGGACCCGAGTCCCGGTCGGCGCGGCGGCCGTCGCCGAGCTCGTCGAGCCTCGTGCTCGCGGCCGAGGGCGCCGCCGGCGCCGAGGTCGGCGTGACCTTCGTCGGCGAACGCCGCATGCGCGCCCTGAACCGCCAGCATCGCGCACGTGACGCGGTCACCGACGTGCTCGCCTTCCCACTCGAGGACGAGGAGGAGATCGCCGTCGTGCGAGATGCCGAGGGCGGCGCGGCGGAGGCCGCGGCGCCGGACGGCCCGCCGCGTCTCCTCGGGGACGTGGTGATCTGCGCGCGCCGGGCGCTCCGTCAGGCGCGCGCCGCAGGGTTGCCGCCTGCCGCCGAGCTGGCGGTACTGCTCGTCCACGGCACGCTCCACCTGCTCGGCTACGACCACGAGACCGACGCCGGGCACATGGCGCTGCGCCAGGCCGAGCTGCTCGAGACGGCGCGCTGGGAGGGGCTCGTTGGCACGGCGTCCTAACCTCCTCCAGAGCTTCAACTGGGCGTTCGACGGCATCCTCCACGCGCTGCGCCGCGAGCGCAACATGTGGATCCACTTCGGCGCCGCCGTGCTGGTGCTCCTTGCGGCGCTCTTCTTCTCGCTCGCGCGGCTCGAGGTCATAGCGCTCTTCGTCGCCATCTCCTTCGTCCTCATCGCCGAGATGCTCAACACGTCGATCGAACACGTCGTCGACCTCGTCACGGACGAGCTCGACCCGCGGGCGAAGATCGCCAAGGACGTGGCCGCGGGAGCGGTGCTGGTCGCGACGATCAACGCCCTCGCCGTCGCCTACCTCGTCTTCTACGACAAGCTCACCGGCGTGCCGTACACCGTCTTGCGCAAGCTGCGCACCTCCCCCGTCGACCTCGCCGTCGTGACCCTGGTC
Source organism: uncultured Thermoleophilia bacterium (assembly GCA_963707855.1). Classification (GTDB taxonomy): domain Bacteria; phylum Actinomycetota; class Thermoleophilia; order UBA2241; family UBA2241; genus UBA2241. The sequence continues at coordinate 85,070 of CAVPRQ010000028.1, forward strand.
CTGGTGATCCTCGCCGCGGTGATCATCAAGGCGCTCACCCGCAGGGGGACGGCCTTTCACGGCGGCATGCCGTCGGTCCACGCCGCGGTCGCCTTCGCGGGTTGGGTGGCGGTGACGGTGTTCGGCACCCAGACCGCGTACGCCCTGCCGATCTCGGCGATCGGCCTCTTCATGGCTGTCATGGTCGCCCAAAGCAGGGTGCAGGCCGGCATCCACTCCACGCTCGAGGTCGTCGTGGGCGCCCTGCTTGGCACCGGCGTCAGCCTGCTCATCTTCCGGCTCTGGTACCCCATATGAGGGCGGCGCGCATGGCGGGTGTGCGGGAATGACCGGCGAAGGGGCGGCGAGCGTCGTGAAGGGACGGCCGGCCGACGCGGCCGAGCGGGCGCTGTACGAGGAGGCGCGTGCCGTCGCGGAGCGCGCCTACGCGCCCTACTCGGGCCTCGCCGTGGGCGCCGTGCTCGTGGGCTCGGCGGGCACGCGCCACCGCGGGGTCAACGTCGAGAACGCGTCGTACCCCGCGGGGGTGTGCGCCGAGCGCGTCGCGCTCGGCGCCCTGGTCGCGGCCGGCGAACGCGAGGTGCGCGCCGTCGCCGTCGCGGCGGCGGACGGGCGCCGGCTGGCCCCGTGCGGCCTCTGTCTCCAGGCGCTGGCCGAGCTCGGCGACCCCGACATCGTCTGCCGTCTCGGCGTCGGCCTCCGCGTGGTCGCCCTGCACGAGCTGCTCGACGAGCCCGTTCGTGCTCTCGCAGGATCCCCCGCAGGGCGGCCGGTCGTGAGCGGAGCGGGCGAGGAGCGTCCCAGGGCCGGAAGCCCGCCGCCGGACGAGCCCGGGTTCCACTCCGGGTTCGTCGCGATCCTCGGCCGGCCCAACGTCGGCAAGTCGACGCTGGTCAACCGGCTCGTCGGGCACAAGGTCAGCATCGTCTCCGACCACCCGCAGACGACGCGCCGCCGCATCACCGGCGTCGTCGCCCTGCCGGAGTGCCAGATCGTCCTCCTCGACCTTCCGGGTTTCCAACGGCCGTTCGATTCGCTCACCCGGCGTATGCAGACCGCCGTCGACGAGGCACTGCGGGAGGTCGACGCCGCACTCGTGATGCTCAACGCGACGGAAGCGTTCGGCGGCGGCGACCGGTACGTGCTCGAGGCGGTGGCCACCGCCGGGCTGCCGGGCGTGATCGCCCTCAACAAGGTCGACCTCATCGACGGCCGCCGGCTCGGGGCGCGCCTCGAAGAGGCGCGCGCCCTGGCCGGCGGCGCCGCCGTCCACGCGGTCAGTGCCTTGCGCGGCGACGGGCTCGGCGCGGTCGTCGAGGAGCTGGTCGTCGCCATGCCTCCCGGGCCGCGGTACTTCCCCGAGGGGCAGTCCTCGGACCAGCCGCTGGAGCTGCTCGTCGCCGAGCTTGTGCGCGAGCAGGCCTTGCGTCGCACGCGCGACGAGGTCCCGCACGCGATCGCCGTCGAGGTGAGCGCGATCACCGAGCGCGACGACCGCCCCCTGGTCGAGATCGAGGCCATCCTCATCGTCGAATCCGAGTCGCAGAAGGGCATCCTCGTCGGCAAGGGGGGACGCGTCGTCAAGGCGGTCGGCAGTGCCGCGCGACACGAGATCGAGGCGGTGTTCGGGGTGCAGGTCTTCCTCGACCTGCGCGTCAAGGTGAGGCGTCGCTGGCGTCGCGACGAGCGCTACGTGGAGCGTCTCCTCTAGCCTCGCATCGGCCGGGGCCGACGGGCTCGACGGCTGCTATACTCCGGCCCGTTGCGCATCGCCTTTCGCGTGTCCCGGCCGGGAGGGGAGCAAGCGTGCACGCCGAGGAGCTGGCGAAGACCATCGATCACACCCTGCTGCGCGCCGACGGCACCGCCAAGGACGTCGAACGGCTGTGCCGCGAGGCGGCGCGGTTCCACTTCGCCGCGGTGTGCGTCTTTCCGTACTTCGTTCCTCTCGCCGATGAGCTGCTGAGAAAGGCCGACGTCAAGGTCTGCGCCGCCATCGCCTTTCCCTTCGGCGCCGAGGCGGCGCGCACCAAGGCGGTGGCCGCGGAAGAAGCCGTCCGGCAGGGCGCCGATGAGCTCGACGTGGTGATGAACGTGCCGGCGATGCTCTCGGGCGACTTCGGTCGCGTCCGCGACGAGCTCGCCACCGTCGTGCGCGCCGTACGCCTGCGCGCCGTCAACGGTGGCAAGGGTCCCGTCGTCGTCAAGGCGATCGTCGAGACGTGCTACCTCTCGACGAAGATGATGAAGCTCGCGTGCAGGATCGTCGAGCAGGCAGGGTGCGACTTCGTGAAGACCTCGACGGGGCTTGGCCCGCGCGGGGCGACCGTCCAGGACGTGGAGCTCCTGCGGGACTGCGTGGGAGCGCACGTCGGGGTGAAGGCGTCGGGCGGCATCCGCACGTGCCATGACGCCCAGCTGATGATCAACGCCGGCGCGGCCCGGATCGGCACCAGCGCGAGCGTCGCGATCATGGAGGAGTTCGTCGGCGCGCCGCTCGCCCGGGGTAAGGTCTGAGGCGTGGCGACGAGAAGCGAAGACGTCCTCTCGCAGGTCCGCTTCGGCCCGGGGGGGCTTGTCCCTTGCGTCGTCCAGGACGCCGCCACCCGGGAAGTCCTCATGGTCGCCTACGGCAACGAGACGTCGCTCGCGGCGACTGCCGAGACGGGCCAGGCGCACTTCTGGAGCCGCAGCAGGGGCGAGCTCTGGCACAAGGGCGCGACGAGTGGCAACGTCCAGCGCGTGCTCGAGCTGCGGCTCGACTGCGACCACGACACGGTCCTCATGCTCGTCGCCCCGGCGGGGCCGGCGTGTCACACCGGCGCCGTGAGCTGCTTCCGGGACGAGGCGAACGGCGCCGCGCGCTGGACGCCCGGACCCGGCGCCGCCTGAGTCCTACCTGATGATCGCGTAGCTGATCAGCCCCGGCGGTATCGGCAGCCAGAAGTTGATCAGCCGGTAGACGAGCACGACGGCGACGGCGATCGCCGACGGCACGCCGAACCCCACGAACAGCGCGATCATCAGGCCCTCCACCGCACCGAGCCCGCCGGGCGTCGGGGCGAGCGTCCCCACGGCGTAGGCGACGATGTAGCCGAGCACCAGGTAGACGACGCTGATGCGGTAGTCGAAGGCGAGAAAGGTGACGTAGAGGCAGAGAAGGTCGAAGAACCAGTAGCCGCAGGCGTAGACGAAGGTGCGCCTGAAGGCGCCGGGATGCGACGTCATCCGGCGCATGCCGGCGAAGAGATGGTCGAGCCAGTCGTCGATGTGCTCCTCCTTGACCGTCTCACGGCGCGTCACCGAGTTCACGAGGTGCGCCAGCTGGGCGACGCGGCGACGCATCTTCGTGCGGTGGTTGTAGAGATAGATGCCGTAGGCCGTGAGCCAGAGGAGGAGGCCGATGAGCAAGATCGCGGCGAGGTAGCCCGCGACCGACTGACCGCGGGCGACGATCAGGTAGACGAGCGCGACGGCGAAGAGGCCCCAGAGGACGATGTAGTTGAAGAACTGCTGCGCCGCGATGGCGACGAACACCAGGCCGTGTGGCACTTCGCGGCGGCGCAGGGCGTTGTAGGTGACGACCCAGCCGCCGACCCCGCCGGCCGAAAGGAGGTGGCTGACGGCGAGGCTGCCGATGGTGACCGAGAGCACCTCGTACAACCGCATGCGGATGTCGAGGACACGGAGAACGAAGCGCGTGAGGTTGGCGTAGCCGAGCAGGGCGACCACCTCGAGCACCAGGGCGAGGCCGAGCAGGGCGTACTCAGCGCCACCGATGAGCTCGAGCGTCTGCTCGGTGTCCACGAGACGCGGCAGCAGCAGGTACAACGTCGCCGCGATGACACCGAAAACGATGATGTTGCGGAGGGTCTTGCCGATGATCGTCCTCCCGCGCCGGCGGTCGCCGACCAGCCGTGAACCCTACCACACGCGCCCGCTCGGGCCGCCGGCGCGGCAAGCCGCACGCCTTCCTCGTGTTCGCTGACGGAGCGGCGAGCGCGGACGAGATCGCGTGGCTCGGCGATGCGCCTCAGGGGCGGCGGCTCTCCTCCTCGCCCAGGATCTGGCGCTCGAGCGCGCCGCGCCTGATCCACGAGTAGGCCACGCTGCCCGGCACGCTGCCGAGCAGCGGGACGGCGCACAGGACGACCCACCCCCAGGCACGGGCGCGGATGGTGACGTAGAGCCCATAGAAGTAGGTCGCCACGGCGCCTCCGAGCCACGACAGCTGCACCATGCCGAACACGATCCCGGGAAGCACGTCGTGCAGGACCGCTCGCGTCACGGCGTCGGCGATGACGAGCACGAGCGTGAACGCCGACATCAGGAAGAGGATCGCGAGCCTCTTGAGCTCGGCCTTGACCCCGGGGTCCAGGACAGGTGTCGCTTCGTCGCTGCGCCGCCTGGCGCCACCGTTCATGTGCGCGTCCTCTCCTCTCGACTCGGTGCCCCGCCGACCCGGATTCTCGTCGTCGCGCGGCTGCCCTGGCAACCGGCCCAGGGCTCTCGTGAACGGACCGTTCAGGCAAAGCCTCAGCCGATGTCGGGCAGACCTTCAGGGATGGTTCAGCCCCGACCTGACCCCCAGGTTCAAGTCAGACTTGAGGGTTCGCGAACGCACGGGGGGCTCAGGCTGGAGGCTCGGAGAAGAAGAGTCTCAATCTTGACTTGAGACTTGGTCCGCGCCATCTGGAGAGCCGAGGCCGCGCGGGGCGAGACGCCTCGGAGGGGGGTTGCGCTCCTCCGGGCCGTGGGTTTGAATGCCCGCGAACGTACAACAACGGCGCCGCTGCCGGTTTCGCAATACGTTCTCCCCCCTTCGTTGCCCGGAGAGCCTGGATCGTCCGGATGGGAGAACGACGTGCCGGGACAGGGCGGCGTCGAGGCAGCTTCACGCGTGACGTTCAGGATCGTCCGCGACGGAGAGACGCCGACGAAAGGACCATCGTGACCAGGCAACGCTTGTGCCTCGCACTCCTCGCTCTGGTGGCCCTGGCGGCGACGGTCGCCGTGCTCGTGCCGGCGTCGGCCAACGCCGCCTCCCTCGATGACCAACTCCGTACCAGTCGTCGTGAGCTGCGCCGGGCAGAGGCGCGACTGGACGCCTCCCAGGACGCCCTCAGGGCCGCCCTGCTCGCCAGTCAGCGGCGTGGCCTCGGGGTGTACATACGTCAGGTCGAGGTCGCCGAGCACGCCGTCGACTTCTGGCGGGCGGTCGTCCGCCGCCTGGTGGAGCGCAAGAACCGGCAGGAATGGGCCTCGCTCGAAAGGTCAGGCACCTGGCGTCCGCTCATCGAGCGTGCGGCGAAGAAGTTCGGCGTGAACCCCGATGGCCTGTACCGCCTCATGATGATGGAGTCCGGCGGCAAAGCGCGGGCGGTCGGCGCGGGCAGGTTCTACGGGCTCTACCAATACTCGCTCACCACGTGGAAAGGCGCGTGGAACCCGTGGAGGGGGCAGAACGTCTTCGACGGGTCCGCCCAGATCGAGGCCAGCGCCTACGCGGTGAAGAAGGGCATGGGCCGCAGCCTCTGGGGCAACACCTTCCCGTCGGCCTTCTAGGGCACCGGCCTCCGGGCCGCGGCCGCGCGGCTGTCCTCGCGCGGAAGTGGGCCAGGCAGTAGCATAGGCGTCTACCCGGTGCCGAAGTGGCGGAACTGGCAGACGCGCCGGACTCAAAATCCGGTCCCGTTCACGCGGGGTGAGGGTTCAAGTCCCTCCTTCGGCACCAGCCCCCTCCTGCTGATCGGCTGGTTCTGACGCCCGCGGTCGTATCGGAACCGGACTTCGAGAAGATCCCTTGGCCTGGTCTGGCGTGACGACCGGGAAGGCGACATGACCATCCAGAAGCGCGTCGGCAAGCGCGGCGCGACGTACCGCGTCGAGTACCAAGGCCGATCGCAGACCGTCACGCAGACCCGTCAGGACCCTGCGCGGGCGCAGGAGCGGGAGTAGGCTTCTGTGGCGTCCAGCTTCGCTGACGACTCTGAGCGTGGCGGTCGCACGCCGGGGGCGAGGAAGGTGCAGGCTTGCCTTTCGTCTGCGGTTCTCGGTCTCGGGCACGCGTGCGCAGACGGGACCAGGAGGTCAGCTCCATGAGTACGAGGGGGATGAAGGTGGCCAGGACCGTGGAGTGGTCGCTGCTTCCGGAGGTTTCTGAAACGACGGGAGGCGCGCCTTGACAACGAAGCTCATGACCGGCAACGAGGCCCTGGCGTGGGGCGCGCTGCACGCGGGGGTCAAGGTGGTGACGGGCTACCCGGGCACGCCGTCCACGGGGGCGCTCACGAGCTTGCTCAAGATGGACCCCGAGGGCGTCCACGTCGAGTGGAGCGTCAACGAGAAGGTCGCGTTCGAGACCGCCGCGGGAGCGGCCTGGGCCGGGCAGCGCGCTCTGTGCACGATGAAGATGTCGGGTCTCAACGTGTGCTACGACTCGCTCATCTCGATCGCCTACTCCGGGGTGCTCGGCGGGCTCGTGGTCTACGTGGCCGACGACCCGGGCGTGAGCGCGGGCATGCCGGAACAGGACTCGCGCGGCTTCGCCATGATGTCTGACCTCGCGATGCTCGAGCCGGCGTCGGCCGACGAGATCTACCGGATGACGCAGCAGGCCTTCGAGCTCTCCGAGACGGATGGGTTCGCCCGTCTTCATCCGCTTGGTCACGGCGACCTCGGACTCGTTTGCGCCGGTCGAGCTGCTCGACGGACCGCCGTCACGGCCCGAGCGCGAACCGGTGCTCACTCGCGACATCGACAGGTTCACCAAGGCCGGCGCGGCGATCTGCATGGCGCAGCACCGCGACCTCATCGCCCGGCTCGAGAAGGCCGGCGAGCTGGATCGCCGAAGCCGGCCTCAACACGCTGAGCCTCGGCAAGGAGGGCGGCCTCGGCGTCGTCGCGGCGGGGATCACGACCGCGTACCTGGCCGAGGGCTTCGAGATCGCCGGGGGCTACGGCTTCAAGCCGGAAGAGGCCTCCGTCCTCGAGGTCAAGGCGGTCCACCCGTTCCCGGCCACGCAGGCGCACGCGCTGCTGCGTCACTGCGGCACCGTTCTGGTGCTCGAAGAGCTCGAGCCGCACCTCGAGAAGGAGCTCTACGTCCAGGCGCGACAGCTGGGACTGTCGCCGAGGATCGTGGGCAAACTGGACGGGCGCTTCGAGCGCATCGGCGAGTACGGCGTGCGCCACGTCGTGCAGGGCATCGCCGCCGCGCTCGACCTCGCGGTCCCGGCCGATCTCTTCGAGGGACAGGCCGGCGCCGAGGAGCTCGCGGCGGCCCGGCCGATCACCGTCTGCGCCGGCTGTCCACACCGAGGCACGTTCATGGCGATCAACAAGGCGCTGCGCAAGGCCGGCTTCAAGAAGGACGACGTGATGGTGACCGGCGACATCGGCTGCACCATCCTCGGCATGAACCCGCCGTTCAACACCCTGTGGACCGAGGTCGCGATGGGCGCCAGCCTGGGCCTCGCGGCCGGCTACGTGCATGCCGGCGTCAAGACGCCCGTCATCGCCACGATCGGCGACTCCACCTTCTACCACGCCGGCATCCCCGCCCTGATCAATGCCGTGCAGCACCAGGTGCCGCTCACCCTCGATCATCATGGACAACGGCTGGACGAGCATGACGGGCATGCAGGTGAACCCGGGCACCAGCCCGGACTATCAGGAGCGCGGCGACGTCCGGCTCGACCTGGCGAGGATCGTGCCCGCCCTCGGGGTGGAGCAGTTCTGGGTCGTGGATCCGTTCGCAGTCGACGACATGGCGCAGACCCTGCAGGCTGCGTTCGCCCTGCCCGGAGTCAAGGTCGTGCTGGCCCGGCAGGAGTGCGTCATCCCCGCCCTGCGGCGCGGCGACAGGGCGGGCCACACGATGGTGGTCGCGGAGAACTGCAACCTCTGCAAGCTCTGCATCACCGTCACCGGGTGCCCCGCCATCACGCTGGGCGAGGAGGCGATCGAGATCGACGCCGCCGTCTGCTACGGCTGCGGCCTGTGCGCGGCCACCTGCAACCGCGACGCGATCCTGGTGGAAGCGGCCGAGGAGGCGACGCCATGACCAGACGCGGCGACGGGACGACCCGCTACGACATCTACCTCGTGGGCGTCGGCGGCCAGGGCGTGCTCACCATCGGCGAGATCATCATGGCGGCGGCCTTCGAGAAGGGCCAGGCGGTCAACTTCTATCCCACGAAGGGCATGGCCCAGCGCGGGGGCTTCGTCAAGGCGCAGCTGCGCATCGGCCGCGAGTCGGGCGGGGCCAGCATCCCGGAGAAGGGCGCCGACCTCGTGATCTCCACCGAGCTCTCCGAGACGCTCAACGCCGTGCGCTACATCCGGCCGGGCGGCGACGTGGTGCTGTTCGCCTCCGTCTGGGCGCCGACGGCCGTGACGCTGGGCAAGGCACCCTATCCGGCCCTGGACCTGGTCGCCGACCAGGTACGCGAGGCCGGCGGAAGGCTCACGGTGATCGCGCCGGAGGCCTTGCCCTGCTACGAGGGCGTGCCGGTGGCCGACAACATCTACACGCTCGGCGTCGCGCTCGCTCGCACGCGCCTGCGCGAGATCATCGATCCCGCCGACGTCGAGACCTTCGTGCGCAGCCGCTGGAAGCGGGGCGTCGAGCGCAACCTGTTCGCGCTGGCCGAGGGTCTGAAGCATGATGACGCTTGACCGCCTCTTCTGCCCGCGCGGCGTGGCGGTGGTCGGGTCCACGACGCCGGGCAAGATCGGCTACGAGCTCGTCAAGCAGATCGTCGACGGCGGGTTCGAGCACGTCTACGCCGTCAACCCCAAGGGCCAGGGCGCGTGCGGGGCGCCGGGCTATGCCTCGATAGCGCAGCATCGAGGACCCGGTCGACGTGGCTGTCGATCGCCGCTCCCGCCGCCGACCGTGCCGGCCGTGCTCGAGGACTGCGGGGCCGCCGGCATCCACGCCGCCGTCGTCATCACCTCCGGCTTCTCCGAGGTCGGGAACAAGACGGGCGAGGAAGAGATCCAGCGCATCGCCCGCCGCCACGGCATCCGCATGGTCGGCCCCAACTGCGCGGGCGTCGTCAACACCCATCACCAGCCTGTTCGCCTCTCTGGAGACACGGCCGCCGGCCGGCGCACGTGTCGTTCATCTCGCAGAGCGGTGCCCTCGGTGGGGCCGTGCTGTCGTGGGCGGAAGAACAGGGTCTCGGCTTCGCCAAGTTCCTGAGCTACGGGAACCGCGCGGACCTCGACGAGATCGATCTGCTGCCGTACCTGGCCGAGGATCCCGAGACGCTCGTCGGCGCGCTGTACATCGAGAGCGTGCCGGATGGCCGGAGGTTCCTGGAGGCGGTGCGCGCGTTCACATCGGTCAAGCCGCTCGTGGTCATCAAGTCCGGCCGCACGCAGGCCGGCCAGCGAGCGACGCTGTCGCATACCGGCTCGCTGGCCGGCGCCGACGCGGTCTACGACGCCGCGCTCAGATCATGTGGCGCGATCCGCGTGGACACGGTCGAGGAGATGTTCGACCTGTGCAAGGGCTTCGTCGGCCTGCCGCCCGTCAAGGGCCGGCGTGTCGCTATCGTGACCAATTCCGGAGGACCCGGCGTGCTGGCCGCTGATCGGGCCGAAGCCGCGGGCCTGTCGACGCCGGAACCAAGCCTGGCGTCTGCGCGAGCGGTTGGCCGGACGCCTGGCCTCCGTACTGCTCCCTCGGCAATCCGATCGACCTGACGGTGGAAGCGACCGAGTCGACCTACCGCGAGACGCTGTGCGCGGTGCTGGGGGAGTACGATGCCGCGCTCGCCCTGGACGTGTCGACGCCGTTTCTGGACTCAGTGGCGCTGGCGCGCGGGGTGTGCGCGGCCGCCCGGCAGACCGGCAAGCCCGTCGCGGTGAGCTTCATGGCCGGCCGGATCGTCGCCGACGCCGTCGCCTACCTCAAGGATCAGGGCGTGCCGAACTTCGCCACCGGCGAGCGCGCGGTCACCGTGCTCGCCCGGATGGCCGAGTACGGGGCTCGTGCCGACGGCGGCCCGCGGCGCGAGGCGCCGGACGAGAGCCTGTCCGCGGCGCCGGACGAAGATGCTCCCCCTTCCGGGATCCGATCCGATGCTCGAGCCGGAGGCGATGGCCTGGTTGGGCGAGAACGGTCTGCCGGTACCGGCCTTCTGCACCGCGAGCGACATGGACGAAGCCGCGGCGGCGTGCCGGACCGTCGGCTACCCGGTCGTCATGAAGGTGGTCTCGCCCGACATCCTGCACAAGTCCGAGTCGGGCGGGGTCAAGGTGGACCTGCGCAACGACGACGACGCGCGCGCGGCCTTCCTGGCGATCCAGGAGGGCGCGCGGGGCAGGGATTTCCGCGGGGTGATCGTCTACCCGTTGGTGCGGGGCGCGCAGGAGGTCCTTCTGGGGCTTTCGCGCGACCCGCAGTTCGGCCCGGTCGTCGCGTTCGGCCTGGGCGGCATCTACGCCGAGGTCCTGCGCGACGTCGCCCTGCGCGTCGCGCCACTGGACGGCGACGAGGCAGCCGTGATGATCCGTGAGATCCGCGCGTTCCCGATCCTCGACGGCGCCCGCGGTCAGGCGAGGTGCGACCTGGACGCGCTGGCGGAAGCGCTCGTCACGCTCTCCTGGCTGCCCTTCCGTTATCCCGAGCTCGACGCGAAGTGGACCTGAACCCGGTGTTCGCGACGCGCGGAGGGATTGGTCGTAGGAGACGCGCGGGTGATCAGAAAGGGACAGGCGAGACGCATGACAAGGCAAGGTCATAACCGCAAGCCGGGACTTGGGCGACATCGCGACCTACGTGCCCAGGCAGGCCGGTCGAGGAGGTGAAGCGGGAGCTCGGCCTGACCGAGGTCATCAAGCTGGCCTCGAACGAGAACCCGATGGACCCGGCACGCAAGGGCGGTCCCCGCCATGCAGGCGGGGAGGTTCCTTATGCCGGCTGGCCAGCAACGATACCGTGCTGCCGCTGAGCTTCAGCGCGAGCTTGCCGCAGTGGTTGCCCGAGCTCACGCCGACGTCGTGTGCAGTCGCGTCGAGAGGAACGTCAGCATCCGGGTCGCGTTGAGGTTCACGATGGATCGTCTGTACGCAGTACCAGCGCCCGCGTTTCGGAAAGCGGCCCAAACATTCTGAGCCGACCCACGGCCGTCAGGCCCGCATCACTCGCCATCTTCTCCAGCAAAGAATCGGACACGGGTCGCCAGTAGGGACCATTCCGGCCCGCGCGAACTCGCCGAAAGCGCAGCCACGGCGAGTCGCCCGCGTAGCAGACGACCGCCCCAACGATGGCCACCCGCGAGAACTCCCGCAGCGCCGCGACCTTCTCTTCCGACGCAAGGTGACCGAACAGACGCAAGCTCACAACGGCGTCAAGCGACCTGTCGTCCAGAGGGATCGCCTCCACGGCGCCCAGCACGAGCCGTGCCCCGCCATCGTGCGCCTTCGCCAAGCTCAGCATGTCGGGCGAGGGATCCAAGCCAACGACGGCGCGTGACCCCGCGGCAAGCCTGCGAAGCATCCGCCCGGTTCCTACTGGAGCATCCAGGAGTGAGCTTACCTTGCGTCCACTCGTTCTTTCGAGGAGGCGCAGGCTCCTCGCGAGGAGGTGCCACTCGAGAAGGTCGACCACCCTACCCCGGAAGCTTCGAAATCGTTTCCGTTCGTAGTTGTAGGCGTGCAAGCCCACGTAGGGCCCCACTGCCTTCATCCCAACCGCGCACGCAGCTGACGGCGCAACAGGTCGGTTCAATACTGCTCTCCCTCTCGATTCGCAGCTCACAATGCCATGGCTCACATGACAGATTCCTGAATGGTTTCCCGGGGGCGAGGACGCCTGCGGCTTGAGGCGCGTGCCGCTTGGCCCCATACTCGGAGCGACGAGTGGGGGAGCCACCTGGAGGAAGGCTTCCAGGCGGTCGCCGTGCGCGGCTTCACGAGGAGGAGTACCGCGCCGAAGGCGTCGGGAGCGGCGCGCAGCTGCTGGACTGGGTCTCGCGCGCCGTGCCCGACGTATTTGTCATTGACATCGGTCTCCCCGACGCCGACGGTCGTGACGTCGTCCAGGCGCTGCGCGCGCAGGGCATCGGTGCGCCGGTCCTCTTCCTGACGGCACACAGCACGCTCCCCGATCGCCTGTCCGGCTTCAGCGCCGGCGGCGACGACTACGTCACCAAGCCGTTCGAGTTCTCCGAGTTGGTGGCTCGGATCGATGCGTTGCTACGGCGCGCCGGGTACGATGAGACAGTGAGCGTCGGCGATCTGCGGCTCGATCCCGTCGCGCACGCCGCCGCCTGCGGCGGCGCCTCGGCGAAACTCACCGCCACTGAGTTCAGGCTGCTGGCGCGTCTGGCGGCGGCCCCTGGAGAAGCCGTGCGCCGCCGCGAGCTGGTCCAGGCCGCCTGGCCTCACGGCGCCATCGTCCACAAGAACACCCTCGATGTGTACATCGCCCGCCTGCGGCGAAAGCTCGCCGAGCTCCCGGGCGCGCCCGGCATCCATACCGTGCACGGCGTCGGCTACTCGCTGCGATGAGGAAGCCGCGCGGGATCGGTTCGCGCCTGCTCGTCGTGGTGATCGTGGCGGTGGCGGTCGCACTCGCCGTCATGACGCTGGGGTTCAATCTGTTGCTGGCTTGGAGCCTTTCGCACGAGGCCAGCGCGCTCGTGCATGCGCGAGCTGCTGGCGAGGCAGCGGACGTGGAGGTCGTGAACGGTCGAGTCGTGACGCCGGACCAGCCGGATACCGGCGGCCTCGAGAGCCAAGTCTGGGTGTTTCGCAAGGGGCGTGCGCTGGAGCGGCCGCGCGTGAGCGCGGTGCTCAACCGCGCGGCCAACGCGGCAGCCGCGACTCCCGGCGTCAACGTCGATGTTCCCTCCTTGGACGTGAGACTGTACGCGGTAGTGGCGGGCAACGATCCGGCCACTGTGATCGTTGCCGGCGTGGCGCTGGCGCCCTACGAGGACACACGACGCATAGCCCTCATTGGCTCGCTCGTCCTCGCGCTGGCGCTGCTCATCGTGGTGACGCTCATCGCTCGCTGGATGTTGCGTGCCGCGCTCAGGCCGGTCGCGAGAATGACCGCCGATGCAGAGTCCTGGAGCGAACACGAACCGAACCGGCGGTTCGCCGCCGGGGAGCCCTACGACGAGATCAGCCAGTTGGCGGAGACGCTGGATGGCCTCCTCGACCGCCTCGCCGCCAGTCTGCGTCGAGAGCAGCTGTTCTCTGCGGAAGTGTCCCACGAGCTGCGGACGCCGCTCGCCAAGATCCGTACTGAAGGCGAGTTGGCCCTGCGCCGTGAACGTGAACCGGAGGAGTATCGCCAGGCGCTTGAGACGGTCGTGAGCAACGCCGCGCAGATGACGGCGATCATCGAGACTCTGGTCGCGGCGGCGCAGAACGAGAGCGGGCTGGCCCGCGGCCGCTGCGACGCCACGGCGGTACTCGAGGACCTGATCGACTCGTCCTGCGACAGTGCCGCGAGAGGCGGCGTGCGGATCGAGACCTCGACGTGCGATACCCACCTCTCGATAGGAGTGGATGCCGACGTCGCGGCAAGGATCCTGCAACCGGTGATGGAGAACGCGTGCCGATTGGCCGCGGCAGTGGTCCGCCTGAGTGCGCAGCGAGAAGGCGCGTACGTGGACATCCATGTGGACGACGACGGTCCCGGTGTGCGAGAGGACGAGCACGAACGGATTTTCGAGCCAGGCGCCCGCGGCAGCGCTGCGGCGGGCGACGCACAGGCCGGCGCGGGCCTCGGCCTTGCCTTGGCGCGCCGGCTCGCGCGCGCGGCTGGCGGCGATATCGACGTCCGGCCCGCCGCAGACGGTGGCCATTTCACAGTGCACTTGCCCGCCGGCTGAGGCATTGTCCCTTTGGCGCGGAGGTCTCCTTGGCGTGTTCCAGCCGCGCAAGTGCCCTCTGTGCAGGTCGTGTCCGCCCAGTCGCCGACGTGATGGCGACGGATTCCCGCGCGCCGGGGCTTCAAACAGCCTCTGGGTTGTCGGGTCGAGGCGAAACGCGGGCTTGCCTCCCACGTGAGCCGGCCCGACTGATGAGACCGGGTCAGCTGACGAACCCGCCTGCCGCAGGGTGGTCTTCCACCCAGGCACGACGAACGCTGAGGCTCGCTTCCGCACCTCTACAGGAGGAGCAAAGCTCATGGACACCGCGGCGACACCGAGCGGCGAAGCCCCAGTCGCCTGTATTGAGGCTATCCCCAAGAGAAAGGGCCGCGTATGGCGCGATCGGTGGGTTGTGTAGGAGCAACACCGTCACAGCTTCATCATCTTCACCGTTGGCGAAGGACGCACTTGTCAGCGGACTACTCTCGGTCACCCTGCCCCTGAGAACACCGAAACCAGATACGGTGAGAACGTCAGTCGGTATGGGCGCGGGCATTGGCACTGCGTGGCGCAGCTGCACGACAGCATCTGGTCCCTGCGTCAGGTCGCTAGCGTGCATGCCGCCCATGGTGTCGCGTTCAGGTTCGCGGCGCCGGCAGTCGAGTCCACCACAGTCGGAGCCTTCCCCGCCTGTCCCGTCAGGCCCAGGGCCGACCCGCCCCCTCGTTGGTCACCTGAAGTACCTTGCTGGACATCGTCCCGGCCAGTGCGCTGCTGTTGTTGACCAGTTGGTCTTGCCCAGGCTGAACACCGCCCCGATGCCGCTCCCGGCAAGCGCCGTCTCCGTCATCATGACGATTGCGGCGACCAGCGATCCCGGCCGGACACCCTTCAGGACCTGATTCTGTCCGGTCCCTCGTTGTGCCAGGAAGTGGCAGGTGGCCGCACCTTGGGTGATTCGGCCGCGAGTCCGCCGGGGCCGGCCTTGGGACAGCGAACGGGCCGCCGCGGCTGCGTCAGGGCTGACGATCCGGTTCGGATTTGGCGTGGCTTCGGCGTGACGTGGTCCGGATCGGGTCGAGTCTCGACGATGAGCGGGCGGCTCGCGCTCGACGCGGGCCGTCCCGACTCGCGACGCCGGCGGTCTGGTACCATTGGACGGCTGCCGTCGCCATTCCCTGACTCGTCGCGGGAACGGACCTCTTGAGGCCGCGTCTGAGCCTCGCGCCGCAAGATCGACGCGCGACGGCGCGGATCGGGCGGGGACCGCGGGAAGCGCGAGCCGACAGCTCGTCGTACACTTACGTGACGAGAGGCGACGAGCGCCGCGCCGGGTGCCGCGCGTCAAGACCAGGAGACGGCAGATGACCGACGCCGAGACGATTCTCGAGTTCATCGAAGAAGAGGCCGACCTCGACGACGACGTCGAGGTCGACGCCGACACGTCGCTGTTCCGCGACCAGCTCCTCGACTCGATGAACCTGACCAGCCTGATCGCCTTCCTCGAAGAGACGTTCTCCATCCGCGTGAAGCCGATGGACATCGTCTACGAGAACCTCGACACGGTGAACCACATGCTGGCCTACATCGCGCGCAAGAGGTCCGGCGATGCCTGAGTCCGGGACTGCACAGCCACGGACGCCGCGGTGCCGCGGGGACGCTCGAGGCCGGCGTTGAGTCGGCGGTGACCGCCCGTCGGCCGAGGCGCCGGCGCGCACGAACTGGTTCTTCTACGGCCTTGGCCTGAGCCTGCAGACCTTCCTCTGGTTCCTCCTGTTCCTGGCGCTCGTGGTGGCGGTCGCGGTGGGCGGCGAGCTCACCGAGTTCCGCTACGTCGGGTTCTGAGGTCCCCGTCCAGTCCTGCCGCAGACGATGACTCCGGACGACTCGATGACGCCCTCGGCGCCGGCGCCCGAACGCGGCGCCGGCGACGCGTCCGTCCTCATGACGGACGCCCTCGGCGCCTGCGCGAGTGGGCGCGCGCGCGGCCGGATGCGACGCTTCTTCTCACTCGCGGACGCCGCTACACCTATCGGACGTTCCTCGAGCGCGCCGAGGCGGTCGCCGACGGCCTCGCGGCCGCGGGCATCGGGCGCGGCCAGCGCGTCGCGCTGCTTCTCGAGGAGTACGACCAGTTCTTCATTGGTGGTGACCGGCGCCTGGCTCGCGGGCGCGGTCGTGGTGCCGCTCAACGTCACCTTGCCGCGGCGCGACGTCGACTGGCTCCTCGCCAAAGCGCGCCCCGAGACGCTCGTCGTGCCCACGGACGCGGGCGGCGCCGGCGAGGGTGTGCCGCGGCTCGTCGTCGCCGCGGACGGCGACGGCCTGGTGGCCGGGCTGCGCCGCGCCCGGCTTCACGGCGAAGGCGGCGGCGAGGAGGAGCCCGCGATCCTCCGGACTGAGGCGAGCGGAGGGGTCGCGCGCAACGCCGGTGCGGCCCGACGAGCTCGCCATGATCCTCTTCACGTCGGGCACCACCGGCGTCCCCAAGGGCGCCTGCCAGACGCTGCGCGCCGTTGTCCGAGAACCCAGGGCTGGTCGCGCGTCGCCATGGGCCTCACGCCGGACGACCGGATCTTCATCAACACGCCGCCGTACTTCACGAGCGGCATCTGTCACTTCCTGACCATGATGGCGCACGGCGGCGGCATCGCCGGGCAGCTGGGCTTCTACTTCGGCGAGGGCCTGCTCGACGAGATGGATGCTCTCGGTTGCACGGGCTTCGGCGGCGCGCCCGCGCATCTCGTGCGCGTCGTCGAGCCGCTCGAAGAGGCTCGGACGCACGCGCTGCGGTTCTGGGTGAGCTCGGGAGACCACCTCCCGCTGCACGTCATCGCCAAGGCGCGCCGCGTGCTTCCGGGGATCGGCATCTTCAACATGTACGGTCTCACCGAGGTATCGGGGCGTCTCTGCGTGCTGCGCCCCGACGAGCTCGACGAGCGCGAGGGTTCGGTCGGTCGGCCCATCGGCGCGATGCGCGTGACCGCTCGCGACGCCAACGGCGCGCCAGTGCCTGCCGGCCAGACCGGCGAGCTGTACGTCACCGGTCCGCTGCTGATGCAGGGGTACCTCGACGAGCCCGAGATCAACGCCCGCACGCTGACCGAGCACGGCCTGCGCACGGGCGACTTCGGGCACGTCGACGCCGACGGCTTCGTCTGGGTCGAGGGGCGCAAGGACGACATCATCAAGCGCGGTGGGGAGAAGGTCTCGGTCGTGCACGTCCAGGAGGCTCTGTTCGCGCTCGGGCGCTTCGACGACGTCGCCGTTCTCGCGGCGCCGGACGAGATCCTCGGCCACGTCCCGGTCGCCTTCGTCGTCCCGCGCGAGCCCGAGGGCTTCCGCGGCAGCCGTGTCCTGCGCGAGCTTCGCGAGGCGCTGCCGTCGACGTCGCTGCCCAGCCGCATCGTGGCCGTGGAGCGCATCCCGCGCACCGGGTCGGGCAAGGCGATCCGCGCCGAACTCCGCCGGCTGCTCGAGGAGGGCGCCGAGTGACGCCGGACGGCGGCCGCTCCCGCCGGCGCGGGCGCCTCGCCACGAGCTTCGTGCGCGGCTACCGCAACCGGAACCCGCTCGTCCTTCTCGCCGCGCTGGCGCTGCTCGTCGTCACGCTTCTGGGCATCGAGTCCGTCTTCACGAGCGGCGCCTGGTCCGACGTGGCCGTGGGTCGCTGGCTCCGCATGCCGCTCGACGACTTCGTCTACGTGTCGTGGGTCGTCGGCGGCGCCAAGGACGACCCGCCCGACACGCCGGCGGTCTACATCCTCGGCGGGTCGTCCGCGCGCGAGTCGATCGTCGGCGACGCGTCGCTGGAGAAGGCGATCGCGACCGCCGGCGGGCCCGAGACCACCGTCTTCGGCATCGGCTCGAACAACCAGAACTTCGCCCAGAGCCTCGCGGTGATCGACAACGTGCCCGACACCCCGGCCACCGCCATCGTCGGCATCAACCTGAACCGCTTCTACGCCTCGCGCGCCGACAACGAGAAACAGGCCGAAGGGCGCGAGCTGCTGCTCGAGAGTCCGGCCCTGCGCGAGTACGTCACCGACGAGTCCGGCAACTACCGCTTCACCTACACGATCCTGCCGGGCATCTTCTCGTGGGCCACGACCTTCGCGCAGAAGCACAGGGACGAGCTCCTGTCGGGCGAGCTGCCCAACGTCACCTACAAGCAGCACCGGTACACGAAGAGACGGAACCACTCCGTGGCCGAGAAGGAGGAGATGGTCCAGGAGTGGCTCACGGAGCGCGCGCCCGTCTACCACCGCTGGCTCGACTACAACACCGACATGCTCGAGCAGCTCCTGCGGCGCGCCCGCGAGCGCGGCGTCGATGTGGTGCTGATGGAGCTGCCGCTGAACCTCGAGATCGTCGGCGACGCCTGGGACGAAGACCTGCGCGCGTACCGGCTGCGGGTCCGGCGGCTCGCGCGCGAGTACGGCGTGCCGTACGTCGACTTCAACCAGGAGCTCCGGATCCCCAACGAGGACTTCCACGACATCGACCATCTCGTCGAGCCGGGCCGCGTGATCTGGGAGGATCGCCTGGCCAAGGAGCTCGCGAGGCTGCTCGCCAAGAGGGAGACGGCGGGGAGCGGTGACGCGACTGGCGCCGGCGGGAGCGAAGGGACGACGGCGCCGTGAGGATCTACTTCACCTGGTTCCTGATCCCGGTGGTGCTCGCGGCGCTGCCGGTGTTCTGGCTCGTGCTGCGCCGTGCGCAGCGGCGCCTGATCTTCGCCCTCGCGGTGTCGGTCGGCGCGCTGGCCTGGCTGAACCCGATCTTCACCGCGATCGCGATCGGGCTCGTCGCCGTCACCTGGCAGGTCGTCGGGCTGCACCAGGCGCAGCGCCTCAAGGGCGGGCGCGTCGTCCTCCTCATGGTGACGATCGCCCTGCTCACTCTGCTGATCGGCAAGTACGGACAGCGCGGCGCGATGGCGGTCTGGGGCAGCGACGATCCCATCGTCACCTACCTGATCATGCCGCTCGGCGTCAGCTACTTCGTCCTTCGTCTGCTCCAGTACACGTTCGACCACGCTGCGCGGCGTCATCCACGAGAACTCACTGCTGCGGCTCGCCGCGTTCGTGATGTGGATCCCCGCGTTCCCGGCCGGGCCGCTCGAGACCTACCAGGGGTTCTACGAGAAGCAGAGCCAGCGGTTCGACCGGCAGCTGTTCTACGAGGGGCTGCGGCGCATCGCCGTCGGCTACTTCAAGAAGGTCTTCGTCGCCGACTTCCTCATCGTCACCTTCCTGGGCACGATCACCAGGACTGTCGGCAAGGCCGGCTTCGACGCCGAAGGGACGACCTGGTGGTGGCCGCTCGCCTACGTCATCATCGTGTTCGTGCGCGCCTACTTCGACCTCTCCGCCTACACCGACCTTGCGATCGGCTTCTCCCGGCTGTTCGGGTTCCGCATCATGGAGAACTTCCACTACCCGTTCTGGAAGGCCAACCTCGGTGAGTTCTGGCGCGGGTGGCACATCTCGCTCTCGAGCTGGTGCCGCAACAACGTCTACTTCCCGGTCTTCGGGCTGACGCGCAAGCCGTGGCTGGGGCTGTACCTGAGCATGTTGACGATGGGCCTGTGGCACTACCTGAGCTGGAACTGGGCCCTGTGGGGTCTGTGGCACGGCACCGGCCTCGTGGTCGTCGCCTGGTGGGAGCGGCGCAAGAAGACGCGCAAGAAGAGACGGAAGAAGGCGGGGAAGAGCCCTGTCGCCCGGTACGAGCCCTGGGTGCGGTGGCTCGGGTACCCGACGACGTTCATGTTCGTCGCCCTTGGGTACGCTTTCGTCGGTACGCGCACGCCGCAGCACGCGTTCAAGATCCTGGCCCTCTGCGTCCTGGGACCGCTCGAATGGCTCACGGGGATGATCACATAGGCGCCGGCAGCCGCGCCGCGCCGCGCGCGGCGTCGTTCCGGCGCGGCTTTCGCGAGCGCAGCCCGCTCGTTCTCGTCGTGGCCCTGCTGCTCGCCGGCCTCGCCTTGCTGGGCTTCGAGGTCCTCGTCCGCAGCGGCGTCTTCGTCGCGGTCTCCGAAGGGCGCTTCCTGCGCATCGCCCACGACGACTACGCCCACGTGACCTACCGCGTCGCCGAGCTGCGACAGGACCCGCCCGTCGGCCCTACGGTCTACCTCTTCGGCGGGTCGGCGGCGATGGAGTGCTTCGTGAGCGAGGAGTCGCTCGCCGCCGACGTCAGTCGGGCGGCCGGACGCCGACGTCGGCGTGGTGAGCCTCGCCGCGCACGGCCAGAGCTTCGCCCAGACGATCGCCATCGTCGACAACTTGCCGGACGGGGACGCGCTCCTCGCCGTCGGTCTGGCCCCCATGCGCTTCACCGTGGCGCCCGAGAGCGACGCGGGCCTGCTGCTCGGGCGCACGATGCCCCTGGTGAGCCCGTATCTCCGTGATGCGCTGACGGCCCAGGGTGTCGACGCACCGGCGGTCACGAGCGTGCTGCCGGGCACCTTCGACTACCTGTCGGCCTACCTCCGGAGCCGGCCCGAGGACGGTCTTGCCTGGCTCGAGGACGTCGGCTACGAGCCGCACTACTGGGACGGCCAGCCGGTGCGCTCGCTCAGCGCGAAGACGAGCGAGGCGAGGGACCGGATCGCCATCGACGCCCCGCTCTACGCGCGTCACGGCGCCTACAACCTCGCCATGCTGGAGGAGCTGCTGCGGCTGGCCCAGGAGCGCGGCTTCGCCGTCGCTCTGTTCGAGCAGCCGCTCAACGTTCATGTCGCCGACCCGACGTGGGGCGGGGTCTTGCCCGACTACCGGCGGCAGGTGCGCGCCCTGGCCAGACGGTACGGCGTCGCATACCTCGACGTGCAGCAGCGGATCGCCCTCGCGGACGAGGACTTCGGCGACATCTATCACCTCGTCGCGCGGGGCCGGCTGAAATGGCAGCCGGAGCTCGCCCGCCAGCTCGCCAGGGCGTTGGCCTTGGAGGGGGTCGTCGACGTGCGCGTCGAGACCTGACCGGCGGGCCGACTTCGAGGGCGCTGTGGTCAGAGCGGGCGAGACAGCGGCGGCGATGCGCCATCTCGAGGCACACCCGGAAGCGCCGGGTCTTCAGGCCGGAGTGACCCGGCGGCAGTTCGTCGTCGGGGGCGCCCTGGCGCTCGGCGGGCTTGCCGCCGCAGGCGTCGTCGCCCAGCGCGCGCTTCCGCTACGCTCGTACTGGTACCGGCTCACCGGACAGTGCGGGCCCGAAGGGCCGATACCCGAGGATCTCGCCGCGCCGACGTACGGGACCTTTCGCTCGGAGGTGCTGGGGGCCGACGTCGAGTACGGTTCCTGGGTGCCGCGCAGCGGCGAGCCAGCAGGGCGCCACGACCCCGGTCTGCTACTGCCTGCCCGCTCGCGGCCAGAGTCCACACTGGGTGCTTGACGAGCCCGTGTACCTCGCCGACTTCGCGGCGCAGCCGAATGCGGACGGCAGCAGCCCCGTCCTGGCGCTCGTCGCCGTCGACGGCAGCGACACCTACTGGCACGCGCGGGCGAGCGGCGAGGACCGCATGACGATGCTGCTCGACGAGTTCATCCCGTGGTTCGAGCAGTCGCCACGACGTCGGCGGCTCTCGCGAGACCCGCGCCGTGATGGGCTGGTCGATGGGCGGGTACGGGGCGCTGCTCGCGGCCGAACGGCGCCCGGACATGTTCGGCGCCGTCGTCGCGGCGAGCCCTGCCCTCTGGCGCTCCTACGATGACGTCCCCGGCGACCCTTTCGACGACGCGCGCGACTTCGACGAGAACGACGTCTTCGCGGAGATCGCCGCGCTCCAGCACACGGCCGTCCGCGTGGACTGCGGCAAGGCCGACGTCTTCTGCGACGCGGCGCGCGACTTCGCCGCCCGCTGCGCGGAGCAGACGGGGCGGCCCGTGGCGAGCGACTTCTCGGCGGGTTGTCACGACCCCGACTACTGGCGCCGCGTGGCGCCGGACGAGCTCGCCTTCGTCCGCGGCGCTCTCGGTTGAGGCGGGCGCGTGGCGAACGGATGGTTCATGGCGGCCGCCATACGGATACACTGCGCGGCGACAGTCAGGACTGTGACAACGCCGTCATCACTTCCGGCGGCTTGGGAGACCACAGCTTCGCGACCTGTCCCACGCCACCGCCGCGCACAGGATCCCAAGGAGGCTCGATGAGCAAGGGAGTCAAGATCACGCTGTGGGTCGTCGTCGGTCTGCTGGCGGGCTTCGCCCTGATCCAGCTGATCCCCTACGGGCGCGACCACACCAACCCGCCGGTAACGGCGGAGCCGTCGTGGGACAGCCCACGCACACGTGAGCTCGCCAAGCAGGCGTGTTTCGACTGTCACAGCAACGAGACGGTGTGGCCCTGGTACACGAGCATCGCCCCGGCCTCGTGGCTCGTCCAGCGCGACGTCGATGAGGGCCGGTCGAGGATGAACTTCTCGGAGTGGCCGCAGCTGCCGGCCGGCGGCGGCGCGGCGATCGCCGGCGAGACTGCCGAAGTGGTCGACGACGGCGAGATGCCGCCGATCCAGTACAGGCTCATCCACTCCGGCGCGCGGCTGAGCGACGCCGAGAAGCAGGAACTCATCGCCGGGCTCAAGGCCTCGCTCCAGTAGCGGCGCCGTCCGCGCGGGCACAGGCCGCGCGCGCCGCGCAGCGCAAGCGGAGGCCTTTGTCCGCGAGTCAGTGCCCGCGCGTCAGGCGCGCGGCACGAAGCGCTCGGGCGTCCAGTCGGCGGCGAGCCGCCGCGTCAGCGCGGCCGCGAGCAGCGCGCCGGCTTCGGCGTCGTCAGGCTGGATCACCTCGAGCGGCGAGTGCATGTAGCGCAGCGGGATGCTGAACGAGAGCGTCGCCGCGCGACCCGACGACATGAGCTCCTCGGCGTCGGTCGAGGTGCTTCCGGGCAGCGCCTTGACCTGGACGGGGATGCCCGCGTCCTTCGCCGACTCGAGCGCGTAGTCGACGAGGGCGAGGTTGCTGCCGGCGCCGCGGTGGATCACCGGGCCGGCGCCGAGCTTGACCTCGCCGCCGAGCTTCTTCGGGTCGACGGAGGGGTCCTCGCTCGCGAAGTCGACGTCGACGACGATGATCACGTCGGCGTCGAGGCGCCGCGCCATGGCGCGTGCCCCCATGAACGTCGTCTCCTCGTGGACGGTGGCGAGGGCGGTGAGCTTGGACGCGGCCGGCGCGCCGTGGTAGTGCTCGAGGGCGCGGAAGGCGACGTAGACGCCCGCCCTGTTGTCGAAGGCGGGCGAGCCGTAGCGGCCGCCGGCGAGCGGCAGGAAGGGCGCCTCGAAGGTGACGGGGTCGCCGATGCTCACCATGGCCAGGGCCTCGTCGCGCGAGCTCGCGCCGATGTCCATGAACTGCTCGTGCAGCGCCGGCGCCTTGCCCAGCTCGTCCTTGGGGATGATGTGGGTCGGCTTGCGCCCGACGACGGCGTCGACGGGTCCCTTCGCGCTGTGGATCAGCAGGTGGCGCCCCGGGAGCAGCTGCGGGTCCACGCCGCCCACCTTGTCGAAGAAGACGAAGCCGTGCTCGTCGACGTACGTGACGATGAGCCCGATCTGGTCGTTGTGGCCCGTGACCACGACGTGCGGGGCGCCCTCTGCCGGCACCTCGGCCCACAGGTTGCCCAGGGGGTCCGACTGTGCCGCGGCGATCCCGCTCGAGCCGGCGGCGCAAGACCTCCTGCGCCGGCGCCTCGAAGCCGGTCGGCGCCGGCGCGCCGCACAGCGCGCGCAGAAAGTCGATGTCGGTGTTCATTCCGCTGGTGTCCGCCGTGCCGCTCGTGCCCATCTCTCCTCCTTGACCGTCCCCGCGCATCCTACAGGGACGGCGGGCCGATGGGCATCCACGATGGGATGGATGCGGGTGAGGCATGGCGCGAGTGAGGTGCCGCCCGGGATCGACGTGGGTGACGGTCGGCGCGGGGCTGGCGTCCTGCCGGGGAGCTCGACCCGGGCCCCGCTCCGCCGCCCGACGACACCGTCGACCGTCAGCGGCGGACCATCAGCTTCCTGGTCGCCGCCGTGAGGCCGTCCACCGTCAGTTCGAACATGGGGAAGACCTCGCGGATGAGGCGGATGGTCGTGGCGCCGTAGGCGCGGTCCCACTCGTCGGCCGGGATGGTGTTGAGCCAGACGGAGTGGTCGACGGCGATGTAGTCGCCGGTGCCGGCGTAGACGAGAGACGCGGCCGAAGCGGAGGGCGTGGCGGAGGGCTGCGGCTGGCTCATGGCGTGCGCTTTCGGTCGTTTGCTCGGTCGAGGGGCACCGGGAGGGGTGCCCGGGGGAGTCTAGCAGACGGGGCGTTGCCGGCACGCAGGCGCGCCGGAGCCCGCACCGCCGACTGACGAGCGGCGCGATGGGGAAGAGTGCGCCCATGGCTGGAGCCCCCCACGACCACTATGCAGCCCTCGCGGGACTGCCGCTCGTCGTCGACGGGTACGGCGCGGAACGCGCCGAGCTCGACGTGTCGAGCGGCTTTCGCCGCGTGACGACGACCGTCGTGCTGCGCGGCGGCGGGCACGAGGGGCGCGGGGAGGACGTCACGTACGCCGCCGAGGACCACGACGGCTTCCCGCTCGACCTGCCGCTTCGGGGCGCCTGGACGATCGACGCGTTCTCCGAGCGGATCGGCGGCCTCGACCTGTTCCCGGCCGGCGGGCCGACGATGGCCGGCCAGGAGACGTACCGGCGCTGGGCCTTCGAGAGCGCCGCGCTCGACCTGGCCCTTCGCCAGGCGGGCCGGTCGCTGGGCGCGGCGCTCGGTCTTCCGTACCGTCCGCTGCGCTTCGTCGTCTCGACCCGGCTCGACATCACCCCGTGGCTCGCCGTCGATCCGGGTCTCGAGTTCAAGCTCGACCCGACCCCTGACTGGGACGCAGGGAGGATGGCGTGCGTCGCGGCGACGGGCCGCGTCCGCGCCCTCGACTTCAAGTCGTTCTACGAGGGCACCCCGGTGGACAACCCGCCCGACCCTGTGCAGTACGCGGCGGTCGCGCGCGAGTTCCCGGACGCGGTCCTCGAGGACCCCGTCCTGGAGGGGCCGGCGCGCATGGCGCTGAACGGCCAGGAGGCCCGGTTCAGCTTCGACGCGCCGATCCACTCGTGGGCCGACGTCGAGGCGGTCGCGAAGCGAGCCGGCCTGGGGACGCTTCCGCGCTTCCTCAACATCAAGCCGTCGCGCTTCGGCTCGCTGCGCGCGCTGCTCGACTGCGTCGCGCGCGCGCAGGCCGCCGGCATCGTCCTCTACGGCGGCGGCCAGTTCGAGCTCGGCGTCGGCCGCGACCACATCGAAGCGCTGGCCAGCCTGCTCTACGCCGACGGACCGAACGACGTCGCGCCGCGCGACTTCCACGGCGAGCCCACGGCCGGTGTGCCTCGCAGCCCGCTGGTGCCGCTGGAGCAGCGCCCGGGTCTGGGCTTCGCCTTCAGGCGCTGACGCGTCTGTCACCAGCGCACGTTTGTGCCCGCGCGGCGCCCCCTGTATCGTCCGCTCAGGCAGCGTGCGACCACCCGGCAGGAGGCGTCATGGCGGCTGATCTCATCCTCACCAACGGCATCGTGTACACGGTCGACGCCGCGCGCTCGCGGCACGAGGCCGTGGCGGTCACGGACGGCCGCATCGCGGCCGTCGGGACGGCCGCGGAGGTCGGCGAGCTCGCGGGTCCGCGGACCCGCGTGGTCGACCTTGGCGGCCGCCTGCTTCTCCCCGGCTTCGTCGACAGCCACATGCACGCCTCATCGGCGGTGGAGGACCTCTACGAGGTCTCACTCTCGGAATGCACCTCGATTCGCGAATGTGTCGACGCCGTCGCGCGGTTCGCCGCGGAACGCCCGGAACTGCCGTTCATCCGCGGCTTCGGCTGGAGCGACAGCTACGTGCCGCGTCTGGGGCCGGCGGCCGCCGATCTCGACGCCGTCGTGCCCGACCGGCCCGTCATCCTGCACGACGACAGCTACCACTCCGTGTGGCTGAACAGCGCCGGCTTCCAACTGGCGGGCATCGCCGGCTCCACGCCCGATCCTTCGAACGGCGTCATCGAGCGGCTCGACGACGGTTCGCCGTCCGGGACGCTGCGCGAGGGTCCGGCCTACGTGGCCGACCAGGCCTTTCCGCCGTACACGGCCGCGCAGGCGCGCGAGGGCATCCGCCACTTCATGCGCACGGTGGCCGGCCCCAACGGGCTGACCACCGTGCAGGACGCCGGGCTCCGCCCGGGACGTGACGGGGCACTGGAGGCCTACGAGCTGCTACAGGCGGCAGGCGAGCTGACAACGCGCTTCTGTCTCTCGATCTGGCTCGCCGAGGACCGGCCGCTCGAGCCGCAGATCGCGGCCGCCGTGGAAGAGCGGGCCCGGCACACGGGCCCGCTGGTCTCGGCGGCCTGGGCGAAGCTCTTCCCCGACGGCGTCGTCGAGGGTCACACCGCGTACCTCAAGGAGCCGTACGCCGACCAGCCTGGCTTCTGCGGCGAGCCGCTGTGGACGCCCGCGGCGATGACCGAAGCCTCCGTCGCCGCGGCACGGGCAGGGTTCAGGCTCCACTACCACTGCATCGGCGACGCGGCGACGGCGATGAGCCTCGACGCGATCGCCGCTGCGAGGGCGGCGTGCGGCGGCGACATCGGGCGGTCGCTCATCACCCACCTGCAGGTCGTCGACCTCGCCGACCTGCCACGCTTCAGCGAACTCGGGGTGGTCGCCGTTCCACAGCCGTACTGGTTCCGCAAGGAAGAGCTGTACCACGCGCGCCAGGTGCCGTACCTCGGCCTCGAGCGCGCCGACCGCGAGTACCCGATGCGCAGCTTCTGGGAGCACGGCGTCGTCGTCAGCGTCGGCGAGCGACTACCCGGTGCCGCCGGGCCCCGACCCGATGGTCGCCATCCAGCGCGGCGTCCTGCGCCGCGACCCCGAGAATCCGGACGAGGGGCCGCTGTGGCTGGAGGAGGCGGTCACCGTCGAGCAGATGGTCGAGAGCTTCACGGTCAACGGGGCGTACGCCATGGGTCTCGAGGACGAGATCGGCTCGATCGAAGTGGGCAAGGTCGCCGACCTGGCGGTGCTGAGTCGCGACATCCTGACGATCCCTTGCCGAGGAGATCACGACGGCTGCCGTCGAGTTGACCCTGTTCGGTGGACGGCCCGTGTACGCCGCCGGGCCGTTCGCCGGCATGGCCGGCGACTGACCGGCGGCGTCAGTCGGCGGGTACGAGCCCCTTCGCCTCCAGGTACGCGATCGAGCTCCGCACGTCGTCCTCGCTGGTCAGCTCGAGGATGACGGTCGCGCCTGCGGCGCGCGCCGCCGTGAGCACAGGCCGCGGGTCGACGACGCCTCTGCCCAGCGGCATGTGGGGGTCGTGGGCGTCGGCGGGCCCGCGGTTGTCGTGAAGGTGGACGTGCGCGAGGCGGGCCTGGGGCGCGACGACGAACTCGTGCAGCACGCCGGTGATGGCTGCGTGCCCCGTGTCGAGGACGAACCCGAGCTCGCCGAGGTCGAGGTCGCCGGGGTGCGTGAAGTGCGAGCGCCCGGCCCCCGGCATGTTCTCGACGACGACGGTGACGCCGGTCTCGGTCTGCGCCGCGGCGAGCTCGCGGAAGGTCCGGTCCAGCGCGGCGACGACGCGCGCGTCGC
Source organism: uncultured Thermoleophilia bacterium (assembly GCA_963707855.1). Taxonomy (GTDB): domain Bacteria; phylum Actinomycetota; class Thermoleophilia; order UBA2241; family UBA2241; genus UBA2241. Next base: position 112,539 of record CAVPRQ010000028.1, read on the forward strand.
GCCGGCGCGGCCGTTCGTGGTAGTCGGGGTGGACGACGTAGCGCAGGGCGCCGATCTCGGCCGCCGCCTCGAGGTGCCTGCGGTGCTCGGCGACGGCCTGCCGCCGGCGCCGTTCGCTGGTGCTGCCGGGCTCGAGGTCCTCGAACGGCCCGTGCACGGTCAGGCGCAGGCCGCTCTCTCGCGCGGCGCGCCGGTTCTGCGCGGACAGGAGGGTGTTGCGGTCGGCGGAGTAGAGCTCGACGAGTGTCGCGTAGGCGGCGGCGCGCTCGAGAGTGGCGCCCAAGGGGAACAGGTCCCAGCTGTCACAAGCCACGCCGATGTCGTCGGGCAGGAACACGGCTCCAGTCTACGCGAAGCTCTCTCGCGCAGTAGAATCCACGGCACGGCGCAATACACGAACGGAGGCCCATGACCCCGATCCGGCAGATCCAGGACGAGCACGGCATCATCGGCCGCGAGCGCGAGCTCGCGACGGCCTTGGCCGTGCTTGGCGCGGGGCGGCATCTGCTCCTCGAAGGACCGGTCGGCGTGGGCAAGACGACCGTCGCCCTCGCCGTGTGCGCGCATCTCGGCAGGCCCACGGTGCGCGTCGACGGCGACGACCGCTACTCCGAGAGCAAGCTCACCGGATGGTTCGACCCGCCGCTCGTGCTCGAACGCGGCTACGGCGCCGATTCGTTCTTCGCCGGCCCTCTGGTCGAGGCGATGCGCGAGGGCGCCGTGCTCTTCATCAACGAGCTCAACCGCATGCCTGAGTCGGTGCAGAACGTGCTCCTGCCGGCGCTCGACGAGCGTATCGTGCACGTGCCCCACATCGGGGTCGTGCGCGCCGCCGACGGCTTTCAGGTGGTGGCGACGCAGAACCCCGTCGAGTACGTCGCCACGGGTCACCTCTCGGAGGCGCTGCGCGACCGGTTCGAGCACCTCGCTCTCGAGTACCAGAGCGCTGCGGAGGAGATCGCCATCACGCGGCGCGAGACGGGATGCGAGGACGACGGCCTCGTCTCGCGTGGCCGTGCGCCTGACGCGGGCGACGCGCCATCACCCGCGCTTTCGCAAGGGCGCCTCGGTGCGCGCCGCGGTGGCGACCGTCGTCATCGCCGGAGGGCTCGAGGGCGAAGGCGCCTTGCGTCGGGCGATGGAGGCGGCGTTCACCACGCGGGTCGACCTGCGCGACGACATCGACGCCGACCTCGGCGCCGCCTTCGACGAGCTCTACGAGCAGGTCGTCGTCCGCGGCGAGGACCCGGACGCTGTCGCGGACGAGTCCGGCGCCGGCCCAAAAGCCTGAGCCCCCCGGAGGGGGCGCAGGCACGCCGCCGGCGCACCGTCGCCGTCCCCGTGACCTGCGGGCCCGAGTTGGCCGACGCGACGCCGCTCGAAGCCATCGCCGAGCGTTACGGCATCCCGCTCGGCGACCTCGACGGCTGGTCGATCGCCGTGAACCTCACGCGCTCCGGCTGCCGCCTGAACAACGCCCCGCTGCGGGCGTATGCCGAGCGCCTCGCGGCGCGCGCCGTGCTGCAGCGCGCCGCCCGCCTCGTCGGTCCGCTGCGGGCGGCGACCGAGGTCGTCAGCGAGCCCCTGCGCGAGCCGTTCGCCGGCGAGCTCGACGTCGAGGCGACCCTCGACAACCTCCTCGGCAAGCGCTTTCCCGACGACGGCGACCTGATCGTCACGCGCCGGACCGAGCGCCGGCATCAGGTGGTGCTCATGCTGGACACGTCGCTCTCGATGTCGGGCGAGAACATGGCCATCGCCGCCGTCGCCGCGGCCGTGCTGGCCCTCAAGCTGCACCCCGAGGATCTCTCCGTGGTCGTGTTCGAGGACAAGGCGCGCGCCGTCAGCCGGCTGCACTCGGCCGACGCGCCGGCCGACGTCGTGGCGCGCATGCTCGACCAGCCGGTGCGCGGCTACACCAACATCGCCGCCGCGCTCGAGCTCGGCGCCGCGGAGCTCGAGCGCGGCCGCAACCCCCGGCGCAGCGGGCTGCTCATCACCGACGGCGTCGTCACCGCCGGCGGTGACCCGGTGCCCTTCGCGCACCGGTTCCCGCGCCTCTTCGTCCTGCTCACCGAGGACTACAAGATGGATCCGGCCATGTGCCGCCGGCTCGCCGACGCCGGCCACGGCGACGTCTTTCCGGTGCGCTCCTTTCCCGAGCTGCCGCGCCGCATCCTCGATGTGGCGAACAGGGTTCTGCGGTAGACTCGCCGCTCCGGCGTGGCGCGACAGGGAGTGGCGATGGGACTCTTCGGACCCCCGAACGTGGAGAAGGCCAGAGCCTCGGGCAAGATCGAGGACATGCTCCGCGCGGCGAGGTACAAGAAGGACCCGGCAGTGGCGGAGGCGGGACGCGTCGCCCTTGCCGAGCACCTCGACCTTCTCATCAAGGAGCTCGACACCAGGAACATCCGCCGCCTGCAGATCGCTCGCGAGGCGTTGGTGAGGATCGGGCCGCCGGCGCGCGATCGTCTGATCTTCATCCTCGGCGAGGGCCACGTGCACCGGCGCCAGGATGCCGCGTTCGTGCTCGGAGAGATGAAGGACGAGGCGGCCGTGGCTCCACTCTGCGAGTCCCTGCGGCACACCGACCCCCTCCTTCGCCTCCTCTCGGCGCAGGCTCTCGGCAAGATCGGCAGCCCCCAGGCGATCCGGGGTCTGCGTCTGGCTTCCATGGACCAGGATCCCAAGGTCGCGGAGGAAGCGCGCAAGGCGCTGCGCAAGATCCCCGGAGGCATGGTCGGCGCCGGCGACTGATCGGCCGGGCCGCGGTCCGCTGGTGGCCGTGACGCGATAGACTGGCTTTGGGCTCGAAACGGCTTCCGAGCAGGTGCCCGCCGACGGCGCCGCGAGGTCCGGGGAGGAGTGCGCGCGATGGTGAGGACGCTGGACGGGACGGTCTTCTCGCGCGTGCTGCGGGCCGGAGCGCTCGCGGTGGTGCGCGAGCAGGAGACTCTGAACCGCATCAACGTCTTTCCGGTGCGCGACGCCGACACGGGCGCCAACCTCGCGGCGACGCTCAAGGCGGCGGCGGCACGCCTGGGGAGCGCCGCTCCCCAGGACGTCGGCATCGCCGCCCGTGTGGCCGCCGACGGCGCCCTCGACGGCGCGCGCGGCAACTCCGGGGCCATCTTCGCCCAGTTCCTCCACGGCCTCGCCGCCGCCATGGAGAAGCGCGCCTCGGTCGACGTGAGCCAGTTCGCCGTCGCGGCGCGGCGCGGGGCCGAATCGGCGTACGGGGCCCTCGCCGAGCCGCGCGAGGGCACCATCCTCACGGTGGTGCGCGCGTGGGCCCACGAGCTCGGTCGCCGCGAGACGGGCGAGGACTTCCTCGAGTCGATGCATCACGCCCTGCGCGCGGCGCGCGAGGCGCTCGCCGACACTCCGCGCCAGCTCGAGGTGCTCGCCCGCAGTCACGTGGTCGACGCCGGAGGGCAGGGGTTCGTCTACTTCCTCGAAGGCATCGCGGAGGCGCTGCGCGGCGGCCGCGAGGTGGCGTGGGTACCGAGCGAGGCCGCCGCCGCGCGGGCTGCCGCCGTTCTCCGACGCCCACGAGGAGATCGACGAACGCTTTCGCTACTGCAGCGAGGCGCTCGTCGTCGCCGCGGATGGGGAGGAGCGTCTCGCGCGCGGCGCTCGACGGCCGCCGTGGCCGGCTTGGGCGAGTCCCTCGTCGTGGCCGGCGGAGGCGGCCGTCTGCGCGTGCACCTGCACACCAACGAACCGCAGCTCTTCCTCTCGCACGGTCGCCGAGCTTCGGCACCATCGTCCAGAGCAAGGTCGACGACATGGTCCTCCAACAGCTGGCGGGACGCGAGGCGACGATCGCCATCGTCACCGACTCCACGACCGACCTGCCCGAGACCGAGGCTTTCGGCCTCGGCGTGGTGGCGGTCCCGCTCACCCTCTCGATCGGCGACGAGGAGTACCTCGACGGCGTCGACGTGACGCTCGACGGGTTCATCCACAAGCTTCAGACGACGACGGGCGCGCCGCGCTCGTCGCAGCCCGCCGCGTCCGACTTCGCGGCCATGTACCAGAGGCTGCTCGAGTACCGCGAAGGGATCGTGTCGGTGCACCTCGCCGGAGCGATGTCAGGCACCGTCCAGTCGGCGCGCAGCGCCGCGCAGCAGGTCGATCCGCGAGCGCGTGCGGGTGATCGACTCGTGCTCCGTCTCGGTCGGCACCGGCCTGCTCGTGCGCGCGGTCGGCGAGGCCATCGCCGCGGGAGCCTCGCTCGACGAGATCGAGGCGCTGCGCCGAAAGCGTCAAGGGGGACATCGCGATCTTCGGCACCGTCCGCTCCCTCGACTTCGCCGTGCGCGGCGGGCGCCTCAGCGCCCGCGCCGCCCGGCTCATCAAGGCGCTGCATCTCACGCCCATCATCGCGTTCGACGAGACGGGCAAGGCGAAGAAGGCGGGTGCGGTGTTCGGGTTCGACCGTTCGCTGACGACGATGACGAAGCGCGCCCTGCGCTTCGCCGGCGGTCGGGGTGGACAGGCGATGGTCGTGCACAGCGGCGACGAGGCGGCGGCCGGCTTCGTCGCGGCGCGACTCCGCGAACAGCTGGGCAGCGACGTCCCCGTCTTGCGCGCCGGCGCCGTGCTTACCACGCACGTCGGCCTCGGGACGGTGGCCGTCGCCGTCCGTCGCGCGCCCGCCTGAGGTCGCGCCGGCCAGGCGGCGCCCCAGCCTGAAGCCGGGATCCGTCATACCCTGAGGCACCACCTCGCGGCCGCCGTCTCGGGGGTTTGCACTGTCCCCCGTAGGTTTTACTCCGAGGCGCGCGGGATATGTGAAAGAAATCACGTTGTCCTCGAACGACGCTCGACCAGGGAGATGCCATGCCGGTCACACTCGGCGTGCCCAAAGAGACGAAGGCGGGCGAGACCCGGGTCGCCGTCGTCCCGGCGGTCGCCGACAAGTACGCCGCGCTCGGTGTCGAGGTCGTGATCGAGCGCGGCGCGGGAGCTGGCCAGCCACTACCTGGACGAGGAGTTCGGCGCCGCGTCGCTCGGCGACGCGAGCTCGGCGCTCGGCGCCGACCTCGTGCTCAAGGTGCAGCCGCCCTCGCAGGCCGAGGTGGCAGGGCTTCGCGAGGGCGCCGTGCTCGTCGGCCTGCTCGATCCGTACCGCTCCGGCGACACCGTGCGCGCGCTCGCGGCGCGGGGCGTGACGAGCTTCGCTCTCGAGCTGCTCCCGCGCATCACGCGCGCGCAGTCGATGGACGCCCTCACCTCGCAGGCCTCTGTGGCGGGGTACAAGGCCGTCCTCATGGCCGCCGGGCTCTCGGGCCGGTACTTCCCGATGCTCACCACGCCCGCGGGGACGATCCGGCCCGCCAAGGTGCTCGTCCTCGGCGTGGGAGTCGCCGGTCTCCAGGCGATCGCGACCGCGCGCCGCCTGGGCGCGATGGTCGAGGCCTACGACGTGCGCCAGACGACCAAGGAACAGGTGCACTCGCTCGGCGGCCGCTTCATCGACACGGGCATCGACGCCGAGGCCGAGGGCGGCTACGCGCGCGAGCTGACGGAGGAGGAGAAGGCGAAGGCGGCGGCGATCGTCGCCGACCACGTCGCCGCCGCCGACGCGGTCATCACCACCGCGGCGGTGCCGGGGCGGCCGGCGCCGCGCCTGATCGACGCCGCGACGGTCGAGCGCATGAAGCCCGGCGCGGTGATCGTCGACCTTGCCGCCGAGACCGGCGGCAACTGCGCGCTCACCCGGCCGGGCGAGCAGGTCGAGCACCGCGGCGTCGTCGTCTACGGCCCCGTGAACGTCCCGGCCATGCTGCCGGTGCACGCCTCCGACCAGTACGCGCGCAACGTCTTCAACTTCATCTCGCCGTTCATCAAGGACGGGGAGCTGGCGCTGGACTGGGAGGACGAGGTCCTCGCCGGCAGCGTCCTCACCCGCGACGGCGCGGTCGTCAACGAGGCGGTCCGCGCGGCTCTCGAAGGAGGCGCCTCATGATCGACGGCTACGCCGCCATCTACATCTTCCTGCTGGCCGCGCTCACCGGCTACGAGGTCATCGGCCGCGTGCCCGTGATCCTGCACACCCCGCTCATGTCGGGGTCCAACTTCGTCCACGGCATCGTCGTCGTCGGCGCCATGGTCGCGCTCGGGCAGGCCGAGACGAGCGCCGAGCAGATCATCGGCTTCGTCGCCGTCCTGCTCGGCACCGCCAACGCGGTCGGCGGCTACGCCGTCACCGAACGCATGCTCGAGATGTTCAAGAGCAGCAAGGAGGAACGAGAAGACGGGCGACGATGCGCACTGACCTGATCCAGATCAGCTACATCGCCGCCTCGCTGCTCTTCATCCTCGGCCTCAAGGGGATGAGCTCGCCGCGCACGGCGCGCAAGGGGATCATGTGGGCCGGCGTCGGCATGCTGGTCGCCACGGCGATCACCTTCGCGACGCCCGGCATGGGCAACTACGCTGCTCATGACCCTCGCCATGGGCATCGGCGGCATCATCGCCTGGGCGGCGGCGCGCAAGGTCCAGATGACCGACATGCCGCAGATGGTGGCGGTCTACAACGGGATGGGCGGCGGCGCGGCCGCGGCCATCGCCGCCGCCGAGTTCCTGCGCGTCCACGACCCGTCGACGAGCTTCGCGGTCCTCGGCATCATCGGCGCGCTGATCGGCTCCGTCGCCTTCAGCGGCAGCATGATCGCCTTCGCCAAGCTCCAGGGCTTCATCAAGAAGTCGTTCATCTTCCGCGGCCAGAACGTCCTCAACCTGCTGGTGCTGGCCGCCGCCGTCGGCCTGGGCGTCGTGACCGTCCTGCAGCATCTCGGTGTCGTCGGCGGCTCGCAGCACCTCGTGCTGCTCGCCTTCTTCCTCGCCGCCTTCGCCTACGGCGTCCTCATGACGCTGCCCATCGGCGGCGCCGACATGCCGGTCGTGATCTCGCTCTACAACGCCCTGACCGGTCTCGCGGTGGCCCTCGAGGGCTACGTGCTCGGCAACGCGGCGCTGATCATCGCCGGCACCGTCGTGGGCGCCGCCGGCACGCTGCTCACGCAGCTCATGGCGAAGGCGATGAACCGCTCGATCGCCAACGTCCTCTTCGCCGGCTTCGGCGCCAAGGGCGGCCAGGAGCTGGCCGCGGTCGAGGGCTCGATGAGGGCCCTCGAGCCCGACGACGCGGCCATCACCATGGCCTACGCGCAGAAGGTCATCATCGTCCCGGGCTACGGCATGGCCGTCGGCCAGGCGCAGCACAAGGTGTGGGAGCTCGCCCGTCTGCTGCGTGACAAGGACATCCAGGTCAAGTTCGCGATCCACCCCGTGGCCGGTCGCATGCCCGGGCACATGAACGTGCTCCTCGCCGAAGCCGGCGTCCCGTACGACATGATCTTCGACCTCGAGGAGATCAACGCCGAGTTCGCCGAACGCCGACGTCGCCCTGGTCATCGGCGCCAACGACGTCGTCAACCCGTCGGCGCGTGACGACCCCGGCAGCCCCATCTACGGCATGCCGATCCTCGACGTCGACAAGGCCGGCACGGTGCTCGTCATCAAGCGCGGTCGCGGCGCCGGCTTCGCCGGCATCGAGAACAAGCTCTTCTTCATGGAGAATACGCGCATGGTGTTCGGCGACGCCCAGGAGGTCGCCGGCAAGCTGGTCGCCGGCGTGAAGAAGGTCTAGGAGGCGGACGATGGCAGGCACGGTGCGGCGGCGCGACGAGGTCCCGGTGTCCACGGTCATGGGCGACGACCTCGTCGGCGTCACGAAGCGACTGCTGGTGGGGCGCGACGAGGGCTGGGACGGCTGGGCCATGCGGCTCTTCGAGGTGGCACCCGGCGGCCACACGCCGCGGCACACCCACGACTGGCCGCACATCAACGTCGTCCTCGCCGGTGAGGGACTGCTCCACATCGACGGCGTCGACCACCCGATTGAAGCCGGCACGTCCGGCTTCGTCCCGGCCGGCTCGACGCACCAGTTCAGAAACACGGGCGACGCGCCGCTCGAGTTCGTCTGCATCGTGCCGGAGGCCGGCGAGTACTGACGCCCGGCGCGCGAATCCTTGCGGACAGGCCGCGCATAGCGTTGACTACCCGGTGGCCCGCCGGGCCGGCGACCACGAGCGAGCACGGAGGACTGCGGCATGACCGAGACGGACAGGGCGCCGACGCGGCGCTCGAGGACCGCTGCGTCGACACCATCAGGTTCCTCGCCGTCGACGCCGTCCAGAAGGCCAACTCCGGGCACCCAGGGACGCCGATGGCGCTCGCGCCGGCGGCCCACGTCCTCTTCACGCGGCACCTGCGCTACGACCCGACCGACCCCGCCTGGCCGGACCGCGACCGCTTCGTGCTCTCCGCCGGTCACGCCAGCATGCTGCTCTACAGCATGCTGCACCTGACCGGCTACGACCTCTCGCTCGACGACCTCAAGGCCTTCCGGCAGTGGGGCAGCAGGACGCCGGGACATCCCGAGCACGGGGTCGTCCCCGGCGTCGAGACGACGACGGGGCCGCTGGGGCAGGGGCTCGCGAACGCCGTCGGCATGGCGATCGCCGAGGCGCACCTGGCCGCCGAGTTCAACGACGCGGAGCATCAGGTCGTCGATCACCGCACGTACGTGATCGCCGGCGACGGCGACCTGATGGAGGGCGTCGCCTCCGAGGCGGCCTCGCTCGCCGGGCACCTCGCCCTCGGCAAGCTCATCGTCCTCTACGACGACAACCACATCAGCATCGACGGCAGTACCGACCTCGCCTTCACCGAGGACCGCGTCAAGCGCTTCGAGGCCTACGGCTGGCACGTGCAGCGCGTCGCGGACGGCAACGACCGCGAGGCGATCGACGCCGCCCTGACGGCGGCGGAGGCCGAGACGGCGCAAGCCGTCCTTCATCGCCCTGCGCACGCACATCGGCTTCGGCTCGCCGAACAAGCAGGACACGGCGGGCGCGCACGGCGCGCCGCTCGGCGCCGACGAGGTGAAGCTGACGAAGGAGAACCTCGGCTGGCCGCTCGAGCCGGCCTTCCTCGTGCCGGACGAGGTGGCACGCGTACTACCGCGGGGCGGCGGCGCGCGCGGCGGCGGCGCACGAGGAGTGGCGCGGCCGCGAGGCGGCCTGGCGGGCCGCCGATCCCGGCCGCGCCCAGCGCTGGGACGACGCCTGGGCGCGCGCCCTGCCGGAGGGCTGGGACGCGAGCCTGCCGGTGTATCCGGCCGACGCCAAAGGCGTCGCGACGCGCGTCGCGTCGGGCGAGGCGCTCGCCGCGCTCGTGCCGGCGGTGCCGGCGCTGATCGGCGGCTCCGCCGACCTGACGCCCTCGAACAACACGCGCGTCGCCGGCATGGTCGACTTCCAGCCCGCCTCGCCCGAGGGCCGCTACCTGCGCTTCGGCGTGCGCGAGCACGCCATGGCCGCGGTGGCCAACGGGCTCGTCCTGCACGGCGGTCTGCGGCCGTACGTCGCCACGTTCTTCGTCTTCAGCGACTACCTGCGTCCGGCGATGCGCCTCGCCGCCCTCATGGAGCAGCCCGTCGTGTACCTGTTCACGCACGACAGCGTCGGGCTCGGCGAGGACGGTCCGACGCATCAGCCGGTCGAGCAGCTCGCCGCGCTGCGCGCGATCCCGGGCATGATCGACCTGCGGCCGGCCGACGCCAACGAGACGATGGAGGCCTGGCGGGTCGCGCTGCGCTCCCATGGACGCGCCCGTCGCCCTGATGCTCACGCGCCAGAGCGTACCGACGCTCGACCGCGAGAAGTACGCGGCGGCCGACGGCGTCGCGCGCGGCGGCTACGTGCTCGCCGACGAGCCCGCGGGCGGCGCCGGCGCAGCCGACGCCGCCCCCGACATCATCCTCATCGCCAGCGGCAGCGAGGTGCAGCTCGCGCTCGCCGCGCACGAGCGGCTGGTCGCCGACGGCGTGCGCTCGCGCGTCGTCAACCTCGCCAGCTGGCGCCTCTTCGAGGGGCAGGACGCCGCCTACCGCGAGCGCGTCCTGCCGACCGCCTGCCGCCGACGGCTGGCGGTCGAGGCCGCCTCGTCCTTCGGCTGGGGGCGGTGGGTGGGCCTCGACGGGGACACCGTCACCCTCGACCGTTTCGGCGCCTCCGCTCCCGGGGACGTCCTCTTCGAAGAGTTCGGCTTCACCTCCGACAACGTCTACGCCAGGGCGAAGGCACTCCTGGCGAAAGGAGCAGACGCCCGATGAGCACCGCGGTCGAGAACCGTCTCCTGCAGCTGCAGCGCTTCGGCCAGAGCCCCTGGTTCGACTACATCAGCCGGCCGCTGGTCGCGGGTGGAGGGCTACGGCGCATGGTCGACCGCGACGGACTCGGCGGCGTGACCTCCAATCCTTCGATCTTCGAGAAGGCGATCGGCGCCGGCAAGGAGTACGACCGCGAGATCCTCGAGCTCGCCCATGAGGGCCTCTCGGCGGACGAGATCTTCGACCGCCTCGCGATCGACGACGTCCGCGCCGCCTGCGACGTCCTCGGCCCGGTGTACCTCGGCACCGGAGGCTCGCGACGGGTTCGTCTCCATCGAGGTCTCGCCCGAAGCTTGCCTACGACACCCAGGGCACGATCGCCGAGGCGCAGCGCATCTTCGCCGCCGTCGACCGGCCGAACGTCATGATCAAGATCCCGGGGACGAAGGAGGGCGTGCCGGCGGTGCGCGCCAGTCTCGAGGCCGGCCTCAACGTCAACATCACCCTGCTGTTCTCGATGTCGCAGTACGAGGCCGTCGCCGAGGCGTACATGGACGCGCTCGAGGAGCGCTTGCGCGGCAACCTGACGCTGCGCGGGACGTCGTCGGTGGCGAGCTTCTTCGTCTCGCGCGTCGACACGCTGGTCGACGCGCTCCTCGACGAGCGGATCGCGGCGACGACCGAGGTCGCCGAGCGGCGGCGCCTCGAGGGTCTCAAGGGCCGGGCCGCGGTCGCCAACTCGAAGCTCGTCTACGAGCGTTTCGCCAGCTACCTCAGCGCACGCCGCTGGCAGCTGCTCGCGCCGGCGGGGGCCAAGGTCCAGCGCGTGCTCTGGGCGAGCACGAGCGCCAAGAACCCCGCCTACAAGGACACGATCTACGTCGACGAGCTCATCGGCGCGCACACCGTCAACACCCTGCCCGAGGCGACGTGGAAGGCCTTCCGCGAGCACGGCACGGCGGCGCGCACGCGTGGACAGAGCACATGGACGACGCGCACCGCGTGCTGCGCGAGCTGGCCGCCGTCGGCATCGAGATGGAGACCGTCGGGGCGCGGCTGCAGGAAGAGGGCGTCGACCTCTTCATCAAGTCGTTCGAGGGCGTCGTCGCCATCGTCGCCGAGAGGCGCCGCGCGCTGCTCGCCGCCGAGGCCGGCTGATGCCGGCCGGCGGCGACGTCGGCGCGGCCGTCGAGGCGCGTCTCGCGCGCTTCGACGGCGAGCGGTTCGCGGACGCGGCTCTGGGCCGCCGACGCCACGCTCTGGAAGCCGGACGACGCCCATCACCAGGCGGTGATCGGCGGCGCCCTCGGCTGGCTGACCGTCTTCGAGGACGTGCGCGACCAGATCGAGGGTCTGTACGAGTTCCTCGGCGAGCTGCGCGCCGACGGCTACCGTCACGCCGTGCTGCTGGGCATGGGCGGCTCGAGCCTCGCGCCCGAGGTCCTCACCCGGGTCCTCGACGCCGAGCCGGGCGGTCTCGAGCTGACCGTGCTCGACTCGACCGACCCGGCCGCGGTCGCCGCCGTCGAGGCCGCGGTCGACCTCGAGCGCACGCTCTTCATCGTCGCCAGCAAGTCGGGCGGCACGACCGAGACGGCGAGCTTCCACGCCCACTTCTTCGAGCGCCTGCGCGCGCTCGAGGGCGACCACGCCGGCCACCATTTCGTGGCGATCACCGACGAGGACACCGCGCTCCAGCGCCAGGCGCTCGAGCAGGACTTCCGCGCCGTCTTCGTCAACCCGTCCGACATCGGCGGCCGGTACTCGGCGCTCTCGTTCTTCGGCCTCGTCCCGGCCGCGCTCGCCGGGCTCGACGTCGAGAAGGTGCTGAACGGGGCCCGGCGCATGGCCGCCGCGTGCGCGGCGGACGTGCCGGCCGGGCGAGAACCCGGCCCTGGTGCTCGGGGCGCACCTCGGCGAGCTGGCGCTGGCCGGGCGCGACAAGCTCACCCTCGTGACGCCGAGCCGGCTGGCGCCGCTCGGCGCCTGGGTCGAGCAGCTCGTCGCCGAGAGCACCGGCAAGGAGGGCGTCGGCATCCTGCCGGTCGACCTGGAGCCGCTCGGTCCGCCCGAGGTGTACGGCGACGACCGCGTCTTCGTCGTCGTCGGTCTGGCCGGCGAGGCGGTCGACGACGAGCGGCTCGCGGCGCTCGCGGCGGCGGGGCACCCCGTGCTCCGCCACGAGCTGGCCGAGCCGTACGACATCGGCGGCGAGTTCCTGCGCTGGGAGCTCGCCACGGCGGCGGCGGGCGCGGTGCTCGGCATCGACCCGTTCGACCAGCCCAACGTCCAGGAGAGCAAGGACAACACGAAGGCGCTGCTCAAGGCGTACGCCGAGGACGGCGAGCTGCCGCAGGAGGCGACGGACGGCGAGCGCTTCGCCTACCCCGTGCACGACGCGGCGCTCGGCGACGGCGCTCGCCGCGCTGCTCGATCGCGCCGGCCCGGGCGAGTACCTGGCCATCCAGGCCTTCATCAAGCCCGACCCGGTCGCGTGGGAGAGCCTGCAGCGCCTCCGCCTCGCCCTGCGCGACCGCCTGCGCATCGCGACGACGCTCGGCTACGGTCCGCGCTACCTGCACTCGACCGGGCAGTTCCACAAGGGCGGTCCCGCGCGCGGTTTGTTCCTGCAGGTCATCGGGCACGACCCCCACGATGTGGCGGTGCCCGGGCAGCCTTACTCGTTCGGCGTGCTCAAGCGGGCCCAGGCGCGCGGCGACCTCGCCGCGCTGCAGGGCGCGCGGCAAGCCCGCGGCTGCGCGTCTGTCTCGGCGACGACGTCGGCGCCGGTCTGGAGCGCCTCGCGGCGCTCGTCGCCGGCGCCTGAGCCGTCGCCGCGACCGCCGGCGCGTGTCCGGCGGCGCGCGACGGCGTGCCGCCGACGTGAAGCTGACAAGCGACCGACGGCGCACCCGCCGCCGCGACTGAGGAGGATGCGATGGACGTTGCCATGGTCGGCCTGGGGCGCATGGGCGCCAACATGGCGCGGCGCCTGCTGCGCGGCGGGCACCGCGTCGTCGTCTACAACCGGACCTTCGAGAAGGCCGAGGAGCTCGCCGGTGAAGGCGCCGAGCCGGTGCGTGAGCTGGGCGACGTGCCCGCGGCGCTCACCGCGCCGCGCGTCATCTGGCTCATGCTGCCCTACGGCGCGGCGACCCAGGCGGCGATCGACGCGCTCGTCCCGCTGCTCGAGCCCGGCGACATCCTCGTCGACGGCGGCAACTCGCCCTTTCAGCTCGACATCGAGCGCGGGGTCGCCCTCGCGGAGCGCGGCATCCGCTACCTCGACGCCGGCACCAGCGGAGGCGTCTGGGGCCTCGAGGTCGGCTACTGTCTCATGGTCGGCGGCGAGCGCAGCGCCTACGACCACGTCGAGCCGCTGCTCAAGACCCTGGCCCCGCCCGGTCACGGCTACGACTACATGGGCGGCCACGGCTCCGGTCACTTCGTGAAGATGGTCCACAACGGCATCGAGTACGGGATGATGCAGGCGTATGCCGAGGGCTTCGAGCTGCTCGAGGCGACGGAGTGGGACCTCGACATGGCGAAGATCGCCGACCTCTGGAACCAGGGCAGCGTGGTGCGCTCGTGGCTCCTCGAGCTGGCGGCCGACGCCTTCCGCAAGGACCCTGGCCTGGAGCACATCACCGGCTACGTCGAGGACACCGGCGAGGGCCGCTGGACGGTCGAGCAGGCGATCCAGCACAGCGTGCCCATGCCCGTGATCGCCGCGAGCCTGTTCGCGCGCTTCCGTTCGCGCCAGCAGGACACGTTCAGCGGCAAGGTCCTCGCGGCGCTGCGCAACGAGTTCGGCGGGCACGCCGTGAAGCACAAGGGCGGGGGACCGGGCGCTTGACCGGTGCTGCTGACGAGCGCGGTGAGGCCGCGATGAGCGGCATCGGCTACGACGAGACCGAGGGTATCGGCCAGGACGAGGCCGAGGACCGCTGGGAGCGGCCGCTGCGGGGCGCCGCCGAGGCGTCGCCCTTCGGCGGCCCGCGCAGTCCCGAGCCGAGCACCCTGACGATCTTCGGCGTCACCGGCGACCTCGCCCACCGCAAGCTCATCCCGGCGCTGTACGACCTCGCCTGCCACGCGGTGTTGCCGTCCGAGTTCACGATCGTCGGCTACGGGCGGCAGCCGCTCGACGACGACGCCGTTCCGCGAGCTCATGCTCACGGCCATCGACGATCATTATGGCCAGGACGACGTCGACGGCGAGTCGTGCGAGCGCATCCTGCGCGCCCCGCGCTACGTCCAGGGCCAGTTCGACGACCCGGAGGGCTACCGGCGCCTGGCCGAGACACTTGACGAGCTCGATCGCGACGGCGGCACGCGCGGGAACCGGATGTTCTACCTCGCGACGCCGCCGAGCGCAGTTCCCGGTCATCGTCGAGCAGCTCGGCGAGGCCGGGCTCGCCCGGCGCGGCGCCTTCGACGCCGCGCACGCGCTCGGCGAGCCCGTCCCCGGCTGGACGCGCCTCGTCATCGAGAAGCCCTTCGGTCGCGACCTCGCCAGCGCCGAGGCGCTGAACGCGCACGATCGGCGCGCGTGTTCGACGAGCGCCAGGTCTGCCGCATCGACCACTACCTCGCCAAGGAGACGGTGCAGAACCTCCTGGTCCTGCGCTTCGCCAACGGCATCTTCGAGCCGGTCTGGAACCGGCGCTACGTCGACCACGTGCAGATCACCGCCGCCGAGACGCTCGGCGTCGAGCACCGCGGCCCGTACTACGAGGAGGCCGGGGCGCTGCGCGACATGATCAAGCCGCACCTCGTCCAGCTCTTCTCGCTCGTCGCCATGGAGTCCCCGGTCGCCTTCGACGCCGACGCCGTGCGCGACGAGAAGCTCAAGGTGCTGCGCGCGGTGCGGCCGATCCCGCCCGACCGCGTCGACCTGTTCGCGGTCCGCGGCCAGTACGTCGCAGGGAGTCGGTCGACGGCGAGGAGGCGATCGCTTACCGCGCCGAGGAGCGCATCGCCGCCGACTCGACGACCGAGACGTTCGCCGCCGTCAAGCTGCTCGTCGACAACTGGCGCTGGCAGGGGGTGCCGTTCTACCTGCGCACCGGCAAGCGCATGGCGAAGAAGGTCACCGAGATCGCCATCCAGTTCCGGCGGCCGCCGGTGATGCTCTTCGCAGGCCCGAGGTGCCGGTGCGGGCCGCTCCGCGCGGCGCAACGTGCTCGTCCTGCGCGTGCAGCCCGACGAGGGCTTCTCGCTGCGCATCGAGTCGAAGGCCCCGGGCCAGGGCCTCACGCTGCAGCAGGTCGCGATGGACTACTCCTACGGCGGCACGCTCAAGGAACTGCCGTTCAGCGCCTACGAGACGCGTGCTCGCTCGACGCGATGGAGGGCGACATGACCCTGTTCAAGCGCGGCGACCAGGTCGAGCAGGCGTGGCGCCTGATGGAGCCGATCCTCGAGGCGTGGAAGACGCCCCCGGTTCGCGGGCTCCCGATCTACGAGGCCGGCAGCTGGGGGCCGGAGGCGGCCGACGCCCTCGTCGCCCGGGACGGGCGCGTCTGGCGCCGGCCATGATGCCGGCGCGCCCTGTGGCTCGGCCTGACGACTCACCATGCCGAAGGGAGCGAGATGAGCATCGAGGTCCTGCCCGACGCCGAGGCGCTCGCCCTGCGCGCGCGCCGACGTGTTCGCGATGGCGGCGCAGGCGGCGGCGGCGGCGCGCGGGAGGTTCGCCGCCGCCCTGAGCGGCGGCGAGACGCCGCGCGCCCTCTACCGCCACCTGGCCCGCCAGCAGTTCGCCCAGAAGGTGCCCTGGCGCCGCGTCCACCTCTACTGGGGCGACGAGCGCTGCGTGCCGCCGGACGATCCGGCGAGCAACTACGCGATGGCGCGTGAGGCGTTCATCAAGCACGTGCCGATCGCCGCGGACAACGTCCACCGCATGCGCGGAGAGGACGACCCGGAGGCCGCGGCCGCTCGCCTACGAGGCCGGAGCTGCGCGCCTTGGCGAAGCTCGAGCGTCCTGCCAGCGAGGTGCCGGTCTTCGACCTCGTCCTCCTCGGCCTCGGTCGCGACGGCCACACGGCCTCGCTCTTCCCGCACAGCCCCGCCCTGGACGAGGAGGAGCGCTTCTGCGTCGCCACCGAGGCGCCGGACGGCTACGGCGCGCCTCACGGTGACCTGGCCGGTCATCAACTCGGCGCGCCGCGTCATGGTGCTGGTCGCCGGGGCGGACAAGGCCGGCATGGTCGCCGAGGTGTTCGAGGGCTTCCGCCTGCCGAAGGCGGTCCCCGCCCAGGCGATCGCCCCGGTCAAGGGCCAGCTTCTCTGGCTCATGGACGAGGCCGCGGCGGCCGAGCTGGGCCCCGCGTCGCGGGGCTGATCGCTCGACCGCATCCGCCGGTCGTCGCTCAGTCGCCGACGATCACCCAGCCGGCGGTCGCCTGCACCGGGTACGACTCGGCGACCGGGACCGGTGAACTGCACCTCGACCGTCTTGCCGGTCAGCTCGGTCGCGGCCGGACGGTCGATCGCCTCGTAGCCGTCACCGCTCCGCCGGTACCAGCCGGTGTCGTCGGTCACCGCCACAGATGCTTTGTCGTAGTCGCCGCTGCCCTGGTCGATGAGGAACGAGCCCACGGCATCGCCGCCGTCGACCGGGGTGGCCGAGGCGACGACCCCCGTGATGCTGGGGTCACCCGTCGGCGCCGACGGCTGTGTCGTCGCCGACAGGCCGTCGCGAAGCCAGCGCGGCAGGCCAGCGGCCGATGCAGTCAGCGTCGCGCTATCGCGCACCGGTCTCCTCGCTGCGTCGTCAACGCGCCTCCTCGTCGTGGCCTGCCTACGCGGGTGACGCGCCCTGGCCGCAGGTTCACGTCGCGCGCACTGACCGCGTGCGTCCGGTCTCCTCGGACTTGGGCATAGCCATCGCATACTGGATGAGGACTCGACGTGGGAGGGCCATCCTGCGGATCGTGAGCGCAGCATTCCGCCAGAAGAGGCGGCACCGAGTCGCGGACGCGCAGTCGGCGTGGTGGGCGGCGGCCGTGCGCAGCTACCTGTCCGCCGAGCGTTTCGGCGCCGCCAACGAGGGTTACCGCAGCGGCGCCACCCGGTGCGTGGGCCGCCGCCTGGGTGGGCGGCGCGTGGCCGTCATCGCCTCCTCGTGCTGTCCTCGCTAGGCGGCTGGTCGCGTCGCCGGACCCGGTGGTACACTCCTCGTGCAAGCCAGGTGGCCGCGGCGGTGCCGCGTCGCGACGCTCTTCGTGAGCCCGCGAGGCGTCCGTCGAGGAAAGTCCGGACACCGCAGAGCAGGGCGCTGGATAACGTCCAGCCGGGGAGACCCGAGGGAAAGCGCAACAGAGAGCAGACCGCCAGCGGCCTCTTCGGGGGTGCGGGCAAGGGTGAAACGGTGAGGTAAGAGCTCACCAGCGGTCCTGGCGACAGGCCGGCTCGGCAAGCCCCGCCCGGTGCAAGGCCAAATAGGGGAGCGTTCGAGGGTCGCTCGCCCGAAGCTCCCGGGTTCCGGCCGCATGAGGCGCGCGGCAACGTGCGTCCCAGATGGATGGTCACCCACGACAGGATCCGGCTTATCGGCTTGCCGACGAGAGCCCCGCCGCTCAGCTGACGGCGGGGCTCTCTCGTTCTATGCTCGGCGCATGTATCCCATCGCTGACGAGGCCGCCAGATGAGCCCCACGGCCGAAACGCTTGCCGTGACGCTCGGGCTGCAGCCTCACCCCGAGGGCGGCTGGTTCCGCGAGACGTATCGCGCCGAGGAGACGGTCGAGACCGCACGCGGGACGCGCGCCGCGGCGACCGCGATCCTGTTCCTCGTCACGTCGAGCTCGACCAGCCGTCTCCATCGTCTGGCGAGCGACGAGCTCTGGATCCATCAGGGCGGGCTGCCTCTGGAGCTCGTGACCCTGACGCCCGTCGGGTGAGCTCGAGACTCGGGTGCTCGGCCCGGACCTGCCGCAGGCGCTCGTACGGGCATACAGGTGGCAGGCCGCCCGCGTCACGGGCGGCCTCGACCTTCCGCCCTCCCAGGCCTGGGCCCTCGTCAGCTGCGTCGTGAGTCCGGGCTTCGACTTCGTCGACTTCGAGCTCGCCGACCGCCAGGCGCTGCAGGCTGAGTTCCCGCGGCACGCCGGCATCATCGGCCAGCTGACGTAGGGCGCCGCGCAGCCGGGCTCTCCGTCGCGAGCGCGTGATACCCTCGCGCCCAGGATGGCGGACGGGGGCGATCAGGCACGCGGACTGCTGGTATGCGGCCGCTTCGCGGAGCTCGAGGACGCGCTCTGCGAGCGCGTCCTCGAGCACAAGCGTGGCCGCCCTCTGGCGCCCCTTTCGATCGTCGTCGGTTCCGCGGCCGTGCGCACCCGCATCGGCGATCTGCTGGTGCGTCGTCTCGGAGCCACGGCCAACGTGAGGATCAGCCACCATGGCGGCGCTGGCGCGCGATCTGGCCGCGCGATCGCGTGGGGCGCCGCCCGTGGTGCTCGCGGGCCAGGCCCGCGAGCGACTCGTGCGGCGCCTCGTCGCCGCACGCGGAGCCCGCGGACTCGAGTACTTCGGCCCCGTCTGCGAGCGTCCGCACTTCGCGCGCGCGCTGGCGGCGACGTTCGCCGACCTGAGGGAGGCGACGATCGATCCCGCGGCGGCGTGGGCGCTTGCCGCGATCGGTGCGCAGACGGCGCCGAGCCGTGGCAAGGCGAGCGACCTGGAGAGCCTGTTCGTCACATACTGCGGCGAGCTCCACCGCCGAGGGCTTGTCGACGGCGCCGGACTGTACCTGGAAGCCGCGGCCGCCGTTCTGGCGGGACCTGCCGGGCGGCGCGACCATCTTCTACGGCGTCTACGACGTGAACGAGGCCCAGGAGGAGCTCCTCGCCGCGCTGCTGCGTCAGGGCGCCGACCTGTTCGTCCCCGTACCCCGAGGTGCCGGCGGTGACGGCGCCGCGGCGCTCGACGCGGCACGCGCCCTGGGCATGGCCGAACGACCGGTCACAGCGCCTGAGGCGAACAACGACCTCGGCCGCGTGGCGGCGCTCTGGGAGGCGCGGCAAGGGCCGGCGCGTGACCCGCTCCGGCTTCGCGGGGACGGCTCGCTCTGCGTCGTTTCCGTGGCCGACGAGCGCCTCGAGAGCCGCGAGGCGGTGCGTGCCGTGATCGCGGCGCTCGACGCCGGCGCCACGGCGTGGGACTGTGCCGTGCTCGTGCCCCACGCCGACGACGTCGAGCGACTGGCCGCCGCGCTCGAGGGCGCGGGGTTGCCGGTCGCCTGCCGCCGCCGCGACCGGTCTCCCGGGCCGCGCGATCCTGGCACGTCTCCTGGATTGCCTGGCCCCGCCGGCGGGCGAGCCGTTCGCGCGCCGGGCGGTGGTCGACCTGTTGCTGGCCGCGCCGCTCAGCTCCTCGGACGCCGCGCCGCGCGAGACGGCCCTGTGGCTCGACGAGGCGCGACGCGCCGGGGTCGTGGCCGGCCTCGAGCAATGGGTCGAGCGCGTCGGCCGGCGGGCCGGCGGCCTCGAGCGCAGGGTGAACGACCTCGAGGGCCGCGATGAGACGCCGGCCGGCGGGGGCGACGACGAGGGGCCGCAGAAGCTGGACGCCTTGCGCGTGCGGCTGCGCGCGGCACGCGCGCTCGAGCGTGCGGTCGGCGCTCTCGCCGGGGCGTGCACCGCGCTGCCCGCGCGCGCCACGTGGGCCGAGTGGGCCGCCGCGCTGGCGCGCCTCGCCGAGGCGGTGTTCTCGGCCGCCGAGGCGGCGTCGGCGACGGACGCCGCGGCACGGGTCGCGGCGCTCGACGTGCTCGGGGAGGAGGTCGATGTCGTCGAGGTCGCGGCGGCGCTGCGCGAGCTGCTCGGGGGACTCCAGGGTCCAGGCGGGCAGGGTGGGCCGTGAGGGTGTCGCCGTGCTCACGCCTCTCGAGCTGCGGGGACTGCGCTTCCATTCGGTCGTGTTCACCGGCCTGGCGGAGGGAGGGTTCCCGGCACGCGGTCGCCCGGACCCGATCCTGGGCGACGCCGAGCGGCAGCGCCTCGCCGGGCAGTCCGGCGTCCGCCTGCCGCTGGCCGAGTCGCGTGACGCCGAGGCGACCCTGCTGTTCGCGTTCGCGTGTGAGGCGGCGCGCGAGCGTCTCACGCTGCTCGCGCCGCGCACGGACGCCGCCACGGGACGCCCGCGACTGCCCTCCAGGCTGCTGCTCAGGCTCGCCTCCCTGGCCGCCGGGTATCCCGTCGGGGTCGACGAGTTCCTCAGCGGCGCGCCGCTCGCGCCCGTGTGGCGGGCCGTCGGGGGCGCGCCGAAGGACGAAGCGGACAGCGGGTCAGTGTGGGTGGACGAGCGCGAGCGCGACACCGCCTCGCTGCTCGCGCTCTCGGAGGACGGACGGCGGGCGGCCGCACGTCGGTATCTCGCAGCCGTCCTCGACGACGCCTCGGCGACCGGGCGCCGGCTCGCCATGTGGCGCGCCGCCCGCAGTCCCGAGCCGGGGCCCTGGGACGGCCTGCTCGGCGCCGAGGGCCGCGCCGCCCTGGCCGGGCTCGAGACGCGGCGGCCCTTCGCGGCCGAGATGCACCCGACGCGGCTCGAGCGCTACATCGACTGCCCGTTCGCCTTTCTGCTGCGCGACGTCTTCTCCCTGGACGCGCCCGACGAGCCGGGGGACGGTCTGGAGATGGACTCCCGCCGAGTTTGGCACGCTCGCCCACGAGATCCTGCAGCTGACATACGAGGCCGTCATCGAGAGGGACCTGACTTGCGACGGGGCCCTCGCCGCTCTGGACTCGGCCTGGACGACCGCCTGCGCGGCCGCCGAGAGCCGGGGCGTCACCGGCGCCGCGCTCGCCTGGGACGTGCGTCGCCGCGTGCTTCGCGACGACCTCCTCGAGACGGTGCGCCGCGACCCCGTCTTTCGCTCCGGCGAGGGGCGTCCCGTCGCCGTCGAGTGGTGCTTCGGCGAAGCCCACGGCCGGCCCGTGGTGCTCGAGCTGTCAGGCGGACGGCGCATCCGCTTCGCCGGCCGTCTGGACCGCGTCGACGAGACACCGTCGGGAGCGCGCGTCGTCGACTACAAGACCGGCAGGGGCGGTACCGAGCAGAAGCGATTGAGGGACGGGCTCGGCGTGCAGCTGCCCGTGTACCAGCGTGCGGTGCGTCAATGCGGCGAACAGCGGTACTCCGAGATCACCTGCCTGTATCGGCTCGTCACGCGCAAGGGCGGGTTCCAGGACCTGCCCCTGGCGGAGGACGAGCCTTCCGCCGGCGCTCGCCTCGAGCGACTCGTCGCCGAGGTCGTGGCGCTGGTCGAGGACGGGGTCTTCGCGCGCTCCACGGGCGGGCGCTGCGACTTCTGCGACGTGGCCTACGCCTGCGGCGTGACCGCGTGGGCGCGCGCACGAAAACGACAGGGCGAGTCACTGCACGACCTGGTCCGCCTGCAGACGTCGGGTCCGGAGGAGTGGGGTGGCGACGATGCCTGAGCGCGTGCCCTGCGACCAGGACACCCGCGACCGCGTGACGGGCGACCTCGGCACCACCTTCCTGCTCGAGGCGAGCGCGGGCACCGGCAAGACGAAGGTGCTCGTCGACCGCTACGTGCGCTGCGTGCTCGATCCGGAGCTGGGCTCCGGCGACGTACGCACGGTCGCCGCCATCACGTTCACCGAGAAGGCCGCCGGCGAGCTGCGTCAGCGCGTGCGCGAGGAGTTCGAGCGACGCGCGCAGGCGGCGGCGCCCGGCTCCGCCGAGGCCGCCGCCATCGCGCGCGCCCTCGACGCCCTCGACGACGCGCCGATCAGCACCATCCACGGCTTCGCGGGGCGGCTTCTGCGCGAGTTCCCCGTCGAGGCCGGCGTCGATCCGGCGTTCGAGCAACTCGACGCGCTCGGCGCGGAGATCCAGCGCGCGCGGCTCTGGGAGGAGTGGCTCGGCGGACTCGCCACGGCCCCCGCAGGCGCCGGCGGTGTCGCCGACGCCGCCGGCGCCGAGGGTGGCTCGCACCGCCGCGCGCGCGGTTGGGTGCTGCGCCTGCTCCAGGCGGGGGTGTCGCTCGACCGGCGTGCGCGAGCTGGCGGCCGGCGCCAAGGGGGTGTTCGGCGAGCGTTACGACGTGGACCCTCTCGCCGGACCGCCGGACGAGCCGGACCTCGTCGCTGCGCTGGACGAGATGGGCGCGCCGCTCGCGCGGCTGCGTGAGTTCTGCGCCACCGCCTGCCTCGACCAGGCCGACAACGGCTTCGCCGTCGCCA
The DNA here is from genome assembly GCA_963707855.1 of uncultured Thermoleophilia bacterium. Lineage (GTDB taxonomy): Bacteria > Actinomycetota > Thermoleophilia > UBA2241 > UBA2241 > UBA2241. The sequence goes on from CAVPRQ010000028.1 coordinate 134,948, forward strand.
TGGAGCTGGTCGAGGCGTGCGAGACGCTCCTGGGGGCGCGGCCGTCGGACGTCGACGAGGCCGCCGCCGCGCTCTACGCCCTGCCCGCCAAGGACGCCGCGTCCGCGCCGGGCGGCGCCCAGGGCAACTGGGACGCCGCGCACGGGGGCAAGCCGGAGCTGCAGGTCCGCTACCGGGCGTCTGGTGCGCGTCGTGGCCGACCTGCGCGACGCGTATGCGACGTTCGTGACCGGTCTGGCGGTGGCGGTCGCGGACGACTTCTCGCGATGGGCTGGAGCGGCGCAGATCGGTCTTGGGCGGCTCGACTTCACCGATCTGCTGGGCAGGCTGCGCGACTTGCTCAGGGACGACGTCGACTCGCGGCGGGCACTGCAGCGGCGCCTCCGCTACCTGCTCGTCGACGAGTTCCAGGACACCGACCCGCTGCAGGCCGAGATCGTCCTGTTCCTCTGCGAGGCGGAGCCCGTCGCCGGCGAGTTGGCGCGACGTGGTCCTGGAGCCCGGCAAGCTGTTCCTGGTCGGCGACCCCAAGCAGTCGATCTACCGCTTCCGTCGTGCCGACATCGCCCTCTACGACGAGGTCAAGGCGCTGGTCTCGCGTCAGCCTGGAGGCGCTGGGGCCGTGACGGCGATCCGGCAGAACTTCCGCACCACGCCGGCCGTCGCGGAGTGGGTGAACGAGGTCTTCACCGCGGTCTTCGACAGCGACGCCGAGGTGGGCCGTCAGCCGGGCTACGAGAGGGTCGAGGCTTATCGCCAGGACGGCGACGGGTCCCGCGTCGCCGTTCTGCTCGGTCGGGAGTACGGGGCGCGAGGGTCGGGCGAGGCCGACGCCGCGCGCGGCGCGGAGGCGCGCGCCCTGGCGGACCTGCTGGTGCGCGTGCACGGGGACGAGGCCGCGCGCTGGGGTGTGCGGACGCGCGCGGGGCGTGACGACGACGCCGAGACGTGGCGCGCGCCGCGCTGGGGCGACATCGCGCTCCTCTTTCGCGCGACGACTGGTCTGGAGACGTACGAAGCAGGCGCTCCGTGAGGCCGGCGTGCCGTACCGGGTCGACGGAGGCAAGTCCTACTTCGACCGCCGCGAGGTGGCCGACGCGCTGCTCTGCCTGCGCGCCGTCCACGACCCGAGCGACGGGCCGGCGCTCTACGGAGCCCTCCACTCGTCCTTCTTCGGCTTCAGCGACGACGACCTGTTCCTCTTCTGGGCCGACGGCGGGAGGTTCGACCTGTTCGACCAGGGCGCCCCGCGAAAGCCGTCCGCTCCCGAGCGGGCCGCGACCCACGATGCAATCGTCGCGGCCCTCGAGACGCTGGGCGGCCTTCACGCATCGCCAGGCGAGCAGCGAGCCGCACGAGCTGGCCGGCGAGCTCGTGCGGGTCACGCGCGGAGCGGAGTTCCTCGCCGCCACGGGCGCCGGCGCGCCACAGGCGATCGCCAACCTGTACAAGCTCATCGAGCGGGCAAAGGCCTTTGCGGAGGCGGGGGGCGGCGGCCTGGGGGCGTTCCTGGACTGGGCCGCCGAAGCCGGCGACGCCTCCGGGGAGCAGGAATCGCAGGTCGACGACGAGGGCGACGTGGTGCGCCTGCTCACGATCCACAAGGCGAAGGGGCTCGAGTATCCGATCGTCGTCGTGGTCGGCGGGGCGCTGGGCGGCGGCGGGGGAGGGGGAGAGCCGATCGTCGACCGTGCGCGCCGATCGCCTGGCCGTGAGGCTGAAGGCCGAGCTTCCCGGGCGAGGCGCTCAAGACCTGGAGCCGCGCGCCTACGTGGACCTCAAGGAGCGTGAGGCGGCGATGGCGGCGAGCGAGATGCGCCGGCTGCTTTACGTGGCCACTACTCGGGCCCGGGACCAGCTGGTCGTGACGTGTTTCGGAAGGCTTCGCAACAAGGACGGCAAGCCGGCGTCGGTGCTGCTGGGTCCGCTCGCCGACGCCCTGCCGGCGCCCGGCGCGGCGCCGCCGTCCGAGGAACGTGACGAGCGCGGCGTGCTCGTCCTGCCACCCCGCGAGGCGCCGCCCAGGCTCGAGCGCGACGAGGCGCCGGACGTCGCGGCGCTGCTCGCCGCTCGCGCCGCGTGGGCTGCAGGACGAAGGGCGCTCCTGGAGCGCGCCGCTCGCCCGGCGCCGGCGACGAGTCCCAGCGCCCTCGAGCAGGTCGACGAAGGCGTGCGCGGCGGCGGGCCCGGGGCGCCGGCCGGCCGGGCCAGGGCGCTGGCGCTGGGCTCGGCCGTGCACCGCGTCATGGAGCTCGCCGACTTCGATGACGAGCGCTCGCTGCCCGGCCTCGCCGGGGCCGTCTGTGTGGAGCTGGGCTGGCCCGATCTCGCCGAGCGCGCGGCCGCGCTCGCCGGCGCCTGCTGGCGCTCGGCGCCGGTCCGCGCGGCCGCGCGGAGCGCCGAGACGCATCGCGAGCTGCCCATCGGCGTCCTCGTCGACGATATCGTCGTGTCGGGTGCCGTCGACCTGCTCTACCGCGACGGCGAGGAGTGGGTGATCGTCGACTACAAGACCGACGGCGACGCCGACGAGCGCCTGTTGCGCGAACGGTACACGCCGCAGGGCGCCGCGTACGCGCTTGCGGTCGAGGCGGCGACCGGGGGTGCGGTCCGCGAGGTGGTCTTCGTCGCCGCGGCCGCGGACGGTCTCGCCGTTCCGGTGCCGGTGGACGACGCGCTGCGGAGGATCGGCGCGGGCGGCGGTGCGGGCGGCGGCCGACGAAGGCCGCGCCATCCGCGCCGACGACCTGGGCCTTCTCGTGAGTCCGGTGACAGGCATGGCTCCCGCTCGCTGACCTCTGTTCGTCGCGAGTGTCGGCTGGCTTCGCAGGGTACCGGCGGAGGTGCGTGCACCTCCGCCGGCTACACGCGTGGGGTACATGTGTCTGCCCACGGCTCACGGGTCTTGACCTTGCGCGCCTCGTTGCCGATACGGAAGTCGTGCGGAGACAATGCAGAGGCGGGCGGGGAATGCGCGTTCTTCGACAGTTGCTGCACCCCAAGCTGGGCGTCAAGCTGATCACCAGCGTGGTCGTGGCCGTCTGCGTCGCCGTCGCCGTGCAGTTCGTCATCTCCTCGAGCACGGTGGGCACGAACCTTGAACGGCTCGAGGAGCGCCGCCTCAAGGACGATCTCGGCGTCGCCCAGAACGCGGTCCAGAAGCTCATGATCGATACCGAGCGGGCCGCCGCCGCCGAGGCCGCGTCCGCCGATCTGCTTGCCGCCGTGCGGCGGCGCGACGCAGACTACATCTTCGAGCATTTCACCTCATGGGTGAGCACGGCGTTCGACGTGCAGAGCGTCACGGTGCTGGATCGTGACGGCCGCCTGCTCGACTCCGTCGGACCGCCGCTGGCCGACCTGCAGCGCGAGGCCGTCGTTCAGAAGGCGCTCGGGAAGGTGGTGTCCGCTGAGTTCGTGTACCGCGAGGGGCGCCTCTGGCTGATCGCCGCCGCGGCGATCGCCCCCGCGGACAGCATGGACGCGATCTCGGGAACGCTGGTGCTTGCGGAGCCCATCGACGACCGCTTCGCCCGGGCGGTCAGCGCGATCACCAGCACCGACATCACGATCTTCATGCACGGTCACTCCGCCGCCACGAACGACCGGGACCTTATGGAGGAGCTGGAACAGGCACAGGCGCCTCGCCGGCTGCGAGACCCGGAGGAAGTCGTGCGCACGGGCACGTATGCGACCAAGGCCACGTCGCTCGGCATCGCCGGTGCCGACGCCTTCCTGGCGGTCAGCGGCGACCGCGATCCGACGCTCATGGCCAAGGAGGCCCTGCGTCGCTCGATGTTCGTCGCCTTCGCGCTTGCCATCGCCCTCGCCGTCGGCATCGCCCTGCTGCTCTCGTTCCAGTTCGGTCGCCCGCTGCGCGTGTTGCGCTCGGCGGTCACCGGCGTCGCCTTCGGTGATCTCGACCAACGCGTCAAGGTCGGCGGTGACGACGAGATCGCCGAGCTCGGCCGCGCGTTCAATGCGATGGCCGAGCGAGTGGCCGTCGCCCAGGAGACGCTGCGCAGAGCTGCCGTGCGCGACAGCCTCACCGGGCTCCTCAACCATCGCGAGTTCTACCGCCGCCTCACCGACGAGCTCGCGCGCTGCGAGCGCGGGAACATGCCGCTCTCGGTGCTGATGATCGACCTCGACCGCTTCAAGGAGGTCAACGACGTCCATGGCCATCTGCGCGGCGACGCGGTCCTGCGCGAGGTGGCGACGCTGATCGCGCGCTGCGTGCGCGAGGGGGACGTCGTCGCGCGGTATGCCGGTGACGAGTTCGCGGTCATCCTGCCCGGCGTCGCGGACGGCACGGCCCTGCGCGTCGCCGAACGGGTCATGAGCGGGGCCGACACCGTTCCTGCGGGCGCCGACCTGCCGCGCGACCAGCTCGTGACGCTCTCCGTCGGCGTCGCCGTGCGGTGGCCCGGCGAGCACACCGCGACGCGGACCGTCGAGCTCGCCGACGAGGCCCTCTACAGGGCCAAGGAGTCGGGCCGGAACCGCGTCGAGGTCGCCGAAGACATCACCGTCTGAGACCGCCGCTTCGGCGGGATCCCGTAGTTGACCCTCGCCTCGCGGCCGCATAGCATCTCTCCCAGCGGACCGGCACGATCTCGACCAAGGAGGCGCAGATGGGCAAGGAGCTTTCCATCCTCGCGCCCGACACGGTCGACCAGCCTCCGCCACCTCGCCCCTCCTGACCGCGCCGCGCGCGACCGACGCCTGCCCGCTCTTGCGCGGGATCGGCCTCCCCATCCGCGCTGGCACACGGGGCTATCCGTTGCGCCCGTGATAGAGTCGCGTCCGTGGCTGCATATTCCGTATGCATGGGTGCAATCATCGTTACAAAGGAGCTGACATGATCAAGGTAGCTGAGTGGGGCACCGGCATGATGGGACAGGGTCTTCTGGGCTTCATCCTCGACCGCCCGAAGGACATCGATCTCGTCGGCGTCATCGTCACCAACCCGGCCAAGGAGGGGAAGACGGTCGGCGAGCTGCTCGGTCGTCCCTGCGACGTCAAGATGACGACCGACTTCGGCGCCGTGCTGGCGAAGAAGCCGGACGTGGTCTGCATCAACACGCAGAGCAACCTGCACGAGATCACCGACCAGGTCGTGCCCGCGGTCGAGGCCGGCTGCAACGTGATCTGCATCGCCGAGAAGCTCTCGTACCCGTGGGCGAGCGACGCGGCCTGGGCCGAGCGCATCGATGCGCTCGCCAGAAAGCACGGCGTCAGCGTTCTGGGCACGGGCATCAACCCGGGCTTCATGCTCGACGCCCTCATCGTCATGTGGAGCTCGATCTGCCTGCGCGTCGACAAGATCGTCGCGACGCGGGTCAACGACCTCTCGCCGTTCGGCCCGACGGTCATGACCGGCCAGGGCGTCGGCACCACGGTCGAGCAGTTCGAGAAGGGCGTCGCCGACGGCAGCATCGTCGGGCACATCGGCTTCCCCGAGAGCATCCACCTGATCGCCAAGGCGCTCGACTGGGAGATCGATCGCATCGAGGAGACGCGCGAGCCGATCGTCACCAAGGTCGAGCGCTCGACCCCGCACGTGCACGTCGCCCCCGGCGACGTCGCCGGGTGCCGGCACATCGGCAGGGGCTACGTCGGCAGCGAACTCAAGATCGAGCTCATCCACCCGCAGCAGATCCACCCCGAGCTCGAGGGCGTCGACACCGGCGACTACATCGAGATCCACGGCGACCCGAACGTCAACATGGCCAACAAGCCCGAGATCCCGGGCGGCAAGGGCACGTACGCCAGCACCGGCAACTACATCCCCTTCATGAAGGACGCGCCGGCCGGCATGCTGACCGTGGTCGACATGCCGCTGCCGCGCTTCTGGACGCCGACCGTCTGACCGGTCGCGGCGAGAGAGAGGTGACGGCGTTGACCGACGCGACACGCGCCCGCGAGGGCGACTGGGTCGAGGTCGAGTGCAAGGTGCTCGACCCGGCTGACCGAAGCAGCAACCTGCCGCCGGAGACGGCGGAGAAGCCGCTGATGATGTGGGTGAAGGGGTTCGCCCAGGGCGAAGCGGGCATGGGCGAAGAGCTCACGATCGAGACGATGACCGGTCGCACGGTCACGGGAGCACTCTCGGCCGTCAACCCCGGCTACTTCATCACCTACGGCAATCCTATCCCCGAGCTGACGCACGTCGGCCGCGACTTGCGCGCCCGGCTGGCGGCCTGGCGCGCCGCCGAGGGGGGTGAGCGCTGATGGCCACCAAGTTCGACGCCATCATGGCGCGACGCGGCGAGATCATGCGCAAGGCGCTCGGCATGGACTACAGCGAGTTCGAGCTGAGCCCGATCGCCTTCGACTACGAGCGCATGATGAGCGCGCACGGCTACTCGCTCGACGACATCGTCGGCATCCAGACCAGAGCGGGCGTCGGCAACACGCCGCTGCTCGAGCTCAAGAACCTCACCGACCTGGTGCGCAGCATCAGCGAACCCGGCAAGGGGGCGCGCATCTTCGTCAAGGACGAGGCCGCCAACCTCGCCGGCGCCTTCAAGGACCGGCGCGCCAGCGTGAGCATCTTCGTCGCCAAGCAGAAGGGCTACGAGGGCGTCATCGCGGCGACGTCGGGCAACTACGGCGCCGCCGTCGCCAGCCAGGCGGCGCGCAACGGCCTCAAGTGCATCATCTGCCAGGAGACCTACGACAGCCGCAAGATCGGTCAGCCCGAGATCGTCGAGAAGGGCCGCATCTGCGAGGCGTACGGCGCCGAGGTCGTGCAGATGACGGTGGGCCCCGAGCTCTTCTTCCACATGGTCGAGCTGCTCGACGTCACCGGCTACTTCGCCGCCTCGCTGTACAGCTCGTTCGGGGTGAGCGGCATCGAGACCCTCGGTCTCGAGATCGCGAACGAGATGCGAGCCCTGACCGGGGCCGACCCGACGCACGTGATCGTCACGCACGCCGGCGGCGGCAACACCACGGGCACCGCCCGCGGATTGAAGCGCGGCCGGGGCGACGTCGACGGAGATCGTCAGCGCCTCGGTCGACCTGAGCGGCCTGCACATGGCGAGCGACGACGACTTCAACCGCAAGAGCTTCACCACCGGCCACACCGGCTTTGGCGTGCCGTTCGCCACATGGCCGGACCGCGCCGACGTGCCGCGTAACGCGGCCCGGCCGCTGCGCTACATCGACCGCTACCTCACGGTCACGCAGGGCGAGGTCTTCTACATCACCGAGGCCATGGCCAAGCTCGAGGGCCTCGAGCGCGGACCGGCCGGCAACACCGCCATGACCGCCGCCGTGAGCCTCGCCCGCGACCTGCCCCGCGAGGCGACGATCGTCGTGCAGGAGACCGAGTACACCGGTGCCGGCAAGCACCACTGGAGCCAGCTCAACTTCGCCCGCGAGATGGGCGTCGAGGTGCGTGCCGGCGACCCCGGCGAGAACGTGCCCGGCAAGGTCATCGTCATCCCCGAGTCGATAGAGCAGATCGAGGCGAAGGACTTCGACGTCGCGCGCATGCGCAAGAGCTACGTGCGCAACGCACTGAAGAACGCGCCCGAGGGCTACGTCCCGACGGGCGACGACATCGCCTTCCTGGCGGCCGACACGAACAGCGACGCGGCCGCCGTCGAGGCGATGCTGGCCGAGCTGAAGGGAGCCTGAGATGGCACGCGCCGACGAATACCTCGCCTGGCGGACCCACCTCGCCGACCTCTCGGACGATGAGCTCGAGGCCCGTTTCTGGGAGCTCGTCGAGCAGATCGTCGACCCGCTCGTCGACCTTGCCCGCACGCACACCTCGCCGAGCATCGAGCGCTCGGTCCTGATGCGCATGGGCATCGACTCCCCGACCTGCAACGCCGTGGTGAACGAGGTCGACAAGCGCGGCCTCCTCGGCCACGGCGCCGGCCACATCGTGCTGCACTGCGCGCAGCACTGGGAGGTCGACGTGCGCGCCGCTGCCGCGAAGCTGGCGGCCGGCAAGGGCTGGGAGATCGTCGAGAAGAAGTGGGGTGGCCACCATGGCGCCTGAGACCGGGCAGAAGGGGCACCATCGCCCGGCGAAGGCGCCGAAGCCGTATGCACCGGTCGGCGCCCGCGCCGACGACTGGGCCTCGAAGCACCCGCTCGACCCCGAGGAGAAGATCGACCTGCAGCAGATCCTCGACGATCTCGAACGCTACCGTCCGCGCCGTCGCGGCTGGACGTGGCGCACGCCGATGCCAGGACCAGCGCCTGGGCCCGTTCTCGTACCGTGAGACGACGCGCAGCCTGCAGCGCAGCGTGCCGCTGCCGGCGGCGAAGTACTTCGAGAACATCGACCCGCAGCCGGACTGCGTCGTGACGACGGAGATCGCCTCGGGGCGCTTCGAGGACGACGTCCGCCGGATGCGCATGGCGGCCTGGCACGGGGCCGACCACATCATGGTCATCCGCACGGCGGGCCAGAGCCACATGGACAGCCTGCTCGAGGGCACCCCCGAAGGTGTCGGCGGCATCGCCGTGACCCGCAAGCAGGTGCGTGCCTCGCGCAAGGCGCTCGACCTCATCGAGGACGAGGTGGGCCGGCCGATCAACTTCCACAGCTACATCAGCGGGGTGGCCGGGCCCGAGATGGCCGTCATGTTCGCCGAGGAGGGCGTCAACGGCGCCCACCAGGACCCGCAGTACAACGTGCTCTACCGCAACATCAACATGGTGCGCAGCTTCGTCGACGCGGCGGTGGCCAAGCGCATCATGGCCGCCGTCAACATGGCCCAGATCGACGGCGCCCACAACGCCAACGCCACCGCCCGCGAGGCGTGGAAGGTCATGCCGGAGCTGCTCGTGCAGCACGCCATCAACTGCGTCTACTCCGTCAAGGCCGGCATGCCGAAGGAGAACATCTGCCTGAGCACGGTGCCGCCGGACGCCACGCCGGCGCCGTGCGTGCGCATGGACCTGCCGTACGCGGTCGCCCTGCGCGACCTCTTCGGCGAGTACAAGATGCGCGCCCAGCAGAACACGCGCTACATCGAGTCGTGCGGTCGCGAGGCGACCGTCAATCACGTCCTCAACATGCTCGTCAGCCGCCTGACCACGGCGGACATCCAGAGCACCATCACGCCCGACGAGGGGCGCAACGTCCCGTGGCACTACAACAACGTCCACGCCGTGAACACCGCGCGGCAGACGCTCGTCGGCCTCGACGGCCTGCGCAAGGTCGTCAAGGTGGACCGCGAGGCGCCCGAACTGCGCAGCAAGGTGCGCGAGCTCAAGGAACGCGCCGTGCTCTTCCTCGAGGGGATGGTCCGCGACGGGGGCTACTTCGGCGCCGTGCAGGAGGGCTACTTCGTCGACTCCGGGTGCTACCCCGAGACCAACGACGACGGCATCTTCCGCAAGATCGACGGCGGCGTCGGTGTGGGCACGGTCGTGGAGCGCGCCGACGACTACCTCGCGCCCGTCTGCCACCACTTCGGCGACAACCACCTGCCCGAGGGCCTGAAGAAGGCATGCGCTCCCATCGGCGGCTGCACGCTCTGCGACGAGAGCCTGATCCCGTTCATCGACGAGCTCGACCCCGAGGACAACGTCAACGTGCGGCTCCAGCGCACCGCCGAGCAGCGCGAGAAGAAGCTGATCCAGCCCGAGGTCCAGTGGGCCGCCGACGGGTTCGTCGTCGTCACCATGTTCCTGCCGGCGGCGGAGCGCGTCGCGGAGTTCGCCGCCCTCGAGCTCGCCAAGGCGATGAACCTGCAGGAGCCCGAGGTCATCCACAAGCAGGTCATGCACCCGGCCGAGGGCACCCTCCTCGAGGTGCGCGGCCGCCTCGACGCCAGCGTCGATCCCGCCACGCTGGTCATCCCCGCCGAGGTCAAGCTCGTGCCCGAGGACGAGATCCGCTCCTTCGTCAAGGATCACGGCCTCAAGTGCGTGGCCGCGACGGTGGGCAACGACGAGCACTCGGTGGGTATGCGCGAGATCATCGACATCAAGCACGGCGGCATCGAGAAGTACGGCGTCGAGTGCGTCCACCTGGGCACCTCGGTGCCCGTCGACAAGCTGCTCGACGCCGCCATCGAGCACGCCGCCGACGCCGTGCTGCTGAGCACGATCATCACGCACGGCGAGATCCACCGCCAGAACATGGAGAAGATCGCCGACCTCGCGGTGGAGAAGGGCGTCCGCGACAAGCTCCTGCTGATCAGCGGGGGTACGCAGGTGACCGACGAGCTCGCCAGGAGCTGGGGGATGGACGCCGGCTTCGGCCGCGGCACCAAGGGCCACAACGTGGCGAGCTTCATGGTGAAAGCCCTGCGCGAGCGCGCCGCGCAGGCGGGTCGGGACAGGTGAGCGGAGCGACGAGCGAGCAGAGGGCGCGCGGCGACGGCGCCGCGCGCCCCGTCGACGTGCTCGTCGCCGAGATCGGCTCGACGACGACGGTCGTCAGCGCCTTCGACGGGCTCTCCGACGAGCGTCGCGGAGCGGGAGCGACGCCCTGCCTGCTGGGGCAGGGCGTCGCTCCGACCTCCGTCCTCGACGGGGACGTCACCGTCGGCGTCACCGCGGCGCGGGCGCTGGTCGAGGCATCCACCGGGCCGCTCGAACCGCGCGAGTTCCTCGCGACGAGCTCGGCGGCCGGCGGCCTGCGCATGACCGTCCACGGCCTCACGGCCAAGATGACGGCCATGGCGGCACGAGAGGCGGCGCTGGGCGCCGGCGGGGTGGTCGAGTACCAGACCTCCGGCAAGCTGCGCCGCCACGATCTGGCGAAGATCGCCGCCGCACGCCCGAACGTCATCATGCTCGCCGGCGGGGTGGAGGGCGGCGACGTCGACACGGTCCTGCACAACGCCGGGATGCTCGCCGCGATCGACTTCAGCGCGCCGGTCGAGGCTGAGGGCGGATCCGGCGGTCGGGCAGGCGCCCCGCGGGGCACCCATACAGGACCGCGTCCTCGCCGCCGGCAAGAAGCCGATGGTCATCTACGGCGGCAACTCCGCGGTCTGCGACGAGGCCTGCCAGGTGCTGCACCAGGCCGGCTTCGAGGTGCGCATCACGCCGAACGTGTACCCGGGCATCGACGAGCTCGACATCGTGCCGGCCCGGCACGTCATCCACGACGCCTTCGAGGAGCACATCATCCACGCCCCCGGCATGGAGCGCATCGGCGCGCTGGTCACGGGCAAGATCCTGCCGACCCCGGGCGCCGTGCTGCGTGGCCTGCGAGCGGCTCGCCGAGGACATCGGCGACCTGGTGGTGATCGACGTCGGCGGCGCGACCACCGACGTGCACTCGGTGACCGACGGCAGCATCGAGTACGCGCCCATCCAGACCGAACCCCAGCCGCACAGCAAGCGGACGGTGGAGGGCGACCTTGGGACGTACGTGAGCGCCCAGCATGTCGTCGAGATGCTCGCCCAGAACGAGCGCCCGGTGCACCTGCCGCCGGCGATCCCGACCACGTCCGAAGAGGCGCAGGCGGCGCTGACGCTGGCGCACTACGCCGCCGTGGCCGGCGTGCAGCGGCACGCCGGGCAGCTCTCCTACCTCTACACGCCGACGGGCCGTCAGACGGTGGCCCGCGGCCGCGACCTGACAGCGTGCCGCTGGGTGATCGGCACCGGCGGGGCCTTCACGCGGCTCCCGGGCGGGGAGGCGCTCCTTCTCGACGTCCGATCGAAGAACGGCGGCGATCGTCTGCTGCCGCCGAAGGACGCGCGTTGCGTCGTGGACCGTGACTACATCTTCGCCTGCTGCGGCGCGCTGCTCGCGCACTTCCCCGGCGATGCGGTCGTGGCGCTGATGCGCCGCAGCCTCGGCATGTAGTCTGCGCCCGCGCGGCGGGCCGCGTCCCTCGCCGCGCGTCGAACGGCTGTGTCGCTGCGGCCGGGTACGTCCACACCGCGGCGCGGCAAACGGCCGTCGTGCTTGCGCCGCCCGAAGTCCGGCTATAAGCTTCTGCATACCTCTTATGCAACGGCCCGCGCCAGGCGCGCGGGCGGACGGGAGGCCCTTGAGCGCTCAGGCGACACTCACGACGGACCTCGGCAAGGTCACCGCGAACACGCGCGACGTCGTCGCGGCGCTGCGCGGCGTCGACGTCGTCGCGGTGACGAAGTGCACCTGCGGCTCTCCCGAGGTCGGCAGGGCGATGCTGGCGGGGGGCGCGGTCGCGCTCGGCGAGTCGCGGCACGCGAACGCCGAGCGGCACCGCGCCGCGGGCATCACGGCGCCGATCTGGCTGCTTGCGCGCTCCGGCGCCCGAGCTGGCGGCCGACACGGTCCGCCTGTTCGACCTCTCGCTCGCCAGCGAGCTCGAGACGTGCACGGCGCTCGACGCCGCCGCCGCCGCCCTCGGGCGCCGGCACCAGGTGCTCGTCATGGTCGACCTCGGCGACTTGCGCGAGGGCATCCTGCCGGACGACCTGCCGGCGTTCGTCGACGCGGTCGAGGCACTCGACCACGTCGACCTGGCCGGCATCGGCGTGAACCTGACCTGCTATGGCGCGATCATGCCCGACGAGCGCAACATGGCGCGAGCTCGTCGAGCTCGCCCGCGCGACCGAGCAGCGCGTCGGCCGTCGCCTCCTGGTCGGGGGCGGCAACTCCGGCTCGATCGGCATGATCGCCTCCGGCCGCATGCCCGCCGGCGTCACCACGCTGCGCGTCGGCGAGACGATCCTGCACGGGGTCGACACGCTCACGCGCGAGCCGACCCTCGGTCTGCACACCGACGTCTTCGAGCTCACGGCGCCGGTCATCGAGTGCAAGGTCAAGCCGAGCATGCCGCGTGGCACGGTCGCCCAGGACGCCTACGGCAACAAGCCGAGCTTCGTCGATCGCGGCGATCGCCTCCGCGCGATCTGCGCCCTCGGGCGTCAGGACGTCATGCCCGAGTACCTCACGCCGCTCGACGAGGGCGTCGAGATCCTCGGCGCGTCCAGCGACCATCTCATCCTCGACGTCCAGGAGATGGCCGTACCGCCGCGCCTCGGCGAGGTCTTTCGCTTCCGCCCCAACTACGCTGCCACGGTGCAGCTCTTCACGTCTCCGTACGTCCACAAGGTGTTCACTCCGCAGGCCTGACGATGGATCGTGGCGCGGAGGGACCTCAAACCACAGGAGTGAGCATGGCCGACCGAACGAAAGTCCTGATCATGGGGGCCGCGGGCCGCGACTTCCACAACTTCAACACCTACTTCCGCGACAACGAGAAGTACGAGGTGGTGGCCTTCACCGCCACGCAGATCCCCTACATCAACGACCGCAAGTACCCGGCCGTGCTCGCCGGCAAGCTGTACCCGAACGGCATCGACATCCACGACGAGTCCGAGATGCCCGAGCTCGTCGAAGAAGCACGGCGTCGAGCAGGTCGTGTTCGCCTACAGCGACGTGCCCTACGAGTACGTCATGCACCGCTCGGCGCTCGTCAACGCCCTCGGCGCCGACTTTCGCCTGCTGGGCCCCGATCACACGATGGTCAAGAGCACCAAGCCGGTGATCGCGGTCTGCGCGGTGCGCACCGGCGCCGGCAAGAGCCAGACCACGCGCAAGATCCAGACCATGCTGCGCGAGGCGGGGAAGAAGGTCGTCTCGATCCGTCACCCCATGCCGTACGGCGACCTCGCCAAGCAGGCGGTGCAGCGCTACGCGACGATCGACGACCTCAAGAAGCACGACTGCACGATCGAGGAGATGGAGGAGTACGAGCCGCACGTCGCCGCCGGCAACGTGATCTACGCGGGGGTCGACTACGAGGCCATCCTGCGCGAGGCCGAGAAGGAGGCCGACGTCATCCTCTGGGACGGCGGCAACAACGACTTCAGCTTCTACAAGGCCGACCTGTACGTCACCGTCGCCGACCCGCACCGTCCCGGCGACGGCCTCGTCTACTACCCGGGCGAGGTCAACCTGCGCCTGGCCGACGTCGTCGTCCTCAACAAGATCGACACGGCCGACCGCGCCGGCATCGAGGCCGAACTCGCCGCGGTGCGTTCGGTCAACCCGACGGTGCGCATCATCATGGGCGCCTCTCCGGTGACCGTGGACGACCCCTCGGCCGTCCAGGGCAAGCGCGTCCTGGTCGTCGAGGATGGCCCCACGCTCACGCACGGCGAGATGAAGTACGGCGCCGGCACGGTGGCCGCCAGGCAGCTCGGCGCCGCCGAGTTCATCGACCCGCGGCCGTTCGCCGTCGGCGAGATCAAGGCGACGTTCGAGAAGTACCCAAGCGTGGGCGTGCTGCTGCCCGGCGATGGGCTACTCCGACGCGCAGCTCGAGGACCTGGAGACGACGATCAACGCCTCCGGCGCGGACCTCGTCGTCATCGGCACGCCGATCGACCTGCGCCGCATCATCGACATCAAGCTGCCGGCCGTGCGCGTGAAGTACGACCTGCAGGAGATCGGTCAGCCCGACGCTCGCCGACATCCTCAGCGAGCGCGGCTTCGTTTGACGAACGCCGTCGAGCGCGGGCTCATCTGATAGCATCGCGCTTCGCGACGGGGGCGGCTCCGCCTCGCGGCGGGCCGCCCCCGTCGCCGCTTCTGCCGGCGCCTGGCGCCGCGACCGGGCGGCTGACGCCGCCCCTTCACGGCGCCCGTCCGGCCAACCGCCTCAGGGAGGAGGTCGCATGTCATCCCAGCCCATCCAGGCCTGCATGTCCGAGCTCGACATCACGGGACGCAGTTTCCTGACCATCCACGACTTCACCCCGGCGGAGGTCCGCGCGCTGCTCGATCTCGCGGTCGAGATCAAGGCGGCGCAGAAGGCGCGCGAGCCGCACCGCCTCCTGGAGGGGCGCGCCGTGGCGATGATCTTCATGAAGACCTCCACGCGCACGCGCATGAGCTTCGAGGTCGGCATCGAGCAGCTCGGCGCCCAGCCGATGTTCCTCAACGCCAACGACATCCAGCTCCGCGTCGGCGAGACCATCAAGGACACCGCCAACGTGATGAGCCGCTACGTCGACTGCATCATGATCCGCACCTTCGCCCAGAAGGACGTCGAGGACCTCGCAGAGTACGGCCAGATCCCGATCATCAACGGCCTTACCGATGACCACCACCCGTGCCAGGGAATGGCCGACGCGCTCACCATCCGCGAGCACGTCGGGCGCCTCGAGGGCGTCAAGCTCGTCTACTCCGGCGACGGCAACAACGTCGCCCACTCGCTCGCCGAGGTCGGCGCCAAGACCGGCATGCACGTCGTCATCTGTACGCCCGAGGGCTACCGTGCGGACGCGGCGATCGTCGAGCGGGCGCGCGCCGACGCGGCCGCGACTGGGGCGACGATCGAGGAGACCAGCGACCTGCGCGCCGCCGTGCAGGGCGCCGACGTCATCTACACCGACACCTTCACGAGCATGGGCCAGGAGGCCGAGCACGACACGCGCCTCGCCGCCCTGCGCGACTACCAGGTGAACATGGACCTCGTCCGTCTCGCCGGGCCGCAGGTCAAGGTCATGCACTGCCTGCCGGCGCACTGGGGCGAGGAGATCACCGAGGAGGTGCTGTACTCGCCGAACTCGGTCGTCTTCGACCAGGCCGAGAACCGCCTCCACGCCCAGAAGGCCATCATGGCGGCCGTCATCGCCTAGAGACGGGGCCTTCGACGACGTCGCGACGGGACGGGCATCGCGCCGCCGCTCCCCTCTGGCCCGCTCGTCCGCCTCGGCGCCCGCGCCGGCGCGCGACTCAGATCCAGCTTGGGAACCAGATGAGGCGGTAGAAGTCGTCGGGGGAGATCGGCGTCCCCATCAGGATGGGCAGGAACGGCACGACGATGCCGCACACGACGCCGACGATGGCCCAGACGGCGAGCTGCCGAATGCGCTCGAGCCTCTTCGACACGAGGACCGCCGCGGCGGCGAAGACGGCGACGCCGATCGCCGTCGCGGTCGCTGAACTTCGCGATGCCGGGTCCCGCGCGGCCGGGGAGCTCCCCAGAAGACGAACGCGGCGCGTCGCGCGATCTGCCACCAGAACAGGGCGGTCACCGTGGCGGCGCCTGCGGCGGTGACGAGCGCAGGGCGGGGCCACACGCGCTTCGGCGCGTGCCGATCGCCCGCCCTCGAGCACCCACAGCACCGCCGCGAGCAGCACGGCCATGATCGGCGCGACGGGCGTCATGTAGTAGAGGAACGACGTGCGCGTGGTGGCGAACCAAGGCAGGTACAGGATCGCGACGAGCACCGCGGGGGCGAGCGCCGCGGCGCGGCCGCGCCGCAGAGCGAGCAGCGGCGCCGCGACCAGCGCCGCCGCGCTCGCCCACCAAAGGAACGGGTTCCCCATGGCGACGAGGGCGCGGCGCGTCTCGCCCTGATCGACGAACAAGTACCAGACTGGACGGTAGTCGATCAGCCAGGTCGGCGGTTGCGAGGCGTAACTGTGGGGGGCATCCACGGTGAGGTTCCAGTGCCACATCTGGCTGTGCAGTTCGCGGAAGTCGGCGAGGGAGTGACCGCTCGCGAAGTATTGCGCGTAGCTCGCGACGTAGATCGCGGCCGGCAGCACGACGAGGCAGAGGGCCCCGAGGGCGCTGACGGTCCACCACGACCGCCGCGGCCGGCGGTCGGGTGACGGAGCCGCGTCCGCGCGGCCTACCTTCGGCAGCGCGCGGACCATGACCACGATCGCCGCCGCGGCGAGCAGGGCGAGCGCCCCGGACCACTTCGTCGAGACCGCGAGTCCGCCGGCGATCCCGGTCGCGACGAGCCAGCGCAGCCGCTCCCCGTCCTGCACGAAGCGCAGCGCGGCGAGCAGACAGAGCGTCGTCCAGGCGGCGACGAAGATGTCGAGCGTGGCGATGCGCGACTGGGCGATGCCCAGAAGATCGCAGGCGGCGAAGAGCAGCGCCACGGAGGCCCATCGTCGCGGCAGTCCGAGACGACTCGCGATGGGGTAGACGCACGCGAGGATCACGAGGCCCGCGACGACCGACGGCAGGCGCCAGCCGAGGGGCCGGTCGCCGAGCACGATCGATGCCCAGGGCGATGGCGAGCTTGCCGGCCTCGGGATGCGCCCACGACTCCGTCGCCGGGCTCCCAGCGCAGCACGCCCTTCGGCGGTCCCACGCGTCCGTCGATGATAGCCTTGGCGTCCTTGACGTAGTACACCTCGTCGAACATGTAGCCGTCGGACGTCCCTTCGCCGGGCGTCCCCAGCTGGTACAGCCTGAGGCCGGCGGAGATGAGGAGGATCGTGAGGACGAGGAGCACGACACCGCGCGGCCAGGCGCGTCCGCGTGGGTACGCTCCCAGCGTCGCCGAGGAGGCTGGAGCTGGGCTGAGGTCCGCCTCAGACACCGTGCACGTCACCCACGCTCACCATTATAGTGGTCTGCGGGTGCCGACCTGCGGGACTCGTGGCGCAGGCGCCGACGGGATGCGACGACGGGCCGACCAGAGGCCAGGGCCCGCGCATCACGCAGAGACCTGCGGACCGATGACCATCGCGAAGGGGGAAGCGCATGAAGATGGCGGGTAGGTACGTGTCGGTCGTCTGTCTCGCCGCGGTGGTGTTCTTCTCCGTGGCGAGCGTCGCGCTGGCCGACACGCAGACGATGACCCCCGGCATGACGGAACGCGTCATCTGGGACACGGTCCAGGTGGCGGCGTACAGAGGTCAACGTGAGTCACATCGGCAACCTTCACGCCGAGGTCACCTTCGATCCGGATTGGGCCGACTTCGACATCTACATCTACGACGAGACCTGCCGCTCGGTCTGGGAAGAGCCCATGGGCTACAGCGGCATGCTTGCGGGCAAGGAAGTCATCGACCACTACGTCTCCCAGGCGGACTTCGACAACGCGCCCGGGTCGACCGAGGTGATCCCGGAGGACCCGTACACGGGCGAGCCCGAGCACCTGCGGGGCATCGACTTCTACGTCGTCATCGTCGCCTTCAACGAGACCGCGCGGTTCAAGGTGTGGGGCTACGCCCCGTACACCGACACCTCCGCGGGCGTAGACGGTGTCTGACCAGTGGAACTGGAGCTCCGAGACCTTCCGCTTCCCGGGTACGAGGAGTGGGTGGGGCACCCTGAAGGGTGCGCCGTACGGCAACTCGTGGGACTTCACGCCGACGTCCGAAGGCGAGGGCCAGATCCGGCTCCAGTGGCCGGCGAAGAAGGTCGACGACCACTGGATGGTCACCTACGACGCGACGAACGCCCCGTACCCCGCGAACATGGAGACGTACCTCTACGCGGGTGCCGGCTGGGGCACGGTGTTCGAGGAGAAGGGCTATGACTGGTACGCGCCTCAAGCACAGGACTCGGGGCAGTGGTACGGGCACAAGAACACGTGGACCATCTCGGAGTCGGGCGATTTCCGGCCCGGAGTGAAGTACCACTACGTCCCGAGCCTCGTGGGCGTCGTGAACGACGCCACGCTCGGCCCCGGCAGCGGCCCGAAGGAGGGCATCTCGACCATCGGCTACAAGGCGACCGTGTTCTTCCCGCAGAACCTGCGCATCACCTCGAGCTCGAGCAGGGTCGCCCTCGGCAAGAAGGCGACCTTCCGGGGCACCTTCGCCCTCAACGGCGCCTGGCAGGTGGGGGCCAAGGTCAGTCTGCAGATGCAGGATCCGGTCAAGAGGACCTGGCAGACCGTCAGGAGCGTGACGACCACCTTGGGCGGCAAGTGGACCGTCCAGTTCACGCCGAAGCGGACGGCGTGGTTCCGCGTCATGGCCGCGGGCGACGATGGCACTGGTCTGCCGACCGAGTACTCGCTGTCGAGGTCGATCAGGGTCGTCTGATCGCGTCGCCGGCGCGAGGCGCGAGACCGCGTGAGGCATGCGGGCGCGAGAGTGGTTGGCAGGCGCGGCCGGCACCGGTAGAATCCCGACGCCTACGGCGCCGCTCCGTGGAGGGGGCGGCGAGGTGCCGTGCCGCGGGGGCCTGCACCTCCGCACGCCGGCGGTACACCCATCACCGACGATCAGAGACGACGAGGAGGCGCACGCCCATGAGCGACGAGGCAGCAGAGACGACGAAGGGCCGCGAGCGACTCGGTCCGATGGGCGAGCACCGGAAGGTGGTCGCGACGCTCGCCGACGTGACCGCCAACCCAGGCCCGCTCGGCCTGATGGCCTTCGGCATGACGACCGTCCTGCTCAACATCCACAACGCCGGCTTCTACGACCTCAACAGCATGATCATCGGCATGGGCATCTTCTACGGCGGCATCGCGCAGGTCATCGCCGGCATCATGGAGTGGAAGAAGAACAGCACCTTCGGCATGACCGCGTTCCTCTCGTACGGCCTCTTCTGGCTCACGCTCGTCGCGCTCTGGGTGGTGGAGACGATCTGGCCCGAGGAGTTCACGACTGACGCGACCGCGGCAGGCTGGTACCTGCTCGCCTGGGGCGTCTTCACCGGCCTCATGTTCGTCGGCACGCTGCGCATCAACCGTGCCTTGCAGACCGTCTTCCTCAGCCTGACGGTCCTGTTCTGTCCTGCTGGCGATCGGCAAGTGGGTCGGTGAGGGCACGTTGCTCGGCATCGCCGGTTCGCGACTGGACGCGGATCGCCGGGTTCGAGGGCATCTTCGTCGGTCTCTCGGCCGTGTACGCCTCGATCGCCCAGGTGTGGAACGAGCTCTACGGCCGGGTCGTGCTGCCGCTCGGGATCGTCAAGAAGTAGTCTGCGTCCGCCATGGAGAGCTGCGGTCGATCAGGCTCGTCGGCGTCCCTGGGCGCTGATGTCCCGGGCGAGCGTCTCGCCACGTTCTCGATCGCCGCGCGCGACCCCGTGACGGGCATGCTCGGCGTCGGGGTCTCGTCCAAGGCTCTGGCCGCCGGCAACATCTGCCCGTTCGTGCGGCCTCGCGTCGGAGCCGTGGCGACGCAGGCCTGGGTGAACCCCTTCCTCGGGCCGCGCGTGCTCGACCTGCTGGAGGACGGCATGGCGCCCGACGACGGCGGCCGCGACGGCGCTGGGCGAGGACCGGTACCCGGACGTATCGGCAGCTCAACGTCGTCGACGCCGAGGGGCGTTCGTTCAGCTACACCGGCGAGCACACCGATCCGTGGTGCGGTGGCCGCAGCGGCCCTGGCTACGCGATCGCCGGTAACATCCTGGTGTCGGAGGCGACGGTGGCGGCCATGGAGCGCGCCTTCCACGAGGCGCGAGCGGCCAATCTGGGCGAGCGCCTCGTCGCGGTCCTGGAGGCCGGGCAGGAGGCCGGGGGAGACGCCCGCGGCCGGCAGTCCGCGGCCGTCCTCGTCATGTGCAGGACCGTCGTGCCGTACCTCGACCTGAGGGTCGACGATCACCCCGACCCGGTCGCCGAGCTGCGCCGCATCTACGAGGTCGCGGCGTCGGGGGAGGAGGGGGCGCTCGAGTTCTACGCCCGCGTCTCCTGCGACCCGCACGCCTCCGAGAACCCGGACGACTACCCGGAGTGACGCGCCGGCGCGCGCTTCCGTCGGCGCCCGCGCGCTTTTCCGTCCGGGCCGCCCCTATCCTCTCCATTGACACGAACACACGTTCACCCTACACTGCACACGAACATGTGTTCGACCAAGGAGGCGACGTGGGCGGTCTCACCGCACGACAAGAGCAGGTCCTCGCGTTCATCCGCGAGAGCATCCGCACCAACGGCTACCCGCCGACCGTGCGCGAGATCTGCACGGCGCTCCAGCTCTCCTCGCCGTCGACGGTGCACGCGCACCTCGCCAACCTCGAGCGTCAGGGTCTCATCAAGCGCGACCCGACGAAGCCGCGCGCCCTCGACGTCGTCCGTGAGCTGAGGCCGCCGCGGCCGCTGCCTCTGGTCGGGCCAGGTCGCGGCCGGCGTCCCGTTGCTCGCCGAAGACAACATCGAGGAGCTCGTCGAGGTGCCGGGCTTCCTCCGGCGCGACGACGGCGACTTCGTCCTGCGCGTCCAGGGCGATTCCATGGTCGAGGCCGGCATCTTCAACGACGACCTCATCGTCGTCCATCCGCAGGACGACGCCGACAACGGCGAGATCGTCGTCGCGCTCGTCGGCGACGAAGCCACGACCAAGCGGTTCTTCCGCGACGGGCGCAGCATCCGGCTGCAGCCCGAGAACGAGCTCTACGAGCCCATCGTCGCTCGACCCAGGCGACGTCGACATCGTCGGCAAGGTCGTGGGGGTGCTGCGCAGGCTATGAGCGGGCTCTCCCTCGCCACCGCGTTGCCGGCCACGCTCGCCGACCTGCTCGGCGAGACGCTCGACGACGCGCTCGCCGCCGGGTCGGCGACGTGCCTGTGGTGCGGCGACAGCCGCGGTCGCGGCGGTCGCCGACCGTTGGTCCGGGACGCGTCGTGCTGCGCTGCCCCGAGTGCGGCAGCGAGCTCGAGGGCGCCGGGCGGCGGCGGGCGCGAGAGGCGAGGCCGTGAGAGCTCGACGAGCCGGGCAGACTCGCGCGTCTGCGGCGGTTTCCGGCGCGCTCGGGCACGGCGTCGGTGCGGCCGGCGCGAGCCGGCGCGCGGGTGCGCCGTGCTCGCCGCGCGCGCCGCGCTCGCCGGCCTCCTCCGCTTCGCCGTGTTCCTGCTGCTCGTGTTCGTCGCCGTGTGGGCCGGCGTCAGGGTCGCGAACGCGACCGTCGAGAGCGACGCCTTCGAGGGGCGCAGCTACGAGGTGCAGAGCGGCGACACGCTGTGGCAGATCGCCGCCGACGAGTACGGTGAGCAGCGCGACCTGCGCGCCGTCGTGTACGCGATCCGCGAGGCGAACGGGCTCGACGGCGCGCTGCTGCAGCCGGGACAGGTCCTCACGCTGCCCTATCTGCGAGAGTAGGTCGCTGCTGCTGCAGTCCCGCCCGTGTGGGCTACAGCCAGCGCTGACGCCTGAAGACGAGGTAGAGCCCGACGGCGCACGCGACCATCAGCACCAGGGCGAACGGGTAGCCGAAGCCCCAGTGCAGCTCGGGCATGTGGCGGAAGTTCATGCCGTAGATGCTCGCGATCACGGTCGGGACGGCGATGATCGCCGCCCAGGCGCTCACCCGTAGCACGACCGAGTTCAGCCGGTTCGAGATCACCGACATGTGGCCCTCGAGCGCCGCCGCCAGCAGCTCGCGGCTCATCTCGATCTCCTCGTACACCGTGATGCTGTGATCGTAGAGGTCGCGGAGATGTTCGTCGGCCGAGTCGTCAAGGACGCCGCCCTCGCGACGGACCATGACGGTCAGCACCTCGCGCATCGGGGCGACGATCCGTCTGAACCGAGCCAGATCGCGGCGCAGGGCGAACGCCTCGGTCAGGTCCATGTCGTCGGCGCGCGACCAGACCGCGTCGTCGACTTCCTCGATGCGCTCCTGCAGGTGCTCGAGGACGCCGAAGTAGGTGTCGACGACTTCGTCGAGCACGGTGTAGGCGAGTGTCGTCGCGGTCGACTTGGCCGGGCCGCCCGGCGCGCACACTCGCCGGCGGATCGCCTCGACGTCGGGGATCGGGTCCTGGCGGATGGTGACCACCCATCGCGGGGACACGAACAGCTGAAGCTCGTGGAACGAGATGCCGGGTGCGGTGGCAGCGTCCAGGGCCGCCGCGTAGGCGGCGACGACGACGCAACCCTCGTAGTGATCGACCTTCGGACGCTGATGCGCCTCGCGCGCGTCTTCGATGGCGAGGCTGGGAAGCGCGAGCGCGGTCTCGAGCGCGGCGAGCTCCTCGTGGGAGGGCTGGGTCACGTCCACCCAGAGCAGCACGTCGGGGTGGGCGGCGAGCTCGCCGACCCGCTCGAGCGGCAGCGCGGCGAAGGGCTTGCAGCGCTCGCCGATCATCGTCACGGAGATGGGCATGCACGAGGATTCCCCGCGTGGGGCGGGAACCCTTGTGGACGCTCGGTGGTCGGAGGCTCCGACTCTGCGAGCTGCGGTATACTGGCCGGGCGCCGGGACGTGGCGCAGTCTGGTAGCGCACCTGCTTTGGGAGCAGGGGGTCGGCGGTTCAAGTCCGCCCGTCCCGACCACCGCCTTTTCGGCACACGAGCGGGAGTAGCTCAGTTGGCTAGAGCATCAGCCTTCCAAGCTGAGGGTCGCGGGTTCGAGGCCCGTCTCCCGCTCCACTTCCTCAGACCCTGAGCGGCTGCGACGGCCGGCTCTCGCCGCCCGTCCGCGCCGCCCGGCGTCCGCCGACACCGCGCCCCGGCCGCTCGCCGGCGCGCCGCCGCGGTCCCACCGCGCGCCCGTAGCTCAGGTGGATAGAGCAGGGGACTTCTAATCCTCAGGTCGCAGGTTCGAATCCTGCCGGGCGCGCCAGAAGTCCGTCGTGTTCCGGGTGGTGCTGGTCAGACCGGCGTCACCTGATGCTTGACAGGGGATCCGCGTGATCCTTGACGGAAGTTCCGGCTGGTCCTTGACGGTGGCCGGTCACTGAGCGGCCGGCGGGCTGCCTGTGGGGAGTGACGACCAGCCGACCGCCTACTGCGGCGTGAGGAAGCTCGCTCACGGCACACCACAAGCCAGGCGCGTCTGCTGCGACTCGGCCTACTCGCCGAGTCCGTTGTCCTTGTAGTACTGCTCCGACGCCTGCCGCATCTTGCTGGCTCGCGTGCGAAGCTTGAGACTCCTCGCGTCCAGGTCCTTGAGTTCCTGGATGAGCTTCTCGCGATCCGCTTGG